>CAWHTI010000008.1:0-19380 GCA_963832225.1 uncultured Actinomycetes bacterium
CCTTCCTGTCGCACGCGGTTGCGGCGATTGAGATACATGCCGAGTTTGCGGCCGACAGCCTGCAATGCCGAGCCGCAGCTCCTTCATGATTTCAGGATACGACGCGATGGCTTCCTTCGATTCGCTGGTGAACGGCACCCATACGCTGGCCATATGCACCATGACGGTGACCGGACCGACGGGCAGCTGACCGCGGGACTGGGTCAAACCGTAAGGCCGCCAGTTGTTGCCGATGACACGACTGCGTGATCGCACAGGCCGCCGGTTGAAACTGCAGCGGAACGCGATTGGCATACCGCAGCACCTGCATCGATTGGCCTTCGGACAGATTGACATTCCTCATCGCCGCGTGAAGTTGCTCGATTTCCTCCTTCTTGAGTTTGCGAAGGCGATTGGCGCGGTGCCCATTTGGCTTCGCGACAGGATCTTCTCGGCTCCGGTCGGCGCCGACGCCATCGAAGGTCGTGAGCAAGAATTGCCTCATCGAGCGGGCATCGCTTTCGGCTAAGCAGCTCGGTCAGTGCTTCCAGCGTGACCTTTTGCGTGGAGCTGGCGCCGCCATAGGCCAATCCGACCTCGATGAGAAACGGATTCCCGCGATACACCGACGGCGGACGCGTCGCCGCGCAGAAAAACTCGCCGGGCACCTGATGATGCAGGCCCTTGAGAATCAGCGCTTCGCCGATGGGTGAGATGCAATCGGTCGCCGGAGCGCTGATCTTCGTGCTTTGAATGCTTGGTACAGCGAGTCGGCTTCCTGGCGGCCGATGCGCTTGGGATTGCGACCGGCGTACTGATCTTTGCCGTCTTCGCAGATTTTCTGGCGACTGACCGGAACTGACTCGCGAAAACGAGTCGTCAGGAACTGCGACATCGAGGCGGCGCTTGGTGTCCTTCAGCATCGTCACCAGCTGGCCCAACTCGATGCCATACGGATGCGGCTTGATCTCCTGGGGTTCAGGCGGAAGTTGAGTCGTCGAGCGCGAATAGGTGTCTCTTGCCCCTTCGGGATCGAATAGTGAATCGTGACGTGCGGGTTGGCGATGGCCGTCTGTTCGAGATAGTCGTCGACGCTGCCGCGGCCGCGCTGAAAGCGCCCTTCCAGTTCGATCGTCACGCGCGTGCCGCTGCGGACTTCATCGTGATGATGCGACTGCTCCTCCGGTAGCGGGTAGTGCGAAACCCATTCGATGCCATGGTCGGCAATGTACTTGTGGCCTTTTTCGCCGGCTGGAATATCCTCGCCTTCGCCTTTGCCGTTGATGATTTCCGGCTGGTTCCGCCTGGTGTCGATTTGAATCTCGAAGTAGTGCGCCGGCTTGCTCGGCGAAGTCATCGAGATGATCTTCACCGGCTTGCCAGTGGTCAGCATGCCGTACATGCCCGCGGCGCTGATCCCAATTCCTTGCTGTCCGCGGCTCATCCGCAGGCGATGAAACTTCGATCCGTACAGCAGTTTGCCGAAGATCAGCGGAATCTGTTTCTTCACGATGCCGGGGCCGTTGTCCTGCACACCGACCTTGAAGCGGTTGGGGCCGGTCGCCTCGATGTGCACCCAGATTTCGGGAACAATCCCGGCCTCCTCGCAAGCATCGAGCGAGTTGTCGACAGCCGCGGGAGGAGGCGCCGCCCGAGCCCGTGCCCGCCGATCGCAATCCGTTGCGTCTGCGGAACGAGCTCGAGCGGGAGCGTGAGGCCAACCGCCGGCTGCAGGCCGAGCTCGAGGCCACGGTCGCGCTCGGGCCGCCGATCCCGGCCGGACCGCCTCCCGGCTCCGCCGCCGCGGAGGCCATCGAGGAGGCGCACGCCGCCGAGGTGGCGGAGGCCGCGAAGGCCGCCCACGCCGCTCATGTCGCCGAGGCGGAGGCCGCCACCCGGCTCGCCGACGCCGAGTCGGCCCTCGCCGACGCAGGCGCGCACACGGCGGAGCTGGAGCGAGCGCTCGCGGAGGCAAGGGCGCAGGCCGTGGCCCCGGAGGCCCTTGCGAGCCTGGAGGAGCGCGTGATCGCCGCCGAGGTGCGAGCCCGCGAGGCCGAGCAGCGGATGCGGGAGCTGAGCTCCCCGATCGCCGGAGCCGGTGGGGGCGCGACCCCCGGCCGCCGCACCCGCCGCGCCGGCACAGCCTGTCTCCGACCCCGAGGCACCCGAGAACGTGGCCGACGAGCCGTCGCCGCAGGCGATGGATCTGCGGAGCAGGCTCGCCCGCACGGCGGCCCGCAAGAAGCTCGGCTCGCACCCCGAGGACGACCAGGGCTCCTGAGCCGACTACATCGGCAGCGGATCTACGGCGTAGGTGGCGCGCAGCGCCTGCTCGACGCGGTCGGCCCCGAGCAGCGCCCGCGGGATCATGCCGTAGCGGATCGACAGGTCGAGGTGCTCGCGACAGAGCGGCACCAGGTGGGTCCAGCCGTACCACCCCACCAGGTCGGCGCGCGCCTTCGGCGGTCCCCACTGCCAGAAGCAGAGGTAGCAGATCAACGTGAGCCGCTGGGGATACGCGAACTCGGCGCGGTAGCCGAGCTCGTGTTCGATCACGCGGCCCCACATGGCGATGCGCCCGAGCACGGCGGGAGACTTCGTCCGCCGCAGGATGTCGATGTCGTGCGTTCCGTGGAGCCCGCACGTGCAGTCCACGTTCGGCGCGGCGTGCATCCGCCCCATCTTGCACGCGGCCTCGGCCGGGCGCATCGGCAGCCACGGCCGGGAGCGGCCGGCGACGGGACGCAGGAGCAGGTCGGACCCGTCGCGGCGGCCCGAGAGCGTCCAGGCGCGCCACGCCTGGATCGTCTCCGCGGTGCGCAGGACCTCGAGCTCCTTGGCGAGGGACATCGCCACGGGCGTCTAGGCTCCCGGTCTCGGCGGGCTCCGGCTCTCGCACCGGTTCCGCGGGCGCGGGCTCCGGCACGTACTCCGGCAGGGGCACGGACACGGGCTCGACCTGGATGATCCGCTTCGGCTGACCGATGTTCACTGCGTCACCTCCACGAGTCTCGCTCGGACGGCGGACCGGACGCGCGTCGGCGCCCGCCCGGCGCGACCCGCCTCCCACCGGGCTTCGAGCCTACCCCGAACGTGGGCTGTGCGCGGTAGGGCCGTTCGTGCCCCACATCCATGTGGCAGTTCACGTGCGGTCGTGCCTGCGACGGTGCCGGCGGGAGTCCCGTTCGTCAGTCCGCGAGGCGGTAGATGCCGGAGAAGTCGCTGAAGTAGATCGCGCCGTCGGGCCCGGTCTCCATGCTCAGGACGTTGCCGGTGTCGAAGACCACGGAGCCGATGCCGTCCACGGTGTCGCGTCCGGCGTCCAGCGGGACCCGCCGGATCTGTCCGAAGTTGTGCGTCGCCGAAGAACAGGTCGCCCTGGGAGTTGCTGAGCCCGCAGCCGTCGCAGAACGTCATGCCGGTGATGCCGACGGTCTCCGTGAAGCACAGCTCGGGCAGCACCCGCGGCCTGGGGCCGCTGTTGTTCGTGTCGCGCGGCGAGGGCAGGCTCCCGCACGACTGCCGGGGTCCCCAGCCGAAGTTCCGGCCGCCGATGGGGATGTGGTTCACCTCGTCGTTGCAGCCCGGGCCGTTCTCCGTCTCCCAGAGCTCGTCGGTGACGGGATCGAAGGCGAATCCGAACGAGTTGCGGATCCCGTAGGCGAAGCCTTGCTGCGGCGGATCGGGTTGTCGTTGGGCCGCTTGCCCAGCGGCGTCATGCGCAGGATCTTGCCGCGCGGGTTCGCAGCTCCTGGGAGTTCGCCGGCGAGCCGCCCTCCCCGACGATCGCGTACAGCTGGTTGTCCGGGCCGAACAGGATGCGACCGCCGTTGTGGATCGTGGCCGACGTGGCAGCCGAGCTGAAGATCGTGCGGCGGTCCCGTCCGGTGCCGGCCCGGTTCGTGTAGCGCAGGATCTGGTTCTTCAGCGACCCGTTCGAGCTGCGCGTGACGAACACGTACACGAAGTTCCGGTCGGGATAGGCCGGATGCAGCGCCACGCCGAGCATTCCGCGCTCGCCCTGGTTGTTCACCCCGGGCACGTCGTACGAAGAGCCGGTCCTCCTCCGTCGCGGGGTTGTAGATCCGGATCTGTCCCGTGTCCTTCTCCACGTAGAAGATCCGGCCGTTCGGAGCGAACGTGAACGCGATGGGCTGATCCAGGCCGGTGACGATCGGGTCGGCCGTGAACGGCGTCCCGGCGGCGGCGGGCTGCGAGGAGACCGCGGGCCAGGCGGTGAGCATCAGGGCCAGCGCGACGGCGGCGCGGACGGTGCGGACGTCGACGATCGGTGCGATCGGTGCGGGACATGGGCGGCTCCCCCCTCGGGCGCGGGTGACTGGCTAGCATGGTCGGCGTGACGACGTTGCCTCCCTCGTTCTTCGGCATCCCGGTTCGTCGCACCGAAGACCCGCGGTTCCTCCGAGGCGACGGCCGCTACCTCGAGAACGTGGCGATCCCGGGTGCGCTCCGGGCCGTGTTCGTCCGCTCTATGATGGCGCATGCTCGGGTGAACGCGGTGGATACCCGGGCAGCCCGCGAGATGCCCGGCGTTGCAACGGTCGTCACGGCGGCTGATATCGACCTCCCGCCGCAGCCGCCCAGCCGGCAACGTCGCCGGCGACTATCTGCGGCCGATCCTGGCGTCGGACCGTGTCCGGTTCGTGGGCGAGCCGCTCGCGATGGTGGTGGCGTCTTCACTGGCCGAGGCCACGGACGCGGCCGAGCTCGTGCAGGTCGACTACGACCCGCTGCCGGCGGTGACCGACCTGGAGGCCGCGGCGCGCGACGACGCCCCCCTGCTCTTCCCCGACCAGGACACGAACGTCGCGGACACGTTCGGCACGGAGGGTGACGAGGACCCGCTGGCCGGCGCCGAGGTCGTGGTCCGGGGCCGGTTCGTGAACCAGCGGCTCGCCCCCTCCTCCATGGAGCCGAACGCGATCGCGGTGGTCCCCGAGGCCGACGGCGCGTTCACGGTCTGGGTCAGCACCCAGGTGCCTTTCGACGTCCGGAACGACCTCGCCGAGGCGCTCGGCCTCGACCGGTCCCTGGTGCGGACGATCGCCCCGGACGTGGGCGGCGGTTTCGGCGCGAAGCTGGTGATCTACCCCGAGTACCTGGTGGTGGCCATCGCCGCGCAGCGGCTCGGGCGGCCCGTCCGATGGTTCGAGTCCCGGTCGGAGTCGATGGTCACCATGACGCACGGGCGAGGACAGGTGCAGACCGTGGCCCTGGGCGCGAGCCGCGACGGCCGGATCGTTGGCCTCGATGTGTCCCTGCTGGCGGACATGGGCGCCTATCCGCAGTCGGCATACCTCCCACCGATCACCCAGGAGATGCTGTGCGGCGTCTACGACATCCCCAGGGTTCGGTGCCGGGGCGCGTCCGTCGTGACGAACGCGACGCCGATCGCCCCCTATCGCGGCGCCGGGCGCCCCGAGGCGGCCGCCCTGATCGAACGCGCCGTCGACATGCTGGCCGACGAGCTCGAGCTGGATCCCGCCGAGGTGCGCCGGCGCAACCTGATCGCCGCCGACGCCTTCCCGTTCACCACCTCGGTGGGCACCACCTACGACATCGGCGACTACGGCCTCGCGTTGGACGAGGTGCTGCGTCTCGCCGGCTACGACGAGCTGCGCACCGAGCAGGCGGCGCGCCGCGCCCGCGGCGATCACGAGGTCCTCGGCATCGGGATCAGCACCTACGTGGAGATCACCGCCTTCGCCGAGCAGGAGTTCGGATCCGTGGAGATCGGCGCCGACGGCACCGTCACGGTCCTGACGGGTGTCTCGCCGCACGGGCAGGGGCACGAGACCTCCCTCGCGCAGATCGCGAGCGGCGTGCTGCGGGTGCCGCTGGAGTCGGTCCGCGTGATCCACAGCGACACCGGCCTGGTCCCGAAGGGCAAGGGCACCTACGGTTCCCGGTCCCTGCAGCTCGGCGGCTCGGCGGTGTTCGAGCGCTCCAACGAGGTGCTGTCGCGGGCTCGGAGCGTCGCGGCGCACGCTCTCGAGGTCGACGAGGCCGACGTGGTGCTCGGCGATGCGGGCTTCCATCCCGCCGGCGCTCCGGACCGGGCGATCGCCTGGCCGGAGGTGGCGGGCCTCGCGCCATCCGACGGCGACGGGTCGGCCCTCGCGGCGCAGGGCATGTTCCGCGAGCACGGGTCGACGTTTCCGTTCGGCGCGCACGTCTCCGTGGTCGAGGTCGACCTGCTGACCGGCGACGTGCGCCCGGTCCGTCACGTCGCGGTGGACGACTGCGGACGCATCCTCAACCCGATGCTGGTGGACGGCCAGGTGCACGGCGGCCTCGCGCAGGGGATCGCCCAGGCGCTGTTCGAGGAGGTCCTCTACGACGACCTCGGCAACCCGATGACGTCGACGTTCACGACGTACCTCATGCCGTCGGCCGCCGAGCTGCCTCCCTTCGAGACGTTCCACACCGAGACCCCGACACCGTTGAACCCGCTGGGCGCGAAGGGGATCGGGGAATCGGCCACGATCGGATCGACGCCGGCGGTGCAGAACGCGGTCGTGGACGCACTCTCCCACCTCGGGGTACGTCATGTGGACCTCCCCCTGTCCCCCGAGCGCGTGTGGTCGGCGTTGCGTACGGCGCCCAGGACTGGTCGGACGGGGGATTGAGTCCGACCCACTCCGCGCCGACACTCGGGAGGACATGACTGAGGAGCGAAACCGCACCGAAGAGCGGAATCTGACGCAGGAGCGCAATCGGCGGCCCGGCGGCAGCGGCCTGCTGTCCACGATCGCCACCGTCGTGATCCTGGCGGGCGCCGGCATGGCCGGTGCGAGCCAGTCCAACGGCGGCCACGTGGCAGAGCAGGCGAGATCCGTCATCACGGGCGACCCGGTCGCGCCACCCGCGGGGCCCGCGGGCGGCCAGCAGGACCACGAGGGCGGCGGCTCGGAGGGCACGGACAGCACCTCGCCGGGCGGTCCGGGGAACGCCGACCACGGCCAGGGCTCCGGCTCCGACCACGGCCAGGGCTCCGGCCAGGGTGGCGACCACGGTCAGGGTGGCCAGGGCGGCGGGTCCGACCAGGGCCAGGGCGACGACCACGGCCAGGGCGGTCAGGACGGCGACCACGGCCAGGGCGGCCAGGGTGGCCAGGGCTCCGATCACGGCCAGGGCTCCGGAACCGACCACGGCCAGGACTCCGGAACCGACCACGGCCAGGGCTCCGGAACCGACCGACGGCCAGGGCTCCGGATCCGACACCGACGAGGCACAGGGCTCCCCGACCACGGCCAGGGCTCCGGATCCGACACCGACAAGGGACAGGGCTCCGACCGCGGATCCGGCTCGGGCCACGGTCAGCACTAGCGCCCTCGATCTTCCCGACCGCTGCTACGCTCGCGCGGGATGAGCGACGCTCCGACCCCGCGCTGGGAGCAGCGCTTCCGTGCACCGAGCCTGCTGTTCCCCGCCTGGCGGCACGACGCGCCCGACCGTCTCGTGTACGCCTCGAACGAGTCCGGCACCTACCAGCTCACGTCCCTCGACCGTTCGACCGGTGAACGCCGTCGGATCACCGACGACCCCGTCGGCCAGATCCAGGGCTTCCCCACGCCGGGCGGCGCCGGCGTGATCTGGTTCCACGACGCGACAGGGGACGAGTTCGGACATTGGGTGACGGCTCCGTTCGACGGCGGGGAACCCTCGATCGTGGCCCCAGACATCCCGGACGGCTGGCCGGCCGGCCTCGCCCAGCTCGGAGACGTCACGGCGCTGGGGATGGGACACCGCGACGGGTTCGCCGCGTACGTGAAGGTGGGCGATGAGCTCGCGCGCGTCCTGATGCGCCACGACGACATGGTGGCGGTCGGGGACGGCGGCGACGAGGGCGTGGACACCGCGGGGATCTCCGCCGACGGTTCGCTGGTGGCCGTTCGGCACAGCGAGCACGGCGACCGGCTGCACCCCGCCGTGCGCGTCTTCGACGCCGCCACTGGGAGCGTTGTGGGCGACCTGTGGGACGGCGAGGGTCTCGGGCTGCACGCCGCGGCCTGGTCCCCGGTGCCGGGAGACGACCGGCTCGCCGTGATACACGAGCGACGCGGTGTCGCGCGCCCCGCGATCTGGGACGTCCGCGTCGGCGACCGGCGCGACCTGGAGCTCGAGGGCCCCGGCGAGGCCGTGGTCTTCGGCTGGTATCCGGACGGCGAGGCGCTGCTGGTGGCGGTCATGACCGACGGGCGCGATCGCCTCTTCCGGATCCATGCGGAGGACGGCTCGGTCAGCCCGGTCGGGCATCCGGCCGGCACCGTCGGCGCGGCCGGGGCCAGGCCGGACGGTCGCGTGTGGATGCGCGCGATGTCCGGCGCGGAGCCGCCGGCGGCGATCGACGAGACGGGCGCGGTCGTGCTCTCGCTCGACACGCCGCGGGCGCCCGAAGGACGGCCCTACGAGTCCTGGGAGTACACGAATCCCGGCGGCGACCGGGTGCACGGCTTCCTGGTGACGCCGCCAGGCGATGGCCCGTGGCCCGCGGTGATGGAGGTGCACGGCGGACCCACCTGGCTCTACCAGGACACGTGGATGCCGACGGTGCAGGCCTTCGTCGACGCCGGGTTCGCCGTGGCCATGCCCAACTACCGCGGATCCACCGGCTACGGATCGGCCTGGCGGGACGCCCTCATCGGCGACCCCGGCTTCCCGGAGACGGAGGACGTGGTCGCCGGACTGGACGATCTGATCGCTCGCGGTGTGGCGGACCCCGCGCGGGTGATCGTGCGGGGCGATTCGTGGGGCGGCTACATCAGCCTGCTCTGCGCGGGCCTGCACGCCGACCGGTGGGCGGCCGTGGTGGCCGGCGTCCCGGTGGCCGACTACCTCGCCGCCTACGAGGACGAGGCGCCGTCGTTGCAGATGATGGACCGGGGGCTGTTCGGCGCCGGCCCGGACGAGCGGCGGGAGCTGTACGTCGAACGATCGCCGATCACGTACGTCGACCGGGTGAGCGCGCCGGTGCTGATCCTCGCCGGTGAGAACGACAGCCGCTGCCCGATCCGGCAGATCGACAACTACGCCGACGCCCTGCGCGCGCACGGCGGCGACGTCTCGATGTACCGATACACCACGGGCCACTCCTCGTTCGTGGTCGAGGAGCGGGTGCGCCAGGTCCGTGAGCAGCTCGCCTTCGTCGCGCGACACGTGCCGGGCGTCGCGGGACCGTAGGCGGGCGAGATGATCCTCGTCACGGGTGCCTCGGGATCGATCGGCTCCCGGCTGAGCGAACGGCTGGCTGCCTCCGGTCGCCCGCTGCGGCTGGCCGGGCGGGACCCCGGGAAGCTGCGGTCGCGATGGCCCGGCCACGAGGCGGTGGAGCTCGACGTCCTGCGCCACGAGACGGTGCCGGCCGCGCTCGAGGGCGTGGAGGCCGCGTACTACCTCGTCCACTCGATGGAGCCGTCGTCGGGCGGGGACTTCCACGAGCGGGATGCGGCGGGCGCCCGCGCCTTCGCGAGCGTCGCGCGGGAGGCCGGGGTGGGGCGGGTGATCTACCTCGGCGGGCTCGGGGACGAACGCGACGAACTGTCCGAGCACCTCCGCAGCCGGCAGGAGACCGGCAGGATCCTGGCCGCCGACGGCCCGCCCCTGCTCGAGTTCCGCGCCGCCATGGTGCTCGCGGGCGACAGCGCGTCGTTCCGCATGCTGGACGATCTCGTGCGCCGGCTCCCCGCGATGGTGGTGCCACGGTGGGTATCGACGCCGTCGCAGCCGATCGCGGTGGGCGACGTCCTGTCCTACCTCGAGGCCGGGCTCGACGTCCCGCTCGCGCAGCGGCACACCGTGGTGGAGGTGGGCGGGCGGGACCGCGTCACCTACAAGGAGATGATCGCGATCACCGCCGAGCGCGAGGGCCGGCGCCGTCCTCCCATGGTCGAGGTGCCGCTGCTGAGCGCACGGCTCTCCTCGTACTGGTGCGGGCTGACGACGTCCGTGCCGGCCGCGCTGGCCCGCCCGCTGATCGAGGGGCTCGCGACGCCCATGGTGGTGACCACCGACGACGCGCGGCGCCTCTTCCCCGACCTGCACCCACTGGGGTTCCGCGAGGCGCTGGACCGAGCGATGGCCGAGGCCAAGAGCGGCGGGGACGACGGGGGCGGGGCCGACGACGGGGGCGGGGGCTCCTCGACGAACGAGCCCGGCGCGTGACGATCAGCGCCAGCCGCGCATGCGCTCGGCCTCCGCGACGCGATCCACGGCGATGTCGTATGCGGCCTCGCGGTGCGTGACACCGCTCGCGTTGGCCCGCTCCAGGACGGCGTCGGTCGCGGACTCCATCAGCTCCCGCAGCCTGCCGTTCACCCGATCCTCCGGCCACCGCTCTCGCTGCACGTTCTGGGCCCACTCGAGGTAGCTCACCGTCACGCCCCCGGCGCTGCCGAGGATGTCGGGCACGACGGTGACCCCGCGCGCCGTGAGCGAGGCGTCGGCCTCGGGGGTGATGGGATAGTTCGCCACCTCCACCACGAGGTTCGCCCGTACCCGGTCGGCGTTGTCGACGCGCAGCGACTCCTCCAGCGCCGCCGGCACCAGCACCTCGCACTGCACGCCGACGATGTCGGGGCCGTCGAGGTCGTCCGCCCGCTTGTAGCCCACCACGCTGCCGGTCTCGCGCTTGTGGTCGGCGACCTCGCGGGGGGAGAGGCCCTCCGGGTTCGTGATGGCGCCCTTCGAGTCGCTCACCGCCACGATCCGGTAGCCCATCTGATCGGCGAGGGTCGCGAACCACGATCCGGCGTTGCCGTATCCCTCCACGGCGATGTGGATCTTCTCCCGTGTCCATCCGTGCGCCCGCGCGATGTGGTCGAGCGCGAACAGGGCTCCCCGGCCCGTGGCGCTGTCCCGCCCCAGGGAACCCCCCACCGCCAGGGGCTTGCCGGTGATCACGCCGGGGGAGTCCCCGTTCGTCTTGGAGAACTCGTCGTACATCCAGGCCATCTCGCGCCCGCCGGTGTTCACGTCCGGAGCCGGAACGTCGGCGAATGTGCCCATCACGGGGGCGATCGCGCTGAAGAACGCCCGGCAGAGGCGCTCGAGCTCGGCCTCCGACAGGAGCTTCGGGTCGACGCGGACGCCGCCCTTGCCGCCCCCGAACGGCACGTCCAGCAGCGCCGTCTTCCACGTCATCAGTGCCGCGAAGCACCGGAACTCGTCGAGGGACGCGTTCGGATGGAAGCGCAGGCCACCCTTGAACGGGCCGCGCGCGCCGTTGTACTGCACGCGCCACCCCGGGAAGGTCTGCAGCACGCCGTCGTCCATGGGGACCCGAACCTGGACGGCGACCTCGCGGGCCGGCGTGTCCAGCACCTGCCGGGTCGCCTCGTCGAGCCCCAGCCGGTCGGCCGCCGCCTCGTAGAACCCCTGCACCGCTTCGAACAGCTTCATGCTCCCACCCCTCACTGAATGAACTCGGAGTCCAAGCGGCGATGGCATCCTATCGACCCGCGACCCCGCGACGGAAGGGGCGGCCTCACTAGGGGGGCCCTACCGCTTCGCGACTTGAGCCTCACTAGGGGGGCTACCGCTTCGCTCCTTGAGCCCCACTAGGGTCGGCGGATCGGACCCCGGCGTACCGGACCGCCGCTGCTACGGTGGCGAGCATGCCCACCTGGCTCAACGTGCTGATCGCGGTCCTGATCGGCTACGTGATCTGGAAGATCGGGATCGCCACGATCCGCTCGGCCTCCGGCGGGCAGCTCCCGAGCGAGCAGCACGATCCCGAGGACGTCGAGGAGCTCGAGGTGTTCTTCGTCTGCGACGAGTGCGGGACCGAGTTCCGGGTCACGCGTCTGGGCGAGGCCCAGGTGCCCCGCCACTGCGGCGAGCGGATGCAGGTCGTGCGCCGGCCGGCAGCCGACGCGTAGACCGCTCGCCCACGCCGGCGGCATCCGACCTCCCCCGCGCTCCGACGCCCGTGTCCGGCCCGGCTGACGACGATGGCCGCTTCCGCGAGCGACCGGGTTGCCCCATCATGGACGAACAACCCCCGGCTGCCTGGCTCCCCCCTCGCCGCCCCGACGGTCATCGGAAGGACATCTCATGCGACGTTTCGTCACCGGCTCCATCCTCGCCACCGCGATCGTCGGCGGCACGTTCGCCCAGGCGGCCGCCGTCCCCGGCCACGGCGTCGGGCAGGCCACGTTCCCCATGGTCTGCGACGGCGCGGCCGTGACCCTGACGATCGGTGGCGGAACCTGGTCGGCGGCCTACGTGCGCGAGACGGGCGGCCGGTTCCTGCCGAAGGGAACGCGGCTGGTCATCTCCGACCTGGCCACCGGCGAGGTCATCTACGAGGATTCCGACATGAAGAACGCCGCCGCCCGGTCGGGCTCGACCTGCATCGACGTCGCCCAGGACGACGGCGTGCAGGTCACGTTCGTCGTCTACGGCAAGCTGCGCTGACGGCGGCGGGACCTCGTTATCCACACCGTTGTCCACAGGTGTGGGTGAATCACAGACGTGTGATCATCAGCGCCAGAACGTGGTGCCGATGAAGCCCACGCCGATCAGCCCGAGTCCCAGGAACAGGTAGCCGTTCTCGGTGCCGCTGGACCCGGGGACCTTCCCGACGTAGTTCAGCACGATGATGATGACGCCGATCGCCATGATCGCGAGCACCAGCGGCCCGTACCAGCGCGGACTTGCCTTGTGCTTCTGCTTGCGCGCCGGTTCCAGCTGGTAGCGCTGCCCCGGGCGCTTCTGGCGGCTCTTGGACTTCGGCATGACAGCGGCGATGTTACCCGGGCAGCAGCCGCAGCGCCGAGACGGCCGCCGTCCGGACGGCGGGCCACGTGACCGGCGCGTGCTTCGTCCCGCCGACCGCCCAGAGCGGCGTCTGGTCGTTCCAGTGCGGCGACGCCGGGTTCCCGCTGATGCCGGCCGGCAGCGCCGTCACCGACCGATCGAGGTCGCCGAGGTCCCAGACGGCGCGCCAGGAGGGGATGACGGTGGGCGCGAAGCTCCCGCGGCCGTCGAAGCCGCCCTGCAGCACGGTCTGCTCGTCGCCGCCGAGCGGCACCTCGGCCGCCACGAACAGCGGCTCGAGCCCGGGCATCCTGCCGAGCGGGTGCACCAGACGCAGCGTATGCAGGTCACCCCAGCGCCACGTCTCGCGATCGGGGCCGAGCCGGTCGATCGCTGCGCCGCAGCGCGGCGAGCACGGCTCCGGGGTCCTCGTCTGCCGTCGCCGGCAGGACCTCACACGCGTAGGGCTCGCGCGAGGCCAGGTAGGCGTCGGCGAATCCCCGTCCGGCCACCGCCCCGCGCGCCATCTCCTGCACCCACACGGCGTAGAGGCCGGCGGCGACCGAGCCGGCCGCCATGTCGCCGTCCCACGTGGACAGGAGCGCGAGGGCCTCACCGACCTCCGGGTCCTGGTCTGGATGTGGGTCGGTCACGGCGTCGAGGCGACGCAGCACCTCGCGCGCGGGCAGGGACACCGTGTCCGTCTGGATCGCGGACATGGAGGCGACGTCGTGCGGGCCGTCCTCCAGCAGGCGCGCGGTGATCCGTTCCGCTCGGTGGGGTGTGTGGAAGTCGTGCCCGATCAGGTGCGGGTAGTCGTCCTCGTGGATCCTGTGGTTCGCGGTCACCAGGAATCCGCGCTGCGGATCGTGCGCCGTCGGCAGCTCCTCGAACGGGATGAAGCCGCTCCATTCGTGGTCGGCGGTCCACCCCGGCACGGGTGCGGCGCCGTCGCCGTCGCGACGGACCGGATACGCGCCCGTGCACTGGTACCCGATCGTCCCGTCCACATCGGCGTACATGAAGTTCTGGCCCGGACACTCGACATGGCGGACCGCCTCCCGGAACTCGTCGAAACCGGCCGCCTGCGCGGCCCGCACGAACGCCGACGGCCTGATCGAGCGTTCGTGCCCGGTCCACCGCAGCGCGTAGGACTCGGTGAGCGGCGCGGGGTCCCCGGCGTCGTCGCCGAACGGGAACGACTCGAGGATCGGTCCGTGCCGCGACTCCAGCACCGTGACCCGCACGGGCTCCGCGTCCCCCGCACGGAGATTTCCTCGACGTGCGACGGTGAGCGGCTCCCATCCGTCCTCGGTGCGCGCCGCGGTCGCGGTCGCTCGTTGAGGCGTTCCAGATACAGGTCCTGCACGTCGCCGGTGACGTTGGTGACGCCCCACGCGTGGTGCGGGGTGGCGCCGAGGATCACACCGGGCGTGAACGGAAGCGCCACGCCACGGGCCTCGTACCCCGGCGCGCGCAGTCCGAGCTCCAGCCACGCCCCCGGTTGGGTGACGTCGAGGTGGGGGTCGTTGGCGAGCAGGGGCGCGCCGCTCGCGGTGCGCGACCCGGCCACGGCCCAGTCGTTGGATCCGCGCCCGCCGGCCGTGGGGGGCAGGTCCCCGAGCGCTGACAGCGGGCGCCCCGGCAGGCCGCCCGTCGCGATCGCCGGGTGGGTCGCCGGCAGGGGCGGCAGCAGCGCGGCCGACGGCCTCGGCGCCGAGCTCCTCGGCGATCGCGGCTCGCAGCAGCTCCTGCTCCGCGTTGCCCGAGAGGCTCCAGGCGAGGTACGACGATGCAGGCGACCCACGACGCCTCGTCGTCGGGCAGGTCGGGCTCGAGGTCCAGCAGCACGTACTCGACCGGCCTGGCCGGCATCGCCGTGACCCACGCCGCGACGCCCTCGCGGAAGCGGCGCAGCATCGTCCGGCTCTCGTCGTCGTAATCGCGCCGCGATCCCCGTCGCCGCGCGGCGGAAGCCCACGACCCGCGCGAACCGGTCCTGCGCGAGGGTCCGGTCGGCGAAGATCTCGCTGAGCCGCCCGCCCGCCGCGCGCAGGGCCAGGTCGACCTGGAAGAGGCGCTCGCCGGCGGTGACGAAGCCCTGCGCGAACCACAGATCGTCGAGGGAGGCCGCGCTGATGTACGGGACGCCCCACGCGTCCCGCAGCACCTCGGCGGGGGCCGCGAGGCCCGGCGACGGCGATCTCGCCGTCGACCGGCGCCAGCGCCGCGGCCGCCGCGGCCCGGAGCTGATCGAGGAAGTCGCTCATCGCCGGCGCGGCCGCGTGCCGGAGCAGGGCCGCCACGACGCGGTCGGCGTCGGCCTCCGTGGAGAGGTAGTTCACGACGCCCGCGCGCAGGAACGTCCGGCCGCGCAGCACCGTGGTGGAGACCCAGCCCTCGCCGCTCTCCTCCAGCGCCCGCTGCAGGCGATCCTGCGCCGCGTCGTCGCCGCCCGGCCACCGGAAGCACACGATCGACAGGGCGGGGTCGACGACCTCGAACCCGGCCGCCCGCAGCGCCGCCGCCAGATGCCGCGCCAGGTCCACGTTGCGGTCGATCAGCGCGCCGAACCGCGGCGGTGCCCAGATGCTTCCAGGATGTCCACAGCTTCAGCGCGCGGAACCGGCGGGTGCCCTCCAGCGAGTACTGGTACCAGTCGAGCGGCTGCTCCTCCGGCCGGGGGGCCCGGTAGTACTCGGGGTTCATCGTGAACGTCCGGTGCAGGTCCGCCCGGCGGCGGACGACGAGTCCGCCGATGTCATATGCCTGGAAGAACCACTTGTGCGGGTCCACGGTGATCGAGTCCGATCGTTCGAGGCCCGCCATCGTTGTCGCCTCGCGCGTGGACAGGCGGGCGGCTCCGCCGTAAGCCGCGTCGACGTGGAGCCAGAGGCGCTCGCGCTCGGCGATCTCCGCCAGCGCGGGCAGGTCGTCGACGGCGCCGGTGTTCGTCGTGCCGGCGACGGCGGCGATCGCGAGCGGCGTCAGCCCGGCTCCCCGGTCGGCGTCGATCGCCGCGGCGACGGGCTCCGCGCGCAATCGGAACGCGTCGTCGCTGGGGAGCACCCGCAGGGTGCCGTCGGGGAAGCCCAGCAGTTCGAGCGCCCGCCCGATGGAGAAGTGCGCCTGGTCGCTGACGTAGACACGAACGCCCTCGAGGGCCGCGCCCCGGGGCGACCGGCCGCCGGCGCCGAGGAGCTCCGGGAGGTGCACGTCGCGCGCGACCGTCATCGCCATCAGGTTCGCCATCACGCCGCCGGACGTGAGGATGCCCCAGCCGTCGGGGCCGATGCCGCAGAGCTCGCGGAGCCACGACGTCACCTCCTCCTCCACGAACGCGCCGATCGGTCCGGCGTGCCACACGTCGACGCCCTGATGGATCCACTGGGCCAGGACCTCCCCGGCGATCGAGACCGGCAGCGGCGGCGGCGTGAAGTAGCTGAACGAGCCGGGATGCTGCGCGTTGTAGGTGTACGGCGCGATGCGCTCGCGGAACTCGGCCAGGACCTCCCGGCTGGTCGCGGGCTCCGCCGGCGCCGGAGCGGGACCGGCGCCGGGGCCGCCGAAGTAGCGTGCCCGCGCCGTGGGGTACGTGTCCGCGTGCATCGGCCGCCGCATCGCCACGCCGTAGAGCCAGTCGAGGGCCTCGCGCCAGGTGTCCTCGCCGAGCCGCTCCAGCGCCGCGCGCGACGACGGCGACGCGAAGTCCACGAGGTCGGGTTCGGGGTGCCAGGCGTCGGGGTGGGGCATCCGCTCAGGCTACCGGCCCACCGGGGCGGTCAGGGTCCTGACACCGAGCGGCGGTCACGGTGAAGGGGGACGTCAGTGGAACTGACGAACGGAGCGCGCGTGGAGTCGTGTCAGCCGGTTGAACGCCGAGCTCATCGTCCGCCCCGACCCGCCGTCAGGGGGCTGACGGCGGGTCGTCGGCCACTCCACCGACGGCAGCCCCACCACCCACGCCGGCCCCACCCAGGCGCGACCGTGCGTCCACGTTCCCGAGCCAGCTGTCGTGCAACCGCCCGTAGACGCCGCCCGCTGCGACGAGCTCCGCGTGCGTCCCCTCCGCCACCAGCCGGCCGGCGTCGAAGACGAACACGCGGTCGGCGACCTCGGCCGTGGACAGGCGGTGCGCGATCGTCACCACCGTCCGGCCCTCGCTCAGCCGCCGCAGCGCCTCGGTGATCCTTCGCTCCGTCCCCGGGTCCACCGCGCTCGTCGCCTCGTCCAGGATCAGCAGGCCGGGCGACGCGATCTGCGCCCGCGCGAGGGCGACCAGCTGCCGCTCGCCCACGCTCACCGCCTCGCCGCGCTCGCCCACGATCGTGTCCATGCCCTCGGGCATGCGATTCCACCCAGCCGCCGAGCCCGAGCTCCTCGAACGCGGTGTCCACGTCCCGGTCGGTGGCGCCCTCGCGGCCGAACCGGACGTTGTCCCGGACGGTCCCGTCGAAGAGGAACCCGTCCTGCGGCACCATGCGGACGGCCTCGCGCCGGGACTCGGGCGCCACCCGGCGCAGGTCCACCCCGCCCACCCGGATCTCGCCCTCCACCGGGTCGGCCAGGCGCGTCAGCAGCTTCGCGAACGTCGTCTTGCCGCACCCGGTCTCGCCCACGATCGCCACGTTCGCGCCGGCCGCTACCCGCAGCGTACACGCCGTGCAGGACGTGTGCGCTCCCTGGGTACGCGTACCGGACGTCGTCGGCCACGACCTCGAGCGCGCCCCTCGGCAGCACCACCCCGTCGGCCGGCTCGGTGATCTCCACCGGCAGGTCGAGCACCGACAGGATCTTGCGCCAGCCGGCGATCGCGGTCTGCGTCTCGCTGTAGATCTCGGGCAGATCGCTGAAGGGATCCAGGAAGAGCTGGGCCAGGAACAGGAACGCCGAGATCCGTCCGATGGTCAGTCCCCACTCGCGCCCGTAGATCGTCCCGACGATCACGATCGCCGCGAGCGCCAGCGCCCAGAACAGCACCGCCATCGGGAACAGCGTGGACGCCCGGCGGTGCGCCACCATCTGTGCGCGGTAGCGATCGCCGATCGCCCGCTTGACCCGGCGATCGATGCTCTCGTCCAGCCCGTACGCGCGCACGACCGCCGCGCCCATCACCGACTCGCTGACCTCGCTCAGCATCTCGCCGACCCGCGTGCGCACCGCCGTGTAGGCGCTGGAGAACCCGGCCTGCAGGTAGCCCACGACCAGGAGCAGGGGGATCACCAGCACGACGACCGGCACCGTGAGCTGCCACGAGTACAGCAGCATCAGCACGAGCGTCCCCAGGATCTGGGCGATCGACAGGATCCACGCGATGCCGCCCCACTCCGTGAAGTGCGCGAGGGAGTCCACGTCCGCCGTCACCCGTGAGACGAACACCCCCCGCTTCTCCTTCGTCTGCTCGGCGATCGACAGCTCGTGGATGTGGGCGAACGTCTCGACCCTGAGGTCGGCGAGCGCCGCCTCGCTGGTCGTGACGAGCCGCCGCGCGGACATGCGGCCCGCGAGGTACGCGACGACGATCGTCGCGAAGCCCACGGCGCAGATCGTGTACACGAACGCCGGACGGAACCCGCCCTCGAAGCCGTGGTCGAAGATCAGCTGCACCAGGATCGGGGTGATGAGGTTCGCGACCGTCACGGTGACCGCGAGGATCGCCGTGAACCCGAGCCCGGTGCGGAGCTGCGGTGACTGCCGCAGGCCACGGCGCAGCACCGCCCAGGTGCTGGCGAGCTCCGGGGAGATGAACTCGTCGTCCGCCGAGGGGGGAGCGATGTCGCCGTGCATGCTCACGCCGCACCTCGCTCGTAGGCCTGCACGATCGCGCGGTAACGCGGCTCGTTCACCAGGAGTTCCTCGTGGGTGCCGGTGGCCGCGATGCGGCCGCCGTCCAGGAACAGCACGCGGTCGGCCAGCCGGATCGTGCTGAGCCGGTACGCCACCACGATCAGGGTGGTGGACAGCTCCCCTCGCAGCCCGGCCAGGATCTCCGCCTCGATCGTGGGGTCGACGGCGCTGGTGGCGTCGTCCAGCACCAGCACGCGCGGCCGGCGGACCAGCGCCCGCGCCAGCGCGACGCGCTGCCGCTGCCCGCCGCTGAGCGTCACGCCGCGCTCACCCACCACGGTGTCGTAGCCGTGCGGGAGGTTCCTGATGAACGTGTCGGCGCGCGCGAGCCTCGCGGCGGCGCGAACCGCGTCGTCGTCGGCGCCCGAGTCCAGCGCGATGTTCTCCCGGATCGACGTGGCGAACAGAAAGCTCTCCTGAAACACCAGCGTGGCAGCCTCCCGAAGCGCCAGCGGGTCCACGTGCCGGACGTTGACGCCCTGGATCAGGATCTCGCCCTCGTCGGGGTCGTCGAGGCGCACGAGCAACTGCGTGAGGACGCTCTTGCCCGCACCGGTCGGGCCCACGATCGCCACGGACTCGTCGGGCCGGACCTCCAGGTCCACCCCGTTCATCACCGGCACGCCGTCGAGGCGGTAGGTCAGGGCCTGGACCTCGATGCCGAGCGGCCCGGCCGGCAGCAGGACCGGCCGCCGCGGCGGCTCCACCGTGATCGGCGTCGCCAGCACCTCGTCGACCCGCGCCTTGCCCACCACCGCGCGCGGCAGCTCGCCG
>CAWHTI010000009.1:0-62484 GCA_963832225.1 uncultured Actinomycetes bacterium
GCCGAGGATCCAGCCGATGAACCGCATCGGCCACGAGAGCAGGTAGAACAGCGAGACGAACTGGACCAGCGTCCCGAGCGTCACGTCGCCGCGGCTGACCCGCCAGGAGCCGACCGCCAGCAGCAGGATGATGCCGATCGCCGGCAGCGCCTCCAGCGCGGGCTCGAAGCTGGCGCGCACGAACCCGGCCTCCACCCGCTCGCGCCGCAGCACGTCGGCCTTCGCGGCGAGCTTCGCGGTCTCCGCGTCCTCGCGGCCGAGGGTCTTCACGATCAGCGCGCCGTCGATCGACTCGTGCACCACGCTGCTCACCTCGCTGATCTGCTGCTGCGCCCGCCCGATCGGGCCCTCCATCCGCCGCGCGAACGTGCGGTTGAACAGCATCAGCGTGGGGATCACGGCGAGGCCGATCGCCGCGAGGTAGGGGTCGGTCACCACCAGCGAGATCACGGCGAACAGCACCAGGAAGATCACGCCGGTCGCGAACGGCACCGGGAACAGGACCTCGACGGCGGCGTTCACGTCCGCCTCCATGTGCGCCAGCAGCTCGCCGGTCGGCTTCTCGCGGTGGTAGGCGGCGGGCAGCTGCCGGTAGCGGTCGGCCACCTGGACGCGGATCGTCTGCATCACACGCTCGCCGGACATCCCGCTGAAGTAGCGGCGGAGGCCGATCCCCAGGGCGCGGATCGAGGCGACGCCGACGATCGCCGCGCCGCCGAGCCAGGCCCTCGAGGCCGGCACGCCCCGCTCGAACGCCGGGACCAGGACCTGGTTCGTCACGCGGCCCAGCACCGCGGTGGAGCCGATCGACCCCGCCGCGTACAGCAGCGCGCCGAGCACCGACAGCGAGAAGGGTCCGGGATGCGCCCGGATGTAGGTTCCGATCAGCCGCATGCCGCGGAGGAAGACCCCCCGCTGCTTCGGCTCCGGGTGCTGCACGCCCTCGCCCATGCCGCCTATCATGCCGCGCATGAGCGACTCTCGACCCTGGCTCGACCGGTACCCGGCCGACGTGCCGCCCTCGCTGGAGCCCTATCCGGACGCCTCGCTGTTCTCGCTGCTCCAGAACGCGGCCGCCGGGTTCGGCAGCCGCACAGCGATCGCGTTCTTCGGCCGGCACCTCAGCTACGCGCAGCTGCTGGCCGAGGTCGAGCGCTTCTCGGCGCGTGCTGGCGGGGCTCGGCGTGCGCAAGGGCGATCGCGTGGGCACTCCTGCTGCCCAACTGCCCCGAGTACGTGATCGCCTTCTACGCGTGCCAGCGGATCGGCGCGATCGCGGTGGGCAACAACCCCCTGTACACCGAGCGCGAGCTGGAGCACCAGCTCAACGACGCCGGCATCTCCGTGATGATCGTCCTCGACCAGGTGTACGCGAAGTTCGGCAGCGATCCGCGGGTCCGTCGGGGTCCGCGAGGTGATCGGCGTGAAGCTGAACCGCTTCATGGGGTTCCCGCTCAACGTCCTCGCGCCGCTGAAGTTCAAGCGCGAGGCGAAGCAGGAGGGGCACTGGCCCTTCGTGCCGCCGGACCATCCGATCCGGTGGTGGGCCGACGTGATGAAGGACGCGGGACCCGTCCCACCGGTGGCGCGGGTGGATCCCGTCGCCGACGTCGCGGCCTTCCTCTACACGGGTGGCACGACCGGGCTGTCGAAGGGCGCCATGCTGAGCCACCGCAACCTCGTGGCCAACGCGATGCAGGCCAGCGCCTGGCTTTCCGTGGTGCGTCCGGGCGAGGGGGGCTGTCTGGTCTGCCTGCCGTTCTTCCATTCGTTCGGGACGCTCGCCATGAACTTCGGCGTGTCGAAGGGGGCGAAGCTGGTCCTGGTGCCGCGCTTCGACATGAAGATGGTGCTGTCGGCGATCCCGAAGGAGCGGCCGACCCTGTTCCCCGGCGTGCCCGGATGTTCCTGGCCATGGGCGACAGCCCGCTGCTGGCGAAGTACGACCTCAAGAGCGTGCAGGCCTGCATCTCCGGCGCGGCGCCGCTGCCGCTGGCGGTCGCGAAGCGGTTCGAGGAGCGCGCCGGCACCGGCCGCGTGGTGGAGGGCTACGGCCTCACCGAGTGCTCGCCCGTCACGCACGCGAACCCGCTCGTCGGCGAGCGCAAGGAGGGCTCGATCGGGATGCCGCTGCCCGACACCGAGGTGCGGCTCGTCGACCTCGACGATCCCGACCGGACGGTCCCGCAGGGCGAGCGCGGCGAGATGTGCGTGCGGGGGCCGCAGGTGATGCTCGGGTACTGGAACAAGCCCGAGGCGACCGGGCTGATGATCCGGGACGGTTGGCTGCACACGGGGGACGTCGCGATCATGGACGCCGACGGCTACTTCCGGATCGTGGACCGCATCAAGGACATGATCCTGGTCTCGGGCTTCAACGTGTATCCGACCGAGATCGAGGAGGCGCTCTACCGGCATCCGAAGATCTCGAAGGTGGCGGTGGTGGGGCTGCCGGATCCCGTGACGGGCGAGCACGCGAAGGCCTACATCGTGCTGAAGGATGGCGAGTCCGCTACCCCGCAGGAGATCGTGGCCTGGTGCCGCGACGAGGGCGGCCTGGCGGGATACCGCGTTCCCAAGGACATCGAGTTCCGTGATTCGCTCCCCGAGACGCTGATCGGCAAGGTTCTGCGTCGCGTCCTGCAGGAGGAGGAGCGGCGGCGGGCGGCAGCGCCGTCGTGACCGGCCCCCCGGACCGCGGCGCCTACCGCGCCCAGGATCGCGGCCGGTTCGACCTCGGGGACGGTGTCGAGCTGCGGGAGTGGGTCGCAGCCGACGCCGAGGAGGCCTTCGCGGAGGTCGACCAGAACCGGGAGCGTCTGCGCGACTGGCTGCCGTGGGTCGACACCACGCGGTCCCCCGAGGACCTCCGCGCCTTCATCGAGCGGTGCGCCGCGAGCGAGGGCAGGCAGCGATCGTTCGGCATCTACGTGGACGGCGTCCTGGCCGGGAACATCGGCCTGCACCTCGACGACGACAACGGCGGCGAGATCGGCTACTGGGTCGCCGATGCGTTCGAGGGGCGCGGTCTGATCACGCGGGCCGCGCGCGAGCTGATGCGGTACGGGTTCGCGGATCGCGGTCTTCGCCGGATGCAGCTCACCGCCGCGGTCGAGAACGATCGGAGCCGCTGGGTGGCCGAGCGCCTCGGCATGACGCAGGAGGGGGTGCTGCGAAAGGCCGGCCGGATCCGCGAGGACCGATACCTGGATCTGGTCATGTACTCGATCCTGCGCGAGGAGTGGGAGGCCGCGCCGCCCGGGTGAGGGGTCAGGCCGTGCCGGTCTGCCGGCGCCCTTCCGCGGGCGCGGGCGCGGCGGCGGCGGCGAACCGGCGTCGGTGGAGCGCGGCCGCGATCAGTCCCGCCGGCAGCGGCAGCCAGTACGACACCAGCCGGTACGCCAGGGTCGCCAGCACCGCGTCGGCGGGGGAGACCTGCGCCAGGACGAGCGTCGCGGTGAGGCCGGCCTCGACGAAGCCCAGGCCCCCGGGCGTGAGCGGGATCATGGACAGCACCATGGCGGCGACGTAGGCCAGCAGCACCAGGGTCGGCCGCGGCGACGAGCCCACCGCTGCGAGGGCGGCCAGCAGCGCCAGGTAGTCGAACAGCCAGTTCCCGAGGCCGGCGAGCATCGCCCTCCACCACTTGGGTCCGAGCGTGCGCAGCACCTCGTCCCGCTCGGCCACCAGCCGGTCCGGCAGATCCGTGGTCGGCGCCTGGCGGCGGTGCAGCCGGTTGCGCACGGCCTGGATCGCCCGTCCCGCCAGTCGCAGGAGCCGGTCCGTCGTGATCAGCGTCGCGCCCGTCGCCACCGCCAGCGACGAACACGCCGATGCCCAGCCAGGCCGCCTGCGCCAGACCGCTCGGCACCGGACGGCCGGCCAGGACCGCGGGGAGCGCGAGCAGCGGCAGCGCGAACAGCGTGGCGGTGCTGATGAGGCCCGCGGCGGTGAGCCCGGCCCCCACGGTCGTCGCCGGGACGCCGGCCTGCACCAGGAGACGGAACTGGATCGCGCCGCCCGCGGCGGCACCGCCCGGCACGATGCGGCTGAACGCGTTGCCGGCGAGATGTGCCGCGATCACGGCGCGCCACTCGCGGGACCGCAGCGCGAGGCGCTGCAGCGCCCAGATGCACCCGAAGCTCGCGATCTCCGCTGCGAACATCACGGGGTACCACGCCGGGTTCAGGGAGAGCAGCTCCGGCCACGCCCGGAAGACGTTGAGCAGGCTTGGCCAGAGCACGTACAGCGAGATCAGCGTGATGAGCAGGAAGATGAGGCGCCCGGCGATCGCGCGCTTGGTGTGTCTCGGCGCGTCGCGGATCGGGTCGAGGCATCGGCCGGTCCGCGTCGCCCATCCGCCTAGCGTAGCGGCGGGCGCAGTGATCCCCCTCAGAACGAGCGCCGGCCTAGTCGCACGCGATGACATCGACGGCGCGAGCCCACCGTTCGACGACATGGGAGGCGGGGTCGGCGTTCACGAGGTAGACGGCCCGGTCGGCGTCGCTGGGAGCGACCCAGAGCTGCCAGTCGCCCCGGTGGTATCCGGTGTCCGCGGCATCGTCCGGGAGGGTCGCGTCGCCGTCGAAGGAGCCGGCGATCGAGGAGCTGAAGATGCCCTGCGGGTCGCGGACGTACTGTCGGGCCCGGTCCCCGTTCCGGTCTCCGTGCCTACCGGCCAACCGAGCGAGAGGAGCGTGGCGGACGTCCAGTCCACAGTGCTCGGCGCCCTGGTAGCTGTGCATCACCAGGCGCTCGTCGCCGTCGATGCCGTTGGGCGCGGTGCTGCCGTCGGGCGCCGTCCAGTCTCCGGTCACCGCGGCGGCGATCGGGTCCGCCGGACCCGGGGTGAGCGTCACCGGGACGCGGACCGTGTTGACCCTGTGGCCGTCCTCCGCGCTGACCTCGAAGACCTGGATCATGCCCGCCTGCTCGGTGTTGATGGAGTACGGCACGTCGAGCGAGTACTCGCCACGGCATCCGCTACCGCACGAGGCGGTGGCGAACGTCTCCGCGATCACGTTGTTCACCGAGTCCACGATGCGGATGCTGACGGTCGCCTCGAAGACATCGGCCGTGCCGCTGATCGTGACGGGCGAGGTGACGGTGTCGCCGGGCGCCGGCGCCGCCACCTCGATCGGGTCGAGCGGGCCGGGATCGTCGGTGGCGGTCGCCGTCTCCGTCGGGATCGGACCCCCCGAGGTCGTGGTTCCGACGACGGGGTCGTCCTCGCCCAGTGGGAGCAGCATGATCAGCGGAACGAGGAGCGCGGCGGTCACCGCGGCCGCGGCGATCGCGACACCCACCCGCCTGCGGCGCTCGCGCCGGCGGCCCGCCAGTTCGTCCACCGTCCTCCGACTCGATCGAGCGGCGAAGGTCGTCGGTGCCGGCCGAGGCCTCGGCGATCCGCTCGGGCGTGGCGGGATCCAGGCTCCGCAGTCGGTCGAGCAGTCGGTCGTCGGTCATCGCGAGCCTCCCTGCCGGGTATCGAGCGCCGGGGAGCCGTCGCCGGCCTCCAGGAGCGCGGCGAGGCGCCGCCGGGCGCGATGGGCGCGCACCGCGAACGTCGCGGCGGAGCAGCCCTGGACGACGGCCGCCTCTCGTGGCTGCAGCCCGTCCCATGCGATGAGGGCGAGCGTCTCGCGGTCGTCGATGCTGAGCCGGGCGAAGGCGGAGGCCAGCGCCGCACGGTCGGCGACCTCGTCGGCCGGATCTCGCCGGCCGGCGTCGGATGCGAACGGCCCCGTGGCGTACCGGTCACGGACGGCGGCGCTGCGCCGGCGGTTCGCGAGCTGCTTGCGGGCCGTGGCCAGCAGCCAGGGGAGCGCGCCGTCGCCGGTCGGGACGTCCTCGAGCCTGCGCCACGCCACCGTGAACGTCTCGGCCACCACGTCGCGCGCCTCCTCCGGGTCGGTGCGGCGCAGGGCGTAGCCGAGCACGCGGGCGAAGAGCTCCTCCCAGAGCTGTTCGAACCTCGCGATCCGCTGCGCGTCCGTGCCGCCTCCTCTCTCGCTCTTCTCTCGTTTGCAGGGAGATGTTGCGTTCCGCCCGATCCTTACATCGTCGCTGGGCGCGCGCCCGCTGGGCCGCCGAGAGCCGACGATCCGGGTTCGGCGTGTCGATGCGGAACGGGCGACCGGTCTTCAGCCGGCCGGATGGTTCGGCGCTGCCGGACGATCCCGCGGCGGCGGACCGGGCGCCACCGTGAGATCCGGCGCCTGGTCCGCGGACGCCGGCGTGAGGCGCACCCGCTCGTCGCCGTGGATCCACGCGAGCTCGCGCGCCAGCGCCGCCACCTCGCCGACGACGAGGGTCGCCGGAGGTCCGATCCGGGCGTCCCGAGCCTGCCCGGGCAGGCTCGTGAGCGTGCCGACCACGCTCCGCTGCTCGGGCGTTGCCGCCCACTGCACGATCGCCGCGGGCTCCGATGCCGGCCGCCCGGCGATGATGAGCTCCGGCAGGTCTGCGGCCAGCTTGCCCGCCGCCATGAGCACCACCAGCGTGTCGGTGGCCGTGGCGACCCGCGCCAGGTCCACCTCGTCGCCGTGGGCCGTCGAGCCGGTCACCACCGCGAAGGACTGCGCCACACCCCGATGCGTCACGGGGATGCCCGGCGAACGCCGGGGCGGCCACCGCGCTCGACACGCCCGGGACCACCTCGAACCGCACGCCGGCCGCCGCGCACGCCAGCGCCTCCTCGCCACCTCGTCCGAAGACGAACGGATCCCCGCCCTTGAGGCGGACGACCCGGAGTCCCGCGAGCGCCCGAGCCACCAGGATCGCGGAGATCTCTTCCTGCGGGACCGCGCTGCGGCCCGGCTCCTTGCCCACGTAGATCCGTTCGGCGCCGGCGGGCGCCGAGGACAGCAACTCGGGCGAGACGAGCCGGTCGAACACCACCACGTCGGCGCTCGCCCAGCGCCTCGGCGCCGCGAACCGTGATCAGGCCCGGGTCGCCGGGCCCGGCGCCGACCAGCGCGACCGATCCCGTCGCCCCGGTCACTCGGCCCGCCCACCAGTCGTGCTCGGAGGCGCTCGCGCAGCTCCGAGCTCCGACCCCGACCTGACCAGCTTCTCGGCCTCGTCGACGTCCAGCGCCAGCCGCCATCGGCGCGAGCGCTCGGCGAGGTCGGGCAGGAGGGGCAGCGTGGACTCGCGGACCTCGCGCAGGACCGCGACGATCTCGGCCCAGTGCTCGTCGTAGCGCTCGGCGAGGTCCTCACGCAGGCGCTTCGCGAGTGCCGGAGACGCGCCGCCGGTCCCGATCGCCAGGAGCAGCTCGCCCCGCCGCACCACCGCCGGCGCGGCGAAGTCGCAGTTGGGGACGTCGTCCATCACGTTGACCAGGACGCCTCGCTCCCGGGCCGCCCGCGCGATCGCGTCGCGCACCTCCGGCCGGCCCGACCACGCGACGCAGATCGCCGCGCCGTCGAGATCGTCGGGCCGCCATGCCCGCCGCTCCACGTGCACGCCGGGGATCGCGTCGAGCTCGTCCAGCTTCGGGGCGGGCGTGGTGGCGACGACGAGCACCTCGGCGGCGCCTCCGGCCAGCAGGCCCTCGGGCTTGCCCTCGCGAACCGCGCCCTCGCCGATCACCACGGCGCGCGCGCCGTCGAGCTGCAGCATCACCGGGTAGCCGAACGGCATCAGCTCGCCGCCTCCTCGCCGGATTCGGGCGCCGCCGTGACGTCGGACCGCGGGCTCCCGACTCGCCGGACGATGCCCCCGCCGTCACGGTCGGACCGCGGTGACCTCCGCCAGCCGCTCACGGTCGCTCTTCGTCCCCAACAGCCCGACGCTGCAGTGGATCCCGCACTCCTTGTCGGTCTCGGACTCCCACCACCAGCGGCCGGCCCGCTCGCTCTCGGCCGGCTGCACCGGCCGCGTGCACGGCGCGCAGCCGATCGAGGCGTAGCCGTGGTCGAACAGCTCGTGGTACGGGCACGTCGTTCGTCGCGGACGTAGTCCCACACCTCGTCCGCGGTCCAGTCCGCGAGCGGGTTCAGCTTCACGATGCCGCCG
The DNA here is from genome assembly GCA_963832225.1 of uncultured Actinomycetes bacterium. Classification (GTDB taxonomy): domain Bacteria; phylum Actinomycetota; class UBA4738; order UBA4738; family HRBIN12; genus JALYMB01. Next base: position 8,023 of record CAWHTI010000009.1, read on the forward strand.
TGATCGCGGTCGAGCTCCACCTTCGCGATGTTCTTCCGCGTGCGCCACTGCTCGCGCCGGAGTCCCGCGACCCACGCATCGAGCGAGGCGAGCTTGCGCTTCAGCGGCTCCACCTTGCGGATCTCGCAGCACGCCAGCCGCAGGTCCACGCTCTTGTACATCAGGTTCGGGCCCCTCGGCGTTCACGAGCCGCTCCACCGCCGTGCGCTCGGGGAACTCGAACTCGACGTCGATCCCGTACTTCTCGCGGATCTCCTCGAACAGCTGATAGGTCTCCGGCGGCAGCCGGCCGGTGTCCAACGTGAAGACACGCACGTCGGGGTTGATGCGCCACGCCATGTCGATGATCGCCATGCCGTCCACGCCCCCCGCCGCGCTGATCGCCATCCTCGGGTGGAAGCGCTCGAGCGCCCATTCGAGGATCTCGGTGGAGCTCGATCCCTCGAAGCGCTCGGCGGCGTGGTGCACCCAGTCGGCCTCGTCGTCGAAGATCGGCAGGGTCGGCTCGTGGATCGGCTCCCGCTCGCTCAGTCCCTTCACCTCCTCCGATCCGCAACATCGACAGCTCGAACACCCGCTCGCACGGTCCCGCAGCGCCACCCGACGGGTCGGCGGGCCGGAGGTCCTGCTCGCCGCAGAACGGGCAGTAGAAGGGCACGGCGCGCGGGGTCGCGTCGCTCATCGAAGCTCCATCCCCGTCGCGGACCGGGGGCGCCGCGAACGTCGCGAGCCCCGCGTCGTCCAGGCCGCTCACGTACGCGGAGAACGTCGCCGCGCCCGTCGCGCTCCTGCAGGTAGCGCCGGAGCAGGATCTCGAGGTAGTCCGCCGCGTCCTCGGCGTACACCTTGACGCCCTTCACCTTGCGGCCGAACGCGCCGTCGGCGCCCATCGTCCCGCCCAGGTGCACCAGGAACGCGTCCGATCGCGTGCCGTCGGGCCGCGGTTGCAGCGCCGACATCAGCCCGATGTCGGCGACCTGGAACCTCGCGCACGAGTTCGGGCACCCGTTCACGTGGATGCGGATGTCCTCGTCGAACTCCGGCAGGCGGTGCGCGAGCTCGGTCGAGAGCCACTGCGCGCGGCCCTTCGTCTCGCCGATCGCGAGCTTGCAGAACTCGATGCCGGTGCACGCCATGACGCCCTTGCGGAACGCGTCGGGCCGTGTGCGCAGGTCGAGGTCGTCAAGCTGCTTGACCAGATCGTCCGCGCGGGCCGGATCCACGTCCACGATCACGAGCTTCTGCTGCGCGGTGGCGCGGACGCTGCCGCTCCCGTACGCGTCGGCGAGGCCGGCGACCAGCCGCAGTTGATGCCCGGCGATCCGGCCGGCCCGCGGTGCGAAGCCCACGAACACCCGGCCGTCGCGCTGCGGGAAGACCCCGACGTGGTCGCGCGCGGACATGGCCGCCGGCGCGGCCGCCGGGCCGTCGGGCAGCGGCGCGTCGAGGAACTCGCGCTCGAGGACCTCCCGCACCCGCTCGCGCGCCCCAGTCCTTCACGAGGAACTTGAACCGCGAGTGGTTGCGCGAACGACGGTAGCCGTACTCGCGGAACAGTCCCGTGACGCCGGCCCAGACCTCGGGCACGCGCTCCTGGGGCACGAACGCGCCGAGGCGCTGCGCGAACATCGGGTTCGTCGACAGGCCGCCGCCCACGCTAAGAGGTCGTAGCCGGCGACGCCGTCCGGGCCGATCACGCCGGCGAAAGACACGTCGTTGATCTCCGGGTTCGTGCAGTGTCGCGGCGCACCCGCTGATCGAGGTCTTGTACTTCCGCGGCAGGTTCGAGAACGCCGGATCGCCGATGAAGCGCGTGCGCCACCGCCACGGATCGCGGGGGTCGCGTCCAGCACCTCGTCGGCGGCGACGCCGGCGAGCGGGCACCCGAGGATCACGCGCGGCGTGTCGCCGCACGCCTCCTGCGTGGAGAGGCCGGTGGCCTCGATGCGCTCCCAGATCGCGGGCACGTCCTCGATCGCGGATCCAGTGCAGCTGCACGTTCTGCCGATCGGTGACGTCGGCCACGTCGCGCCCGTAGCGCTCGCTCGCCCACGCGATCGCGCGCAGCTGCTCGGTGTCCATCACGCCGCCGTCGATCGCGGATCCGCATCATGAAGAACTCGTCCTCGAGCTCCTCCGGTTCGGCGCTGCCCGTCCGCTCGCCCGGCACGCCCTGCTTGCGCTGCGTGTAGAGCCCCCACCACCGCATCCGGCTGCGCAGGTCCTGCTTGCCGATCGACCGGAAGCCGCCCGGCGCGAAGATCCGCTCGATCCGCTCGCGGACGTTGAGGCCGTCGTCCTCCTTCTTGATCTGCTCGGCCGCCGTTCAGCGGCTCGTGGTAGCCCAGGCCCCACTGCCCCTCGCCGCGGGTGCGGGGGGTCCGGGCCGGTGGAGCGACGGGCTGGTCGGTCATGTCGATCCGGGGGGGTCCTGGGTCGGTCACTGGTCGGACGGCTCGGGCGCGGCGGACTCCGGAACGCGAAGAGGCCGCTCGCGCGGCCTCGGAGGTGGTGCGGGGTGGGTGAGTCGCTCAGGGCCGCGCGTGGATGGCGTACGCACATGCGACAGCACAGGCGCGAGGGGATCATGGCCCCCACCTCCCCAGCCGTGCGTGTGCGGATCACTCGGATTCCCACCTATCCGGTCGGAATTGCACATGCAAACGTAGCACCGCGCCGCGAGCGAGTGTCAAGGCGAGCGCCGGGGATCCTCGTCCGGGGCGGCTCGCCTCACGAGAGGCCGGCGACCGCTCGCGAGCTCGACCTCCGTGAGCCCGCGCAGGGGCGGCCGGACGTCCTCGCGCACGGGCACGCCCGCGCGCGGCGAGCACCGCCTTCATCGCCGCGATGAACGGGACCCCGGCGAGCCCGGTCCGCAGGGCCACCACTCGTTCGTGCGCGGCAGGGTCGCGGTCGTGGACGAGCCGCGCCACGGCCTCGGGGAACGCGGTGGCCAGGCCGCTCACCGCCCCGGTCGGCCCCGGCCTCGAGGCCCTCCAAGACCAGCGGCTCGGACCCCACGAACAGGTCGAGCCCATCGAGCAGGTACGGCTCGACGGCGGCCCAGGGCCGGTCGCTCACCTTCAGGCCGCGGAGGTTCGAGACGTCGCCGCGCAGGCGTTCGATCAGGTGACACGGGGATCGCGTATCCGCTGCGTGCCGCGAACTCGTACACGTAGAACGGCAGCGGCGAGCAGGCGTCGGCGGCGCCGCGCAGGTGCGTCGAACAGCTCGTCGTCGTCGAGCGGGTAGTAGGGCGGGGCGATCACCGCGACGGCGTCGGCGCCGATCTCCCGCGCGTGGGCCGAGAGCGCGGCCGTCTCGTGCGTCGTCTGGGCGCCGCAGTGCACGGCGACCCGGAAGCCGTCGGGCCGGGCCTCGACGAAGCGCTCCGCCGCCCATCGACGCTCGGCCATGGAGAGCAGCACGCCCTCGCCCGTGGTACCGAGGGCCAGCAGGCCGTCGACGCCGCCGTCGGCGAGGAACCGCACCAGCGGTGCGAACGCCTCGCCGTCGAGGGCCTGGCCGCCGTCACGCATCGGCGTCACCGCCGCAGCGATCGCACCGTGCAGGGACATGCGGGCGAGTGTACGGGGGCCCGCTCGGTCTGCACGCCCACCACGAGGCAGGGGTCGGCCCTCATGGCGGATGTCTCGCTCACGTGAGGATGCGGCCAACCAACACCTTCCGGGGGCCGGCTGGGGACGTCCATCCGGTCACCAGGAGATCGCCGCCGCCGTCCAGAGCGGCGTCCGTGGGGTCGTCATGCCCTGCCGCTCGATCCGTGCCACGCCGTCGACCCCGAAGGTGGGATCGAGCATCCCCTCCGTGGTCACGCGGCTGACCAGGATGTCGTTGTCGAGCCCTCCCGAGGCGGTGACGGCCAGACCGGATCCGTCGTCCTGAACGGGCAGCTCGGACACTGCAGTATGCAACCCCCCATCCCTCGCCTCGAGCCCCCGTGGCTCCGTTCGTTACAGCGTGGGCTGGGCGCGCGCCGACATCGTGCGGCCGGGCGCGAACGAGGCGGGATCGTCACCGCCCGTCACCACGTCGACGAGCAGCCGCCCGCCGGCCGGCGACAGCATGATCCCGTGACCGCTGTAGCCGGTGTTCACGAACAGTCCCGCGATCTCCGTCTCACCGATCAGCGGCCGGTGATCGGGCGTCACCGTGTACTGCCCGGCCTGCAGCATCCAGTGGCGCGAGCCGCGCTCCCAGACGTCGCGCCAGAACGGCACGACCCGGGCCACGCTCACCGGCGACGCGGGATCCATCAGCCGGAACGCGAACCGGTGGTCGGTGGGCACGTCCATCGTGGGCTCGCTCGGCTCGGTCGCGGGGTCTGTGTGCAGCAGCCACGCGCCGCGGTCGTACGCGGGCCGCCAGTGCGCGCCGGTCTCCTCGTCGATCGTCATGGGTCCGTCGGCGGGCACCTCGGGGACGTCGGGCAGGATCAGCTTCTGGCGGCGGACCGTCACGAGCGGCAGGTCCACGCCGGCGAGCGCCGCGAGCGGGCCCGACATCGGGCCGGTGGCGATCACCGCTGCGTCGGTCTCGATCGTGCCCGCCGAGGTCCGCACGCCCTGCAGGCGCCCGCCCCGCACCTCGAAGCCCGTCACCGGGATGGTCGAGCAGAAGTCCCGCGCCCGAGCCCTCCGCGAGTCCGAACGTCAGCTCCTTCGTGTCCAGGAACCCGTCGGCCGCGCGCCATCGCGCCTGGCAGGACCTCGGGCGCGACCCACGGCCAGCGTTCGCGCACCGCGTCGCCGTCGACGACCTCGACGTCGGTCTGGCCCCACGCGTGCAGCTGTGCGACGAGCGCCCGCTGCCGCGCCGCGGTCTCCTCGGACGTGGCGAGCCACAGGTAGCCGCGTTCGCGGACGCCCGGGTCGTAGGTGCGCTGACCGGTCGCCTCAGCGAAGTGCAGGAACAGCTCGACCGAATCCCGGACGAGCTCGAGCTCCTCGCGGTCGTCGAACTGCAGCCGGAACGCGCCGGCCGCGACCGGCGTGGTGAGCGTGCACAGCTGTGGCCGCGCCTCGACGATCAGCGGACGGAGGCCCGCCCTCGAGGCGTGGAACGCGGTGGCCGCGCCGACCACGCCGCCGCCGATCACCACCAGCTCCGCGCGGGCCGGCGGGTAGGGGAGCGTATTCACGCCGCGCAGTCTAGGGCGGCGTCACGGCTCGGCGATCGGGGTCGGCGAGCGGCGCCGCGCGCTCCTCCTCGTCGTCGAGGAACTGCGCCTCCTCGGTGGAGCCCTTCAGCGCCAGCGTGGACGCGGTCCCGCCGGAGATCACCTGCGACACCTGGTCGAAGTAGCCGGTGCCGACCTCGGCCTGGTGCCGCGTGGCGGTGTAGCCGTCGGTCTCCATCGCGAACTCGCGCTCCTGCAGCTCCACGTAGGCGGTCATGCCCTCGGTGGCGTAGCCCTTCGCCAGCTCGAACATGCTCGCGTTCAGCGCGTGGAACCCGGCGAGCGTGATGAACTGGAACCGGTAGCCCATCGCGGCGAGCTCCTTCTGGAACCGCGCGATCGTGGCGTCGTCGAGGTGCCGCTTCCAGTTGAACGACGGCGAGCAGTTGTACGCGAGCAGCTTGCCGGGGTACTCGGCGTGCACGGCCTCGGCGAACGTCCGCGCCTCCTCGAGGTCGGGCGTCCCGGTCTCGCACCACAGCATGTCGCAGTACGGCGCGTACGCCACGGCGCGCGCGATCGCGGCGTCGATGCCCTCCCGCACGTAGTAGAAGCCCTCGGGCGTGCGCTCGCCCGTGGTGAAGGCGCGGTCGCGCTCGTCCACGTCGGTCGTGATCAGCGTCGCGGCCAGCGCGTCGGTCCGTGCGACCAGCACGGTCGGCACGTCGAGCACGTCGGCGGCCAGCCGTGCGGCGGTCAGCGTCCGCACGAACGCATCGGTCGGCACCAGGACCTTGCCGCCCAGGTGCCCGCACTTCTTCTCGCTCGCGAGCTGGTCCTCGAAGTGCACGCCCGCCGCGCCGGCCTCGATCATCGACTTCATCAGCTCGAACGCGTTCAGCGTGCCGCCGAAGCCGGCCTCGGCGTCGGCGACGATCGGCGCCAGGTAGTCGGCGTCCGCTGCCCTCGCTCCACGCGATCTGATCGGCGCGCTGCAACGCGTTGTTGATGCGCCGCACCACGGCCGGCACGGAGTTCGCCGGGTACAGCGACTGGTCGGGGTAGGTGTGGCCCGCGAGGTTCGCGTCGGCCGCCACCTGCCAGCCGGAGAGGTAGATCGCCTTCAGGCCCGCCTTCACCATCTCGACGGCCTGGCCGCCGGTGAGCGCGCCGAGCGCTGCGGTGTAGTCGCTCGCTGCCGAGCAGCTCCCACAGGCGCTCGGCGCCACGGCGGCCGACGCTGTGCTCGACGCGGAACGAGCCGCGAAGGCGGACCACCTCCTCGGCCGAGTACGTCCGCTCGACCCCGCTGCCACCGCGGGTCGCTCGCCCAGCGCCGCTCGAGTTCGGCCGCCTCGTCGCGGATCCGCTGCTCCGTGGTCTCGCTCATCTCCTCGGCTCCTGTGCTCGACGTGCCCGATCGTGGGATGAAAAAACCTCTCGCTTCGGCGAGAGGTCGTGGGCGCGCTCCGGGCCCGCTCGCGCGGGCGCCCGTGGCGCCTAGGGGATGGATACGCTGGTGTGCGCCCCGGTCTCCCCCTCATCGAATGGTGCGTGGACGGACGTGCTTTGAACGGTGATTCAAACACGGGTGCATCCTGCCAGAACGGGAAGCGGCCCTGTCAATCCCGTCGTTGGCCCGTCGTGGCCCGTCGATGGCCCGTCGATGGCCCGTCGATGGCGGCCGTCGATGGCCGCGGTGCGACCGGAGGTCGAGGGGTGGCGGGCCGGTGCGGACGCCCTCAGGGGACGATCTTCGAGATGGGCAGCTCGAGCAGGTCCGTGGCGCCGGCCGCTTTCAGCTGCGGGATCAGCCGGTTCACCGTGCGTTTCTCCGCGACGGTCTCGATCGCGAAGCCGCCCTCGGACAGCGGCGAGACCGTGGGCGCCTTCATCGAGGGCACCACGGCGAGCACGGCGTCCAGATATCGTCCGCGGTGACGTTGAGCTTGATCAGCACCCGGCCCTCCGCGCGCAGGGCGCCGAGCAGCAGCGTGGTGATGTCGTCCATGGCGGCGCGCCTCGCGGGCTCGGCCGCGGACGTGCGGTTCGCCACCAGCACCGGTTCGGATGTCAGCAGCGTCTCGATGATCTTCATGCCGTGTGCGCGCAGCGTGCTGCCGGTCTCGGTGATGTCGACGATGGCGTCCACGATCTCCGGCACCTTCGCCTCGGTGGCGCCGTAGCTCCACACCACCTTCACCTCGATGCCGAGGTCGTCGAAGTACCGCTCGGTGAGGTGGAGGAACTCGGTGCTGATGCGCGAGCCCGCCGGCATCTCCTTCGCGCTGTCTGCCGGGTGCTCGTTGGGCACCGCCAGGACGATCTTCGTGCCGTGGCCCGTCCCCGACTTCGCGTAGGAGAGGCTCGTGAGGACCTCGACGTCGGCCCCCGTCTCGGCGATCCAATCCTGCCCGGTGATGCCGAGGTCGAAGAACCCGTCCTGGACGTAGGTCGGGATCTCCTGCGGGCGAAGAACGCTCACCCGCTCGATCCGGTCGTCGTCGATCGTGCCGTGGTAGTCCCGGCTGGAGCTGCGCCGCACGTGGAGATCGGCGGCCTCCAGCAGCCGGAGCGTCTGCTCCTCCAGTCGAGCCCTTGGGAATGACGAGCTTGAGCATGGACGATCGCGCGGGTCCGGGAAGCGCGGGACCGCAGTCTACCGGCCGCCGCGGCGGCGCCGCGTGGGTCCGATCTCAGCCGGTGTCCGAGAGGTCCAGCTCGAACCAGACCCTGGTTCCGTCCGGCGTGTTCGACGCCCCCCAGCGATCGGACACGGCGTCCACCAGGAACAATCCGTAGCCGGACCCGGTCGCGCGGACGGCGTCTGGGCGCATCCGGACCTCGCCGTGCCCGACGTCGTCGACGGCGACGCGCAGCCTGGCGGGATCGACCTCGACGGAGATCGAGATGGGAGCCTCCGGTCCGGCGCCCGCGTGGCGGACCGAGTTCGTCACCAGCTCGCTCGCCAGCAGCCTGGCGCGCTCCGCGGCGCTCGCCGGCAGGCCGAGCTCATCCAACCTGAAGCGCACGGCGGCGGACGCCGAGGGCTCCGATGCGAGCTCGAGCTGGAGGCTGTGTGGACGGAGATCCATGGTCCGCTCCTGTCGGACGACACGTCCGTTCGGGCGGTGAAGGGCCTCGTGGCACCTGGGCCGCGGGCTCGCACCGCTGGTCACCGGGGTGTTCCCTCGGAGCCGCCTGCGGAAACCCCCCGGCGCATCGGCCGGGACACATGGGAGCCGCCGGGACACATGGGAGGGGCCGCCCCCGGTCGGGGGCGGCCCCTCCTGAGCCGGAAAGGTGCGTTCGATCCTCCTTGTCCCTCACCTCCCTTCATCGGGTCGGGTCCGGCGTGGGATCGGCTGCTGGCTTGGCGCCGGCGCCGTTGCAGCGGCAGGGGGATCCGCTGCGCGCGGCGCGACGACGAACGAAGCACAGAGCGATCGGCGGGCCGGACGGGTGCCGGTCGGCCGGGAGGCCGGACCGGGCGCCGGACAGGCGGAAGGTCAGCCTGGGCGGTCGCCGGTGGTGAGGAAGGGGTCCGTCGGACCCGGTCGTCGGTCATCCGGAGCCACAGGATGGCCGCGTGCAGCAGCGCCAGGAGCCCGATCGCCATCGCCACGAGGCCGACCGGGAACGCGGTGCGGGGATCGCCGTACCCGGTCCCGCCGGGCGCGGGCGCGAACGGAGGACGAACGGGGTCGAACGGCAGGCCGCCGCCTTCACTCGACTGTGCGGGCGCGATCTCGACGGTGCCGCGCGTGAACGAGGTCGTGTCGGAGCCGGATCGACCGGGGCCGAACGAGCCGCCCGAGGCCTGTACGCCTCCGACGGCTCCTCCGTGCGCGGACCCGGAACCCGACCCCTCCTCGCCCGCCGGGGGGTGCACGGGCGAGTCGGGGTCGGCCGGGGGCGGGCTCTCGCCGGGGTTCGGGGCGAGGTCCGGGTCCCCGAGATCGGAGGCGACGTCGTCGACCACGTCATCCACGCCGTCCACGACCTCGCCGACGGTGTCGTCCACGTTGCCGACCGTGTCATCCACGCCGTCCACCACGTCGCCGACCGTGTCGTCCACGGCGTCCAGCACGTCGCCACCGGAGCCCGTCACGTCACCGACGGTGTCGTCCACCGTGCCCACGGCGGTGTCGACGGTGTTCGCGACGGTGTCGACCGTGTCGGAGAGCAGCGAGGTGGCCGGATCGGCGTCGGTCTCGAGAGCGTTCGCGGCCGCGGGGGCCAGCAGGAGCAGCGCGCCCGTCGTGACGCCCAGGAAGGCGACCCGCAACAGGATGCGCGTCGTGCGGCCGAGTCGGTCGGTTCGTGTTCGCATGGGTGGGGGTGGAAGGCGTACGGAAACGAACGGTGGTTCCGGCTCGAGGCGATGTTCCCACACCGGCGCGATGCACACAACCCCGGTGACGGGCGGTCGCGTCGCGCGCGCCGCTCAGCGCCCCGCGGGCGTCCCGGCGAGCGAACGGAAGAAGCAACTGCGCGCAGCCGGTGTGACACGCGGCGCCGTCCTGGTGCACGCGCGCCAGCAGCACGTCCTCGTCGCAGTCCACGAGCAGCTCCACCAGGTGCTGCACGTGGCCGCTGGTGTCGCCCTTGCGCCACAGCTCCTGCCGCGAGCGGCTCCAGTACACCATCCGTCCCTCCGCGAGGGTGCGCTCGCAACGAGCCGCGCGGTTCGCCCACGCGAACATCAGCACCTGCCCGTTCTCGGCGTCCTGCACGATCACGGGGATCAGGCCGCGTTCGTCCACGCGCAGCGCCTCGAGGTCCACCGGCGCCGTCCTCACAGCCGCACCGGGATCCCCTCGGCGTCGAGGTGCTCCTTGACCTCGCGGATCGTGAGCTCCTCGAAGTGGAACCGGCTCGCGGCCAGGACGGCGTCGGCGCGACCGGGCTCCAGCGCCTCGGCGAAGTGCTCCACCGTGCCCGCCCCACCGCTGGCCACGAGGGGCACCGTGGTCTCGCCCGCCACCGCCTCCAGCAGCTCCAGGTCGAACCCCTCGCCGGTCCCGTCCCGGTCCATGCTCGTGAGCAGGATCTCGCCGGCGCCGCGCTGCCGGGTCGACTCGACCGCCCACTCGACGGCGTCGCGCCCGGTGCCGGTCCTGCCTGCATCGACGAAGACCTCCCAGCCCTCGCCGTCGGCCCGCCGCTTCGCGTCGATCGCCACCACCACGCACTGGGCGCCGAACCGGTCGCCGCACCGCTCCAGCAACGAGGGGTCGCGGACGGCCGCGCTGTTGATGGCCACCTTGTCGGCGCCGGACCGCAGCAACGCCCGCACGTCGTCCTCGCTGCGGACGCCGCCCCCGACGGTCAGCGGGATGAAGACCTGCTCGGCGGTGCGGCGGATCACGTCGTGCGTGGACCGCCGACCCTCGAGCGTGGCGGTGATGTCGAGGAAGACCAGCTCGTCGGCGCCCTCGCGGTCGTAGCGACCGGCGAGCTCCACGGGGTCGCCGGCGTCGCGCAGGTCCGCGAAGCGCGTGCCCTTCACCACGCGGCCGCCGTCGACGTCCAGGCAGGGGATCAGGCGCCTCGCCAGCATCCGTCGATCAGCCCCGGATCACCTGGGAGAGCTTCAGGGTCTTCTCGTACAGCGCCTTGCCGGTGACGGCCGCCTCGCAGCCGAGGTCCCGCAGCGCCCAGATGTCGTCGGCGTCGCGCACGCCGCCCGACGCGATCACCGGCACGGCGGTCACGCCCAGCACGCGCTCGTACAGGCGGAGGTCGGGGCCCTCGAGCGTCCCGTCGCGCGCGATCGCCGTCACCAGGAAGCGCGGGGCGCCGGCGTTCGCGAGGGCGGGGAGCGCCTCCTCCAGCAGCGGCCCCTCCTGCGTCCAGCCGCGCACCATCACGTGGCCGCCGCGCACGTCGACGCCCACGACGATGTGCTCGGCGTACTCCTCGACGCCGCGTTCCACGAACGCCGGATCCGCCGCGGCCGCGGTCCCCAGGATCGCCCGGCTCGCGCCGGCCTCCAGGACCTGTCCGATCGCCTCGAGCGACCGCAGCCCGCCGCCCACCTGCACGGGGATCACGACCGCGTGGCAGATGGCGGTGATGACCTCGCGGTTGTCGCCCTCGTCCAGCGCGGCGTCGAGGTCCACGACGTGCAGGCGGCGCGCGCCCTCGGCCTGGAACCGCTCGGCGACCGCCACCGGGTCCTCCGAGTACGAGGTCTCGGCCTTCGGGTCGCCGCGGAGCAGGCGCACCGCGCGCCCGCCGCGCAGATCGATCGCCGGGATCACGATCATGCCGCCCGGACCTCCTTCGCGAAGCGCTCGTAGATCCGCAGGCCGGCGTCGCCGGACTTCTCGGGGTGGAACTGCGTGGCGAACACGTTGTCCCGCGCAACGACCGCCGCGAACGTGCGGCCGTGCTCCGAGGTGCCGACCGTGATCGCGGGATCGACCGGCGGCGCGTAGGAGTGCACGAAGTAGAAGCGCTCGCCGTCCTCGACGTCGGCGAGATAGGGGTGGCGACCCGTGCGGGTGACGTCGTTCCATCCCATGTGCGGGACCTTCACCGAGTCGGGCAGCCGTTCCACCGCGCCGGGCAGCAGGCCCAGGCCCGGCTCCGGATCCTCCTCGCTGGCCTCGAACAGGATCTGCATGCCCACGCAGACGCCGAAGACCGGGCGCCCCGTGGCGGCGAACTCCCGGACCGCCGTGCCGAGGCCCTGCTGCGTGAGCCCGCGCATGCACGCGCCGAAGTGGCCCACTCCCGGCACGACCATGGCGTCGGCCGCCGACGCCCGGGACCGGTCGCCCGGTGATCTCCGCGTCGGCGCCGACGCGCCGCAGGGCGCGCTCGACCGAGAGCAGGTTGCCCATCCCGTAGTCGAGGATCGCGATCGTCACAGGGTGCCCTTCGTGCTGGGGACGACGCCGCCGCGCCCGGTGAGGCCGCACGCGTCGCCGAGCGCCTTGGCCATGCCCTTGAAGGCCGCCTCCAGCACGTGATGCGGCGAGCGCCCGGCCTTGAGGCGCACGTGGATCGTCAGCTCGGCCGCCTGCGCGAACGCGCGGACGAAGTCCTCGATCAGCCCGGTGTCGAACGTGCCGATCATCTCGGCGGGCACGTCCACCTCGTAGACGACGAACGCGCGCCCGGACAGATCCAGCGCCACCTCCACCGCCGCCTCGTCCAGCGGCACGGTGATCGAGGCGAACCGGCGCACGCCGGCCTTGTCGCCGAGCGCCTCGCGGAGCGCCTGCCCCAGCGCGATGCCCACGTCCTCGACGGTGTGGTGGCCGTCGACCTCGAGGTCGCCGCTGCACGCCACGTCCAGATCCCACCCGGCGTGCTTGCCGAGCTGGCTCAGCATGTGATCGAAGAACGGCAGTCCGGTGTCGCTGGAGCTGCTCGCGGCTCCGTCCAGCGTGAGCGTGACCCGGACGTCGGTCTCCTTCGTGGTGCGCGTCACGCTGGCGGTGCGGCTCATGCGAGGACCTCCGTGAGGGCGTCGAGGAACCGGGTGGTCTCATCCTCGGTTCCGGCGGTGACGCGCAGCGCGCGCGGCAGCACGGACGTGAGATCGCGGATCAGCACGCCCCGGTCCAGGAGACCCTGCCACACCCGGGCGGGATCGAGCCCGGCCGGCGGCGTGAACAGCACGAAGTTCGCGTCCGATGGGTAGACCGTCACGCCCGGCATCCCCGCCAGGGTGTCCACGATGCGGTCGCGCTGCGCGCGGATCGCGTCGAGCAGCGCAAACGCCTCGGCGGCGTGACGAAGGGCGGCGATGCCGGCGGCCTGGGTGAGCGCGCTCATGTGGTACGGGAGGCGCACGCGCTGGAGGTCCTGCACGACCTCCGGTGCGGCCAGGCAGTAGCCGATGCGCGCCCCCGCGAGGGCGAACGCCTTGCTGAGCGTGCGCGTCACCACCACGTTGGGGTGGTCGGCGATCAGCTTCAGACGCGGTCTCGCCGCCGAACTCCACGTAGGCCTCGTCGACGATCACCAGCGCGCCGGTCGTCTCCGCGAGGGCGCGGGTCGCCTCCAGCGGCTGCGCGTTGCCCGTGGGGTTGTTCGGCGAGCAGACGAACACCACGTCGGGGCCGGCGGCGACGGCCCGGGCGATCGCGGCCTCGGTGATGACGAACGGCTCCTCGATCTCCACCGGGACGAGCGCCGTGGACGTGAGCCTCGACAGCCGGGAGTGCAGCAGGTACGTGGGCTCGAAGACCACCGCCGTCCGTCCCGGTCCGCCGTAGGCGAGCAGCAGCTCGGTGAGGATCTCGTTCGAGCCGTTCCCCGCCCAGGTGCCATCGAACGTGTGCCCTGCGGAGGACGCCAGATCCTCGCGCAGCCGGGTCATCTGGCCGTCGGGATACCGGTTCAGGGGGAGGGACCGGACGGTCGCCGCGAGATCCTCGGCGAAGCCGTCGGGAAGCGGCACCGGGGCTTCGTTCGTGTTGAGGCGCACCGCGACCGGGATCTGCGGCGAGACGTAGGGCTCGACGTCGCGCACGCCGGCGCGTGGCTCGGGTCCGGAGCTCACGGCAGGCTCCCCGCGGAGCGCTCCGCGGCGTCCGAGGCTCGTGCCGCTCGCACGTCCATCGCGCGCGCGTGGCCGGCGAACGCCTCGCCGCGGGCGATCGTGGAGGCCTCGGGGGCCAGACGCGCCGCCGCGTCCGCGGTCATCTCCACCACCGATCGCACCGTGACGAAGTCGGCGCTCCGCAGGCCGCTGCCGAACCGGGCCGTGCCCGCGGTGGGCAGGACGTGGTTGGAGGCGACCCCGTAATCGCCGAACGGTACGGCGGTCCACGCTCCCAGGAAGATCGCGCCGGCGTTGCGGATCCGCGCCAGGAACGCCCGGGGGTCGGGCAGCAGGATCAGGAGGTGCTCCGCCGCGAGGTCGTCCACGACCTCGGCGGCCTGCTCCTCGTCGCGTACGACGATCGCGCGCGCGTGACGCAGTGCCGCCTCGACGATCTCGCGGCGATCCACGGCGGCGACCTCCGTTGCGAGCGCCTCCCGGACGCGCGCGACCAGCGCCGGATCGGTCGTGACGAAATGCGTGATCGAGTCGGGGTCGTGCTCCGCCTGCGCGATCAGATCGACGGCGCACAACAGGGGATCCGCGTCCGGGCCGGCCACCACCGTGACCTCGCTCGGCCCCGCGAGGCCGTCGATGCCGACGACGCCGCTCACCTGCCGCTTCGCCTCGGTGACGTACGCGTTGCCCGGACCCACGATGCGGTCGACCCTCGGAACGGCGTCGGTGCCGTGGGTGAGGGCGCCGATCGCCTGCGCCCCACCGCTCTTGATCACCGTGGTGGCGCCGGCCCTCGCGGCGGCGTACCGCACCGCGGGCGGCAGGGAACCGTCCGGCTGTGGCGGGGTGCACAGGACGATCCGCTCCACCCCGGCCACGACGGCCGGCACGACGGTCATGCACACCGACGACGGATACACGGCACGGCCGCCGGGGACGTAGCATCCGACGGCGCGAAGCGGGCGCACGATCTCGCCGAACGTCACGCCGTCGCGCTCGTCCGTCCACTCGCGCGGGAGCTGGCGCATGTGCAGGTCCCGGAGGCGTTCGATCAGCGCGTCGAGGGCGTGCTTCAGGTCGGCCGGCGTCTCGAGCTCGGCTGCCGCGAGCTCCTCGTCGCTCACCACGAGCGAATCGAGGCGGGCGCCGTCGAACCGTTCGGCGAGCTCCAGCAGCGCGGCGTCGCCCTCGGAGCGGACGCGAGCCAGGATGTCCCGAACGGTGTCGGCGACGGTGGGGTCGATCTCGAAGGCCGTGGGCTCGAGCCGCTCCCCCCGTTCACGGAGGTCGAGGAGCTCGAGCATCACTCCTCTTCGGCGGCCTCGTGATGGACGTCGCCGGAGCCGGCGCCGCCGGCCGTGGCCCGCACGGCGGCGCGGTGCAGCGATCGGTCACGCGCGAAGAGCACCCAGCCGCTGACGGAGACCACCAGCGAGGCGGCGATCAGCATGCCGAGCGCGAGCAGGAACGTGGTCTGACGGTCCATGGGAGGGTTCAGCCTACCGGAAACCGCATCCCGCCCAGCCGGAACCCGGCGCTAGGCTCACCGGGTGCCTCGCTCCGTGCCGCCCGTCGTGCCCGCCGGTTGCATGCGCGATCGAGCACAACCGACGCTCGCCGTCTCATCCGGGGTCGAGCTCGGCCCGTGGAACGCAGCCGATGCCGATGCGGTGATCGCCGCGTGGCCCGATCCGGCCTCACGTCGCATCGACCCTCCCCTCAGTGATCATCGGACCGTCCCCGAGCCGCGTGCTCGCTCCGTACCGTCGACACCACCCGAGGAAGCGCGCCCCGATCTCCGTGCTCTGCCTCACTCCGAAGAGGTTTCCCCGCAGATAGTGGAGGACGCCGACCCGCTCCAGGTCCTTCCGCCCGCGGCGCCGGACCGAGATCTCGGTCCGGGTCGAGAGGGCGTGGCCGAATCGGTGCTCCCACACGACGCTCTCCACCTCTTCCCACCTGAACGACGTCGTCGCGAACGAGCTCCTGGCTTCGAGGCCCTCCGGGCCGGCGGCGACGAACGGTCGCATCTGTAGCCACCCGGCGACGTACACCACGGTCGCGCTCACGAGGAAGAAGGCCACGAAGCCGGGTGGGCCTGGGGACCCGTCCTGTTGCGTCGCGATCGTGATGATCGCCGCGACCACCACGAACGCGATCGCATGCGCGACCCGCATGACGATCGGCGCCGTCACTCGGACCGTCGCCCCGACGGCCCCTGGACCTCGGTGATCCGCGCGTACAGATGGATCATGGGACGAGCGTGCCTCCGGTTGCTTCGAGAAGTCAACGCCCGTTCCAGGGCTACCGGTCCCCGGCGTCCCTCCGCCTGGCCTCGGTGCGGCGCTCGGCATCCAGCCGCTCGAGGTCGACGTCCTCGGTGCTCAGGTACGTGAACGCCGCGCCGATCGAGGGATGCACCCTCGCGATCTGGGCGTGCATCGCCTGCGCAACGCGCCGATAGGTCGGGTGGCCCTGCGGCTGCGAGCGGAGCTCCGCCAGGTGCATCGCCTCGCGCGCGGTCATCTGCATCACGAAGCGGATCCTGTACGCCATGCTCACGGCGTACTGCGCCGCCTGTTCGTGGCCGGCCGCGCTGATCTCGTCTGCCATGGCTGCGCTGGCCTCCAGGACGCGCTCCCACTCGTCGCGCAGGCCGGCCTCGTCGACCTGCGCCGGGATCTCGTAACCGTGCTGCGTGCCGAGGGCCTGCCACTCGATCGTGAGTGGCCGGTGGCGCTGGAGGTCGCGGAACGCGCCGTAGTCGCACAGCACGTCGAAGCGATAGCCGGTGCGCTCCCAGGAGCGGCCGGGCTTGTGGCGCCGGTTCCCCCGTGAGCCCACGCTCGCGTCCAGCACCGGGGCGCGCTGTTCGGGTGTCATGCCGCGCGCGACCTCCAGCAACTGATCGTCGGGCAGCGAGCTGGAGGCGTACATCGCGGCCGCGACGACCTTCACCTCGCCGTCGGGATCGAAGTCCGTGAGCGTCACCTCGTCACGGGCTTCCCGGGCCACGCCCAGCAGGGCCTTGCCGGTGGCCTCCTCGAGCCGTTCGCGGGTGTCCCGCCAGTATCGGGACCACGCCACGCCGCGGTCCTCCACGTCCACGCGCTTGAGGAACGCCGGGATCACCGTGCGGAGCTCGGTCAGCATCAGCTCCCCGTACTCCCGCATCTCCGCCAGCGGGTGGGCCGCGAGCCGCATCACGAGCTGCTCGTAGGACTGCCCCGTCGCGAAGATGCCCACGTTGGAGCGGGTAGCGGCGGGGAGCAGCACCCGCAGCGTGTCGCAGGTCTTCGCCATGATCGTCTGCCGGTACACGAAGTCCGAGTCCCCCGCCTGTTGCGGGAAACGGTCGCGGAAGAACGACTCCATCGGTCCGTACATGCGCCCGTAGGCCTCGAAGACCGAGTCCAGGAAGGCCTCGAACCGCGGCTCCAGGTCGGTCCCGGCGAGCTCCGGCGGCACCGTTGCGCGCCAGCGTCCGCCGGGCCGGTCGTCGTAGCGCATGTACCGCGTGGACTGCTCCAGGTACGCGGCCAGGCGCCCCCACTCGAGCGCCTTGCAGAGCAGCTGCGACGCCTGCTCGCACGCCAGGTGCACGCCGCCGAGCTGCGCCACCGAGTCGTCGCCGTACTCCACGAAGACGCGCTCGTACAGCTGTTCGGCTCGCTCCTGGCCCATCGTGGTGACGGCTCCCTCCGCCGTGACGTCCCCGGCGAACTCGTCCAGGAACAGCCGGCGCAGCGACTTCGGCGTCCGGGAGTAACGCGCGAACAGGGCGCCCTTCACGACCTCGGGCAGGTTCGTGAGGGCGAACACCGGTCCGTCCAGCGAGGAGAAGTGCGGGGCCAGGACCGCCCGCTCGTCGTCGGTGAAGTCCTCGCCGACGTAGCCGATCATGTCGGTTCTTCGCTGGGTGAGGTCGTGTCGCCGAAGTAGATGTTCACGACGGTGCCGCTCGGGACCTCCTCGCCGGCCGTCGGATCCTGGGCGGCGATCTTGTTCGGGTTCGAGCAGAGCGGGTTGATCGGCGCCACCCCGTCGTCGTTGATCTGCAGGCCGGCCGCCGTGAGCTGGGTCTTGGCCTGGCCGAAGCTGAGGCAGGTCACGTCGGGGACGGCGACCGTCGTGGGCTCCGCCGGGCCGGTCGAGACGACCACGTCCACCGGCGTGCCCCTGGTCACCTCATCGCCGGGCAGCGGATCCTGGATGATGATGACGCCGGGGTCGGAGTCGCTCTCCTGCTCGGTCTGCTCGCCCAACTCGAGGCCCTGCTCCGCGAGCAGCGCGGTGGCCTCGTCGATCGTGCTGCCCACGAGGTTGGGCACCTCGAAGGTCTTCGGCGCCTTCGCGATCGTGAGGGTGACCTCGGATCCCTCCTCCGCCTCGTCCCCGGCGGCCGGGCTCTGCTCGAGGACCGTCCCGGGCCGCTCGTCCGACACCTGTTCGACGGACTTCACCGTGAACTTCGCGGCGATGAGCTCCGCGCTGGCGTCCTCGAGCGACTCACCGACCACGTTCGGCACGGGAACCAGCGGCTTCGGGTCGTCGCCGAGGAGGTTCTGGGCCAGCAGATAGGCGCCGCCCCCCAGGATCAGCAGGATCAGGGCTCCGATCAGGATGCCCATCCAGACCTTCCGGTTGCCCTCGTCGGGCTCGGTCGGGGGCAGCACCGCGGTGGGCGGCGGACGCGAGATCACCTGCGTGGCGCCGGCGCCCGCCGGCAGCAGCGGCGTGGCCTCCACGTCCTGGCCCGCGATGACGCGGCGTAGATCCTCGCGGAACTCGACCGCGTTCTGGTAGCGGTTCGCGGGGTTCTTGGCCAGGGCGCGCATCACCACGGCGTCGAGGCTCGGCGGCACGTCGGGGTTCAGCGACGACGGCGGCAGCGGCGTCTCCTGCACGTGTTTGTACGCGACGGCCATCGCCGAGTCGCCCGTGAACGGCGGTCTGCCGGCCAGCATCTCGTAGAGCACGACCCCGAGCGAGTACAGGTCCGAGCGCGCGTCCACGGACTGACCCTGCGCCTGTTCGGGGGACAGGTAGGCCGCGGTGCCAAGGACCGCCGCGGTCTGCTCGACGGTGTCGGGGCCGGCGACGAGGCGCGCGATGCCGAAGTCCATCACCTTCACGCGGCCGTCCCGCGTCACCATGATGTTCGCGGGCTTGATGTCGCGGTGGATCACGCCCTGCGCGTGCGCGGCGGCCAGCGCCTCGGCCACCTTCTCGCCGATCTCGGAGGCCTTGACGGCGGAGAGCCGTCCGCCGCCCGAGAGGTACTCGGCCAGCGTGCGGCCCTCCACGTGCTCCATGACGATGTAGTTCGTGTCGCCGTCCACGCCCGTGTCGTACACGTTGACGATGTTGGGATGGTTCAGGCGCGCGGCGGCCTGGGCCTCCCGGCGGAACCGCTCCACGAAGCTGGGGTCGCGGGCGAACTGGGGAGCCAGGATCTTGATGGCCACCGTGCGGTCGAGGGTGGTGTCGAAGCCGCGGAACACCTGCGCCATGCCGCCGGTGCCGATGCTCGCCTCCAGGCGGTAGCGCCCGCCCAGCACGGATGAACTCACGTGTGCTCGATCTCCCCTCGGCCTGCGGGTCCGGTCCCGTCCGGAGCCGCCACCCCTGAACGATAACCGCAAGCGGCCCGCCGCAGGCGTAACCCGATCCACCGGCGCAGTGCCCGCCGCGCGCCGCGACGACGGGCGTCAGCCGGCGAGATACGCCTCGATGATCTCGCGGGCGATCGGCGCCGCGACCTGGCCTCCGGTTGCCTCGCTCTCCAGGTCACCGCCGTCCAGCACGATCACGGCCACCGCGATCTGCGGCTGATCGGCGGGGGCGAACGCCGTGAACCACGCGTGCGGGAAGGATCCGTCGCCGTGCTGGGCGGTGCCCGTCTTGCCCGCGACGGCGATGCCGGGGATCTGCGCGGCGGTGCCCGTGCCTCCGGCGACGACGCTCACCATCATCTGTGTGAGCGCGTTCGCGGTCTCCTCGGAGATGGGCCGGCCGTACTCCTGTGGGTCGAACGTCTTCACCACGCGGCCGTTCGGGTCCCGGATCTCCCGGACGAGCTGCGGCTGCATCATCGTGCCGCCGTTGGCCACCGTCGCGGAGACCAGCGCCATCTGCAACGGGTTCGCCTGCACGTTGTCCTGTCCGATCGCGCTGATCGCCACCAGCGGATCGTTACCCTCGAAGTACCCCGGGACCGGGAACCTGCCGGTCGCGAACGGGATCGTGAACGGGATCGTCGGCTCGATGCAATCGGTCCGGTTCGGCGGGTCGGTGCGGCAGAACCCGTACGCCTCCGCCTGGGCCTGCAGCTCCTCCGGTCCCAGGTCCAGGCCGATCTCGCCGAACGTCACGTTGCAGCTGATCTGGAAGGCCGTTGCCAGCGTGATCTGCGCGGCGCCGCCGGCGCAGGTCGAGCCGCCGAAGTTCTGGATCGTGCCGCTCGACAGCGGCAGGTCGAGCTCCTGCGGGTTGGGATAGGTCGTCTGCGGGTTCGCCCCGTTCTCCAGCGCGGCGCTGGCCGTGACGATCTTGAACGTGGAGCCGGGTGGGAACAGCTGGTCGTTCACGTTGGACAGCAAGGGATGCGAGGGGTCGGCGTTCAGCTCGTCCCAGGCGGTGCGGATCTGCTCGCCCGTGCCGCTGGACAGGGCGTTCGGGTCGTAGGTCGGATTCGAGACCAAGGCCAGCACGAACCCCGTCTGGGGATCCAGCGCCACGACCGCGCCGGCCTGCGAGCCGAGCGCGCGCGCGGCCACCGCCTGCAGCTCCGCTTCGATCGACGTCACGACCGACGCGCCCTGCTTCGGACGCCCCAGCACCAGGTCGGCGAACGTCTGTGCCGCGAGCTCCGGCGCGTCGCCGTTCAGGTAGTCGTTCATCGCCTGCTCCAGCTCGCTGCGGCCGAACACCACGGAGTAGAAGCCGGTGGCGCCCGAGTAGAGCGGCCCGTTCGGATAGCGGCGCTGGTACACCAGCTCGTTCTTCGTCTGCCGGCTCGCGGCGAGCGGCGTCCGGCCGTCGCTCGCAAGGATCGAGCCGCGGAACACCTTGTATTCGGCGATCAGCTGGCGCCGCGCGTTGGCCGCGTTGTCGGCGATCGCGTCGGCGTGGAAGACCTGGACGTAGCTGATCTGCGCGAACAGCAGGACGAACAATCCGACCAGCGCGATCGTGAGGCGTCGCACGCGGCGATCCATCTACGCCAACTCCCGTCCGGCCTCGGCGCGGGCGAGGCGCCGGGGACTCGGAAGCCGCTCGTACGCGCCGGCGGAGACGCGCACCAGCAGCGCCAGGATGATGAAGTTGCTCACCAGGCTGCTGCCGCCGTAGCTCACGAAGGGCAGCGTGATCCCGGTGAGCGGGATCAGTCGCGTCACGCCGCCGACGATCACGAAGGTCTGCAGCGCGAAGATGGTGGTGAGGCCCGCCGCCAGCAGCTTGCCGAACGGGTCCGTGCGACTCATCGCGATCCGCATGCCACGCCCGATCAGCGCCACGTACAGCAGCAGCACCGCCGCCGTGCCCAGGAAGCCCAGCTCCTCGCCGATCGCCGCGAAGATGAAGTCGGTCTCCGCGTACGGGATCAGCCATGGGGAGCCCTGGCCGAGGCCTGCCCCGACGAGCCCGCCGCTCGCCATCCCGAACCAGCCCTGCGCGAGCTGCCCGTACCCCTGCTCGAAGGGCCTGCCCGGGTCGATGGCGTGCATCCAGTAGTCGACGCGCAGCTGCACGTGCCCGAACACCAGGTATCCGGCGAATGCGCCGGCGGCGAAGAGCAGGACCCCGATCGCCAGGTACGAGAGCCGGCCGGTGGCGAGCCAGAGCATCACGACGAAGATGCCGAAGTACAGCAGGGATGCGCCCAGGTCCTTCTCCGCGAAGAGCACCACGAGCGAGGCGCCCCACGCCAGGAGCATCGGGCCGAGGTCCTTCACGCGTGGCAGGCCGAACCGCCCGACGCCCTCGGACAGCAGCTCGCGCTTGGCGGTGAGGTAGGAGGCCAGGAACAGCACCATCAATACCTTGCCGAGCTCGCTCGGCTGGAACGTGAGCTCGCCGACCCGGATCCACAGCCGGGCGCCGTTGATCGTGGTGCCGATGCCGGGCACGACCGGCAGGATCAGGAGCACCAGGGCGACGAGCCCGATCGTGTACGTGAGTCCCTCGAGCTGACGGTCGTCGCGGATCAGCAGGAGCGTGGCGACGAACGCGACGAGCGCGACCATCAGCCAGGTCGCCTGCTCGGCCGCCAGGCCGCCGTCGAGGCGGAAGATCACCGCGAAGCCCAGGCCCGCCAGCAGGCCCCCGATCGGGAACAGCACCGGGTCGGCGCCCCGCGCGTACCGGCGCATCACGAGCCAGCACCCCACGTAGCCGATCACCATGATCGATCCGTACAGCGCAAGGGTCGACGGCACGCGATCCCGCTTGGCCAGGCCCACGTTCACGTAGGCCCCGAGGGCGATCGCGAGCGCGGCGAGCAGGAGCCACAGGCCGGTGCGGCGCCGGGGGAGCGCGGTCGCGCTCACGTCGATCCGCCGCCGCCCGAGCCCGAGCCGCCACCACCGCCGGTACCGTCACCACCGCCGGTGCCGCCGCCGTCCCCTCCGCCCCCGCTCGGCGGCTCCGGCGCCGCCGCGTCGGCAACGTCCTGGCGGATCTGCTCCACGATCGTGCGCGCGCCCTCGCTGTCGTTCGCGGTCAGCCCGTTCGCGAGGTCGGCGTAGAACGGGATCGCCTCCGCGTCGGCCGCCGGGATCTCCGTGATCTCGACCGGATGGCTGAACTCGAACCCCGCGAACTCCGCGGGGATCCCCCGGAAGACCGCGACACGTCCGTCGGCCTCGCCCACGTACCACTGGCCGTCGATGTAGACGCGCGCCCCGATCAGCAGGACCAGGATCACGAGGATCGCCAGCCCGATCTTCCCGGCGACGCCGAACAGGTCCCGCCTGGTGGTCCGGCCGCGCCCGCCGCTCGCCGCGGCCGCCGCAGCGTCGCCGGGCTCCGACTCGACGTCCAGCACCACCACCGTGATGTTGTCGACGCCGCCGGCGCGGTTCGCGGCCCGGACCAACCGGTCCGCCGCGTCCTGCGGATCGGGAGCCGCGGCGAGGATCGCCGTGATCTGCTCCTCGGTCGCCATGCCGGTGAGCCCGTCGCTGCACAGCAGCAGGCGGTCGCCGTCCATCAGCGTCACGGTGAACTCGTCGACGGTGACGTCGGGCTCGGTGCCCAGCGCGCGCGTCAGCACGCTCCGGTGCGGATGGACCTCGGCCTCCTCCTCGGAGATCTCACCGGACTTCACCATCCGATTCACCAGCGTGTGGTCGTCGGTGAGTCTGCGGAGGTCGCCGACCCGTAGCAGGTAGGCCCGGCTGTCCCCGACGTGCGCGAAGGACGCGACCATGTCGCGGATCACCACGGCCGTGAGGGTCGTGCCCATGCCCTGCACGGAGGTGTCCGACTGCGACCGGTCGAAGACCGCCGCGTTCGCATCCCGGAGCTGCTGGCCGAGCGCGACCGTGCCCTCCCGGGACTCGTGCTCCAGGATCTCCACGGCCAGCTGCGATGCGACCTCGCCGCCCTTGTGCCCGCCCATCCCGTCGGCCACCGCGAACAGCGGCTCGTCGGACAGGTACGAGTCCTCGTTGCCCTCCCGCACCCGTCCGATGTCGGTGGCCACGCCGACGCCGATCTTCATCGCTTGAGCTCCAGCTGCGTGGTGCCCACGCGGATCGTGTCGCCCGGCTGGACCAGCGCCGGCGCGCCCAGGCGCTGATCGTTCACGAACGTGCCGTTCGTGGAGCCGAGATCCTCGACGTACCAGCCGCCCTGCCGGCCGAACAGCCGCGCGTGCTGCTGCGAGGCGTACGTGTCCGTCACCCGGATCTCGCACTCCGGCGCGCGGCCGACCAGCATGCTGGTGGCGAGCTTGAACGTCCTCGGCTTCGCACCGTCCGGCTCGTGCACCACGACGATCGAGGCGGTCTGCGGGGTGGAGGGCTCGGCGTCCGTCCGCCCCCGGCCGCGCCGGGGGGCCGCCGCGGGCGCGCGCACGTCGGACACGACCCGCTTCAACGCCCGCCAGATGAACAGGTACACCAGGATCAGCAGGCCGTACTTGATGGCCGAGAGCGCGAACGGCGTCACCGCCCGTCCTCCCGGAACTCGATGACCGTGGTGCCGATCGTGATGCGGTCGCCCGTGGCGAGCGACCGTTGCTGCATCGTCTGCCCGTTGACCTGCGTGCCGTTCGTGGAGCCGAGGTCCGTGACGGTCCAGGTGTCCCCCTGCCCGCGGATCTGCGCATGGCGACGGGACGCGCCGGGGTCGTGGACCACCACCTCGCACTCGGGGAGCCGCCCGATCGTGGCCGTGCCGCCGCCGATGCGAACCGTCCGGGGGGCGCCCCCGCCCTCGTGGATCAGGAGGGTCGCGCCGGTCCCGGCGGGCGAGGGCGCCACCTGCTCCTCGCCCTCGACGAGCGAGGCCTCGATCCGGAACTGGCCCCTCCGCAAGTCGTCGTCGATCTCCAGCTCGACCTCCGGCGGGCCCATCAGGCCCCACCCGCGCTCGCCGGCCGCGTCGCGCACGACCTGCTGCAGCTCCCCGATCAGGGCCTGCTCCGCCTGTTCGAAGCGTGCGCCGTCGTCGGGCGAGAGTGAGAACACGAACCGGTTCGGGGCCACCACGCCGCGGATCGCCACGACCTTGCCGGCGTCCATCTCACGCATCAGCCGCTTCGCGAGCTCCACGGGCTGCAGGCCGCTGCGGGACGTCTTGGCGAAGAGCCCCTCGACGAGGCCCTCCAGACGGCGTTCGAACTCACGCAGGATCGCCAACGTCGTTCCCGGTGTACCCGCTGGTCGGACGGGGCCGCGGCGATTCTAACGCGGGCCTGTGCGATGCCCTCCGGACGGGAACCTCCTCCGGACGAGCGGAGTAGGTGGGGTGGACGCGCCTCGCGGTCAGGCCGGCGCGCCGATGCCACCTCCCAGGAGGAACCGCCATGCGAACCAGGGTCTTCGTCCCCGTCCTCGCGCTACTGGTCTCGGCCGCCTGCTCGGCCTCGGCCGCCACGACCGACACGGAGCCCGCCTTCTCCGGGCCGGACGAGCTCGTCTATCTCGCCACGGCAGAGGGCCCGGCGGCGATGGACATGCGCACCGGGCGGACGGTGTTCCGGGCGGAGGGCGCCGTCCCGCAGGCCGACTGGTCGGCGCTGTTCACCACCGCGCCCGATGCCGGCGGCACGTCGCTGCGGACGTTGGATCCCGCGACCGGCCGCGTGACCGCGGACGCGTCGCTCCCGGGCTCGCTCTCCATCCGTGCGGTCGCCGGCGACGGCGCCAGGGTCGCGCTGATGGCGCCGCCGCCTCCCGGCACCGATCCCTGGACGCCGGTCCCACGGAGCAGGACCACCATCGTGGTCGCCGACCCCTCGGGGGCCACCGAGCCCGAGACCTACCACCTGCGGGGGAACCTGGAGCCCGAGGCGTTCTCGAACGACGGCGAGCACCTGTTCGTGATCCAGTACCTGCCGCCCGAGGCGCCCTCGCTCTATCGGGTCGCGGAGCTGGAGCTCGAGGACGGCGACGTCTATCCGGTGATCAGTCGCGACAAGACCTGGTCACAGCGCATGCCCGGGATCCGGCTGGAGCAGCTGCTGTCATCCGATCAGCGGCAGCTCTACACGCTGTACTCCAGCCAGCCGGCCGCCTACGCCCAGGGCTACGACGACGCGCAGTCCACCGCCGGCGGCCCGGTCGCGTTCGTGCACATCCTGAGCCTCCAGGATCGGTGGGCCTTCTGCCTCCCGCTGCCCAAGCGCCTCTGGGGCGCGCCCGCCGGCGAGCAGGCCATGGCGTCCTCGTCCGACGGCTCCCGGCTGTTCGTGGTGGATCCGTCCCGTGACACGGTCGCGGTGATCGATGCGAGGCGGACGAAGGTGAAGGAGACTGCGACCGTCGACTTCGGGACGCAGGACCAAGCGCACGCAGCCGCCGCGGTCAGCCCGGACGGGTCGACGCTGTACGTCGGCACGGGCGAGGCCGTCGTGGCGTTGGACGCCGCGACGCTCAGCGTGCGGTTCCGGTGGCCGATGCGCACGCCGGTGGAGTCGCTCTCGACCAGCGTGGACGGCGCGGTGCTGTACGTCGCACTCGCGGACGGGATCGAGTTGCTCGACCCCTCCACCGGGACGGTGCAGGGCTCGATCCCGAGCGCCGCGACGACGATCCAGCACGTGGCCTCCCCGGCCTAGGGCCGCGGGTCCACGCTGCGCGAGCTCAGCTCCGCTCGTCCCGGTCGTCGACCCCGAGGCGCTGCGCCGCCGACAGGTGCCGGTACGGCCAACGCCGGATCTCGGGGTAGACGACGCTGGGGATCAGCAGCGTGAGGATCGCGAGCAGGAACGGGAACACGGCGCTCGGGTCTACGGATGCGACACCCGACACCAGGCCGAGCGCGGCGACCAGCAGCCACAGCCCGAGTCCCGACATGCCCACGACCGCCAGAAGCCGCAGATACCCCTCGAACGCCGGCCGCTCGATCAGCTTGACGGTGTGGTGATGATGCCCCCTCATCGCCGGCGAGTATCGCCCACGATGCCACGCGCTGTGCATCGGCCCGACGGGTGGTTCGTCCTCGCGCGCCCGGACCAGGCTGACCGTCCCGTGCCGTCTCACCTCCTTCGCTGAGGATGCCCGACGAGCCGTCACCCCTGAAGGCCGAGAAGGGCCGACTGCTACCATCCATGTCTCCGCTCGGGCGAGTGGCGAAATTTGGCAGACGCGCAGGATTCAGGTTCCTGTGTCCGAAAGGACGTGGGGGTTCAAGTCCCCCCTCGCCCACCACCTCTGACCTGCAGGCTTCCCTTTCGCTACTTGCGGTGAAAGGTGCGAACCAGCTTGAATCAAGTCGATACGCTGTACGAGTCCCCGAGCGCCTACCTCAGCTTGCCCGCCCCCTCCGCTCTGGATCTCGAGGTGGAGCGAGTTGTGGGGGAGGCTCTTTGCGGCGGCGTCGAAGCACTGCGCGCCCTGGTCGCGGAAGCGACCGCCAACAACACCCGTCTCGCTTACACGATCGCCTCTGGTCGGATACAGAGGCTGGCGTACCAGGGGCGGGATCGCAAGCGGCTGAGGTTGGCGATCGAAACGTATCTCGCCTTCGTCGACCTGGAGACAGAGGATCGGCGCGACGTCATCCTCGCCCTGCATGACTTTTCAGCGGACCTGGTTGACCTGGGTGCTGACTCGCGACACGTCCTGCGTAGGCTGGTCGCCACTGCTCTTGACCCCGAACGCAAGCGAACAGTTGAGGAACAACTGGAGCGCCCATCGCCACCAGTGGGCTGAACCGCCAGACGGCGGCCCCCTCGATCCATGTCCGCGCCTCCGAAGCATCGGTGTCCAAGGCTTCGGTAGACCTGGGGGTTCAAGGCGCCGCAAGCTCTGAAGCTGCGCGGCTGAATGGCTTTCCGTACCGAGGTAGTCGCCATCACGGACCGTAACCGCCGATCGCTCGGCCAGTTGAGTCGCGCCCGGCACATCCACCTCCGCTGCACGTGCTCGCCGGCTCGCGAGCCGGGTGAAGATCCAGGCGTCCGGTGTGCGCGACGTGGACCGCCACTCGTGGGCAACGACGAGGAGTCGGTAAGGAACCCCACGTGAGACAAGGTCGGGCTGTGACCGTTCTGCGCTACGTCTCGGCAACCCGGTAGAGCTGCCATCGGTCCGGGACGCCCTTGAGGTCGTGCTGGCCGGCATCCTCGAAGGCGAACCTGCTGCCCGCGGTCAGGTCCTTCACGGTGCGCGAGACCAACACCTCCGACGGACCGGCGATCGCCCCGACGCGCGCGGCGATCGCGACGGCGATGCCCGCGATGTCGTCGCCCTCCGGTTCGATCTCGCCGGTGTGCAGGCCGGCGCGGATCTCGATCCCCAACGGCCGGACCCCGTCCGTGATCGCCCGCGCGCAGTGCACCCCGCGTGCGGGGCCGTCGAAGGTCGTGAGGAACCCGTCGCCCATCGTCTTCACTTCGCGGCCGCGGTACCGCGCGAGCTCCGTGCGAACGACCTCGTCGTGACGCCTCCGTACCTCGCTCCACGCCGCGTCTCCCAACTCGGCGCTCCGCCTCGTCGAGTCGACGATGTCGGTGAACAGCACGGTCGCAAGGACCGAGTCCAACGCCTCGGGCCGACGCTGCGCGCCGATGAACCGGCGGATCGTCTCGCCGTTGATCCGCATGCCGTTGCCGATGTCGTCCATCGGGGCGTACGACTCGACGACGGCTCCCGGGATCAGGGACGCGACGTGTTCGCCGATCTTCGCGAACTCCAGATCCGTCTCGGCCTCGTCCACGAGCAGCAGCGTCGGGACCTGGATCGACGACAGCACGCCACGAACGTCCGTCTCGCGCCACGTCCGGTTGAGCTGCTCGGCCACGTCGGGCGTGCACGTCCGGCGCATGATGCGGGCGAGGTGGGCGACGTACTCCTCGCTCGACCACGGGCCTTCCATGCTGCCCGCGTTCATCTCCATGAAGGCGCGGGCGTAGGCCTCGGTGCCCCAGTCACCGACGATCGCGTCCTCACGTTCGATGTACGAGGGGGGCACCCCCCACGGGAAGTCAGGCGCCGCCAGGGCACGGGGCACCGGCCGCAGCCACAC
The DNA here is from genome assembly GCA_963832225.1 of uncultured Actinomycetes bacterium. Classification (GTDB taxonomy): domain Bacteria; phylum Actinomycetota; class UBA4738; order UBA4738; family HRBIN12; genus JALYMB01. The sequence goes on from CAWHTI010000009.1 coordinate 36,384, forward strand.
CAACGATCGCACCCGGTCGGGATGCAGCGCGGCCAGCATCGCCATGCTCGCCCCACCCTCCATCGCACCGCTGACGACCGGACGCTGCGCGCCGGCCGCCTCCAACACCGCGAGGATGTCGGCGACTCGGGTCTCGAGGTTCGCGGGCCCGCCATCACGGCTCGAACACCCGGTCCCGCGGCGGTCGTGCACGATGACGCGTGCGAACCCACTGAGCGCCTCGTACACGGACCGATCCGCCGGCGAGTCCCGCCACTGGTCGACCATCGAGAAGAAGTCGTCCTGCCAGATGAGGTCGATCGGTCCGTCGCCGAACACCTCGTACGCGAGGTACGCGCCGTCCCGGGCGCGAGCGAACGCGACGTCGGGGCGCTCCATCTGCGAATAGTGCGACCCCCTCGATATCCGACGCAACTTCGCGGGCCGGATGGACCGCACGGTGCTGCGGTCTCGCAGGGATCCCGCCGTTGCCCGGTACGATCGGCATCGTGGACGGATTCACGCGCGAAGCCCTGGCCGAGCGGGCAGACGTGGCCGTCGGCTACGTCGACCGCCTGATCGATCTCGGCATCCTGCGCACCGTCGAGGCGGGATCGCTCTTCTCGGCTGGTGACGCGCGGAGGGTGCGCCTGGTGCACGGTCTCGAGGACGGCGGTCTGCCGCTCGAGGGGATCGGGAAGGCCGTGCGCGACGGGCACCTCTCCTTCGGGTTCCTGGACCTCTCCAGTTGGGATTGGTACGGCGGGTTCACGCGGACCACCTACCGGGAGCTGAGCATCGAGACCGGCGTCGGCCTGTCGCTGCTGCAGGCCATCCGGGAAGCCATGGGCTCAGCCCGCCCGGAGCCGGAGGATCCCGTTCACGAGGAGCTGCTCGACATGGCCCGAGTGGTGAAGGTCGTGGTCGACGCCGGCGCGGATCCGGAGGCGATCGAGCGGCTGATCCGCGTGTGGGGCGAGAGCGTGCGCCGCATCACCGAAGCGTCCTCGACCTTCTACCACACCCAGATCGAGGTCCCGCTGCTGCGATCGGGGATGAGCGAGGCCGAGGTCCTGCTGGCGGCGAACGAGGCCGTCGCGGCCGGTATCCCGTACGTCGACCGGGCCCTCCTGTCCGTGTACCACGGGCAATCGGAGCACACGTGGTTGGCGAACGTGGTCGAGGCCGTCGAGGCCACGCTGGAGCAGGCCGGCCTGCATCACGCGGAGGACGAGCCACCGGCCATGTGCTTCCTCGACCTGTCCGGCTACTCGCGACTCACGGAGGAGCGAGGTGACGAGGCGGCCGCCGAGATGGCTGCCGTTCTCGGACGATCGGTGCAGCGGAGCGCGGTCGACCACCGTGGCCGCCCGATCAAGTGGCTGGGCGACGGGGTGATGCTCTACTTCTCCGACCCGGGCGAGGCCGTCATCTCCGCCCTCGAGTTGACCGAGGCCGTGCCGGCCGCCGGGCTCCCGCCCGCTCACACGGGGATCGACGCGGGTCCGGTGATCTTCCAGGACGGCGACTACTTCGGCAGGACGGTCAACGCCGCCGCGAGGATCGCCGAGTACGCCGGACCCGGGCAGGTCCTGGTCAGCGACAGCGTGGTCCGATCGACGCACAACCCGGCGATCCGCTTCGACGACATCGGAGCGATCGAGCTCAAGGGCATGCCGCGCCCGATCCCGCTGCACCTGGCGGTCCCGGCCACGTAAATCCGGGGATGCTACCGACGTGAAGCTCGTCCTCGCCGGTGGTTCGGGCTCCCTGGGTCGGCGGGTGGCGAACGACGTCAGCCGGCTCGGACACGAGGTCGTGATCCTCACGCGTTCGCCGCGTGCCGACATCGGTCACCGCCAGGTCGTGTGGGACGGCACGACCATCGGCGGATGGGCGGGCGAGCTCGAGGGCGGGGTGCTCCTCAACCTCGCCGGTGAGCTGGTGGACCGGCCTCCGACCGCGCAGAACATCGCGATGCTCACGCGGTCGCGGGTCGAGCCGACCCGTGCGCTGATGCAGGCCGCATCCAACCTCGCGACACCGCCGGCGCTGTGGATCCAGATGAGCACCCTCGCGATCTACGGCGACGCCGGCGAGGAGGAGGTCGACGAGCGTCACGCTCCCGCCGAGGGCCCGCCGCAGATGGCCGGCGTGGCCCGTGCCTGGGAGGAGGCCGTCGGTGGCGCGAGGGCCGACCGGCTGGTCATCCTCCGCACCGGGCTCGTCCTCGACACCGACACGCCCGCGTTCGGTCGGCTCAGCAGGCTGACCCGGTTCGGGCTCGGGGGACGGATCGCGTCGGGTGACCAGTGGATCAGCTGGATCCACATCGACGACTATCTGCGAGCGCTCCGGTTCGTGATCGAGCGGCCCGAGCTCGCGGGCATCGTGCACGTGACGTCACCGAACCCGATCAGGAACCGGGACATGATGGCCTCCCTGCGGTCGGCGCTCCACCGTCCGTGGTCCCCGCCGACCCCGGCGCCGCTCGTGCACGTGGGCGCCCGGCTGATGCGCACGGACCCGGCGCTGGCGCTCACCGGCCGTCGATGCGTCCCGCGCAGGCTCGTGAACGCCGGCTTCGAGTTCGAGCATCCGGACTTCGGCTCCGCGATCGCGGAGCTCCTCGGACGCTCCGGCAGGTGATCGAATCCGAGGGTGTGATTCAAGACTTCGCGACATCTCTGCGTCGTGCACCCCCTATCCCCGGCGAACGAACCGCCGTATCGTTGGCGCGAACCGAGGTCGTTGGATGAGGTGGTGCTGCCCCACCCGGGGGACGGCGCCCTCTGTCACGACGAGAGGGAGGCGTCGAAGTTCCCCGGCGACGCAAGGTTCTCGCTGTTCCCCGACGGAAAGGACGTCGTCATGCATCCCCTCAGACACCTCACTGGGCTGCCACGCAGATGGTTGATCTTCGCGACCACCGCAGTCCTCGCAGTCTCGCTGGGCGTCCCTGCGGCGTTCGCGAGCCACCCGGAGGTCAGCCTCCCCGGTAGCAACTTCGAGATCGACACGGACGCGAACCTCAAGGTCGACGACGCGGCGCCCTCCATCGATTGGGCGAACGTGACCGAGACCCGCAAGGCCGATACGCAGAGCGGCCCGAACGACGAGTCGTTCGGTCAGGGCACGAAGGAGAACACCGCCGTCCCCACCGTGGTCGACGGCAGCATCCCGCCGAACAAGAGCGACCTGAAGGCCTTCGGCGTGTACCAGGAGGGGGGGATCAGTTCCGGCTTCCTCAACCTGTTCTGGAGCCGTGTCCAGGATCCCACCGGCACGACGAACATGGACTTCGAGTTCAACAAGAACCGGTGTCCGGGGGCCGGCTGCAGCGCCAACGGCGTCACGCCACTGCGCACCGCCGGAGACATCCTCGTGATCTACGACCTGTCCCAGGGCGGCACACGCCCCACGCTGTCGATCCGTCGGTGGACCGGTACCGCGTGGGGGCCGGCGACGAATCTCACCGCGGCGAGCGACGCCACAGGCTCGATCAACACGTCTGCGATCCCGTCGGGGGAGTCGGACGGCCTCGGCGGGTTGGATCCCCGCACGTTCGGTGAGGCCCAGCTCGACCTGTCCGCCATCTTCGCGGGGAGTACGAGCTGCACGTCGTTCGGATCCGCGTACCTGAAGAGCCGATCGTCGGACTCCTTCACCGCGGCGCTCAAGGACTTCGTGCCGCCGGTGTCGATCTCCATCTCGAACTGCGGTTCGGTGAGGATCGTGAAGACCGACGACGCGACGCCCGCCAACCCGCTCAGCGGTGCAGTGTTCACCGCGTTCAAGGACGCAGCTCCGGTCGGAGGAACGAGAGGTGCCGAGGACTCCGTGTCCGCGGGCACCTGCACCACGGGCGCGAACGGCCAGTGCACGATCACCGACCTGCTGGTCGGTCCGTACTGGATCGTCGAGACGACGACTCCGACGGGATTCGAGACCGCCCCTCCGCAGTCGGTGAACGTCGTGGCGAGTCAGACCGTGATCCTCACGTTCGTCGACCCGGCGCAGACCGGCGCGATCCGGATCGTGAAGACGGCCAAGCACGCCGATACCTCGGGCGTCACGTCCGCGAACCTGGTGGCAGGCTTCACGATCACCGATTCGGAGAACGCGACGCACACCGTAGCGACCAACGCGATGGGTCGTGCCTGCGTGGCGGGCCTCCCCCTCGGGAGCGCCACGGTGTCCGAGACCACGGTGCCGGGTGGCTACGATGCGCCGGCCGACGTCACGGTCACGGTCGTCAAGGGCGATTGCAGCGTCGGCGGCACGGCCGTCAACGCCAGCTTCGAGAACACGCCGTTGACGGATCTCACCGTCTCGGTGCATTCGCAGGTCCCCGGCGCCACCGCGTCGAGGATCACGTGCACGGACCTGAGTCCCACCCCGGCCGACGGGACCCCGAACGACTTCGACGACACGTCGGAGACCGTGAAGGATCTCGAGCCGGGCACGTACACCTGCACCGTCGTGATCGACCCGTAGTCGAACACGAGCCGGCAGCGAGCAGGGGCCCGGGCATTCGCCCGGGCCTCCGCTCCTGTTGGCGAGCCGGATGCGGCGGTACGCTGTCCGTCGAGCGGACGAGGAGACGAACACGATGGGCTTCTTCCTGGTGGTGCGCCGTGGTCGAGCATCGGAGCTCGACGCGGCCGCGGCGCGAACCATCTGACGGACGCCACTTCCTGCGCAGCCGATCGGTTGCGGCGGAGCTCGTGCGTCACGCCCACGTCGGCCCGGCCGATCACGTCTGGGAGATCGGCGCCGGATCGGGACGGCTGACCGAGCCCCTCGCCGAGCGGGCCCGGCTCGTGACGGCGGTGGAGCGGGACCCGTTCCTGGCCAACGGGCTGCGGATGGCCTTCGCCGGGAGGACCGGGGTCGAGGTCGTGCCGGGCGACGCGCTCCGGATCCCATTGCCCGCGCGGCCGTACCGAGCGTTCGGCAACATCCCATTCGCGATCACCACGCCGATGCTGCGCCGGCTGCTGGACGATCCGGCGAGCGCGCTGATCAGGGCGGACCTGTTGATCCAGTTCGAGGCCGCCCGCAAGCGCTGCGCCGTGGCGCCGAGCTCGCTGCTGACGCTCGGGTGGGCGCCGTGGTGGGAGTTCACGCTCGCGCGACGGGTGGGGAGGCTCGGCTTCGAGCCGTCGCCCTCGGTGGATGCCGGGATGCTGGCGATCTCTCGTCGCGAGCCGGCGCTGCTGCCGGCGTCTGACCGGGCCGCCTACGTCCGGCTCGTGAGCCGGGCGTTCGAACGCGGATCCTGGCCGGTCCGCCGGTCGCTCCGCGACGTCGTGCCGCCGAGGACATGGAAGCGACTGGCGAGGGAGCGAGGTCTGGCGATCGACGCGGCGCCCCGCGACCTCGACGTCTTCGACTGGCTCGCGGTGTTCGCCGTGCTCCGGTGATCGCGGATGAGACGAGGGCCGGCCCGCTGCCTCACTCCCGGGAGGTGCCGCCGGTCTCCACGATCTCGTCGGGGGTGTGATGCGCCGCCGGGATCGTCCCCAGCTTCCCCGCCTGGTAGTCCTCGAACGCCGTGACGAGCTCGTCGCGCGTGTTCATCACGAACGGGCCGTACCACGCCACCGGCTCGCGGATCGGCCGGCCGCCCAGCAGCAGCACCTCGAGCGAGGGCGAGCGGCTCTCCTGGTTCGCCGAGGCCTCGACGCGCAGCGCGTCACCCGCGCCGAAGACCGCCAGCTGTCCCGTGCGAACGGGCCGGCGCTCGACGCCGACCGTCCCCTCGCCGGCCAGGACGTACAGGAGTGCGTTGAAGTCCGCGTTCCACGGCAGGTCCAGTCGAGCGCCGGCCGCGATCGTGGCGTGCGCGTACGTGATCGGCGTCGTCGTGTCGCCGGGGCCCGCGTGTCCGGCGAGGTCTCCCGCGATCACCCGCACGAGCGCACCCGCGTCCGGCGAGGCGAGCAGGCCCACCTCGTTCGCTCGGAGGTCCTGGTACCGCGGGGCGGCCCACTTCTGCGCCTTCGGCAGGTTCACCCACAGCTGCGTGCCGTGGAAGAGGCCGCCGCTCAACACGAGGTGCTCCGGCGGCTTCTCGATGTGCAGGATCCCGGCGCCGGCGGTCATCCACTGCGTGTCGCCGTTCGTGATGACGCCGCCGCCGCCGTTCGAGTCCTGATGCTCGAAGATGCCGTCGATGATGTAGGTGACGGTCTCGAAGCCGCGGTGCGGATGCCACGGCGTGCCCTTGGGCTCGCCGGGCGCGTACTCCACCTCGCCCATCTGATCCATGTGGATGAACGGGTCGAGGTCGGTCAGATCGACGCCGGCGAACGCCCGGCGGACCGGGAACCCCTCGCCCTCGACGCCGCTCGGGGCGCTCGTGACGGATCGGACCGGACGCTGGGCGGCGTCGCCCACCTCCGGGATGCGCGGCAGTGCGGTGACGTCCTCGACGGTGACAGCTGGCATCGGTTTCCTCCTCGGCGTGCTTCGAGGCCCATAACGGCGGGACCCCGCCCCGCATTCCGTCGGGGACCGGAGCGAGGCGATACCGTGCATCGGCACTCCTGACTGGAGCTTCCCATGCCGCTGCGCAATCGGGTCACGCCGCTGGGCGAGCTGATCGCGGATCCCGCCCGCGGCCTGGTCTACGGCAACCGCGGCTGCCTGCACGATGAGGCCGGTCGCATCCGGCGCCGCTACGCCGGCAGACGCTGGATCGCGTGCCGCCTGGCGTTCCGCGGCTGGCTGCGCCGACCGCTGCTGCAGCCCGGGCGGTTCACCGAGCTGTTCTTCCTGGACGACGCCACGGCTCTGGCGGCCGGCCATCGGGCCTGCGCCCTCTGCCGCCGGGAGGACTACGTCCGGCTCACGGAGATCTGGCGAACCATCCATCCGGGGCAGATCGGGGCCGACGCGATCGACGCCCGGCTGCACGCCGAGCGGATCGATCCGGCGACGCGGGCGCATCGCTGCCACCGGGCCCCCTTCGGTCGGCTCCCCGACGGCGCGTTCGTCCTGCTCGACGAGGGCCCCCACGTCGTGCGCGGCCGAACGCTCCTGCGGTGGATGCCCGGAGGCTACGTCGCGGCACGACCGCGGCCTGCCCGCGGAACGGCGATCGTGATCACGCCACCGTCGCTAGTCGAGGTGCTCCGTGCGGGGTGGGGGGCGGGAGGGAATCCGGTGGTCCCGCTCCTGCACCCGTCCTGCGATCCGCCCTGATCCGTGTCGGCCGCGCCGGCGTCCATGCGAAATGGCACGGCTGCGGTGCGCCGCGTGATCCGGCGCTACCCGAGGCAGAGGAGCGGCGTGCTGCCCGCGAGCTCCGGCGTCAGCGGGCTCCGCCGTTCGTCGTCCACGGCTCGCAGGAGGTAGCGATACGTCGCGTCGAGCCCGAGCCTCCGGTCGGTCCAGGCGGTGGCGGCTCCGTCCACGCGATCGAGCAGTCGGTACGGTCCCGCCTCCTCGTCCGCGCGGTAGATCTCGTAGGCGGAGGCCGGTGTGCTGGTCGGCTCCCAGGCGAGCTCGACCCTCGCGCTCCAGAATCCGTCGCACGTGCCGGTCGCGGTCACGGCCGTGGGCGCCTGCAGCGCAGCGGGTGCGCGCGGCGGGGCCGGCACCGTCGGGTCGGACATCGCGTGCCACACCGGGAGGGCGACGAACCAGGTGGCGAGGCCGGCGATCACGGTGGCCGATGCCACCGCCCACCGGCGCGCCCGCCGCCGCCGGCTCCGGTCCCATGGTGGGAGCGGCAACGTCGCCGCCGTCTCGAGCACGGGTGTGGTCGCCGTCGCACGAGCCGCAGGATCGGGCCGCGGCGGAAGCAGGGGGATCGGCCGCGTCTGCACGGTCTCGCCCAGGGCGTTCGCGAGCGCCCGGGCGACCTCCGCGGCGTCGGCATGGCGTTCATCCGGCTCGTAGGCAAGACTTCGCGTCACCACCGCGGCCAGCGACGCCGGGACGTCCGGCGGCAGCCGGCGCTCCGTCTCCGTCCGCACGGGCTCCGGCGGCTCGCCGGTCAGCAACTCGTGCAGCACGGCGCCGAGCGAGTAGAGGTCCGCGCGACGATCCGCGGGCAGGCCCCGCGTGAGCTCGGGCGCGACGTATGCCGCGGTCCCGTGCACGGACCGCGGTGCGGTGGAGCCGTGCCGATCCGTCCGCGCGATGCCGAAGTCGAGCACCTTCACCTCGCCCGAGTCGGTCAGCATCACGTTGCCGGGTGACACGTCGCGGTGGACGATGCCGCGCGCGTGCGCGAACGCCAGCGCATCGGCGATCCGCTCACCGATGCGAGCGGCCAGCCGGGGCGTCAGCGGCGCCTCGGCGCGGATCACCTCGGCGAGGGTTCGCCCGCGCACCAGCTCCATCACCAGGTACGCGCGACCTCCGTCGACCCCGACGTCGTGGACGGCCACGATGTGGGCGTGTTGGAGCGAGCCGGCCGTGCGGGCCTCTCGCCGGAACCGCGAGAGCGCGACCGGGTCACCGACCAGCTCCGGGCGGAGCAGCTTCACCGCCACGAGGCGGTGCAGGCGCAGATCCTCGCACTCGTAGACCTCACCCATGCCGCCGCGCCCCAGCAGCGACCGCAGCAGGTACCGCTCGCTCAGGGTGCTGCCGAGGAAGGGGGGGTCGCCGAGGGGGCGTTGCTCGTCCATGGAGCTTCAGATGGTATCGCGGTGCCCCCAAAGAGGGGGATCGACCGACCTGGTGGCCTCACATAATCGCTGCGTGCCGGCATGCGCATGCATCGCAGGCCGTATCGGCGGACGTCCCGCCGGGGTAAGGTCGGCGCCCCATGGCCGTGATCGAGGTCGAGCGACTGCACAAGGAGTATCGCCGCCTGCGCGGCGGGCGCACGGTCGCCGTGGCCGGCCTCGACCTGTCCGTGCCCGAGGGTGGCGTGTTCGGCTTCCTGGGGCCGAACGGCGCCGGCAAGACCACCACGATCCGGTGTCTGCTGGGACTCGTGGCCGCGAGCTCCGGGCGGCTGCAGCTGCTGGGCGCGGACGTGCCGCGCCGGCTCCCCTCGGTGATCGGACGCGTCGGCTCGATCGTCGAGACGCCGACCCTGTTCCCGCGCTTCACCGGGCGGCGGAACCTGGAGATCCTCGGCACGATCCAGGGCGTCGGCCCGAAGGCCGTCGCCGACGTGCTGCAGATCGTGGGCCTGGCCGAGCGAGCCGACGATCGCGTGAAGACCTACTCGCTCGGCATGAAGCAGCGTCTCGGGATCGGCGCCGCGCTGCTGAAGGATCCTTCGCTGCTGATCCTCGACGAGCCGGCGAACGGCCTCGACCCCGCCGGCATCGTCGAGGTCCGCGAGCTGGTCCGGCGGCTCGGCGCCGAGGGCCGGACGGTCTTCGTCTCCAGTCACATCCTGTCGGAGATCCAGCACACGGCCGACCGAGTGGCCATCCTGGCCCGGGGGCGGCTCGTGAAGGAGGGCCCGGTGCGCGAGGTCCTCGCCCGCGGTGGTGCCGAGGGTCTGATCGCGCGGGTCGACGACCTCGAGGCCGCCGCCCGCGTGCTCACCGAGGCCGGCATCCCCGTCACGCGCGCGGAGGACCTGCTCCGGGTCCAGCTTCCCGCCGCCGAGGCCGCCCGGGTGACGCGCCTCCTCGCGGAGCGAGACCTGTACGTCTCGGAGCTGCGTCCCGACGAGGTCGACCTCGAGACCGTCTTCCTGGAGCTCACCAGGGACGAGGGGCTCCCCACGTGACGCGCCTCCTGCGCGCCGAGGTGCGAAGGTTCTTCGCGCGCGACGTCGTCCGCATGTTCGTCATCGCGGTGCTGATCGCCATGGCGGTCGGCGCGGTGATCACGGCGATCAACTCCCGTGAGGGAGATTCCGGCCAGGAGTACCGCGAACAGCTGCAGGGGTGCCTCGACGGCCTGTTCGTGCCGGAGGATCGACTCCCGCGGCGCTACGACACGTTGGAGGAGTACTGCGCCGACCACGTCCGCTCCGAGTTCTTCGCCTCCGACTCCCGGTTCCGGCTGGCGTCGCTGCCCGAGGTCCTCCAGGGATCCGCGTTCCTCGTGGTGATCGGCGGGCTGCTCCTGGGCGCGTCGTTCGTCGGGGCGGAGTGGCACCACGGGACCATGACGACGCTGCTCGCGTGGGAGCCCCGCCGCATGCGCGTGTTGGCGGCGAAGGCGCTGGTGGCAGCGGTCGGCGTGTTCGTGGTGATGACCGTGCTGCTGGTGATCATGGCACTGATGTTCTGGGGGGTGGCCACGCTGCGCGGCGTCACCACCGATCTCGGGCCGCACTTCGTGCGTTCCCTGGGCGGCACGATCCTGCGGATCGCGGCCTGCTCGTCCGCCGGAGCGATGGTGGGGCTCGGCATCGCGATGCTGGCTCGCAGCACCGCCGCGGCGATCGGCGTGGGCTTCGCGTACCTGGGCATCGTGGAGGGTCTGATCCGGGCGCTGCGCCCGGGATGGCAACACGCCCTGCTCGCGGACAACATCGCGGTCGTGATCACTGGCGCGGACGGCGGCATCATGCGCGAGCCCGTGACATTCACCCATGCGGTGGTGGCCGTCGCGGTCTGGGCGGCGGTCCTGCTGGCCGCTGCCGCCGTCGCGTTCCGCGTCCGCGACGTGAACTGATCCGCGTCAGCCGGCGGGGCGGCCGACCTCGACCTTGACGGGCAGCCGGATCGTGAAGGTGCTGCCGGCCCCCGGTTCGGACTCCACCTCGATCGCGCCGCCGAGGTGGCCCAGCAGGTCGTGCACCATCGACAGGCCCAGCCCCGCTCCTCGGAACTTGCGCGTCGTGGAGGAGTCCGCCTGGTAGAAGCGCTCGAAGATCCGATGCTCCTGCTCCTGCGTGATTCCGATCCCGTGGTCGCGAACCCAGAACGTGAGGTCGTCGCCGGAGGCCCGGGCCCCCAGCTCCACGGGAGAGCCGTCCGGCGAATACTTCAGCGCGTTGTCCAGCACGTTCGTCACGACGCGCCCCAGCAGCTGCCGGTCCGTGTGCAGCACCGGAAGGTCGGTGGGCACGTCCAGGAAGACCCGGTCGGCCTCACCGGCCAGGCCCTCGACGACCTCGCGCACCAGATCCTCGAACAGGACCCGGCCGACCGACACGGTCAGCTGATCGCTCTCCAGCTTCGACGTCGTGAGCAGGTTCTCCACCAGACGTAGCAGCCGGTCGCCCTGGCGCTCCATGCGCTCCAGGAACTCCTGCCGCATCATGGGGTCGTCGGCGAACTCCGGCTGGCGCAGCGTCTTGGCGTAGCCGATCAGCGCGGTCACCGGCGTGCGCAGCTCGTGGGAGACGACGGCGACGAACTCGCCCTTCATGCGGTTGAGCTCGCGGAGCTCGTCCACCGTGGCGTGCTCCTTCTCCAAGAGATGCTCCAGGCGGCTGGCCTGTTCTGCGAGCAGCTCGTTGCGCTCCGAGAGCTGCTCGGCAAGCGCGCGGCTCCGGAAGTACATCTGCCTCGCGAACACCAGCGGGGCAAGGAATACGGCCACCGACCACACGCCTTCGACCAGGTAGAACTTCGCGATCGCGACGCCGAAGAGGCCAAGACCCAGGTACGAGAGCAGGAACTCGATCGGCGCGGTGCCGTGCATCTTCACCAGCACCCGGCGGATCGGCATGCGCCGCTCCAACGACGCGCTGGCGGCGACGGCGACCGTGTTGAGCGCGTAGGCGACGAGCGTCGCGCACGTGGCCCCCAGGACGAGCGGCACCCAGTCGGCGTGCGGGTCCGCGATCGCGTTGAAGACCGCGCTGCCCAGCACGATGGATAGCGCCATCTGCGCTCGGTTCCAGAGCGCCTTCTGCAGGCTCACCTCCCGCCGGAGCTCACGCGGGTCGGCCGATCCGAGGAGCGCGATCATGCCGGCGATGGGCGGAGGGAAGACCAGGGCGACGCCGAGCAGGATGGGGAAGCTCAACGACAGCTGCATCCCGCCCCAGGCTGGGACCGGGATCAGGTCGACGACGATCGCTGCCAGGATGAAGAACAGGACCGCCGGCCCGATGGAGTCGTCCGGCACGCGCCAGATCGCCCAGCCCAGGTACCCCATGACACCGATGATCACGAACCAGTGCAGCGCGGTGGTCGCGCCACGCTCGGCGGGCGGGTCCCCCTTGGCGGGTTCGAGTCGACAGGATTGCGAACAAACCGGTTCTTTGGGGACGGGCCTAGAGGTGGCGTGCGAGCGGTTCGGCCGCATTTACGTCGAACGGTCGGATTCTTCTCTCCCTTGATCAGCGGCTTGGCGAAACGGAAAGTGATCGAGGAAGTGGAGGATTTCGACTTCGCGGTCGACCGGAAGCGGTGGTCGTCACGCCCCATATGCTTCATGGGACTTCTCGCCCATTATTATCGCTTCCCCAGCGTCAGGGACTTTACCGCGAGCAATTTGGCGGCGAGGTCCTCGATCGGGCGGTGAGCGGAGGTCTCCCAGTTGGCAGCGGCTCACTTCCGCCGCTCGGACCGGGCCGCCCCGGCCTTTCGGCCTTCGCGGAGAGCGTCAAGGCCCAATCCGCGAGTTTCCCCAGCGCTATGCTGACGTGATCACGCTCTTCACCGGCCCGGAGCGACTGGTCGAATTCTTCGACGGCTATCATCGAAAGATCACGGGGTTGACGCTCTCCGAAATGAAGAATGAGATTACGCGGGCCCCTTATTTCCTGTCGCTGACGACCCACGTCGTCGTCGAACTCGTCAAGGACCGGCGCTGGATCCGCGACGCTGTCGCGACCTAGACAATGCGGTCGGCCGGACCGGCCCGTCCCGGCTCCCGGGCTCACGCCGGGAAGAGGGCGTAGCCGCGCTCGGTGACCGCCGCGACATGCTCGGCATATTCGTCGTGGCAGCGGTCGCCGGGGCGGATCAGCGCCGAATTCCGCTTCCGTCCGCCGGCTGATCGGCAGCAGGGCGATCGGCGTCGCCGTCGGGGTCAGCTGGGCGCCGGCGCCGGCGGCGAGCGTGGTGAGGACGCCGTTCAGAGCGCCCTGCGGCGAGGGCCGGCCGAGGATCGCGATCCGATACTGGCCCTCGACGTTGGTCACCAGATAGATGTGGCCCGAAAGATGGGGGAAGGAGACGAAGCCGTGCTGCTCGAAGCCGCGGTCGAGCCTCGAGCTTTCGTGAAAGGCGAGGCAGTGGGTCTGCTTCGTCCCAGGCGATCAGCGTCCGATAGGCGTAGATGGCGCCCGGCTCGCTGAACGAGCGGCGCAGGGTCAGATACTCGCCCTCCAGCCAGCGCACCGCCGCGCGCGCATAGGCGCCCATCTCCTCGGCCGCGAGGCCGGCGTTCTCGGCGCCCTGCTCGGGCGCCTTGCCGCCGCGCAGCGCGACTCCGAGCGCCCCTTCCAGCCGCACCACCGTCGCCAGCGTGAACGGGCGCTGGCCCGAAAGCGCCTTTTCGAGCGTCGACAGGCTGACCCTGGCTTCGTCCGCGAGCCACTGGCGCGACAGCCGCCGCCGGGCGAGCTCCTCGCGGATGCGCAGCGCCGTCGCGCTGCTTTCCTCGTCGGTCTGGCTGCCGAGCACCGGTTCCTCCCTCCCGGCGACCCTGCGCACATTTGCGTACTTTTCGTCAACTCCTTGCCGCTTCCGCCGGCCGTCGCGTGCAGAAGGCGGCGGACATTTGTCCAACTCTCCCGTGGATGCGGAATCCCGGCCTGCTATCAAGGCGCGGGGAAGTGCAATCGGCGTCTCCCCGCGCCGGAGGGGAAGTCGAGATGGTTCGGGCCGCTCTGTCAGTCGACGAAAGCAGCGCCTCGCCGTTCCGCTTCGTGAAACATCCGAAGCTCGGCGACCGGATCGGCGTCTCGCGCTCCGGCACGCCGATGCTGGCGACCATCACCGGCCTCAGCCTCGAGCGCGAGCCCCGACGGCCGCGGCACCCTCCTCGTCACCGCCCGCTCCGACCGCCTGATCCCGGCGAAAGCCGCGACCTCAGCTCAGCCGTCGAACCCGGTCTCGACCGGGTCCTCCGGCGAGGGTACCGCCGCGAAGCATGGTGGACTCCGATCGAGGTCCCTCCCGGGCTGACGTGCGGTCCCTGCTCGCCAAGCTGCGTTTCGCCGCCGCTCCGGTCCACCGCAAAAATGGTGGATAAGTCATTTACCGTCTTGGCGGCGGAATTCGAGTTGAGGCACTATGGCTAGTGGCGCTGCCAAGGGGGCGACGCAAGAACTTGTAGGCGGCGGCTGCGCACCCTATATCGGGCGCAGGCGGAAACCGCTTGTCCTGTGGATATCGGGGACAAGCCGAAATGAAGCGCCCGCGCCCCCTCGAATGCGCTTAAGGTGGAGTTGAATCCACTGGAACGAAGAACGAACAAGGGGTAGGATGATGGACCTTTCAGGCAGCAGCGAGACGGGAGCGGGCGACGTGGCCACCACCGTCGGCGAGGCGCCCCAGAAGGCGAAGCCGGGCCGCAAGGCGAGCCGGCCCGGCCATCTATCCGGTCGAGGTCGACCACAGCCGCGATTCGCTGCTCACCGATTTCGGCAAGGAGACGCTGAACGACCGCTATCTGCTGCCCGGCGAGACCTACCAGGACCTGTTCGTCCGGGTCGCCTCGGCCTATGCCGACGACGCCGAGCACGCCCAGCGCGTCTACGATTATATCTCGAAGCTCTGGTTCATGCCGGCGACCCCGGTCCTGTCCAACGGCGGCACCGGCCGCGGCCTGCCGATCAGCTGCTATCTCAACTCGGTCCCCGACAGCCTCGAGGGCATCGTCGACACCTGGAACGAGAATGTCTGGCTGGCCGCCCGCGGCGGCGGCATCGGCACCTATTGGGGCGCGGTGCGCGGCATCGGCGAGCCGGTCGGCCTCAACGGCAAGACCAGCGGCATCATCCCGTTCGTGCGGGTGATGGACTGCGCTGACCCTGGCGATCAGCCAGGGCTCGCTGCGCCGCGGCTCGGCCGCCTGCTATCTCGACATCTCGCATCCCGAGATCGAGGAGTTCCTCGAGATCCGCAAGCCCTCGGGCGACTTCAACCGCAAGGCGCTCAACCTCCACCACGGCGTGCTCGTCACCGACGATTTCATGGAGGCGGTGCGCGACGGCGCCGAATGGACCCTGAAGAGCCCCAAGGACGGCTCGGAGCGCGCCACCGTCGACGCCCGCTCGCTGTTCCAGAAGCTGGTCGAGACCCGGCTGGCGACCGGCGAGCCCTACATCATCTTCATCGACAAGGTGAACCGGACGATGCCGCGGCACCATCGCGAGCTCGGCCTCAAGGTCTCGACCTCGAACCTGTGCTCCGAGATCACCCTGCCGACCGGCCGCGACCATCTCGGCAAGGACCGCACCGCGGTCTGCTGCCTCTCCTCGCTCAACCTCGAGACCTGGGACCAGTGGAACGGCGACAAGCGCTTCATCGAGGACGTCATGCGCTTCCTCGACAACGTGCTCACCGACTATATCGAGCGCGCGCCCGAGGAGATGGCGCGGGCCAAATATTCGGCGATGCGCGAGCGCTCGGTCGGCCTCGGCGTGATGGGCTTCCACTCCTTCCTCCAGGCCCGCAACATCCCCTTCGAAGGGGCGATGGCGAAGAGCTGGAACCTCAAGATCTTCAAGCACATCGCCGCCCAGGTGAACGAGGCCTCGATGATGCTCGCCAAGGAGCGCGGGCCCTGCCCCGACGCCGCCGACATGGGCGTGATGGAGCGCTTCTCCTGCAAGATGGCGATCGCGCCGACCGCCTCGATCTCGATCATCACCGGCGGCACCTCGGCCTGCATCGAGCCGATCCCGGCCAACATCTACACCCACAAGACGCTGTCGGGCAGCTTCTCGATCAAGAATCCCGTATCTCGAGAAGCTGCTCGATCGAGAAGTCGAAGAACTAGCGAGGGCGTCTGGTCGACGATCCTCGAGCACGGCGGCTCGGTCCAGCATCTCGATTTCCTCACCCCCGAGGAGAAGGACGTGTTCAAGACCAGCTTCGAGATCGACCAGCGCTGGCTGATCGAGCTCGCCGCCGACCGCACGCCCTATATCGACCAGGCGACGTCGCTGAACCTGTTCATCCCCGCCGACGTCGACAAATGGGACCTGCTGATGCTCCACTACCGCGCCTGGGAGCTGGGCATCAAAAGTCGCTCTATTACCTGCGCTCCAAGTCGGTCCAGCGCGCCGGCTTCGCCGGCGGGGTCGAGGCCGACAACACGATCGACCCCAAGCAGATCGAGCTCGCCGCGACGACGGATTACGACGAATGCCTGGCGTGCCAGTGATTGCCGGGATGACGAATTCTCCCCGAGCGGGGGGAGAGAGCCGCGCCTGGCTCCCTTCGGCGCGGCGCCTGGCGGGGGACGGCGAGGCTGCGATGACGCGCGCGGATCCGCATACGCGCGCGCTGCGTTTCGCGCCTTCCTCCCCCGCTTTTTGTGCCGCCGCCGCGGCGCTGCTGCTCGCCGGCTGCGCCGCGACCCAGAGCGCCGCCGCGGTCCAGCCGCAGGCGCCGGGCTTCCTCTCGGGCTCTGGCACGGCTTCATCTTCCCGATCGCCTGGATCGTGTCGCTCTTCATGCCCGACGTCAGCGTCTACGCCGTCCCCAACAATGGCGGCTGGTACGATTTCGGCTATTTCATCGGCGTCGTCTTCCTCGGCGTCGGCGCCCGCCATGCGAGGAGAGACTGATGCCCGAGACGATCACCCTGGGCCATGTCCTGATGCTGCTCGGCCTGCTCGCCGGCCTCTACGCGCTCTGGCAGGCCTCGATCTTCCTCAAGCACCGCGGCGCCGGCCGCGGCACCCCGCAATATGCCCGCGCGCCGCGACGGCCGCCGCTACGCCGTCTGGGGCGCTCGTCGCCGCCATCCTCCTGTTCGCGCTCGGCTGCTTCACGCCGCTGCTGCGACGTCGCCATCTGCTCTCGTAACCGGAGTAACCGGTCCATGCCCCTTCTCGAAGCCCGCAAGCAGTACAAGCCGTTCGAATATCCCTGGGCGTTCGAATTCTGGAAGCGCCAGCAGCAGATCCACTGGATGCCGGAGGAGGTGCCGCTCGGCGAGGATTGCCGCGACTGGGCGCAGAAGCTGACCGAGCACGAGCGCAACCTGCTCACCCAGATCTTCCGCTTCTTCACCCAGGCCGACGTCGAGGTGCAGGATTGCTACCACGACAAATATGCCCGCGTGTTCAAGCCGACCGAGGTCAAGATGATGCTGACCGCGTTCTCCAACATGGAGACGGTCCACATCGCCGCTTACTCGCATCTGCTCGACACGATCGGCATGCCCGAGAGCGAGTACAGCATGTTCCTCCAGTATAAGGAGATGAAGGACAAGCACGATTATCTCGCCACCTTCGGGGTCGACACCGACGAGGACATCGCCCGCACGCTCGCCATGTTCGGCGGCTTCACCGAGGGGCTCCAGCTCTTCGCCAGCTTCGCGATGCTGATGAACTTCCCGCGCTTCAACAAGATGAAGGGCATGGGCCAGATCGTCAGCTGGTCGGTCCGCGACGAGAGCCTCCACTGCGAGGGCATCACCCGCCTGTTCCACGCCTTCGTCAAGGAGCGCGAGCTGCATGACCAAGGCGGTCCGCGACGACATCATGGACGTCTGCCAGAAGACGGTGCGCCTCGAGGACGCCTTCATCGACCTCGCCTTCGAGATGGGCCCGGTCCCCGGCATGACCCCCAAGGAGATCAAGAAATACATCCGCTACATCGCCGACTGGCGCCTCGGCCAGCTCGGCTTCAAGCCCATCTACATGATCGACGACCACCCGCTGCCCTGGCTGGCGCCTCTGCTCAACGGCGTGGAGCACGCCAATTTCTTCGAGACCCGCGCGACCGAATATTCGAAGGCCGCGACGCGGGGGAATTGGGGCGAGGTGTGGGACAATTTCGACCGGCGCAAGTCGGCGAAGGCGGCGAATGACGGCGGGCTGCGGCCGCGGCGGAAGGCGGGGACGATATGTTCACGCGGGCCGGGGTGGCGGCGGAGTAAATGACCGACGAAAGACGCCCCCCGCTGAGGTTTACCCGCCTGCGTGCCGAGCGGTGGAAAAACTTCGGTGGGTTTGAAATCGCATTGCAGCGACGGGCATTTTTTGTGGGGGCTAACGCCGCCGGAAAATCCAATATCTTAGACATTTTCCGGTTCCTTAGGGACATCGCCAGAGTTGGCGGCGGCTTCCGTGAGGCGGTCGACAGCCGTGGCGGTGTTTCTACGATCAGAAGCCTCTTCTCACGCAAGAAAACTGATGTGGTGATAGACGTATCGGTCGGAAGTGAAGGAACTCCAGAGACTTGGCGATACGTACTTAAATTTGGCCAAGACAATAATCGCCAAGCAACCATTATCGCTGAGGAAATTTATCTTAATGATGATTGCATTCTTAAGCGGCCGACGTCGGAAGATAGATCGGATCGAGCCCGACTTAGCCAAACACATCTAGAACAAATCAGCGCCAATCGTAACTTTCGGCAACTGGCTGAGTTTTTTGAGTCTATCTCCTACAGACATATTGTCCCGCAAATTATTCGAGAACCGGAACGCTCTTTCGGACGACAGGATGATCCCTTCGGAGGAGATTTCCTTGAGATTGTAGCAAACACACAAAAACGTACGAGAGACTCTCGACTTAAGCGAATCGCCGAGAATTTTAAATTCGCGGTTCCCCAGTTGAGCGAACTGCGGATGGAGCAGGATGCAAAGGGACTTTGGCACCTGAAAGGAAAGTATGAACACTGGCGAGCGACCGGGGCTTGGCAGAACGAGGACCAGTTCTCAGACGGGACGCTTCGGCTGATGGGCCTTCTGTGGGCTCTCATGGAAACAGGTGGAACGCTGCTTCTGGAGGAGCCCGAACTCTCCCTTCATCCGGCAGTAGTCCGCTATCTTCCGAGTGTCTTTTCACGAGCTGGGCGCCGGAACAACCGACAGATATTTGTTTCCACACATTCTGATGCCCTACTTAGCGATCCGGGTATCGCTCTCGATGAGTTGACCCTCTTAGGGAATGCGTGGGAGGGAAACCGCGAGTTGTTACAGCGATCCATGACCGGCAGATACAGCTAATGTTGGATGGAGGGGTGACCATGGCGGACGCCGTTTTCCCGGCAGTCCGGCCCCGCGGCGTGGACCAGTTGCCTCTCTTCGAAAATCTAATCTAAATGCCTGACTTTAGTACTGCTGGAGAAGGGATTCTAGATCTCGCTGTTGCGAGGGCAATACTAGAAGGTACTGGGCATACCGTCTATCGGGAGTTCGATCGGCGGGGGAAGAACAACCTCGATACCGCATTAACCGGGATGGCAAAATCCTCGCAATTTTTCAATTGGCTGGTCATTCGGGACCTAGATCGCGAGGCATGCGCTCCGGAAGTGATAAGAGAATCCGTCCCGCTCATGCGGACCAAGGGCGATTTGTGCTTCGTCTCGCAGTGCAATCGATCGAGAGTTGGCTAATGGCAGATGCTGCCGCTATTGCGCGGTTCCTGTCAGTTGGGCTGCATTGGTGCCGCATGAGCCAGAGGCTCTTATGCATCCGAAAACGGCCTTGGTGAACCTTGCTCGCCAATCCAGATCCCGAGAGATACGAGAGGCACTTGCACCTCGAGAGGGGAGCGGAGCCAGCGTTGGTCCTGAATACAACCAGCGGTTGATAGAGTTTGTGTATGAGGGATGGGACATGGCTCGGGCCGCAGCCGCTGCGCCTAGCCTGGCGCGCGCAATTCAGCGCTTACAGGCATTGAACTAAATCGGCAGATTGCGGGAAGATGCGATAGCGCTCCTCGAACCAGCCGCACAGCGCCGGAGGGAGCTGCGCGTCGACCAGGAAGCGCATCAGGCGGCTTGCACCACCTTATGGTCGACCGCCCGCGCGCCGTAGGGGAGGCAGGCGAGCACGTCTTCGCGGGTGAGATAGGGGAAGTCGCCGAGCAGCTCGTCGATTCCTGCGCCGCCCGCGACACATCCAGCACGTCCAACACGCGCATCCGAGTCCCCACCACGATGGGCAGTCGCCGCAGACAGCGGGATCGATCACGATGCGCTGCTTGGCCATGGCCGCAAATGCGATCGGCGCGGCGGCAAGTCAACCCGATGCCGGCCCGGAGCGCCTATGGGCCGATCTCATATTCGAACGTCTCGCGCGAGGCTCCGGGCGCCTTGCCGGCCGCCGCGGCCTCGTCGAAATAGACCACGGTCCATTCCGGCAGCTGGGACTTCACCTCGCGAGCCAGCTCCAGGCCTCGGCGGCTGAACGCCGCCTTGTCGAACTCGGGATTGTCGAGGCTGTGGAGATCGACCCAAGCCTCCCAAGTCTGCAATCCCGCGCGAAGATCGTCGCTCACGGGGAGGTCGGCCAGATACTCCATCGTCCCGTCCGGCCCCCAAAGGGATCGGCGCAATAATCGCTCATGATCCGAACCCATTTGGCCTCCAGCATGCCCATGGCGTCAACCTGCCTCAGATGGAGGAGCTGCGCAACCCGAACCAAATGTCCCCGCCAGCCTCCACCCATCCGCCTTCAGCACCGCCAGGCACCGCTCGCCGCCCGCGAGCGTCGCCACCTCCTCGTCGACGATGAGCTCGATCTTCAGCGCGAGGGCGGACAAATCGGGCGCCGGGGTGCGGAGGAGGCGCTTCAGGGCGGCGTAACGGGCGCTGTCGAGGGCGTTGAGACGGTCCTCGAAGGGCTGGAACTCGGCCAGGGCGGCGCTCACCGCCGCCCGGGCCTCCGGATCGTCGGCGAAGTCGTAGGGGATCGGCCAGCGGCCGCGGATCGCGGCGTGGATCTCGTGGGCGGGGAGATAGTCGCGAGCCCGGTAGGTCGCCACCGCCGCCTCTGCGCTTGCGCAGTGCGGCCAGGGCCAGATCCCACCGCCCCCTCGCCACACCCGACGCACCGCCGCCGCCGGCGAGAAGCACGGGCGCGCCGAAAGCCGCGCCTAGCAACGCCCGGCGCGTCGGGTTATGCCTCGCGGCGGCCATGCCTGAGGGTCTCCTATCCAAAGGGACTATTAGTGGCGTTAGGCCGCAGCGTCAAGGGGGTTCGTCATCCTCAGCCTCGGCCTACTTCCAGTCCAATGCCGCATGGCGCGGGCGGCGGCAGGCTGGACCCTTGACGATCTGGCCGCCGCTTCGGGCGCGAACCGGAAGACGATCCTGCGCTTTGAACGCCAGGAAGCTTCGCCTCGAGCGGCCACGCTTCTGGCGCTGCGATCGGCATTCGAAGCGGCGGGAGTGCGGTTCGGCGACGATGGGGCCGTGTTCCACCGGCGGCGAGCCTCGACCGCGCCTAGCAACGCCAAGCGCGTCGGGTTATGCCCCCGGCCGTCATGCTTGGGGGTCTCCTCTTCGTGGTCCCTGAAAGGGACCGCGAACTAACGCGGCAAAGGGGGTAGTCCTGGAAGGTCCCGCTCTTCGTCCCGAGCAGTCGCGCATGGCGCGGGCGGCCCTGCACTGGTCGCTCGAGGAGGCCGCGGAGGCGGCGGAGTCGGCCGCCGGACGGCCCTGCTCCTCAAGCGGGACCGTCGCAACATCCAGCCGGTCCATCGAGGCAATCCGGCGGGCTTGCGAGAATGCTGGTGTCCGCTTTGTCGAGGAGGCCGACCGCATCGGGCTCACCATGCTCGCAGGCCGACACGCCTCCAACCGCACTGCACGGAATTGAGGCTCGATATTTTCTTCGTGGTCCCTAACCGGGACCGACCAGTAAACCGAGACGGTCGTGGGGTTGGCCGCCTTGGCCTCCGGGCCGATTACCTTGTGCCAGGAGCGAACCGGGCTAGCCTGCCAGGACGAGCGGGGCGGAGCAGCTGGATGTCGACGGAACCACCCTGGTATTGCTTGGGGTCGCGTGGTCTGCGCGGCCATCGTCGGCGGCGGCTTCAACTACGCGAAGACCGAGTTCCCGACCATTACCTCGGTCAGGCGCCAGCTCCTCCTGGCCCTGTTCGAACTCATCCTCATCTTCGCCGGATGGGCCATGGACAGGCCTTCGGTGCTGGGGAAAAAAGATCGCGAAGGTCCTGCCTCGCAGAACGAGCGGGGCTGACACGATCGAGCCTTCCGGCCCGCAGACCCGCAAACGGGGCCACGGCGGGTGTCCCGGGCCTCGGGATCCGTCGGTCACGGACGTCCCGGCTCCATTGTCTCAACTGGGCGGCGCCGATAAATTCCGATGTTGAACGCCGATCCGGCTACGGCCGGTGCCGGCGGCGCGGCCTGGCCCTGCGAGCCGCGCGTGCTCGGCCGTCCCCAGCTTCACCCTCGTCCTGATCGCTTCCGGCGGCTATCGCCTGGCCGCTCCGGCCGGCCGGTGCCGGCTGCCGGGATCGGCAAGAACTCGATTGTCGAGATCGAGCTTTGCTCCCGCCTGCGGCTCCCGCTTCGACCCCTGATTCCGGACTTCCAGGCCTATGACCGGAACGGCAGCCGAAATCCGCAGCCAGGCCGAGCTCGGCGTCGCGACCGCCGGGCCGGATCGTCGCTACGGTCACGAAACTCTGTCCAGGCAGGCCAGAACCCGCGCTTCGCCACCGGCGCCGCTTATGCGAGGCTTGCCATTCACGGACGCGGACGGCTCCGCGAAGTCGCGCCTCAACTTTGCGCCGTTGAGATCCGGTAAGGCCGGTTTAGAGCACAGGCACGACAGCCGCGCCTAGCAACGCCTGGCGCTGTCAGGGTTATGCCTCGCGGCAGCCCCATGCCTGAGGTCTCCTCAGGACCGACCCGTTTCCATGTTCGTTAAGTGGCACAGTAAAGGGGGTTGTTATCGCGGAGGACTGTCTACTGCCGGTGCAGAGCCGCATGGCGCGGGCGGCGCTCGGCTGGTCCCTGGATGCCTTGGCTGCGCGCTGCGAAGTCAGCCGCCGAGCTATCCTGCGCTTCGAGCAGGGCGAAAGCCTGCCGCGAGGACGTACGTCTCGCTGCGATCCGCCGCGCGTTCGAAGCCGCCGGGCTGCGCTTCATCGACGAGGGCGAGTTCGCCGGCGGCGTGGCCCCCGCGCGGCCGAGCGAAGAGAAGGATGAGGTTATCTTCGACGGTCCCCTTTCAGGGACCGACCAAGTGACGGCAAAGGAGGTAGTCCTGGAAGGTCCCGCACTTCGTCCCGAGCAATCGCGCATGGCGCGGGCCGCGCTGAACTGGTCGCTCGAGGCGGCGGCGGAGGCGGCGGGCGTCAGCCGCCGGACCGTCCTGCGCTTCGAGCCGCGCCTGGCGACATCAAGTCCGTAGCCTCATCCTGGCCATCCGCGCGCCTTCGACTAGGCGGGAGTCCGCTCATCACGGAAGTGGCCGCAGGCCCACGGGCGCGCGTCCGCCTGCTCCTCGAACCCGGCCATGTGCAGCGGACGCTATGTTCTCCTTGGTCCCTAATCAGCAGCGGCCAGCAAAGTCCGGACGGAGCGACTGGTGACTATCTCCCGACGAGCGGTCGCGGGCGGCGGTGCGACGCCGAGCGGCCGACGCGACCCGCCGAGGCCGCACATCGCCGTGCCGCTCGCCTCGATCTCCGCCCTCCTCAATGCGACGACTGCCCAGCGCGCCGACTGGCGACGGCTGGGAGACGGCTCGCGTATCCACTGGCCCGACGTTAACAAGGATCTCGAGCGTCGCCGGCCTGCGGCGCGGCACGCCCACGCCCGAGCTGCGGCGCCGCCCCACGCACGAGGGAATGTAGGATGGCGATTGAAACGGCCCGCTGGGACAGCGCCGAATTTCTCGACAGCCCGAAGGCGATCCTCGCTTATCTCGAAGCGGTATTCGAGGACGGCGATGCCGAGCTGATCGCGCTCGCGCTCAAAGACGTCGCGCGTGCCAAAGGGGTCGCGCAGGATGCGTTCACTCGCGAAGCGATATCGCCTCGGTGATCCGCCTCTTGAAAGCACTAAGCCTGGAACTCACCGTGAAGGCGGCATGACCAGCGCTGCTCGCGTTACCAGTGTCGGAGTCGCGTATGCCCCCCAAAAATAGGATTTCCCGGTAGGAGTTTTCCTATTACATATTCCTGTTCTGTTCTCAGCAGCGATTCGAGCCTGTCATGTCCGACCATCCCGCACCGAGCCTCTTCCCGAGGACGAGGCGCCTGCGCCGCCGCCCTCTGCGGAGCCGCTTTGCCCGGGGACGCCGATCCGCCCCCGCCCGACGATCCCGACGCCTCGCCCTCCGAAGCCGCGGCGCCGGAGGGGCCGCGAGGGCGCCACGACGCCTTCACCGAAGCGAGAAAGCCGAATTCCTCAAGGCGCTGGTCAAGACCGGCTGCATCCTCGACGCCTGCCGGCTGACCGGCATCTCGCCGCGCACGGTCTACCGCCACCAGGAGGGCGACCCGCGCTTCTTCGACCATTGCCAGCTGCGCGCTGAGGATGAGCGGCACGCCGGTCGAGCTCACCGCCTGGCAGCGCGCGGTCGAGGGCGTGGAGCAGGAATATCGCGTCGGCGGCGAGGTCAGGGTGCGCCGCCGCTACGACGGCTCTGCTGCGCCTGCTGCTGCAGGGCTCGAACCCGAAGAAATACGGCCCCGCCCCGGCTTCACCCGCAAGCGCCTGCTCGGCACGAGCGGAAGCAGATGGAGCGCGAGATCCGGGCGGAGATCGCCGCAAAGCCGAAAGTGGACTTCGACGAGGCGATCGTGGCGCTCGACCGCCAGCTGGGCGCGTTCGCCGTGCGCGGGACGCCGAGAGGCTGGCGAACGGCTGGACGAAGAGCCCGGAGGGCGATTGGGTCCCGCCCGGCTACGGTCCGATCGAAGGCTGGCTGCCGCCGGCCGCGCGCGACGGCGGGGAGACCCCCCCGTGATTCCGTGTGCCATTCGTGCCGGTCGCGCCGTTCGCGGCGCGACGCCTGCCCCCGGACCCGATCCGGGGCGCCGTTTACCGCGGGAAGCCTGCCCCGAACCCGATCCGGGGCGCCATTCGGCCCGCCGCCCTCCGGGCCGTCCCCCGGGAACCACCTCCGACAGGTTGCACCGCCCGATGGTTTGCGCGGCGTCGGCCACAGGCAAATGCCGCCAATTCGGACATGGTTGGCGCAAGCGCGCCCTTGCCTGGTCCCTCCTCTTCTCCCTAAGCATCCTCCCGACCGATGTGGGGCATCGGGAAAGGGGCGCGGCATGAAATCAGGAAGCGAGAAGCTCGCCGAGGGGCGCGATGCGATTCTCGCGCTCGCGGGACGGCCCGTCGTCGGCCCAAAGATCCGCGACGAGCTGGGCGTGCTCGGCGCCTCCGTCGAGGAAATCCGGGTTCGGGTCGCCGAGATCGAGGACCTCTACGCCATCGATTTCGGCAGCGACATCACGTCAAAATCGCCGAGGCGGGCCGCCTTTGGGCCAGGCGCCGGCGGAGCGCCTCCAGGGGCCGGCCTTGTTGCCGATCCGCCGGGCCTCGCCCGTCCTCAGCACCTTGTTCCTCAAGGGCATCGACATCAAATCGGCGCGAAAGTTCACGGCCGCCGAGATCGACTTCGCGCAATCGGATCGGGACCCGTTTCGACATGATGTCGGACCTGCTGCGCGCCTTCCGCCGGGAGAAGCGCAGCGACAGGACCGACCGAGTGGAGCGCCATCTGCCGATGCGCAAGTCGCTGAAGGGCGCGCTGCTCGACCTCGAGCGGCGCGGCCTCATCGACGTCCGCCGAATCCTCGTTCGCAACAAGCAGGGCCGCTGGGCGCCGTTCGAGCTCAAATGGCTTCGCGACGAGCCGGAGACCGAGCTCCTGCTGGTCTACGAGAAAAGGGATCCGGCGCTGCTCCAGTTCATGAGGGAGAATGGCTCAACGCCTATGTCTACGATATCATCGACGACCAGCTGGTGCGCCACGAAGTCCCTTACAGCTCTATACCGACGTGTCCTACAGCGCCCCCCAGGACGTCATTCGAGCGGCCAGCGAATTCGATGTCATCGGCCGCTTCCGGGACACCGTCGTGTGCGTGGAATTCCAGAGCGGCAGGCTGGATGCCAAGCGCGGCGACTTCGACGACCTCATCCAGCGCACGGAGGCGGTACGAACCGTGCTCAGCTCGATGGGCCAGGCGAGACAACTCATTTCCTCTTCTTCGTCGTCTGATGATCCCGTGACGAACCCGGAGGAGGAGATGCGGAGCGGCTCGTCCCAGGGCGATTCGCCCCCTGAAGCCGACCGAGGTCCGCCCGGTCTGGCAAGCGTTCTTCAA
>CAWHTI010000010.1:0-357134 GCA_963832225.1 uncultured Actinomycetes bacterium
ATCGGATTGCTGTCCGCCTTGATGAAATCCGGCGGCGTCCCCGGCAACTTGTAGAGATTGAAACTGTTCCGCCGCGATCGCGAAATCGGCCTGCAGATAGCCGTCCGCCATCATGGGGCCGGCGGGCGCGACGTAAAAGCCGTCCTCACGAAAGGGCCCGAGGATCGAATAGGTGTTCGATCCTTTCCTGACGTCGCTGAGCTGGCTGCTCAACCTGACCAGTTCGGTTTGTCGCCGTCGATGTTCACATAGACCCGGCGCAGCGGCAGTTCGGCCGCGTCCTGCGTCACCACGCTGACGAGCACCAGCACATGCTTGGCGAGCGCGCGGTATTCCTCCGGCGATGGAAGCCCAGCAGAAATCGATCGAGGATCCCCTTGCCGCGCCTTTCGGCGCGACTTCGCCGTGTTGATCGCGGACTTCTCCAGCCGCCCGGTCATGTCTTCGGGCGACACCGGGTCCTGCGATACCGGGCGCTGGGTGAGCGTTTGCGCGCACGCCGCCTGCGACAGCAAAGCGCCAGCAGGCAAATCAGAAACCTTCGCATCACACTTCCTCGTACGAATGGCCGGCCCAGAAATCCGGCACCGCCGGCGCCAGCCTTCCGCCGCGCGCGCACCGGCGCGATCCGCGTCGCAAGGCCGGTGGCGTCATCGGTCTCGACCGCGACGCCGCTGAGTGTCGCCACGCCTGCGCCGGTTCGAACCGGGCGGAGGGAATGCCGGTGATGAAGCGGTGCATCGGCTCTTCCTTCTGCATGCCGATGATCGAATCGTAATCGCCGGTCATGCCGGCGTCGCTCATATAGGCGGTGCCGCCGGACAGGATCTGGTGATCGGCGGTCGGCACATGGGTGTGGGTGCCGACCACGAGGCTGGCGCGGCCGTCGCAGAAAAATCCCATGCCCTGCTTTCTCGCTGGTCGCCTCGCCGTGGAAATCGACCACGATGGCATCGGCCGCCTCGCGCAGCGGACAGGCCTCGAGCTCGCGGTTGACCGCATGAAGGGATCGTTGAGCGGCTCCATGAAGACGCGGCCCATGGCGTTGATGACCAGCGCGCGCTTGCCGTTCTTGGTGTCGATCAGCGCGGCGCCGCGGCCCGGCGTGTGGCGTCGGGAAATTCAGCGGGCGGATCAGGCGCGGCGCGCGCTCGATGAAGACCAGCGCCTCCTTCTGATTCCAGGCGTGGTTGCCGAGCGTGACGGCATCCGCGCCGGCGTCGAGAAATTCCTGATAGATCGCCTCGGTGATGCCAAAGCCGCCGGCCGAATTCTCGCCATTGACGATGACGAGATCGAGCGACCAGTCCCTGACCATGCCGGGCAGATATTCGTTGATGGCGGTGCGGCCGGTCTTGCCGACGACGTCACCGATAAAGAGGATACGCAAACTCAGGGTCTCCGGAAGTCGAACGTCTCTTTGTCGGTTAGCACATAATCCAGCGCCACGTCGTGCGACAATGCCGGAACCGCCTCGATTTCCTGCACGGCAAAAGCAATGCCGATGCCGGTGACCGCCTTCGATTTGCGCAAGTGCGCAAAGGTGTAGTCGTAATGGCCGGCGCCATAGCCGATGCGGTGGCCGAGACGGTCGAATGCGGCGAGCGGCACCAGCATGATATCGGGAATGAGTTCGGCCGCAGCCAGCGACGGCTCGGGGATGCCGAGCGGCCCGAGCATCAGCCGGTCGTTGGGCGACCACGCCCGAAACGTCAGCGATTTTCCGCGCGCATTGATAACAGGCAGTGCCAGCCTCGCGCCCTGCGCGGCAAGCTTCAGCATCAGCGGCGCCGGATCGATCTCGTTGCGGACCGGCGAATAGCCGGAAACGACCATGCCGGGCTCGATGTCGAGGGGCAGGCCGCGCTTGGCCAGGGCCTGCGCCGCGGCCGCGCGTTGCTCGTCCTTGATCTTTTTCGTCCTGGAGAAAGACAGCCGCTTCGTGAAGTATCCACGCCATGCAGTCGATCATCGTCTCGCTGGCGGTGACCGTCGTCTGGTACATCGCTGCTGATGATTCCCATCATCGGCTGGATGCTCTCGCCATTCGTGTTCCTCGGCGGGCGTCGTCCTCTGGATCCTGCTGATGGTGAAGGCCTACAACGGCGAGAAGTTCAAGATGCCGTTCGCCGGCGATATCGCCGAGCAGCAGGCCGCCAAGTAGCGCGCGCCACGCGTGGCATGACCGCCGCCGCCGCGCTGGCGGACCTGCAGTAGACTGGGAAGGTTATGGCCTGGTCGTCTGCTTCCCCCAGCGAGGCGGCGATCCTCGACGCCCTCCGCGTCGTCAAGGATCCCGATCTCCACAAGGACATCGTCAGCCTCGGATTCATCAAGAATCTGGCGATCGACAAGGGCCGCGTGTCGTTCGCCATCGAGCTGACGACGCCGGCGTGCCCCGTGAAGGATCATCTGCGCGATCAGGCGCGGGCCGCCGTGTCGGCGGTGGCCGGCGTGCAGTCCGTCGATATCACCATGACCGCGCAGGTGCGCTCCGCGACGGGCGCCGCGGGCCAGCCCGGCGGCGTCGGCTCGATTCCCGGCCGCCTGTCGCTTCCCGGCATCCGCAACGTGATCGCCGTCGGCGCCGGCAAGGGCGGCGTGGGCAAGACGACGCTCGCGGTGAATTTCGCGATCGCGCTCGCCCGCACCGGCGCGCGCGTCGGCATGATCGACGGCGACATCTACGGTCCGAACGTGCCGATCATGCTCGGCGTGCGGACGCAGCTGCAGCACGACGGCGAGAAGATCATGCCCGCCGAGAAATACGGCATGCTCAGCGTCTCGATGGGCTTCCTGACCAACGACGACGCCCCGGTGATCTGGCGCGGGCCGATGCTGCACGGCGTGATTCAGCAGTTCTTCCGCGACGTGCGCTGGCCGGAGCTGGACTACCTGGTGGTCGACATGCCGCCGGGCACCGGCGACGTCGCGCTCAGCCTGAGCCAGTCGGTGCCGGTGACGGGCGCGGTGCTCGTCACGACGCCGCAGACCGTGTCGCTGGCCGACACGCGCCGCGCCGTGCGCATGTATCGGAAGCTGAACATCCCGACGCTCGGCCTGGTCGAGAACATGAGCCACTTCGTGTGCCCCGGCTGCGGCCACGAGAGCGACATCTTCGGCAAGGGCGGCGGCGAGCGCATGGCCGCGGAACTGGAAGTGCCGTTCCTCGGCCGCGTCCCGCTCTACGAGCCGATCCGCGTCGGCGGCGACACCGGCGTGCCGATCGTGATCGGCGAGCCGGACTCGCCGGCGGCGCAGGCGATCGTCCGCGTGGCCGAACAGGCGGCCGCGCAGGTGTCGATCAGCAGCTACAAGAAGACGATTCCGCTGACGCAGGTCCGCTAGATCAGCGCGCTGATAGACGCGGCTTCGCGGTCAAGCTGACGCGAGTCGTCAGTCCGCGATGCAGATCTCCTATACGAAGCACACGCTCGACAACGGCCTCGACGTGATCGTGCACGAGGATCACGACCTTCCGATCGTCGCGGTCAATCTCTGGTATCACGTCGGATCGAAGAACGAGCGTCCCGGCCTGACCGGCTTCGCGCATCTCTTCGAGCATCTGATGTTCGAAGGCTCCGCCAACTACGATCGCGGCTACTTCCAGCCGCTGCAGGAAGCGGGCGCGCTGCTCAACGGCTCGACCAACGCCGATCGCACGAACTACTGGGAGGTCGTGCCGACCAACGCGCTGGAACTGGCGCTGTTCCTCGAATCGGATCGCATGGGCTATCTGCTGCCCGCGCTGACGCCGGAGAAGTTCGCGAATCAGCGCGACGTCGTGCTGAACGAGCGGCGTCAGAACTACGAGAACCGGCCCTACGGCTTCGCCGGGATGGCGATCGCCTCGGCGCTGTATCCGCCGGATCATCCGTATCACTGGCTGACGATCGGATCGGCCGAAGACATCCAGGCCGCGTCGCTCGAAGACGCGCGCGCGTTCTTCCAGAAGTACTATCACCCCGGCAACGCGTCGCTCGCGCTGGCCGGCGCGATCGATACGGACGAGGCGCTCGCGCTCGCCCGGAAGTATTTCGAGGAGCTGCCGGCGGGACCGGCGGTCGCGCCGGTCGTCGCGCCCGGCGATTCCGCGGCAGGACGCGGAGATCCGGCTGCGTCCACGAAGATCGGATCAAGCTGCCGCGGCTCTATCTCGCCTGGCGCTCGCCGGCGCTGTTCGCCGAGGGGGACGCGGCCTACGACGTGATCGCGGAAGTGCTCGCGGGCGGGAAGACGTCGCGGCTGTATCGCTCGCTCGTGCACGAAAAGCACCTCGCGCTCGACGTCACCGCGCTGCAGCAGTCGCGCGAGCTGGACGGCATGTTCCAGGTGATCGTCACCGCCACGCCCGGCGTCACGCTCGACACCGTCGCCGCGGCGATCGACGCGGAGCTCGCGAAGCTGATGGATCACGGTCCCACGGCCGACGAGATGTCGCGCAGCCTGGCGCAGGCGGAAGCGCAGTTCATCTACCGGCTGCAGACGGTCGGCGGCTTCAACGGGAAGTCGGATCAGCTCAACGCCTACAACGTGTACATCGCGGATCCTGGATATTTCGAAGCCGATCTCGAACGCTACCGGCGTCTCTCGATCGAAGACGTGCGCGACGCGGCGCGGCGGCTCGTGCCGGCGCAGCGCGTCGCGCTGAGCGTGGTGCCGACGGGGCAGACGTCGCTGGCGCTGGCCGATTCCACCAGGGCGGTGGTGAGCTGATGCCTGCCGATCGCAGCAAGCTTCCGGCGCTCGGACCCGATCCCGGCATCCATCTCCCGCGCATCGCCAAACATCGCGACGACGACACGGCGCTGCGGCTGTGGACGGTCGAACATCGCGAGCTGCCGGTCATCAGTTTCGTGCTGCTGCTGCCGGTCGGCATCGCCGCCGATCCCGCCGATCGTCCCGGGCTCGCGGCCTTCACCGCCGACATGCTCGACGAAGGCAGCGGCTCGTCCGACTCCTTCGCCATCCACGAGCGCCTCGCGCGCATCGGCGGCGTCTTCGACACCGAAGTCGGCGCGGATGCGACGATGGTGAGCCTGACGACGCTGGCGAAGTTCGCGCGTCCCGCGCTGGAACTGCTGGCGGAAATCATGACGGCGCCGCGGTTCGATCCCGAAGACGTGCGCCGCGTGCGGGCGCTGCGTCTGAGCCGCCTGATGCAGCTGCGCGACGTGCCTTCGGCGCTCGCGGAGCGCGTGTTCGCGTCGCGCTTGTACGGATCGCATGCCTACGGGCATACGGCGATGGGAACGGAAGCGTCGCTGAACGCGATCACGGTGGCGAGCTGCGGGCGTTTCACGAGGAGTGCTACCGGCGGTCGCAGCCGGTGCTGGTGGCGGCGGGAGACGCGTCGCATCAGGAGCTGGTCGACCTGGTCGGCGAGACCTGGCGCGCGCCACGGAAATCATTGGAAGTGGGGCGGCGCGGACGGTGTGCCGCTCGCCGCGTGCGAGACGCCGCCGGTGATGCTGGCGCCGCGGGCGCCTGGCGCGCCGCGGATCGCGATCGTCGATCGTCCGGGCGCCGCGCAGTCGGAGCTGCGCGTGGGACGCGTGGCCGCGGCGCGATCGACGCCGGACTTTCACACGCTGGGCGTGTTGAACACGGCGCTGGGCGGCGCGTTCGTCAGCCGCATCAATCTGAAGCTGCGCGAGGAGAAGGGCTACACCTACGGCGCGCGTTCGAGCTTCGAGTTCCGGCGTCAGACGGGACCGTTCGCGGTGCAGGCGAGCGTGCAGACCGACGCGACGGCGGAGTCGGTGGAGGACGTGCTGCGCGAGATCGCGGAGATCGGCGGCGAGCGGCCGATCACGGCCGATGAACTCGCGCGGGCGCAGGCGGCGCTGGTGCGGGGCTTTCCGCGCGGGTTCGAGACCGCGGAGCAGATCTCGCGGGCGATGTGTCAGCTCGCGCTGTACGATCTGCCGGACGACTACTTCGATCTGTTCGTGCCGCGCGTCAAGGCGGTGACGGCTGACGCGGTCACGGCCGCGGCGGCACGTTATCTCCCCAGCCGCGACATGGAAGTCGTCGTCGTGGGCGACCGCGAGCGCGTGATGCCGTCGCTCTCGCGGCTGGGCCTCGGCGAGCCGGTCGATTTGTCCGCCACCCAGGACATTGCACTCGCGCCCGCGTCCACGTCGTAGTTTCCGATAGCGGTAAGCGGCATGGCGCGACAGCTGCCGCGGGCGCGGCCACCTCTTCAGAACCAGCGGGCCGGTTGATTCGTCAAACCTGCTGATGTCCAGTGTCCAGTCGAACTGGATGCCCGCCGTGTCTGGACGGACACCCGGCGGTCTGTCATCATGCTTCCGTTCCCTGAACGCCAATGTCCTTCGCACGCTTCAGCATCAGCCTGTTCGGGGCCGCCGCTGCCATGGCGGCGACGCTGGCGGCGGCGACGATCTGGCTGCTGTTGACCGATCCGATCACCGTGGCTGACGCGGTGAAGGACGGTCAGGTGACGCCCCTCGTCCGCGCCCTCGCGGGCGTGCTGTACGACGCCTTCAGGGGCATCCTCAAATACATCTAGGAACTCGGCGAGTCCCGAGGCCGGCTCTAGGGCAGCATCCCGAGCTGCTGCAGCAGCGTGGCGATGTCGAAATAGTGCCGGATCGACTGCGCCTTGCCGTTGCGCAGCCCGATCACCTGACACCCCTGCAGCCTGATCGGCCGGTTGGTGGGCGCCACCGGCCCGCCGGGCAGGTCGAGGAGGCCGGTGTGCGTGCCGCACCAGGTGACCTCGAGCACGACCGTCCCGCTCGCTGACGAACTCCCCGTCGAAGGTCGCCCTCGAGTCGGGGAACGCCTTCGCCCAGCCCTGCCAGCAGGCGAAGACCGCGTCGACCCCTTCGAGCCGCCGCTGGGTGGCGACCTCTTCGTAGACGAAATCCGGGGTGACGACCGAGCGGAGCTGATGCCAGTTTTTATCGTTATAGGCCAGGACCGGGGCCTTCGCGGCCTGAAGCGGCGTCTGTAGAAGATGCGGCCTGCTGAGCCTTGGGAAGGCTTGTCGGGGCCTGGGGCCTGGCTGGACATGCAGCCTCCTCGCGCACGCACGCGCCTGAAGCCGGCGGCTTCCCGCGCCTGCGCAAAAGGGCCGCCAGCGTTCGACTTTCGTTGCCGTCCGGAGTGTGAAGGCCCCTTTTATACACCTGTCCCGACAGGTGTCCAAGGACGAATCGAACGCCGGACCGACGCTCGGCGCTCGTGAAGAGGGACGCCCGGGCCGATAATGGAATGAGCTCTCGTCAGCCTGCCGGCGTGTGGCTGTCGCGAGCGTCGGGTCGGGACAGGTGAGATGATGGCGAATCCGTCAGACGCGGACCCCAAGGGACCGCTCCGGGCCCGGGCCGCCCGATCGTGAGGCACGCCCGCGGGATGACAGCGCTTCCGTTCCGGCGCCGACATCCGCGTCGAAGGCCACGCCCGAAGAGGAGCGGGTCCTCGCGCGTCCGGACCGCCGCGTGCCAGCCCAGGACGTCGACGGGGGTGAACCTGCACGACGTCCACGTGATCGCGGTGGACGACGACCTCGAGATGCTCGGCTTGCTGCGCGCCATCCTCGAAGGCGCGGGCGCGAAGGTGACGACGGTGGCGACGGCGACCGGCGCGCTGCAAACGATCAACCTGCTGCGGCCCGACGTGCTCGTCGCCGATCTCGGCATGCCGATGATGGATGGCTTCAGCCTGATCCATCGCGTCCGTCACGCCTCCGATCCGCACGTGCGCACGATTCCGGCGGTGGCGGTGACGGGACGCGCCGAATACGAGGCGCGCACGATGGTGCTCGAGAGCGGCTTCGAGATGTACCTTCCCAAGCCGGTCGATCCCGCCGAGCTCGTCGCGGCGGTCGCCGGGCTCGCGCGCCGCAGCGAAGCGTTGAGATGCGCGCGGGAGTGCCGGTGCCTACGCTCGCGAGAGGGTTAGGGTAGGCGTGTGAGATTCGTCTTGAGGAATTTCGTCAGCAGATAGCCGTCGAGCCACTTGAACGGCGAAACGCCCGTGCTGTAGTGGCCGCACGGCAGCACGGCGACTTCGTGCGGCAGCTTCATCGCGCCGAAGTCGTGCACCAGCCTGCGTGACAGCGCGACGGGGAACGTCAGGTCGTACTTCGCGTAGACCAGCAGCGTCTTCGTCTGGCGCATGCGATCGAGGTGCGGCTGCGGGCTGATCGGCAGCCACAGCGCGCGCAGCGTATCGAGCGCGATGTGGCCTTCGAGGCCCTTCCGCACGTGCGCCGTCGACAAGCCTTCCCACACCACGTCCGCGAAATACGGCGAAATGTGATTGAGCGCCGCCGCTTCGATCAGCGGTTCGTGCGCCGCGGTCAGCATCGACAGGCACGAGCCGAGGCTCGTGCCGAGAATGCCGACGTGCTGATAGCCGCGCGCCTTGAGCCAGTAGACCGCGCGCTTCGCGTCGAGCACCGCCTGACGGCACACCTGCAGCGTGCGGCCGACGTTGGCGCTGACGATGTAGTCGGCGCGGTGCAGTTCGGGCGGCATGCGGACGTCGTGATACGGCATCGACAGCCGCAGTCCGCTCATGCCGAAGCGCGCCAGCAGCTTCGCGAGGCCGATGTGGCCTTCGGCGTCGGAGTTCCACTGGGGGAGGAGGACGACGGCGGCGCGCCGATCGTCGCGCTTGCGTCCGCCCGGCTTCTCGTTCCTGATCTCCGCGGGGAAGTAGCGCGCGTGCACGACGTTGTTCGACGCGTGCGGCGTGACGAGCGCGCTCTCGAAGCGCAGCACGTTGCGCGCGTCCAGCTCGTAGGCGGGCGCGGGCGTCGTGTGGTAGAACGCGCGCGGTGTCGGCCATCGCCGCCGTCGACGAACTGCTGGAAGGCGTCGAGCGATCCGCCGTTGAGGTCGGCGGCGCTCGGCAGGCCCAGCCAGTCGAGGCCCCACTCGAACGGCCGCACCACGCGATCGTTGGTCGAGGCCGCGAACCGCCGTTCCCAGTTGTGAAAAAAGCGCGAAAAAATCATCGAATCCGCCCGAAGGGCAGAGGATCTACTGTAGCCCACGGCCCGCGAGGCCGCCGCGCGGCGAACGGCCCGGCGGGCCGCTGCGGTCCCGAGCTGGCGTGAGGGAAGGGTGAGCGGGCAGGGCAGTCAGGGCTGGAGCTGGCGTTCGCACCAGGCGGCGGCGGCTAGCAGGCGGCGCGTGTCGGAGCCGACGAGCTGCAGGCCGACGGGCAGGCCGCCCGACGCGGGGCGAATCGGCAGCGTCAGCGCGGGGTGGCCCGTCAGGTTGAAGGGCTGCGTCAGGCGCAGCATCGCCGCGCGCACCGGCTCCTCGGCATCGCCCATCGGCACCGTCGCCGCGCCGATCGGCGGAGCCACGATCGGCAGCGTCGGCAGCAGCAGGAGCTGATGCGCGGCGAGCGCCGCCGTGACGCCCGCGCGCAGGCGATCGCGTCCGGCCAGCGCGCGCAGGTAGTCCTCGGCCAGGATGAACCGGCCCGCCTCGAAGCGCATCCGCACCGGCCGCGTGTAGGCCTCGGCCATCGTCTCCAGCGTGCGCGCGTGAAACGCCGCCGCCTCGGCGAGGCAGATGTGCAGGTAGATCGGCGCGATCGCCTCGGCGTGCGGCAACTCGACGTGCTCGATCTGGACGCCCGCGCCGCGCAGCCACGCGACCGCTTCGTCGAAGCCGCGGCGGACGTCGGGCTGCAGGCGATCGATGAAATAGCCGCTCGGGATCGCCGCGCGCCGCGGCTTGGCCATCGCCATCGACGCGGGCATCGTGCTGGCGGGATCGCCGTCATTCTTCGCCGCGCTCTCTCGCGCCGGCCGCGCCTGCCGCCGCGCGCCCGCCGCGGCGGATTGATCGGCGCGTCGCGGCCGGCCATCACGTCGTAGAGCAGCCACGCGTCCGTCAGCGTGCGCGCGAGCGGGCCGACGTGATCGAGCGATCGGCTGAGCGGCACGACGCCATCACACGACAGCTCGTTGAACGCCGGCTTGATCCCCACCAGTCCGCAGGCCGCCGAGGGAATGCGAATCGATCCGCCGGTGTCGGTGCCGACCGCGCCGAGGCTCATGCCGCAGGCCACGGCGATCGCCGACCCGCCGCTCGATCCGCCGGGCGACCGCGTGTCGTCGAGCGGATGACGCGCCGCGCCGTACGCCGAGTCCTCGTTGGTCGTGCCCATCGCGAACTCGTGCAGGTTCGTCTTGCCGGTGATCACCGCGCCCGCGCGCCGCAGATGCGCGACCACCGCCGCGTCCTTCTCCGCGACGTGCCCCTCCCTCACGCGCGACGCGCACGTCGTCGGCAAGCCCTTCGATGTCGACGATGTCCTTGATGGCGATCGGAATGCCGTGCAGCGCGCCGCGATCCTGGCCGCTGGCCAGTTCGCGATCCGCGGCGGCGGCCTGCGCGCGCGCGGCTTCGGCGGTCACCAGGATGAACGCGTTCAGCCGCTCGTTGTCGCGCGCGATGCGGGCGAGGCACGCCTCGGTGAGCGCGGCGGACGTCAACGAGCCGTCACGCAGACGTCGCGCGGCGTCGACGATGGTCAGGCTGGTGGGATTCGGAACGGCGACGGGCGTGTTCACGACGATGCCCGCGGCGACGGCTGCGATGGCGTCACGTCCGGCGTTGATGTCGAGTGGTTGCGGTGAGCGCGCTGCGGCGGTGCGGCGTCGCGTGCCACTGGCGCTGTCGCCGCCGGCGTTGATCCTCTGCGCGTCGTCATTCCACGGCGCGGCGCGCAGTGCCGCGGCGGCGGCGCGCAGCCCTTTGAGGACGGGTGTCAGGTCTGCCAGATCGCGGCGGTCCGCGTCGGCCGCGGCCAGGTCATAAAAATCGTCGAGAGTCATGTGGCTACCGCTCGCTCGCGCGTCGAACCGTCAACGGATCCGGCAGACGGATTCCATGCTCCGGGACGGGGCGAAAAGCGCTCAGTCCTCGGCCGGCGGTGCGTTCAGTTCGTCGAGGGTGGCGATGGCGCGGCGCAGATGCGGAATGGTGATCGACCCGCCGACGACGAGACCCACGTTGAGGGCTTCGAGGAACTCGGCGTCGGTCGTGCCTTCTTCCTTGCAGCGAACGAGGTGATACGTCACGCAGTCGTCGCAGCGCAGCACCAGCGACGCGACCAGTCCCATCAGCTCTTTCGTTTTGACCGGCAGGGCGCCCTCGTCATACGCACGAGCTGTCGAGGGCGAAGAAGCGCTTGATTTCGAGGTTGTCCGACTCGAGGATCCGGGCGTTCATCCGCTCGCGAAACTCGCGGAACTCCTGCAGTCGAGTGCTCATCCTGCTGTAACCTATCACGCATTGTGCATCGCCTGACCAAGATTGTCGCTACGCTCGGACCGGCGTCTTCCGAGGAATCGCGCATCGAAGAATTGATCGCCGCCGGAGTCGATGTCTTCCGCCTGAACTTCTCGCACGGCTCGCACGAACAGCATGCCGAATCGATCGCGCGCATCCGCCGCGCCGCCGGTCACGCCGGCCGCCACATCGCGCATCCTGCAGGACTTGAGCGGTCCAAAAATCCGGACGGGAAAGCTGCAAAATGGTCAGCCGATCGATCTCCGGCCCGGCGATCAGCTCGCGATCGTCACCGGCGACGACAGCGTCGGATCGGCCGGCCGCGTCTCGACAACGTTCGGAGATCTGGGGCGCGCCGTGCGTCCGGGCGACCGTCTGCTGCTCGACGACGGGCGCATCGAGCTGCGGGTGGAATCGAGCGACGGCAAGACCGTCTGTGACGACCGTCGTCAACGGCGGCCCGCTCGGCGAGCACAAGGGGATCAACCTTCCGGGCATCGAGCTGCCCACCTCCGCGATGACCGCCAAGGACATCGAGGATCTGCGCTTCGGCCTCGAGCAGGGCGTCGACATCGTCGCGCTCAGCTTCGTGCAGACGGCGGCCGACGTGATCCGCGCGCGCGAATTGATCGCGGCGCACGGCCGCGCGGGCGTGCCGGTGATCGCGAAGATCGAGCGTCCCGCCGCGGTGGCCAACCTCGAAGCCATCCTCGACAACTGCGACGGCGTGATGGTCGCGCGCGGCGACATGGGCCTCGAAATGCCGCTCGAACGCGTGCCGCGCGTGCAGAAGGAAATCACGCGTCAGGCGCGCGCCTGCGGCAAGCCGGTGATCGTCGCGACGCAGGTCTTCGACTCGATGACCAAGGAGCCGCGCCCGACGCGCGCCGAAGTCAGCGACGCGGCCAACGCGGTCGACGATGCGGTGGACGCGATCATGCTGTCCGGCGAAACCGCGGTCGGCGACTTCCCGGTGAAGACGGTGCAGACGCTGGACGCGGTGATTCGCGACGCCGAATCGATCACGCCGTCGCTCGTCATCGAACCGGGCGACAACGTCGTCAACGTCGAGCACAATCGCGCGTTGTGCGAAGCGGCCGTGACGCTCGCGGAAGCGGGCGCCGCCGCGGCGATCGTCGCGGTCACCGTGAAAGGCAAGACGGCGCGTGTGTTGTCCGCGTTCCGCCCGAGCGTGCCGATCTTACGCGGTGAGTCCGAACGACGCCGTGGCGCGGCGCCTCGCGCTCTATCGCGGCGTCACGCCGCTCACGACGGAAGTGGGATCCAGCCTGGACGCGACGGGTGTGATGGTCGAGCGGGAGCTGCTGTCACGCGGGTTGCTGACGCTGGCAGCGTGGTCGTCTTCGTCAGCGTCAACGCCGATCTCACGCGCGGCGACGCCAACTTCATGCGCATTCGCCGGCTCAGCGACGTCTGACGCGTTGCGTCGACAAACCGGCGTTCACTGAGCAGAGGCCTTCTTGGCCCCTCGCTCATAATAGACTTCGCACCAGGCGTCGATCCCGGTCGCGGTGATGCGCTGCGCCGCAATGGTGGCGGCGACGATGACCCAGGCCGGCGGGGCAGCGATGGCGGCCAGGAGACCGGCGGTGACGAGCGCGCCGGCAACCTGGGGATGCTCTTGCCGCCCGTCAGCTTGTTGCGATCCGCGTCATCGCGGCCGCAGGAACGAAGTTCATCACGTCCGCTTCGGCCTTTCGGAACCAACGGCGGCCGATGTCTTCAAGATAGCTATCGCCCATTGTCGTCGAGCTGTCGACGAACGCGGCTTCGAACTGAAGTTGCCGTTCCGCACCTCCGGGCTGATTGACATCCTCGATGCGCTTTCCCGAGTTCACGAAACAGCGCCTCTTCGTCTTTCTCCGCCAACTTCATGGCCGCTCGTTCAGCATCGTAGAGTTCGTTGGTCGACATCATGAGTTCTCCGCGGTTGAGGGCGATCAAGGCCTTGGTCGGCGATGACTCCACCGAGAGATGCGGCGTCAATCTCAAGGTAGCGTCACCAAGTACGTGTAGGCAAACGGAAACGGATTGCCGCCGTTCATTCCCTCGCGACGCAATCGCAAGAGGACCTCGCCGACGGTCGCGCCATCGGCATCTCGAGTCGCCTCGGCGGCGGAGGCACTGATGAACAACTCGAAGAAGCGCGGGCCGAACACGTCGCCGAATGTTGTGGCCATCGGCATCTCCGTCCCGAGGACGCCTGCGGCCCCGCGATCGGCGAACACGTCAATCAGATTGGCCGTGACACCTGGATACAACTCCGCCGATTCGCACATGTTGAGAATACCAGGGGCGCGCCCACCGGTTTGAAGTTCTTGAGGTCGCGCAATGGCAATTGAACATCGCCACATTCGATGAACGTATGGTCGCGGATGCGTTTCCGTCGCTGAAGGCCAATGACCTCTAGCAGTGCCGACGCCTCCTCATCGCGGCCCTCGGCATAGCGGCGCAACAGATCCTCGACCTCTGTTTCGCCCGAAGCGAGCGGTCGGGCGGTGTGCCCATGGCAGTAGAGATAGAGCACGTCGGCATCACAGCGTCGGAGGACCTGATTCAACTCGTCTGGCGGGATCGGACGCCAGGCCAGAGCGGAGGGATGACGCTGCTGACACGCCGTGAAGAACGCTTCATGCCGCGGCTTCGTCGCGAAATCGTGACAGCGCGCCACTGATCTTCAAGGGCCGCGATGTCATCGTGCTGGTCGGGCGCTGTTTCCAGGCACATCGCGTATCTGCTCGATGATGAAGCGATAACCCAGAATCGCGCTCGTTCGACGGAGTGGCCGTTCGTCTTCTAGTGTCCGGTACCGGACCGGGAGACCCAGGGCAGGAGGAAGTCGCGCGCGTTGTGATCCGTCCAGATTTGAATGATCGGTGAATCGTTCTCCGTCTCCGCGTCGTCCAGCAGCGCGGCGATGCGCTCCCGGCCTCGGAGCCGAAGAGCGTGGACCAGAGCTCCTGCCCAGACTCGCCATGTCTCGCAGCATCTTCTCGGACAGGCCGTGGGCCTGCGCTTCAAGGGTCGTCCCGCCTTCGGCCGCGGAACGAATGCCACTGATGTCGCCGCGCTCGGCCATGGCGCCCAGCACCTGACGAATGCTGGAATCATCTGTGAGTGCCCCGCAGGCTCGCTCTCACCTTGGCAAGGCCGCTGGCCATTTCGAGCCTCTGAGAGTCGCAGGCGCAATGGGATCCAGAGAGGGCACGGCGCCGGAGCCGCGACGAAAAACGGCAGATCGAACGTGTTGTTTTGAAGACCGTGAACCGAGATGTTGGCGACGCGCCGGCTATCCGGGTCGAGGCTCTTGAACCTTCGGAAAATCACGAGGCCCGAGGCACGTTCGGCGTCCAGCGAACGCCAGCGGATGGCTCGCCCTTCTTCTGCCACGAGTCGCCTTCGGCGAGGACGTCGAAATCGATGTCGCTGCAGGCCGACAGATTCTGTTGGTGATAATCAGCACCTTCGGAACCGAGCCGGCGCTCTGACCAGCGGACGCACGAGAAACTCGGGGTTGATTTGCGACGGACCCTTCGCGGGCCAGACGAGTTGCCCCCAGGCGGAGCCGACGATCTCGAGGTTGTCGGGGAGCGCGAGCACGACATCCAGCGTCAGCTCGCCATCAGCCGGACGCTGGATTTTGTCCTGTTCCTCATCATCGAATCGAAGGTCGGGCAGGAACCCAATCGAAACGGCGAGCTTGTAGAGCACGCCAACAAACAAGCCCTCGGACAACGACAAGCGTCTCGCGGGTTCAGTTGCGTCCCACAGGTCGAAATTGACGAACTGCGCTGTTTCGAAGAGAATCGTCCAGATCGAACGGGAAACGACGCCTCGCCATCTCGAGGTTAATCGCTGTACCGAGCGCGAGACTCGAGCTCGTACATTTAAGGCAAAAATCAGCCGTCGGTCCGCCCGCGCCAACCACTCGAACCGCTCCTCGGACCGCATCCATGGCGGCGTCAGCGTGCGCTCTAGCCACGCGAGCACTAGAGACACGCCAACTGACGTCACGAGGGCCACTAACCAGCGGCCGAGGAAATCCCGCAGGGAACCGGCTAAAGGCCAGGGCAGGGCCCCGGTGAGCAGAAATCTGAAGGCCCGTCGCGACGATTGCCGTGAACGCGACCCAGAGAAGGCCCCGCAACACGACGCCGTACCACCTGCCAGATGCCGCCAACGACCATCGCAGGATTGCCGTCAGGCGAGCAAGCCAACTTCTCATGTCCACCGCCGACAAGTTGATTCGCGGAGTATTCTTGACTTTGCTTTCGTAAACGATGGAGAGGTGCTATCTGTTACTAAGTTGCAGGCGTTTGGTCGGGTGGCTGGAGCGTCCACGCCGAGGGCGCGGCTGCATCAGGCGCGACGGCGCTTCGCAATCCAATACAAGACGCCGCCGGCGCCGATCACGATTAGCGACTGCAGGATCAGGTTCGCTTCGTAGTTGAGCGTGCTCGTCGTGCCCGCCGGCGGGATGAAGACGAGGGCGAGCGAAATCAGGGTCGCGAGCGACCCCGCGGCGGCGATAATCCACAGGCCCACGCGGCCGCCGGGGACGAGCATGGCCTCGTCTCCCGCACGCACCGAATGGATCCGGCGCAGGCGCACCAGCGCGGGGAACAGATACAGATACGGGATGAAGTAGATGATGATCGTCAGGTTGACGACCTCATGGGTGTGGCCGGGCGCGCGGGGCGGGTTGTCCTCCACGACGGGCCGTGGCGCTCGGCGCGTCGCCGCGCTCGCCCTCGGCGTGGCGACCCTGGTCCCGCTCACGCTGCCCGGATTCGGCACGACCGCGGTGATCGACCTCTCCGGCAGCTCGGGCGACTCCGTCCGGGTGAATCCGTTGGTCTCGATCCAGTCCAGCCTGAACCGCGGCGATCCGGTCGAGCTGTTCCGGGTGGACGCCGAGATCGGCACGTACTGGCGGACCGTGGGCCTGGACACGTTCGACGGCGTGACCTGGCGGGCGACGGAGGGCACCGCGCCGTTGGAGGTGCCGAACAACTCGACGCCCCTGTCCAGCGAGCGAGCGTTCGGCGTGGACCTGCAGCAGACGTTCACCGTGAGCGACCAGGACCTCTCGGTGTCCGGCGTCCCGGTCGCCTATCCGGCGCTCAGCGTCACGTTCCCCGAAACGCTGTCCTACGACCCGGATCTCGAGATGCTGCGCTTGGAGGACGGGACCATCGAGGCCGGCACGTCCTACTCGGTGCGCTCGACGCCCGTGCAGCCGCCCCCGGAGGAGCTCCGCGCAGTGGTCTTCCCCGACGCCACGACGAATGCGCGGTACACGGAGATCCCCGCCGACCTCCCGCCGGAGATCGGGGAGCTCGCGCATCGCTGGGTCGACGAGGCCGGCGCGACCTCCGAATACGAGCAGATCCTCGCCATCCAGGACCGGCTCAGCAACGGGGAGTTCCAGTACGACCCGAACGTCCCGCCGCGCGACGACCAGTTCACGCTCCTGGACTTCCTGCAGAACACCAAGAAGGGCTTCTGCCAGCAGTACGCCAGCGCGATGGCCGTGATGTTGCGGACCCTCGGCCTGCCGACCCGGGTGGCCGTGGGCTTCACCCCGGGCGAGCGCTCCGAGGTGGACGGCCTCTGGCACGTCACCACGAACGAGGCCCACGCCTGGGTCGAGGTGCTGTTCCCCGACTACGGGTGGCTGACGTTCGAGCCGACCCCGGGACGGAGCAACCCGATCGCGGCCAGCTACAACGCGCCGGCGCAGCTCTGCCCGAACGCACAGGGGGACCTGGCGCCGTGCGCGGAGGGCGGCGGCAAGCCCGGTGGCGGGGGGCCCGGCGGGGGCGGCCGCCGGGACCTCGCACGACCGCTGCACGCGGACAGTCGGGCCGCCGTGAAGGGCGCGACGCTCCCGGACGAGCGCACCACGGTCATCGCGCCGGCCCCGTTCCGGTTCCCGATGTGGACCGTGCTCGGCGCCCTCGGCGTCCTGGCCGGACTGCTGCTCGTCCTGGTGCCTCCGGTGCGCGCCGTCCGCCGGCGCATCCGGCTGCGCCGCGCCGGCTCGGAG
This sequence comes from uncultured Actinomycetes bacterium, assembly GCA_963832225.1. Taxonomy (GTDB): domain Bacteria; phylum Actinomycetota; class UBA4738; order UBA4738; family HRBIN12; genus JALYMB01. Next base: position 17,359 of record CAWHTI010000010.1, read on the forward strand.
CCCCGGGCCAGGATCCTCGCGATCTACGAGTTCTTCGACGCGCGGGCCTCCGCCATGGGGTGGGCCCGCAGGGCAGGCGAGACGCTGCTGGAGTACCGCGACCGCATCCGATCGGCCGCTTCCTCCGGCGACGCGCTGGGCCGGCTGATCCGCCTGGCGGGGCAGGCCGCCTACGGCAGCGGCGCTCCACGCCCGGATGAGGCGGCGGAGGCATCCACGGCGGCGGAGCAGACCCTCGCCGAGCTGCGGCGCGGCACGCCGATCGGCCGTCGGGTGCTGGGCTGGTACCTCCCCGACCGCCTGACCGGGGACTGACCCCTCCGGCCCCCGGCCCTCAGGATCCGGTGGCCGTGTGGGCGGCGGCCTCGCGGAGGGCACGCACGAACCGGTCGCGATCCTCCTGGAACTGGGCGACGTCCGCCTCGACGCCGGAGGCGATGTCGTCGATCGCCACGAAGAACGCCATCTGCCCGTCCCGGAGCGCGTCCATGACCTCCCCGTCGCGCCGGCAGATCTTGAAGATGCTGACGCCGTCGGTGACGAGCTTCACCTCCGACAGGTGCCGATCCAGACCCGCGCGGCGGTTCAGGAAGTCCCAGGAGCGCCGCACCCGCTGCAGCGACATGCCTCCGTCGAGGAGCGACTTCACGACTCGCAGCGCGACGAGATCGCGGAATGCGTACAGTCGCGGAACCCCCGGTCGTCCCCCCGTGCCCTGGACGGTCGGCTCCACCAGTCCGATGTGATCCCAGTACCGGAGCTGACGAGGTGTGCAGCCCGTGAACTTACAGGCTTGATGAGCCGTGAACCCCTCCATCGAGCGAGTGCCCTTTCGCCGAACCGACCTGCCACGACCAACGAACCGGTGTGGCCGCCCTTCCCGGGGAAGAGGCTCGACGTTCGGCTGACGGTCACACACCCTGGGGAAGGTGAGCGCTCTTTGTACAGCAGTGCGCCGAGACGTGGCAAGCGCGCAGGCCGAAGCGGCGAACGAACCACCCGGACGGGCTAGGTGAGCGAGCCCCGCCGCCGGATCACTCCGACGGCGGTTCGGCGGGACGGCGGAACCGCGCGGCGATGCGAGCGAACATGGCCGAGACGCCGCCCTCCTGTTGCATCGCGCGCATCTGATCACGCCCCAGCTGGCGCGTGTAGCGCGCAACGAGCAACGCGGAGAGCACCATCACCACGAAGCCGAAGGCCGCGACCCACAACGCGTTCGCGAAGGCGAACAGCATCATCAGGAAGCCGGCTCCGAAGGCCAGCGAGGACAGGCGGATCCGGCGCGCGAGATGCGTGGACAGCGTGGTGCGCCCGACCTGTTCGACGAGACGGGGATCGTCCTGGGCGAGCCGCGCCTCGATCTCGTCGAGGATCCGCTGTTCTTCGTCCGAGAGGGGCATGCGCGGGTTCCCTGCCTCGAGCCGATGGGCGTTCGGCCGACTGGGACCATTATAGGAAGGCCGGCGCGAGACGTAAGGGCCAGATGTCGCCGGAATGTGGGACTCAGCGGTCGCGGCCGCGGTCCAGCAGCGAGGCGGGCATCGCGGCCCCGCGGCCGAACCGGTGCTCGATCCGGTCGATCGCCCGCTCCACGTCCCCCCACCGCTCCGGATGCAGCATGGCCAGCTGCTCGGCGCCGGCCGGGATCAGGCCCGCGGCCTGCACTCCCAGCAGGCGGATCCGGCGACGCTGCCCAGGCAGGGCCCGGTACAGCTCCGCCATCACGTGATACAGGTCCGCGCCCACATCCGTGGCGTCGGGCAGCGTCCGAGAGCGGGTCAGGGTGGTGAAGTTGGCCAGGCGGGCCTTCAGCACGGCGGTGCGGGCCCGGTAGCCGTCGGCGCGCAGCCGTGACGCCACCTTCCCGGACAGCGCCAGGAGCTCGCGTAGGACGTCCTCGTCGGCGTCGAGATCACGTTGGAAGGTCTCCTCGTGGCTCACCGACTTCGGCACCTCGTACGGCACGACCGCTCGATCGTCGACGCCGAGGGCCAGGTTCCGCAGATGTCGTCCGCTCTGCTCACCCAGGACCCGGGTGAGGATCGCCTCGGGGGTCTCGCCGAGCTCGCGCACCGTGCGGATGCCCAGCCGCCCGAGCAACTCGCCGGTCTTCTCACCGACCCCCCACAGTCGCCCCACGGGCAGCGGATCGAGGAACGCGCCCACCCCGTCGTGGGCGACCACCAGCATGCCGTCGGGCTTGCACAGGTCCGAGGCGAGCTTCGCCACGAACTTCGTGGGCGCCACCCCGACCGAGCAGGTGACGCCGACCTCGCGCTCGACGTCCGCGCGGATCCGCGCCGCGATCGAGGCCGGCTCACCGAACAGCGTGGTGGCCCCGCCGACGTCGAGGAACGCCTCGTCCAGCGAGATCGGCTCCACGATGGGCGTGTATGACAGCAGCACCTCCCGGAACCGGTTCGAGTGGGCTCGGTACGCGTCGAAGTCGCTCGGCAGGAACACCGCGTCGGGACACAGGCGTTTCGCGCGGACCGACGGCATCGCGGAACGGACCCCGTACGTGCGGGCCTCGTAGCTGGCCGAGGCCACCACGCCCCGCGGGCCGTCGTAGCCCACGACGACCGGTCGGCCCGCGAGGGACGGATCCTTCAGGACCTCGACCGAGGCGTAGAACGCATCGAGATCCACGTGCAGGATCGGCTCGGCGGGCCGCTGCGTCATCGCCGTTCGCCTCCTCGACGTGGTCCTGTGGGTGATCCGGGAGGCGCGATCCGACCGGCCGGTGACGTTCATCCCGCGGAGCCGCCGCTGGCATGCCAGAGCTGTCGCGCCGGCCGCCGCGGGGCCTCGGGTGAGATCAGCACCTCCCGCATCTCGCCCCGCCCCCGCGCCCGGTGCAGCGCGGTGAGATCCCAGACCTCCTCGGCGATGATACCCACGCCCCCCACGCCGGTCCGCCGCAGCTGACCCCACACGGCCATCGCATAGGCGTGGAAGACCGTCTTCACGAGCTGCGGGCGCTGGGCGCTCTCGAATACCGTGATCTCCACCGGCCCCGTGGCGTCGTCCAGCGTCAGGAAGATGATCCGCTGGCCGCTGCGGATCGCCGGGGTCTGCGAGGCCACCTTCACGCCGGCCACCATCACGTGCCGGCCGCCCCGCACGCTCCGAAGATCCCTCGCGCGCGTCACGTCCAGGTCGCGAAGCAACGGTTCGAAGAACGTCATGATGTGCCGTGACGCATCCACCCCGAGGACCTCCAGCTCGGCCTTCACGACTTCCGCGTCGGAGTAGTCCTTCAGCCTGGTGAGCGAGGGCTGTGGGGTGCCGCCGAGCGTGAGCTGGTCCCCTTCACGCGCCGCCTCCATGGTCATGGCCTGGAACAGACGGGCCCGGCGGTTGCCGCCGGGCAGCCGGTCGAACGCGCCCGCGTGCGCGAGCGCCTCGGTGACCGGACGTGAGACCGCGGTGCGACGCAGGAAGTCCCCCACATCGGCGAACGCGCGATCGGCCCGCCCCTGCAGGATGGAGCGGATCTCCGCATCGGCGATGCCGGCCACGTCCTGCAACCCGAGCCGGATGCCGAAAGAGCCCCCACCCCCGGTGCCGTCGTCGTCGACGGGCTCCACGGTGTACTCGGGCTCGCTGGCGTTCACGTCCAGTGGCAGGATCGGGATCCCGTGCTGCCGGGCGTCCTCCACGATCATCCGCCGCGGGTACATGCCGGGATCGTGGGTGAGCAGGCCCGCGATCAGATGAGCGGGGTAGTGCGCCTTCAGCCACGAGGACTGATAGGTCGGCACCGCGAAGGCCGCCGCGTGCGCCTTGCAGAAGCCGAACGACGCGAACTGGAGCACGGCGTCCCAGGTCCGCTCGGCGGTCGCGGGATCGACACCCCGGACAACGGCGCGGCCCAGGAAGTCCGCGCGGAAACCGGGGAGCATCTCATCGTGGTCGAGGTGGCGCCGGATGTGATCGGCGGTGGTCTCGTCGTAGCCGGCCATGGCCGCGAGCGTGCGGATCACCTGCTCGTGGAAGACGATCACGCCGTAGGTCTCCTGCAGCGGCGATCGCAGATCCGGATGCGCGTACGTCGGCAGCTCCATCCCGGCCCGCCGGCGCAGGTACGGCGTGATCATGTCGGACTTCACCGGCCCCGGGCGGAACAGCGAGATGTCGACGATCAGGTCCTCCCACCGCGTGGGCTGGAGCTTCTGCAGCAGCTCGCGCTGCCCGGGCGACTCGATCTGGAAGCACCCGATGGTGTCGGAGCGCCGGATCAGCTCGAACGTGGCGGGGTCGTCGGGCGAGATCCGGTCGAGGTCGACCTTCTGGCCGGTCGTGCGCGCGATCTCGTCCAGGGCGTGACGCATCGAGGAGAGCATCCGGACGCCCAGGACGTCGAGCTTCAGATACCCCAGCAGCTCCACGTCGTCCTTGTCGGCCTGGATCATGCGGTGGCCGTTCGCGCTCCGCTCGAGTGGCACCCGATCCACGAGGTCGTGGCTCGAGAGCACGATGCCGCAGGGGTGCAGGGCGATGTGGCGTGGGAAGCCGTCCAGCCGCTCCGCCACTCGGAACAGCAGCTCGAGCTGGCCGGCGCCCAGATTCAGGCCCTGCAGTTCGGGCAGACGCTCCATCGCCTCGCGGATCCGGTGCGCGGAGATGTGCGGGAAGGCCTTCGCGACCGAGCCGACCTCGGCGTCGGGCAGGCCGAGCGCCTTGCCCACCTCGCGGACGGCCGAGCGGGCGCGGTAGGTGTCGATCATGGCCACGCAGGCCGCACGGTCGTCACCGTGGCGCGAGAGCACCATGTCGTACACGTCCTCCCGGCGGGCGGACTCCACGTCGACGTCGATGTCGGGCAGGTCCGTGCGCATTGGGTTCATGAACCGCTCGAACGACAGGTCGTGGCGGAGCGCGTCCACGTCGGAGATGCCGGTGAGGTAGCACACGAGCGAGCCCGCGGCGCTCCCCCGGCACGCGCACCGGATCCCCATCGACTTCACGTCGGCCACGATGTCCGCGACGGTGAGGAAGAACGCCGCGTACCCCATGCCCCGGATCAGCGAGAGCTCATGGTGCAGGCGCTCGCGGAGGCGGCCGTCCTCCCGCATGCCGCGCTCGTGCACGCCGCGCCAGCATCGATCGGTCAGGACGGCGTCGGCGCTGCGTCCTTCCGGTGTGGGGAAGTCCGGGAAGTGCACACTGCCCAGGCCGAGGTCGAACGCGCACCGCTCGGCCAGATCGATCGTGGCGTCGCACAGATCCGGACGTTCGGCGAAGAGGGCGCGGATCTGGTGCGCGGGCTTCAGCCAGCCCTCCGCGTTCGCGCGCGTGACGTGGTTGGCGGCCACCGGCACGATCCGGCGCATGCACTCGAGGGCGTCGGCGACGAACGCGTCCTCCGGCACGAGATAGCGCACGGCGTTCGTGGCGACGGCGCGGACGTCCAGGCGGTCGGCGAGCCGCAGCATCGCGCGGATCTCCTCGCCGGAGCGGGCCTCGACGCGGTGCTCGGCGGCGACGACCAGACGATCGGCGCCGAAGGCCTCGCGGAACGGTGAGGCCGCGCGCGCGGCCGCGTCGACGCGCCCCGTGGCGGCGAGCCGGCCCGGGAAGGAACGCGGACCGAGCAGGGCCAGCAGGCCACCGGCGTGCGCGCAGACCTGCTCGGGCGCGAGCCACGGGTCGCCGCGGGTACCGAGCATGTGTGCATCGGTGATCAGCCGGCACAGGTTCGCGTAGCCGGCGTCGTCCGTGGCGAGCAGAACGATGTGCGTATCCGGTTCACTCCCCCGCCCACCCGGGGTGGGAGCCCGCACGGTGAGCGAGGCGCCGAGGATCGGCCGCACGCCCTCCTTGGCGCAGGCGGCCACGAACCGCGCGGCACCGTAGAGCCCGTCGCGGTCGGTGAGCGCGACCGCCGGCATGCCGAGCGCGGCGGCCGCGTGCGCGAGCTGTTCGGGCGTGAACGCCCCCTCCTTCAGAGAGAAGCAGGAGCGGACGTCGAGGTGGACGAGGGAAGCGTCCATGCGTGGCCTACGGATCCGGCCAGACGTACGGGAGATCGTCGGGCACGCCGGGGAACATCGGGCCGTACCACCCCGGGTCCTTCCGCACGAGCGCCGAGCGGTGCGCCCGATGGAACGCGGAGGTGCCGAGCCAGGGCGGCAGCAGGCCCAGCTGGCGGAGCTCGGCCTGCGTGCGGGGGTTGGCCTGCGTGTGGGGGTCGGGACCGGAGCCGAAGGTCTCGAGGATCGTGCCAAGGACCGTGTCGGCGTGCCCACGCCGGATCCACTCGCGACAGATCGCCACGCCGTAGGCCGCGAGCGCCTCCTGATGGCCGTGCCACATCTTCACGGCCGGATGATGGCGCCACCCGTAGTTCGGCACGAGCTGTCCGCGCAGCACCTGGAGAGCCTCCACCCGCTGCTTGCCGAGGCGCCGGGGATCCAGCGCCCGGGCGGTGCGGTCGAACCCGGCGTACGGGAGGAAGGTCTGCATCGCTCCCCTCCAGGGTACGGAGCGGAGCAGATGCCACGGACCACCGAACCCACGCGTTCCGCCGCGGACTTCCTCCGAGACCTGGCCGCTGTGGCGACCGAGCTGGAGCGACTGCGCGCCTCCGCCTAGTCCCACAGTCGCTCCATGTGCCAGGCGTCCTTCGCGCGGTCGTGATACAGATCCCAGACCGCACCGCCGCGGGCCTCGACACGCCAGTACTCGCGATCACGGCCGTCGGCCCACCACCGGCCCTCGATCCGCCACCGGCCGATCACGTCGGCGACCTCGTAGCGCCGGCCTCGCCACTCGAACAGGGCGGGCATCCCGGCATCGCGCTCGACCAGGATCTGCTCGTCCGCGAACCGCTTCGTCATCGCCGTCGACCTCTACCGGGCTTGCCTTGGCTCGAACGTATGTTCGACCGGGAGAAGGACTGTACGCCCGGGCCCGGAACGGCGTCAAGACCGGGATCGGCGGGTGAGCTCCTCGCCCGCGGGATCCCACTCGCGAGGGTCGGCCGGGTCGACGGGGAGCGAGCCCACCAGCTGCAGCGACCACCAGCCCACGTCGCGCCAGGAGCCCTGCTTGAAGCCGGCGTTGGGGAACACGCCCGCCGATCGGAATCCGAGGCCCTCGTGCAGCCGGACGCTCGCCTCGTTCGGCAGCGCGATCCCAGCGAACAAGGAGACGTATCCCAGCTCCTGCATCTCCGCGAAGAGCCGCTCGAGCAGGAGGCGGCCGATCCCGCGTCCGTGATACGCCGGCGTCAGATACACGGAGCAGTCGGCCGACCACCGGTACGCCGCTCGTTCATGGTGTCGGCTCGCGAACGCGTATCCCACGACGCCGTCTCCGGCCTCAGTGAGATCGGCCTCGGTGGGGTCGACGGATTCGGCGACGAGCCACGGCGTCCTCGGGCGCGCGTTCATCCGTCGCAGGAGCTCCTCCCGATCGGGCACCGCCTCCTCGAAGGAGGCGAACGACCCGGTGACCGCTGCGCCGTAGATGCGCCGGATCGCGTCGACATCGGATCCGTGGGCGGGCCGGATACGCGCGGTCGTCGAGGATGTCATCGAACGATGATGCCGGAAACCGGTCGCGTCGACGATCTCGCCGGCGGATGTGCGGTTCGTCACAGATCCGGACGCGTATCGTCCATGCCACCGTGGAACGTCTGATCCTCGTCCGGCATGCCGAGAGCGTGTTCAACGAACGCGGGATCCTCAATGGTGACCCGTCGGTCCCCGGCGGGCTCACCGAGCGGGGACGCGAACAGGCCCGGCGGCTCGGGCGACTCCTCGCCGACCGGTCGATCGACCTCTGCGTGAGCACCGCGTTCCAGCGCACACGGGAGACCGCCGATCTCGCGTTCGCGGGTCGCGAGATCCCCCGACTCATGGTGAGCGAGCTCGACGATCCTCCGAACGGAGACTTCGAGCTGCGGCCCGCCAGCGAGCTGACCGCGTGGCGGGCCCGTCACGGGCCCGACGTCGTGATCCCCGGCACCGAACGAACGGAGCGTGAACACGTCCTCGCGATGCTGCCGGGCGTGGACCTGCTGATGGCCCGCCCGGAGCCCACCGTGGTCGCGGTCCTCCACGGCTGGTTCGTCGGCTGGCTCACGGGAGCGGTCGGCGAGGTCGGGACCGGCGTCGGCATGCCGTCCGATCGCATCTGGGCGACACCCGAGCACGCGATGCCCGTCGAGATCGAGGCCGCTCACCTCGAGCGGGCGGTCGACCGCCTCCGCCGAGATCCCTACGGGTAGGCCCGAGCGCATCCGTACCCTCGACGGTGCCCACGGACCGGGGCCGTTCGGCGGGTGCGGCGCCGACGTTCGGCGGGGGCCGCACAGGAGATGCGGGCGGTAGCATGCGTGCAGGCTCGCGGCTCCCGCCGCGACGTCCGAGGAGGTCCTGCGATGGCGAGGGTGGCTGACCACGACGACATCTCCGTGACGCTGCCCCACGTCGCGTCGTCCTCGGACGAGCTGATCGATCTCGTCGATCGATACAGCGCACATAACTACCACCCGCTGCCCGTCGTGGTGGCCGACGCCGAGGGTGCCTGGGTGACCGACGTCGACGGCAGGCGCTACCTCGACATGCTGGCGGCCTACTCGGCCCTCAACTTCGGCCACCGGCACCCCGACCTCATCGCGGCGGCGCGCGACCAACTCGATCACGTCACGCTCACGAGCCGCGCGTTCCACAACGACCGACTCGGTCCGTTCTGCCAGGAGCTCGCCGAGCTCTGCGGCATGGAGATGGTGCTGCCGATGAACACCGGCGCGGAGGCGGTCGAGACGGCCGTCAAGACCGCGCGGCGTTGGGGCTACGACGTGAAGGGGGTCCCCGAGGATCGCGCGAAGATCGTCACGTGCAGCGGCAACTTCCACGGCCGCACGATCACGATCGTGAGCTTCAGCTCCGACCCCCAGGCGCGGGACGGGTTCGGGCCGTTCACGCCGGGGTTCGTCGAGGTCCCCTACGGCGACGGAGACGCGCTCGAGGCCGCGCTCGCCGACCCCGATGTCGTGGGCTTCCTCGTGGAGCCGATCCAGGGCGAGGCGGGCGTCATCGTCCCGCCCGAGGGATACCTCCGCCGCGCACGCGAGCTCTGCGACGAGCATCACGTGCTTCTCCTCGCCGACGAGATCCAGGCCGGCCTCGGGCGGACGGGCCGGACGTTCGCGTGCGAGCACGAGGGCGTCGTTCCGGACCTGTACATCCTGGGCAAGGCGCTCGGGGGCGGCATCGTGCCGGTCTCGGCGGTGGTCTCGCGGCGGGACGTCCTGGGCGTCTTCCGGCCCGGCGAGCACGGCAGCACATTCGGAGGCAACCCGCTCGCATGCGCGGTCGGCCTCGAGGTCCTGCGCCTCCTGCGAACGGGCGAGTACCAGCGGCGCGCGGACGAGCTGGGGACGGCGCTGATCGAGCGGCTCCGTGCGGACGCCCCATCGAGCGTCACCGAGGTCCGAGGAAAGGGCCTGTGGATCGGCATCGAGCTGACCCCCGCGGCGGCGCCCGCCCGGGCCGTCTGCGAGCGCCTGATGGAGCTGGGCGTCCTCGCGAAGGACACGCACGAGACCACGGTCCGCCTCGCTCCCCCACTGTGCGTCAGCGCGGAGGACCTCGGATGGGCCACCGAACGGATCCTCACCGCGCTCGCCGAGCGCGTCTCCTGACGGCGGCCCCCACGCCGCCCGGCACGGCCGGCTCCGGGCCCGCGCGTCGGCGTCCCGGCGAGCCGGTGGTGATGCGCGAGGTCTGGCGCGACCGCGTCCTCGCCGTCCGGCCGCTCCGCGTCGTCCACGACGGCGACGACCATCGCTCCTTCTTCTTCGTGCCGGGAACGGCGTGGAAGAACGATCCCCGCGATCACGGCGAGGTGCGCTTCCTCGACGGACCCTGGGATCTCGTCGACCTGGTGCGGACGCGGCCGACCCTCTCGTTCGCGTTCCCCGGGCGGGCCTACGCCGTGCTGCTCACCTGGTCGCCCGACTGGGTCTTCGAGGGCTACTACGTGAACCTGCAGTCGCCGCTCCGTCCGTGGACGCTCGGGTTCGACTACGTCGATCACTTCCTGGACGTGCTGATCCCGCCGGACCGGACCGGGATCCACGTGGAAGGACGAGGACGAGCTGGCCGAGGCGGTCCGGCGCGAGCTGGTCACGCCGGATGAGGCCCGGGAGATCCGCCGCGCCGGCGAGCGCGCCGCGGCGCACGTCCTGGACTCCGAGCCGCCGTTCGATCGCGACTGGCCCACGTGGCGCCCCGATCCGGCGTGGGAGCCACCCGTCCTTCCCGACGGGTGGGAACGGGTCGGCTGACCACCGGGGTCGCGCTCGACCGGGTCGCATCACCCGAGCGTCGGCAGCACCTGCTCGAGGAACTCCTCCAGGCGGGCTCGGCCCTCGCTCGGCCACTCGATCATCAGGTAGCCGATCCGCTCCTCCGCCATCCAGTCGAAGGCGGATCGCACCTCGTCCCACGGCTCGGAGATCGACAGGCTGGACGCCCGCAGGATCTGAGCGGGGTCGCGGCCGGCCTCCTCCGCGGCGCCGTCGATGATCGCGTTCATGGCGGCGAGCTCCGCCGCGTCATCCGCCCAGCCGTGCCAGACATCCGCGTGGCGGCCGGCGATCGGCAGCGTCCGCCGGCGGCCGGTGCCGCCGACCCAGATCGGCGGATGCGGCTGCTGGACCGGTCTCGGCCGGTACGTCGCGTGCTCCAGCCGGACGTGCCGTCCTTCGAACGTGACGTCGTCCTCGGTGAACAGCAGGCGCAGCGCCTGCACACCCTCCTCGAGTCGGTCCATCCGCTCGGCGACCGGCGGGAACGGGATGCCCAGCTCCCGGTGCTCCTCCTCGTTCCAGGCCGCGCCGACCGCGCACTCCACCCGCCCGCCGGAGAGGTGGTCGACCGTGACGACCTCGGCGGCCAGCACGGCCGGATGCCGGTGGGTCATGCCCGTCACCATCGTGCCGAGCCGGACGCGGGACGTCTCGCGCGCCAGACCGGCGAGCAGGGTCCACGCCTCCAGGGACGGACCGTCGGGATCGCCGTAGAGCGCCGTGAAGTGATCGAACGCCCAGACGCCGTCGAGGCCGGCCTCCTCCGCGAGGTGCACGCGGGACACCATCTCGTCCCACGTGAGCTGATGTTGGCTGAGGTCCAGGCCGAAGCGCACGGCGTGCCCCCCGTTTCCGTGTTGTCGTCGGGCGACCGGATGCGCGAGTGTATGCGCTCATGACCGACCTGTCGTCGCTGCGCGGACGGTTCCCGGCCCTGTCGAGGTTGGGTGACGACGGCCGCCCCATGCTCTTCGCGGACGCGCCCGGCGGATCGCAGGTCCCCGCTTCGGTGATCGAGGCGATCGCGAACTACCTGCGCAGCAGCAACTCCAATACACACGGGCTGTTCGACACGTCCCGCGAGACCGACGAGATCATCGACGCGGCCCGGCGGGCGGGGGCCGACGTCACGGGCGCCGATCCCGACGAGATCGTCCTCGGACCCAACGCCACCACGCTGCTCATGGGGCTCTCGCGCTCGTTCGGACGAACGCTCGCCCCCGGCGACGAGGTGGTCGTCACGATGCTCGACCACGACGCGAACGTGCGGCCGTGGATCCTCGCGGCCGAGGACGCCGGGGCCACCGTGCGGTGGGTGGACATCCACGACGACGACGTCACCCTCGATCTCGATTCGTTCGACCGGGCCCTGTCGGATCGCACACGGCTGGTGGCGTTCACGCTGGCGTCCAACGCTGTGGGGACGATCCCGGACGCCGCCGAGCTCGCCCGCCGCGCGCACGCCGCCGGCGCGCTCGTCGCCGTGGACGGTGTGCATCTCGCGCAGCACCGATCGCTGGACGTGCGCGCGATCGGCGCGGACGTCCTGGCGTGTTCGCCCTACAAGTTCTTCGGGCCGCACCTGGGCCTGCTGGCGGTCCGGCGTGAGCTGCTGCAGGCGTGGCGGCCCTACAAGCTCCGGCCCGCACCCGACGAGATCCCGGCCAGCTGGGAGACCGGTACCCAGAACCACGAGGGACTGGCCGGGCTCGTCGCGGCGGTCGACTACCTCGCCGGCGTGGGGCGGGACTTCGGTGCGACCGAGTCGCCTGCCGGGACCGATGCCGCGTCCGCGACGGGCCTCCGGCGGCGCGAGATCCTGGCCGCGTTCGACGCGATCCAGGCTCACGAGCGCGAATTGTCGCTCCGCTTCCTGGCAGGGCTGGCTCGCATGCCGCGCGTCCGCCTGTGGGGCATCGACGACGCTGCGCGCGCGGTCGAGCGCACCCCGACGTTCGCGATCCGCGTCGGCGACCAGCACCCGGCGGAGACCGCCGAGAAGCTCGGACGGCGCGGGATCCTCGTGTGGGACGGCCACTACTACGCGATCACCGTGATGGAGCGGCTCGGCCTGCTCGACGGCGGCGGCGCCGTCCGGGTCGGCTTCTGTCACTACCACTCGGCGCAGGACGTGGATCGGGTGCTGACCGAGCTCGACGCCCTGTAGCTAGGCCTGCGCGCGGCGATCGGCCTCGCGCTGGCGCTCGCGTTCGGCGTCCAGGAGGGCCCCCATGCGCCGGTAGTCCCGGAGCCGTGCGAGCCGGCGGCCCCGCCCGCGGAACGCCTGGACGTCCGTGCGCTGGGGCCACGTGAAGTAGGTTCGATCGGCGAGGTCCTGCGCCCGCGCGGCGTCGATCGAAGCCGGGGAGTTCGCGCAGCGCCGCGACCAGCTCCGCGGCGCCGACCTCGGTGAGCCGCAGCTGCAGTCCCAGCGAGGTGTCCTCGGGTTCGATGGCGAGCCGCCGCTGCCGCAGGATCGACCCCGTGTCGAGCTCGCTCGCCATCAGGTGCACCGTCACCCCCGTCTCCCGCTCGCCGTTGCGCAAGACCCAGAAGTAGGGAGCGATGCCGCCGTACCTCGGCAGCAGCGCCCAATGCACGTTGATCGCCGCCATCGGCGCGGTGGCGAGCGCCTCCTCGCCCAGCCGCTCCGGAGACGAGACCGACACGAGCACCTCCGGCTTCCAGGCACGCAGCGCCGCCAGGGCGTCCGGGCCGTTCGCCGATCGGGCCGTCTGATAGGGCACGCCGTGCCGGTCGCACAGATGGTGTAGGAAGACCGGCGTCGGCGACAGGAGCCCCTCGGCTCGCGGACCGGCCAGCGAGCCGGCCTTGTGGATCGCGAAGCGAACCCCGGTGCGGCGGGTGAGGCGGACGATCGTGCCGAGCCGACCTCCGGAGCCCGGCGGCAGGCGCACGATGATCGCGCCCACGACCTCCAGGTCGGGCTCGGCGAACAGCGGCGCCAGCATGCGGGTGGAGAAGAAGTTTCCGTTCGAGACGAGGGCGATCCTCATCGGTCGGGCCCCTCCCCTGTGACCATGCCGGACCAGATCAGCCAGATAAGCGTCACCGTCCACACGGCGATCACCGTCGCGATCGCGACGGATGTCTGGCTCCCGGCGACGCGCACCCCCACGGCGACGAGCGCCACGTGCAGGATCGCGCAGACGGCGAGCGTCCGTCGCGCGGAGAGCCCGCGCTCCTGCAACTGGTCGTACACGTGACGCCGATCGCCCGAGGCCAGCGGGGCCCGGCCAAAGAGGCGCCGAAGCACGGCGAGCAGCAGGTCGAGCACGAACAACCCGAGGCAGGTGGTCGCGCCCACGAGCCCGGCGACGGTCCGCGACTCGGTGAGCACGACGACGGCGAGCGCCGCGGCCAGCGCGTAGGCGCCGTTGTCGCCGAGGAACAGCCTGGCCGGCGGCAGGTTGTGAACCAGGAAGCCCGCCGACGCCCCTGCGAGCGCGAGCGCGAGCAGCATCGGTCCCTCGTGACCCGCTCGCGCCGCCACCAGGGCGAGCGCCAGCGCGCTGATCGCGCCGGCGCCGCCGGCGAGTCCGTCCATGCCGTCCACCATGTTCACCGCGTTCAGGGCGGCGGCGAACAGCACTGCCGCCGCGATCCACGCGAGCGCGGTGCCGGGCAGGGCGTCCGCGGCGAGGCCGCCCGCCGCCAGCACCAGCCCGAGAGCGAACTGCGCGGCCAGGCGGGCCAGCGGCGGCAGCTCCAGCGCGTCGTCGGCGAGGCCGAGCGCGAAGGCGCCGCCGATGGCCACCGCCTCCGGCCCACGGCAACGGCCATCCCTCGGTGGCCAGGCCGGCCCCCAGGCCACCGACCAGGGCCACCCCGCCGAGCCACGGGACCGCACGCGGGTGCGGCTTGAGATCGGTGCCGTCGGGGTGGTCCATCGCCCCGAGACCCGGGCCGGCTCGCCGCGCCAGTATCCCCAGCAGTATCGCGACGCCGAACGCCACCGCGGTGGTGATCATGACCCGAACGCCTCCGGGAGCCCGGGCGAGATCCCGCGCGCGCCCAGCAGCCGACGGTAGATCTGCAGGGTGCGCTCCACGACGGCGGACTCGTCGAACCGCTCGAGCGCCCGCTCGCGACCGGCGGCTCCCATGGCGTCGGCGGCGGCCCGGTCGCCGAGCATGGCGCCGATCGCCCCCGCGAGCGACGCCGCGTCCCGGATCGGCACCAGTCGCCCGGTCACGCCGTCGTCGACCACCTCGCGGCACCCCCGGATGTCCGTCGCGACCACCGGCAGGCGCATGGCGGAGGCCTCGATCGCCGATCTCGGCATGCCCTCCCGGTGCGAGGCCAGCACGAACAGATCGAACGCGGCGTAGAGCAGCGGCATCTCGCCGGAGGTCCCCTCACCGTGGAAGATCACCCCGTCGTCGCGAGCGCGGCGGATCACGTGCGGCTCGAGGGCATCGGCCTTGTCCGGCTCCTCGGGGCCGACGACGACGAGCAGCGCGTCCGGGTGAGCGAGCGCGCACGCGACGCCACGCGTCGAACAGCTCCGGATAGCCCTTCTCCGCGACCAGCCGGCCGACAGCGCCGACCACGGGCGAGCCGGGCCATCCGGCCCGGAGCCGCGCGACGGGCTCCCGCGTCCACGCGCGGCCGGTCGAAGCGCGAGAGGTCGACGCCGTTGCCCAGCCATGACGCCCGGGAGGCGGGCACCATCCCGTCGCGAAGCGCCCGGTCGAGGTCCTCCTGGCTCTGGAACAGCTCGTACGAGGACAGGCGCATCGCCGCCCGCTCGGACCGCGCAACGACCGCGAGCCGCGCGCGGGACAGACCCTCGTGGTCGTACAGCCCGTGCACGGTGTTCACGATCACGGGCACCCGCGCGGCCCGGGCCGCCACCCGCCCCAGGACCCCGCTCTTCGGATTGTGGGTGTGCACGATCTCGGGACGCTCCCGTCGGAACAGCGCGCGCAGCGCTGCGAGCGCGCGCACGTCCGCGACCGGCGTCCACGAGCGGGTGAGGCTCGGCACGGGCACATGGCGGATCCCGTCGGCCTCGACGGCGGCCGACGTGTGGCGCCCGGCGCCGGACACGCCACGACCTCGAAGCCGGCCCGAGCGAAGCGCCGCAGCTGATAGCCGAGCAGCACGTCCAGCGAGAGATCCACCGTCGTGACGTGCAACAGCTTCGGCCGACGTGCCGGCGTCGCGCTCACGAGCCCAGCCGCCGGAGCCAGGCGTAGAACCGATCCTCCAGCGGCGCCATCCCGTCGAGCCGGCGCCGCAGGAAAAGGTCCCGTCGGACTCACGCACCGGGGTCCGCGCGAGACGCCGTGGATCCAGACCGCCGGCCAGGTTCTTCACGCCGTCGGCCGCCACCGCGAACCGGTAGTTCGCGGCCACCACGTCCTCGTGCGCCACCACGGCCCGAGGGTAGGCGAACAGGTCGACGGCGGCGCCGGTCCTGGCCCGCAGGATCTCCCGCGACGCGGCCGACTCCTCCTCGGCCTGATCGTGGGAGATCCGGTCGTAGTCGGTGTGGGTCACGGAGTGCGAGCCCACGGAGAGGAGACCCGCGTCGGCCATCTCCCCCACCTGATCCCATGTGAGCGGGTGCCGGCGCGTCGCCGCGGCTCGCGGCTCCCTCACGGATCGGGGCGGGAGACGTCCCGTCCACGAACCCCGTCGGCAGGAACACCGTCGTCGGGATCCGCAGGTCGCGAAGGACCGGCCAGGCCCGCGTGTACACCTCGCGGTACCCGTCGTCGAACGTGACGGCCACCAGGTCCCGAGGGGGCGACCCAGCCTGCAGGCGCTCCAGTCCCTCCTCGAGCGCCACCACCTCCGTCCGCGATCGCAGCATGCGCATGTGGCGCTCGAACCTCGCGGCCGGCAGGTCCATCTCACGGCCCTGCCCCGCGCCAACCCGGTGGTAGATCAGCACGAACAGCCCCGGCTCCCGCTCCCGCGCCAACATCGCCGGCCCCAGCAGCGCGAGCTTCACGCCGCGCTTGGACCAGGAGACCAGCGTCGCGCGGGGGTTCACGCAGGAACGGCGGCGTCGCCGGACCGCTCCGGGGCCGCCGCCGCCCTCCGTGGAGACCGCCGCACCATGCACAGGAGCATGAACAGGAAGGGCAGCACCTGCGTCCGTTGGCGCGCGAGGAGCCCGAAGTTCGGCAGCGAGGCGAGGATCACGGAGAACGAGAACCACGTGAGCAGGGCCATGATCACCATCCCGTTCGCCCGCCATGTGCGGAGGCCCTGCCAGATCTGCGAGCGTCGGCGCACGACGATCCCGATGAGGAGCACCCCCTCGAGCGCGGCCACCGCCGGCAGCGCGCCGCCGGCCTCCCACGGGAACGGCCGGAAGTTCACGGTCACCAGCGCCACCGGCAGGCCGGTGAGGGTGAATGGGTTCGGGGCCGTGAAGTTCGACGTGCCGCCCTGGTCGCTGAACTCCGAGGCCTGCTGCGCCTCGAACGCCGCGATGGGATCGTCGGTGTGGATGTAGTGCTGGCTGCTGCGGATCGTGATGGCTGAGAGCACGACGAGCAGGGGAACGAACACGATCCACATCAACGCCTGGACCTGGATCGAGCGCAGCCTCGCCGGGCGCAGCAGGAACGCGGCGGCGGCGGCCACCGAGAGCGCGGCCGCCATCGGGGGCCGGACCATGATCACGCCTCCGAGGCCCACCAGCACCGTCACCATTCCCATCCCCAGGTGCGAGCGAAGGATCAGGGCGAATCCGTACGTCGCGATCCCCAGGAACAGCACGATCATGCCGTCCTTACCGAGGCTCGACGGCCAGTACCACATGGTCGGCAGCAGGAAGATCAGATACGCGTACAGCCGGTGATCGCCGTTCGGGAACGACAGTCGGAACGCGCGGTAGAAGTACCACGAGCCGACGAAGCCGAGCGCGCCGCAGACGACGAAGCCGCCGAGCATGGTCGGCGTGGTGATCGAGAACAGCAGCCCCGTGCACCAGTTCATGAACGACGTGCCGGTCTGCGGCAGGGGCGGGAACTGGAAGGAACGGAACAGCGGCGCGAGCCGGACGCCGGCGCCGTAGTAGCCGTTGGCGTCCGCGACACCGTGGTAGACGGCCTCGATGATCACGAACCGAAGGAGACTGCCGACCACGTGCGCCCCGAGCGCGAGCCCGAGGAACCCGGCGGTGACCGATCCGTCGCGATGCGCGGCGCGGGGGATGAAGACCACGCCGAAGGCGGCGACGATGGCGGAGATCGCCAGGAACATCTGCGCATCCGGCGTCGAGGCCCCCAGCACGAGGACGCTGGCGACCAGCACGACCACGGTCGCGAGCCACGCCCAGCCGGCGCCACGCGGCGAAGCGAGGTCGTACGCCTGGGACATCCGCCCATCCTACGGGCCGACCCCGGCACCGGCGGTAGGCCTCCGAAGGTTGAGGGCTCATGGAGCGAAGCGGTAGCCCCTCCGAAGGGCTCAGAAGACCTCGAGATCTCCGAGCGAGAGGGACCACGAGGCCGGGTCCAGCGGATCGGGACGGCTCGGTGTGACGGGGCGCACCGTGAACGAGATCCCCGCACGCGGCACTCGCCAGATAGCCGGACGGGCGCAGCTCCGAGCGGCCCGGCCATCCCCGACCCAGATGCGCCACCGCGTGGTCGGCGCCGGCCTCGCGCGGAAGCGACGCGAGCAGCTCGCGCAGGTCCTCCTCGGCGCCGGCGCCCGCGAACGCCTCGCACACCACGGCCTCGCGGAGCCGGCCGCGCGCGCGAAGACGGGTCACGACGGTCGCCTCGTCACGCGACAGCACGTGGTACGCGAGCGGGGCCTCCGCATAGCGCCACCGGAGGTACTCGAGCGACCGCGGCGTGTGCAGGACCTCCGGCTCCACCCCGCGCGGCGCCCGCCCGCCCGAGGAGAACACCTCCGCCGCCGGAACGAGCGCCGTCGTGCCCGGCGGCTCCACGCCCGGCCCCGATCGCAGATCGCGGCGGAGCGCCGCCACTGCCAGGCGGTCCGGCCGCCGGGGCTTGACCCAGGCCGGCCAGACGGCCACCTCCTTCCATCCCATCTTGAGGTACCCGGGTCGACTCCGGTCGTTGGGCGTGTTGAAGACCAGCGAGACGCCCTCCGCCTCGCAGGCGGCCACGGCCTCGGCGGTGAGGCGCGAGAAGATCCCCAGCCGCTGCACCGCCGGCGAGGTGGCCGTGTCCACGGCGCGGACGGCCGAGAGCGCGCGGGCGCCCGAGACGCCGGCCAGCCGCCATCGCATGAACGATCGCAATCCCACCACCGCCCCGTCGATCTCGGCGATCAGCGCGATCGACCGGCCGAACGGGTTGCGGAGGTGCTTCCATTCGAACAATGCGCGGCGGTCCACCCCGCCGGGCGCCGGCCCGAGCGCCTCGTCGAGCAGCCGCACGACCGCCGGCAGGTCGTCGTCGGCCATCGGCCGGGTCCTGACCCCCTGCCGCGGACTCACACCCGCCGCCGTTCGGCGAGCGCCTCGTCGTAGACGTCCTGCGTCCTGCGCACCGTCTCCGCCAGCGCGAACCGCCCCACCGTGGTCCAGGCGGCGGCCGTCAACGCCCCGCGGCGGCCGGCGTCCGCCAGCAGGTCCTGGAGCGCCGCGGCGAGGGCCGGGACGTCGCCGGGGGCGACCAGGACGCCGTCGAGACCCGACGTGACGACCTCCGGCACGCCGCCGACACGGGTGGCCACGACCGGCACCTCCAACGCCATGGCCTCGAGCAGCGATACCGGCATCCCTTCGTGCATCGAGGCCAGCACGAAGACGTCGAACGCGGGAAGGAGACGAGACGCCTCCGGACGGTATCCCGCCATCACGATCCGATCCCCCAGCCCCGCCTCCTCGATCGCCTCGATGACCGGGGCGGCGTCGATCTCGAGGCCCACGATCGCGAGCCGAGCCGTCGGCGATCGGCCCGCCAGGCTCGCGAACGCTCGGACGAGGTGTGCGTGACCCTTCTTGCTCGTGACGCCGCCGATCGTGCCGACGACCGGCACGTCGAGCGGCAGCCCGAGCTGCCGGCGCGCGGCCTCCCGGCCGAGGGCGCCCGCACGCAGACCGGTCACGTCGACACCGTTGGGGATCACGGTGACCGGAGGCCCCCGTCGCTCGCCGAAGGATCGGGCCACCTCGGTCGACACGGCGATCACCGCCCGCCGGCGCCCGAACGTGACGGCGTTGGCCCACCGGGTCGCCGGCCGGTACCGGTCCCACGTGTTGTGCTCGGTGGAGATCGTCGCGACACGCCTGCCCAGTGCGAGCCCCGCTCCCGCCGCCGCCACGGGCGAATGGGCGTGCACCAGGTCGATCCTCCGATCGCGCACCAGCCGCCGCAGCCGGGCCATCCACCGCGGATCCAGGTCGCTTCGGGCCCCGAGGCATTCGGCACGCACCCCCGCCTCGCGGAGCTCGCCGGCCAGATGGTCCTTGCCCGGCATCAGGTATGCGACCGACACGTCGAACCGCGTCCGATCGATCGAGCGCGCGGAGCCGACCAGCAGCCGCTCCGCCCCGCCGGGGCCGAGACCCTTGATCAGCCAGAGCACGCGGACGGCCGCCGCAGACACCGCCGCGTCAGCCGAAGATGCCGTCGCCACGACCGGCCGGCTCGCCGGCGAGCTCACCGGCCGGCGCGGGCGCCTCGCCGTTGCCCGAGCCGTTGGAGCGGGGAGCCGGGGCCTCCGCGGTGAGAGACATCGCGGCCGCTCGCTCGGCGGCCTCCTTCGTCATCCGCCTGCGCTGACGTCGAGAGACCTTGCGGTTCTGCTCGTCGTCGACCGCGACCTGCTCGGCCTGGTAGTACATGCTGGAGTACGCGTAGTAGTCGCTGTAGTAGTAGCTGAACGCTGGCCCGAAGTTGTTCAGCACGGCGCCCGCCGGGCGTGTCTGGACCTTCGACAGCTGGTCGCGGGCGTGGGCGAGGATGCGGCGATTCGTGGCCTCGTTCACGACCATCAGGGTGCCGTCGGAGACCGCGGACAACACCAGGGCGTCGGCGAGTCCCAGCACCGGCGGTCCGTCCAGGACGATCCAGTCCGCGACCTCCTTCACGTCCTCCAGGAACTTGCGCATCCGCGGCGATCCGAGGAGCTCGGCCGGATTCGGCGGCACGGGCCCGCCGGGCAGTACGCGGAGATCCCGGATCCCGGGATCCTGGACGGCCGAGGTGATCTCCGCCTGGCCGGACAGCACGCTGGACAGGCCGACGCGGTTGGACAATCCGAAGAACTTGTGCACGGACGGCCGTCGCAGGTCCGCGCCGACGAGCAGCACCCGCTGGCCGGCCTGCGCCAGCACGGCGGCGAGGTTGGCGGCCGTGGTGGACTTGCCCTCGCCCTGGAGCGGGCTGGTGATCAACAGCACGCGGAGCGGACCCGTCGCGGACATGAAGAGCAGGTTCGTGCGAAGTGTGCGGTAGGCCTCGGTCGCCGGCGCCTTGGGATCGTCCTCGGCCACGAAGTAGTTCCTCGGTACCGGCGCGGCGCCGTCCCGTCGCTGATCCCGCCGCTGATCCTTCTTCCGCTGGCCCTCCGGCCGGTCGTGGACCACGTGCGGGATCACCCCGATCAACGTGGCGCCGGACTGCCGCTCCACGTCCTCGACACCCCGCAATGAGTCGTCGACGTAGTCGCGCAGGAACGCGGCACCGAAGCCGAGCAGCAAACCGACGATCGCGGCCAGGACGCCGTCGCGGAGGTGGTCGGGCCGGCTCGGCGACGAGGGGATCTTCGCGTCCGTGAGGACGCCGCCGAGGTTGTTCTTGATCTGCTGGATCGCCGCCCTGAGCGGATCGATCTTGGCGTCGAGCGCGTCGATCTCCGCCTGGATCTCGGCGCGCGCACCGGCGTTCACCTCGGTGTCGGGAAGGGCGTCCAGGTCCGCCTGCCGGTCAGCGCGCTGCGCCTCGAGGTTCCTGAGCGTCGTCGTCAGCGTGGAGGCGTTCTGCCCGCGACGGTACTCGAGGTAGGAGTTCGCGAACTGCTGCGCGATCGCCTGCGCCTCGGCCGGATCGCCGGCCTCCGCGCGGAACAGCAGGATGTCCCCGGCCTTCGACGGCGCCACCTTGATGGAGCGAAGCAGCCGGTCGATCACGCGCGGATCGGCCGGATCGATGCCCAGCGGCTCGGCGAGCGCGACCGCCACCGGGGTGGCAACGACCTTGCTGGAGGCGATGGCGGCCTCGGTCTCCAGGTTGGCCTTGCCCTCGATCACCTGACCCGTCTCCGTGCTCACCCCCGAGGCCGGCGGCGGCACCAGCACCTGCGCCTCGGACTCGTACACGGGCGCCTGCTGGTACGACAGCGCCAACGCCCCGCCGACGACCAGGAGCAAGACCAGGATCGCGGTCCATTTGCGCTGGGAGAGGATGCGGAAGTAGTCGCGGAGCTCGAGGCCGCTGGGGTGTTCGCTCTGGGTCTCTGCCACCGGGTTCCTTGCGTCGGGGCTCGCGCCGGAGCGTCCGGCGCCTGTGATGCTACGGCCAGGTACAGGCCGCGGCAACGAACCGGGGACACGCCGGCACGGTCCGTTCCGGTAGAGTCTGTCGATCCCCGAACCACCCGAAAGGACCCTGTGACATGCGCATCCTCATCCTCGGCGGCGACGGCTATCTCGGATGGCCGACCGCCATGCGCTTCGCGAACCGCGGCCACGAGGTCCACGTGGTGGACAACTATCTTCGCCGCACCGCGCACCGGGAGGCCGGCACGGACACGCTCACGCCGATCGCCTCGGGACTGCCCGAGCGCGCGGCCGCCTGGCGTGAGATCACCGGGCAGGAGATCGGCGTCACCGAGGGGGACCTCACCGACTGGGCGGTCTGCGAGGCGGTCTTCGGTGCGTTCCGGCCCGAGGCCGTCGTCCACTACGGGGAGATGCCCAGCGCCCCGTACTCCATGAAGGATCGCGAGCACGCGATCTTCACGCAGACCAACAACGTCGTGGGCACGCTGAACGTGATCTTCGCGATGGAGTCCTTCGCCCCCGACGCCCATCTCGTGAAGCTCGGGACGATGGGCGAGTACGGGACGCCGGAGATCGACATCGAGGAGGGGTACATCGAGATCCACCACAAGGGGCGCTCGGACACCCTGCCCTTCCCCAAGCTGCCCGGCAGCTTCTACCACCTGTCGAAGGTGCACGACTCCCACAACATCCACTTCGCGTGCCGGATCCGGGGGCTCCGAGCCACCGACCTGAACCAGGGCGTCGTGTACGGGATCGAGACGGAGGAGACGATGCTCGATCCCCGCCTCGCCACGCGGTTCGACTACGACGACGTCTTCGGCACCGCGCTGAACCGGTTCTGCCTGCAGGCGGTGATCGGCCATCCGCTCACCGTGTACGGCAAGGGCGGTCAGACGCGTGGCTACCTCAACATCGTGGACACGCTCCAGTGCGTCGAGCTCGCGGTGATGCATCCTGCGGATCGCGGCGAGATGCGCGTCTACAACCAGTTCACGGAGCAGTTCAGCGTGACGCAGCTGGCCGAGCACGTGCGGGCCGCCGGCGCAGAGGTCGGGCTCGAGGTCGCCGTCGACCATCTGGAGAACCCCCGCGTGGAGCGGGAGGAGCACCACTACCGCGCCACGCACACGAAGCTGTTGGACCTCGGCCTCAAGCCGCACCTATTGTCAGAGACCCTGATCGAGTCGATGTTCGCCTCGATCCAGCGGCACCGCGACCGGGTGATCACCGACCACATCCTGCCCCGCGACCGCTGGAGGCCACCCGAGCCCGACATGGCCGCCGCCGACACGACCGCTCCGGACACGAACGCACCCGTGTAGCCATGCCGACGCTGCGGATCATCGGCGGGATCGCGGCGTTCGCGTTCTTCCTCTTCCAGATCCGGCGCTACACCCGGCGAGAGGTGAGCCGGCTCAACCTGATCATCTCGTGCCTGCTCTGCATCACCGTGATCGCGCTCGCCGTGTCGCCCTCGCTGTTCAACCCCGTCTTCCGCACCTTCAACTTCCAGCCACCGGTGAACCGGACCGACGCGGAGGCCCGCAACCGGCTGGTGTTCGTCCTGGTGGTCGCCGTCGTGATCCTATTCGCGCTCAACCTGCGCCTGCAGTCGTCGGCGGACACGAACGAGCGCAGCATCCGCCTGCTGATCGAGGCGCTCGGCCAGGAGCGCTTCGACTGGGACCGGGCGGCCTCGCTGCCCCCCGGTCCCCGCCTCGTCACGGTCTCGCCGGCCTACAACGAGGCGGAGAACGTCGCCGCGGTGATCAAGTCGATCCCGCACATGGTGGAGGGGCTGCACGTCGTCCCGCTCGTGGTGAGCGATGGCTCCAGCGATCGCACGGCCCAGGTGGCCCGCGAGGCGGGCGCGCTGGTGGCCGAGCTGCCGATCCGCCGCGGAGGCGGCCTGGCTCTGCGGGTGGGCTACGAGATCGCCCTGCAGCTCGACGCCGAGGTCGTCGTGACGCTCGACGCCGACGGGCAGCACCTGGCCGAGGAGCTGCCCATCGTGATCGGCCCCATCGTGCGGGGCGAGGCGGACTACGTGAACGGCTCGCGCCTCCTGGGTGACTTCGAGAAGGAATCCACGATCCGCCACCTCGGGGTGCACTTCTTCTCCTGGCTGGTGACGATCCTCACCGGCCGGCGCGTCACCGACATCTCCAGCGGTTACCGGGCCGCGCGGGCCGATCTGCTGCGGGACCTCGTCCTCGAGCAGGACCAGTTCTGGACGAGCGAGATCCTGATCGAGGCGCTGCGCCACCGCGCTCGGATCACCGAGGTCCCGATCACGATCCTCGCGCGGGCCGGCGGCAAGTCGAAGAAGCCGAAGTCCCTGAAGTACGGCTGGAGCTTCTCGAAGGTCATCATCCAGACCTGGTTGCGGTGACCGCCGGAACCTCCCGCAGCAGGCATGCGCCGACCACGGCCGCCGGCAGCGTGATCCCCACGACGTAGATCACCTTGCCCCATCCGGTGTCGAAGCCGCTGGCGGCGCCGATGGCCGCGGCGGCGAACGGAACGGGCAGCGTCATCCGCCACGCGCGCCACGCCGGGCGCCCCGCCGTCGCGATCGTCACGCCGGCCGCCGCCACGAGGGTCGCGAGCGTGACCACCAGGATGCCCGCCAGGTGCAGGGTCCCGTGCCAGGTCGTGCCACGACCCGGTGCGTCCGTCGGGAACGCCAGGAGCAGGTCGCCGAGGGCGATCCCCAGGAAGCCCGTCCACGCCGCGCGGTGCACGAGGGCCGGCCGCAGCGCACCCATCGCGAAGACCGTGTACGAGGCGGCGAGCCAGCAGAACGCGGCGATCATGGGGATCCCCGCGGCCCCGCCCAACGCCATGCTGCTCGGCCAGCTCACCCACCCCGCCGTCTCGATCACGTCGTGGCGGAGCGCCGACAGCAGGAACGCGACGCCCAGGAAGCCGACCGGCCCCGCGACGCCCGCCCAGGCCGCCCAGAGATGTATCCCGAGGGCGGTGGGATCCCTACGCACCGTCGGCCGCGTCGGCCACCCACGCACCGAACGCGCCCCAGAACGGGTCGAGCCCGGGGTGGTCGAGGGGACGATCGGACCCGCCGCGGGTGACGAGACGGCCCGACTCCATCGGGGTCACCTCGCCGACGACGGCCCCGTCGACGCCCGCGTCCGCCAGCGCCCGCACGAAGGGCTCGGCCCGCGCCGCGACCACCGTCGCGATGAGCGTGCCCTCACTGATCGAGACGTAGGGGTCGATCCCCACGTGGTCGCAGACCGCGCGGACCTCGGGGCGCACGGGGATCGCGTCCTGGTCGACCCGCATCCCGACACCGGAGGCCTGGGCCACCTCGAGCAGGCCGCCCAGCACGCCCCCCTCGGTGGCGTCGTGCATGGAGGTGACGCCGGCCTCGCGCAGCCCGAACGCGGCGGCCACGCGAGCCTCGGGCACCACGGTCATCCGTTCGAACAGCGCGTCGGCCGCGCGTACCGTGTCCGCCCCCACCGCCGCGGTCAGCCGATCGGGGAACGTGGCCGCGAACAACGCCGTCGCCTCGATCGCGGCGCCCTTCGTCACGACCACGAGGTCGCCCGGGCGGGCCATCGTGGGCGTCACGAACGCGTCGGCCGGACCGACGGCCATGCACGTGGCACCGCCGACCATGGGCCACGCGCATCCGTCGTAGCGTCCCGTGTGACCCGTCACGATCGCGATCCCGAGGTTGTCGCAGGTCGCGCTGAACGCGGTCCACAGCGCGGCGAGGTCCTCGTCGGAGAGCTCGGGCGGCAGGTTCAGGTCCACGGACATCCACCGCAGCGGCAGGCCGCTCGTCGCCGCGTCGGAGGCGAGGATGTGCACGGCGAACCAGGCCGCGCGCTCCCACCCGTAGGCCGGCACCACGAAGACCGGATCGGCCGTGAGCGCCATGGCCAGGCCGTCGGCGATCCGGACGACGCCGACGTCGACGCCGTGCCGAGGACCCTCGAGGATGTCGGGGTCGGCCGCCCCGAGCCGACGCAGGATCACCTGCTCGAACAGCTCGGCGGTGGCCTTCCCGGTCCGCTGCTCACCCACGCCGGGCCGCCTCGATCGTGCGGACCGCGTCGACGGTCCGGCGCAGATCGCGCACGACCGTGGCCGGCTCCGGCGCCGCCGCCACCGCGGAGATCACGGCGACGCCCGCGGCGCCGGCCGCGAGGACCTCGGGCGCATTGAGCGGGTCGATCCCGCCGATGCCGACCACCGGCACCGACACGGCGGCGGCGACCTCGCGAAGGCCGTCGAGGCCCCGAGCGGTCGCATCGGGCTTCGTGGCCGAGGGCCACACGGTGACGCCCAGGTAGTCGGCGCCGGCCGTCTCCGCGGCTCTCGCCTGGTCCGCGTTCTGGACGCTCACGCCCAGGATCCGCCCGGCGCCCAACCGGCCGCGGACGTCCGAGGCCCGGGCGTCCTGTCCAACGTGCACGCCGTCGGCGCCGCACGCATGCGCCACCTCGAGGCGGTCGTTCACAACGAACAGCACGGCGGCACGGCGGCAACGGGCCGCCAGGCGGAGCGCGACGGGCAGCAGCTCCTGATCCGAGAGCTCGGGAGCGCGAAGCTGCACGGCCGTCGCCCCGCCCTCGATCGCCGCCTGCGCGACGTCCTCGTGGTCGCGGCCCGAGAAGTCCCCGGACGTCAGGACGTAGACGCTCAGCGTGGCTGGATCGAGGACCATGGCGCTCCCTCCGCCGGCATTACCCGGATCAGGTGGTCGGGTCGCCGGCCTCGGAGCCGGCCTCTCAGCCCGGTGGGTCCCGAGCTCCCCGGTCGTTCGCAGCGGAGTATAGGCGGCGATCTCAGTCGTCGAGCGCGGCGACCTCCCGCGCGATCGCGCGTTCGCGAAGCACCTTCTTCCAGTCGCCGGAGCGCACGCTGAACAGGATGTCGGTGACGATCTGCACCGCCCCGATCGCGAGCAGGACGACCGCGCTCCAGACCGGCGCGTCCGCCGCCGCCCAGAAGAACAGGGGCAGGAACGGGGCCACCTTGGTGGCGATGGCGCCGCTGGCGTGCATCCGGGCGCGACGCTCCGCCGGCGCCCGGAGGTAGCTCGCGTAGTCCGTCTTCAGGCCGGGCCGCGGCGGGGGCGGCCCCCCGATGAAGTAGTCGGAGAACCGGATGCCCGACAGCCGGCCGACCACCCAGTGCGCCAGACAGTGCAACGACACGGCCCAGATGCCGCCGGCCGCGACCAGCGCGAGGCCCTTCAGCACCTCCGACGAGACCGCGACCGCAATCGCCACCGCCCCGATCCCGGCCAGCACACCGACGGCCAGCACCAGGTTGCCCAGCCAAACCGGATACCTGCGCGGGACCCCACGACGGAACGCCGCGGCGTCGATGCGGCCGATCTGGTCGCCGTAGCGCTGCACCGCGGCCGGGCTGAGCTTCACGCGCTTCACGAGGCGCCAGAACCCGAGCTCGCCGAGGTCGGTGGCTCCGTCGGCGACGGCCCCCTCGATCCGGTCGAGCTCCGTGCTCAGGTCCTGCTCACGAACCAGCGGTCCTTCAGCCATCCGAGCCTCCATCGACCGTAGGATAGGGGCCGGCCGCGCGTGCGGGCCGCGTGCTTGGGGCTGCCTGCGACCGCGCTTCCCCGACGGGAGGTACCGCCACGTCCAAGAGTATGACGCAGCACGCCGCGGGGACCGCCGCGGACGGAGGCCTGCGCCTCACCACGCTCGACGGCCGCTACCACATCCTCGAACGGATCGCCGCCGGGGGCATGGGCGAGGTGTTCCGCGCGCGGGACGCCGTCCTCGACCGCGAGGTCGCGATCAAGGTGCTGCACCGCTCCCTCGCCGGCGACGCCGGGTTCGTGGAGCGGTTCCGCCGCGAGGCCCGGGCCGCCGCCGGGATCAGCCATCCGAACATCGTGAACGTGCACGACTGGGGTGCCGTCGACGGCATCTACTACATGGTGATGGAGTACGTCCGGGGCCGGGCGGTCCGCGACCTGCTGAACACGCAGGGCCGGCTCGAGCCCGCACAGGCGGCCGACGTCCTGCGGCAGACGCTCGTCGCCCTCGACCACGCGCACCGACGCGGACTCGTCCACCGCGACGTGAAGCCCGAGAACATCCTCGTCACGACCGACGGCGTCGTGAAGGTGGCGGACTTCGGCCTCGCACGGGCGTACGCGGACGGCCGGCAGACGCAGGCCGGTACCGTGACCGGCACGGTGCAGTACCTGGCTCCGGAGCAGATCCGCGGCGAGCCGGCCGACCCCCGCAGCGACCTGTACTCCCTCGGCATCGTCGCCTTCGAGCTCCTCACCGGGCGGCTCCCCTTCACGGGGGAGACGGCCATGGCGATCGCGTACAAGCACCTGTCGGACCGGGTGCCGCGGCCGAGTGCGCTGGACGGCGACATCCCGGCGGACGTGGACGCGTTCGTGATCAGCGCCACCGAGCGCGACCGCGAGCTGCGGCCCGAGTCGGCTGCGGAGATGCGGCGCGACCTGGAGTCGATCGCCCGCGAGCTGCCGCCGGCCCGGTCACTGGAGCAGCTGGTGGCCGAGGCGACGCCCGTGGTGACCCTGCCGGCCGCGCCGGACGGGGACGGATCGGCGGCCGACACGACCACCGTCACGATCCGTGCCGAGCGCGGACGGCGGCGGCGCCTCCGCCGGTTCCTGCTCACGGTGCTGGTGCTGGCAGGCCTGGTCGCCGCGGTCTGGGGCGCCTGGACGTACGTCGTGCCCCACCGCACGGCGGTGCCCGCCTTCCAACGCACGTCCGTCGAGGAGGCGCGGGCGCAGCTCGAGGCGGACGGATTCGTGGTGCGGATCGGGAAGGGGCAGTACGACCTGCAGGTCCGCTCCGGCGACGTGCTCCGCGTGCAGCCGGCGCCCGGCACGGAGCTCGAGGAGGGCGCCGTCGTGACGCTGTTCCCGTCCCTGGGCGCGGAGCCGCTGGAGGTGCCGAACGTGTCCGGGTCAACCCTCGCCCAGGCGAGGCGTGCCCTCGTCGACGCGCGCTTCCGCGTCGGCGACATCAAGCGCGATGCCAGCGAGGACGTCCCGAAGGGCCGGGTGATCGACACGAAGCCGGCCTTTGGTGGCACCGCGCTCGAGCAGAGCGCGATCACGCTGATCGTCAGCACCGGCCCCCCGCCGCGGCCCGTGCCCAACGTCGTCAGCAACGACGTCGCCGACGCCACGGCGGCGCTGCAGGCGGAGGGATTCCGGGTCACGGTCGTGCGGGAGTTCTCCGACCGGATCCCGCTCGACCAGGTGATCTCGCAGGAGCCGGGCGCGAACGTCACCCGCCCGTACGAGAGCACGGTGACGCTCGTTGTGTCCAAGGGCCCGAGGTCGTTCCCCGTCGCGACCTACATCGGGCTGACGCGGGAGGCGGCGCTCGCGCAGATCGAGGCCGACGGGCTGGTGGGCCGGGTCTCCGACGTGCCCGGCGGCGTGGCCGGCCGCGTGGTGGGCCAGACGCCCGACCCCGGCACCACGGTGCGGCCGGGCGACACGATCACGATCTTCGTGGCGTGAGGATCGGCGCCCACCTGCGACGGCAGGGGCGCGTGGGCATCCACGGCGCCCTCGAGGGGACCGAGGAACGCGGCGCCGACTGCGCGCAGCTGTTCATCTCGAACGCCCGCGCGTGGGCGGCGCCACGCGTGAGCGAGGAGGACGCCGCCGCCTTCCGCGCCTCGTGGGAGGCGTCCGGGCTCGGGCCCGTCGTCGCGCACGCGCCGTATCTCGTGAACATCGCCTCGCCGAACCCGGAGTTCCTGCAGAAGTCCCGTGCGCTCGCGACCGCCTCCGCGCAAACGTGCGATCGCTTGGGGGTCGCGATCCTGGTCCTCCACGCCGGCGCCGGCGGCCCGGGCGAGCCCGCCGAGGCCCTCGCGCGCGCCGCCGAGACGCTGCGGATCGCCGCTGGCGAGGCGGAGACGGTCCGCGTCGCCGTGGAGCTGATGGCCGGAACGAGCGGGGCGGTCGCATCGCTGCTGCCTGAGGCCGCCCGTCTCTTCGACGCCGCCGGCGTCGACGCGCTCGGCCTGGTCCTGGACACCTGCCACCTCTTCGCGGCCGGGATCGCCCTGGACACGCCCGAGGGCGCCGCGGCGCTCGTCGACGAGCTCGACGCCCAGGGCCTCTCCCAGCGGCTCGCGCTGATCCACGCGAACGACTCGAAGTTCGAGCGCGGCGAGCGCCGCGACCGCCACGAGAACATCGGCGACGGCTTCATCGGCGAGACCGGGTGGCGCGCCATCCTCGGGCAGCTGGTCCTCACGTCCGTCCCGCTGATCCTCGAGACGCCGGCCGACGCCGACCGTCACCGCGAGGACATCGCGAAGCTGCGGTCGTGGGCCCCGGGCGGTTCCTGATCCCTACGGCTCGAGCTCGGCCCGCGGGCCCTCCTGGTAGCTGTACCGCTCCTCGGCGAAGGGCTCGGCGTGGATGTGGTACCCACGCACCTCCCAGAAGCCGCGCGTGTTGTGCTTCGAGAACTTCAGGCCGGTCAGCCACTTCGCGCTCTTCCAGGCGTACCGCTTCGGCACGACGAGTCGCAGCGGCCACCCGTGCTCCTCGGTGAGGTCCTCGCCGCGGTTGCGCCACGCCACCAGGACGTCGTCGTCGCTCATTGCCTCGAGCGACAGGTCCGAGGTGTAGCCGTACGCGCACTGCGCGATCACCCACTTCGCCGCGTCCGTGGGCGCTGCGCGCTCCATCAGGGCCCGGAGGCTCACGCCCTCCCATGCGTTGTCGAGGGTCGTCCACCCGGTCACGCAGTGCATGTCGGCGGAGATCGTCACGTCCTGCATAGCGCGAAGTTCCTGGTACGTGAGCGTGAACGGATGCTCCACCTCGCCGGAGACCTCGAGGTCCCAGGTCGTGCCGTCGAACGACGGGATCGGGCCGTAGTGCAGGACCGGCCAGGTCTTCACGAGCCGCTGGCCGGGCGGGATCCTTGCGGCGATCTCCTCCGGGTACTCCTTGGTGAACAGGCCCATCACGCCTCCCTCGCCGCACCGCCGTCCGCCACCGATCGCCACGCGTCCAGCGCCGCGCCGACGCCCTCGTCGTCGACGTCGAGGTGGGTCACGAGCCGGACCTTGCCGGCCGAGTGGGTGGCGCCCACCCCAAGGACCCGCAGCCGCTCGATGGCGTCGAGGACACCAAGTCCGGCCGCCTCCGTGTCCACGTAGACCATGTTCGTCTCGACCTGCCCGAGGTCGACGGAGCCCGGGATGATCTCCGCGAGCCCCTCGGCGAGCCGGCGCGCGCGGGCGTGGTCCTCGTGGAGGCGTCCCGGTCCCTCCTCGAGCGCCAGGAGGCCGGCCGCCGCCATGATGCCTGCCTGCCGCCACGCCCCCCCGAACAGGATCTTCAGCCGCCGGGCCTCCCGGATCGCCTCGGCCGGCCCGCACAGGAGCGACCCGATCGGCGCGCCGAGGCCCTTGGAGACGCAGAACATGGTGGTGGTGGCCTCCCGCGTCCATTCCGACGCGTCCACACCGGCGGCGGCGGCGGCGTTGAAGATCCGGGCGCCGTCGAGATGCAGCGGCACGCCCGCCTCGTCGGCGACCTTGCGGATCGCGCGCAACTCGTCGACCGGGAGCACCGTCCCACCCGCGTGACCGACGGTGTTCTCGGCCTCCAGCAGATCGACGATCTCCACGTCGTAGTAGCTGTCGGGCTCCAGGAGCGAGCGCGCAAGATCCGCCGTCATCCATCCGCGCTCGGAGCCCGGTCCCGTTCGGTAGGCGATCCCCGACAGCACGGCCGAGGTCATGACCTCCGTCGAGGCGACGTGCGCCCCCTCGGCGGCCGCGACGAGGTGGCCCCCGCCCGTCACGTGCAGGCGGACCCCGATCTGGTTGGCCATGGTGCCCGTGGGGACGTACAGGGCCGCCTCGTGGCCGGTGAGCTCGGCCGCCCGCTCCTGCAGGCGATTCACCGTGGGATCGTCTCCGTACCAGTCGTCGCCGACCTCGGCGTCCGCCATCGCGCGGCGCATGGCCGGCGATGGCGCGGTGACCGTGTCCGATCGCAGGTCCACCCGGAACGCGCTCATGTGTCGAGTCTAGCCGGGCGGCCCACACGACCGTCCGCGTCAGCCGAAGAAGACCTCGGCGGCGCGGTACAGGTGGGGCGGGACGCCCTTGCGGGCGGCGACGGCCGCGCCGAGCGGGATGTCGATGATCTCCTCCCCCGCGAGCGCCACCATGCGTCCCCATCCTCCGGCGCTCGCGAGATCGACGGCTGCCAGGCCGAGCCGTGTGGCGAGGATCCGGTCGAACGCGACGGGCGAGCCGCCCCGCTGGACGTGGCCGAGGATCGTCACGCGGGTCTCGTAGCCGGTCCGCCTGGCGATCTCGGGCGCCAGCAGGTTCGCCACCCCGCCGACCCGCGGGTACCCGTTCTCGTCGAGCTCCCACGGCGGCAGCTCGAAGCCGCTCCCTTCTGCCGGCAACGCCCCCTCGGCCACCACGACGATCGAGAACGAGCTGCGGGACATGTGGCGGTGACGGAGGTGTCGGCACACCTCCTCGAGGTCGAAGGGATGTTCGGGGATCAGGATCACGTCCGCGCCGCCGGCCACGCCCGCGTACAACGCGATCCACCCCGCATGCCGGCCCATGACCTCCACGACGATCACGCGGTCGTGGCTCTCCGCCGTCGAGTGCAGCCGGTCGATCGCGTCCGTGGCGACCTGCACGGCGGTGTGGAATCCCACCGTGAAGTCGTTGCCGGCGAGGTCGTTGTCGATCGTCTTCGGCACGCCGATCACCGGCACGCCCTCGTCCGTGAGCTTGGCGGCCCCCCCGAGCGTGCCCTCCCCGCCGATCGCCACGATGCCGTCCAGCCGGTGGCCGGCGACGGCCGCCCGGACGCGCTCGAGGCCGTCATCGACCCGCAGCGGGTCCGTGCCGGAGGAGCCCAGGATCGTGCCGCCCCGGTGCAGGATGCCGGTGACGGCTTCCACAGGGAGCGGCAGTGCGTCGTCGGCCACCACGCCGAGCCAGCCATCGCGGAAGCCGACGACCTCGTGACCGTGGACGCCCGCCGCGGACCGAACCACCGCCCGGATCACGGCGTTCAGGCCGGGACAGTCCCCGCCACCGGTGAGCACCCCGATGCGCATGAGGCGCCGGGGCTACTCCTCGGTCTGCTTCTCGTCGGCCGGGGGTTCCTCGGTGCGGCGCCGCTTGAGGACCTGGTACCAGCTGTCCTCGTACGACTCGCCCTCCTCGGGCGCTCCTCGGCGCTCCTCCGGCTTCGGGTCGTCCTTGGGCGTCTTCTCCATGGTGGGCCAGCATAGCGGCTCCTCCCCGGCGCAACCCGGAGCGTGCCCACGGCCCACCGCGGGCCGCCCCGTGCCTGGCCGGCCCCTTGGGTAGCATGGACGGGTGGCGATCGTGGCGATCCAGGGATTCCTCGAGTGGTTCTTCGCCGGTCTGCTCGGCTTCCTCGTGCTCGTCGTCTCGGCGTTCGCCGGCTACGTCGCGCTCCAGCTCGTGCGCAACCCGGGGCGCGGGTCGCGCACGCGACCGTAGCCCGCGATCAGTCCTCCACCTCCAGCTCCGCCATCACCGGCAGGTGATCCGAGGCCTCCTCCGCCCGAGGAGGCACCCGCGACGAGATCACGCGCAACCCCGCCGAGGCGAACAGGAAATCGATGCGTGCGGTCGGCTCCGCGGCCGGGAACGTCTCCCCGCCCCCACCTCCGGAGACGGTGGCCCAGGCGTCCCAGTACCGGTCGGCGAGCCATCGAACGGCCCGCTCGTCGGGCGTCGCGTTGAGATCGCCGCCGATCACCACGGGGCCGCCGGCGAGGCCCGCACACAGATCCGTGAGCTCGTGCACGTGGGCGTTGCGCTCGACGGGCGTCAGGCCGAGATGGATCGAGACGGCCCAGACCCGGCGACCGGCCCGGCCCACCTGCGCCACCAGTGCCCCGCGCGGGTAGAACCGCGCCGACCGCTCGAACCGGTGCTGGCGTGACGCCACGATCCGCCAGGGCGGGCGCACGAGCACGGCGTCCTTCACCCGTCGACGGAACGGCGACCATGGATCGCCGGCCACGTCCATCCCGAGGCCGGCCGCGAACCGCCGCAGCGCCCGCCGTGAGCCTGACTCCTGGAGGAGGACGATGTCGGGGGCGAGCCGCTCCACCACCTCGGTGACTCGCTCCATCCCGTCGCGGAACCCGCGGACGTTGTAGGTCACGACCGTCAGACGCACGCGCGGAGACTACCCCGCGACGATCGACGTGCCGGCCGAGCCGCCGAGCGCCGCCGGCGCGTCCTCGAGATCGGCGATCACCGCTCGCTCGCCGCCCGCTCGCAGGAAGTTGAGGGCCGCCCGAACCTTCGGATCCATCGAGCCGGCCCCGAACTCGCCCCGCTTCAGCAGCGCCGTGGCCTCGGTGACGGTCATCTCGTCGATGTCCTCGGGCATCAGAGATCCGTATCCCCGCTGCACCTTCTTCACGTCGGTGAGCACCAGCAGCACCTGCGCGCCGACCTCGTGCGCGAGGATCGCGGCGGCGAGGTCCTTGTCCACCACGCCCTCCTTGCCGATCAGGCGAGGACCGTCCTCGATCACGGGGATCCCGCCACCTCCCGCGGCGATCACGATCGCACCGTCGGCGATCAGCTGCGTCACGATCGGCGTCTCGACGATCGAGTACGGCGTGGGACTCGGCACGACCCGCCGCCACCCGCCGTGCGGATCGGCCTTCATCGTGTAGCCGCGCGCGCTCTCGAGCTGCCTGGCCTCGTCCTCCTCGTAGAAGGGGCCCACGAACTTCGTGGGCTCGCGGAAGGCCGGGTCGTCCGGTCGCACGCGGGTGAGCGTCAGGACCGTGCAGACCGGGCGCTCCATCCCGCGCTCGAAGAAGACGTCGCCGATCGTCACCTGCAGGAGGTAGCCGATCAGGCCCTGGCTGAGGGCACCGCAGACATCCAGCGGCATCGGGTGCACCACCTCACGGGCGGCCTCCTGCTGCAGCAGGATCCGTCCGACCTGTGGACCGTTGCCGTGGGTGAGGACGACCTCCCACCCGGCGGTCGCGATGTCGGCGACCTGCTCGGCCGCCGAGCGCGCCGAGCGGTACATCTCCTCGAACGTGTCCTCGGCACCGCGGCGCAGCAGCGCGTTGCCCCCCAGCGCCACGACGACACGGTCCACCATCCGAGGGACCCGCTCCCGCCCGCCGCTACCGGACCGGCTGCAGGATGTCCATGAGGGTCGGCTCCCCCTCGATCACCTCGAGGTCGTAGCGGACGCGCACGGCCGGCTTGCGGATGTCGATCACCCGGCGCAGATCGATCGGGGTGCCGATCACGACGAGGTCCACGTCCGCGGCATCGATGATCTTCTCCATCTCGGCGAGCTGCCCCTCGCTGTACCCCATGGCCGGCAGCACCGGTCCCACGTCGTACCTGCGGAACGTCTCCTCGATCGTGCCGACCGCCCACGGGCGCGGGTCGACGATCTCGGCGCCGCCCCGACGGGCCGCCACGACGCCGGCGCCGATCTTCATCTCACCGTGCGTGAGTGTCGGACCGTCCTCCACGACGAGGACCCGCTTGCCCTGCAGCGACTCCCCGTCGTCCACGGTGACCCGGCTGTTGGCGTGGACCACCGTGGCGCCGGGGTTCACCCTCGCGATCGTGGCGTCGAGCTGCGCGACCTGGTCGGCCTCGGCGGAGTCCATCTTGTTCACGATCACCACGTCGGCCATCCGCAGGTTGGTCTCGCCGGGGTGGTAGCGGAGCTCGTGCCCGGCACGCAGCGGATCCACCAACGCGATGTGCACGGTCGGCCGGTAGAACGGCAGGTCGTTGTTGCCGCCGTCCCAGAGCAGTACGTCCGCCTCGTCCTGTGCCCGACGCAGGATGTCGCCGTAGTCGACGCCCGCGTAGATGATCGTGCCGCTCGTGATGTGGGGCTCGTACTCCTCGCGTTCCTCGATCGTGCAGTCGTACCGGTCGAGGTCGTCGAGGGTCTCGTACCGCTGCACGCGCTGGGCCTCGAGGTCGCCGTAGGGCATGGGATGGCGCACGGCCACGACGCGCTTGCCCGCCTCCTTGAGGGCGCCGGCGATCGCGCGCGTCGTCTGGCTCTTGCCGACACCCGTGCGCACGGCCGTCACGGCGACGACCGGGACGGCCGCGTCGAGCATCGTGGCGTCCGGCCCCAGCAGCACGAAGTTGGCGCCCGCGGCCATCACCTCCGAGCCCTTGCTCATCACGTACTCGTGCTGCACGTCGGAGTAGGCGAACACCACGTCGTCGACCTGCAGCTCACCGATCAGGCGGGTCAGCTCGGACTCGTCGTGGATCTGGATGCCCTCGGGGTAGCTGGACCCAGCGAGCGAGGCCGGGTACCTCCGGTCGTCGATGTAGGGGATCTGCGTGGCGGTGAACGCCACGACCTCGGTCGAGGGATCGTCGCGGAACACCGTGTTGAAGTTGTGGAAGTCGCGACCGGCGGCTCCCATGATGAGGACGCGTCGCTTCGTCATGCGGAGATCCTTTCGAGGAGTTGGGTCTGATGCGCGGGGGGCGAGCACGCCGGCCCCGCTCTTCGCCCCGGAGCCTACTCCAGGTCCGCCTCCGGTGTGACCGGCCGTTCGGTCATGCCTCCCGGTTGAGGTCGCCGGGCTCGTCGACGTCGCGCAACGTGGCCCGGTCCGGATCGAGGGCCGTCCACGTGGGCTCGTCGAGCACCGCCGTGCGCAGCGCGTCCGGCAGCGCTCGCAGGCGCCGCTCCCCCGAGTGCAGCAGGGCGTGGGCGGCCTCGCGCGCCGGGGCGGACCGCAGCACCAGCGGCAACGGCCGGAACCGGTCCACGTCCTGCAGCGCGACGGCGTCGGCGCCGCTCTCGCCGGCCACCCGCAGCATCTCCAGGAGGACGGACGTGCGCAGGTCCGGCATGTCCCCGCCGGCAACGAGCGCCCAGTCGGTCACCGACTCCATCAGGCCGGCCAGCACGCCGGCGAGCGGTCCCTCGCCCTCGGTGGCGTCGTGCACGACGCGCGTGGCGATGGCCATGGGGAGCACGGGCTCCTGCCCTCCGGGGGCCACGACGACGAGCACCTCGCGACAGACCTCCGCGAGGCGCAGGACGGGGTGGTGCAGGAGCGGGACGCCGTCCACCTCGACGGCGAGCTTGTCGGAGCCGAAGCGTGTCGAGCGGCCGCCGGCGAGCACGATCCCCGTGGCCCCCGGGGCGATCCGGGCCAGGTCAGCGCTCCCGGGACCGGGCTCCACCGTCGCGATCTCCGCGGCGGGGCGGGCGGTTCTGCACGTACTGGAAGCCGAACCGGCCCTTCACGCACAGGTGTCCGTTGGTGACGGAGTGGTCGACCGGCGACGTCACCTTGACGATCTCGTTGTCCTGCACGTGGAGCTCGAGCTCGCACCCGACGCCGCAGTAGGGGCAGATCGTGTTCGTGACGGTCTGCTCCTCCTCGTGCCACGTGCCGGCCTCGCGCCGCTCGTGCTCGGAGGTGAACATCAGCGCGCCGGTGGGACACACCCCGATGCAGTTGCCGCAGTACACGCACGCGCTCTCGTCCAGGCCCACCGCGTACTCCGTGGAGATGCGCGCGTCGAAGCCACGGCCGGCGACGGCGATCGCGAACGTGTTCTGCGCGTCGACGCCGCACGCCTCCACGCACTTGTAGCAGAGGATGCAGCGCGAGTAGTCCCGCACGTACAGCTCGTTGTCGATCTTGACCGGCTGGTACACGGCCTCGGCCACGGAGGGGTCCTCGGGCAGGTGATGGTGACCCGGGTCGCGGGCATCCCGGTCGCCGGCGGGAAGGTCCGGCATCACGGCGCCGAAGCGTTCCGGACTCGCGCCGTACTCGTCCATCCACCGGTGCACGTCGGACGACGTGAGGTCCATCTCCACGCTCGAAGCGAGGAGCTCCATCACGAGACGGCGGGAGTGCGCGACGCGCTCGGTGTCGGTGCGCACCTTCATGCCCGCCTCGGCGGCGCGGCTGCACGCGGGCACGAGTGTCCGGGCCCCCTCGACCTCGACCACGCAGACGCGGCAGGCGTTCTGCGGGGTGAGGTTGTCCGCGTAGCAGAGCGTGGGTGTGTCCACGCCCTCGGCGCGGCAGGCGTCCAGGATCGTGTCCCCCTCGGGAACGCGGACCGTCGCGCCGTCGATCTCGAGGTCGATCAGCTTCCGCGGCGGCGCGAGCGGCACCGGCTGGGACATCTAGGACTCCTGTTCCTCGGTCGGGGTCGGCACGTCCTGCCCGGATACCGTATCGCCGCCGTCGCCGCCGAACACACCACCCCCAAAGACCTGGAGGCTCGCGATCGCCGACTGCACGGCGTTGGCCGCCGTCTGCCCGAGCCCGCAGATCGAGGCGTCCCGCATCACCTGGGCGACCTCCTCGAGCAGACCGAACTCCTGCTCTCGGGTGCCGATCGTCCGTCCACTCGCCAGCCGGAGCAGCGCCTCCTCCTGGCGGACCGTGCCCACCCGACACGGAACGCACTGACCACACGATTCGTCCCGGAAGAAGCGCGCGATCCGCAGGCACTGATCTACGAGGTCCATCGTGCCGTTCAGGACCATCACGACGCCGGAGCCCAGCGTGTACCCGCCGGCCCGGGCGTCCTCGAACGTCAACGGGACGTCGAGGCGGTCGGGACCCACGAAGCCGCCGGCCGCGCCTCCCAGCAGGACGGCCTTCAGCTCGCCCTCCACGCCCGCGGCCATCTCGATCGCCTCGCGCAGCGTGATGCCGTGCTCCGCCTCGTACACGCCGGGTCGCATCACCGCCCCGGAGAGGCAGAGCAGCCGCGGGCCGGTCGACCCCTCCGTGCCGATCGCAGCGTACGCCCGGCCGCCGATCCGCATGATCTCCAGCACGTTGATCAGGGTCT
Organism: uncultured Actinomycetes bacterium; assembly: GCA_963832225.1. GTDB lineage: Bacteria > Actinomycetota > UBA4738 > UBA4738 > HRBIN12 > JALYMB01. Next base: position 56,061 of record CAWHTI010000010.1, read on the forward strand.
CCACGTTGTTGATCCCGGTGGGTCGGCCGAAGAGGCCACGCTGCACGGGGAAGGGCGGCTTGTTGCGCGGCTCGCCGCGCCTGCCCTCGACCGAGTTGAACAGGGCGGTCTCCTCGCCGCAGATGTAGGCTCCGGCGCCGCGCCGCACCTCGATGTCGAACGCCACCCCGTGGCCCATCACGTCCGCGCCCAGGAATCCGTGGCGGCGTGCCTCCGAGATCGCGTGCTCCATCCGCTCGGTCGCGAGCGGGTACTCGCCCCGCACGTAGAGATAGCCGCGCTCGCACCCGGTGGTGATGCCGGCGATGGCGAGCGATTCGACGACCGCGAAGGGGTCGTGCTCCATCACCACGCGATCCTTGAACGTGCCGGGCTCGGACTCGTCGGCGTTGCAGATGAAGTAGTGAGGGTGGACCGGCTGCTCGGCGACGGCCTTCCACTTCACCCCCGTGGGGAACGCGGCGCCGCCGCGGCCCATGAGCTTCGCCTCCGTGACCTCCGCGATCGTGGCCTCCGGGCCGATCCCGAGCGCTCGCCGCATCCCCTCGAAGCCGCCGTGCGCCCGGTAGTCGTCGATCGACGACGGATCGACGACGCCCACGCGCCGCAGCAGGCGCAGGCCCTCGCGGCCGGGCGCGTCCCACGTCTGCGGGGCGGACTGCGCCAGCGGATCGGTCGGCCGCGTGAACTCCATGCCGGCGAGCGTGTCGGCCACGAGGTGTTCCACCTGATGGACCCCGACGTGTCCGTACGCCATGTCCTTCGTCCCGGCGCCCGATGTCTGGACCAGCGCGGCCGGCGCACGCTCGCACATCCCCAGACAGGGACTGGGGAGCCAGGTCGCATCGCCGTCCGCGCCGCCGGCCGGACCCAGTCTCGCCTCCAGCGCCTCGCAGACCTGGAGGCCGCCCGCGATCCGGCACGCGAGGTCGTCGCAGGCGTGCACCACGGTTCGGGCTCGTGGCTCCGTGCTGAACATCGCGTAGAACGTGGCGACGCCGTAGGCCTCCGCCGGCGGGACGGTGAGCCGCTCGGCGACGTGGTTGAGGCCGCCGGGGCTGATCCAGCCCACGCGCGCCTGCAACGCGTGCAGCGCCGGCAGCAGCAGGTCGCGGCGGTCGCGGGCCTCACGGCCGCCGCGGGCGATCCGGTGGGACGCCGCGTCCCGCTCGCCGCCGTCCCATCCGCTCTCGGGAGGGCCCAGCAGCTCCTCGAGCGCGGCGCGCTCCTCGTCGGAGGGAGCCGCGTCCATCAGGTGGAGGTCCAACGCACCTCCGTCACACGCCGCCGCCCGCGGCGGCCGGCTGCTCGATCTCCCGCCCGGCCGGCAGCTTGTCGATGCGAACGGCCGCGGCCTTGAATTCGGCGGTGCCCGACTTGGGGTCGGTGGCCTCGATCGTCAGCACGTTCGTGTCCACCTGGTCGGGGAAGTGGAACGTCATGAACACCAGGCCGGGCCGCAGCGCCGGGTCCAGATGCACCGGGACCTCGACCGAGCCTCGGCGGCTGGACACCACCACGCACTCGTTCTCCTCCAGGCGCATGCGGACGGCGTCCTCAGGCGAGACGTCGATCGTCTCCTGCCGTCGGAGCGGCGAGGTGTAGCCGCCGGTCTGCACGCCGGTGTTGTACGAGTCCAGCCGCCGGCCGGTCGTGAGGCGCAGCGGGAACTCGTCGTCGAGCTCGTCCACCGGAGGCTCGTCGATCACGATCGAGAACGGCGCCTTCGGTCCCTGCTCGGCGGGATCGTCGGACCACAGGCGCGCGTGCAGGAAGGGCGTGCCGGGATGCGACTCGTCGGGGCAGGGCCACTGCAGGCCACCCAGCTCCTCGAGGCGCTGCCACGACATCCCGGCGTGCATCGGGCTGAGCGCGCGGACCTCCTCCCACGCGTCGTGCGCGGTGACGTCGCCCCAGTCGAACCCGAGGCGCGCCGCGAGCTGCGCGATGATCCAGATGTCGTCGCGCGCGTCGCCGGGCGGGGTGAGCGCCGCCCGCACCCGCTGCACGCGCCGCTCGCTGTTGGTGACGGTCCCCTCGGCCTCGAACGCCGCGTTCGAGGCGGGAAACACCACGTCGGCGAGCTCGGCGGTCCGGGTCATGAAGAGGTCCTGCACGATCAGCGTGTCGAGCCCCTCCAGCAGGTGCACGGTGTGCTGGTTATCGGCCTCGCTCGTGGCCGGGTTCTCGCCGATCACGTACGCAGCGGTCAGCTCTCCCCGCTCCATCGCCTCGAACATCTGCGTGAGGGTCCAGCCGTACCTGGGGGTGATCGGCACCCCCCACGCCGACTCGAACCGGGCGCGGGCCTCGTGGTCGGTCTCGATGTCCTGGAAGCCGGCGAGCTTGTTCGGGATCGCGCCCATGTCGCCGCCGCCCTGGACGTTGTTCTGACCGCGCAGCGGGTTCACGCCGCTGCCGTAGACGCCGACGTGGCCCGTCAGGAGCGCCAGGTTGATCAGCGCCAGCACGTTGTCGACCGCGTTGTGGTGCTCGGTGATGCCGAGCGTCCAGCAGATCATGGCGCGGTCGGCCTTCGCGTACGCGTGCGCGACCTCACGGATCACGTCGGCCGGGACGCCGGTGACCTCCTCGCCCCGGTCGAGCGTCCAGTCCATGACGGAGTCCCGGTACTCGTCGAAGCCGAGCGTGGCGTGCTCGATGAACGTGTGATGCTGCAGATCGTTGGCGATGATCTCGCGCGCGATCGTGTTCGACAGCCCGATGTCGGAGCCCACGTCGAGACCGAGCCACAGGTCGCCCCACTCGGCGGACTCGGTCCTGCGCGGGTCCACCACCACCAACCGCATGCCGTCGTTGATCCCCTTCAGGACGTGGTGGAAGAAGATGGGGTGAGCGGCGCGCGCGTTCGAACCCCACAGCAGCATGAGGTCCGTCTGCTCTGACCTCCTCGTATGAACTCGTTCCGCCACCTGCTCCGAACACCGTCGCCAGACCGACGACCGATGGAGCGTGTCAGGTGCGGTTACACGAGTCGATGTTGTTGCTGCGCAGGACCTGGCGAGCGAACTTCGATGCGACGAAGTTCATCTCGTTCGTGGCCTTGCTGCAGCTGAACAGGCCGACCCCGTTGCCGCCGCTCCGCTCGGTGGCCCTGCGCAGCCCCTGGGCGGCCCGATCGAGGGCCTCGTCCCAGGTGGCGACGCGCAGCGCGCCGTCCTCGCGGATCATCGGCTCGGTGAGTCGCGTGAGCCCGTTCGCCATCGAGCGGCTCCTTTCCACCGGTTGCCGCCTTCGATTCTAGTCCGCGGTTCAAATCGGGCCCTGGAAGGAGCGTGACCTGCGGTTCCGTGGATCGGCACTTCCCGTCGGGGTCGCAGATGGTGTAAGCACACCCGTCATGGACACGATGCCGAGCACCGACGCTGCCACCCGCCGCCCCACGCCCGAGCTTCTGGTCGAGGTCCGCACCCCGGCCGAGGTCACCGCCTCGCCCGACGGGACGCGGCTGGCGTTCTCCCTCCACGCCACCGTCTCCGCTCGCGGGCCGATCGCGCCGAGCGACCTGTACCTGCTCGAGCCGGGCGACCTGACGGTTCAGCTCACCGAGGGCGAGTGGAGCGACCGCGCACCGGCCTGGTCGCCGGACGGGACGCAGCTGGCCTTCGTCTCCGACAGGGCCAAGCGCGGGCACTTCCTGCCGTACGTGATGCCGGCCGGGGGCGGCGTCGACCCGCGCCAGGTCGGCTCGCTCCGCGGCAGCGCCGAATCGGTCTCGTGGTCCGCCGACGGAGGGCTGCTGCTGGTCGGCGCGGCCGACGCCGGCTCGTACTCGCACGAGGCCTCGGCCGTCGCCGTGACCGGCGCCGATCCCGATCCCGACCCGATCGTCTACCGGCGGAGCGAGGCGTACCGCAGACTGTTCACGGTCGACGTCGCGACCGGCGACACCGTCGAGGTCGGGCCCCCCGGCCTCTGCGTCTGGGAGTCCGACTGGGACGGCGACGCGACGGTGGTCGCCACCGTCTCCGAGGATCCGATGGCCAACGGCTGGTACGGCGCGCGCATCGTGCGGCTGGACCTCCGGGCCCGAACCGCCGAGACCCTGCATCAGCCCGAGTGGCCCGTTGAGGGCCTCGTGCTCTCGCCCGACGGCCGGCGCGCCGCGATCGTCGAGGGATATTCGAGCGATCCCGGCCTGCTGAGCGGCAGCGTGATCGTCGTGGACGTGGCGGACGGCGGCGCGGCCGACCCCTGGCCCGAACTGCAGACGGTCGGCGCCGTGGAGTGGACGGGCGACGACGCGCTCCGCTACGCCGGATACGACGGCGTGGGCACCGCCTGCGGGCGCCTGTGGCTCGACGGCCGCCGCGAGGTGACGTGGACCGGCGAGGCGTACATCGGCGACGAGATCGGCAAGCCGGCCGCGTGGGAGGTGGGTGACGCGGTGCTCACGACACATCAGGCTCACGGCGTCCCGCCCGAGCTGGCGCGGCACGACCCGGTCACCGGCGAGTGGGTCAGGCTCACCGCGTTCAACGACGCGATCGCCGAGGGCATGGTATTCCCCGACATCTGGACCCTGCGGTGGACCTCCCCCGACGGGCTCGAGATCCAGGGACTGCTGATGACGCCCGCCGGTACGGAGGGGCCGCTACCCATGATCGTCGGCGTCCACGGCGGCCCCACGTGGGCCTGGAGCTTCTACTTCTCCGACTCGGAGCCGAACGCCGTGCTGCTGGCCGACGCCGGCTACGCGGTGCTCCTGCCGAACCCACGGGGCAGCGTGGGTCGCGACCACGCGTTCGCACGCGGGGTGATGGGCAACTCGGGGACGGCCGACCTCGACGACATCATGGCGGGCGTGGACCTCTGCATCGCCGAGGGCATCGCGGACCCGGCCCGGCTCGGCATCTCGGGGCTCTCCTACGGCGGGTACATGGCCGGGTGGGCGATCACGCAGACGGACCGGTTCGGCGCGTCGGTGGCGCTGTCGGTGATCGGTGACTACGTCACGTTCCACCTCACGTCGGAGGTGGCCCGCTACGACGAGATGATCCTCGGCGGCGAGTGGGACGACCCGGCCGGACCGTACATCGACCGCTCGCCCGATCTTCCAGATGCGGGGCGTGACGACGCCGACGCTCGTGATCCAGGGGCAGGCCGACCGCTGCACGCCCGTCGGCCAGGGTGAGGAGCTCTACGCGGCGCTCGAGGCCGTCGGCGCCGAGGCCGAGCTCGTGATCTACCCGCGCGAGGGGCACGTGCTGGTGGAGCGCGCCCACGTGATCGACGCGCTCCATCGCACCCAGGACTGGTTCGACCGGCACCTCAGTACCGGCGGATCGGACGCGACGGCCACTTAGACTTCGGGTCATGGTTGCCAAGCGTCGCGCCGGTCGGGTCCTCGTCCTCGACGAGCGCGACCGGGTGCTGTTGTTCCGGTTTCGGGATCCGGGGAGCGACGCCGATCATTGGGCGACGCCGGGCGGCGGCGTCGAGTCAGGGGAGTCCTATGGACAGGCCGCTCATCGGGAGCTCTCCGAAGAGCTCGGGCTGGACGACGTGAGCCTCGGTCCCGCGATCTGGGACCGCGTGAGCGAGGCCAACCTCCTCGGGACGTGGAGGCGGGCGTCGGAGCGGTTCTTCCTGCTCAGGGTTCGAGCGACGATGCTGCCCTCCTACGAGGGACATCTGGCGGACGAGAACGTCGTCGGCCGAGCCTGGTGGTCGGTCGACGAGCTCGAACGAACCGACGACGTGATCTGGCCGAGCGAGCTCGCGGCGCTCGTCCGCTCGTTGCTCGTCGATGGTCCGCCCGCCGTCCCGACGCCGATCGGAGCGTAGGGAAGCGGGCGTTGCAGGCCTACCCCGTCACGCGCTCGGGGTGGGAGTAGACGTTGCAGCGTCCGTCGCGGACGAAGCCGACGAGGGTCATCCCGAGGCGCTCTGCGGCGTCGATGGCGAGTGAGGACGGGGCGCTGACGGCGCTCACGACCGGGATGCCGGCGACCGCGGCCTTCTGCACGATCTCGAAGCTCGCGCGCCCGCTCACCTGCAGGACGTGGTCGGCGAGCGGAACCCGGCCCGCCAGCAGCTGCTCGCCGATCACCTTGTCCACGGCGTTGTGACGACCGACGTCCTCGCGCAGCGTGATCAGCCGTCCGGCCGGCGTGAAGAGGCCGGCCGCATGCAGTCCACCGGTGCGATCGAAGACGCGCTGCTTCGCGCGGAGCGCGTCCGGCAACGCGACCAGCACCGACGTCGAGACCTCCGTCCCGGCCGCCACCGGCGCGCACCGGACCTCGACGTCGTCGAGCGCGGCCTTCCCGCAGATCCCGCAGGACGACGTCGCGAAGAAGTTCCGGTGCAGGACCGGTCGTGGTCGAATGGCCGGTCGAGCGTGACGGTCACGACGTTGTAGCGCTGCTCGTCGTCGCCGAGGTCGTCGCAGTACGCGACGCGTCGGACCTCGTCCGGGCGCGACGAGCCCCTCGGTGAACAGGAAGCCGGCCGCCAGCTCGTAGTCGCCGCCCGGCGTCCGCATGGTGACCGCCACGGCCTTGGCCTCCTGCCCGGGACCGCCCACGCGGATCTCCATCGGCTCCTCGGTCGCCACGGTGTCGGGACGCTCGGAGCGGACCCCGTCGTGCACGGCGGTGATCCGGACGCTGGTGACGTTGCGGCGCAGCTCGGAGGCCGGTTCTGCCATGGCGTTCAGTGTAGGCCCGGCACATGACCGCGGGTCGCGCGGCGCCCGTTGCCGGTTTGGAGTCCGCTCTCCGGGCGGCGTATCGTCCCCGCGGGCCCCCGCCTCGCCGGACGACCGTGGCCGGCTCGGGGCCCGCGACGCGCGAGCCAGGAAGGACCGCCCGCCCATGAAGTCAGGACTGGAGATCGCGCAGGAGGCAGTCCTGCGCCCCGTCACCGAGATCGCGGAGGCCGCCGGCATCGAGGCCGCCGAGCTGGAGCAGTACGGCAGATTCCGGGCGAAGGTCGACCTGTCGATCCTGGACCGGCTCGCCGGGAGACCCGACGGCAAGCTCGTCATCACCACCGCGATCACGCCCACGAAGGCCGGTGAGGGCAAGACCACCACCAGCGTGTCGCTGACCCAGGGACTCGGGCACATCGGCCGCGACGTCGTGCTCTGCCTGCGCGAGCCCAGCATGGGTCCGGTGTGGGGCATCAAGGGCGGCGGCAACGGAGGCGGCTACGCGCAGATCGTGCCGATGGAGCAGATCAACCTGCACTTCAACGGGGACTTCCACGCGGTGCAGGCCGCGCACAACCTCCTGGCGGCGGCGCTCGACGCCAGCATCTATCACGGCAATCCCCTGCGGATCGATCCCGGGACGATCACGTGGCCCCGCACGCTGGACGTGAACGATCGCGAGCTCCGCAACACGGTCGTGGGCCTGGGCGGCAAGGTGCACGGCGTCCCCCGCGAGAACCCGTGGGTGATCGTGGCTGCCTCCGAGATCATGGCGATCTTCGCCCTCGCCAGCGACCTCAAGGATCTGCGGGCCCGCATGGGGCGGATCGTGGTGGCCTCCACCTACGACGGCGAGCCGGTCACCGCCGAGCAGCTGCAGGTCGCCGGCGCGATGACGGTGATCATGAAGGACGCGATCAAGCCGAACCTCGTGCAGACGCTCGAGGGCCAGCCCGCGCTGGTGCACGCGGGTCCGTTCGGCAACATCGCGCACGCGAACAACTCGATCATCGAGGATCGCGTCGCGCTGAAGCTCGCCGATTACGTCATCACCGAAGCCGGGTTCGCGAGCGACCTCGGCTTCCAGAAGTTCTGCGACATCGTCTGCCGGATCGGCGGGTTCACGCCGAGCGCGGCGGTCCTCGTCACCACCGTGCGCGCGACGAAGTCGCACGGCGGGAAGCCCTTCGCGGACCTCGAGGATGAGGATCTGGAGGCGCTGCAGCGCGGGGCCGACAATCTCGCCGCGCACATCAACATCGTGCGGCAGTACGGCCTGCCGTGCGTGGTCTCGATCAACAACTTCCCGACCGACACGGACAAGGAGATCGCCCTGATCGAGGAGCTCGCGATCGGCGCCGGTGCCGAGCGCGTCGTGGTGAACCGGGGCTTCGCGCTGGGCGGCGAGGGCGCTGTGGAGCTCGCGAACGCCGTCGTGGAGGCCTGCGAGCAACCGAACGAGTTCGACTTCCTGACGCCGAACGACACGCCGATCCGGGAGCAGATCGAGGCCATCGCGCTGCGCCTGTACGGAGCCGAGGGCGTCGACTACCTGCCGCAGGCCGAGAAGGACCTGGCGCGCATGGACGAGCTCGGCTTCGGCCGGCTGCCGGTCTGCATGGCGAAGACGCACCTGTCGCTCAGCCACGATCCCCTGCTGCTGAACCGGCCCACCGGGTTCCGGCTGCCGGTGCGCGGGGTCGTGCCGAGCGCGGGCGCCGGGTTCGTCGTCGTGCTCTGCGGCGACATGCAACGCATGCCGGGCCTGGGGAAGCAGCCCAACTTCATGGGCGTGGACATCGACGACGAGGGGACGACGGTCGGCCTGTTCTGAGCCGACGCCGGGCGGGACGCTGTGCAGTCGCCCTCAGCGTGGCTGTCCCACGCCGGCCGGCACCCCGACCCGCGCCTCGAAGGCGGCCTCGGTGGCCGCCAGGAACCGCCGTGCGCGCTCCCGGAGATCGTCCGTCTCATCCACGATCGAGCGGGCCCGTCCGGCGTCGGACAGGGCGGCGCCGTCCGCCCTGGCACTCGCGATCGCGCCGACGGTCGCCGCGAAGAGCATCGATGCGCCGGTGACGCCCTCCGAGGCCGCCTCGGCGTCGCCGGAGACCGTGACCTCGTGGACGAGCTCCATCACCATCACCGCCCGGCGGGCGACGGCCAGCGGGACCTCGGCGGCGCGCCGGTAGGCATCCTGTACGGCCCGATGCCGACCCCGTTCCTGCTGCTCACTCGCCTCCGGTGATCGCAGAGCGGCCAGCACACGGCTGAATGCCTCCGCGTCGTCGTCGGCCAACGTCAGCAGCTCGACGCGGTGGCGGTCCGCCTCGGCCACGATCTCCTCCATCCGGCCGTGAGCGTCAGCGGAGCTCCCGCGTCGGATCGTCGTGCGCGCCACCATCGACACCATCGCGGCTCCCGCCGCCGCGGCGACCGCTGCCAGCGCCCCACCTCCGGCCACCTCCTGGTCGTCGGCCAGGTCGTCGAGGAACGAGCTCACCGTGCGATCGCCGATCCGCCGTGTCGAGATGTCGCGCACCGACCCTCCCTGTTGTCCGGGCGTCATCGCTACCCGAGCGAGGATCCCACCATGCGTCCCTCGTCAGGCCGGATCGGCGCGATGACCGGAGAGCGCCGCGGCCGCCCCCAGGGCGATGTACACCCCGCCGCTCACGTAGCGCCGGTTGCGCGCGAACGACCGGCGCGTGCGGAGCCACGCCCCCAACCTGGACGCCACGAGCGCGTAGGTTCCGTCGCTCAGCACGCCGAGCGTCACGAACAGCGCGCCGAGGACCAGCATCTGCGGCGCTGGGCGGCCGGCCGCGGGGTCCACGAACTGCGGCAGGAACGCCAGGAAGAACAGGGCGGTCTTGGGATTCAGCACGTTCACGACCACCCCCTGCGCGTACGCGCGCGTGAGCCGTGCGGGCGCGGACCCCTCCGGCAGGTCCTCCTCCTCCTTGCCGCCGCGCAGCGTGCGGATCCCGAGCCAGACCAGGTACGCCGCCCCTCCGCAGCTTCACGGCCTCGAACGCGACGGCCGACGACATCAGCAGCGCCGACAGGCCGAGCGCGGCGGCCGCCACATGGACGAGCGAGCCGGTCGCCACCCCTAACACCGACACGAGACCGGCGGCACGGCCCTGGTGGATGCTGCGCGTCACGATGTACAGCACCGCCGGACCCGGGATCACGAGCAGGGCCAGGGCCGCGAGCGTGAACAGCAGCAATGCGGAGGACGACGGCATCGCCCCAGTATGCCTTACGATGCAGCGATGGCCGCAGACATGCGGGACCGTGGATGGCTGGGCCTGCAGCGCATCCTCGGCTTCTTCCTCGTTCCGCCCCTCACCATCCTGCTCCCACTCGTGCTCGTGGGTCTGATCGCCTTCTGGATCTACGTGTGGATCACACGGGACCGGCGGACATCGGCGCCCTAGCTCTCGGGCGGCATCACGCAGAACTCGTTGCCCTCGGGATCGAGCATGACGGCCCAGGTGTTCCCGTCCCCCTCGCCCCAGTTACGCAGGCGGGCGCCCAGCTCCGTCAGGCGGTCGACCTCGTCGTGCGATCGCGCCGTCGGCCGTGACGTCCACGTGCACGCGGTTCTTGACCTCCTTGGCCTCGGGGACCTCGGTGAAGAACAGCACGGGTAGGCCGGAGTCCTCGGGCGGCTCGACCATGACGCTCGGGTCGTCCTCAGGATCGTCGATGCCCTCGGCCGACAGTCGCGCCAACTCGTCATCCTCGTAGGGAGCGAGCTGCCACCCGAGCGCCGCGGCCCAGAACCGGGCCAGCGGCGCTGCATCGGCACAGTCGAAGACGATCGCGTCGAGCTTCACGGACAGGAGCCTACGCCCATGAGCGAAGCGGCGGAGCCCGTCGCGGGAGGGCCGCGGCACGGCGAGTGCCGCGGCCCCCCGCCTCAGCTCGGGCTCAGCTCCGGCTCAGCTCCGCCTCAGCTTCCCCTCAGCTTCTGCTCAGCTTCTGGGCTTCCGCTTCTCGGGGTCGTGGATCGACAACGGCGCCACCGTGGCCACGGAGCCGCCCACCTCGACCTTCTCGCCGTCGGTCGCCACGCCGCCGCGGAGGATCGCCAGCGCGATCACGCCGAAGTCCGGCGACGTCGTGGGCGAGGTGAGCGTGCCGACGTCCGCGCCGTCCTTGGTGACGGCGGTGCCCGCCTCCGGCGCCGCGTCGCCCTCGATCCGCAGGGTCTTGAACCGCTTGGGCGGAGAGGCTCCGTACGCCGCCAGGGCATCCGCTCCGACGTTCTCGGTCCCCGTCTTGATCATGCGGTCGAGCGAGAGGTCCCACGGCGAGGTCGCCCCCACCTGGTAGTCCACGCCGATGATGACCAGGCCGGCCTCGACGCGGGCGATATCGATCGCGTCCAGGCCGAAGGGGCGGCCGCCGGCGTCGATCAGCGCCTGCCACAGGGCCGGCGCCGACGCGGGATCCGTCACCATCTCGAAGCCCAGCTCCCCGCTGAATCCGGTCCGCAGGACCGTCGCCTCCACCCCGCCGACCTGCACCGGGGTCGGGTGGAACCGGAAATATCCGAGCGACGACAGGTCGAGGTCGGTCAGGCGCTGCAGGAGATCGCGCGACTCCGGGCCGGTCGCCGAGATGAGCGGCAGCTCCTCGGTGCGCTCGGTGATCGTGGCGTCCAGGCCGTCGGCCGTCTCCCGGAACCAGTCCTCGAGACCCGCCGTGTTGACCACGACCCAGTAGCGGTCCGCGCTGTGCCGGTACACGTTCCCGTCGTCGACCATGTTGCCGTCCGCGTTCACGAACGCGCCATACCGCACGCCGCCGTCGGAGACGCCGGACAGATCGTTCGTGAACCGGCGCTGGATCAGCCTGGTCGCGTCCCGCCCGGTGACCTCGTACTTGATGGCGGAGAAGAGGTCCCAGAGGCCGGTGGCCGTTCGGATCGCCCGGAACTCGCCCGCCGCGTCCCCGTTGAAGTTCAGGAACCAGGGCCATCCGTCCTCCCAGTACGGCTCGCCGCCGAGTGCGACCTGGGCGTCGTGCAACGGTGAGCGGTGCTGCTGCTCCTCCTCGGTCATGTCGGTGCCTCCTTCGTCGGTCGGTGCGTCCACTCGATGCCTGCTCGTTGCCGTCCGGAACTCAGCCGCGTGGGCGGCGCTTCTGCGGGTCGTACAGGGCCAGCTGATCCACCGTCGCGCCCACCACGCCGTCACCTCGGGCGACCTCGAGCCTCGTGCCGTCGTCCGCGGCGTCGGCTCGCAGGATCGCCAGGCCGATCGGCCCGAGCTTCGGGCTCTCGGCCGGACTCGTCAGCACGCCCACGTCCTCGCCTTCCCTCGTGACGGCGGCGCCGTACTCGGGGAGCGCGCCGCCCTCGAGCCGAAGCGTCTTGTAGCGATTCGGCGGCGAGGCCGCGACCTCGCGCAGCTTGTCCTTGCCCATGAACTCGCCGGGGGACTCCAGGGCCACCAGGCGATCCATCCCCAGATCGAACGGCGTGCGCTCGTGCTCCTGGTAGTCGTAACCCGTCACCACCATGCCGGTCTCGACGCGCACGACCTCGATGATGTCGACGCCGTAGGGCACGGCCCCGGCGCCGGCCACGGCGTCCCACACCGCCTGCGCGTGCTCGGGCTCGAGGAACACCTCGAAGCCGAGCTCGCCGCTGAAGCCGGTCCGCGACAGGATCACCGGCGCGCCGCCCAGCCGAACGTGCTCTGGGAGGAACCGGAAGTACCGCAGGGCGTCGACGTCGGCGTCAACGATGGACCGCACGAGGTCGCGCGAGCCGGGGCCCTGGATCTGCAGGCTCGGCAGCCGCGTACCCAGGTAGTCGACCGTCACGTCCAGTCCTTTCACGGCGTCGTCGAAGTACTCCTGCCGGTTCATGTCGTTCGTCATGACCCACAGGTGGTCGTCGGCGAACCGGAAGACGGTCCCGTCGTCGACCAGGTAGCCGTCCTCGTCGAGGAACGCTCCGTATCGCACCTGACCTGCCGACATGCCCAGCACGTCGTTCGAGTGCACACGCTGGACGGCCTCCACGGCGTCGGGTCCCCGGACGTCCCACTTGTTGAGGGGTGAGAGGTCCCACATCCCCACGCCCTCCCGCACGGCCGCGTATTCGCGCTCGGCGTCGCCGAAGCCGCCGGTCCACCACCATCCGCCCTCGTCCACGAACGTGGCGCCCATGGCGTCTTGGATGTCGTAGAACGCGCTCTTGATCGGATCGCTCACCGCCGCCTCCTCGCGTGGGGCCCGCGCGTCGCGCCGGCCGCCGGGCCGTTATACCGCGCGTTTGAACCGTTGTTCAAGCCGGGACCGGCCCGGCGGGATCCGGTGGCACGGCACCCCGCTCCCGTTCGGAGGCCCGGATCATCTCGGACTCGGTGACGATCACGTCCACCGGCAGGTCGAACGCGGCACCCGGCAGGGGATCCGCGACGACCTGCACGTCGAAGGCGATCGCGGCCCGGAGAGCGGCCGTCGAGAGCAGGAACCGGTCGTAGAAGCCGCCGCCGTACCCCACCCGGCCGCCGCCGCGATCGAACGCGACGCCAGGCGTGGCGACCACGTCGATCTCCGCCGGTTCCAGCACCGCCCCCGCAGCCGGCTCCCGCGCCCCGAAATGGGTCTCGGTCACCGGCTCGCCGGGCCGCCACGTGCGCGGCTCGAGACGTCCGTCCACGATCCGGGGCAGCGCCACCCGCACCCCGGCGTCCACCAGTCTGGAGATCAGGGGGTCCGTCGGGACCTCCGAGCCGAAGGACCAGAAGGCCATCACCGTCCCGGCCGACGCGACCTCGGGCAGGCCCACGAAGCGATCGACGATCAGGAGCCCGCGTCGCGCCCGCTCCCCCGGATCGATCGCCTCGCGCCGGGCCAGCACCTCCGCACGGACGACCCGCTTCGCCCGCTTCAGCTCCGCGCTGTTCACGAGAGCAGGGCCCGGGCGATCACGTCCAGACGATCGGCCGGTCCACCCGGCAGGAAGATCGCCCAATCGCACCCGGCCCGCGCCAGCCGGTCCGCGAACGCCCGGAGGTCCTCGACGGTGCCGGTCCACGCGTCGCCCACGGACAGCCCGCGGTCCGCGCGGTCGGCGAGCAGCCGCTCCAGGTCGTCGCGGTCCTCTCCCACCACTGCGATCCCGCCCCAGGTGGCCGTCACGCCGCCGCCGCCGGCGTGCAGCCGGCGCACCCGCGTCTCGAACCCCTCGGCGTCCAGGCCCCAGCCGTTCCACCCGTCGGCCACCCGGGCCGCGATGTCCACGGCGGCGTCCGCGACGCCCCCCACCCACACCGGCGGCCCGCCGGCCCGCACGGGAGGCGGGCGCAGCGGCCCGGTGAGCGCCGGCACGTACGACCCGCCGCTCCACGGCCGGCCGGCGAACAGCTGCTTCATCGCGAGCACCGTCTCCTCGAGCCGCGCCCGGCGCTCGGCGATGGGCGGGAAGCCGAACCCGAACATCTCGTGCTCGGGGATCGAGACCGAGTCGCCGGTGCCGAGCGCCACGATGGCGTTGCCCCCGCTCACGTGGTCCAGCGCGGTCGCGAGCTTCGCCAGCATCCCGGCGGGGCGGAGCGTCACCCTGGTGACCAACGTGCCGACGGTCATGCCGGGATGACGCGCCGCCACCGCCGACAACGTGGTGAACGCCTCCAGCGACGGGAACGCCGCGCCCATCGGCGGGAACAGGTGATCCGCGGCGAACAGCCCGTGGAAGCCGAGGCCCGCGGCGCGCGCGGCGAACGAGATCGGTTTGTCGGCGTCGTCGGAGAAGACCGGCAGCGCGAGCCCGATCCTCACGCCACGATCCCCGCGGCGGACGCCTCGAGGGCCAGCGCGGCCGCCCCCACCACGCCGGCGTCGTTGCCGAGCTCGGCGGGCGCGAGCGGAACGGAGGGACGGAAGTCCGGCGCCTCCACCGAGGCGGCGAACGCCCTGCGGGCCGGTTCCAGCAGCAGCTCGCCCGCCTCGATCACACCACCGCCGACGACGACGATCGCGGGGTCGAGCACGTTCACCAGGCCGGCGATGCCCTCGCCGAGGCGCCGTCCCACCTTGGCGAGGATGGCTCGTGCGGTCTCGTCGCCGCCCTGCGCCGCCAGCGTGACGATGGACCCGGTGACCCGTGCCGGCACCCCCTCGGCCAGCCGCGCGATGCCGGAATGCGGGTAGCGTTCGGCGGCCTCGCGCCCGGCACGCTGGATCGCCTGTCCCGACGCCACCTGTTCCCAGCACCCCCGGTTCCCGCAGCCGCAGATCGGGCCTCCCGGCTCGACGATGACGTGCCCGATCTCCGCCGCGAACCCGTGAGCACCCCGGTAGATCTGTCCGCCCGTCACGATCCCCCCGCCGATCCCGGTCCCGACGGCCACCAGCAGCAGGTCACGGTACCCGCGGCCCGCCCCGAAGCGGTACTCGCCCCAGGCGGCGGCCGTCGCGTCGTTGTCGGCGATCGCCGGAAGCCCGAGCGCGCCGCCGATGTGGTCGACCAGCCGCACCCCGCGCCACGCGAGGTTCGGCGCGAACGTCAACGTGCCCGTGGACGATTCCACCAGCCCGGCCGCCCCGATGCCCACGGCCTCGACCTCTGGCGTCATGACGCCGCGCGCCAGCTCGACCATGGCGTCGAGGATGCGGACCGGCTCGGTCGCGGGGCTGGGCGCCCGCGCCCGCGCCAGGATCGAGCCGTCGGCGCCGACGCGCGCCACCGCGATCTTGGTGCCGCCCACGTCCAGCCCGATGGCCTGCCGGCCGCCGGTCATCCGATGTCGATGTGTTCCATGCGCGCCGGGCCCTCGGACGGCGCGGCACCGCCGAGGTCCTCGGCCCGGGCATCCATCACGGCCTTGGCAGCCAGGAAGAACTCGCGACCGGCGACCAGCAGGTGCGAGACCACGTCCGGCTGGACCCGCTCGGCCGCGGCCAGCGCCAGACCGATCGGACAGAAGGCCACGGTGCAGACGTGCCCCGGCTCCGCCGCCTCGGCCGGCGTGGGCTGAGGATCCGGGGCCGCGACCGGCCGGCCACCCGCGCTCCTCCTCGCCCCCTTCGCCGCCGGTCCGGTCGGCGGCTCGGTCGGTGGCTCGGTCGGTGAACCGGTCGTTGCGGCCATGGTCAGCTCCTTCGCGGCGTCTCACCGCGGGTCGTCGGCTCGCGCCCGAACAGGACCTCGAGGTGGTCCCCGACGAAGTTCGCCTCGCGCACCACCATCCGCTTGAGCGTCTGCGGCAGGATCAGGTTCCGCTTGTACGGGCCGACCCGCACGTACAGCTCCTCGCCGCGGCGATGGATGTCCATGTCGTCGCGGGACACGAAGGGCAGCCGCATCGACAACACGTACCCGGTCCCGCGCTTGCGCACGCGGATCGGATCGTCCTGGTACAACACGTCGGACGCCTCGAGGTCGCCGTAGACCTCCCCGCCCATCTCCCCCAGCAGCGTCAGGCCGACCATCTCGCGGTCGAACAGCCGGGCGCTCAGGATCGGCACGGGCTCGAAGGACTCGCGCACGGTCGCCAGGTGTTCGGCCTGGATGTCCTTCCACTTGCCGAAGTACGGATCGGTGATCTCCTCGGGCAGGACGCGGTTCACGACGACGGCGTCGACGCGGTAGCCGAACAGCCCCAGGTACGTGTACGTGCGCCGCGCCTCGGCGATCACCATCTTCTCCGGGTTCACCACCAGGCGAACGCTGGCGACCTTCTCGTCGGTGAGGATCTGCTTGACGGCGTCGAGGTTGCGGTGCAGCCGCTCCACCGCGCCGAAGACCTGGTCCCCCGCGATCGGCAGGGTGGTCATCTTGGAGACGATCGGGCGAAGGGTCTTCACCACGCGGCGCTCCACCGGGAAGATCCGCTCGATGTACCAATTCATGACCTCCGGCAGCGACAGCAGGCGGAGCGTCTCGGCGGTCGGCGCGCAGTCCACGATCAGCACGTCGTATTGGCCGCTCTCCACGTGGGTCCGGACATCGATGAGCGCGAAGATCTCATCGAGCCCGGGGATCACCGTCAGCTCCTCGGCCTGGATCGTCTCGACGCCCGCCCAGTTCATGACCTGCGTCATGTAGTCCTGGATCTCGCGCCAGTTGTCCTCGAGTCGGTCCTGCGCGTCGATCTGCTGAGCCCACAGGTTCTCGGCGATCTCGGTCGGATAGGAGCCGATCTCCACCTCGAACGAGTCCCCGAGCGAGTGGGCCGCGTCCGTGGACATCACCAGGGTCCGCTTGCCGGTGGCGGCGGCCCGGACGGCGGTCGCCGCGGCGACGGTGGTCTTGCCGACCCCTCCCTTGCCGGTGAACAGCACCACGCGCATGCGGGCAGCTTACGGGGATGGGCGCTTCACCGACCGGCGAACAGGAGCAGAACGGAGACCAGGTTCAGCGTGAGGTGCGCCGCGATCGACGCCGCGAGCCGATGCGTGCGCTCCAGGACGCCGGCGAGCATGAGCCCCACCACGAACAGGGACAGGAGCCGGATGGGGTCACCGTGGACGACCGCGAAGGCCAGGGCGGAGATGGCCGCCGCCGGCCAGAAGGACCACCGTCGGCGGAGCCCGCCGAACAGGAAGCCCCGGAACAGGATCTCCTCACAGAAGGGGGCGACGGCGACCGCGACCATCGCGCTGAGCACCTCCCACGTGCCGTGGAACGGATCGAGCGCGCTGGTGACGTCCGGCGTGTAGCCCAGGACCGCACGCGCGAACTCCAGCACGGCGATCGCGACCGCCCGACGCGAACAGGCCCGCCACCCCGATGCCGACGCCCCTGGCCAGGTCGCCGGCGGCGGGGCGCCGCCATCCGAACGCTGCGAGGGCCGGGCGCCCGGACCGGTGCGCCCAGGCCACCGGCGCGAGGAAGGACACCTGCTGCAACAGCGTGGCCACGAACAGCGCGCCCTCGCCCTGCAGCCGCAGGACCCCACCGAGCACCGTCGCCATGTACAGCGACAGACCGAACGGCATCAGGAACACCGGGATCAGCTCCCGGAGCTCCCAGGTGGCCACCGGCCACGTCTCCGGCACCATCTCCGGTCGGGTCCCGGTCGGGGTCTGGGGCCACGCCTGGGGCCGGGCCTGGGACCGCGGATCGAGCCGATCGGGGCGCGGCGGGACAGCGCCCGGCCCGGGGACGGTCACCGTTCAGCCCATCTCGACGCGGCGCTTCAGCTTCTCCAGCGCGTTCTCGATCACGCGTTTGGCCCCCTGCGTGCGCAGCATCCCGGGCACGAGGACCCCCAGGTCGACCGTGAGCCGGTACGTCACCTTCGTGGTGGCGTCGTCGACCTCGTGCAGGAGATACTCGCCGCGGATGTCACGGATCGCGCCACGGGCCTCCTTCGTGACCCACGACAGGGCGCCGTCGCCGGAGGCGTACCGGTACGACAACGTGTACGCCGCCTTGCCGAGCACCGGGACGTCCACCTCGAACGCGACCTCGGTCGCCCGCCCGCCCTCGCCTCGCTGGAGCACCTTCACCGACTCGACGTCGGCCCACTCCGGATAGGACTCGTAGTCCTCGATCACCTCGATCACGTCGGCGGCGGGCGCCTCGATGATCACGGAACCCTCGGCATGCTCGCTCATGCGCCCGGCATCCTAGCTCCTGGCCGCGGTGAAGATGATGAACGTCGCCATCAGCACGGAGACGAGAACGAGCGAGACCGCGCCCCACAGGAGCACGCGCGAGGACACGATCGGTCCGCTCCCCTGCGCCATGCGGTATGCCTCGAACGCGGTCAGCGCATAGACCGCGAGCGCGAGGAGGAGATACAGCGAGAACAGCCCGGCCACCGGACCCGAGGACACGCCGGAGAACAGGATCAGGATCGCCGTGCCGAAGGTCCACAGGAAGAGCACGCCGCGCGCCACACCGTCCGCGCCCCGTCCGAGCGCCCGGTGCCCGAGACCCGGGAACAGCAGCGACGATGTGAAGGCCGTTCGAGGATCGACCG
Source organism: uncultured Actinomycetes bacterium (assembly GCA_963832225.1). Classification (GTDB taxonomy): domain Bacteria; phylum Actinomycetota; class UBA4738; order UBA4738; family HRBIN12; genus JALYMB01. Next base: position 74,694 of record CAWHTI010000010.1, read on the forward strand.
AGGGGGGCGCCTCCTCCTGTCGGAACAGGGTGGCGAAGGTGGTGCCGCAGACCTCGCAGGCGTCGAGCTCGATCGCGTTGGGGTGCTCGCAAGCCGGGCAGGTCCACGTGGCCGTGCGTTCCGCGCCGTCGGCCCCGCCCGCCTCGCTCGCCTCGAGGGCCGTCGCCGCCGTCGCCGCCGTCGCCGGCCCCGCCGCGGGGGCGGGCGACGGATCCGGGTCGAGACGCAGCGAGGCGAAGCACTGCCCGCACCAGTCGGCATCGGCCGACACCAGGGCACGGCAGTTGGGGCATCTGCGCTCGTCGACCACGCTCACGGTCCGAGCGTACCCCCCGTGGATGGCGCGAGGAACGAACCGGCGGCGGCGGACCTGTTCAGCCCACGGCCTCGCGAAGCCAGCCCCCCAGCCGCCCTGCGATGCGTGGCCAGGCGTGATCCCGCTCCACCCGGGCCCGGCCGGCGGCACCCATGGCCCGGGCTCGCCCCGGGTCCTCCAGGAGCCCCGCCACCGCGTCGGCGACCGCGTTCACGTCGCCGCCGTCGACCAGCACCCCGGTCTCGCCGTCGACGAGCGACTCTCGAGCACCGCCCGAATCGCCCACGACGACCGGCCTGCCGCACGCCGCGGCCTCGATGAAGACGTTGCCCCACCCCTCCACCTCCAGGCCCGCGAGCCGGCTCCGACACGGCATCGCGAAGACGTCGCCGGCGGCGAAGTAGCGAGGCAGCTCCTGCTCCGACACCTGACCCGCGAGGATCACCGAACCGGCCGGGGCCGACTCCGCCAGCGCCTCGAGGCTCCGCCGGTAGGGTCCGTCGCCGACGATCAGCAGCGCGGCCTCCGGGACGCGGCGGCGGATCCGCTCCATGCCGAGGATCAACACGTCCTGCCCCTTCCTGGCCACCAGGCGGCTGACGCACACCACCAGCGGGCGGTCACCGACCCCGTGGCGTTCCCGCAGGTCCTCGGTCGCCAGGTCCGGCCGGAACGCATCCAGGTCGGCGCCGGGGTAGAGCACCGACACCGGCACGCGGGCCGGCACCGCGGTGCGGACCCGGCGCGCGATGAACTCGCTGCACATCACGGGCACCCGCGCCGCGCGCGAGGTCGCGAAGCGCACCAGGGAGGAGGTCCCCGGCACGATCGAGAGCCAGTACTCGAAGCCGTGCGCCGCCGCCAGGTAGGGCGTGCCCCGCCGCGCGAGCCCAGGCCCCAGCAGCGCCAGCGGATACGTCGCGCCGAAGAGCACCACCTCGGATCCGGTCTCGGCCACCGCCCGACGGACCCTGGCGCCCACGTCGGGCGTGGGCCACAGGAACGTCTCCTGCTGGCGGAGCACGCGGTAGGGCGCCGCGGCGTCGAACCCGGCCGCGCCCTCGTCAGCCGGCGCCAGCACGGAGACCCGTTCCGGCGGCATCTCCTTGACCAACGCCTCGAGGGTGCGCTGGATCCCGCCGACCCGCGGCGGGAAGTCATTGGTGACCAGCAGTACGCGCGGCGGCTCCATCTGCGTCGATAATCCCAGAGGTGATCGACGCGATGGGTCGACCCCTGGGCGGGACCGAGGAGCTCACGGCGCTGCGGGAGCAGCGCGCCTTCGCCGACCGTTCCTCGTACCGCAAGCTCCGGGTCGCGGGGCCGGACGCCCGGCGGTGGCTGAACGACCTCCTCACCGGCGCGGTCTCCCGTGTCGGCGAGGGCCGGGCCTGCCGCTCGTTGCTGCTGTCGCCGACGGGACGGATCCGCGCCGACGTGCACCTCGTCCCCGTCGGCGAAGAGCTCCTGATCCTGCAGGATCCGGCGCAGCCGTCCTCCATCGCCGATCTGCTGGCCCCCTATGTGCTGTCGTCCGCCGTCACGCTCACCGACGCGACGAACGACCTCGCCCTCTACAGCGTGCTCGGCACGGCCGCCGACCGGGTCGGGTGGGCCGGGTCGCGCCCCTCCGTGCTCGGCGAGGGCGAGGATCTGCTCACGACCCCGGCGGGCGCAGCTCGGCTCGAGACGATGATGCTGAACAAGCAGCTCACGCAGGTGGGCGACGACGCCCTCGAGGTCTGGAGGATCACCCGTGGCATCGCGAGGTTCCCGGTGGACCTCACCGAGGAGTCCGTGCCGGCCGAGGCGAACCTGGACGACCTGATCGACACCGAGAAGGGCTGCTTCCTGGGTCAGGAATCCGTGGCGAAGATCCGCAACCTCGGCCATCCGACGCACGTGATCCGCTCACTCTCCACCGAGGTCGATCTCGGACCCGGGACCGAGGTCCTGGCCGGGGACGAGGTGGTCGGACGCGTGACCAGCGCGGCACCGGGGATGCCCGGAGGTTCGGCCTGCCTGGCGCGGGTGCGCTGGGCGGCGGCCGGGGCCGCGCTGAGCACGGCCGAGGGGGTGCCGTTGGTCGCAACGGACCGTTCGGCGTAGCCCGACCAGCGCCCCCCGAACGAGTGAGCGGACATCGGCAAACATCCTGCAGGTTGCGTACCTATTCCCCCTTCCGTAAGCGCACCCGACTCTGTTATGAATCGTCTCCCACGGGAAGCGGGTCGGGCCGTGGTCACAACCGAGGGGGGATCGCCTGTGAGAACCGATAGGTTCGCCGACATCGATCTGCGCACGCTCCCGACCGACCCGTCGCCTCCGGACATGTGGCAGGACCGAGCGGCGTGCTTCGGCATCGACCCCGATGTCTTCTTCCCGGTCTCCGAGGAGGAGGCCGGACCCGCACTCACCTATTGCGGCTCGTGTCGCATCCGGGAGGAGTGCCTCGCCTGGGCGCTCAAGAACGGCGAGCGCTACGGGGTCTGGGGTGGGATGACGGAGCAGCAGCGCCGCCGCCTGTCGCGCCGCGTCGCGTAGGGGCACGGCGACCGACCGGTCACGGGACGGTCACGGGATCTGGGCCCGCCCGTCATGGGCGGCGGCCGGACATCCACGGCCTAGACTGGGTCGATGACCGGTCCGACCGTCCGCGCGACCGCCCCACTCCGCATCAGCTTCGTCGGCGGCGGCACCGACTTTCCGCACTACTTCGACCGGCACGGTGGTGCCGTGCTGTCGGCGACGATCGATCACGAGGTCCGGGTGACGATCGTCCCCCGGCCCGACCGCCGGGTGCGGGTCCGCTCGCTCGATCTCGGTCATCTGGTGGCGTACCACCTGGACGAGGGTCCGGAGTACGACGGTGTGATGGATCTCGCCAAGGCGGCGATCGATCGCATCGGGGTCGACGGCGGCATCGAGATGGCGATCGAGTCCGACGCCCCGGCCGGCAGTGGGCTCGGTGGATCGTCGGCGCTCGTGTCCGCGGTGGTGGGCGCGCTGGCCGCGCGCGCCGGCATGACGATGACCGCCGACCAGCTCGCCCGGCTCGCGTACGCGATCGAACGCGACGACCTGGGGATCGCCGGCGGGTGGCAGGATCAGTACGCCGCCGCCTTCGGTGGATGCAACCTCCTGGAGTTCTCCGCCGCCGGCGTCGCAGTGACGCCGGTTCGGGCCGACCGCGCGGTGATGGACCGGCTCCGGCGCAACCTCCTCCTGTGCTACACGGGCGGCGTCCGGCGAAACGTGGGCCTCATCGACGCGCAGATCTCGCTGTACCGCGAGGGACGGGAGGACACGATCCTGGGTATGAAGCAGTTGCACGAGATGGCCTACGCCATGCGGGACGCCCTCGAGGCCGGCGAGCCCGATCTCCTCGGCGCCATGCTGCACGACGCCTTCGAGGCGAAGCAGCGGATGAACCCCCACATCGCGACGGACACGCCGATCGAGGCGATGCTCGCCGCCGCCCGGGACGCCGGCGCCACCGGCGGCAAGATCTGCGGCGCGGGCGGCGGTGGCTACCTGATGGTCTACGCGGTGTCCGAGGTGCGCGAGCCCGTGCGTCGGGCGCTCGAGTCCCTCGGCGGCCAGCTCGCGTCGTTCGACTTCCGAACCGACGGCGTGCGGGCCACCCGCGACGGTGTGCCGTGGGCTCCCGCGTGAGCGAGCCCCCCGTGACGATCGACACGGAGGCGGCGCGCGCCGAGTCCGGGCGCTACCTCGCCGCGACCGCGGACACCGTGACGCGGGTGCGCAACGAGTGCCTCGAGGACGTCGTCGCCGCCGCCGGGATCCTCACCGACTCCCTGCGGGCGGGTGGCAAGGTGCTGATCTGCGGCAACGGAGGCAGCGCCGCAGACGCGCAGCACCTCGCCACCGAGTTCGTGAGCACGCTCACGGTCGACAACCCGCGGCCGTCGATCCCGGCGGTCGCGCTCACCACGGACACCTCGCTGCTCACCGCGGTCGCGAACGACTTCGGCGTCGACCGGATGTTCGCCCGCCAGGTGGAGTCGCTCGGACGGCGGGGCGACGTGCTGATCGCGATCTCCACCAGCGGCGCCTCGGCGAACGTCCTGCGGGCGGCCGAGACGGCGGCGGACCTGGGCGTGGGCGTCGTCGCGCTCACCGGCGCCACCGGCGGCGCCCTGGCCCCGCTCGCCGACGTCTGCATCCGGGTTCCCAGCACGGTGACCGCCCACATCCAGGAATGCCATCTCGCCGTGGAGCAATTGCTCGCCCTCCTCGTGGAACGCGAGCTCTACCCGCCGGCCTGAACCACGCGCGTCCGCCCCGCGACCCCTTGACACCCGAACATATGTTCGATAGCGTCGCGCTCCCGTTCGGCCCCCCCGGACGAAAGGATCCCCGGTGCTGGCGGAGCCGTTCCAAGCGACGCTCGAGGCGGGCGTCCCCCTCTCGGAGGTGACCTTCTGCGTGGTCGACCTGGAGACCACGGGGGGCTCCCCGGTGGACGGACGCATCACGGAGATCGGCGCGGTGAAGGTCCGTGGTGGCGAACGGCTCGGCACGTTCCAGACGCTGGTCGACCCGCGCGAGCCGATCCCGCACGCGATCGCGCAGCTCACGGGGATCGACGACCGGCTCGTGGCTGGCGAGCCGCCGATCGAGCAGGTGCTGCCGGCCCTGGTTGAGTTCCTGCGCGGCGGTGTCTTCGTGGCGCACAACGCGGGGTTCGACGTGGGGTTCCTCAACGCCGCGCTCGCCAGGCTCGACTACGAGGCCGTTCCCGCACCCGCGGTCTGCACCGCCAAGCTCGCGAAGCGCGTGGTCTGGCCCGAGGTGCCCAACGTGCGGCTGCGGACCCTCGCCACCTACTTCCGCACGCGCGTGCAGCCGGTACACCGGGCGCTGGCCGACGCCGAGGCCACGGCCGAGGTGCTGGATGGGCTGCTGGATCTGGGCGGACGGCTCGGGATCCTCACCCTCGGGGACCTCCACGAGGCGTGCCGGGCCCGTGGGCGGCCGAACTACGGCAAGATCCGGCTCGCCGACTGCCTCCCGCACGCGCCGGGCGTGTACCTGTTCCGGGGTCGGGACGGCCGAGTGCTGTACGTGGGCAAGTCGAAGGACCTGCGGTCGCGCGTGAAGTCCTACTTCTACGGCGACAGCCGGCGGCAGGTGGCGAACCTCCTCGACGAGGTCACCGCCGTCGACGGCGTGCGGACTGCGGGTCGGAGCTCGAGGCGCTCGCGCTGGAGGCCCGGCTGATCGGAGCCCACGAGCCCCGGTACAACCGCCGGGGGAAGACCTGGCGCCGCTACGCGTACCTGAAGGTCGACCCCGCGGAGGCCTTCCCGAGGTTGAAGGTCGTGCGCGCCGCACGACTCCGACGGCGCGGTGTACCTCGGCCCGTTCGCGAACTCCGGCCGGGCGCGACTCGCCAAGGAGGCCCTCGAGGAGGTCGTGCCGATCCGCCGGTGCACCACCGCGATGCGGGCCCGGACGCGCTTCGGGCCGTGCGCGCTCGCCGACATGGGCAGATGCGCCGCGCCCTGCGACGGCAGCGATCGACGTCGAACGCTACGGAGAGCTCGTCCGGCACCTCCTCTCCTCCCTGCAGAGGCCGGGCGAGCTCCTCGGAGCGCTCGAGGCGCGCATGGTCGTCGCTCGCCGCGCAGGAGCGCTTCGAGGAGGCGGGACTCGTCCGGGACCGGCTCCGCGTCCTCGCCGAGATCCTGCAGCGGTCACGGCAGGAGGCGTGGCTCGTGGCGGGCGGGGACATGGTCCTGGTGGCGGCCGACGGCGCCCGGATCCGCGCTGGCGGGCGGCGGCCGTGAGCCGCGGCGACGGGGCCGGCCCGATCCCCCTGCCCTGCCCGCGCGATCGCGCCGACGAGCTCGCCGCCGTGCGATCGTGGATCGCCGCCCGCCGGGACCTGCGGATCGAGCACGTCGACGTCGCGCCGGCGGAGCCGGTGGCGGGCGGGCGGGAGCTCGCGCGGGTGCTGGCGGCGGTCCGGGCCGCCGGAGCGGCGCCGTCCGGCCGCCCACGCCGGGACCGCCGGTAGACTGAGTGGCCATGGAGCACGCGGTGATCCTCGAGGGCGCGCGGACGCCCGATCGGCAAGTTCCTGGGGTCGTTCGCCGACACGCCCGCGGTCGAGCTCGGCACCCGCGCCGCCGTCGAGGCGCTGCGCCGGGCGGAGGTGACGCCGGATCAGGTGGACCAGACGATCGTCGGCCACGCACGGCAGGCGGGCAACGGCCCGAACACCGGCCGTCAGGTCTCGATCCGGCGCGGGCGTGCCGCAGGAGGTCAGCGCCTACAACGTGAACATCGCCTGCGGGTCGGGCATGAAGGCGACCCAGCTCGGCGCGCAGCAGATCGCGCTCGGCGACGCCGAGGTCGTGCTCGTGGGCGGGATGGAGAACATGACGCGCGTGCCGTTCCTCCTGGACCGGATGCGGCTCGGACACCGCATGGGCGACGCGACGGTGATCGACGCCATGTACCGCGACGGGCTCCTCGACCCGCTCTGCGGTCTGATCATGGGCGAGACCGCCGAGAACCTGGTGGACATGTACGACATCGGCCGGCAGGAGCAGGACGAGTTCGCACTGGAGTCGCAGCAGAAGGCCCGGGCCGGCGCGGACCGCCGAGCCGCCGAGATGTTCCCGATAGAGGTCACGCTCGGGCAGGGCGACGGTGACGGTCGACCGGGACGAGCATCCCCGGCCGCAGAGCAGCATGGAGACGCTGGCGAAGCTCGAGCCGGTCTTCCGGGAGGGCGGCAGCGTCACCGCCGGGAACTCCAGCGGCATCACGGACGGCGCCGCGGCCATGGTGCTGATGAGCGAGTCGCGCGCCCGCGCCGAGGGCCGCGAGCCCCCTCGCGAGGATCGTCGGGATGAGCTGGGCGGGCGTGGATCCGGCGATCATGGGCATCGGCCCGGTGCCGGCCACGAAGAAGGTGCTGGAGCGCACCGGGTTGTCGCTGGCCGACATCGACGCCATCGAGATCAACGAGGCATTCGCCGCACAGGTGATCGCCTGCGAGCGCGAGCTGAAGTTCGACCGCGACCGGCTCAACGCGCTCGGCGGCGGGATCTCGGTCGGCCATCCCATCGGCATGAGCGGCGCCCGCGTGATCCTCTCGCTCGCCTACGAGCTTCGGGAGCGCGGACCTCTCGCTCGGGCTCGCCACGCTCTGCATCTCCGGCGGCCAGGGCCTGGCCGTCGTCATCGAACGCGTCTAGGGAGGTCTGCTCGTGAGCGTCCACGCCGTCGTCCTGATCCAGTGCGGGATCGACGAGATCCCCGAGGCGGCGCAGGCGATCGCCGACATCGACGGGGTCTCGGAGGTGTACTCCGTCGCCGGGGAGTTCGACCTCGTGGCGATCGTGCGGGTGCGGGCCCACGACGACCTCGCGGCCGTGATCCCCGCCGGGATCGGCAAGGTCGAGGGCGTCGCGCGGACCGAGACGCTGATCGCGTTCCAGGTCTACTCGCGCCACGACCTCGAACGGTTGTTCAGCATCGGGTTCGAGGAGAGCTGAGCCCTCGCCCAGGCTACGCCGGCCAGTCGACGGCGATCGGCAGCGACGACCGACCCCAATCGGCGAGATCGTTCCGGTCGCGTGCCGTGTACTTCTCCACCAGCAGACGCCGGGCCAGCGCATCCTCGTCCGAGCCCGCCGGGATCACGCGGGCGCGGGTCGCTGCGTTGCACCTCCCCGATCTTCAGGGTCACGCTCGGCGAGACCATCAGGTTCCGCACCCAGTCCGCCCGGTCTCCCGCGCCGGAGAGCAGATAGACGGACTCCCCCTCCAGCGCGAACCAGATCTCGATGCGATGCGGCGCCGCCGGTGATGCGTCCCGTCGTGGTGAGGTAGGCGACGTCCAGATCGGCGAGATCGGTCACCGGACCGCCCAGAGCACCAGCACGACGACGACGACCACGGCGGCGATCAGCATGATCCAATCTCCACGCTTGATCTTTCCCGGCTGCTGATAGTTGAACCCCATGCCCTGCTCCTAGACGCGGTAGTACTCGCGGAACTTCTCCGGCGAGAGCCAGTAGATGTGCTGGCGGACGGTCGAGGCGTAGGTTCGGGCTTCGGCACCGTCACGACAGGGGCGCTCGCCCACGTCCCGGCCCGCCGGGATCGCGGATCACCACGCGCCATCCGGCCGGCGCGTCCTCGATGCGGACGTCGTAGCCGTTCTCGCCCGCCACGACGGCTATCCCCGCCGGACCACGTTCCGCTCGAGCCGGTCCAGCGACGCGCGGAGGCCGCCGAACACCGACTCCCGGTCGAGCGTGAAGGCGGGTGACAGGTCGGCGAGCGTCTCCATCGCCAGTTCCAGGGCGCTGCCCGCCACCTCGGCGTCGCGGAGCGCGTCTACGAGGGTCACGGCATAGTCCGCGTTGAACGGCTCCCCGTCCCACGGGCACTCGCCCACCCGACTGCATCACCTGCTCGGCGAAGAACTCCCGTCCGTCGCGGCGACACGTTCCCTTGATCTTCACGCGCTCTCCTTCTGTGTGACGAGCTCCAGGACGCGCTCGGCCAGCGCGAACGGATCGACCGGCTTCACGAACCAAGCGTCGGCGCCCGACCACCGCGCCAGCCACGCATCGTGCTTGCGCTCGAGCAGGATCACGATGACGCCCCCGAACGGCTCGGCCGATGCCTCACGCAGCTCCTTGGCCAACGCGAACGCGCCCGCTCGCGAGGCGATCTCGTCGGCCACCACCACCTGGGGCCGATCGCGCAGGGCGGCACGGATGCCGAGCTCCCCGTTCGCGGCCGCGCGGAACCGCAGCTCCGTGCCGAGGGCCCGCTCGATGCTGCGGACCGCGAGCGCCATCAGCTCGCGCGAGCGCGGGTCGGGGGAGACGAGGAGGACGTCCACGCGGGGCATCCTACCGCGTGACCGGCTGTGTTTGGCTGGCGCGCGAACGTGGGCTACCCTCACCCAGCCGGTCCGACGGAGCCTCGGAGCTGACCTCCCTGCACGGGTCCTCGGGCTCGCTGACGACCACGTCGACGAGGAGGGATCGTGGAGCGTACGGGAAGGGCAGTCGTGGCGGAGTTCGTCGCCACCTTCGCACTGATCTTCATCGGAGCCGGGGCCGTGATCGCCAACGCGAACGGCGCCCTCGACCTCACGGGCGTCGCGCTGGCGCACGGACTGGTGCTGGCGATCATGGTCTCCATCACCGCACACCTGTCCGGCGGTGTGGTGAATCCTGCGGTGGCGATCGGGCTATGGGTCACCGGCAAGCTCGACACCGTGCGCGCGGGCGCGTACATCCTCGCGGAGATGCTCGGAGCGCTCGCCGGCGCCTTCCTGCTCAAGTTCCTGATCCCGGCCTCGTCGTTCGAGCCCGGCGGTGGAGGCGCCGCCCTGAGCCCGGACATCGTGACCGGCAAGGGGATCCTGATCGAGGCCGTGGCCACGTTCTTCCTGGTCTTCGCGGTCTTCGGCACCGCCGTGGACGACCGAGGGCCGTTCAACAAGACCGCCGGGCTCACGATCGGCCTCGTGATCGCCTTCGACATCATGGCGTTCGGGCCGTGGACGGGTGCCGCGATGAATCCGGCCCGGTGGTTCGGGCCGGCCGTGGCGACCGGCACCTGGGACGACTGGTGGGTGTGGGTCGTCGGTCCGATCGCGGGGGCCATCGTGGCCGCCGTGACGTACTGGGCCGTGTTCCTGCGCCACAAGGAGCCCGCGACGCCGTAACGGTCCGGAAGGCGGGCGGGATACGGACGGGTGATAGCATCGCGACGCCCGGCCCGCGCCTCGCGGCCGAGCGTCTGCGGCCCACGAGCGAGCCATGAGCGATCACTACCTCGACAGCGCATCCGCGACGCCGCTGTCGCCCGCGGCCCGCAGCGCCATGATGGCGACGCTCGACGTGTTCGGCGACCCACTGCACATCCACGCCCCGGGACGCGAGGCTCGCCGGATCCTGGACGACTCGCGCGAGACCGTCGCCTCGGCCCTCGGCGCCCAGCCGGACGAGCTTGTGTTCACCTCCGGAGGGACCGAGTCGGTTGCGCTCGGGATCTGGGGCGGCGTGCGGGCCGTGCGCGAGCTCGGAACCCGGATCGTCGTGACCTCCGTGGAGCATCCCGCGGTGGGCGGCGTCTGCTACGTGCTGGAGAGCGACGGCTTCGAGGTCGTGATCGTGCCGGTGGACGAGTACGGGCGGGTGGACCTCGACCGGTTCGCGGCGGAGGTTCGGCGGCCCGGAACCCTGCTCGCCAGCGTTCAGCACGCGAATCACGAGCTGGGCACGATGCAGCAGATCGGTGAGGCCTCGCGGCTCGCCCACGAGGCCAAGGTGCTGTTCCACTCGGACGCCTGTCAGACCGTCGGCCGTCTCCCGGTGGACGTGCACGCCCTCGGCGTGGACCTCCTGTCGTTCTCCGCGCACAAGTTCGGCGGCCCCGCCGGCGTCGGCGGCCTCTACGTCCGGCGCGGGGTGGGGGTCACCGCCTATCCGTGCGGGGACGACCGGGAGCGGAAGCGACGCAGCGGGATGGAGAACACCCCCGGGATCGCCGGCATGGCCGCCGCCCTCACGGCCTCGCTGGAGGAGATGCCCGACCAGGCGGCCAGGCAGTGGGGACTCACCGCACGGCTCCGCGAGGGGATCGAGCAGGGGGTGCCCGGAGCCCGCGTTCACGGCCACCCCACGCACCGCACGCCCCACCTGGTGTGCTTCTCCGTCGACGGACTCGACGCCCCCACCCTCATGATGGCCCTGGACGACCGCGGCTTCCGCATCGGGTCGGGGTCGATGTGCTCCGGCCTGCCGAGCGATCCCTCACCCGTCCTGGAGCGGATCGGCGTTCCCAACACCCCGGGCTTCCGGCTCGGGGTCGGCGCCTCGACCACCGACGCCGACGTCGATGCACTCCTGGGCATGCTCCCCGAGCTGGTGACGCAACTGGAACGCGTGGAGGCGACCTCCACGGAGGCCCTCACCCGGTTCCGGCCCCCCGGCGGCTAGCGCTAGCGCCCGGCGGCGGCGTCGGGCGGGCGGGTCAGGACACGGTCCACGTGTCGCCGCCGTGCAGCAGGGAGCGCAGGTCGCCCGCGCCCAGGCGCTCCCGCGCACGCTGCATCTGATCGGCGATCGCGTCGCCGTACACCGGCCGCTCGAAGTTGCGGAACACGCCGATGCACGAGGGCTCCGTGGGTCCGCGCGACAGGTGCGCCAGCGCGAACGGCAACGACGGCCGGCCGTCGACGTCGTGGACCACGATCCGGTCCTCCGGTGTCTCGGCCGTGGCGGTGATCACCAGCCGTCCGTTCTCGCCCACCGAGACGCATCGGTTCCCGCCGTCGAAGATGATCGGCTCCCCGTCCACCAGGCGGATCTGGTTGTGCGAGCCGCTCGGCTTCTCACGCAGCAGGTCGAAGGCTCCATCGTTGAACACGTTGCAGTTCTGATAGATCTCCACGAACGCCGTGCCCTGGTGTTGCGCGGCCTGACGCAGGACCTCGGTGAGGTGCTGGCGGTCGTTGTCGATCGTCCGTGCGACGAAGGTTCCCTCCGCGCCCAGCGCGACGGCGATGGGATTGAACGGATGGTCCACGGACCCGAACGGCGTGGACTTCGTGACCTTGCCCTCCTCGCTGGTCGGCGAGTACTGACCCTTCGTCAGGCCGTAGATCTGGTTGTTGAAGAGGAGGATCTTCAGGTTCACGTTCCGGCGCAGCGTGTGGATCAGGTGGTTACCGCCGATCGACAGCCCGTCGCCGTCGCCGGTCACCACCCAGACGGACAGGTCCGGGTTGCGCGGTGGCGATCCCGGTGGCGAGCGCCGGCGCGCGCCCGTGGACGCCGTGCATACCGTAGGTGTCCATGTAGTAGGTGAAACGGCCGCTGCACCCGATGCCGGACACGAAGACGGTCTTGTGGGGCTCGATCCCGAGCTCGGGCATGAACGCCTGGACGGCCGACAGGATCGCGTAGTCCCCGCAACCGGGGCACCACCGCACCTCCTGATCGGAGGTGAAGTCTCGCTTCGTCAACGTGCCGATGCCGGTCTCCACGTTACTCATCGAGCACCCGCAGGATCTCCTGCTCCAGCTCCTCCGCGACGATCGGGAGTCCCTGGACCTTGTTGAAGCCGCGCGCGTCCACCAGGAATCGGGCGCGGATGAGCAGGGCGAGCTGACCGAGGTTCATCTCGGGGATCAGCACCTTCGGATACCGACGGACGACCTCGCCGGTGTTGGACGGGAAGGGGTTCAGATGCCGCAGGTGGGCCACCGCCACCGGGCGTCCGGCCGCGCGCACGCGCCGGGCCGCCGCCACGATGGTGCCGCGCGAGGAGCCCCACCCCAGCACGAGGAGCTCCGCATCGCCGCCGGGGTCGTCGACGTCGAGGGGCGGGATGTCGGCGGCGATGCCGTCCACCTTGTCCCGGCGCAGGTATGTCATGCGCTCGTGGTTCACGGGGTCGTAGCTGATGTTCCCGGTCCCGACCTCGCGCTCGAGACCACCGATGCGGTGGACCAGCCCGGGCGTTCCAGGCACCGCCCACGGGCGGGCGAGGCGCTCGTCACGGGAGTAGGGCAGGAACCCATCGCCGTTGGCCTGCGCGAAGTTCGGTTCGATCACCGGCAGGTCCTCGATCTCCGGCAGGCGCCACGGCTCGCTGGAGTTCGACAGGAACGTGTCCGAGAGCAGGATCACGGGCGTGCGGTAGCGGACGGCGATCCGCGCTGCCTCCATCGCGGTGGCGAAGCAGTCCGCCGGCGAGGAGGCCGCCACGATCGGCAGCGGGGACTCCCCGTGTCGCCCGAACATCGCCAACAGCAGGTCGGTCTGCTCCGTCTTGGTGGGCATGCCCGTCGACGGCCCGGCGCGCTGCACGTCGACGATCACCATGGGCAGTTCCATGATGACGGCGAGGCCCAGCGTCTCCGCCTTCAGATCCACGCCGGGGCCGCTGGTGCCCGTCACCGCGAGCTGACCCGTGAACGCAGCCCCCAGCGCCATGTTGGCGGCGGCGATCTCGTCCTCGGCCTGCAGCGTCACCACGCCGAAGTTCTTGTGCCGGCTCAGCTCGTGCAGCAGCTCGGACGCCGGCGTGATGGGATAGCTCGCGTAGAACAGCGGCAGCCCGCTTCGGTCCGAGGCGGCGATCAACCCCCAGGCGAGGGCCGTGGACCCGGCGATGTTCCGGTACGTGCCCGGGGCGGCGGGCGCCGCCTCCACGCGGTAGCTCTGCGCGAACAGCTCCGTGGTCTCCCCGAAGGCGTAGCCGGCCTTGAACGCGGCGACGTTGGCGTCGAAGATCTCCTGCTTGCCTCCGAACTTCCGCTCGAGCCATCCGAGCGTGGTCGAGGCGGGCCGGTCGTACATCCAGCTCACGAGGCCCAGCGCGAACATGTTCTTGGCGCGCTCCGCCTCCTTCTTGCCGATACCGATGCCCTCGGTGGCCCGCACGGTGATGGACGTCATCGGCACCTGGTGGACCTGGAACCCGTCGAGGGTGCCGTCGGCACGCGGATCGGTCTGGTAGCCGGCCTTCTCGATGTTGCGCTGCGTGAACGCGTCCTCGTTCAGGATCAGCGTGCCGCCGCGTCCCACCGTCCCCAGATCGGCCTTGAGCGCCGCCGGATTCATGGCGACCAACACGTCGGCCCGATCCCCGGGCGTCGTGATGTCGCTGGACGCGAACTGGATCTGGAACGCGGAGACGCCGTGCACCGTTCCGGCCGGAGCTCGGATCTCGGCGGGGAAGTCGGGGAGGGTCGCCAGGTCGTTGCCGAGCACGGCGGTCGCGGACGTGAACCGGTCCCCCGTCAGCTGCATCCCGTCGCCGGAGTCGCCAGCGAACCTGATGACGACGCGCTCTTTGACTTCGACGGTCTTGGTCATCCGTATGCGGCGGCCGGTCGTCGAGCCGGCCTCGAAGCTCCTTCGGGGTCGTCCGAGGATGATGCTTCCGACAGGTCCAGCGTACCGCGCTCCCCCGTCAACATCGGCCCGTTCCGCTAGATTCTCAAGCCATGAGGACACGTCGCTTGGGCACATCCGGCCCGGAGATCAGCGTGATCGGCTACGGCGCATGGGAGGCGGGCGGAGCCGACTGGGGCCCGAACGACTCCGAGGAGGCGGTGATCGCCGCGATGCACGCCGCGCTGGACGCCGGGATCGACTGGATCGACACCGCCGAGGTCTACGGCGACGGGGTCTCCGAGCGGATCGTCGGCAGGGCCGTGGCGGGCCGCCGCGACGACGTCCTCATCGCCACCAAGGTGGGTCCGGCGCCCGAGGGCTCGGGGTTCCGTCCCGAGCAGGTCCGCTCCGCCTGCGACGCCAGCCTGGGCCGGCTCGGCACGGACCGGATCGACCTCTACCAGCTCCACTGGCCGGACGAGACCGGGGTCCCGATCGAGGAGACCTGGGGCGCCATGGCCGAGCTGATCGGGGCCGGCAAGGTGCGCTTCGCCGGCGTCTCCAACTTCGACCGCGAGCAGATCGAGCGGTGCCTGGCGATCCGCCACGTCGACTCGCTCCAACCGGAGTACTCGCTCCTCGCGCGGGAGGAGCAGGAGGTGATCCGCTGGTGCGGCGAGGCGGGCGTGGGTGTCATCTCCTACTCGCCGCTCGGCGCCGGGCTCCTCACGGGCGCGATCGGCCCCGGGACCACGTTCGACGACTGGCGGGGCGGCCAGACCGAGGGCTACCTCGCGGATCTCGAGGGCTCACTGGCGGCGGTGGAGCGGTTGCGGCCGGTCGCCGAGCGACTCGGGATCACGCTCGCACAGCTCGCGCTCGCCTGGAACGTCGCCCAGCCCGGCGTCACCGCCGCGATCGCGGGCAGCCGGAACCCCGAGCACGTGCGTGGGAACGCCGCCGCAGGTGACGTCCAGCTCGACGACGCCGCGCGGCGTGCGATCGAGGATGCGCTGGCGACCCCGGTCTAGACCCCGCGGAGACCCTGGCCGGCCTCCACGGGCGAGGCGCCGCCATTGTCCATCGTCGTTGGGGAGCGCTCCGGCGACGCGGGGCGATCCAGCTCCCGCAACGCGAGCCACCGCGTGAGCTCGTGCGCCGGGATCGGACGACTGAGGTAGTACCCCTGCGCGATGTCGCAATGCAGCGCGGCCAGCTGATCCCAGGCCTCGCGGGTCTCCACGCCCTCGGCCACGACGCGGAGCCCGAGGTTGCGCCCGAGGTCGGTCGTGGCCCGGACGATCATCGCGTCGTTCGCGTTCTCGTGCATGTTCATCACGAACGACCGGTCGATCTTGATCTCGCCGATGGGCAACCGCTTCAGGTAGCCGAGCGAGGAGTATCCGGTACCGAAGTCGTCGATCGACAGCAGCACGCCCACCTCCGCGAGGCCCGCCAGCACACCGAGGGAACGTCCGCTGTCGGCCATGACGAAGCTCTCCGTGAGCTCGAGCGTCAGGAACCGCGGCGGGACCTCCCATCGCTCCAGGAGCTGGCCCACGAGGTCGGGCAGCTGGGGGTCCATGAGGCTCCGTGGTGACAGGTTGACCGCCACCTCGAGCTGGATGCCGGCGCGCGACCACGTGTGCCACTGTCGCAACGCCTCGTTCAGGACGTACTGGGTCAGCGGCCGCAACAGTACCGTTCGTTCCACGAGGGGGATGAACTCGTCCGGCGGAACCATGCCTCGGTCCGGATGCTGCCAGCGGATCAGCGCCTCGACACCGGCGACCCGGCCGTCCGACAGCCTCGCCTTCGGCTGGTAGTGCAGCGTGAACTCCTCGTTGTCGATCGCCGGTCGCACCTGGCCGATCAGGGTGAGTCGGCTCGGGCTGTGCTTGTCCAGGGACGGCGAGTAGACCTCGTACCCGCCGCCGGACTCCTTCGCCGCGTACATCGCGACGTCGGCGCGCCGCAGCAGCGTCTCCACGTCGTCGCTGTGCACCGGGAACGTCGCGATCCCGATGCTCGCCGACACGTCCAGCGCGATGCCCTCGACGACCACCGGCTGCTCCATCTCCTCCATCAGTCGCTCGGCCACCCGGATCGCCGCGCGCTCGTTGGCGAGCTCCGGGAGCACGACGCCGAACTCGTCGCCCCCGAGGCGTGCCATGAGGTCCCCCGGACGGAGCACACCCGAGAGCCTCGGCCCGATCTCCTGCAGGAGCAGGTCGCCGTAGTGGTGGCCCAGCGTGTCGTTGATCTCCTTGAAGTGATCGAGGTCCATGATCATCACGGCGATGCTGGCTCCGTCCTCCTCCGCCTTGCCGATCGCGTCGCGGAGGCGCTGCTGGAACAGCGTGCGGTTGGGCAGGCCGGTCAACGAGTCGTGCAGCGACTGGTACTCCTTCTCCTGCTCCCGCTGAGCGAGCTCGTCCGTCGCGACCTGGAGTGAGTGCGTGCGATGGAACATCTGCCAGGCGAACGCCAGAGGCGCGATGAACACGCCCACGGCCAGGATCCCGCTGTTGAGGAACGACGTTGCGACCAGCACGCTGAAGAGCGCGAGGCCCAGATAGCTGATCAGGAACTCACCGAAGACCCCGAGGTGCATCTCCCTGAGGATGCGCAGGAGCGGACGACGGGACTCCAGGTGGAAGTACCAGGCGACCAGGATGGCGTTCACCGCGTATCCGAGGATGGTCGCCGCCAGCACGCCGACCCCGAGCCAGTACCAGTCGGCGGTGAGGTCGCCGGCGATCCGGTGGAAGACGAACCCCTCCACGAGCACCGAGATCGCGATCTGTCCTCGGATGAAGAGCGACTTCGCGAGCGGCAGCTCCTTGGTCAGCTCCCTCGTGTCGCTCGTGCCGAGCAGGGCGATCGCAGCGGCGACGGGTGGCGGATAGATCAGGGCCACGGCGAGCTGCAGGGGGAACGAGAGGCTGAAGTTCAGCTCCACCGAGGTGGGGACCGGCATGAGGTCGACGACGGCGATCGCCACGATCCACACCAACAGCATGGGGTCGCCGAACTGGAGCGGGTCGCGGACGAACTCAACGATCAGCCACAGCACCAACGGCAATGCCACGAACAGCTCGTAGACCCGTGTGATGGGCCGCCGCGCGCGCGGATCGGCGGAGCGGACCTCCTCAACCGTCGACATGGCCCGCGCCCCCCACGAGTTCGGACGTGGTCACGGGATCACGCCTGCGTCGCCCCATGCCGGCTGCGATCAGGACCATGACGCCGCCGTACGTGAAGATGTCGCCGACGCTGATGGCCTGCTCCAGCGGACGCAGCGCGATCACGTCGCCCAGGAAGCGGAGCTCGTCCTCGGAGGACGCCAGGTGGTGCTTCGCGCCCCCATCGTTCACGAGCTCGTCCATGGTCGACGCCTGGCCCGAGTTCACGATCGCCGCCCGGGAGACGGGCATCCCTCGATTGACGGCGATCACGGTGAAGTTCAGGACGATGCCGATCAGGATGAGGGGAACACCGGTGGTTCGGATGTTCGCGACGGCGAACACCGCGAGGAGCACGAACGACAGGAAGAGGTAGGCGAGCGGCCAGGATCCGCCCGGCCACAGCAGGAGCTGCAGTGCCAGGCCGGTGATGGCCAGGCCCTGCCAGCGCAGCCGGAGCAGCCCAAGCGTGGCGAGACGGCCACCCCGGGCGTACCCGATCGCCACGGCGATCAGGAACGACGGCAGGACGAGCTTCATCGTGTCTCCAGGTATCGGCCGCACGGCCCGTGCCTGTAGAGCAGGGGAATGGACCGAGACGCGCCCCCGTGCGTGACTCCACGGGCAGGAGTCGGGCATGGGGCGCGAAGGTGGGCGATCGATGGGTCAGCTGGTTCCGGGACGCCATCCGGCGCCGACGGACATCGCAAGCGCGGCGAGCGACGCCAGCGAGAAGAGGATCCGCTTGAGGTTGCCTGTCATGAGGGGGAAGTCCTTTCGGTGCGGGGCGAGCTAGTGAGGGCTTGGGCGCCACTTGGCACCGGCAGCCAGTACCAGCGTGGCCAGTGTCGCGGTGGTGTAGAGCAGGCTGCGCCATGGGATGGACGCGATCTTGGTTCGCATCGAACCACCTCCTTCGTTGACGCAATGATGCCCGGGAGCAGGTGAGGGCACATCCGGCGGGCGACCCCCAACCTCCATCCCCCCGACCTGGTTGCCTCCCAGCGCGCGGCGGAGCGACAGAGCCGAGGGCTCCCTACGCCCAACGGCGAGATCGGTCCGCGCGCCGGTCGAGCGGCGCTACTGGGGCCGGTCAGCGCGTGAGCGAGCGATCGATCTCGCGGATGCGGCGGGCGATGCCCTCCAGGAGGGAGATCGCGAGCTGTGGCTCCGACTCCACGAGCTCCAACACCGTGCGCCGGAAGAGGCGCAGGGCGGCGACCGGCGTCTCCGCCACGACGCTCGCGGTGCGGGGCCCGCCGTCGAGGACAGAGACCTCGCCGAAGAAGTCGCCCGGCACCACGTGGGTCCGGATCTTGCCGCCCCGGACGACCTTCGCTTGGCCCTCCAGCAGGACGAAGAGCGTCTCGCCCGGATTGCCCTCCTCCACGATGGTCTCGCCGCGGCGGAACCGGACCTCGTCCGTGGCGGCGGCGAGACGCTGGAGGTGGCGCTTGGAGAAGCCCGTGAACAGCGGGACACCGGCGAGGGCCACCGTGCTGCGCCGCAGGGTCTTGCGGGCCGCCTGCTCCGGGGCTCCCCCGGGTCGCTCCCTGCGGCCCCGGACGATCATGTCGGGCAGGCTCTGCGGCATGGGCCGAGCCTACCGGATGGATCCGACGGGGTGTGAACCGGGTGACCTTGAACCCATCGCTATGGGCTAACGCTTCGCTCCTTGAGCCCATGGGTCTCCGTGAGCCTATTTGGTCACGGCTCCAGGCACACTCGTAGGATTGGCCGCAGCTCATGCCGGACGGACATGCCACGCGCGCTCGCCTCACGCAGCTCCTCTCGGAGCGGATCCTCGTCCTGGACGGCGCGTGGGGCGTGCTCCTCCAAGGGCGGGGGCTCTCCGAGGAGGAGTTCCGCGGGAGCCGGTTCCACGAGCACCCCAACGATGTCCGGGGCGACCCCGACCTCCTGAACCTCACGCAGCCGCAGATCGTCTCGGAGGTCCACCGGTCCTATCTGGACGCAGGCGCCGACATCACCACCACCAACACGTTCACCGCGACCTCGATCGGCCAGGGCGACTACGGCCTGCAGGACGCGGTGTACGAGATGAACGTCGAGGGGGCCCGGCTGGCGAAGGAGGCGGCCGCCGGATACCGGGACCGCTTCGTCGCCGGATCGGTCGGCCCCCTGAACGTCACGCTCTCCCTCTCGCCCAAGGTGGAGGACGCGTCGTACCGGACCGTGACGTTCGACCAGGTGTACCTGGCCTACGCGGAGCAGATCCGCGCGCTCCGGGAGGGCGGGGCGGACCTGCTCCTGATCGAGACGATCTTCGACACGCTCAACGCGAAGGCGGCCGTCGCGGCGGCCAAGGACGTGGCGCCGGACCTGCCGATCTGGCTCTCCGTGACCATCGTCGACCGCAGCGGCCGCACGCTCTCCGGGCAGACGGTCGAGGCCTTCTGGATCTCCGTCGCCCACGCCGACCCGGTCATCGTCGGCGTGAACTGCTCCCTCGGCGCGAGCGAGATGCGGCCGTACGTGGAGGACCTCGCGCGCGTGGCCCCGGTCCCCACGGCCTGCTACCCGAACGCCGGGCTGCCCAACGCGTTCGGTGGCTACGACGAGACGCCGGAGATCACCTGTGGGCTCCTCGACGCGTTCGCGCGCGACGGCCTCGTGAACGTGGTGGGCGGATGCTGCGGAACGGGCCCGGACCACATCCGGGCGATCGCCGAGGCCGTCCGTGACGTCCCGCCCCGCGCGATGCCCGAGCTCGCCGATGCGTCGCTGCCCACCTTCAGCGGCCTGGAGCCGTTCCGCATCCGTCCGGACACCGGCTTCGTGATGATCGGCGAGCGACAGAACGTGACCGGCTCGGCCACCTTCCGCCGTCTGATCGAGTCCGGCGACTACGAGGCGGCCGTCGGGGTCGCCCTGGAGCAGGTGCAGAGCGGCGCCAACCTGCTCGACGTCAACATGGATGCCGACCTGCTCGACTCGGAGCAGGCCATGACGACGTTCCTGAACCTGATCGCCACCGAGCCCGAGATCGCGCGCGTTCCGATCATGGTCGACAGCTCGCGATGGTCGGTGATCGAGGCCGGATTGAAATGCATCCAGGGCAAGGGCGTCGTGAACTCGATCAGCCTGAAGGAGGGCGAGGCCGACTTCCTCGAGAAGGCGCGCATGATCCAGCGCTACGGCGCGGCGGTCGTCGTCATGGCGTTCGACGAGGAGGGCCAGGCCGGGACCGTCGACCGGAAGGTGGAGATCAGCGCCCGCGCCTACCGGCTGCTGGTGGAGGAGGCCGGCTACGAGCCGGCCGACATCATCTTCGATCCGAACATCCTGGCGATCGCCACGGGCATGGAGGAGCACGCCGAGTTCGCCAAGGCCTTCATCGAGGCCTGCCGGGAGATCAAGCGGCGCTGCCCCGGCTCCCACGTCTCGGGCGGCGTCTCCAACCTCTCGTTCAGCTTCCGCGGCAACGAGCCGGTGCGCCGCGCGATCCATTCGGCGTTCCTCTATCACGCGATCGCGGCCGGCCTCGACATGGCGATCGTGAACGCCGGCCAGCTGATGGTCTACCGGGACATCCCGCCCGATCTGCTGGAGCACGTCGAGGACATCGTGTTCAACCGCCGGCCGGACGCCACCGAACGCATGGTCACGTTCGCGGAGACGGTCAAGGGCGGTGGCCTCGCTCGCGAGCTCGACCTGTCCTGGCGCGACGCGCCGGTGGAGGAGCGGCTCTCCCACGCGCTCGTCCACGGCATCGTGGAGTTCATCGAGGCCGATACCGAGGAGGCACGACAACGGTACCCCCGGCCGCTCGAGGTGATCGAGGGGCCGCTGATGGACGGCATGAAGGTCGTCGGGGACCTCTTCGGCTCCGGGAAGATGTTCCTGCCTCAGGTGGTGAAGAGCGCGCGGGCGATGAAGCAGGCCGTGGCGTACCTGGAGCCGTTCATGCAGGCGGAGAAGGAGGCCGCGGGCCTGGGCAGCGGTCCCTCGACGCAGGGCCGGATCGTGACGGCCACGGTGAAAGGCGACGTGCACGACATCGGCAAGAACATCGTCGGGGTGGTCTTGGGCTGCAACAACTACGACGTCATCGACCTCGGCGTCATGGTGCCCGCCGAGACGATCCTGGACACCGCCGTCGAGCGCGGATGCGACGCCGTCGGCCTCTCCGGGCTGATCACGCCCTCGCTCACGGAGATGGTGAACGTGGCCAAGGAGATGCAGCGCCGCGGCATGGACCTGCCGCTGCTGATCGGGGGGGCGACGACCTCGCGTCAGCACACGGCCGTCCGGATCGCACCGGAGTACGCGCAGCCGACCGTGCACGTGATCGACGCGTCTCGCGTCGTGGGCGTGATGTCCAACCTGCTGGACGCGGATCGTAAGGCCGAGTTGGACGCGGCGAATCGGATCGATCAGGAGCGGCTCCGCGCGCTGCATGCCGAGAAGGAGCGCACGCCGCTGCTCCCCTACCGCCTGGCCCTGCAACGGCGGACGCCGATCGAGTGGCGTGCGGAGGACGTCGCGCAGCCGACGTTCACAGGCGTGCGCACGGCGGAGCCCGCCCTCTCGGTCCTGCGCGACTTCATCGACTGGACGTTCTTCTTCACCGCGTGGGAGCTGAAGGGCCGGTACCCGCAGATCCTCGACCATCCCGCCCACGGGGAGGCGGCGCGAGAGCTGTTCAAGGACGGGAACGAGCTGCTGGACGAGATCGTCGACCGGGAGCTGCTCACCGCCCGCGGCGCGTACGGCCTCTTCCCGGCGCAGGCCGAGGGCGACGACATCGTGCTGGGCAACGGCGTGGTGTTCCCGATGCTGCGTCAGCAGACCGACCACGGCGAGGACCCCAAGCCCAACCGGTCGCTGGCGGACTACGTCGCTCCGCCTGAGGCCGGGCTGCGCGACCACGTCGGCGCGTTCGCCGTCACGGCGGGGATCGGCGCCGACGACCTCGCCTCCGGGTACGAGTCCGCCAACGACGACTACCGTGCGATCATGGTCAAGGCGCTCGCGGACCGCCTGGCCGAGGCCTTCGCCGAGTTCCTCCACGAGCAGGTCCGTCGCGAATGGGGCTACCAGACGGAGCCACTGCATCCGGAGGATCTCGTGGACGAGCGATACCGCGGCATCCGGCCTGCCTTCGGCTATCCGGCGTGTCCCGACCACAGCCGCAAGCGCGCGTTGTTCGCGCTGCTCGGAGCCGAGACCGTCGGACTGTCCCTCACCGAGGCCGGCGCGATGCTGCCGGCCGCCAGCGTGAGCGGGCTGTACTTCGGGCATCCCGAGGCCCGCTACTTCAATGTGGGCCGGCTGGGCAAGGACCAGGTCGAGGACTACGCTCGGCGCACGGGCGAGAGCCTGGCCGAGGCGGAGCGCTGGCTGCGCTCGAACCTGGCGTACGAGCCGGACTAGCGACCCGTCCGGCCCTGGACGAGCCGGACGAACCGGTGCGGTCGGGACCGCTGGTAGCGTGAGCCACATGTCCAGTCTGTGGCATCCCTTCGCCGACATGGCGGCGGTGCAGCGCGACGGCGAGCTGACGCTGGTGCGTGGCCGGGGCGCGCACGTCTGGGACGACGCCGGGCGGCGCTACCTCGACGCCACGGCCTCGCTCTGGTACTGCAACGTGGGTTGGGGGCGCACCGAGATCGCCGACGCCGTCGCGGCACAGATGGCTGAGCTCCCCGCCTACTCCACGTTCGGCGACATCACGAACCGCCCGGCCACCGAGCTCGCGGACCGCGTGGCGGCGATCGCGCCGGTGCCGGGATCCAAGGTCTTCCTCACGAGCGGTGGCTCGGACTCGATCGACACCGCCACGAAGATGGCGCGGCGGTACTGGCAACTCCGGGGCATGCCCGAGCGGACGGTGCTGATCAGGCGCGAGAAGGCCTACCACGGGATGCACACCGCGGGGACCTCCCTCGCCGGGATCCCGGCCAACGCCGGAGGCCACGGCGAGCTGATCGAGGACGTCGAGGAGGTCCCGTGGGACGACGCGGGGGCGCTGGCCACCGTGATCGACCGGGCGGGCGCCGGGCGGGTGGCCGCGTTCTTCTGCGAGCCGGTCCTCGGGGCAGGCGGCGTCTTCCCCCCGCCCGAGGGCTATCTCGAGGCGGCCCGGCGGGTCTGCCGCGAGGCGGGCGTCCTGTTCGTGGCCGACGAGGTCATCACCGGCTTCGGACGGTGCGGCGACTGGTTCGCGTCCTCCCGGTTCGGGCTCGAGCCGGACATCCTGACGTGCGCCAAGGGCATCACCAGCGGGTACCTCCCGATGGGGGCGGTGCTCGCCTCCCCCGAGGTCGCCGAGCCCTTCTGGTCGGATGACGCGGGGATGTGGCGCCACGGCTACACGTACAGCGGACATCCGACCGTCGCGGCCGCCGCGATCGCGAACCTCGACATCATCGAACGCGAGCACCTCTGCGCCCGCGGTCTCGAGCTGGAGGTGTCCCTGTTCGAGGCGTTGAAGCCGCTGGCCGGCCACGAGCTCGTCGAGGACGTCCGTGGCGGCGTCGGCGTCCTCGCCGCGGTGCAGCTGAGCGCCGGCGCGATGCGGGCGGATCCGGCGTTGCCGGGCCGAGTGGCCGCGGCGTGCCGGCGGGCGGGACTGTTGGTGCGCCCGCTGGTGGGCGGCGCGATCGCGGTGTCGCCGCCGCTCGTGGTGGGGGACGCGGAGCTCGCAGAGCTCGCGGAGGGGTTCCGCGCGGGTCTCGACGACTGTCGCTAGCCGGCGTCGCCGGAGCCGCGACCGGAGCCGTGTTCGGCGCCGACCAGCCCGTGGATCCGCACGCTGAGGTCGTGCACCTGCTTCGTGAGCTGCGTGTTCTCCTCGAGCATCGTCCGCTGGTTCGTCAGGAGCTGCTCCATGGCCTGCGACTCCTGGTAGTGATGCGCCGCGAGGGCCTCGTCACGGGCCGCGGCCCGGTTCTGGCTCATCATGATGATCGGCGCCTGCAGTCCCGCCATCGCCGAGAGCGTCAGGTTCAGGGCGATGTACGGGTACGGGTCGAACTGGTGGCCGTGGAGCACCCGGGCCAACAGCACCGTGTTCACCACCATCCACAGGGCGATGACGCCCAGGAACGCGAAGATGAACGGCCACGACCCACCGAAACTCGCGATGTGGTCCGCGATCCGTTCGCCGAACGTCCGCTCGTCGGCGAACTCGCGGACGGCCGGGTGGGCGTGGTTGTGGCGTCCGGACCACGGGGTCCATGACCGGCGTTCGCGGGCCCGATCGCTCATGGCCGACTCCTCTCGCTCGGGATGCCAGACGCACCCTACTGCGAGCCCCGAGAAACGCGGGACGAGGAGGGGCCTAGTGGAAGGAGTTCCCGCAGGCGCAGGAGCTCTGCGCGGCCGGGTTGTCGATCGTGAAGCCGGACTGCTCGAGGCTGTCGACGAAGTCGATCGTGGCCTGGGTGAGGTAGGGCACGCTCATCTTGTCGATGACGAGCTTGACCCCGAACTGCTCCTCGGTGGCGTCCTTCTCCGTGATCTGGTCGTCGAGGAACATGGCATAGCGCAGGCCCGAACAGCCCCCCGGTTGCACGGCGACGCGCAGCGCGATGTCGACACGTCCCTCCTCGACCAGGAGCTCCTTCACCTTGCCGGCGGCCGACTCGGTCAGCTGGATCATGCGTCCTCCATGAATTCGGGCGTGGGTCGTGCGGGGGTGTCCGTGCGAGCACCTCCATGATACCGGTCGGCGGTCGTAACGCCGAGCATGAGTAGATCAGCTGGCGGGAGATTCACCGAACTCCGCCACCTCCGCACCCGTCCATCGCACCAGGTCGGCGGGGGTGAGCGGGAAGACGGAGTCCGGGGTACCAGCCGCGGCCCACACGACCTCGTGCCCGAGCAGATCTGGATCGCAGAAGGTCCGGACCGGCTCGGGGTGCCCGAAGGGCGGGGTGCCCCCTACGGCGTAGCCGGTTGCAGCCCGTGCCTCCTCCGGCGTCGCACGACGCACCTCCGCGACGCCGGCGAGCTCCGCGAGACGCCGGACGTCGGCACGATTCGCCCCCGAGGTGAGCGCCACCAGCGGTCCGCCGTCGGCCGTGAACACCAGGGACTTCACGATCTGGCCGACCTCGCAGCCGATCGCGGCGGCCGCGTCCCGGGCGGTCTTCGTGCCCTCCGGGAACCTGCGCACGTCCGGCGCGGCGCCCGCTGCGGACGCGGCCGCACGGAACCGTTCGATCGCGTCGCTCACCTCCGCCTCACCCGCCTGTCTCCGCGGCCATCTCCGCTGCCAGCTCCGCGGCGAGGGTCTCCAGGCTGCGGCGCGTCTCCTGCATGGCCGTCCCCTCGCCGAACCGCTCCACCAACGATCGCACGGGGACGCCATCGTGATCGATCTCCGCGCGGCCGCACACGATCGCGGCCGGGACGGCCGCGTCCGACGCAGCCCGCAGGACGCCGGCCACGGTCTTGCCCGACAGCGACTGCGCGTCGAACGAGCCCTCGCCCGTCACCACGAGATCTGCCTCAGCCAGCCGCTCCCGCAGACCGACGGCGTCCATCACGACCTCGACGCCCGGGCGCAACCGCGCGCCCAGGAACGCCATCAGGCCGAATCCCAGGCCGCCCGCGGCGCCGGCGCCCGGCTCGTCTGCGAGGTCGATGCCGAGGTCCCGCGACACGACGGCCGCCAGATGGCCGAGCGCCCGATCCAGGAGGATCACGTCGTCGCGGTCGGCACCCTTCTGCGGACCGTAGACGGCGGAGGCGCCCCGTGGGCCGCATAGGGGATTGTCCACGTCCGATGCCACGACGAAGGACACGCGATCGCCCACCAGCGTGTAGAGGGGCCGCAGATCGATGCGCTCCAGGTCGAGCAGCGCCGCGCCACCCGCCCGCACGTGTGCGCCATCGGCGTCGAGGAACCGGCCGGACAACGCCTGTCCCATCCCGACGCCGCCGTCGTTGGAGGCGCTCCCGCCGATGCAGACGATCACCCGCACGGGGCGATGATCCAGCGCCACGCGGATCAACTCGCCGGTCCCCCGCGTCGTGGCCCGCCGGACATCCCGGCGTTCCGGCGGTAGGAGTGCGAGCCCGGACGCCCGCGCCATCTCCACGACGCCGACCGTGCCCGACGGCGTCGAGACCAGCCCGAAGGGCGCCCGGATCAGATCGCCGAGCGGACCGGAGACACGTGCCTCCACGAGGCGGCCGCCCAGCCCGTCCACGAGGGCGTCGAGCGTCCCCTCTCCCCCGTCGGCCATCGGGATCCTCACGACCTCGTCCTCGGGGCGAGCACGGCGCCACCCCGCCTCGACGGCGCGAGCCGCCTGCGCGGCGGTCAGGGTGCCGCGGAACTTGTCGGGCGCAACGAGGACGCGCATGCCGCGAATGTACAATCCGCGCCGACGCGCACGGGAATCGCGCACGGGAATCGCGCACGGGAATCGGGCCGGAGTCAGGCCGGAGTCAGGTCAGAGCCAACAGGGACCGACCATGGGAGCGAGAGGAGCAGGGTGACGATCCACCGGGAGACGCTGATCGGCCTCGCGCACGCGGAGCGGCAACGCCTCGGCCGCATGATCCAGTTCGCCGACCCCGACTCCTGGGAGGCTCCCAGCGCCTGCCCCGGCTGGTGGAACCGCGACGTGGTCGCCCATCTCGCGGCGCAGGACACGGCTGCGGCCCAGCTCGTCAAGGGCGACCCCGCGACGGAGCTGGAGGAGTACCGCGAGAGCCTCGGCGACGCCCCGTTCACCGTCGACGGCTTCAACGCGTGGGCGGTCAACCGGCGCTCCGGGCTCCCCACACGGGAGGTGCTCACCGTGTGGGGGCAGGCGGCCGACGCCCTCCTCGCCTATGCGGCGCTCCTGTCCGACGACGACTGGTCACGGCGGCGGTTCCCCTGGCTCTCCGGCGACATCGCCGCGCGCTACCTCATCCAGTCGCGGATCGTCGAATGGTGGGTCCACGCCGAGGACATGCGCGCCGGCAACGGACTCGGGCCCATGCCGCAGCAGTGGCCCGTCTATCTCACCGCCGATCTGGGCATCCGCATGCTTCCGTGGACGCTGGCGCAGGTGGGGCTCTCGTTCCCCGGCCGCTCCGTCCAGGTCGACCTGGAGGGCACCGGATACGGCTCGTGGCACTGGGGCCTGGCGGCCGACGAGACGCCGGCGCCCGACAAGAAGCCCGACGCCACCATCACCGGGCGCGCGGTGCAGTTCGCGCTGGTGGCGGCGCGCCGCCTGACGGCCGACGAGGTGCTCGACGGCGGCAACCTCGTCGTCGGCGGCGACGCCGTGCTCGGCGAGACCATCCTCCGCCATATCCGCTGCTACCCCTAATCGTGGGCACAGGCGGGCTCAAGCAGCGAAGCGATAGCCCCGACAGTGGGCTCAAGCAGCGAAGCGATAGCCCCCACAGTGGGCTCAAGCAGCGAAGCGATAGACCTCACAGTGGGCTCAAGCAGCGAAGCGATAGCCCCCACAGTGGGCTCAAGCAGCGAAGCGATAACTCCCGCAGAGGGGGCCGGGGGTCGCGGCGGATCCGTCCGGCGGTGCTCACCTGCTGCCTGCTCCTGACCGGATGCGTGAGCGTGACGGTCGGCGCGGCGCCCTCGCCGTCGGTAGTCTCACCGTCCGCTTCGGTCGTCTCACCGTCCGCGTCACCGTCCTCGACCGCGTCGCCGGCGAACGGGACGTCGCCGGACCCGGCGACGTGCGGCACCAAGCTCTCGAGCTACCGGCTCGACGTGCGGCGGACCGGGAAGGTCACCGCGCAGGACGAGCGGGTCGTGGCGGCGGGGTTGCGGCTGGCCCAGGGCCACTTCGACGTCCGCGTCCCCGAGTGCGACCCGGGAGAGGTGCGGGTATCCGTGCTCGATCGCGAGAACGACCGGTTCGCCGCGGGCACGTTCGTGGACGACGTGCCGGACTTCCGCATCGACGTGTACGCCGGCGGCTCGGCGTGGCAACAGACGCCGCGCTCGCAGGTGCCCCTGCTCATGCTGCACGAGTGGTACCACGTCCTGCAGTACAGCTTCCTCCAATGCGGCGAACCCGGGTGCACGCCGCAGGATCGGCCGGTCCCGGAATGGCTGATCGAGGGCAGCGCCGAATACGCTGCGGCGCAGGCGGCGCAGGACGAGCGGGTGATCTTCTTCAGCTTCGTGCGTCGCTACGAGTTGACCCGTGCCGCGCAGGTGGACACGCCGCTGCAGCGGATGCACCAGGTCCGCACCGGCGCCGACTACGGCCTCGCCTTCGCCGCGGTGGAGCTGTTGGTGCAGGACGCCGGCTCCGGAGCCCTGTTGGACTTCTGGGAGGACGCCGGGTCCCGCGGACGCTGGGAGGCCGCCTTCCCCGACGCCTTCGGCACCACGACGGCGAGGTTCTATCGAACGTTCGCCGCCTATCGGGCCCGCGGCTTCCAGCGGTGACCTGGGCCGGGGAGCCGTGCCTCCCCGCGGACGCCGCCCGATCCGCAAGCCGCGCCCGCCCCCCACGCGTAGTACGGAGCGACTACCGTGCTGCGTATGCGATCGGCCCACCTCGCCGGCGATGCCGCCCTCATGCGGGCCTTCGCTGGCTGCGAACGCGGCGCGGCGGAGGAGCTGTATGCCCGCTTCGCGTCCCGTGTCTACGGCCTCGGCATCGTGATGCTCGGCGGCGACGCGGCCGCGCAGGACCTGGTGCAGGACACCTTCGTGAAGCTGTGGCGAAACGCCGACCGCTACGACACCACGCGGGGCCGGCTGGAGACGTGGGTGCTGCTGATCGCCCGCTCGCTCGCGATCGACACCCTGCGGCGGCGGGTGCTGGAGTCCAGGTCGCTGGAGGCCGCGGGACGACCGCGCGAGGCCGACGACGCACCGGGGCCCGACGAGGTGGCCGGCACCGCCGACCTCGCCGCGCGGGCCCGCCGGGCGATGGAGGGACTCACCGGCGAGCAGCGGGCCGCGCTGGAGCTGGCGTACTTCGGCGGCAAGACGAGCGCCGAGGTGGCCGAGCTCGAGGGCATCCCCCTCGGGACCGCGAAGACCCGGATCCGGACCGCCCTGATCCGGCTCCGCGAGGCGATGGAGGAGCACCGTGACGTGTGACGAGGTTCGGGACCGGCTGTCCGAGCACGCGCTCGGCACGCTTCCCGAGACGGAGGATCTGCGGATCCGCCGTCATCTCCGCGGGTGCGCGCAGTGCCGGCGGGAGTTCGCGGCGATCGGCGAGGGCCTCACCATGTTCGCGGCGGCCGCCCACGATCGTCCGCCACCCGCCGAGCTCCGCGAGCGCGTCCTCGGCGTGCTGTCCGAGGAGTGGAGCCAGGATCCCGTCGTGGTCCCGGACGCGACGCGGGGGCGCGCTCGAGCGCGGCTCGTCGCCGCAGCCGCCATCGCCGCGCTCGTCGTCGTCTCCCTCTGGACCTTCTCGGTCCGCGACGGCGCGGGCGAGGCGCTCGCGGATGCGCAGAGCTACCGGCGGCTGCTCAGCACCCTGGGCGGTGAGGAGTTCCGGGTCGCGGCCCTGGAGCGATCCGGATCGGTCCGCATCGACGGAAGCGTGGTGCTGTACGACTCGTCGGTGGAGCAGTCGTGGGGAGTCGTGCTGGTCCGCGCGCCGGAGCTCACGGGCACGGTGAACGTGACGCTCTCGGCCCCCGACGGTCGCACGATCGATCTGCACGAGGCGGAGCTCGAAAACGGCCACGGCGCGACGTGGCTCGTCACCTCCGATGATCTGCACCCGTTCGATCGGATCGCGATCACCGGAGCCGACGGCGGCATGCTCGCCACCGCGCACATCACAGAGGCCTAGCGCGTCACGACGAGGCGCTTCACCGCACGCGGCGCCGCCCCGAACCGGTACTTGTACCCGTAGTCGCCTCGCAGCAGGTCGAACACCTCACTCCCCGCCTCGATCGCGAGCCGGATGTCCTCGGCCACCAGGACCATCCCCGGCGCGAGGTTGCCCCACGCACGATCGAAGGCCGAGTTGTAGAGGAAGAAGGTGCCGCCGAACGAGAATCCGATCGTTCCGGCGGCGAGCTCCCCTCCCACCTCGATGAACGTGAGGCGGAAGATGCCCGACGGACCGAACGCCTCCCCGAGACGGCGGAAGAAGATCTCCATGCCGGGCTGCATGAAGACACCCTTGGGGCCCTCGCTCATCCGATGCAGCTCGACGAAGCGATCCAGGAGCTCCGTCAGCGTGTCCGACGTGGCCGCGACGATGCGGAACGGACCGGCCTCGGCCTCGAGCTTCTTGGCCTTGCGCTTGATCTCGTGCCGCAGCTTCGACGGCAGGCCCTCCAGGTAGGCATCCCACGACGTCGGGAGCTCGAGGAACGGGGCCACGCCGTTCCGGTCGTCGGTGATCTCCGGCGTCAGCCCCTGCCCGGCCGCGGCCGCTGCCAGGAGGCCGAGCCACGGCCGGTCCTCCGCCAGCCCCCGGAGATCGGCATCGGCCCAGTCCCGGCGGGCGTCGAGCGCCGCCCAGAGCGCTCCCGCCACAGACTCCTGACGATCGGGAAGGCCGACCGGACCCATGTAGTCGGTCACCTCGGTGCCTCCGAGGAATCGCAGGGTCTCGCCGATCCGCTCGAAGGCCACCGCGCCGACCTGCGAGCCGTCGTCCTCCTCGGCGAACGCCAGCAGGAGGTGCTCGGGTCGCTCGCCGAACTCCTCCCAGTACAGCTTCAGGTACTCCGGCGTGTGGAAGAACGTCCCCGCCGGATCCAGCTCGACCAGCTCACGCCACCCGCGCCGGTGGAAGTCCCGGCCGTCCTCGCTGAACACGACCCGCACGGCTACAGGTGCTCCACGAAGAAGAACGAGATGGCCATGATCATGTAGGCACCCATCAGCTGGGCGCCCTCGAGCCAGTTGCTCCGGCCGTCGCTCGAGATCATGAACACCAGCACGGTCGACAGGGCCACCGCCGCGACCTCGAACGTGCTGAAGACGAAGTCCATCGGGTGACCGACGGCCAAGGAGATGAACACCAGGGCGGGAGCCACGAACAACGCGATCTGCGTGCTGGAGCCGATCGCGATCTCCAGTGTCACGTCGACCTTGTCCCGCAGGGCGAACAGGACCGCGGAGGAGTGCTCCGCGGCGTTGCCGACGATCGGGATCAGGATCAGCCCAACGAAGAACTCGGACAACCCGATGTCGGCGAGCGCGGGTTCCAGGGATGCCACGAGGAACTCGGATTCGAGCGCCACGAGCCCGGTGGCCACCACCAGCATCGCGACGGCCCGCCGCCGCGACCAGGCGGGCGTCTCACCCTCGTCCGGGGTGCGGAAGAGATGCTCGTGCGTCACGAGCGTGAACGCCAGCGCCGCGACGTACAGGCCGATCAACACCGCGGCCACGGTCCCGCTCACGACCTCCCGTTGCACCACGGTCTCGGCCCGCGAGCCCAGGGCGAACAACGCCGGCATGAGCAGGCCGGTCACCGCCAGCACGAGCGAGGTGGAGTGCACGGACGCCGCGTGTGCGTTGTAGCTCTGCTCCTTGTGCTTGATGCCGCCGATCAGGAAGGAGGCGCCCAGGACCAGCAGCAGGTTGCCCAGGATGGATCCCGTGAGCGACGCCTTCACGATCTCGACCTTGTCCTCCAGGATCAGGAACACGGCGATGATGAGCTCCGTGACGTTGCCGAACGTCGCGTTGATGAGCCCGCCGATCCGCGGCCCGGTGTGCAGCGCGAGCTGCTCGGTCGAGCGGCCGATCAGGCCGGCGAGCGGCAGGATCGCGGCGGCGCTCGTCAGGAAGATCGCGAGCTCGGGGCCACCCGAGAGCTCCAGCGCCACCGAGACGGGCACCAGGACCAGGAGCCAGTCCAGGGAGGGCTTCGCTCGCATGGGGCGCAGCCTAGCGGGTGCGTGAACGCTCGCGGCGACCGGGAGCCGGGCTCGTCAGACGCCGTGCGCCTGGGTACCGCTCGCCGCTCCGGCGCCGTCGAGGGCGTCCTGCAACACGTCCCAGGCCAGCACCGCACACTTGATGCGGATCGGGTACTTCACGACGCCCTTGAGAGCGACGAGGTCCCCGAACTCCTGCTCGTCGGGCTCCACGTCGCCGGCCATCATGCCGCGGAACTCGCCGGCCAGACGCCTCGCCGCATCCACGGACACGCCGCCGACCGCCTCCGTCATCATGGAGGCGCTGGACTGGCTGATCGAACAGCCCGCGCCCTGGAAGGTCACCTCGGCGACGGTCGATCCGTCCACGTGCGCGAAGACCGTGATCTCGTCGCCGCAGAGCGGATTGTTTGCGGTGCATCGCAACTCGGCCCCCGGGAGCTCGCGCTTGTTCCGCGGGCTCTTGTAGTGGTCGAGGATGACTTCCTTGTAGATGTCGTCGAGCGCCACGTTCCCTCCGAGGTCAGACGAAGATGTCCTGAGCGGCGGCCAGCGCGTCGATCAACACGTCGACCTCCTCCGTGGTGTTGTAGACGTAGAACGATGCACGCGCGGTGGCCGGCACGCCGTAGCGTCGCATCACCAGCTGCGCGCAATGATGGCCGGCGCGGATCGCCACGCCGTGCTCATTGAGGATCGTGGCCAGGTCGTGCGGGTGCACGTCCCGGTACCAGAAGCTCACCGCGCCGCCCCGGTCGGCGACGTCCTTCGGACCGAACACGGTCGCGCCGCTCTCGATGAGCCGGTCGAGGGCGTATCGCGTGATCTCCTCCTCGTGCGCACGGACCTCGTCCATGCCCAGCGCCTCGAGGTAGTCGATCGCCGCACCCAACCCGACCTGCTGCCCGATCTGCATCGTTCCTGCCTCGAACTTGTAGGGCACGTCGTTCCACGTGGCGTGGTCGTGGTAGACCTCGCGGATCATCTCGCCGCCGCCGAACATGGGGTCCATCGCCTCGAGATGCTCGGCCTTGGCGTAGAGACCGCCGGACGCCGTCGGCCCCAGCATCTTGTGACCGCTGATCGCGAGGAAATCGCAGTCGAGCTCCGTCACGTCCACTCGATGGTGCGGCACGAGCTGGGCGCCGTCCACCGCGACCAGTGCGCCCACGGCGTGGGCCGCGTCGACGAGCTGGCGCAGCGGCGTGATGGTGCCGAGTGCGTTCGACATGCCGGTGACGGACAGGAGCTTCGTCCGGTCGGTCAGCAGCGAGCCCAGGTCGGAAAGGTCCAGCATGCCGTCGTCGGTGAGCGGGATGTACCGCAGCTTCGCGCCCACGGCTGCCGCTGCGAGCTGCCACGGCACGATGTTGGAGTGGTGCTCCATCTCCGTGATCAGGATCTCGTCGCCCTCCCGCACGAACTTCCTGGCCCACCCGTACGCGATCAGGTTCATGGACTCGGTAGTGCCGCGGGTGAAGACGATCGTCTCTGGGGCCGGCGCGCCCACGAAGGACGCGAGCTTGGCCCGGGCTCCCTCGAAGAGCTCCGTGGCCTCCTCTCCCAGCTGATACAGGCCCCGGTGCGCGTTGGCGTTGTGATGGCGGTAGAAGTCCGCCTCGGCGTCGATGACCTGGTTCGGGCGCTGTGAGGTGGCACCGCTGTCCAGGTAGACGAGCGGATGCCCGTTGATCATCCGGGACAGGATCGGGAAATCCGCCCTGACCTTCGCGACGTCCACGGCTGCCTCCCTATCCCGCGCCGACGGTCTCGGAGCCCAGGCCCACCTCGGCGCGGATGCCCTCGTAGCCCTTCGCCTCGAGTTCCTGGGCGAGCTCCTTGCCGCCCTCCTTCACGATACGACCGTCGATCATCACGTGAACGAAGTCGGGCGTGATGTAGTTGAGGATCCGCTGGTAGTGCGTGATCAGCAGCACGCCGAGGTCGGGGCCGACCAGCTGCGCGATCCCGGTGGCGACCGTCTTGAGTGAGTCGATGTCCAGGCCGGAGTCCGTCTCGTCGAGGATCGCGATCTGTGGCTCCAGGACCGCGAGCTGCAGGATCTCGTTGCGCTTCTTCTCCCCGCCCGAGAACCCCTGGTTCACGTAGCGGGCCACCATGGCGTCCTCGATGCCCAGGACGTCCATCTTCTCCTTCATGTGCTTGCGGAACGCCAGGGCGCTCGTCTGCTCCCCCTTGACGGCCGTGTACGCGGTCCGCAGGAAGTTCACGACGGACACACCGGGCACCTCCACGGGGTACTGCATCGCGAGGAACAGGCCCCGCTTCGCACGCTCGTCGGCCGGGAGGCCGGTGATGTCCTCACCCCGGAACACCACGGTGCCGCCCGTCACCACGTAGCCGGGGCGGCCCATGATCACGTTGGAGAGCGTGGACTTGCCGGAGCCGTTCGGCCCCATGATCGCGTGCGTCTCCCCCTGCCGAACGGTGAGGTCGATCCCCGTGAGGATCTCCTTGCCCTCCACCGAGGCGCGGAGCCCACGGACCTCGAGGGTCGCGGGCTGCTGGTCGCTGGTCTGGCTCATCTGCTGGTCACCTCGATCAGGATGTCGTCGCCGTCCTGCGTCACGGCGTAGGTCGCCACCGGCTGGGTGGCCGGGAGCGTGCGGGGTCGGCCTGTGTCCAGGTCGAAGGTGGATCCGTGCTTCCAGCACTCGATGGAGGTCTCCTCCACGTCCACCTCGCCCTCGTCCAGGAAATAGTGCGCATGCGAGCAGATCGCGTCGACGGCGCGGAACCCTTTCTCGCCGAGGTTCACGACGGCGACCTGCTGATCGTCCACCGCGTAGCGACGGGCCTCGCCCTCGGGGACCTCGTCGGCCGGCACGCGGAGCTGCACCATCAGGCGCTCTCCCGGTCCAGCTCCGCCTCGATCGAGAGCGCGGCGCTCTCGCGCACCTCGTCGAGCGTGATCCGGTCCAGCACCTCGTTGAAGAAGCCGAACACGATCAGCCGCTCCGCCTCGGCACGTGGGATCCCGCGACTCATCAGGTAGAAGAGCTGCTCCTCCTCCACCGGGCCGACACTGGCGGCGTGGCCGCACCGGACGTCGTCGGCCTCGATCTCCAGATTCGGGATCGACCGGGCGAAGGCGGACTCGCTCAGGATGATGTTGCGGTTCGTCTGCATCGCGTTGGTCTTCTGAGCGCCCGGGCGGACGTGCACCCACCCGGAATACACGCCGCGGCTGCGATCTCGGAGCGCCCCCTTGTACAGGAGGTCGCTGGTGCAGTTGACGGCCGCGTGGTCCTGCTCCGACCGGTGATCGAAGTGCTGATCGCCGTCGGCGAAGTAGATCCCCAGCATCTCGCTGCTCGCCCCCGGCTCCGCAAGGAGCGCCTCGGCCTCGGCGCGGGCGAGCGACGCTCCGAAGCCGACCGCGAGCGAGCGGAGCTCGGCGTCGCGACGCACCTCGGCACGCTGCACGCCGAGGTGCGTGACCCCGTCGCCCCACTCCTGGATCGAGGTGTAGCGGACGCGGGCGGCGCGCCCCACGACGATCTCGGCGATCGCGACGGACAGGCCCCGCTGCAGATCCGGGCCCGCGTAGCGGTCGATGAAGGTCACCTCCGAGTCATCGCCGGCCACCAGCAGCGTGTGTGGGAAGACGGCGCCGTTCTCCTCGTCGAGGTAGGTGAGCGTCTGCAGCGGCAGCTCCACGGTCACACCCGGCGGGACGTACAGGAAGGTGCCTCCCGTGCGGAAGGCGCCGTGCAGGGCCGAGAACTTCGTCCGGTCCGTGGGCACCAGCCGGTGCAGATGCGGGGCCACGAGGTCCTCGTGCTTGGCCGCCGCCTCGTCCAGATCGCAGAAGATCACGCCACTGGACTCCAGGTCCTGGTTCGAGGTGGTCATGGCCACGCTGGAGTTGTGCTGGAGCTGGACGCCGGCACGCTCGCCCTCGACGCCGGGCACGTTCCGCCCGTGGCCCGGGACGTGTGGCCGGAACGACAGGTCGAGGTCCGACAGGTCGGTGTAGCGCCACTCCTCCGTCTCCTGCGACGGGATCGGCAGCGCCTCGAACCGTTCGAACGCCTCGAGACGCAGAGCCTCGATGTACCCCGGCGCGCTGGGAAGTTCGCCCAGCGCAGACCGATCGAACGTGGTGGTGCCGCTCATACCCTGAATCCTATCGGGTGAGTCGGATTCCGCCTCGCCCGTGCGCGTCGGTCCCGGGCGCTACGCTCCGGCCGTGGCCGACATCCCGCCTTCCGGCAGCGAGTTCCAACGTCACGATCGCGGGCCGGCGCCGTTCGAGCCGGTCCCGGCACACGGTGGCGCCCGGGCGGGCCATGACCGTGCCGGCCGGCCACGAGGACGCCAGATACGCCGAGCTCACCCTCGCACTGCCCCAGTCGTGGCAGGTGTCCATGGAGGCCTTCGCGGACGAACGGCGCTACTGGCCCGTCCGGCTCCTGAAGTGGCTCGCACGGTTCCCCCACGAATACGAGACCGGCCTCGGAGAGGGCCACACGCTGGCGAACGGGGAACCGCCGGACCCGTGGGGGTCGAATACAACGATGTCCGGGGTGCTGCTCTGGCGGCCCCGACTCCTGCCATCCGATCTCCGCTCCATCCCCGTGGTGGAGACCGGCGACCACGTGCGGGTCCTCGCCGTGATCCCGCTGTACGAGGACGAGGTCCCTGTACAAGCTGGAGGCCGGCACCGAGGCGTTGATCGCCCGGATGGACGAGCGCGCGGTCACCGAGCTGCTCGACCCCGCGCGCCCGAGCGTGATGGAACGCTAGCCGACCGAGCCCTCCATCTGGAGCTCGATGAGTCGGTTCAACTCCACGGCGTACTCCATGGGCAGCTCCCGCGTGATCGGCTCGATGAAGCCGTTCACGATCATGGCGGTCGCCTCGACCTCCGACAGCCCCCTGCTCATCAGGTAGAAGAGCTGGTCGTCGCCGACCTTGCTGACGGTGGCCTCGTGGCCGAGCGACGCCGTCTCGTCCTCGACCTCGATGTACGGGTACGTGTCGGAGCGGGAGTCCTCGTCCAGGATCAGGGCGTCGCAGCGCACGGTGGACTTCGCGTGATGGGCGTCGGGCTCGACGCGGATCAGACCGCGGTAGCCGGTGCGTCCGCCGTCCTTGCTGACGGACTTCGAGGTGATGACGCTGGTCGTGTACGGGGCCGCGTGGATCGCCTTGCCGCCGGCGTCGGTGTGCATCCCCTTGCCGGCGAACGCGACCGACAGCACCTCCCCGCGCGCACCCTTGCCCATGAGGTAGATCGAGGGGTACTTCATGGTCACCTTCGAGCCGATGTTGCCGTCGATCCACTCCATGACGGCGTCCTCGTGGGCGACCGCCCGCTTGGTCACCAGGTTGTAGACGTTGGTGGACCAGTTCTGGATCGTGGTGTACCGGACGCGCGCGCCCTTCTTCGCCACGATCTCCACGACGGCCGAGTGCAGCGAGTCGCTGGTGTAGATCGGCGCCGAGCAGCCCTCCACGTAGTGCACGTAGGAACCCTCGTCGGCGATGATCAGCGTCCGCTCGAACTGGCCCATGTTCTCGGCGTTGATGCGGAAGTAGGCCTGCAGCGGGATGTCGACGTGGACGCCCGGCGGCACGTAGATGAACGAGCCTCCCGACCACACGGCCGTGTTCAGCGCCGCGAACTTGTTGTCGTTGGGCGGGATGATCGTGCCGAAGTACTCCTTCACCAGATCTGGGTAGTCGCGAAGCGCCGAGTCCATGTCCGTGAAGAGCACGCCGATGTCGTCGAGCTCCTTCTTGATCTTGTGGTAGACGACCTCCGACTCGTACTGGGCGCTCACGCCGCCCAGGTACTTCTTCTCGGCCTCGGGAATGCCGAGCTTGTCCCAGGTCCCCTTGATGTCCTCCGGCAGGTCCTCCCAGTTCTGGGCCTGCTTCTCAGTGGAGCGGATGAAGTAGTAGATGTTCTGGAAGTCGATGTCGGACAGGTCCGCGCCCCACCAGGGCATCGGCCGCCGCTCGAAGTAGCGCAGGCTCTTGAGCCGGATCTTCCGCATCCACTCCGGCTCGTTCTTCAGGGAGGAGATCTCCTCGACGACCGCCGGGGAAAGGCCGCGCTTCGGCGTGAAGATCGAGTGGTCCGCGTCCTTCCAGTCGAAGCGGTAGCCCTTGCTGAGCTCCTTGAGGTGCTCTTCCTGGCTGATCGCCATCGGGCAGCTCCTTCTCGACGCCATCGGGCCGGAGACGTCCGGCCGCTCACCCCTGAAGTCTATCGCAGGGGTCGGATTTGCGGCAGGTGGTGGGCGGGGGCGGCGAACGGGCCGGCGGGGCCGGAGCGGGCCGCCCGGGCCGGAGCGCGCCGACTCCGGCCCAATTGGCGCCTCTACCCCATCTCGACCGGTGCGCCGACCAG
Source organism: uncultured Actinomycetes bacterium (assembly GCA_963832225.1). Classification (GTDB taxonomy): domain Bacteria; phylum Actinomycetota; class UBA4738; order UBA4738; family HRBIN12; genus JALYMB01. The sequence continues at coordinate 113,304 of CAWHTI010000010.1, forward strand.
CGAGCCGTACTCGGTCCAGGATCCGTCGTAGTTCTTGACGTTCGAGAATCCGAGCAGCTCCTGCAGCGCGAACCAGGTGTGCGAGCTCCGCTCCCCGATCCGGCAGTAGGCGATGATCTCCTTGTCGGACGTGATGCCCTCCGCCTCGTACAGCTCCCGCAGCTCGTCGGCGGTCTTGAACGTGCCGTCGTCGTTCGCGGCCTTCGCCCACGGGATGTTCGCGGCGCCGGCGATGTGCCCGGGCACCTGCGACTGCTCCTGCGGCAGGTGATCCGGCGCCAGCTTCTCGCCGCGGTACTCCTCCGGCGATCGGACGTCCACGAAGCCGGTGGAGCCCCCGAGCTTGGCGATGACCTCGTCGCGGAGCGCGCGGATCTCCGGCCGGTCTGCGCCCTGGATCGCGAAGCCCGTGGATGCGTAGCTCGGCACCTCGTTGGTGAGCTCCCGGCTCTCGAGCTCCCACTTCTTGCGTCCGCCGTTCAGCAGCTTCACGCCGTCGAAGCCGCGGAGCTTCAACAGCCAGTAGGCGTAGGCGGCGAACCAGTTGTTGTTGCCACCGTAGAGGACCACCGTGGTGTCGGGCCCGACGCCCGCGCCCGACAGGAGACCGGAGAAGCCGGCCTGGTCCAGGTAGTCGCGGCCGACCTTGGTGTGGAGGTCACTCGTCCAGTTCCACGAGACGGCGCCCGGGATGTGGCCCTTCTCGTAGGCGTTCGTGTCCTCGTCCACCTCGACGATGCGAACCCCGTCGTCCTGCAGGTGCTCCTCCAGCCAGTCCGTGCTCACCAGCACGTCGGGCTTGGCGTACTCCGCCATCGCGATCAACTCCCTCCTCGTCCGGTCGGATCTCGGCGGGCCGGGGGCCCGCGGCGTCAGAAGATGCCGAGCGCCGCCTTCGCCTCGTCCGACATCATCTCGGGGCTCCACGGCGGCCGCAGCACCATCTCGGGCCGCACCTCCCCGACGCCGGGGACACCCGCCAGGAACTGCCGCATCTGGTCCTCGATCATCGGGCCGATCGGGCAGCCCATGGTCGTGAGGCTATAGGTGATGTCCACGCCACCCTCGCCGTCGGTCACGACGTCGTACACGAGCCCCAGATCGACGATGTTGATGCCCAGCTCCGGATCGAAGACGTTCCGCAGCGCATCCAGGATCGCCTCCCGATCCGCTCCCCCGTCCCCGCCCTGCGCGGCGCCGTCGGTCGAACCCGGCTCGGCCGCGGCCCCGTCCGTCGCCTCGGACGGCTCGCCGGATGACTCCTGGCGCATCTGCGTTGTGCCGATTTCTGACTCATTCATGTCGGAATCCTTCGTGCGATGGGCCTATCCTACGACTCAGCAAGCGTAGCTCCGGAGCCGATAAGGGAGTCAGACGACCTCATGCCTCCGATCCGTGCACTCATCGTGGACGATCATCCCGTCACCAGGGAGGGTCTTCGCACGCTCCTGGAGCTGTCCGGCGACGACGTCGTCGTCGTGGTCGGCGAGGCCGGCAGCGGCGAGGAGGCCGTCGCGCAGGTCCTGCAGCTGGAGCCGGACGTCGTGTTCATGGACGTGCGGATGCCGGGGATCAGCGGCATCGAGGCCACGAAGCAGATCCGCAAGGCGAACCCCAGCACGAAGGTGATCCTGATCACGATCGACGAGTCCCGCGGCGCGATCTCCGAGGCGATCCAGGCCGGCGTCTCCGGCTACCTGCTGAAGGATGCGTCCTCCGACGCGCTCGTGGACGCGGCCAAGCAGGCGGTCGAGGGCCGGGCCGTGATCCATCCACAGCTCACGAAGACGTTCATCGAGGAGGTGCAGCATGTCGAGGACGCCCCCTCGACCACGCCGCTCTCCAAACGCGAACGGGAGATCCTGCAGATGGTGGCCAACGGGTCCACCACCAAGGAGGTGGCGCGTGATCTCGGCATCTCGCCGCACACGGTCAAGACCCACCTGGAGCGGATCTTCGAGAAGCTCGGGGCGAACGACCGTGCCCAGGCCGTGGCGATCGCGATCCGAACGGGCCTCGTGCAGTAGGGGGCGCGCGCTCAACCTCCCTCAGGCACGGCCGATACCCTCGCTGAGATGACAGTCACCGTCCTGCTCTGCGACACCGCCGACGGCCTCGCACAGCTGCAGTACGCGCTGATCCGTAGCGGCGCCGACCTCCAGCTCGAGGTGACCGCGGATGCCCTGCGCGCGGTCGAGCTCGCCGCCCGCACGAAGCCCGAGGTGATCGTCACCGAGCTCACGATGGAGGGGCTGGGCGGGGCCGAGCTCATGAAGCGGCTCCGCGCCTCCGCCCCCGGGTCCCGCACCATCTGCTACAGCGACGTGGCGGATCCGCGCATGGTCGCGGAGGTGCTGGCCGCCGGAGCCGCCGGCTATGTGCTGCGGGAGGAGGGTCCCGACGAGGTTCTGCGGGCGGTCGTCGCCGTGGCCGCCGGCGCGGGGGCCTCCCTGTCCGCGGGGGCCGCGGCGCTCGTCGCGGGAACGCTCGGCGAGGCCCTCGATGACCGCGAGCGTCTCTCGATCCAGCTGGCGGAGATCGAGGAGGCCACCAGGCAGGGCACAGCGGCCAAGGCGGAGTTCCTCTCCAACATCTCCCACGAGCTGCGCACACCGGTCACGGTGGCCAAGGGCATCGCCTACGTGCTGCGGAACCGGCACATCCCCGACGGGGAGTGGGAGGAGTTCATCGAGCAGCTGCAGGCCTCCCTCGACAAGCTGATGATGATGGTCGACGAGATCATCACGATCGCGGAGATCGAGCGAGGCACGCTGGAGCTGGACATCGCCGAGCTGGATCTGGCCCCGCTCCTGCGGCACGCGGCCGACGAGATCGGCCGGCAGTACCCCGACCTGGAGATCCAGCGGCTCTTCCCCGACACCCTGCGCGCATTCGCCGACCCCGCCCGGATCGGCGAGGTCGTCCGCGAGATCCTCGACAACGGGTGCCGATACTCGCCCGAGGGCCGTCCCGTGGAGCTCCGTGCACGCCTGCTGGACGAGGGGGTGGTGGTCACCGTCACCGATCGCGGGCACGGGATGCAGCGAGGCGTCGCCTCCCAGGCCTTCGACCAGCCCTTCTCCACCGGCGAGGCCACCCTGCGCAAGGAGAAGGCGGGGGTGGGCGTGGGCCTGCATCTCGCGCGGCAGTTGATCGTCCAGCACGGCGGCATCCTCTGGACGGATCCGGTGCCCAGCGGCGGCACCCGCGTCTCCTTCTGTCTGCCGGCCACGCGCGGCGACACCGTCACCGAGCTGCCGACCGGCTCCGGCGACCTCGCGGCGATGCCAGGCGCCTAGCCGTTCGCCCTGCTGCGGTTGCCCTGGCGCGGTCGGGGTACCGGCGTTATCCTCCATTCGGGGGAAGAGCGGTATTGCGAAGAGTGCTCGCCGGGTTCGTGCTGGCTCTGACCGCCGCAGGGTGCGGCGAGGTCGGGGGTCCCGCGGCGCTCGTGTCCAGCCCCCTCACGATCCAACGCTCGCCCAGCCCGTTCTCCGAGGTGACCGCCGGCGAGGTCCGGGCGCTGATCCCCGACGACTGGGAGGCGGTCCTGGCTGGGCCCGACGTCAACGAGGGCTTCTTCGCCTCCCCCGAGCCGAGCGCTTGGCCGCGCATGGACGGGTCCGTCGCCGGGATGTCGGCCACCTGGATCGATGCCACCGAGCTCGGCGTGCCGTCCGACCTCTACTACCTGGTCGCCACCGGCCCTGCGCTGGGGCGCCTCACCCACTCCCCCGGGTGCCGGGCGGTCTCCCAGCGGGTGATCGCGGATCACCGGCCCGCCTACCTCACCGGCGCCGACTCGGTGGGCGACTACATCGCCCAGGGAACCGGCACCTGCCTCGTCCGGGGCGCCCCCACCAGGTGGGCGTACTTCGTGGCCGCCCCCGGCTTCGGACCGGCGCGCGAGGTCGGCATCCCCTCGTCCGGCCTCTACGTCGTGGTCGCCGTGCTGCCGGACTCCCGTCGGGCCTCCGGCATGTTGCGGACCCTCGTGCGCGGAACGACGTTCGCGGGCACCGGCGTCCGCGAGTTCATCGCGGCCGCCCACGGCACGCCTGCGTGAAGGGCTGCTTTCACGTGGGCTACCGCTGCTAGCGGGGGCTTCGATCCACGAACGGGGGGCGGGCGACCTCGGCCGCCCCTCGTCGGCCACGAACGTCCACCTCCACGCGGTCGCCCACGTCCACCACGTCGGCCGGCCAGAGATACGCGAGCGCGATGCCCCGCTGCAGGAGCGGTGAGAACGTGCCGCTCGTGACCTCGCCGACGATGTCGTCCCCCCGCATCACCGGATACTGGGCACGCGGGATGTGCCGGCGCTCCGCCATGAGGAGCCCCCGCAACCGGCTGGGCAGCCCCTGGTCGCGCTGCCGGATCAGCGCCTCGCGCCCGTGGAAGTCCCCCTTGTCGAGGTCGACGGCCCACGACAACCCCGCCTCGAGCGCGGTGACGGACTCGAACAGATCCTGGCCGTACAGCGGGTATCCCATCTCCAGCCGCAACACGTCGCGGGCGGCCAGCCCGCAGGGCATCCCACCGAATGGCGCCGCCGCCTCCGCGAGCTCGTGCCAGAGGGCCTCGGCCACGTCCTGATAGGTGAACAGCTCGAAGCCGATCTCGCCCGTGTATCCGGACCGGGTGAGGATGACGGGGCGCCGGCGGTACTGCGTCTCGACGCACTGCATGAAGCCGAGGTCCGCTGCCTCGGGGAAGAGCTGGGTGACGACGTGCACCGACTCCGGGCCCTGGACGGCCAGGAAGCACCAGTCCTGGTGGTAGACGAGGTGGAGCGGATCGTCGGCCCGCTCGGCCTCCAGAGCCTGGAGCACCCGCTGCGCGTTCGCGGCGTTCGGCACGACGAAGTACCGCCGGTCGTCCAGGCGGTACACGATCAGGTCCTCGATCACGCCGCCGCCCTCGTTGAGCACGAGGTTGTACAGCGCCTCGCCCACGGCCGCCCTCGACAGGTCGTTCGTCACGACGCGCTGCAGCATCCCCAGCGCACCCGGCCCGCTCACCTCCACCTTGCCGAGATGGGTGAGGTCGAACAGTCCCACACGCTCACGAACGGCACGGTGCTCCGCCAGCGCGCCCTCGTACTCGATCGGCATGAGCCAGCCGGCGAACGGGCCCATCTTCGCGCCCAGCGAGCGGTGCACGGCGTCGAGCGGCGTCTCCCGCAGGTCCGTGCCGTCCGAGGAGGGTTCCACGCGCTGCATCCTACGGTGGCCCCGGCACTCCAGGACCTTTCGGCCAACGGCGGTACCATGGCGCTTCAGGATGGGGGATGCCTACGACGTAGTCGTGATCGGCGCCGGGACCGGCGGATACTCCGCGGCCCTGCGCGCGGCCCAACTCGGCAAGCGCGTTGCGCTGGTCGAGCGCGACGAGCGCCTCGGCGGCACCTGCCTGCTCCGCGGATGCATCCCCACGAAGGCCCTGCTCCAGTCCGCGGCCGTGATGGACACGGTGCAGCGATCGGAGGAGTGGGGCATCAAGGCCTCGGGCGAGCCCGACTGGAGCGGCGTCGTCGCGTTCGAGGATCGGATGGTGGACAAGCTCGTCAGCGGGCTCACCGGCCTCGTGAAGCTCCGCGGCATCGAGGTGGTCCGAGGCGAGGCCCACCTGCTGTCCGGGCCCGCGGTGCAGGTCGGCGAGCGGCGGCTGGACGCCACCGACGTCGTGATCGCCACCGGCTCGTCTCCGCGGATGCTGCCGGGCCTGCAGGTCTCCGAGCACGTCCTCACCTCCGACCAGGCGCTGTGGCTGGACCGGATCCCGTCCTCTGCCGTGGTGATCGGCGCCGGCGCCGTCGGCCTCGAGTTCGCCTCGATCTACCGGTCCTTCGGCGCCGAGGTGACGGTGCTCGAGGCCCTGCCCCGCCTCGCCCCCCTGGAGGACGAGGCCGTCTCCACGGAGATCGCCAGGGCGTTGCGCAAGCGCGGCATCGCCTCCCACCCTGGCGCGAAGGTCCAGGAGGTCAAGGAGGCCGGCGATCGCGTCGAGGTCTCGTATGAGGCCGACAAGCCGGCCACGGTCGCGGCCGACGTGTGCCTGATCGCGGTGGGCAGAGGTCCGGTGACCGAGGGCGTGGGACTCAGCGAGGCGGGCGTGGAGACGACCGAGCGGGGGTTCGTGAGGGTGGACGGACAGTTGCAAACGACCGTGCCGCACGTGTGGGCGATCGGCGATGTGGCCGACACGCCGCTGCAGCTCGCGCACGTCTCCTTCACCGAGGGCCTGGCTGTCGCCGAACGTGCGGCCGGGATCGAGGTGCCGGACATCGACTACGTGAACATCCCGAAGGTCACGTACTGCACGCCGGAGATGGCGAGTGTTGGCCTCACGGAGGCCGCCGCGCGCGAGCAGGGACGCGAGATCGTGACGGAGAAGCTCGACTTCCGGGCGATCGGCAAGGCCAACATCGTCGGCGAGGGCGGCTTCGTGAAGATCGTCGCCGAGGCCGGGGACGGCCCGGTTCTGGGCGTGCACATGATCGGCCCGCACGTGACCGACCTCGTGGCCGAGGCGATGTTGATCACGAACTGGGAGGCGGTGCCCTCGGAGGTCGCCGCCCTGATCCACCCCCACCCGACCCTGTCCGAGGGCCTGGGCGAGGCGCACCTGGCGCTCGCCGGCCGGTCCCTGCACACCGCGTAAGGAGCGATCGTGGCGACGAAGACCCAACCCGCAGCGCCCGTGAAACGACCGCTTCCCGATGAGGGCCTGCGCGACATGCTCCACATGCTGAAGCTCTGCCGCTACTTCGACGAGCGGATGGAGGCGCTGTACCGGCAGGGCCGCCTCCCGGGCGCGATCTACTCCGGGCGGGGCCAGGAGGGCACCCACGTCGGCGTCGTCACCCCCCTGCGTGCAGATGACTCGCTCTTCGTCACGCACCGCGACCTGTCGGCGCAGCTCACCAAGGGCCTCGAGCTCGACCGGGTCATGGCGCAGTTCTGGGGAAGGATCGACGGGTACCTGCGGGGCCGCGACGGCAACAGCCACATCGGCGACTGGCAGGGGCACCGCACCTTCGCCGCGATCTCACACCTTCCGATCGCCTATCCGGTCGCGGTCGGCTCGGCCCTCGCGTATCAGCGCGCCGGCGACGACCGCGTGGCCCTGGCGATCTGCGGGGACGGGTCCACGTCCAACGGACGGTGGCACGAGGCGATCAACACCTCCGCGATCCATCGGCTTCCCGTGGTCTGGGTGGTCAACAACAACCAGTTCGCATATTCCACCCCCAACGCCCTGGAGTTCCCGACGCCGACGATCGCCGAGCGCGCGGCGGCCTACGGCATCCCCGGCGTCCGTGTGGACGGTGGCGAGGTCCTGGAGGTGTACGAGGCCGCGGCCGAGGCCGTCGAGCGGGCGCGCGGCGGAGGCGGTCCCACCCTGATCGAGTCCGTCTCGCTCCGCTGGCGCGGGCACGCCGGACACGATCCGGCCAAGTACGTGCCACGGGAGATGCTCGAGGACTACATGGCCAACCACGATCCCGTGAAGAACTTCGAGGAGTACCTGCTCACCGAGGGCGTCCTCAACAAGGAGGACATCGAGGAGATGCAGCGGCGGATCGAGGCGGCGTTCGAGGCGGCCTACGAGTTCGGGCAGCGCTCCCCGTTCCCCGAGCCCGGCGACGTCACGAAGGGACAGTGGGTCGACGACGGCTACTGGGACGCCGAGCCGGGCCACGGCGGCGGAACGGAGGCTCCCTGATGGCAACGGGGCAGGTAGAGGCCGGCGCGGCCGGGCACGGAGCCGAGCCGCGGGGCAAGCGCACGGACGCCGGCGAGGCCACGTACCTGATCGCGATCGCCGAGGCGCTCTGGGAGGAGATGGAGCGGGACGAGCGCGTCTACCTCCTCGGTGAGGACATCGGGGTCTACGGCGGCGCGTTCAAGGTGACCGAGGGATTCTTCGAACGATTCGGCGCCCAGCGCGTGATGGACACCCCGATCGTCGAGGAGACGATCGTCGGGATGGCTGTCGGCTCGGCGATGGAGGGCCTTCGCCCGGTGGCGGAGTTCCAGTACGCGGACTTCATGTCGTCGGGCTTCGACGAGATCACCACGGTGCTCGCGCGCTACCACTACCGCACGGGCGTCCGACTGCCCGTGGTGCTGCGTGCGCCGTCCGGCGGCGGGGTGCGGGCATCCAACTTCCACTCGATCAATCCGGAACCGTGGTTCGTCTACACGGGCGGTATCAAGATCATGTGCCCGGCGTTCCCGTCCGACGCGAAGGGCCTGCTCAAGTCCGCGATCCGGGACGACAACCCAAGCATCTTCCTCGAGCACAAGTGGATCTACCGGCGGATCAAGGAGGTCGTGCCCGACGACCCGGACTTCGTGGTGCCGATCGGCTCCGCCGATGTGAAGCGGCAGGGAACGGACGTGTCGATCATCACGTACGGCGCCATGGTGCACAAGGCGCTGGAGGCCGCGGAGTCGTTGGCGGCCAAGGGCATCTCGGCCGAGGTCGTCGACCTCCGCACGGTCTACCCGATCGACGAGGACACGATCCTGCGGTCGATCGAGAAGACCTCGCGGGCGCTCGTGCTGTACGAGTCGTACCGCTTCCTGGGGATCGGCTCGGAGGTGGCGGCCATGATCGCGGAGCGAGCGTTCCAGCATCTCGATGCGCCGGTCGCCCGCCTGGCGCCGCCGAACATCCCGGTGCCCTTCTCCCCGACCCTCGAGGACGCGTTCCTGCCCGGCGTGGCCGACATCGAACGAGCCGTGGACGAACTGTCCGCCTGGTGACCGGAGGAGGACGCCCGTGACGTCGATCCAGATGCCGCAGCTCGGCGAGACCATCATCGAGGGCACGATCCTGAAGTGGCTGAAGGCCGAGGGCGACACCATCGCTCGCGACGAGCCCCTCTTCGAGATCTCGACGGACAAGGTCGATACGGAGGTGCCCTCTCCCGTTGCCGGGACCGTGACCAAGATCCTCGTGCAGGAGGGCGCGACGGTGCCGGTCGGGACGGAGCTCGCCGAGATCGACTCGGGGGAGGCAGGTGGGAACGCCGACACCGGCGCCTCCGCCGGGGGAGTCAGCGCCGATGCCGGTGCCGGCTCTGGTGGAGGTCAGGCGTCGGATGGGTCACAGGGGGGCGCTGAGCCCCCGGCTGCGGCTCCGGCGCCGGCTGCAGCTCCCCCCTCCGCTCCCCCTCTGACTCCCGATCCGGCTCCTGCTCCGGCTCCGGCTCCGGCTCCTGCTCCGGCTCCGGCTGGCGCGCCGCCGGCCGTCGTGCCGGCTCCGTCCTCGGTTGCTGCTTCGGTGCCCGCTGAGGGGGGGTCGCGGTCGGGGATCCTGTCGCCGTTGGTGCGGAAGTTGGCGGCTGAGCATTCGATCGATCTGTCGCGCGTCGCGGGGACGGGGACCGGGGGGCGGATCACGAAGCACGACGTCCTGGCGGCTGTCGCCTCGGGCGGGGCGTCCGCGACGCCCGCCGGCGGCGCCGTATCCCAGTCTCCGGCCCCGGCTCCGACACCGGCGTTCGCGCCGACGACGGCTCCGGCGGTGGCGGGAGCCGGTGAGGAGATCGTGCCGATGTCGAAGGTGCGCAAGCTCATCGCCGAGCACATGCACACCTCGCTGCAGGTCTCGGCGCGCGCCTGGAACATGGTCGAGGTCGACTTCGAGCGGATCGTGCGCCAGCGCGAACGGTCCAAGGAGGCGTTCCGGGCACGCGAGGGCATCAGCCTCACCTACACGTCGTTCGTGGCACGCGCCGTGACGGATGCGCTGCTGGCGTTCCCCTACGTGAACGCCGAGCTGCGCGGCGAGGACATCGTGCTGAAGCGCTTCGTGAACCTGGGCATCGCGGTGAGCTACGACGAGGGGCTCATCGTGCCCGTCATCAAGGGCGCCGACACGCTGAACATGGTGGGTCTGCAGCGGGCGATCACTGACCTGGCGAACCGGGCGCGGTCGCATCAGCTCAAGCCCGACGAGATCAGCGGCGGAACCTTCAGCATCACGAACCCGGGTCCCTACGGGTCCATGCTCTCGGTGCCCATCATCGCGCAGCCGCAGACCGCGATCCTAGCGTTCGACGCGATCGAGAAGCGGCCCGTCGTCATCGACGATGCCATCGCGATCCGGCACCGCGCGTACCTGTCGTTGTCGTGGGACCACCGCGTGATCGACGGCGCGCTCGCCGCCCAGTTCCTGGCACGGGTGAAGCAGAACCTGGAGACCTGGGACTTCGCCGAAGACCTCGGGGTCTAGCGGCATGCCGCGCGAGGCGTGGCTCCTGCGCCCGCCCGACCCGGTCCCCTACCGATCCGCCAACGAGACGCTGCACCGGCTCGCGGAGCGCCGGCTGGCCGGCGCGATCCCCGACACCGTGATCCTGCTGGAGCACCCGCCGGTGTTCACCGCCGGACGACGCGCCAGACCCGACGATCTCGTCTGGCCGCCCGACGAGATGGAGCGGCGCGGAGCGGAGGTCCATCACATCGACCGGGGCGGCTCGTTCACGTTCCACGGCCCGGGACAGCTGGTGGGCTATCCGATCATCGACCTGGGAACTCGGCCGGACGCGGCGGCTCACCTGCGCCGGATGGAGGAGATCGTGCTTCGGGCGGCGCGCGACCTGGGCCTGTCGCTCGAACGCCGGCCCGACGTGCAGACCGGGGTCTGGGCCGGCGACCGTAAGGTGTGTGCGATCGGTGTGCGACTGATGCGGGCCCGGGTGACGCTGCACGGCTTCGCGGTGAACTGCGACACGGACCTCTCCTGGTTCGAGGGCATCGTGCCGTGCGGTCTCCCCGACCACGGGGTGACGTCGCTCACCGAGGTCGCCGGCCGTCGGGTCGCCGTCGGCGAGGTCTCACCCCTCGTGGAACGAGCGGCGGCATCCGTGCTGGGGCTGCGATTCGTTCCGGCTCCCGCGAACGAGATCGGGGATCTGTTCGCGGTCCCTACTCCGTGAGCGCGTCGCTGCGCACCCGCGCGGCGCGTCCCCACGCCTCGTCGAACCGCGCGAGCTCCAGGTTCTCGGGACGATCGACGCCGCCGGCGTGCAGTGGGATCCGGTACCCCACGCACTCCCCCGGCCCCGGCATGGATCCGCCGGCGTCGAGCCAGGCCGCGAACAGGCCGACCGCGAGGATGTCGTCGCCGTGGTCCACCAGATCGTCCTCGTGGAAGTCCACGAACACGGAGTCGATCTTTACCGGGTCGGCGGTCCACGGATCGAGCAGCAGCAGGAGCGGCTCGCCGTTCGCCGCCTCGCGTCCCACGTCCACGGCGTACTGACGCCCGAGCCAGTCGGCGCCGAAGCAGAGTGCGCGGCCCCCCAGGTCCGGGAAGACCCCCTCGGCGAGGGCCGTCATGTCCGGCATGGCGGCCGGCGTGTTCAGCCGGTAGAGCCCTCCGCCGACGGCCGCGCCGGCCCATCGGATCATGAGATCGGCCAGACCATCCGGCAGCGGATCGATCAGCGCGAGCAGCTCCTCCCCGGAGCAGCCGGTCGCGCCGTCGATCTCGAACCGGTCACGGAACCGTTCGAACATCTCCGAGGTATCGGCCGCCGGGGCCGCTGACGTGAGTGCTTTCTTCCGCCCGGATGCCCGCCGCGCGTCGGGTCAGCGTGGGGCGTCGGCGGCCAGCACGTACCTGGGGAGGGATTCCAGCCATCCCAGGGGCCACGGCTCGCGGAGCCTCGCCGCCCACTCCACGTCGCGGAGGCGCTGGATCCGGATCCCGGTCCAGCCGGCCGCCCGCACCGCCTCGATCAGCGGCTGCGGCGAGGCCATCCGCCCGAGCGGGAGCTGGGCGAGGACCTCCGGCGCGTACGGGGCGTGATGGTCGGGCGCCGAGCCCAGGGCCCGCCGCAGGGCGCCGGAGGCCGCGTCCTTGACCCGGTCCAGCAGCGTCGCCGCGCCCCAGACGCCCTCGAACATGGCCAGACGCCCACCCGGCGCGACCCGCCGCCAGGCCTCGAGCGCCGCCGTGGGATCGGGCGTGGTCCATACGAGGTGTCGCTCGATCACGGCGTCGAAGGGACCGTCTGGGGGCCGGGTCGCGGGCCCCTCGACGAACTCGATCTCCAGGCCCCGATCGTCCGCCTTCTCCCGCGCCTTCGCGAGCATGCCGGGGGACAGGTCGAGCGCCGTGACGCGATATCCGAGCTCGGCGGCGAGCAGGCTCAGCGACCCCGTCCCCGCCCCAACATCCAGCACCCGCGCACCCGGCTCCGGCAGCGACCGGAGCAGCGCGGCGCGCCAGGCGGCCTCCTCGATCGGATCGCTGACGGCGTGGGACGCGGCGAGGTCGTACGTGGCGGCGTCGCGATCCCAGAACGCGCGGAGATCGTCGTGGACGTCTGTCATGCGCAACGCCTCAGAAGAGCGCGCTGGCCAGGCGGCGGCGGTACTCGGGCACCAGCGGGTCGTCCTCGCCCAGCACCGAGAGCGCGTCGACGATGGCGGCGCGAGCGGCGTCGCGATCGTCCTGCAGAGCCCCGACCATGCCGTCCAGCGCCTCGCGCCATCTGCCCTTCGACGCCAGCCGCTTCGCGCTGGCGAGCGTCCCGGATCCCGACACGTCGCCCCACTCCTGCACGCGGATGCCGGCGAGCACCCGCTCGGCCTCGGGGTCGGGAAGCAACGGTTCGGCGAGCTCGCGGGCGGCCTGGCGCTCTCCTCGGTCGGCGAGGATCCGCGCGAGCCCGACGCCCGCCTCGGCGTTCTTCGGATCCTTCTCCAGGGCCTCGCGGAACGCCTGCTCAGCGGCGGCCACGTCGCCGGAGGTGACCTCGGCCTCGGCCTGGTCGGCGAGCTGGTCCGCCTCCGTCGGCAGGATCGAGTTCACGAAGTCGTTCACGGCCTCCTCCGGGTAGGCCCCGATGAACATGCTGACGGGGATCCCGTCGCGGAACGCCACCACCGTGGGGATCCCCTGACTCTGCACGGCGGCCAGGAGCTCCTGGCCCACGCGGTTGGCGTCGATATCGAGCTTGGCCAGGAGGAACGCGCCCGCGCGCTCGTCCGCCACTCGCTCGAGGATCGGACCGAGCGACTTGCACGGCCCGCACCATTCCGCCCAGAGGTCCACGACGACGGGACGCTCCTTGGAGCCCTCGATCACCACCTGCTCGAAGCTGGCGTCGGTGACCTCGACGACGTTGCCGTCCCTCGTCGGTTCCTGCATCAGTTCCATCGGCACTCAGCCTACCGCGGCAGGGCGGTTTCCCCCTCCGAACCGCCGCAACCGCAGGGCGTTGGCCACGACCGAGACGCTCGACGCCGCCATCGCGCCGGCAGCCCACGCCGGCGTCAGGAGCCCGGCGACGGCGAGGGGGATCATCACCACGTTGTAGGCGAAAGCCCAGAACAGGTTCTGCCGGATGAGCCGATGGGTCCGCCGGGCCAACGCCACCGCGTCGGCCACCGACGTCAGCGAGCCGCCCAGGAGCGAGACGTCGGCCGCCTCCCGGGCCACGTCGGTCCCGGTGCCCATCGCGATCCCCAGGTCGGCGGCCGCCAGAGCGGGAGCGTCGTTGATGCCGTCGCCCGCCAGGGCCACGCGGCGACCGGACGCCCGCAGGCGCGTCACCTCGGCCACCTTCTCCTGCGGCAGTACCTCGGCGATCACGGTGTCGATCCCCACCGCGGACCCCACCGCGCGTGCGGTCAGCTCGTGATCGCCCGTGACGAGCGCGACCTCGAGGCCCATCGAGCGCAGCCGGTCCACCGCCTCGGCGGCCTCGGGCTTCACGCGATCCGTCACCGCGATGAGCCCCACCGCGACGCCGTCGCGCGAGACCGTGAACGCCGTGCGCCCCCCCGCCGCGAGCCGATCGATCTCGTCGCGGACCATCCCGGTCGCGCCGTCGATGCGCCCGACGACCACCTCGGCCCCGTCGACGCACGCGCGCACGCCCGCTCCGGGTCGGACCTCGTGACCCGAGGCGTCGGGCACGTGCAGCGCGCGGTCGCGCGCGCCCGCCACCACGGCGCGTGCGATCGGGTGATCGGATGCGCCCTCGGCCGCCGCCGCCCACGCGAGGACGGCGTCGGGCGGGAACGGACCGACCCCCTCGGTGATGACGTCGCTCAGCGACATCGCTCCCTCCGTCACGGTGCCGGTCTTGTCCAGCAGGACGACGTCCACGGCACCGCCCGCCTCGATCGCCTCGCCCCCCTTGAACAGGATGCCGAGCTCCGCGGCGCGGCCGGTGCCGGCCATGATCGCGGCGGGCGTCGCGAGACCCAGCGCGCACGGGCACGCGATCAACAGGACCGCCACCGCGTCCAGGATCGCGGCCGAGCCCCCGCTCCCGAGCAGCATCCAGCCGGCGGCGGTCGCCGCCGCGAGGGCGATGACGGCGGGGACGAACAGGGCGGAGATGCGGTCGACGAGCTGCTGAACGGGTGCCTTCGAGCCCTGTGCCGCCTCGAGGACTCGTACGATCCCCGCCAGCTTCGTGCCCCGCCCCACCGTCGAGACGAAGACGACCAGTCGTCCGGTCCCGTTGATGGACGCGCCGACGACCTCGTCGCCGGGGCCGACATCGACCGGCACCGACTCCCCGGTGAGCAGGGAGAGGTCGACCCAGGACGTCCCCTCCTGCACCACGCCGTCCGCCGGGATCTTCTCGCCGGCGCGCACCACCACCACCTGACCCGGCCGGAGCTCCTCGATCGGGACCCGACGCTCGCCCGCGGGCTCGAGCAGGGTGGCCTCCGCGGCTCCTCGCTCCAGGAGCAGCCGCGCGGCGTCGCCCGCATGTCGGCGAGCCCCCGCCTCCAGGGCCTTACCCGCGAGGATCAGGGTCACGATCACCGCGGCGGTGTCGAAGTAGTGGTGGCCGTCCCCCGCCACCACGGCCCAGACGCTGGCGCCGTAGGCGGCCAGCGACCCGATCGAGATCAGCGTGTCCATCGTCGTGGTGCCGTGGCGCGCCGCCCGCAGGGCGGATCGGTGGAACGGCCACCCGGCGTACAGGACCACCGGCGTCGTCAGGATCCAGGCCAGCTCGGCGCTCCACCGCAGATCCGGCAGCAGCAACGAGAGCCAGAGCACGGGCACCGTGCAGATCGCGGCGACGATCAGCCGGCCGCGGAGGGCGGCCACCTCGTCCGCCGCTCCTCGGTCGGCGTCGTGCCGCCTCGCGACGTAGCCGGTGCGCCGGACCGCCTCCAGCAGACCGTCGACCCGGCCTCCGGGCACCCGGACGTGCGCCGTCCGCGTCGCGAGGTTCACGGAGACCGCGTCCACGCCCTCGACGCCACGCAGTGCACGCTCCACCGTGGAGACGCAGGACGCACAGGTCATCCCCTCGATGTCGAGGACGACGTCGTCGACGGGTGGCACGCTCAGCGCCCCGCGAACCGCGAGACCGCGGCCATGAGCTCGTCCATCTTCGCGTCGCCGGCGCCCTGCTCGATGCTCTCCCGCACGCAGTGGCGGACGTGATCGTCGAGCAGCCCGAGACCGACGGCCCTGAGGGCCGCGACCGCGGAGTTCAGCTGCGTCAGGACGTCGATGCAGTACGCGTCCTCCTCGACCATCCGCTGCAGCCCACGAACCTGACCCTCGATCCGCCGGAGCCGGTCCCGAAGGTCCTTCTCGTTCATCGCGTACCCGCTCACGTCTGCGCCCCTTCCGTCGTCACGATCAATTCCGCGGGTCCTAGTCCATCGATCGCTTGCTCGGATCGAGGTCCACGAAGTGCTGGGGATCGGCCTTGAACCGTTTCAGACAGCGAGCGGAGCAGAAGAAGTAGGTCCGGCCCGCATGCAGCCAGGCTCCCGCAGCGCTCGCCGGATCCACCGACATCCCGCACACCGGATCCATCGAACGACCTCCTCCCGTGGCCGGACGTCGCTCGTCCGGCCTGATGCCATGATACCCCCCCGGGGTATCATGGCACGCCCCCTCGTCGGGAAGTCCCATCGCCCCGAACGGGTGCCCCCAGACGGTGCGCCAGAAGGTGCGCCAGAAGGTGCAGAGGTATCATCCGTGCACGATGCGAGGAGGAGCGACGTGTCGACGAGGGTGACCCCAACCCCGCACGAGGCACTCGGCCTCAGCGGGGACGACCTGCTCTCGATGCACCGAACCCTCCTCACCGCCCGGCTCCTGGACGAGGCGGCGCTGCGCCAGAATCGGATGGGACGCGCGCCCTTCGTCGTGCCGGTCTCGGGCCACGAGGGCTGCCAGATCGGAACCGCCTGGCCCATGCGGCGCGGCACCGACATCTGGCTCCCGTACTACCGGGACGTCGGGGTCGTCCTGGTGGCGGGGATGACGCCGTACGAGATCTTCCTGGGTGTCTTCTCGAAGGCCGACGACCCCACCAGCGGCGGGCGCCAGATGCCCTCGCACTGGGGGTCGAGGCGCCTGGGCATCATCAGCGGATCCTCCCCGATCGCCACGCAGGTGCCGCATGCCGCCGGCATCGCCTACGCCGCCCGGCTCAGGGGCGAGGACACGGTCGTGGGATGTTGGTTCGGCGACGGAGCGACCAGCGAGGGCGACTGGCACGAGGGGCTGAACTTCGCGGGGATCCACCGGCTGCCGGTGATCTTCGTCTGCGAGAACAACCAGTACGCGATCAGCGTGCCGCAGTCCAAGCAGATGGCCGTGAAGGACGTGGCCACGCGGGCCGAGGGCTACGGCTTCCCCGGCGTGGTGGTGGACGGCAACGACGTGCTGGCGTGCTACGCCGCCATGAAGACCGCCCACGATCGAGCGCGCGCCGGCGACGGTCCGACGCTGATCGAGTGCAAGACCTACCGCTACCTCCCCCATACCTCGGACGACGACGACAAGTCCTACCGCACGCGCGAGGAGGTGGAGGAGGCGCATCACCACGACCCGATCGACCAGTTCGCGGCCTACCTGCTCCAGCACGGCATCGCCGACGACGCGAAGCTCGAGGCCCTCCACCTGGAGGTCAAGGCCGACCTCGACCGGCAGATCGCGCTGGCTTGGGACGCACCCGACCCCCAGCCGGAATCCGCGCTGCGGCACGTCCTGGCCGAGGACCAATGACCCAGAAGAACGTCGTGACGGCGATCCGGGACGCCCTCCACGACGAGATGGCGGACGACGAGCGCATCGTGCTGCTGGGCGAGGACGTCGGCGCCCGTGGGGGCGTCTTCCGCATCTCCGCCGGCTGGGTCGAGGAGTTCGGCGAGGAGCGCGTGATCGACACGCCCCTGGCCGAGTCCGGGCTCGTGGGCGTGGCGATCGGCATGGCCCTGCACGGCCTGCTGCCCGTCGCCGAGATCCAGTTCGCCGACTTCATCCACCCGGCGTTCGACCAGATCGTCTCGGAGGCCGCACGCCTCCGGTACCGCTCCAACGGCGACTTCGGCTGCCCGCTGGTGATCCGGGCGCCGTGGGGCGGGGGCATCCACGGCGCGTTGTACCACTCGCAGTCGATCGAGGCCTACTACGCGCACGTGCCCGGCCTGAAGGTCGTCGCCCCGGCGACGCCCGCCGACGCGGCCGGCATGCTCCGCTCCGCGCTGCGTGATCCGGACCCGGTGCTGTTCCTGGAGCACAAGAAGACGTATCGGGCCGTGACGGGGGACGTGCCCGACGACCGCTACCGGACCCCGATCGGCAGCGCCGACGTGAAGCGCGAGGGTGAGGATCTCACCGTGGTGAGCTACGGCTACTCCCTGCATCTGTGTCTCGAGGCCGCCGAGCGGCTCGCGGGCGCTGAGGGGGTCTCCGTCGAGGTCGTCGACGTCCGGAGCCTCTCCCCGCTGGACACCGAGACGATCCTCACGAGCGTCCGCAAGACCTCGAAGGCCATGGTGGTCTACGAGGACAACCGCACCTACGGAGCGGGAGCCGAGATCGCGGCCACCATCGCGGAGGAGGCCATGTTCGACCTCGATGCCCCGATCGTGCGGATCGGCGGCCCCGACATCCCCGCCATGCCGTTCGCCGGCGCCCTCGAGCACTTCTACATGGAGCCCGAGCCCGATCACCTGTACACCCGGATGCGGGATCTGGCCCGATACTGATCACACGCGGAACTAGCTCGAACGGACCAGGTCGGCGCCCCGGACGGCCAGTTACAGGAGCCCCGACGACGCGTCGATAATCGGCCCAGGAGCCACCATGGACGAACCCCGCCGACCGCCCCGGCCTCGTCGGGCACGGACGGGGACGGTGCGGGACCTGCTGGTCCTGGCCGTCCTCGCCGTCGCCCTGTTCGCGCTCGGCTCGGCGACTGGGGCGTGGCAGTGGATCCACGACCGTCTCTCCGCGGGAGCGGGCGGCGCCGTGGCCGAGCTCTCCGCCGCCGTCGCCATGATGTCGGCCGCGCTCGCCGGCCTGTCGATCCGGGCCGCCCGCCGGGCCACACGCGAGGCGGCCCGCCGGGTCGACGTGGAGGACCGGTTCCGCGCCGTGATCGAGGAGGTCCCGGCCATCACCTACACGTGGAACCCGACGAAGCCCGCCGGGACGGCGACGGTCCCCTACGTGAGCCCCCAGGTCGAGTCGGTGCTCGGGTTCACGCAGGCGGAGTGGACGTCGGACCCGATGCTCTGGATCCGGCACCTCCATCCCGAGGACCGCGATCGTGTCGTGGCCGAGTCCGACCGCACCGACCGCACGGGCGAGCCGTTCGCGATGGAGTATCGGATCTTCACGAAGGACGGCCGGGAGGTCTGGCTCCGCGACGAGTCGGTGGTGGTGGCCCGCGACGGGAACGGCCGGCCGGCGAAGGTGCAGGGCGTGATGTTCGACATCTCCCTCCAGAAGCGGGCCGAGGAAGCGCTGCAGGAGGCGGAGAATCGCTACCGCACCATCGTGGAGCGCGTGCCGGCGGTGGCCTACGTCTGGGACGCGGCCGACCGCCCCGGCAGCGCGCCCGCCGCCTACATCAGCCCGCAGGTGCAGACGCTCCTCGGCTTCACCTCCGAGGATTGGATCGCCGACCCGGAGCTGTGGGCCTCGCGCCTGCACCCCGACGACCTGGCGGGCGTGTTGGAGGCCTGGGACCTGGCGACCGAGGCATCCGAGGCCTTCTCGTCCGAATACCGGATCTTCGCGGCCGACGGCGCGATGCTGTGGATCCGGGACGAGGCCGTGCCGGTCGCGGTCGGTGAACGGGGCGGCTCCGTCTACCAGGGCGTGATGTTCGACATCACCGAGCAGCACGCCGTCGTCGAGCAGCTCCGACGCACCGAACATCGCTACCGGTCCCTGGTCGAGCAGCTCCCGGTCGTGACCTACCTCAGCGACATGAGCCGCGACCTCGACACCGCACCGTTCCGCTACGTGGCGCCGGGGATCGTGGAGCTCACCGGGTACACGCAGGATGAGTGGATCGCCGAGCCGGACATCTGGGACCGGATCCTGCACCCCGCCGACCGCGAGCGGGTGCTGGCCGAGTCGCGGCGGACCGACGCCACCGGGGATCGGTTCGACATGGAGTACCGCCTGGTGCGCAGGGACGGCATCCCGGTGTGGGTCAGGGACACCTCCGAGATGGTCGACCGCCACGGCACCGATGCCCGTGGCGTCTGGCAGGGGGTCCTGGAGGACATCACCGAGCGCAAGAACGCCGAGAGCCGCCTCGCGGCCGCCGAGGCGCGCTTCCGCACCCTCGTGGAACAGATCCCCGCGATCACCTATATCGAGGACCGCGAGACCGGCGCCGTGACCTACATCAGCCCACAGATCGAGCAGATGATGGGCTACACGCCGGAGGAGTGGATCGCCGATCCCGAGCTGTGGGAGGCACGGCTGCACCCCGACGACCGCGAGCACGTGATCGCGGGCAACGCCTCGGACACCGGCGACGCCTGGCGGGTGGACTACCGCGCGATCGCTCGGGACGGCCGGGTCGTCTGGCTGCACAACGACGCCCAGCTGATCCGCGACGAGGACGGCGCCCCCCGGTACTGGCAGGGGGTCGTGTTCGACATCACCGAACGCAAGGAGTCCGAGGAGCGACTGCGTGAAGCCGAGTCGCGCTACCGACGCCTGGTGGAGCAGCTGCCGGTCGTCGTCTACGTGAACGCGGTCGATGACGTGAGCACCGCGACCTACATCAGCCCGCAGTACGAACGGGTCCTCGGCTTCACGCCGGAGGAGCGCACGGCCGAGCCGGAGCTGTGGCTCCGTCAGCTGCACCCGGACGACCGCGATCGGGTCCAGGCGGAGTCGCTTCGAACGAACGCCACCGGCGAGCCGTTCGACTGCGAGTATCGGATGTTCGCCAAGGACGGGCACGAGGTCTGGCTGCGGGATCACGCGTACCTCGTGGAGGACGATCAGGGACGGCCGGGATTCTGGCAGGGCGTGTTGTTCGACATCACGGCGGCCAAGCTCGCGGAGGAGGCGCTGTCGCGCCGTGACGTGATCCTGGAGGCGACCGCGTTCGCGGCCGGGCGGTTCCTGAACGCGCCGACGTGGACCGACGTGATCGACGATGTGCTGGCCCACCTCGGCGGCGCCGCCGAGGCGAGCCGGGCCTACGTGTTCCAGAACGAGCGCGACGCCGGGGGGGCGCTGGCGACCTCGGGCCGGTTCGAGTGGACGGCCGAGGGCACCCCATCGACCGTGAACGAGCCCTACAACCAGCACGCGCCGTACCGCCCCGGCTACGAGCGGTGGGAGGAGGTGCTGGGCAACGGTGAGGTGCTGCACGGAGCGACGCGTCTCTTCCCCGAGTTCGAGCGGCGAGACTTCCTCGAGGTCCAGGGCATCCTGTCGATGGTCGTGATGCCGATCATGGTGGACGACGAATGGTGGGGGTTCATCGGCTTCGATCATTGTGCCGAGGAGCGCCTCTGGCAGCAGGCGGAGATCGACGCACTGACGGTCGCCGCGAACACCCTCGCGGCCGCGATCGGGCGCGAGCGGGCCGAACGACGGATCTCCGAGACCGAGACGCGGTACCGGAGCCTGGTGGAGCAGATCCCGGCCATCACCTACATCGAGGAGCCGGACACCGGTCGCTCCATCTACATCAGCCCACAGCTCGAGACGGTCCTCGGCTACCAACGGGACGAGATGGTCCGGGACCGCTACTGGGCATCCCTGCATCCCGACGACCGTGAGCGGGTCCGTGCCGAGGACGAGCGCACCAACGCCACCGGCGAGCCGTATCAGGTCCAGTACCGCCAGCAGACGAAGGACGGACGCTGGGTGTGGATCCGCGACGAGGCGATCCTGGTCCGCGACGAGCGGGGGGACCCCCTCTTCTGGCAGGGTGTCCGCTTCGACATCACCGCGCAGCGGGAGGCGGAGCAGCAGGTCCGGGAGGCCGAGGAGAAGTACCGCACCCTGATCGAGACGGTGCCGGCCGTGACCTACATCGACTCGGTGACCGAGCCGGTCACCGCGATCTACGTGAGCCCGCAGATCCGGTCGATGTTGGGGTTCGCTCCCGAGGAGTGGGTCGGCGACCCCGACCTGTGGTGGAACCACTTGGACCCGGACTTCCTGGAGGAGGCGCGCGAGGCCGTGACCAGCCACAGCCTGGGCGAGCCCTTCGACCTGGAGTACCGCTTCCGCGCGAAGGACGGGACGTGGCGGTGGATCCGCGACCAGGCGCTCGTCGTCGCCGACGACCTGGGCGTGCCCCGCTTCTCGCAGGGGGTCATGGTCGACATCACCGACGAGCGTCTCGCGGTGGAGCAGCTCCGCGACGCCGAGCAGCGGTTCCGGGCCATCGTCGAGCACATCCCCGCGGTCGTCTACGTCGACCCGGTCGAGTGGCCGGCGGAGACCGTCTACGTGAGCCCGGAGCTCGAGCGGATGCTCGGGATCAGCGCCGAGGAGTGGTCCCTCGACGTGGACTCCTGGGAGCACGCGATCCATCCCGACGACCGGGAGTGGGTGGTTCGGGAGTACCTCGCCTTCCTCGAGGACGCGGGCCAGTGGAGCCGCGAGTACCGGTTCGTCACCCGGGAGGGACGACTCGTCTGGGTGCGGGACGAGGCCACGATCCTGCGGGACGAGCATGGCCGCCCCGCCTTCGTCCAGGGCGTGTGGTTCGACATCACCGAGCGCAAGCTCGCCGAGGAGGCCCTGCAGGAGAGCGAGCGGCGGGAGCGCGAGGCAGCCGAGCGTCTGCGGGCGTTGGACGAGATGAAGAACACCTTCCTGGCCGCGGTCTCCCACGAGCTGCGCAGCCCGCTGACCTCGATCCTGGGGCTCTCGCTCACGCTCGAGCGCCAGCACGAGCTCGACGAGGAGGACCGTGAGGACCTGCTGGCGCGCCTGGCCACGAACGCCCGCAAGCTCGACCGGCTCCTGAAGGACCTGTTGGACATCGACCGTCTGAACCGGGGCATCGTGGCCCCGCAGTACCGCACCATCGACGTCGGCGCCCTCGCCCGGCGGACGGTCGAGAGCCTGGAGGCCCTCGCGGGGCGGGCGGTGGATGTGGACGCCCCGTCCGTGGTGATCTCCGTGGATCCGGCCAAGGTCGAGCGCATCGTCGAGAACCTGTTGATGAACGCGGCCCGCCACACGAGGGACGACCGGCGGATCTGGCTCAGCGTCGCGCCCCATGACGGCGGAGCGATGATCGCCGTCGAGGACGACGGTGCCGGCGTGCTGGCGGATCTGCGGGACGCCATCTTCGAGCCGTTCCGGCAGGGCCCCACGATCTCCTCGCACTCACCCGGCACCGGCATCGGCTTGTCGCTCGTCTCCCAGTTCGCGGCGCTGCACGGTGGCCGCGCGTGGGTGGAGGAACGTCCGGGCGGCGGGGCATCGTTCCGGGTCTTCCTCCCCGGTGGCCCGGCTCCCTCCGGGGAGGCGGAGGGCCCCGGCGTAGCCGACGCCTCCGGCACGCTCGCCGATGCCGGATAGACTCTGAAGCGATGGCCGTGCGCGACCACAATCCCCGGCACCGTCGCCTGCACCTCCCGATCGTCTCCGTGACGCAGGGCGCTCCCGCGAACGTGTCCGGCAGCGGAAAGCCGCCCTGGCTGAAGGTGAAGCTGGCGAGCGGCCCGAACGTGACCGAGCTGCGTGGGATCATGCGCGGCCTCGATCTGCACACGGTGTGCGAGGAGGCGATGTGCCCCAACCTCGCCGAGTGCTGGGAGGCTCGCGAGGCGACGTTCCTGATCCTGGGATCCACGTGCACACGTCGCTGCGGATTCTGCGACGTCATGACGGGCAGACCGGATCCGGTTGACGAGGACGAGCCCGCTCGCATCGCCGAGGCGGTCCGCGCCATGGGGCTGCGCCACGTCGTGCTCACTGGCGTCGCGCGGGACGATCTGCAAGACGGTGGGGCCGCCATCTGGGCCGCGGCGATCTCCGCCGTGCGGCGGGAGGTGCCGGACTGCACGATCGAGGTGCTGCCGAGCGATTTCAAGGGCGGCGAGCGCGACATCGCCACGGTGCTGTCGGGGCGGCCCGAGGTCTTCGCCCATAACCTCGAGACGGTCCGCCGTCTGCACGGCCGGATCCGGCCGGCGTTCGGCTACGACCGCTCGCTCGAGGTCCTGCGGATCGCCAAGCGGCTGCACCCGGCCCAGGTGACGAAGTCGAACCTGATCCTCGGCATGGGCGAGCGCCCCGACGAGGTCGCGGAGGCCCTCGCGGACCTACGCGACGCCGGCTGCGAGATCGTGACGATGGGCCAGTACCTGCAGCCCACCCAGATGCACCTGCCGGTGGACCGTTGGGTCACGCCCGAGGAGTTCGAGCGGCACCGACGCGACGGCGAGGCCGCCGGTGTCCCGCACATCGAGGCCGGGCCGCTGGTCCGCAGCTCGTACCACGCGGGGGCGCAGTATCGACGGGCCCGCGCAGCGCTGACCCCGACCTAGCCGGCGACGGCGTCCGAACCCCGCCTACCGCTGCTCCCACGGGTGCGACGTCCACAGGGCCGCATCGAAGGCCGCATCGACGCCGGAGTCCGGCTCGTCGAGCGTGAACGTGAGCTCGTCGCCCCGTAGCCGGTACCCGAGCGTCAGCTCGTAGCCGTCGAACGACGTGAGGACCACACGATCGCCCTCCACCACGAACGAGCCCATGAAGCCGTCGGCCAGGATGCCCCCGTTGATGAACTGGGTGACCTGCCCGAGGGAGAAGGTCGTGGTGACGACGCCGTCGATCTCCCCCGCCTGGCGGTTCGACAGACCCGCCGCGACGCCGTCCTGTCTCGTGACCGTGACGCGGTACACGCCGTCGATCGGCGAGCGCGCCGACGACCCCGCGCTTTCGGAGGGTTCCGGCGTCACGGCCGGCGGCGCCGAGGTGATCGGGGCCGCGGAGGCAGCAGGAGTGGCGTCCCCGGAGCATGCGGGGATCAGCGCGAGGAGCATGAGGGACCAGAGCAGACGGCGCATGGCGATCAGACCTCCCCTTCATCCTTGGCTTCATCCTTGGCTTCATCCTTGGCTTCATCCTTGGCTTCATCCTTGGCTCCATCGTTGGCTTCGTTCGTTGGCTTCGTTCCGGCCGGTCAGCCCGTCGGCGTCCAGGGTTGCGATGTGAAGATCGCTCGAGCGAACGGCTCGGCGGCGACGGGGGTGGCCGATACCTCGGAGAATGTGAGCCCCGCCGTGGACACTTCGACGCGGACCACGACGTCGTCGTCCGATCCCGCGTTGAGCCAATCCTCGAACCGGATGCGGTTCCCCGCATGCATCGCGGTCCCGCCTCCGCCCCCCTTGATGATCGGGTTCGGCGTCGCCCGCTCCCAGATGTAGGAGCCGTCGGCCGCGAACGTGAACACGTACACGCCAGCGAAGCCCTCCACCTGGTCGCTCTCGACACCCGCGGACAGGGCGTCGTCATGCGTGATCCTCGTCTCGTACGAGCCGGGAGGGATCGGGAACGGCGTGGTGGTCGCCATGCCCGGCTCGCTCGTTCCACCGCCGCGGACGGCGTCCCACAGTGCGGGTCCCACGAGGAACGAGACGACGACCACGCCCAGCGCTGCGAGCGCTCCCACCACACGCTCGCGACGCCGCAGCCGCCGGGCCCTGGTCCGGGCGGCTCCGTACCGCTCTCGGACATCGGGATCGACGCCCTCGGAGAGGCGATCCATGCCCTCCCGCATCCGCTGATCAAGGGGCATCGTCGACCGCCTCCAGTTCCTCGCTCAGGAGATCGGCCAGACGTCGCCGACCTCGCGACAGGTGCACACGGACGGTCGCATCCGCGCAGGCCAGGATGTCGGCGAGCTCGGCTACCGGGCGGTCCTCGAAGTAGTACAGGACCACCGCGGCACGCTGCATCGGCGGGAGGCTCCCCACCGCGCGAAGAAGGTCGATGTCCGCCGGCTGCGTGGTCGCCGGCGGCTCCGTCTCCACCTCGGCGGCCGCCCGCCGCCGCTCTCTGCCGGCGTCGCGGATCGCCATCCGGATCGCGATGCGGCGAACCCAGGCACCCGGCCGGTCGTAGCGCGAGATGCGGTGCCACCGCCGCAGGAGCTCGACGAAGGCATCCTGGGTGATGTCCTCCGCGCGGCCACGGTCGTGCACGATCAGGTACACGGTCCGAGCCACCGGCCGAAACTCCGTGGCGAACAGCCAGGCGTACTCGGTCTCCGCCTCGTTCATCGGTCCGGTGCCCACCGTGATCCCATCATGAAGGACACAGACACCGGCCGGGGAGGACGCGTACCGGGTCGTGGAGGAGCCGGCCTGTAAGCCGGATCCTGTGCGCCGCCCGGAGGCGGCGCGGCGGCCATCTGTCTCGGCGCGTTCGCGCCGCCGAGCCGTTCACCGGCCCGGTGCGGCCTACCCGGGAGCATCGGACGGGCCGTCCGCTCCCTGCTTGGCCTTGCTCCGGGTGGGGCTTGCCGAGCCGGACCGGTCACCCGGTCCGCTGGTGAGCTCTTACCTCACCGTTTCACCCTTACCGCTCGCGCGGCGGTCTGCTCTCTGTTGCGCGGTCCGCGAGGTCACCCCCGCCTGGGATCGCCCCAGCACCCTGCCCTACGGAGTCCGGACTTTCCTCGAGCGCGTTGCCGCGCCCGCGGCCGCCCGGCCGGCTCCTCCACGTCTGAGGATACCGCCGGTCATCCATGCCGGGCGAGCCACGCGTCCACCCCGACGTTGGCCAACCGGTCCGCATGGGTGTTCCGCTCGCGCGGGACGTGGCGGAATGTGACCCGCCCGATCCGCCGGGCCTCGGCCAGGACCGCCGCGTGCAGCGGCTGCAGGTGGGGCGCCTTGACGCGATAGCGACCGGAGAGCTGCTCGACGAGCAGGCGGGAGTCCGATCGGAGCTCGGCCTCATCGGCTCCCAGCTCCGCAGCTCGGCGGAGACCCTCCAGCGCGGCCGTGTATTCCGCAACGTTGTTGGTGGTCTCGCCGATCCCCTCCGCGATCTCGGCGAGCACCTCGCCCTGCGGCGTCAGGACCGCGGCGCCGATGCCCGCCGGTCCGGGATTGCCTCGGGCCGCTCCGTCGCAGACCACGACGACCTTCACCGAAGGATCACGATCCGGCGGCAGTGCTCGCACCGGCGCACGCCCTCTGCGTGCTTGATCCGGTCCATCTCCATGGCCGAGAGCTTCTCGTGACAGCCCTGGCAGACCCCCTCGATCAGCTCGGCCACGCCCACCCCCTTCTTCTGGGCACGCAGGTCGTCGTAGAGCTCCAGCAGATCCGGATCGATGCCCGGGGCGATCGCCTCGCGCCTGCCCGTCAGCGTCTCCAGCTCGATGCCGATCTGCGTGAGCTCCGCGTCACCGGCGCTGGAGGTCTCCTGGGAACGCGTTCGGAGCCGGTCGGACTCGTTCCGCGCGACGGCGGCGTTGGCCTCCAGCCCCTCCCGCTCCTCCATCATGGCCAGCAGCTCGTCCTCGCGGTCCGAGCGGCGACGCTTCAGGTTCTCGATCTCCCGCTGCAGCGACTCGAGCTCCTTCGTGTTGACGATGCTGCCGTCGTAGAGCCGTCGCTCCTCCGCGGCCGACTTCTGCGTGAGGCTGTCCACCTCGTGCTCGATCCGCTGCTGGTCGCGGCCGAGCGCGTCGAGCCGGAGCCCCAGCTCCCCGAGGACGTTCTCGGCATCGTCGGCCTCGCTTCGGGCCGCCGTCGCCTCGGCGCCCGACTCGAGTTGCAGCCGGCGTGTCCGGAGCCGATCGACGGCGGTGTCGATCGATTGCAGCTCGAGGAGGCGGTCGTCACCCTGCATCGCAGGCGAAGGGTAGCCGAATCGTCAGGCGGTGGGCCGCAGACGTCACATCAGCGTGAGCTGCGTGGGGCGTTCCTCCCGGCGCCGCCGGGTCTCGCGGCGGGACCAGCGCTCGGCCCGCTCACCGGAGACCGGTCCACCGATCGAGCGGACGATCGACGACACCCGCCCGCCGAGCTCACGACGCGCCGCTGAGGACGCGTAGGGGCGGACGTACTGCTGCTCGTAGCGCGGGACAAGCTCCGGATACCGCTCCCGCAGCCAGTCCATGAAGACCTCCCGCACGCCCGGACGGAGGTGCAGCAGGATCGGCGAGACGTGGGTCGCGCCGGCGTCGAGGGCGGCGCTCACCACGTCGCGCAGCATCCGAGGATCGTCGGTGATGCCGGGAAGCACGGGCGCCATGAGGACGCCGCACGGGATCCCGGCCGCGTTCAGCCGTGCGACGGCGGCCATCCGCTCACGCGGGTGCGGGGTGCCCGGCTCGGTGCTCCGCCACGCGTCTTCGTCGAGGGTGCCGATCGAGAACGCGGCGGACACGGAGGCCGTGGCCGACGCCGCCACCAGCAGGTCCAGGTCCCGCAGGATGAGCGTTCCCTTGGTGAGGATCGAGAACGGGTTGTGGGCGTCGGCGAGCGCTCCGATGATCCGCGGCATCAGCCGGTACCTGCCCTCGGCCCGCTGGTAGGGGTCGGTGGCGGTGCCCATCGCCACGTGCTCCCCCTTCCATCGCTTCGCGGCCAGCTCGCGCCGCAGCACCTCGGGGGCGTTCACCTTGACGACGATCTTCGACTCGAAGTCGCGGCCGGCGCCCATGTCCAGGAACGTGTGCGTGGGGCGGGCGAAGCAGTAGACGCATGCGTGCGAGCAGCCCCGGTACGGGTTGATGGTCCACGAGAACGGCATCGCGTTGCCGGGGACGTGGTTCAGGACGGACCTGGCCTCGACCTCGATGAACTCCATGCCTCGGAACCCGGGGGTGTCGAAGCGCCGACGGGCGATCTCGAAGAGTTGCTGGTCGGGGGACATGAGACCGCCCACGATAGAACATATGTTCGGGTCCGGCAAGCCGCGCCGTGGCGGCTCGGGTTCCCCTCCCGACAGGGATCTCCGGTCGGCGCCCCCTCCGCTCGTCGATGAGCGGGAGGGGGCGCCTCCGGAGCGTGGATCGTTCGCCCGGCTACGGGTCGAACGTCACCTTCTCGAACTGGCTGTTCGTGACCTGGCCGAGGAACGCGACGGCAACCACGATGATCGCTGCGATGAATGCGAGCATGATGGCGTACTCGACCGCCGTGGCGCCGTGCTCCTCCAGCAGACGCCCGCGCAGCCGCGAGGCATGCACCTGGGCACCGCTGAACCAGCGAAGAAACACCTTCGTCACCCCCTCGATGAAACCGTGAGCTCAGGCTCCCCGGTCGTGCACGACGACGCGAGCCGCCCGAGCTCTCGGAGAAGATATCGGCCTGTGGAGGCACGGAACTTGAGCCGCGACGAGCGCCGGGTGAGACGGCCGGTCGGGACGCGGGGCCCCTCGTGCCTGCCGGGCGACGAGGCTCGGTAGGCTGGCCTTCATGTCCCGACGGGTGGCACTCGTGACCGGCGCCGGCAGCGCCACGGGGATCGGTTTCGCGGTCGCCCGAGCCCTGGGCGGCGCGGGTCTCGCGGTCGCGGTGTGCTCCACGACGGAACGGATCCACGAACGCGCTCGCGATCTCGAGCTGGCGGGGATCGAGGCGGCCGGCTTCGAGGGGGACCTCACCGATGCCGCGGTCGCACGGTCGGTCGTGGAGGGCGCCCGCGCACGGTTCGGCCCGATCGACGTGCTGGTGAACAACGCGGGCATGGTGACGGTCTCCGGGCCGCAGGTGGAAGAGCCGCCGTTCGCGGAGCTCCCGGTCGGATCATGGGAGCGCAGCATCGCGATGAACCTCTCCACGGCGTTCCACGTGACGCAGTCGGTCATTCCCGACATGGTCGCGCAGCGCTGGGGCCGCGTGGTGATGGTCTCCTCGGTGACCGGACCGCTCGTGACGAACCCTCGCTCGGCCGGGTACAGCGCCGCGAAGGCCGGCATGGACGGCCTGATGCGCGCGATCGCGATCGAGGTGGCCGGCGCCGGCGTGACGGTCAACTCCGTGGCGCCGGGGTGGATCGCGACCGGTTCGCAGACACCGGAGGAGGCGGTGGCGGGCCGGCACACGCCGATCGGGCGCTCCGGAACGGCCGAGGAGATCGCCGCCGTCGTCGCGTTCCTCGCCTCCGACGGCGCGAGCTACCTCACCGGCCAGTCGATCGCGGTCGACGGCGGGAACACGATCCAGGAGTACAAGGGACCGCCCGACGGCTACTACTGACCGCCGGTGACCTGACGGATCGCCGGCTCGATCCCTCGCAGGAACGTCGGGTAGGGGTAGATCAGACCGCGCAGCGCCTCCGCGGTCATCCGCTCCCGGACGGCCAGCAGGAAGATGCCCACGAGCTCACCGGCGCCCGGGCCCATGGTGGACGCGCCCAGCACCACGCCGCTGCCGGCATCCACGACCACCTTCGTGACGCCGTACTCGGCGCCAGGGCCGTGGATGTAGCCGCGGGTCGAATCGACGGTCTTCGCCGAGCCGATGCTGATATCGATTCCGCGCTCGCGTGCCGCACGCTCGCTGAGGCCCACGCTCGCAACCTCCGGATCCGTGAACGTGACGCGGGGTACGGCGGTGTAGTCGGCCGGCGGATGCTCCCGCCCGAGGATGTCGGCCGCCGCGATCCTCCCCTGGTACACGGCGACGTGCGTGAAGCCGGCGACACCGGTCACGTCCCCGACCGCCCAGAGTCGGTCGCCCGCCCGGAGATGCTCGTCGACCGGAACCCCTCGGCCCGATGCATCGATCCCGACGGCGTCCACGCCCAGCGACGCCAGGTCGACCCGCCGGCCCGTGGCCACGAGCAGCCGTTCGCCCGTGACCGTCGATCCGTCGGTGAGGGTCACCGTCACGCCGTCCCCGGGTCCGCGGGCGACCTGCGTGGCCCCGACGCCGGTTCGCACGGACACGCCCTCCTCCCCGAGCATCCTGGCGAGCTCCTCGCCCTGTTCGGGCTCCTCCAGCGCGAGGAGGTGCGGCGCGGACTCGACGATCGTGATCTCCGTGCCGAACCGCGAATACGCCTGGGCCAGCTCGAGGCCGATCGCGCCGCCGCCCAGCACCACCAGGGACGCCGGATCCGACTTCGCCTCGATCGCCTCCCGGTTGGTCCAGTACGGCACGTCGTCCAGTCCGGGGATGGGCGGGATGGCCGGCGCGCCGCCCGTGGCGATCACGACCCCGCGCCGCGCCGTGTATCGACGTCCGCCCACCTCGACCTCGCCGGCCCCGGTGATCCGCGCGTCGCCGCGGACGAAGGTCTCACCGCGAGCAACGTGGCGCTCGACCGCCACCGCGTCGTCCCAGTTCCCGGTGACCTCGCGCACCCGGCCGGCGACCTTCGACCACACCGGCGTCGTGCCACCCTCCCCCGCCAGGCCGATCGCGCGGGCCGCCTCCGCGAGGGAGTTGCCGGCGCGCACCATCACCTTGGACGGGATGCACCCCCAGTAGGGGCATTCGCCGCCCACCAGCCGCCGGTCGATCGACAGGACGTCGAGCCCCGCGTCCGCCGTGCGCTGCGCCACCTCCTCCCCTCCCGGTCCCAGCCCGATGACGATCAGATCGTGCTCGCTCATGGCCACTCCCGTCGTCGCGCGTCCGCCCGGTCACGATAGCCCGGCCGCTACCCTGAGCACGTGGGGCGCTTCCTGCTCCGGCCGCGCTGGCTCGCCGGGCTCGGCCTGGTGATCCTCGTCGCCGTCTCCTTCTCGTGGCTCGGGCTGTGGCAGCTCGATCGGCTGGATCGGCGCCACGCCTACGAGGACCTCGTGGCCCAGCGGCTCGCCGCGCCGCCGTCGCCCCTGGTCGATGTCCTCGCGGCCTCGTCCCGCGACGACGTGCGGTTCCGCCGCGTGGTGGCGGAGGGGACGTTCGATCCGACGCACGAGGTGATCCTGTACGGGCGGACGCAGTCCGGACAGACCGGCAACCACGTGCTGACGCCGCTGCTGCTGGCGGACGGGACCGCCGTGGCGGTCGACCGGGGCTGGGTCCCACTGTCGGACGACGATCCGCCGCTCGCCGACGCCGCACCGCCGTCCGGACACGTCCGCGTGACGGGCGTCTTGTTCCCGTCGGAGGCCGACGGCGGCGACGGGACGGGGGACGGGGATGAGGAGGGGCCACGGACGACCTTCACGCGTCTGGACCTGCCGGCGCTCGGCGAGTCAGCTCCCCTATCCCCTTGCCCCCGCCTACCTGCTCCTCGGCTCGCAGGAGCCCGCGCAGACCGACCTCCCGCGGATCGCGCCGCTGCCGGATGCGGGTCAGAGCCCACCGCATCTCAGCTACGCGATCCAGTGGTTCACGTTCGCGACGATCGCCGTCGTGGGGTTCGCGATCCTCGTCCGGCGGGAGCACCGACGCTGGCTCCACCTCGAGAGTCCGGACCGGCAACCGTCGGCACCCTAGGATGGGCGCATGATCGTCCTGGCGATCCTCGGCCTCCTGACGCCCAGACTCATCATGGTGGTGCTCTGGATCGCCGGCGACTACCTGAGTTCCGCGCTTCGACGGGAGCTGGCTCCTGCCACTACTCGGATTCTTCCTGCTGCCCACCACCACCCTGAGCTACGCGATCGCCGAGAACTCCATGGACGGGATGCGGGGCCTCGGCCTCGTGCTCGTGATCGTGGGCGTGCTGATCGATGTCGGGATCATCGGGAGCAGCAGGGGCCGGGGCCTCTTCAAGCGGGATCCGGCACGGACCTGAGCACCATCAAGGTCGGTCGTCCACGTTCCGCAGCGCGTCGGCGGCCATCGCGACGTAGTCCTCGAACGCCCGGGCCACGTCCGGCTCGAGGTCCATCGCCGCGAGCGCGGCCCGCATGTGGATGAGCCATCGGTCCCTGGCCTCGATGCCGATCGCGAACGGCGCGTGCCGCATCCGCAAAGCTGGATGGCCGCGCAGCGCCGAGTACTCGGTCGGCCCGCCCCAGTACTGCGCCAGGAACATCGCCAGATGCCTGCGTGCGGGAGCGAGGTCCGCGGGGTCGGGATACAGCGCGAGCAGGACCTCGTCCGCGGCGACGCCGTCGTAGAACCGGTCGACGAGCTCCTCGAAGAACGCCATCCCGCCCACGGCTTCGAAGACCGTCGTCGAGGCTTCGCGCGACTCATCGCCCGCCATCCCGACCGAGTCTACGGGTCCGGTCTCGAGAGTCGGCGCGGCTAGGTCGCGGCGGACGGCCCGGTGAACGGACCGGCCGTCCCCTCGGGGTTGTCCGGGGTCCGGTTGACGAAGCGGCGCTGCGTGACCGGGGGGACGTTCGCGCGGCGCGGCCCGGACCACCGAGCCGGTACGGCGTCGATCGCCGAGGCCATCCGGTATGCGATCGCCTCGTAGTTGACCCGCCATCCCGAGAAGTGCCGCCAGGACTGATCGGGATCGCGCTCCGTCACGAAGCCGACCTCCGCGAGCCTGGCCAATCCCTCGTCGAACTCCGCGCGGCTCAGCGCGATCGGCATGTCCGGCCGGGGGTCCTCGTCGAACGGGATCCCGATGGTGGTGGCGAGCTGTCGCAGGCAGTCGATGCCCATCCGCAGGCTGAGGCGAGCCTGCAACGGGCACTGCGTGGGCGCCGTGGCGTGGAGCAGCGCGGCGGAGTCCATCACGGCCAGCAGCGCGATCAGCCACGACGACCGCGGGTCGGGAGAGCGGAACCGCAACAGGATCGGATAGCTGGCGTGGCTCTCCGCCACGTCGGCGGCCCAGCGCTCCCACTGCCGGTAGAACTCGGGGAGGTCGTCCAGCGTCGAGCCCATCTGGTTGCGCGCCAGCAGCTCCGGCCCCCACGGGGGGTGGCCGGCCCGCACGCCGATCAACGTCACCTCGGTCTCCCGCCGGCTGAAGGAGGCATACAGCGTGGGCAGATAGGCGATCTGCAGCGCCACCACGATCAGTCCCGTCGCGCCGGCCGCCAGATCGACCGCGGTGGCTCCGCTCAGACGTGTGGATGCGAAGCCGAGCGTGAACAGCGAGGAGCCTGCCTCCCGGAGGGCGAGCCCGAAGTCTCCGGTCTGCGGCCACAGGAGCAGGCCGAACGCGAGGAGGTATCCCAGCAGCCAGACCACCAGGACGGCGGCCAACATGACGGGTGCCTGCGCCTGGAGCAGATGGTGTCGCGACTCCGCCGTGCGCGTCGTCCCGGCCGCGAGCCGGAAGAGCGCGTCCATCGTGCGATCCACCGAGCGGAGCGCGAGCCCCGCCCGTCCACCCGGCACCACGAGGGTCCGCAGGACACTGGAAGAGGTCGCCAGCACCAAGACGCCGCCGAGGATCGCGCCGAGCGTACGCAGGGCCGTCATGATCGGCGCAAGTGTAGGTACCGTGCGCGGAACGGTCACACGGGCACTCGAGACGGGAGGCGGGGATGGACGAGTCGACGGAGGCCTACCTGCGGGCGCGCCACTGGCAGGAGGACGACCTGCTCCGGGAGCTGCGCGAGGACCTCGAGCGGCGCGGCCCCACGATCCAGGTGAGCGTCGAGACGGGGCGGCTGCTCGCCGTCTGGACCGCAGCCGTCGGCGCTCGCCGGGTTCTGGAGGTGGGGACCCTCTTCGGTTACAGCGGCGTGTGGATCGCGCGGGCGCTGCCGTCCGACGGGAGCCTCGACACCCTGGAGCTGTCCGACGTCCACGCCGACGCCGCGGAGGAATGGTTCGCCAGGGCGGGGGTCGCCGACCGGGTCACGGTGCGGCGAGGGGCCGCGCTCTCTACGCTCGCCCAGCTCGAGGGACCGTACGACATGGTCTTCCTGGACGCCGCGAAGGCCGAGTACGTCGAGTACGCCAGGCACGCCGCCCGGCTCCTGCGCACGGGCGGGTCCCTGCTCGCCGACAACGCGATCTGGAGCGGTCGGATCGCCGATCCCGCCGTCACCGACGACGACACGGAGGGGATCCGCAGGTTCCACGAGCACATCGCCGAGGATCCTGCCTGGGACGCGACCGTGCTGCCGGTGGGCGACGGGGTGGCCGTGGCGGTAAAACGGGGTTGACGCCCCGAGATCCCCCTGGGTGCACGCGCCTGGCCCGTCGTGTACCGTATCGGGCGAGGGTACCGTTTCGTGGTTCGCTACAAGCAGTCCCTCAACCGGCGCGTCACGCCGGCGCCCAAGGGCCGCACCGCGAGCCCGGACGGCGGAAGGAAGGAGGGATCGCCAGTGGCAACCGGAACCGTGAAGTGGTTCAGCTCCGAGAAGGGGTTCGGCTTCATCACCCCCGAGGACGGCAGCGCAGATGTGTTCGTGCACTTCAGCGCGATCGCCGGTGAGGGGTACCGCAACCTCGACGAGGGGCAGCGCGTCGAGTACGACGTGACCCAGGGCCAGAAGGGCCCGCAGGCCGCGAACGTCAAGGCCGTCTAAGGACGATCTTCAACGCGAAACGAGAGGCCCGGCCGAATCGGCCGGGCCTCTCTGCCGTTCCGGCCCCGTCGTCGCCCCCGACGCTACGGGGCCATCCACGCATCGATGCGCTGCTCGACCTCGCGCAGCCGATCGACGATCTCCCTGAGCATCGACACCGCCACGGTGGGGTGCTGGAGCAGGAACGATTGGAACGCATCGGCCGGGATCCTCAGGGCCTCCACCGACTCCTTCGCCTTCACGGTCGCCATGCGCGTGCGGCTGCTGATCAGCGCCATCTCGCCGAAGAAGTCGCCCTTGGTCAGCGCATGGAAACGTCCGCCCACGTCGACCTCGGCGGTGCCGGACAGCACGATGTACATGGCGTCGCCGGGGTCGCCCTCTGCCACGATCGTCGCCGCCGGTTCGAAGCTCACCACACTCCCGACGCGTGCGATCGCCTCCAGGTCCTCCATCGGAAGACCGGCGAAGAACGGGGTCTGTTGCAGGGCGTTCGTCTCGGTGGCGTCGCTCATCTGCGCTCCTTGTCGAACCGGCTCCAGGACGGCCCAGTCTACGGTGGACGCCCCTGGGCGGCCGCCCCCAGGCGGCGTGCCACACTCGATCCATGCGCGCACGCCGCCGGCGCCGTTGGCGCATCCTGCTGGGACTGCTGGCCGTGTTCGTGGCGGCCGCGGCCCTCGGCTGGTACGTGTGGCTTCCGAACCACCGGCCCGCCCTCCGCAGCGGTGAGCGCTGGGGCATCGACGTCTCGCACCATCAGGGCGAGATCGATTGGGGTCTCGTGGCCGACGATCGCATCGACTTCGCCTACATCAAGGCGACGGAGGGTGGCGACTTCGTCGACGAACGGTTCGCGGCGAACTGGATGGGTGCGGGTAGCGCCGGGCTGCGGCGAGGGGCTTACCACTTCTTCACGCTCTGCACGCCGGGGGCGATGCAGGCGCGCCACTTCCTCACCGTGGTGCCGGAGGACCCGGACGCCCTCCCTCCGGCAGTGGACGTCGAGCTGGCGGAGAACTGTGCCGATCGCCCGGCGGGCGACGACCTTCGTCGGGAGCTCCTCGCCTTCCTCGAGATCGTCGAGTCCGCAACCGGCGCTCAGGCGGTCCTCTACGTCGGGAACGACCTCGAGGCGCAGTACGGGATCAGGGACGAGCTCGATCGCCGCCTGTGGCTCCCACGACCACTGCTCCGACCGGACGGCGACTGGTGGATCTGGCAGGCAAGCGCGTTCGCTCACGTGAACGGCGTGGCGGGTGGCGTCGACCTCGACGTGATGCGCCCCTCCGAGCCATTCGACGTCTAGGTCGTGTCTGCCGCTACCTCGCTCCGTCGGGGCACGCCGACGAGCAGGTTCACCGCCCCGCCGATCGCCACGCCGAGGCCGATGCCGCCCAGCACGTCCAGCGGCGCATGGGCTCCCAGGTACAGCCGCGCGAAGGCCACGAGACCCGCCAGGGCGGCCGGAACCAGACGCCAGCGGCCGCGCAGATAGGGCGTGACGACCCACGCCAGCCCCGTCGACAGCACGACGTGTCCGGACACGAAGGACTGCCCGCCCACCGGCGTGCCGCCGCGGACCACCGCATCGACGATCGAGGTACCGGGGCGCGATCGCACCACGAACTCCCACACCACCCGTTCGCTCACGAGCTTGACGACGGTGACCAACACGGCGGCGAGAGCCAGCCGGTACCGACGCAGCGCCAGCGCCCCGACCGCCACCGCGGGGCCGACGACCAGGACGCCCAGGAACTGCGCCCCGCTCATCACGGGAGTGAGCGCGTCGGGAAGGTCGTTCACCAGCCGGAAGGCGCCCGTCTCCAGTGGACCCACGTCGCCGTCCCTGGCGATCAGGCCGCAGGCACACAGGACGCACAGCCCCGCGAGCACAGCGGTCCCGTCCGCGACCCGTCGATCCACCGGGGCCCGGTCTCGCGCGGTCTCCTGCGTCGTCGCAGCCATCGGCTGCAGCCTAGTCGGCTGCCGCGTCGCGCCGCGCGACCTCCTCGCGGACGGCGGGAGCGACCTCCGTCCCCAGCAGCTCGATCGCGTGCAACATCGCGTCGTGCGGCATGTTGCCCACGCTCAACTGCACCAGGAACCGATCGTGGTGGAAGATCTCGTGCTGATAGAGGATCTTCTCGACGACGTCGGCCGGGCTCCCCACGAAGTTCGCGCCTCGCAGCTCGGCGCTCGCCTCGTAGTCGGCACGGGTCATCGGCGGCCATCCTCGCTCGCGCCCGATGCGGTTCATCACCTCGGACACGGACGGGAAGGAGCGGTCGATCGCCTCCTCCTTGCTGTCCGCGAGAAATCCGTGCGAGTTGATGCTGACGCTCGGCAGAGGATCGTGGCCCGCCTGCGCGGCGGCGTCGCGATGGAGCTGGACGATGGGCGCGAACCGCTCGGCGACCCCGCCGATGATCGCGAGCGCCATCGGCAGCCCCAGCGTGCCGGCACGGAACGCCGACTCGGGCGACCCGCCAACGGCGATCCAGATCGGCAGCGGATCCTGGACGGGGCGCGGATACACATCCAGATCCTGGATCGGCGCCCGGTGCCGCCCGGACCAGGTCACCCGCACCGATCTGCGGAGCTCCAACAGCAGCTGGAGCTTCTCGACGAACAGCTCGTCGTAGTCATCGAGGTCGTAGCCGAACAGCGGGAAGGACTCCACGAACGAGCCCCGGCCCGCCATGATCTCGGCCCGCCCCCCGGACAGGAGGTCGAGCGTGGCGAAGTCCTGGAAGACGCGCACGGGGTCGTCTGAGCTCAGCACCGTCACCGCGCTGGTGAGCCGGATCCGCTCCGAACGCGCGGCCGCCGCTCCCAGGACGACCGCCGGTGCCGAGACCGCGAAGTCCGGGCGATGGTGCTCCCCCACTCCGAACACATCCAGGCCCACGCGATCGGCGAGCTCGATCTCCTCCATGAGCTCGGCCAGGCGCCGGGCCGGATCCACCGGCCGGCCGGTCACCGGGTCGGGGGAGACCTCCGCGAACGTGTAGATGCCGATCTGCATCCGGCGACCTCCCATAGCAGGACGGGCCGAGACGGTCCCGGCTCTCGTCGAGCGCCCTGCGAGGGTACCCAGCCCGCCGGACGGCCCGAGCAGGTCGCGTGCATGTGGCCCCGACTTTCGGCGGTGGTCGTACCGGCCGCCCCGTGGCAGGATGGCCGTTCCACCCCCCGCACGGGACCGGTGGATGCCCGCCCCCATGAACATCACCGATCGTCGTCCACGGCTCCGAACCGTCGCGCTGCTGGCGACGCTGACGGCCGGTGCCCTGGTCGGACCCGAGGCCGCCGCCGCTCCGTCGTCCTGGACCGCCCCCCGCGCCGAGCGCATCATCGGGGCCCCCTCCCGCCCGGGCATCGCGGCCTGGGGCGTCACGTACAACCCCGTCACCGACGAGATCCTCGTTGGGGACTATGTCTCCGATCAGGTGCGGCGGTACTCGAGGTCCGGCACGTGGCTCGGGAACTTCTCCAACCCCCTCGGCTACATCCCCGGCGTGGTCTCCGCGCTGGCCGTCGATCCCCGTGACGGCTCGACGTACGTGGCCGTGACCGGCGACGGCAGCAACTCGCGCGACGTTCGCAAGTACGACGTCGACGGCAACTACGTCTACGGGGCCGACCTGATCGGAAACATCACCTGGATCGCCGTGGACGACGAGGGCGACGTCTGGACCCCCGGGGCGTTCACGGGCGCCGGCATCCACGAGTACCAATTCAACGACGCCACCCGGACCGCCACGGAGCTCCGATCCGTGGGCGAGACCGGGCACGACCCCGGCGAGCTCGGCAGGCTGACCGGCATCGACGTCGATGCGGACGGAAACATCTACGTGTGCGACGTCGGTAACGGCAACGTCCACGTCTTCGGGCCGGACGGCGACTGGCGCTTCGACCTCGGCAACAAGCAGCTGTTCCCCGGCGACGTCCGCGGCGTCGTCGTGAACGACGCGATCGGGCGGGTGTACGTGGCCAACTCCCAGGTGGGCGCGATCGCCATGTTCGACCTGGACGGCACGTACCTGGGCTCGTTCGGCTCCCTGGGCCACGGCGACGGGAAGTTCCTGGACGGGGCGCGCCAGATCACGATCACGCCCGACGACCACGTGTGGGCGGCCGACTACGGTGCGCTCCGCGTCCAGGAGTTCTCCGCCGACGGCACGTACCTCGGCTCGTTCCCGAGCCCGGTGCAGACGCCGGACCCCGCAGGTCTGGGATCCCCACGCGGGGTCGCGATCGACCCGGTCACGGGCGACGTCCTCGTCGCGGACAACTGGAACCAGCGCGTGCAGCGGTTCGCACCCGACGGCACCCTGCTCCAGGTCTTCGGGGAGCGGGGGTCCTTCCCGCCCGCCGGCATGAACTACCCCCGTTCCCTCGCGGTCGACCCGGCCACCCGCAACGTGTGGGTCGCCAACTACGAGGGCAGCCCGTTCCTCATGGTGTTCTCGCCCACGTTCCAGGTGGTGCGGCGGATCGTCACGCCGCGGTTCGTCAACGACGTGGAGATCTACGACGGCAAGGCCTACGTCCTGGTGCGCCGCGACGGGAACCTCGACGGCTACGTCATGGTGTTCGACACCGCCACCGGCTCACTCCTACGAACGTGTTGCACCGGTCACGATTGGTTCCGCGGGATCGCGGTGGACCCCCAGAACGGCAACCTGTGGCTCACGGCCGACTCCGGCAGCCGCGTGTTCGTCCTGGAGTCCGACGGCACGCTCCTGGAGACGGTCAATGTGGACAAGCGACCCTGGGGCGTCACGATCCTCGACGACGTCGCCTACGTCACCGACACCAGCGCCCATCGCGTGATCGCGTTCGATCGGACGACCTTCGAGCGGATCGGAGAGTTCGGCGCGCGCGGGCCGGCGGCGGGTCAGATGATCAGCCCCTCGGGCATCGACCACGACGCGGCAGGCAACCTCTACGTCATCGAGGACGACGGAGGTCGCGTGCAGCGGTTCGGCTGGGGAGCTCGGCCGGCCGCTGAGACCGTGAAGCCGACACTGACGTGGTCCGCGAGCGCCTCGCTCCCCCTGACGTTCACCGGCACCGCCGCCGACGCCTCCAAGGTGATGATGGTGGAGCTGCAGATCATGGATCCCGCGACCGGCACCTACTGGAACACGCGGCTTGGATCGTGGGGCGGGGCGGTCTGGAACCGGGCGATCGTCTGGGGTCCCCTGTCCGGGCCGAACTGGCGATACACGCTCGTCCCTGCCGTCGCCGGCCACACCTACTCGGTCAAGGCC
Source organism: uncultured Actinomycetes bacterium (assembly GCA_963832225.1). Classification (GTDB taxonomy): domain Bacteria; phylum Actinomycetota; class UBA4738; order UBA4738; family HRBIN12; genus JALYMB01. The sequence goes on from CAWHTI010000010.1 coordinate 153,210, forward strand.
CGGGCCATCGACCTGTTCGGCAACGTCTCGAAGCCGAAGACGGGATCGTTCAGCGCCGGCTAGGCACGCCGTCACCAGCAGTTCTGCACGGGATCCGGTCGAGGGCTACGCTCCATTGGCGCGGCGTGCCGCGGCCGTCGCCGGATCGATCAGCACCAGCGGCGAGGGGAGGCGGCCATGACGAGCTGGCAGGAACCCGCCGAGACGGACGCTCCTCGCATCGACGGAGCGCGTCACTCCCGGGCGATCGACCGACGACGATTCCTCCAGGGTGCGGGCGCGGTGGGCGCCGCCGCGCTCCTCGGCCCGGCGGTGAACCGCGAATGGGCGTTCGCGCGTGCTCGCCGGACCCGAGCCACGCCGCTGCGGCACGTGCTGATCTCCTGTCAGGAGAACCGGTCCTTCGATCACTACTTCGGATACGCACCGTTCATCGACGGATTCGGTCCGCCGCCCGGCTACTCGCAACCCGATGGGCACGGAGGGTCCGTAGAGCCGTGGCACCTGACCGAACTGACCAGCCCCGACGTCGGCCACTCCTGGGACGAGATCCACCGAGAGTGGAACGAGGGAGCGATGGACGGGTTCTACACGACCGACGGGCTCGACGCGATGGCCTACTACACCGCCGCGGAGCTGCCCTTCTACTACGGACTGTTCGAGACCTCGACGCTCTGCGTGAATTACTTCTGCTCGGTGCTCGGTCCGACGTGGCCGAACCGCTTCTACCTGACGGCCGGCACGGCCGGGGGCATCACGACGAACGGCGTCTGGGGCTACGGCGTGTTCGACTATCCGATCATCCTCGATCTGCTCGACGCCGCGGACGTCTCGTGGAAGGTCTACAACATCGGGTGGGACAGCGTGCCGCAGGGCCTCACCGACAACGTGTTCGTCTTCTGGGAGCGCTACGCGAAGGACTATCGGGCGCGAGCGAGCAGAAGCGACTACTTCCGTGACCTGGACCACGACCGCCTGCCGCAGGTCTCCTTCATCATCCCGAGCTACGGACGTGGGTGGGACGAGCATCCTCCAGCCGACGTGTCGGTGGGCATGCGGATCCAGCGCCGGTTGATCAGGGCTCTGCGGAACTCGTCGTCATGGGACACGTCCGCCTACATCATCACCTACGACGAGCACGGGGGGTACTTCGACCACGTGCCACCGCCGCAGTTCGACGCGTACGGAGCGGGCATCCGCGTGCCGACCTGGGTCGTGTCACCGTTCGCGAAACCCAGGCACTTGGAGCCGACCGTGTACGAGCACTGTTCGACCCTGAAGCTGCTGGAGACCGTCTTCGGCCTGCCGACCCTTGCCTCGGTGAACCACCGGTTCGATACGTCGACGCCGGGCGGGCCGAACAACGAGGCCGCGGCCGGCGCCCGCCGGGGTCCGCCGGCGCCCCCTCGCGACGACCTGACCTCGATCGGAGACATGCTGGAGTGCTTCGAGTTCTGAGGCCCTCCCCACCGGCGGCGCGGTGGGGTCCGCCGGCGCTCACTCGCAGCCAGCCGCCGGGATGCCGTGGCGGCACTTCCAGTCGGCGACGGCCGCGTTCCAGACGTTCACGTCCGCGCTGACGGCGATGCCGCCGGGCAGGTCGCCCGGGTACGTGCCGCCTCCCAGCCAGACGAGCGTGGTCGGCTGGCCGGGACATGCGCTGTCGTCGATCACGCCGGGGATGTCCATCACCCCGGTGCCGTTGAGGGAGACCGCGTCCACCTTGAACACCGAGCACTTGATGACGAGCTCGTTGGCCGAGCTCGACCACTTGAACAGGGCGTTCTCCCCCGGGCCCTCCTCGTGCGGGGTGATCTGGAGTCCCATCGTCATGTGATCGAGGACGAGGGTCTCGCCGGGCGGCTGCGTGAAGCTCCCCTGCGACGCGCTGGGCCGCTCGGAGATCCCGGTGTTGCAGCCATCCCACAGGTTGTCCCGGAGCACGCCGCCGATGATGGCGTCGTTCTCGAGGCAGTCGTCGCGGATGTTGCTGAGGTAGGTGTCCTCGATCGTCATCACGACGTCCTGGTTGCCTAGGCTGGTCTCGCGCGGGCGGATCCCGTCGTCGGTGCTGTCGCAGCGCAGGCCGTCCACGATCATCCACTCGGTCGGGATGATGCGGATGCAGGGCTGGTTGAGATCGTGCGCCTCCTCCCACGTCATCTCCGCGGGGACGGAGCCGTACACCGCTCCCCCGAGCCAACACAGACGCGACGCCCCGGAGTTGAGGACGATCGGATAGGTGGTCAGGTCCGGCCGCCAGGTCGTGCCCGCCGCGGCGAAGTTCGTGTCGTCGACCGGCTGCGGCTCGTACGAGGTGGTCACGGTGCCCGGCGGGGTCGTCACCGTCGTGCGACCGGGACCGGCGCAGCTCGAGGTGGGCGGCGCCACCAGCGGGGGCGAGACCGAGATCGTCACCGGAGCGGGATCGGAGACGTTCGCGCCGTCGCCGACCGAGTAGCTGAACGAGTCGGGACCGCTGAACCCGACCCCCGCCGTGTACGTCACCGTGGCGGTGTCCTCGAAGGGGCCCGGGCCGCTGCAGGGCGCGTCGACCGGATCCGTCAGCGTCGCACCGGAGGGCAGGGTCGCGGCCGCGCGGTCGAACGTGAGCTCGCAGGTATCGGCGTCGATCCCCGTGAGCTCGATCGTCTTGGCGATGCCGGAGGTGGCCGTGAGACTGACGTCCTGCGCCGTCGGGATGTTCATCGGCGTGACGGCGGGCCGCAGCGCGATCAACTGCCCGATGTTCGCGGCGGCGGCGGCCAGCGCCGCCGTCTTCTCGCCGGTCGCACCCGACGAAGGGGGTGCGAAGTCGGAGACCTCCGTCCTGATCCGCGTGGCCGAGACGATCTCACCGCGCTCGGTCATGCCGGCGGGTGGCTCGATCGTCGCGTCCGCGTTGACGCCGAACGCCCCCACGACCATCCAGCCCTCCTTCGCGGTCGTGACCGACGGCGCGGTGGCGGTGGCGGCCGATCCCGAGGCCGCGCTGGCCGACCCGACCGGGTGCGCGGTGTCCACCCCTGCGTAGGCGGCGATCACCCCCGAGGCCGCCCGCACCTGGCTGTAGCCCCACTGGTAGCTGGCCGGCTCGGCGTCGCCGACCACACGCCAGTAGACGAGCTGGCGGAACGCCGAGCCGTGGAACGTGTTGGACACGGGATTCCATCCCTCGGGGGTGGCGACCGTGGGCGTCGCCTTCACGTCCACCACCGCGATCATCACATCACCGGGCAACGCCGCCGGCGTGGGGATCACGAGCGTGCTGGCGACGGTGTTGGCCCCGGTCGACGCCGACCGGAACGTGATCACGCCCGGCGGCGCGACGACCCGGATCGACACGGTGGCGGCGCCCGAGCCGGCCGTGCCGTCGTGGACGGCGTAGGTGAACGAGTCGGTCCCGGTGAACCCGGCGGGTGCCGTGTAGGTGACCGAGGCCGTGTCCTCGTAGGGACCTGATCCCGTGCACGGCTTGTCGGTGAGCCCGTTCACCGCCGCGCCCGAGCCGAGGGTCGCGTCGGGCCGGTCGAAGGTCAGCTGGCACGTCTCCGCGTCGGCCCCGACGAGCGTGATCACCTCCGGCTCTCCCGTGGTCGCCGTGACCGCGACGCCGGCGGCGGTCGGAGGCGTGTTCGGGGGCGGAGCGACCGTGACGGCGACCGTGGCGGAGGCGGAGCCTGTGGGGCCGTCGTTCACGGTGTACGTGAACGAATCGAGGCCGGAGAGGTTCGCTGGAGGCAGGTACGTCACGGTGGCGGTGTCGCGGAAGGGCCCATCGCCCGAGCAGGCGTCGTTCGCGAGACCGCCCACCGTCGCGCCGGACGTCAGCGTGACGTCGGGACGATCGAAGATCAGCTCGCACGTCTGGGCATCGGTTCCGGCGAGGGTGATCGTCGTCGCCACCCCCGCGGTGGCGGTAGCCGCGACGTCCTCGGCGACGGGCGGGGTGTTCTGGGGCGGACCGCCCGGACGCAGCACGATCAGCTGTCCCACGTTCGCCGCGGCGGCCGCCGCCGTCGCGATCTTGGCGCCACTGGGCCCGGCCGCGCTCATCACGACATCCGCGACCTCCGTCCTGATCCTGGTCGCCGAGACGATCTCGCCGCGCTCGGTCATGCCGGGCGGCGGCGCGATCGTGGCGTTCGCGTTGATGCCGAACGCGCCGACGAGCATCGCGCCGGCAAGGGTCGAGGTTGCGGAGGGAGCCGTGATGCTCGCCGTCGACCCCGTCACGGCGGTCCAGGTCTCGACGGGGTGCGCGGTATCGACGCCGACGTAGGCCAGGATCACGCCGGAGGCCGCTCGGCTCTCGTTGAAGGTCCACCGATGGCTCGCCGGCTCCGCCCCGCCCACGATCCTCCAGTACACGAGCTGCCGGAAGTTGGACCCGTTCGGCGTGGACGACACGAGCGCCCACCCGGACGGCGACGTCACGGTGGGCGCAGCCTTGACGTCCAGGGTCGCCACCAGCACGTCGCCGATCTGCGCCCCGGGGGGCGTCTGGATCACCACGTCCGTGCCGACGTTGTTGGCTCCCGTGGACGCCGACCGGAACACGATCGAGCCGCCGCCCCCGCCGCCGCCGCCGGTCACCGTCCAGGAGAACGTATCGGTCGCGTCGATCGAGCCACCGTCGTCGTCGCGCACGGTAACGCTTGCGGCGTACGGGCTGCCGGTGGGCGCTCCGGCCGCGATCGTGCCCGAGATCAGGCCGGTCGAGTTGATCGACAGACCCGGGGGGAGCCCGGTGGCCGCGTAGGTCAGGGGGTCGCCCGCAGGGTCCGTCGCGTGCGCCGACAGCGAGACGACGGCCCCCGCCGGATCGGTTCGGTCCGGCAGATCCTGGTCGAAGGCCGGCGGGCCGTTCACCGGTGGCGAGCCCGGCGGGAACTCGTTGTGCCAGTACTGCCGGCCGCCGGCGTTCGAGGTCACGACCACCTCACCCCCGGCCACGGTCGTCGGCTGCTTCGTGGAACTGGGACCGGCGAGGGAGACGCCGGAACCCTTCGTCCAGGGGATGAACGCCGAGGCGGTGAACGACGGCGTGGCGAATGGGCTCTCCCAGACGTCCACCTCGCTCCCCCGGGTGCCCCACACCCAGATGCGGTTCTGCTGCGGGCTCAGCAGGACGACCGGCGTCGTGACGTTCTGCGACACGGTCGAGACCGGGAAGGCCGACCATGCGCCGCTCCCGCTCCTGCGCAGGAGGAGGTTCCGGGGATCGCTCGACTTGGACAGGTTGGACCTGATCGCGACGTAGACCTGATCCTGCACGACCTTCACGTTCAGCTGATCGTCGGCACACGGGCTCGATGCGGCGCAGTTGCCGACGCCGCCTCCGTAGGCCGTCTCGATGGTCCACGGCGCCGTCGGCGCGGCGGAGTCGGGCCGCCAGGCGAAGAGGTCCTTCTTCGCGTTCTGGTCCGACCAGACGACCCCGATCCGGTCGCCGCCGAACGCGACGACGCTCGAGATGTCCTCCGAGTTCACGTTCGTCTTGGAGATGTTGACGGTCGTGAACGAGGTCCCTCCGGGAGCCGTGTAGCCGGCCTTGATCTGGCTACCAGACTCGAACGTCACCCACACCCGGTCCGCGCTGTCCCTCGCGAGGGTGAGCGTCTCGACGCTTCCCGTCGTGATGGCGAAGGGGCCCAGCACGGCGCCCCACGTGCCGCCGCCCGTGTACGGGATCTTGTAGAACGAGCTCTGGCGGACGTTGCCGCCGCTGGTCGCCTTGTCGTCCCGCGTGGACACGTAGAGGGTGCCGGCCTCGAACGACGTGTCGGCCTTCGCCCACGGATCGGCGCCGGGGAGCTTGACCCGCGCCGTCCACGTGTGGTTCACGAGCTCGAAGACCCACACGCCCGCCGCCGGCGTCGGGCCCGAGGTGCCCAGCACGGCCCACCACCGGACCGGCTCGACCACACCGTCGCCGGTGGTGAACAGCTTGCTCTCGGGCTGGGCCGCCGACCCTGCGCCGCCTGCGCTGGCCACGGCGCTGCCGTAGGCGAAGTCCATCTGCCCGTTCGTGCTCAGCTTGGCCGGGAACGCGGACGCCGGCGCGACGCCGGCCACCAGGAACGATCCGAGGATCACCGTGGTCAGGACGCCGCGGAGGGCGCGGCGGGAGCCCCAGGACCCGGCCCGCCGTGCGGGAGCGGGCCGGGCGGCGTAGGCCGTCTCCAGCGAATGGCGCATTGCCTCTTCCCCCGCGGGCACCTCGGGTCGCGCGACGGATCACGTCGCGGCGGTCGCGCGACGCTACCTGGGGTCCGGGCCTCCGGGCCTCTGACGCGCGCCGTATCAGCGGCTGCGCCCGGCTGCGTAGCGGCTCTTCACTCCGGAGCGAGCCGGAGCGAGCCGGAGCCGAGCTGCCCCGGCCTCGATGACGCCCCGGGACCACCGAGCGGCGGCCCAGCGGTGCGGAGCAACGGCGTGCGTACCGGACCCTCTCCCGAACGTACGGAGACCTACGCAGAAAAAACACCGTTCTCTGCGGTCTCCTACGTAGGTGCCGCGGGCCCGGTGAGCTAGGCTCGAAGGGTGGATCCTGGGCTCGGGCCGTCCGGGGTCGTTCAGAGCCGAGCTCGAGCACCTCGAGCACAGTGACAGGAAGGACCACCCACATGCGCACCCGGCCGATCCTGGCGTCCATCCTGTTGTCGACGATCGCTGCGGTCGGCGTGCCGAGCGTGGCGTCGGCCTCGTACCCCGGCGCGAACGGCGCGATCGCTCTCGCCCGGAACGGCCGGATCTGGGTCGTGCAGCCGGACGGTACCCAGGTGAACCTCGCGAGGGGGTACGAGCCCGCGTGGTCGCCGGACGGGACGCGGATCGCCTACGTCCGCGAGCGACACAGCGGGGGCCGGCACAACGGCCTGGAGACGATCTGGATCATGCAGGCGGACGGCTCGGGCAAGGCCCGGGTGACGTCCAAGCACCGCTTCTCCACCTCTCCGAGCTGGTCGCCCGACGGGACACGGCTTGTGTTCTCGAGCAACAGCGGGACGGCCGGTTTCGAGCTGTACACGATCGGCGTCGAGGGGGTTCCCGCCGAGGCCCCCGTGCGCCTCACGGACTCCCCGGGCTGGGAGGGGCACCCGACGTGGTCGCCGGACGGGACCCGCATCGCGTTCGAGGTCTTCTCCAACCTCGGGCCCACCACCGGGATCTTCCGCATCGGCGTGGTGGCCCCGGACGGAGGCAAGTACACCCTGCTGACCCCGGCGACCACGGCCTTCGACCTGCACCCTGACTGGAGCCCCGACTCGGCCTCCTTGGTCTTCGACTCGAACCGCCACAACCCCGGGGAGGCCGACTACGACGTCTACACGATGTCGGCCGAGGGGCGCCAGGTGACCCGGGTCACGACCGCCCCGGGATCGGCCAGGAACGCGTTCCCCGTGTGGTCGCCCGACGGGACGAAGATCGTGTACGTGCACGAGTCGAGGCGGGGGGCGACGACGGTTCAGAAGTCGGCCCTCGACGGGTCACCGGTCGAGCGGGTGTGCCGGACCGACCGGTTGTTCTTCCTCACGTCGCCGTCCTGGCAGCCGCTCCCCTGACGACGCCGGCCATCGCGGCCGCACGTCTGCGCGATCCTGCCGCCGACGCCGTCGAGGAGATCGTCCACCGCGGCACCGGTGCCGTGCCGCGGTGCGGCCCCGGGAGCACCCGGGGCCGCTCGGGCGTGCTCAGTCGTACTGGACGATCTGGCGAACCTCGACCGCTCCGTACTTGGCGTGCGGGACGCGTGTGGCCATCTCGACCGCCTGCTCGGGGCCATCGGCCTCGACCTTGTAGTAGGCGATCAGCTGCGGGCTGGTCGTGACCGCGGGCCCGCCGCTGGAGCCGATCCCGCTGCCGTTCGCGGCGACCGTGGTGGCCGTCGTGGTCGGCAGGAACGGGTCGCCGTCCAGGAAGTTCCCGCTCGCCCGGATCGATCGGCTGAACGCCTCGTACTCGTCGGCGACGGCCTGGGTCTGCTCGGGGGTGGCCTGCGCCATGGCCGACTCGTCCCCGTAGATCAACAGCATGTACTTCACCGGTCTCCTCCTGGTCCCGCGGCCCGTCCGCGTCCACCCCTACGACGAACGGACCCGGCGGATGTCGACACACGCCCGGGATCCTCGGCCGGGGATCGGCGGCGGCCGGCAGGGCGTCCCGTGGTGGGCATCACACGGGGGCCGGGGCCTCGGTGAGACGGGCCGACTCGTCCACGATCAGACCGATCCCCCGCGCGTAGATCTTCGTGTCCTCGCTGCCGTCCAGTGGGTTGCGATCGAGCAGTGAGACCGTGTCCTCGAACGTCCCGGCCGGCGCCTCGACGACCTCCCCGAGCGACACGACCTTCGACTGGTCCTCGGCGACGCCGGGCGCGACCTCCTGCTGGAACGCCTGCCCCGGCTCGGGCCGGGCGGGCATGAAGATCCCGGGCATGAACCGGTCACCGTCCGCGCGCCAGGCACCCGAGTGCGAGGAGACGTTCCCCTCTTCGTCGAAGATGTCGACGTCCTCGCCGAAGTAGCAGACCGTCCCGTCGGATGCCTGCGCGAAGAAGTTCCGGGAGATCTCCACCACGCGTCCGTCGGTGGCCTCGTACTCCTCGACGACCCTCGTGTCGACGCCGGCCACGGTCTCGGTCTCGTCGAGCACCGTGATGCGGACCAGGAGATGCCCGGACTCGTCGCCCTCCAGCACGAGCCGGTGGCCGACCGGGAAAGGAAGGAACGGATTGTCGATCTGGGTCGAGAACGAACCTCGTTCCGGCGAGCACACCTCGAGGCTCATGAGGTTCTCGAAGCTCTCTGCACCGCACCCGGCCAGGAGCACGGCCGCGACGACGAGTCCGCGGCCCGACGGCGCTGAACACGATCGGAGTGATGCGATGGTCATCGTTCCTCGCGAGACGCTAGCGGTTCGTGCCGCGAGATGCGAACGGATCCGCTCAGATCGTGATGACGGTCTTGCCCCGCGCGTGCCCCGCCTGCAGTTGACGCATCGCCTCGGGGACCTCGCTGAGCGGGTACGTCATCCCGATGACCGGGGTGACCTTGCCGGCCTCGATGAGGTCCGTGAGCACGACGAGGTCGTCGGCGTTCTGCTTCGCGACGAACGTTCGCAGCGTCTGGCGCACGAACGGCGACAGGATCTGCGCCCGGAGCTGGCGCTCGATGCCGCCGAACCATCGCCCGCCCCCCTCGGACCCGACGATCACGAGGGTCCCCTCGGGGGTGAGCGCTCGCCGGAGGTGGGACACGGGATGCCTCCCCGCCGTCTCGAGGATGAGGTCATGGCGCTGCCCGGTCTCGACGAAGTCGGAGCGCGTGTAGTCGATGACATCGTCAGCGCCGATCGACCGGACCAGGTCGACCTGGCTCGTGCTGCACACCCCCGTGACGTGAGCGCCGAACGCCTTGGCGATCTGTACGGCGAACGATCCCACGCCTCCTGCGGCGCCGATGATCAGCACCCGCTGCCCCGGCTCCACGCCCCCTGCGTTCCTGAGTGCCTGGAGCGCGGTCGTGCCGGTGGTGGGGACGGTCGCCGCCTGCTCGAAACTGAGGTTCGCAGGCTTGGGCGCGATCCTGCCCGTCCGGGCGGTCGCGTACTCGGCGAACGAGCCGTCGCAGGTGCCGAAGATCTCATCCCCCGGATGGAACCGCGTGACGCTCGTGCCGACCGCCTCGACACGGCCGGCGACATCCTGGCCACGGACCCGCGACTTGGGCGCGCGGAGCCCGGCGACCATGCGGAACACCAACGGCATGCCCGCCATGAAGTGCCAGTCCCCGATGAAGACGCTGGCCGCGAGCACGCGCAGGAGCACGCCGTCGTCACCGATCTGCGGCGTGTCGATGTCGCGGAGCTCCAGCACGTCGGCCGAGCCGTATCTGTCCTGGACGATTGCCTTCACGGCGACTCCTGATCCGCTGGCGGACGTGTCGGTGCTCCGGCGCCGCCATCATAGGCGCCCCGAGATCGGGCCGGCCCGGCCGTAACGACCGGGCTGCGGCAGGTCACGAGGGCGTCCGATCGACCGTTGCCGCTCTCGGCGATTCCGTGGAGGATGGCGGGGTCGCAGATCGTTCCCCATCCCAGAGGCGGTGCCCCCATGTTCCAGCGTCCTCCCGCCGTGCGCCTCCGCGCGCGTGCGCTCGCGACCGCGATCGTGATCGGCGCGACCGTCGCGATGCCGGCCGCGGGCGCTCAGGCGCCGTGGACGGCCCCGCGGGTCGAGCGGATCATGGGTGGCCCGTCCCGGCCAGGCGTGGCCGCATGGGGCCTCGCCTACAACCCGGTCACCGACGAGATGGTGGTGGGCGACTACGTCTCGCGTCAGGTCCGACGCTACTCGCTGGCGGGCACATGGCTCGGCGACCTCCCGAACGCCGGAGGTTCGATCCCGGGGGTCGTGTCCGCGATCGCGGTAGATCCGCGGGACGGGTCCACCTACGTGGCGGTGATCGGCGAGGCGTCCAACTCCAGGGACGTCCGCAAGTACGACGTCGATGGCCGCCTCCTTTACCAGGTCGACCTCATCGGGAACGTGACCTGGCTCGCGGTAGACGATCAGGGCGACGTCTGGGCCCCCGGGGCCTTTCTCGGCCCCGGGATCCACGAGTACCGGTTCGACGACGACACGCAGACCGCCACGGAGCTCCGTTCGGTGGGAACCCCCGGCACCGGCCCAGGGCAGCTCAACCGCCTGACGGGCATCGACGTCGATGCCGACGGCAACGTGTACGTGGCCGACGTCGGCAACCGCACCGTCCACGTGTTCGGCCCCACCGGCGCCTGGCGATCCGACATCGGGAGCAGGCCCCTGTTCTCGGGAGACATGCGTGGCGTGGTGGTGGACGACGCGGCGGGGCGCCTATACGTGGCGAACTCGCAGCGTGGGACGATCGAGGCGTTCGACCTGTCTGGGCGTCACCTCTCCACGATCGGATCGCCCGGGCACGGCGACGGGCAGTTCCTGGACGGACCGCGCCAACTCGCGATCACCCCCGACGGCCACGTCTGGGGTGCGGACTACGCCGCGCGCCGCGTGCAGGAGTTCACGCCCTCCGGCGCGTTCGTGGGCGCGTTCCCGGATCCGCCTCAGCCCCCGGATCCGGCTGGGATCGCGCTCGCCCGCGGCGTGGCCGTGGATCGGGCCACCGGGGACGTGTTGGTGGCCGACAACTGGAATCAGCGCGTCCAGCGCTTCGCCTCCGACGGAACGCTCCTGCAGGTCTTCGGCGAACGCGGCTCAAGTCCGCCGGCGGGGATGAACTACCCGCGCTCCGTCGCGGTGGATCCGGCGACCCGCAACGTGTGGGTCGCCAACTACGAGGGCGACCCCGACCTCATGGTCTTCGACCCGGACTTCCATCAGGTCATGCGGATCGCGACGCCTCGCTTCGTGAACGACCTGGAGATCGTGGGCGGCACGGCCTACGCCGTGGTCCGGCGCGAGGGCTCGTTGCTGACGTTCGACACGACGACCGGCGAGCAGCTCGCGACGTGCTGCACGAGCCTCGGTTATCTCCGCGGCGTCGCCGTCGACACGAGCACCGGCAACCTGTGGCTCACGTCGGACACGTCGAACCGCGTCTTCGTGGTGAGCTCGGGCGGAACGCTGCTTCGCACGCTGAACATGAGCGGCCGGCCGTGGGGGGCCACGATCGTGGACGACGTGGTCTACGTGGCCGACTCCAGCGCCAACGTGGTGGTCGCGTTCGACCGGACGAGCTACGCGCGACTCGGACAGTTCGGCTCGATGGGGACGCTGCCGGGTCAGCTGCTCGGGCCATCCGGGATCGATCACGACGCCGCGGGCAACCTGTACGTCGTGGAGGAGGGCGGCGCCAGGGTGCAGCGGTTCGGCTGGACGCCCGTGCCCGCCCCCGAGACGGTGAAGCCCACCATCGAGTGGGGCACGTCGCCGGCGACGCCGCCGCTCCGGATCCGCGGCACTGCCGCCGACGCCGGCAAGGTGCTGCAGGTGGAGGTCCAGATCCAGGACCCCGCGACCGGCAAGTACTGGAACGCGCCGGGCGGGCACGTGGCTGGGCTCCGTCACCTGGAACCACGCGATCGTGTGGGGCGGGCTGCCTGCACCCGACATGGCGATTCACGCTCGTGCCGACCGTCCCCGGTCACACGTATGCCGTGAAGGCGCGCGCGCTCGACCGATCGGGAACCTCTCGCGCGCGATCACGCGTTCGTTCAGCGCCGGCTGATCCGGGTCAGCCGGAGAACGCTTCGTTCCAGGGCATCCTCACTCGGGCGTCACGAACCGGTCAGGGGACCGGCAGGGGCTCGGCGTCCTCGGGCCGACCGCCGGATCGCAGGTCCGATGCGATCGCTCCGATCACGGCCGAGACCGGAACCGCCAGGAACGTGCCCGCCAGTCCGAACAGGGCGCCGCCGGTTGCGACGGCGAGGATGATCACGGCGGGATGCAGCTGGAGGGCCCGACCGTAGATCACCGGGGCGAGGAGGTCGTTGTCGAACTGCTGCACGACCACCGCCACGACGGCCACGATGGCCGCCTGCGCGAGGCCGGCGCTCGCCAGCGTGACGAGGACGGCGATCACGCCCGCCACGATGGCCCCGACGAACGGGACGAACGCCGCGAAGAACGTGACGACGGCGACGGGCACAGCGAGGCTCCCGCCGACCACCGCGATCGTCACCGCCATGATCGTGCCCTCGAGGACGCCGAGGACCGCCGCCCCACGCAGGTATCCGCCGATCACGTCCCACGACCTGGTCGCGAGCCGGGCGGCACGGGGTCGGGACTCGGACGGGAGCAGTGACAGGCACCATCGCTGGAAGCGATGCCCGTCCTTCAGCAGGAAGAACGTGAGGAACATCGCGATCACCAGGCCGGCCAGTGCCTCCCCGACCAGGACGGCGCCGGCCGCGATCGAGCCGCCGGACGTGTCGATCGAGGACCGCAGCTGCTCGGCGAGACGTTCGCGCGCTCGGTCGACGTCGGCCTGCGTCACCTCGAGCCCGCTGTCCTCCACGATCCACCGTTCGACGTCGTTCAGCGCGTCGGAGAGGGTGGGCCCCAAGGAGGAGAACTCCTCGGCCACGGCCGGGGCGATCAGGCGCGCAACCCCGGCGAGCAGCCCGAGGAACGCGAGCAACGCGAGCGCCGCGGCGAGCGCGCCCGGCAGGCCCCTGCGCCGCAACTGAAGCGCGATCGGGACGAGCGCCCGGGTCAGCAACACCGCGATCACCACCGGGAAGATGACGACCCGCATCCGCCCGAGCAGCCAGAGCACGGCCACGCCGGCGGCTGCGATGACCAGGAGCCGCCAGGCGTAGGCGGCGAGGCGGTCGATCGCAGGCGCGACCCGGGGCTCCGGCATCCCGGGCCGGTACCCAGCCCGCCCCCCTCGCATGCGGTGCGCGCCGAAGCCCCTGGGCCTCACGGCACGGTTGCAACCACCTTCCCTCGGGCCCGGCCCTTCTCCACGTAGGCGATCGCAGCGGGGATCTCGGCGAAGGGATAGCGCCGGTCGATCTGGGGGCGCACCGCCCCGGCCCGGATCATCCCTGACAGGTGCTCCAGATCCTCGGCGGGGTGACGTGCGCCTGCACTACCTCGACGTCCTTGCCGCCGCGCAGCGACAGGTTGATCAGTCTCGACATGGTCGTGAACCGGTGACGGCGGCCCTGCCACCATCGGCGAGCGCGCGGCGGAGATCGGACACCGATCGGTTCCCGATGGTGTCGAGGATCAGGTCGTAGCGTCCCTCGCCTTCCGTGAAGTCCGTCTCGGTGTAATCGACGACCTGTTTCGCAACCCCAGGGTGGCCCGCCAGAAGAGAGCGGCTTGCCGCGCAGGGAATGCCAGTCCGCCGGATTGATCGATCCCGCCAGCACCTTCACGAGCACCTCGCCGGCATCCGGCGCGGGCTTCTCCACATCTGCCAACCGAAGCGTCTCCGGCGGTCCGTACCGCTCCCATAGGTACGCCTTCATGGGCGGCGCCTCCCGTCTCTGGTGGGTCTCGAGTTCATCCCATGGACCAGAGAACGCGTTGCGCCTCGGCGGGCAGCATGGGGTGGTTGAAGATGTCGGAGCCAGGTGCCTGCAGATGTCCTCCCCAGGTGAGCGAGCCCGTGTCGACCGGCGTGAACCCGATCTCCTCGATCAACCTCTTGACCCGCTCCTTGGCAAGTCCGTGATCGCCGGCGAGGAAGACCACGAATCGCCGTTCCGACGGGACGGAGAGCCTCTGGTCCTGCCGGAGCACGGACGGCTCGATCGTGTTGAATGCCTTGACGATGCGAGCATCCGGGAGCCGCTCCGCGACGATCTCGCTCGAGGCGCGACCATCCAGATCCATCTCCGCGCCCGTCTCCGTGATGGCGTTCATCGCGTCGATGACGATCTTGCCCGCCAGGCTCGATGAAGAAGGCAGGGCATCCGGCATGAACGGAATGGCGAGCACGACGACGTCGCCGAACCGTGCCGCCTGCTCGATCGTCACATCCTGCGCTGAAGAGCCGATCTGCTGCCGAGTACATGCTCGTCACCGAGTTCTTCGAGAACGCGAAGACGCTGGGCGAATCCGAGGTCGACGACGTCGTGATCGACGAGGGCATGGTGCTGATCCGAAGGCTCTGGGACCTGGGTGTCGCGCACCGCGACATCAAGCCGGCCAACCTCCTGGTGAAGGATGGGCATCTGCAGCTGGTCGACGTGTCCGGTCTGGAGATCAGACCCTCACCGTGGCGACAGGCCGTGGACCTGGCGAACATGATGCTGACGCTGGCGCTCCAGTCGGACGCGGATCGCGTCTACGCGCGAGCGGTCCGCGTCTTCACACCCGAGGAGATCTCGGAGGCGTTCGCGTGTGCCGTCGGTCTCGCGATCCCCACGCAGCTCCAAGCGCGGCTGAAGGCCGACGACCGTCCGTTGCTCGCCCGATGCAAGGAGCTGGCGCCGGCGAGGGAGCCGATCTCGATCCAGCGGTGGAACGCGCGGCGGCTCGCGACGGCGTCCGCGGCGGCGATCGGGGTCGTCGTGCTCCTCTCCCTGCTGGTGGACTCGGTCCGCGCCGGGATCAACTGACGTCGAGCCCTCACCCGACGGATACGTGAAGTCGCGGCGGTACACTCCGTCGACCACGGTGGGGGCTCGTCACCTCGCCCAGCCCGTTGCACCGGCCGATGGAGGAAGTTCAGATGCGGCTCGAGAACAAGGTTGCGCTCATCACCGGCGGCGGAACGGGTGTCGGCGCCGCGACCGCCCGCCTGTTCGCCCGCGAGGGGGCGAAGGTGGTCGTCACCGGCCGGCGTCCGGAACCCATCGCAGCGGTGGCCCAGGAGATCGACGGTGTTTCGGTGGCCGGGGACACCAGTGACCCGGCGCACGCGGCTGAGGCTGTTGCCGCCGCCGTCTCGGCCTTCGGAGGTGTGGACGTGGTCGTCGCGAGCGCCGGGCTCGGCATCGACGCACCCGTCGGCGACATGGGTGATGAGCAGTGGCAACGGGTGTTGGACGTGAACCTCACCGGACCGATGATGATCACTCGGGCGGCACTACCTCTGATGCTCGAGCGCGGCGGCGGCTCGATCGTGCTGGTGTCGAGTGCCAACGCGATGGCGGCGGCTCCCGCCTCGGCCGCGTACGACACCTCGAAGGCCGGGCTCAACGCCCTGGCGCGCGCGATCGCCGTCGACTACGGCCCACACGGCATCCGCGCCAACGCGCTCTGCCCCGGATGGATCATCACCCCGATGGGCGACGAGTCCATGGACGAGCTGGGAGGCGCCAGAGGCATCAGCCGCCAGGAGGCCTACGACCTCGCCAACGCGGACGTGCCCCTGCGACGTGCCGGAACCGCCGAGGAGATGGCCTCGTGCTGCCTGTTCCTCGCCTCGGATGAATCGTCGATCGTGACTGGGACCACGCTCGTCGCCGACGGCGGTGGGCGGGCGGTCGAGCTCACGAGCAGGATGTTGCCCACCTGATGGCTTGATCCCGACCTACCCCGCGGTTGCCCACCCTGCGACGACGGGGTGATCCTTGTCGGCCGGGCCCACCTGTGCGGCACCACCCGGGGAGCCGAGGCCCGTGACGGACTCGTCGAACCACTCCGCATTGACCGGAGTGAACGGCTTCCACTCGGTCGGTACGTCGTCCTCGTAGAAGATCGCGGTCACCGGACACACCGGCTCACACGCAGCGCAGTCCACACACTCGTCGGGGTGGATGTACAGCATCCGGGGCCCCTCGTAGATGCAGTCGACCGGGCACTCATCCACGCAGGCCCGGTCCTTCACGTCGATGCACGGTTCACAGATCGTGTAGGTCATCGCGTCCATCCTCCCGTCGGCACCACCGTGACATCCGTGGCCGGAGGATACCCCCTGAGGTCGTCGGGCAAGCGTTGGCTCGACTACGGTGCGGGTCCCCACGAGGCCAACCATCCACCTTCGGTCGTGATCTGGGACACCCTCCCAGTGGGGAGCTCCACGATCCAGACGTTCTGCGGTCCTCCACGTCCGTTGTCGTAGACCGCGAACCGGCCGTCCGGTGAGAGGCTCGGCTCCTGCTGGTGATCGGCACCGTTCACGTGGTCCTCGAGCACGGTGCGCAGCACCGTGCCGTCCGGCGTCAACTCGAGCCAGGCGCCGCGCTGAGCCGGCAGCCCGGGTCCCCCTGAGACGACCGCCGGACCGGTCGCTACCAGGATCGTCCCGCCGGGAAGCCAGCCGATCGGGATCTCGCTCTGCTCCGGATCCGGTGTCGCCGTCAGGTTGCGCAGACCGGAGCCGTCGACCCCGATGAGGTACCCGTCCCAGCCCGGCACGTAGTCGCCCGCCTGGTCGCGTAGATTCGCCGTGAAGGCGATCGTGGACGAGTCGGGCGACCACACGGGGTTGTCCGGTGCGAAGAACCGATCGTCGGTCAGGCGGTGGAGGTCGGTCCCGTCCGGGCGCACCACGAAGATGCCGCTGGCCGAGTCCTCGCCGACACCGGCGAACGCGATCCACGACCCGTCCGGGGACCAGGCCGGGCGGAACACGCCGACCCCGTGGGTGATCTGTGTCGTCGCCCCGGACTCGACGTCGAGGACGAACAGGGAGCCTGATCGGTTCTCGTCGGAGTACCGCTGGAACACCAGCTGGCGCCCGTCCGGAGACCAGCTCGCATGGGTGTCGCTGGCCGAGCCCGACGTGAGCTGCCGTAGCCCCGTGCCGTCGGGCTCGATCAGGAAGAGATGCTCCCCTTTCTGCGAGGACATGCCGGTGAACACGATCGGGCCGTTCCTCGGCGAGGCGAGGCCGCTCTGGTCATGCTGCGTCCCTGTCGGTTGGTCGTCATCGGGTTCGTCAGACCCCTCTGCCGACGGGCTGTCGATCGACGAGGTCGCCGACGCATGCGACCACGCGGGGCAACACAGGTCGACACCCGAGACGATCGGCGAGCTCGTTCCTGCCGAGACATCGAGAACCCGGATCTGCTGCTGAGCGTCCACGGTGTCCTGGGTCACGAACGCGATCGCGTTCCCGTCTCCCGACCAGCTGGGGGTGAGCGATCCGGCATGTGATGTCGCCACGACGCGGGTAACCTCGCCGCCGCCGGAGTCGATCAGGTACAGGCCCGAACCGTCGACGTCCCCAGCGAACGCGATCTGCGAACCGTCGGGCGACCATGCCGGGGAGCCCTCGTAGGCGTCATCGTGGGTGAGCCTCGTCACGTTCGTGCCGTCGGCGTCCATCGTGTAGATCTCCGGCGAGCCGCTGCGGTTCGAGACGAACGCGAGTTGCGAGCCGTCCGGCGACCACGTCGGTGTGAGGTCGAACGAGGCATCGTGGGTGAGCCGTCGCTGACCGGTTCCGTCCGCCTCCATCACCCAGATGTCCTCGGTGGGCCGGCTCCGCACGAACGCGATGCGCGAGCCGTCAGGCGACCACGCCGGCTGGTAGTCCCATCCGTCCTCCGTCGTCAGCCGCGTGAGGTTGGAGCCGTCGGCATCAACGGCGTACACGTCTCGGTTGCCTCCCTCCTCCGAGGAAGGATCGGCAGAACGCGTGTCGAAGGCGATCCTCGACCCGTCGGGGGACCACGTTGGGTGAAAGACGTCGTCGGGGAGGCCGTCGATCGGGATTCGGGTGTCGCCGGAGCCGTCAGGAGCGACGGTGAAGAGCACCCACGTGGCGTTCTCGACACGAGCGTAGGTGATGACCCCCGCAGGGCGGTCGGGAGCATCCCCGGTCGCCTCAGGCTGGGACCGGAACGCGATGACGACGACGACGAGCGGCACGACCGCAACGATCAAGGCGACCATGGCAACGATGAGGCGGTTCGGTGCCGAATGCGGATCGTGATCGGTCATCGGGAACCCCGCGTCGGCCTTCTCCCGAAGGGCACGAACATCCGGCTCGATCTCATCGAGTCGAGCGAGCGCTCGACGCCAGCGCTCAGTCATGAGTCGTCTCCGGGCAGCAGCTCGGCCATGCGACGTCGCCCTCGCATCAGGTGCACGCGCACGACCGCCGAGGAGGTCCTCATCAGGCGAGCGATCTCGCTCACGGGCAGATCGCCCTGGTAGTGCAGATACAGAGCGGTTCGCTGACCTGGCGACAGGTGACGCAAGACGTCGAGCAGCTCGCCGAGGCCGTCGTCAAGAGCTGGCGCGGCCGCGTCGGGAGGCGTAGCCACCGTGGGCGTCCTTTTCAGCTCCTGTGCCGCGAGGCGGAAGGCGACCCGGTACAGATAGCGTTCCGGCTCACGAACGGCCTGTCCCTGGGCCAACGTGCGAGCGAAGGCTTCCGCAACCACATCGTCGGTCATCTCTCGCCGTCCTCCCGTGTACGCGAGGACGGCACGCCACAGGCGTGGCCCAGTCCGCCGGTACAGCGCCTCAAATGCCCGCTCCTCATCCACGCTTCACTCCAACAGAGCCCTGAGACGGCCCGGATGTGAACATGCGGGTGAGATTCCCCACGGCTGAGAACGTTCGCATCCGCGACTGCCGTCGGCGAGAGCTCCGCGCGACGACTCGCAGGTGGAGCTGCGGACCGCGTCCGCCTAGTCCATCACCGCGGTGCCCGGTCGGCCACGATGGGTGCGTCGTTCCCCTCGCCTCCGGACGCCGGCGATGCCGACGATCAGCGTCAGCACCGTGATCGCACCCGCCACGGCCAACCACGGGAACGGAGCTGAGTCGCCGCTCACCGCCGCGGCGTCTCGCGCATCGTCGAGCGCCCGCTCGAGGTCGTCGGCGCGATCCGCGAGCTGGTCGCGGGCTGCAGTCACCGTCGCCAGATCCGCCCGCACCTTCGCGAGCCGGTCTCGAACCTCGGCCTTCTCCTTGTGCGTGGCCCGCTCCTGTCGTTCGATGCGCTGGCGCAGCAGTGAGACCCGCCATGCCTCGAGCGAGGGGGCGACCTGCACGAACCCACCGATCAGGTCCCCGACGCCCTCCCCCTCCTCGTTCACAACGGTGACCCAGTACTCGCCCGTCGCGACCGCCGGAACCGTGAACGTCACCGTCGCTCGCCATCCCCACCGGGTTCCGTCCGTGATCGTCACCGGCCCGAGCGGCACAGAGGCTCCCTGCTCGTAGTCCGACCGGAGCTGAGCGTGCCACGGACCCGCAGACACATCGGCCTGCTGACCCGACCCGAACGTCCCAGACATCGTGACGGTCTGACCCGGGATGAGCACACGGTCGCCGTCCTGCAGTTCGAGCCACGACCCGCCGGCCGAGGCCTGCGGCGCGCCGGCGGCGACCGCCACCGCCGTGAGTACCACCACAGCCACCGCTGCCGTCGCTGTTCGCACCACGCCTACGAGACCCGTCGGGGCAGTCGCCGGTTCCCTCGGGTGGCAACGCCCTGCGAGGACGACGATGACCGCCGACCCGGGCGCTCGAGGGCGCGCCGGTCAGCGACGGGCCGCGGATCTCAGGGCGCGGAGAATCGGGTCGCGATGACCGTGCTCCCCTGCTGACCGGCCACGACGACCTTGCCGTTGGCGAGCAGCACGAGCCCCTCACCGCTCGCACCCTTGTAGGGCCCCACGCCCTCGCCGTCGATGCTGTAGCCGGTGTCGAGGGCCCCGCGCGGCTTCAGGACCGCGATATTCGGACCGCTCGTGAACCCGTTCACGCCGATGACCCGGTGATCCGGCAGGACCACCACGCCGCGGACCTCCCATGCAACGGACAGCGTGTGGATCGCGACCCCGTCGCCCCCGAAGGTGGAGTCGCGGCTGCCGTCCCCGTCGAGGCGGACGAACGCGGCGTCGCTGCTGCTGGTGTGGACGCCCATCACAAGCTTCGCGCCGTCCTTGGCGAGCCCGTACGCGTAGTTGTCGACGCCGTCCGCATCGATGATCGCGGCGCCGTCGTGACTGAAGGACGGATCCAACGAACCGTCCGACCGCAGGCGCATCGCGAGCGTCTTGTAGCCGCTCTCGCCCCGGTCGGCCCATCCGGCCATCGCCAGCCGTCCATTCGGCTGCGACACGACGCGCCACGGCGAGTCGAAGCCCCGGATCCCGTCCGGGACGCGCACGACGGCCCGGCCGTGATCACCGAACGAACGGTCGAGCGATCCGTCCGGGTCGAGCCGGGCGATCGCGGGGTTCGACACACCCTTCCCGGGATCGACCTCGCCCACGACGGCGATCGCGCCGCTCGGCTGCACTGTGACGCCGTACCCGTAAGCGTGACCCTGGGAGAAGGTCACGAAGGCGACGCCGTCGTCGGAGAAGGACTCGTCGGGGTCGCCGCCGGGCCGGAAGCGGGCCACGACGAACCGGTCCGAACCGCTGTTCCCGCTCTCATATCCGACCACCACGACTCGGCCGTTCGACTGCAGCGCCACGTCGGTCGCGGTCACGTCCGAGGCACCCGGGATCTGCACCGACGAGATCCCACCGTTCCCGTACGAGCCCAGCAGGTCGCCGCTCTGCGCGAGGGCGACGGTCATGAAATCCTGGCCGACGCTCCCCCCGATGACGAAGGAACCGTCGTCGCGCTGCACGATCCCAGCGACCTCGGAGGACCCCTTGATCGGCACGGAGGTTGCCCCTCCTTCGCCGAAGCCGGGATCGACGTCGGTCAGCAGCGCGACGGCGGACCCGCTACCGAGCAGGAAGGTGGAGATGATCGCGGCGAGGACCACCGCGTCCCGGAGACGTGGACGGAGCGACGACATGGAACCTCCTCGGGCTGGAGCTCGGAAACGGCACGGACGAACGCGATCGATGGGACCACACGGTCGGCCACGATGCGAGCGCATCCGACGACGAGTTGCCTCGCCCGAGCATCGACCGCGATCACGGCCGACCACCGATGCTCGCCGGCGCAACCCGCAGTCGACGCTCGGCGTCGACACCGTGGTCTGACCGCCACCGCACGAGACGTGCAGCTAGTCCGCCGGAGGGACGCCGCTCGGTTCGGTCGGCTGGGAAGCGATCTCCCCGGCAACCGATCCGATCGTCCACGACGGGGCGGCGAAGCCGTTGGGGCTATAGCCGGTCGATGCCCCGGTCGTGAGCGGGGTGAGGTCCGAACCATCGGGACGCATCGTGAACAGCTCGGACTTGCGTACGTTGGCCGCTGAGCTGTCGATGAGCCCGATGAACGCGATCCGGGTTCCGTCGGGCGACCAGGTCGGAGCTGCCTCGAACGCGGGGTCCGACGTGAGCTGCGTCGGATCGGAGCCGTCGGAACCCATGACGTAGATGTCGAGGTTCATCCCCGCCGGTTCACCGTCCGACGATTCGTCCGAGCGATCGAAGGCAATCATGCTGCCGTCGGGCGACCATGCCGGACCGTTGTCTCCCCAACGGTCGACGCTGTCGGTCAGCCGTTGCACATTCGACCCGTCGGCGTTCATCACGAAGATGTTGCCGAGTCCTTCGACGTTCCCCGTGAAGGCGATCCGACGTCCGTCGGGCGACCAGGACGGATCGTTCGCCTGGTACCCATCGAAGGGCAGAATCTCGATCTGGCCCGTGTCGATGTCGAGGATCGCGATCCGTTGGATGTGGCCCGGGTGCTCGTCGCTGTCGCGTGTGAACGCGATCCTCGTGCCGTCGGGCGACCATTGGGGGTCCCAGTCGACGATCTCCGGATCGGACGTGAGTCGGGTGAGTCCACTGCCATCGGCGTTGACGAGGTACAGGTCGGCGGGCTCGCGGTTCTCAAGCTCGGCTCCCGAGAAGACGATCCGGGACCCGTCCGGCGACCAGCTCGGGTCGATGGCGGTCGCGATCGGGATCGGGAGTTGTCTGATATCGGAGCCGTCGCCGTCCGCCGTCGACAGGACGTATCGATCGTCCATGAGGCTGCCGAACACGAACCTCGATCCCTGCGGGCCGGCCGGGATGGTCCCAACGGGAGCGTCGTTAAGCCGCGAGAGCAGACCCAGCGGCGCGAGCACGCCGGCGAGGACGACGACGGACCCGATGCCGACCCCTGCCCTGCGTCCCCAACGTCGTCTCCTGCCCTTGCGCCTGATGTCGTCGAGCACGGGGCCTTTGGGCTCATAGGTGCCGGCCCTGGCACGGAGCCGATCGGTCAGCGAGTCGTCAGGTGCGGTCATCGTTGGCTTCCTCTGGGATCAGCTCCCGAAGCCGAGCGAGCCCTTGATGCGTGAGGACGCGCACGGTCGAGGCCTTCTTCCCGAGCGCCTCGGCAGCCTCGGTGGCGGACCAGTCGAGGTAGTAGCGGAGCACGACGGCGGCCCGCTGCGCAGGCGTGAGTGAGCGCAGCGCACGGGCAAGGACCACATCTGGCGCATCCGGCTCCGGCACGTCCTGGAGCGGCGGGACCCCCTGCGAGGACCGGACACGCCGCCGACGCCACGACGAGATCGCGAGGTTCGTCACGACCCGATGCACCCACGCGTCCGGTCGTTCCATGTCCGACACGCGCCCCCATCCTTCGTACGCCCGAACGAACGCCTCCTGTGCGAGATCCTCGGCTTCCTCAACGTCGCCCGTGATGAGGAACGCCGTGCGCGCAACGCTCACGAAGTGCTCCCTGCAGAAGGACTCGAAGTCGGTTGCTCCCATCCACCCTCTGTAACAGACACGTCTCGTGCGGGTGCAGCGTTTAGGCGGATGCGACCGGAGGATCGGAGTGGAGGTGGTTCTTGGTGCCCGCCCGGGTGCCCGGCCCAGGCGTAGCTACGGACGCCATGCAGGGCAGCAATCGTTCGCCGCGCCGCTCACGCCCCGAAGCTCCCGCTCCGCACTCCCCTCGGCCGGCATCACGAAGATCTGCGCGTGGTCGGTGCGACGGGTGTACGCGATCTCCGAACCGTCGGGCGACCACGACGGTCGCCGTCCCAGGCGGGGTTGTGGGTCAGATCCCGGTTGTCGGAGCCATCGGCGGCGACGACGAAGATCTCCGCGTTCCCGTCGCCGATCGTATGAGGATCGGCGCCGTCCAGGTACGCGACGTACGCGATCAGGCGACCGTCGGGAGACCATGCCGGTGAGTCGTCGGGCCAGGGGTTCCGGCTGACGTCGAGCTGGCCCGAACCGTCGGCCTCCATCACGTAGATGTCCTGATCTCCGCCGCGTTCGGACACGAACAGGATGCGTCCGTCCGAGGACCACGCCGGCGAGTAGTCGGGCGCCACGTCCCGCGTCAGGCGCACGACGTCCGTACCGTCCGCGGCCGAGGTGTAGATGTCTGCCTCCCCCTGGTGGTCCGCGAAGTACGCGATCCGCTCGCCGTCCGGTGACCAGGAAGGGCCTGCACCCGACAGACCCAGCGGGCGTGGGGTTCCGGGGACCGCACCGCTCACGTCCACCTCGTAGAGAGATCGGTCGTCGATCGACTCGAACGCGATCGTGGACCCGTCCGGCGACCACGCCGGACTGGTCGCCCCCGCTACATCGGGCGCGAGCTCGACGGCGCTGGAGCCGGGACCGTCGAACAGGAACAGTCGGCCGAACCCCGCGGTGCAACACGAAACGACGAGCCGGGCTCCGTCCGGTGACCAGAACGGCCGGGCGATCGTCTCCTCGCCGTCGGTGACCGCGACAACGGCGGTCCCGTCCTCACGCATCACATAGGTGTCGTCACGCCCGTCGGGGTCGGAGTGAAAGGCGATCGTCGGCACGTCAAACGTCCCGAACGTCGTCGGCGAGACGACCGGAGCCGGTGACGGGGTGTGGATGCTCGTCCGCGGAGCCGAGGTGCATCCGGTGGCGATGAGGACCACGACGGCGACACGGTGGAAGCCCCGTCTGCCACCGACATCCGTCACCGACCCTCCTCCTCCCCCTCCCCGATCGTCAATGTGACGCACGCCTCCGCTCCCCCTCCGACCTGCAGGGACTGCTCGCTCGGAGATCCGGTCACCGCCCGCCACGGGTCCTCGTCGGTGCCGGGGTACGGCAGGTAGAGCGGGAAGTCGCTCGACGCGAGCTGCAACCGCAGGCGATGGCCGGGCAGCACGCGGTACCCCATGTGCGCGAGGTCGATCCGAACGGGCCGGGTCGGATCGGGATCGCGGACCATCGTCTGGCCCCGCGTCAGCATCAGCGTCGAGCCGTCGAGGCCGACGTCGACGAGCTTCGCGAACAACGCCGTCGAGGGCGCGGTGGACGTCACCCCCACGTCCACGGAGACGGGCCCCACCAGATCGAGCGTCCCGTCGAGCGCATCCGAGGTGAACGTGAGGACGTCCGGGCGCTCCTGGGTCGGGCGCTCGTCCGGGACCTCCCGCAGGAAGGCGAACGGGTCCGTGACGCTCGACGGCACCAGGTCGGCCGGGTCGTGCACCCAGCGGGCGACGGACGGCTCCGCATCCGGCGCGGCGGACAGACGACCCCCCTCCGCTCCGGCGACGGCCCGGTCAGCCGCGGATAGATGGAGCCGGAGCTCGCGCGCCCCGGGAGGTGGCCAGGACTCCGCGGTCCGCCACTCGTCGTTGCCCTGGTGCCACCGCACTCGCGGGAGATCCCCGCCCGTGTCCTTGAGGAAGCGGTCGAAGAAGTCGAGCGCCGAACCGAGATATCGGGGCAGCATCCGCGCGAGCGCCTCATCGTTCGCGTCGTGGTCGTCATGTGGCCCGACGGGGACGAGCTCGAGGTGATAGTTCTCGTGGTCCGTCGAGTCCATCTCCAGGTACTGGAGCCCGGCGACCTCGGGTCGCGCGATCAGGGTGTCGTAGTCGCGCATCTGATCCGGCATCAGATTGTCGAACCAGCCGCCCGTGTGCAGGACGGGGATCTGGACCGCCTCGAACGGATGCCCGTTCGGGAACGTCATGAGGCTCCGCCCGCGCTCGCTCTCCTCGACGAACCGGTCGAAGCTCTCCGAACGCCGCCCCACGGCCTCGAACCCCGGATCGAACACCTCCACCAACGGACGGTGCCCGTAGTCGACCTCCCAGTGCTGGACCCGGTGATCGAGCCAGTAGTTCGCCAGGTACTCGCCCAGGTAGAGCGGGACGATCGTCTCCGGCCCGAACCGGCCCCCGAGGTCCGCGCTCGTCACCCGAGGAACGATCGCCTTCAAGGCCGGGTGCCGGCTCGCCACCGCGGCCCATTGCGTGAAGCCGTAGTAGGAGTCACCCCACATCCCCACGTTGCCGTCACACCACGGCTGCGAGGCTAGCCACTCGAGCGTGTCGTAGCCGTCCTCGACCTCGTGCACGAACGCGACGGTCGCGCCCTCCGATCGGAACTTCCCACGGACGTCCTGCGCGACGAACACGTATCCGCGGTCCGTGAAGAAGGGCGCGATCTGCGGCATGAACGTGTAGCGCCCGCACTTGTCGTAGGGAAGCCGGACCAGGATCGCCGGAACCGGGGTGGCCCCTCCCGGGAGATGGACGTCGGTCGCGAGCCGGATACCGTCGCGCATGGGGACCAGTACCTGCTCGGCACCGGGGTCCAGAGGTGAATCCCCCAGGACGTCCACCCGGACGGGCATGTTCGAGCACTCCCTCATCGCGGACACATAGCCTCGGCCGAAGCCTTCGGGACAGGTCAGCATCCGAGCGTACGACCTCTGATGCCGCCCGGACCCACGGAGCGGGCTCGTCGGACCCGATGGCCGGGTCGACTACGAAGCGTACGCGATCGTGAGGTAGTACCTGTCCCGTTCGCCGCCGACGACCGGCCCCCACTTGGTCCCGGTCATGATGACCTTGGAGCCGTCGGGGGTGATGGCGAGGGAGATGCCGCCGCCGCCGCCGTAGAGCCGGCGCCAGCGCACGGATCCCGTTGCGGCATCGTAGGCGATGGTGGCGGAGCCACTGGTGTGCTCGGTTGATCGAGGTCGTCGCATCCCGTCACGTACACCGTGGTTCCGTCCGGGCTCACGGCGGGTGCCCTGCCGACCGAGTATCCATCGACCGGGCCCGTAAAGCGCTGCACCCACCGCATCGCCCCGGTCCGGCGTCGTAGGCGACGGTGACGTAGGCGTAGGGATCGAAACGGCAGGGGTATCATCCGCCCGCTGCCGCGCACGCGATACACGCGCGTATCGTGGTGCCATGAAGGCGAACCGCTTGGCCGTGGTCGCGTTCCTGGTGGCGGTTCTCGGTGCGCTCGTCGCCGCGTTCGCACCTCTCGGCAGCAGGTGCGGACCAACGCTCTCGGGCGGCATGACGCGATGCTCGGGTGTCAGCACGTTCTCGGTGGACGGCTCGTGGGTCTTGGTGGTCGTGAGCGTGCCGGTCCTGGTGGCGCTGGTCCCGCTGCTCCTGCGCCGACGGATAGCGTGCATCGTCTCGGCCGCGCTGCTCTGGGTCGGCTGCGTACTGGGGATGTTTTCGGTGGGGATCTTCTTCGTCCCGGCCGCGATCACCATGACGGTCGCGGCGGCGCGGCGCGAACCTGCCCCAATCCCCTCCGCCGCTCCGACGTGATGGCTGAGCTGTAAGGATCGACGTGCTCAGGACACTTCGTAGTGGACGTGGCGACCATCTGACGACTCGGAAGGAGCGAGATCATGAAACTACTGCTGGCAGTCCTCGCGGTCGGGATGCTGGCGTCACCGGCGTCCGCATCCCACGGACCGCAGGCCGTCGTCGATGAGCAGGTCTACTGCGGCGAGGCGGCGTTCGCCCGCGTGTACATCACCCGCGAGTTCCGCTGGGAAGGGCGGGTCAAGATCTACGTGGGGAGCTATCGGCACTTGCGCAGGGCCGTGTCCTATCGCGATGTGGTCCGCTTCTCGGACGACCGTGGCGCCATCAGGATCGGTGAGCTTCCCGAGGGAAGCACGCGCGTGCTCGTCACGTGGCACGATCGGTTGCTCGACCGGCAACGGTTGAGCGTCGACTGCACCTAAGATCGCCGTCGCGTCGCTGACACGAGGAGTCCGAGTCCGAGACCTGAGCCGCTAGCCAGCAGGCGAGAGGAGCCAGATGGTGCCGCGCAGATCACTCAGCGCGGCGCGCTCCGAGCTCTTCTCTACGCCTGTCCGATCGTGTTCGCCTTCAAGCGCTCGTACTCCTCGGCGGAGATCTCCCCCGACGCTCGGAGCTTTGAGAGCTTCTCGATCTCCTCGGCCGGCCCGGATGAGGATCCAGATCGCCTGGATCCAGATGAAGAACACGAACATCGCCCACAACCACTCGCCCAGATTCATCCCCAGCCTTTCCCGATCTTCGAAGTGCTCCGCCGACTGGCGTCGCCCGGTACCGATCCCTCGTCAGCGCGGCTGGTCGGCGACGATGTCCCGCCCGTGAGCGGTGAGGGCCCAGATGACCGCGACGTCGAGCGCGATGACGGCGATCGACCAGAGGGGGTAGAGCGGGATGAACGCGAAGTTGGCGATCGCGCTGATGGCCGCGGCGACCACGCCCAGCGTCCGGCCCCAGAGCGATCCCGCGAGCAGGCCGAAGCCCCCGATCATGACGAGGACGCCCCAGATCAGATGGATCCACCCCCACGCCGAGGCGTCGAACTCCAAGAAGTAGTTGGGGGTCCGCAAGTAGAACTCGTTCTCGAAGATCCCTGCGAGACCCGCGATCACCTGGAACGATCCCGCCATCAGCAGCATGATCGCGGCGAACGTCGTGAAGCCGATCGCCCAGCCACTCTTGCGCTCCATGCCTCTCCCCTCGATGTTTGCCCACTCGAGACGTTAGTCAGCGCAATGTAACTCGCCATCATCCTGTTCGGATGAGTTCCTCCTCGGCCCCTGGGCGATTCATCCAAAACGGGCGATGTGTGGGCTCGCCCTCGTTCAGCCGTCGTCCGTCACGAGTGCGTACGCGGCCTCGATCGAATCGGTGAGCCGCAGGGATCGATCCACGCCGGTCAACGCCAGCACCGTGCGCGCCCGGCATCCCGGCGAGGCCGCGATCACGAGCTCCTGGCTTCGCCACCCGAGCCGCTGCGCGACGTCTGCGAGCATCCGGATGCCGGAGCTGTCGAGATAGGCGACGTCAGTCAGCTCCAGCAGGAGCGCCCCGGCCTCGCTGGGCACCGCCGTCAGCAGCGAGTCCGTGAGCTCCGGGACGTTTGCCATATCGATCTCGCCGACGATCGCGGCGGTCACCACGTCGGGATCCGAAGTGTCCAGCCGCACATGCGCGAGGGTCCTCATACCGGCACCTCCTCTCGGAGCCACTTCTGCATCCGCACGGACGTTCCGTCGGACCGCCGTTCGATCTCCACCGATCCGGTCGTCGCCTCGATCACACCCAGCCCCAGGCCGCCGCCCGCGCCGCGCTTCGAACGCCAGTGCCCGAAGTCCCTGACCTCCACCGTGACGAGATGCTCGTCATGGCGTGCCTCGATCTCCACCCATCCCGGCACCGGGCCGTACGCGTGCTTGATCGCGTTGGTGCAGGCCTCCGAC
Source organism: uncultured Actinomycetes bacterium (assembly GCA_963832225.1). GTDB lineage: Bacteria > Actinomycetota > UBA4738 > UBA4738 > HRBIN12 > JALYMB01. The sequence continues at coordinate 182,020 of CAWHTI010000010.1, forward strand.
AGCGCGAGCACCAGATCCTGGACGTCGTCGTCGACGACGTGGCGCGCGCGCAGCCATCTGCCCAGTGCGCGGCGGGCGCCGGCCAGCTCGTCCGGCTCGGCGGGGAACCGGACCTGCAGCCGCTCCGCGTCGAGGGGCAGAACCTGCAGGGCAAGGATCGCGACGTCGTCGGCAGCCGGGGGCGGTGCCAGCGCCGTCGCGAGGCGCGCGCACAGCTCGCCGATCGAGTCTCCTCGCTGGTGGCGGTCCCGCGCCTCCTGCAGCAGCCGCTCCGCGGCGTCGTCCAGCGAGACGCCCCGGTGGTCGACGAGGCCGTCGGTGTACAGGAGGAGGACGTCCCCGGGCGCGAGCCGGAAGGTCTGCTCCGAGTAGCGACCCGTGCCCATGATCCCGATCGGCGCGCCGATCGTGGGCTCGAGGTATCGAGCTCCGCCCGCCGAGACCACGAGTGGCCTCGGGTGGCCCGCGCAGACCATGGCCGCGGTTCCCGACTCCGGGTCCAGCTCGACGTAGAGCATCGTGGCGAGCTCGTCGGGCTCGACGGCCCGCAGCACGGTGTGGGCGTGCGCCACGACGTCGGTAGGACGGTGCCCCTCCAACGCGTACGCGCGGACGGCCATCCGGAGCTGGGCCATGATGCTCGCCGCCTCCAGCCCGTGCCCGGCGACGTCCCCGATCACCAGGCCCAGCCGGCCGTCGGGCAGCGGGATCGCGTCGTACCAATCGCCCCCGGCCTTGAAGCCCTCCTCGGCCGGAACGTACTGCGCCGCCGTCGCGAGGCCCTCGACGATCGGGAGGTCTTGCGGCAGCAGTGCCAGCTGGAGCGTATCCGCGATCTCATGCTGGCGCTCGTACTCACGGCGCTCCGTGACGTCCAGCAGGACGCCCATCATGCGGCGGGGCGCGCCGTCGGAACCCGGGAAGATGCGGGCCCGCCCCAGAAGGGTCCGCCGCTCGCCGTCCGGGCGGACGATCCGGTATTCGAGCTGCGGAAGCTCCCGCAGCCCGCGTTCGAGCCCGTCGGCCACGTTGCGTTCGATCCGTCGGCGGTCCGCGTCGACGACCAACTCAAGCGCCCGATCGAACGTCACCGGGAAGCTCTGCGGCTCGGCGCCGTGGATGCGGAACATCTCGTCGGACCAGATGATCTCGTCGCGCGCGAGGTCCCACTCCCACCGGCCCAGACGGGCGAGCTCCTGCGCCTCGGCCAGATCCCGCTCCTTCTGCCGCAGCTTTCCCTCGGTCCGCCGGCGGACCGAGATCTCGCTCTGCAGTCGCGTGTTCGCGCGGGTGAGCTCGCGCGTGCGGTCCTGAACCCGCACCTCCAGACCGACCGCCGATCGCTCCAGCCGTTCACGGTCGCGGATCCGCTCCGTCACCAGGGCCGACAGGAAGAACGCGCTGAACGCGATCGTCGCGTTGAAGGTCTGCAGCGTCAGCATGGCCTCGGCCAGGGAGACGTCCGCGAACGCGCCCGTGCCTCGGACGGCCCCCCGGACGGCCAGGACGGAGATCAGCAGCACGGCCGGCGCCGCGCCGCGGAGCTGGAACCGCCATGCGACCCAACCCACCACTGGCGGGATCAGGAAGAGGAGGTGGCCGTCCGTCCGCTCGCTCAGGACGGACGCGGCGACGAGGAGGACGAAGAGGCCCCCCGCGGTGATGGCGGCGGACCACGGCACGTGCGTCCGTCCTCGAGGCCACGTGATCAGGGTGAGGAGGAAGGGCGCGACCACCAGGACGCCCATCGCGTCCCCGGCCCACCAGACCGACCACGCCGGCCAGAACCGATCCGCCGGGATCTCGGAGGTGATGACGAACGCGACGCTGCCCACCGTCGCGCTGATCGTCATCCCGGCGAGCGCCGCAACGACCAGCGCGCCGACGTCCCGCACACGGTCCATCGTCATCCGGAAGCGCAGCCGGTCGAGCAGCACCGCGACCGCCAGCGGGGCGAGCGTGTTCCCCGCCGCGGCGAGGAGCGCGGCCGAAGGATTCGTGATCGGAAGGTTCACGAGCAACGCCGCAACGGCGATCCCCGGCCACAGCCGGCGCCCGTACCGCAGGAACGCCACGAGCGCGATGCCGGTGGGCGGCCACAGGGGCGTGATGGTGTCGTCAACCAGGGCGATCCGGAGGCTGGCCCGGGCCGTCAGGTAGTAGAGCGCCGCGAGCACCGCCGTCTGGATGACGTACCGGCCGATCGCGAGCGGCTCCTGCGCCCGGTCAGGGAGCCCATCCTGCATGCCTCGAACAGCTTCTCAGACCGTCGAGGCCCCGCCCACGACGAAGTTCACTGGAACGTTGATGTGTGGACCGGACTCAGACCACGTGGAGGCGTGCCGGATCAGGCGGGCTCGCCGGGTCCAGCGGTTCGGAGGCGCCTGCCTCCACGGTTCGGGCGCTCAGCCAGCGGTCGAACTCCTCGATGGGGAGCGGCTTGCTGATGTGGTAGCCCTGAGCCTCATCGCACCCAAGATCCGTGAGCTGATCGAGGGTTGCCTGGTCCTCGACACCCTCGGCCACCACCCGCAGGCCCATGATCCTGCCGAGCTCCACGGTCCCGCGTACGATCAAGGAATCGTCGGCGTTGGTCTGCAGCTGCATCACGAACGAACGATCGATCTTGATCTCGTCGACCTTCAGACGCTTGAGGTGGCTCAACGAGGAGTACCCGGTGCCGAAGTCGTCGATCGACAGCCGTACGCCGATGGTGGCAAGCTCGTCCAGCACGGCGGTAGAGCGACGCGACTCGGTCATCAAGAAATTCTCGGTGAGCTCCAGCGTGAGGAACTCATGGGGAACCTTCCACCGTTCCAGCAGCTCGACGATCTGGCTGGGCAGCTCGATGTCCAGCAGGCTTCGGGGCGAGATGTTGACGGCAACGGGCAACCGGATCCCGCGGTCGGCCCACGTCCGCCACTGTTCGAGCACCGTCGCGAGGACGAAGGCCGTCAGCGGTCGCAGCAGCACCGTCTTCTCCACGAGCGGGATGAACTCGTCGGGCGGCACCAGGCCGTGTTCGGGGTGATGCCAGCGGATCAACGCCTCGGCCCCGGAGACGAGGCCATCCGATAGGCCCACCTTGGGCTGGTAGAACATGACCATCTCGCCGTTGTCGAGGGCCGGCCGCACCCTGCTCACCAGTGTGAGTTGCGCCGGGCTGTGTTGATCCATCTCCGTGTCGTACAGCTCGAAGCCCCCGCCCGCCTCCTTGGCCGCGTACATCGCGACATCGGCGCGCCGCAGGAGCGACTCGGCGTTCGAGCATTGCTTCGGATACAACGCGACGCCGATCGAGCCCGACACGTCAAGCGCCAGCCCTTCCACCGTCACCGGCCGCTCGAGCTCTTCCAGCAGACGTGAAGCCACCCCGAGCGCGACGCTCTGGTCGGGGATGTCGGGCAGCAGGAGGCCGAACTCGTCACCCCCCAGGCGGGCCATGACGTCGTGTTCGCGGAGTACGGTGGAAAGACGCGGGCCGATCTGTCTCAGGAGTTGGTCACCGAAGTGGTGACCAAGCGTGTCGTTGATCTCCTTGAAATGGTCGAGGTCCATCAGCATGACGGCGACACTGCCGCCCCGGGACTCGGCGTGCTGGATCGCATCCGTCAGATGCTGCTGGAACAACACCCGGTTGGGTAGCCCGGTGAGCGCATCGTGCAGGGCCTGGTACTCGTTCTCGGCTTGGCGCACGGCGAGCTCATCCGTGGCCTTCTGGAGAGAGTGCGTCCGCTGGAACATCTGCCGGGCGAAGGCGAGCGGGGCGATGAACACCGCAAGAGCCCACAGGCCGATCGTGGAGGACTGCGTCGACAGAGCGACGAGCACGGAGAAGAAGGCCAACCCCATGTAGGAGATGACGAACTCACCGAAGACGCCGACGTGCAGCTCCCGCACCACGGCGCGAATCTTCGTGCCGGTCTGTAGTGACGCGTACCCGGCGACCACCAGAACGTTGAGGACGTAGCCCGCGATGGCGGCCAGGAGCACGGCCAAGCCCAGCATGTACCACTGCCCTTGCAGCGAGCCCAGGCCGTGGAACACGGCGCCTTCGAGCGCCACCGACCACGCGATCTGTCCTCGGCTGTAGAGCGCCTTCAGCGGCGGGAGGTCACCCTTCAACTCACGTTTGTCGACAGCCCCAAGGAAGGCGATGACAGCCGCTACGTGGGGCGCGTACACCAGCGCTGCAGAGAGCTCGATGGGGAAGCTGAGGCTGAACGCGATCTCCGAGTCGCCCTTGATCGGCAGCAGGTCGACCGCGGCGATCGCCCCGGCCCACACGAGGATCCGCCAGTCGAGGAAGGCCTGAGGATCGTCCACGTACGAGATGCCGATCCACAGGAACAGAGGTAGCACTACGGCCGCCTCGTACGCGCGGAGGACTGGAGCGCGAGGCGAGCGAGCTCGCGGCGTTCCGGAGCTAGCCACTAGGCGCGCTCCACCTCCCCCACGTCGTCGCCTGCTTCGAGGGTGGTCTCACGACGCTTCCGCTGGAGCATCCCGGCCACGATCACGTAGCCGACACCCGCGTAGGCAACGATGTCGCCGGCGCTCACCGCCTGCGATACGGGGGGTGGGATCGCGATCACATCCCCCAGGAACAGCAGCCGATCGTCGGGCCCGGCGAGATGGTGCTTGGCACCGCCGTTCTCGATCAAGTCGACCAACAGAGCGCCCTGCCCCGATGACTCCAGCGCGTGCCGGGTCACCGGCATCCCGTGATTTATCCCGATCACCAGAAAATTCATGAACAGCCCTGCCAGGATGAGCGCGAAACCCGCGACCTTGCGATTCAGGATGGTGAAGAGCGCGAGGAGCAGGAACGACACGACCAGGAGCGCGTCGGCCAAGCCCTTCCCCGACGGCGTGAGAAGCTGGAGCGCGAGGCCCGCCACCGCCAACGGGGCCCAGCGGAGGCGGACCGTAGCGACGCCAGATATCCGGCCGCCGAGCGCCCACCCGACAACCAGCGCAACGATCAGCGCAATGAGTATGAGCTTCATGGTCCCTCTATCGGCTTTGGCGAGGGGGCTCTGTAGCTGGGCACCACGACCCTGGATACAGCGATGCCCCCGTGATTGCGGGGGCATCGAAGCACACCTCAGTGGGGGTTAGCTGTTCTTGAACGGCGCACCGAGCGCGAACGCCAGCGTGGTCAGTGAGCTCAGCGCCAGCACGATCCTTCGGATGTTCCTGCTCATGTGGTTCCTCCTTCTTTCCAGGCGTCAGTGGTTCTTGTACTTGGCTCCCGCCGCCAGCACGAACGTGGCGAGCGTGGCGCTGACATACAGCAGGTGACGCCAGTTCTGCGCGTACCTCCGCATTCGACCACCTCTCTCTTTTCGGTTGCATGAGCATCATCGGCAGGAAGGCAATGTCGCCGTATCGGGCAAGGGGCTCGAACCCACACGTGTCCCCCGGGAGGCCTATGGGCGTATGGCACACCCCCCCACTACCGGACGCCTGGTAGGTCGGAAGACGTAGACCGATGGTCGGAACGAGTTGGCCACGGACGGCTGACAGCACGTAGGGAGACTCGCCGACGGCAGCCAGATTGGTGGGCCGGAGAATGCCGAACCGGACCGCCGCGAGGGCAGAACCATCGATCGTCGAGTGCGACGTCGACCTGCCGGAATCGAGTACGGCGCCGGCACCTGTTCATCACCGAGCAGCTCCGAGGGTGATTGCGTCGCGTCTATTCCTTTGGGCTAACCGACGCCAAACGGCCGCCCAGCTGTTGGAGCCCCTCGTTTGGCACTCCTACCTGTTCTGGGATCTCGCCGCCGACATGCGCGTGCCTGCCGGGCAGGAAGCGGCCATGGCGCGCCGCATGCGCGACGAGGAGGCCCGACTGCTCCGGCACCGACGTCTCGATGGTGTGCTGTTCTCCACGACCGGACGCAGGCGAACATCGACCAGGCGCTGACCGGCCCGCCTCTCGTCACGAGACGCCTATCCTGGTCGCATGGAGAGCGGGGAGCATTGGGACCGGATCTACACGACGCGCTCCCCGGATGAGGTCAGCTGGTACGAACCGGCCCCCGTCATCTCCCCCACACTCATCGCTGAGGCTTGCAAGGAGGGAGCGGAGAGCGTCATCGACATCGGTGGCGGCGCCTCCAGTCTCGTGGACCACGCCCTGGATCTCGGCATCGAGCGCGTCGCCGTTCTGGACATCTCGGAAGCAGGACTGGCCGTGTCGAAACGGCGCCTGGGCAATCGTGCCGACTCGGTCGAGTGGATCGTGGGGGACGTGACCACCCTTGACGACGTCGGCCGGTTCGACGTCTGGCATGACCGAGCCGTCTTCCACTTCTTGACCGACGACGAGGATCGTCGCCACTACGTTCGTCTGGCGGAGCGTACCGTCGAGCCCGACGGGACCGCGATCATGGCGACGTTCGCCGCGGACGGCCCGGAACGATGCAGCGGTCTAGACGTGCGACGCTACGAATCCGCGCAGTTGGCGATGCAATGTGGACCGGGCTTCGAGCTAGCCCAAACGCAGTACCACCTCCACATCACACCCGGACACGTGCGGCAGAACTTCCTCTATGCGACCTTCCGGCGGGCAACGGTCGCATCGGGTCCATGAGCACCATCGGTTCGTAGACGCTGGGGGGACCGAACCCCCGTCCTCCTCCTTGTAAGGGAGACGTGAAACCGCAGGCAGCGGCCTGACCCGCCGGAATCGAGTGCCGCTGAGTTGTCATGCGGCTGTCTTGCAGACCAGCCTCGAGATGGGTACCCCGTGGCGAGGTGAACCGCGACGCGCCCACGACGGTCGGACTTGCACCCTGAACGACGGGGGTCAAGCGCGCGTTTCAACGACTGTCGTGGCTCGTCAAGGAAGACGCGGTGTGGGGACTCCCTCGAGGGCCGTCGCCACGGCGTCGGCGTCGCAGAGGTCGGCCCACAGATACTCGGCGGCAGGATCGATCCCGGCCGGCTCGCCCCCGTGCGCCGCCGGATGGACGACGTCCAGCACCCGCGTGCTCACGCCGGCGTCACCACGGCGAGACCACCCACATCTGGATCGCGAGCGCGAATGCCACCTGCGCCGCGAGCCAGCCTCGGCGGCTCCGCCGCGCGCCGAGCGCCACCGTCCCCAGCAGGATCCAGGGAGCGAACGGCAACCAGATGCGCTCGACCTCGCCCTTCGACAGCAGGCTCAGGTCGGCGAGTGCGACCGCGAACGCCACGGCGCCCACGAGCAGCCATATGCGCCGGTCGCGGAGCCGCGCAAGCCCGACGACGGCGGCCGGTCCCAGCGCCACGGCGAATGCCGCCACGTTCACCCAGAGGAAGAGCCACCCCCGGGCGGAGCCGCGCGACGCTCTCCACCAGGTACTCCCGCCGGGTGGCGGCGAGCCCGGCGAACCACCAGAAGCCGGCCGCGGCGGCGGCGCCCGGGACCACGACCGCTCCGATTGCGAGGGGGCGCACCCGGCGCCGGGCGACCGCGACGACGACGGGAATCGCCGCGAGCAGCACGAGCCCGTACGACAGGAGGCACGCGGCGCCGAAGAGCAGCCCGCCGGCGAGCGCCGGCAGATCCGCGGCCCGGCCGCGCCGTCCGGTCGCGAGGACCATGAGCGCCACCGCCCACGCGCCGACCCCCAGGAAGACGGCGTCGCCGGATCCGAAGAAGATGGCCGCGGGCGCTATGACGAGGAAGGGCGCGGCGAGGCGGGCGACATGCTCGCCCGCGACCTCGCGCGCGGTCACGAGGACCGCCGGCGCGGCGGCGGCGCCGGGCTCCCGACGTTCGGAGCGCCCCAGCCGAGCAGAATCGGGGTGCTCGGCCCCTCAGAACGCCCGCTCCGGGCACCCTGGATCTGCACCGTCACAGCAGATCCGCACAGGCCGCACCATGTTGGTGGCTCCCGTGCACCTCCACCCCCTTGGACAGCGACGCACCGACCCAAGCGCCTTCTCTTAGCGTGACGAGTGCCACGTCCCCCTCCCCGGTGGTGATGGAGCTACCGCCGCTACCTGATGCGGGCATCGCAACGATGTTGCGACGCATGAGTTGGAGCACACCGATGGTGGGCGCTGAGGGGTTGGGACTGCCCCAGGTTCGGTTGACTCCTGATGTGTGAGGATTCCACCTCACCGGAAGGAAGGTCAACGTGCCCACAGCGTTCCCCGCAGAGTTCCGCCGCGACGTGATCGCCGTCGCCCGCAAGCGTGAAGCTCCGCTGTCTCAGATCGCCAGGGACTTCGGGATCTCCGAAGGGTGCCTGCACCGATGGCTGAAGCGTGCTGAGATCGAGGAGGGCGTACGCGAGGGTCTGACGGTGGCCGAGGAAGCCCAGATCCGCGAACTGAAGAAGCGCAACCGTCTCCTGGAGCAAGAGAACGAGGTCCTTCGCCGAGCGGCGATCTACCTCGGGCAGGGCGTGAACCCAAAATGATCTACCCGCTGGTCCGCGAGCTTGCCACCGGCGGGATCCCCGTCGTGGTGACCTGCCGGGTGCTGGGGTTCAGCCCCCAGGGGTTCTACAAGTGGCGTGCCAACCCGGTGACTGCCCGAGACTGGGACGACGCACACCTGGTCGAGGCCGCCATGGCGGTCCACGCCGACGATCCGGTCTTCGGGTACCGCTTCATCGCCGACGAGCTCGCCGCCGAACACGGGATCAACGCGAGCGAGAACCGGGTCCACCGCCTCTGCCGTCAGCACGCGATCGCCTCGGTGATCTCCCGCCGGCGAGGCAAGGGCCGCCGGCCCGGTCCGGCCGTGCACGACGATCTGGTCAGGCGCGTCTTCAGCGCCGCTAGACCCAACGAGCTGTGGCTCACCGACATCACCGAGCACCCGACCGAGGAGGGCACGCTCTACCTGTGTGCGGTCAAGGATGTCTTCTCGGGGCGGATCGTCGGCTACTCGATCGCTCACCGGATGAAGGCCTCGCTCGCCGTCGCGGCTCCTTCGCAACGCGATCGGCCTGCGGAGCCCTGTCGACACGGTGGTCCACTCGGACAGGGGCAGCCAATTTCGGTCCTCGAAGGTCGAGCGCCTGCTCCGTAGCAACGGACTTCACGGATCCATGGGAAGGGTCGGCGCGTGTGCCGACAACGCCGCCATGGAGTCGTTCTTCGCCCTGCTGCAGAAGAACGTGCTCAACACCCAGCGCTAAAGCAGCCGAGAGGAGCTCCGCCTCGCGATCGTGACCTGGATCGAAGCCACCTACCACCGCCGGCGTCGTCAACGCGGCCTCGGCAAGCTCACCCCGATCGAGTTCGAGGCCGTACACGAGGTCGCTCATGCTGCCTGAGTCTCTCAACCCCGCGAGTCAACCAAAGGCTGGGCAGTCCCGTACGGCTCTGTACGCCTGAGTGTCGCTCAGTTGTTATGCAGATGTTATGCGTTGGAGCCGGCGGAGCACGACCGAGAGATCAGGTCTCCGGGTCTGTTCATTGGCCTGAACACGCTGAAGCCCTCGGGCTTGGGAGCACCGAGGGCTTCCGCGTGCAGGTGCGTTGCTCCTAGACAGCCGCTCTTGGCTCCAACTCCCGGATTGCCTCGGGCCTATACCCCTTGACGATGAGGTAGATGCCGAGCCCGAACTCCCAGATGGCCTCTGGCAGCGTCATGAGGCCCTGGACCGGGCTACTCCCCTCGATCACGTCGAACAACCCGAGGATGCCGGAGATGATGATCAAGGAGCCACCGATCAACCCGAGCATCGCGAAGCGTCGCGGCACCAAGCCGGACGTGTACATCAGCCATCCCAGGATCAGCCCGTTCCCGACGCCGACGAAGAAGCCTGGTCCGAGCCGGAAGCACCACTCGTACACCGCCTCGAACCCCTGGCCGAGTGCAGAGTCCAAGCCGCTCGGGGCGTCCTGTCGGAGCGTCGAGATGGCCAGCATGAACACGAGACCCATTGCGATGAACATGCACTCCATCACCCGGGCGGTCACGTAGCCGACCGCCCCCCATTCGCTCACCCGCTTGTGGATCGAATAGGGCACCACCGCGGTCCCGATGTTGGAGATGATGAGGATCAGCTCGAGGAGCGCTCCGATCGCGATCATGGTCATCGCGTCGTCGCCCTGACCGAGTACGTAGTCCTTCCCGTCCTCCAATGCCGGTGCGTAGAAGATGAACCGCGCCGGGATCGAAGTCGCGAAGGTGATGATCCACAACCATCCCGTGTACCTGGCGATCTTTCGGACGTCCAAGACCAAGCCCCCCTTCCAGTCAGCTGCACTTTTTGTATATCTCGGGGGGCAGACAGGGTGCAAGTAGGTCCATCTTGGAATGTCGCCCACCCTGGGGCGAACTCGCGGGGAGGGAAGTATCGACCATGGCAGAGCACTCGTACGACGTGCTGGTAGTTGGTGGAGGAGCGGCCGGCCTGAGCGCAGCCCTGGTGCTCGGACGGGCGCGGCGATCAATCATCGTGGTTGATGCTGGGGCTCCCCGGAACGCCCCAGCGGCGCACATGCACGGATTCCTATCTCGGGACGGAATGGCGCCGTCCGCGTTGCTCGCCCAAGGCCGACATGAGGTGGCCCGGTACGGCGTGGACCTTGTTGACGACGTGGTGCTCACGCTTCAGCCCGGCTTCACGGCAGACCTCGCCTCCGGTCTGACGGTCACTGCTAGACGGGTGTTGATCGCGTCCGGAGTCGCGGACAAGCTTCCCGACCTTCCCGGCGTGCAGGAGCGGTGGGGGCGCGACCTCTTGCACTGCCCGTATTGCCACGGATGGGAGGTTCGTGACGAGCCCCTGGGCGTTCTGGGCACGCTTCCCGGCTCCGTCGAGCACGCGCATCTCGTCCGGCAGTGGTCGGATGATGTTGTCTTCTTTGCACACCTTCACCCCCTGGACCCGAAAGAACGAGACGGTCTGGCGGCTCGCGGGATCGAAGTCGTTCTTGGCCAAGTGCGGGCCCTGACAGTCGAGGCCGACCGTCTGACGGGCGTCGAAATGCAGGACGGGAGGCTCATATCGCGCACGGCGGTATTCGTGCGTCCGGGAAGCCTGCCTCACGGCGATGACCTCTCGGCCGGCCTGGGCTGTGCCCTCGACGAGGCTGGCTTCCCCACCGTTGACACGGCGGGACGCACTAGCGTTCCCGGCGTCTGGGCTGCCGGTAACGCCGTCGACCCACGTGCCCAGGTGATCACATCCGCTGGCGCGGGCTCGACCGCAGCTATCTCCATCAACGCAGATCTCGTCCAGGAGGATGTTCAGCACGCGCTGCACGTTCTCGATACCAACAGGAATGCCTTGCAGGAAAGGAGTCGTCCATGACAACCGACGGAATGCAGGCTTGGCTGTGGCAGAGGTACGGAGGCCCTGAGTCGCTACGACTGGGGCAGGTGCCGAAACCTCGCCCTGCCTCTCACGAGGTTCTAGTCAGGGTTCAGGCGATCTCGATCAACGCGGCCGACTGGCACGCGATGCGCGGCAAGCCGGCGTTTGCCCGCCTCACCTACGGCTTGGTCCGCCCCAAGCCTCAAAGCTTAGGAGTCGACATCGCGGGGCGGGTCGAGAGCGTCGCTGAGGACGTCGATGCGGTGAAGCCCGGTGACGAGATCTTCGCGAATCTGCTGGAACACGGTTTGGGCGGTTTCGCGGAGTACGTGTGCGTCCCGGTCGTGGCGCTCGCCCCCAAGCCGGCGAGCATCTCGATGGAGGAGGCGGCGGCTGTCCCAATGTCAGGCGTAACGGCTCTACAGGGGCTCGACCACTTGGGAACGATCGAGCCGAGGCAAACGGTCCTGATCAACGGCGGATCCGGGGGCGTGGGCACCTTTGCCGTGCAGATCGCGCACTCTTTCGGTTCCGATCTAACCGTCGTGACGAGTCCGCGGAATCTCGACATGGCACGGTCCCTGGGCGCCGACCACATCGTCGACTACACGAAGACGGACTTTGCCGATAGTGGTGTCCGATACGACTTCATTCTCGACACGGTCGGGAATCGATCGGTCTCCGATCTCAAACGTGCATTGGCAGAAGGCGGCAAGGCCGCAGTTACCGGGTTCACCAGCGTTGCGAATCTGTTGGGCGTCTCCCTCCGTGGCGGCAAGACGGTCAGGCAAGTGCAGGCGCACGTCGGCACAGACGATCTGAATCGGCTCACAGAGCTGCTCGATGGCGGAGTGGTGCGTCCGGTTGTCGACCAAACGTTCTCATTCGCCGAGCTCCCAGCGGCCGTCGCTTACGTCGAACAAGGCCGCGCAGGAGGAAAGGTCGTGGTGCACGTGCCCTAGACGGGTGGTGCCAGTAGAACCCGGCGTCCGGGAACCGGACCTTGTACGGGAGACGTGACACCGCTGGTCAGGGCGTCGATCTGCGGGAATCGAGTTCCTCTCAGTACCGCTCGGTACGCCTTAGTGTCGCTGAGTTGTTATGCAGATGTTATGCGTGCCGATCCCCGCCATACCCAGGGGTGTGCCGTGAAGTCCGCCCCATAGCCCGCAGACATCTGAACCTTCGGTGCAAGCACCCATGCGATGCTTGGGCCATGCATCGCACAGGTCGCTTCATCCTGGGAACGAGCGTCGCCATCGCTGTGTCCGCACTGGTGCCGATCACTGCAGTGATCGTCAGACGCGGGAGCGGCGGTGCGGAACTCGTCGTGATCAGTGTGGTCGCCGTCGTGCCGAGTCTGTTCGCTGCGGCCATCGGCTCGTTCACCCGCCCAGCTCACGTCGTCCGAGCTTGTGCAGCCGCAGGGGCGGTCGCTTTCGTGTTCGCATTCATCGCTGTTGCGGTGCTAGGTGGCGGGTACGGCCCGGCCTTCGGCCCGATGTCGTGGTTCGCGGTTCTCGGCTGGACCGTGGGCGCGATCGTTGGAGCCGTGACGGCGTGCCGTATGAAGGCTACACCGCTCCTCGTCGCGACCGGACTCGCGGCCGCGATACTCGCGCTCGTTGGGCCAGCGATCTGGCTCATCGATCGGCGACCCGACTCTCTGCGCGTCGAGCTACGAGATCCGCGGGCCGCACTTCTTTTCGCGGAGGGTGTCGTTCCCCGCGGTCACATGCTGCCCGGCATGGATCTAGTGAGCTCCTGCGGAGACGCCTGTTACATGGTGGGCTTTAGCTCAGATGCGCCGGCCAGTGACGTGCAGGCGACCACGGCGTACATCTCCTCGTTCCCCGGCGTGGTCCACGTCACCGCGGTCGAGTCGAGCGGTTGATGGACGTAGCAGTCGAAGCCCGACGGCATGAACCCCTTCAGGGTGGGGCGGTTCCGTTCAGCGGGCCATGTGGTCGGAAGTGGCTATCAGCAGGCGTTCGTGCGGTGGGCGCTGAGGGGCTCGAACCCCCGACCTTCTCCTTGTAAGGGAGACGTGAACCCGCAGGTCATGGCGTTGAGCTGCGGGAATCGAGTTCCTCTGAGTACCTCTCGCTACGCCTGAGTGCCGGTGCGTTGTTATGCAGGTGTTATGCGAGGACGGCGAAGGACTGGATCTGATGAGGGGGCGGCGTTGCGTGCCGCCGAACGCATCGTCATCCTTTCCCGTTGTTGTTCGTCCGACGGTCGCGCGGGGCCCATCGCCCCGATCTCCACGCGGGGCGTGGTGTGTCCGGAGCCCGTTCGGACCGAGCACCCCCCGGACCGCTATGGGGGTCGATCAGCCCGGGATGTCAACGTCCGGGGCGCGAGGTTGGGCGCTTCATCGGAATTGCGCCCACCAGCTTGGTAGGACGGCTGCGTGCTCATGGAGGCGCCGCCTGACCATGGCGTGCATGGCAGAAACCATCATCTCAGCGGCGCACCGGCCATGAGTGGTCCTCCCTCAGCTGTGGCTATCGGCACTTCCATCGGCGGTGGCCGGCGACCGACGCAGGATCAGGTAGCCGAGGGTGCCTGCAATGAGCGAGGCCGCAAGGATGCCGACCTTCGCCTGCGTAACCAGGCCCTCATCCTCGAATGCGAGATCGGCGATGAACAGCGATACCGTGAACCCGATACCGGCGACGGCCGCCGTGCCGACCAGGTGCGACCATCGCACGCCGACAGGAAGTCGGCCCACACCCAGGCGCACTGCAACCCAGCTCGCCGCCGAGACGCCGATAGTCTTGCCCGCCACGAGACCGACAATCACGCCGATTGTCACCGAGCTGCTCGCGGCGGCCCGCACGGCCGCGACCGAAAGTTCGACGCCGGCGTTCGCAAGCGCGAAGATGGGCAGAATCACGAAGCTCGTCCAGGGCCACAACAAGTGCTCGACACGGGAAAGCGGGGACACGGCCTCGCGCGAGAGTGACGCGAGTCGGAGCCACTGGAAGGCGTCTGCGTCGGGTGGATCCGGATCGTCTTGAGTCTCATCGGCGGCGCGAACGGCCTCGGCGCTGACGGCGCGCGCTCGCTGGAACGGCACGGCCGGGGTGAGCAGCCCCATGACTACTCCTGCGATGGTCGGATGGATCCCGGATTCCAACGTGCACATCCACAGCACGACACCGAGGATCACGTACACCAGTTGTGCTCGGACGTGGATCCGCCGGAGCGCAACGATCGCGATCAGCACCGCGCTGGCAGCGCCGAGCCACTCCCATGTGAGGCCGCCCGAGTAGACAACCGCAATCACCAGAATCGCCCCGATGTCGTCGACGATGGCGAGGGTCAGCAGGAAGGGCTTGACGCCTTCGGGTGCGTGCCGGGCGGCGAGGGTGAGGACTCCGAGGGCGAACGCGATGTCCGTCGCCATCGGGATTCCCCAGCCATGCGAGCCTCGGCCGCCGGCCGCGAAGGCCGCGAAGAGCACCGCCGGCACGACCATGCCGCCGAAGGCGGCGATGACAGGAAGCGCCGCGTTCCGGCGGTCGCGCAGCTCCCCCGTCAGCAGCTCGCGCTTGATCTCGAGGCCCACCACCAGGAAGAAAAACGCCATCAGACCGTCGTTCACCCAGTGCCGCAGGTCCATGGAGATCGACCAGGATCCGAGCACCGCTCCGAGGTCCGTCGCCCACAAGCGGCGATAGCCGTCTCCCCACGGTGAGTTCGCCCACAGGAGTGCGGCGGTCGCAGCGACGAGTAACAGCGTCGCACCCGCCGTAGCGGTCGAGAGGAACTCCTGCAGCGGACGCACTAAGCGACGGGGTACTCGGCGCTCGGAGCCGGACCACGGCGGCCGGATCTCGTCGGACGAGTGGCCTGGATCGGTACCGGACATGCCCGCTCTCCCGCCGACCAGGCTTCCCGGCACACCTCCGAACTGCGGCATCCTACACCGGACGAATGGCGACGCGCGGCCTTCTCGGTGGGACATGCAGCCTAGTGAGGCGGCTGGCTACGAGATCACCCGTCCGAACCCGATGCCCACGAAGACGGCGGACGATGCCACGGACGACCGAGCCTCCGACGTACGCGAGCGCGACCCCAAACGTCGGTGCTCGATCATCACGCACGTCTCCCAACGACAATGCCGAGAACGGTGTGTAGCCACCGAGAGAGCCGACGAGCCCAGCCTACTGGATCCACAGCGCGACCTCGTAACGTCGCACCAGGATGGTGAGCCGTCGTGACGCAGACGTCACGATGAACGTGCCTCAGGGCATGCCGCAAATGGGACTCGACCATCGATCCACATGTCACTCGCCGGAAGGCCACCGGCCATCGGTGTCGAACATGTCAAGAGGAAGAGAGCTAGCCCCGCTCCGACGAGCGCAGCGGCGCGGTCGCGAAGCTCTCCATGCCCTCGGCGAACCCCACATCCGCACGGAACCCCAGTTCGCGCTCAGCGAGCGCGGGGGAAGCGAAGACGTGGCGCACGTCGCCCAGTCGATATCCCCCGACGATGCGTGGACGTGGGCCGCCCGGTCCGAAGCCGTCGCTCATTGCCTCGGCCATCTCCCCGACGGTGTGCGACTCGGAGCTCGCGACGTTGAACACCCCGGGGCGACCTGCGAGGAGAGCCAACACGTTCGCACGCGCCACGTCATCGACATGCACGAAGTTGCGGCGCTGTTGGCCGTCCTCGAACACCTGTGGTGCCTCGCCTCGCTGGAGCGCGCTGCGGATGATGCTCGCGACGCCGGCGTAAGGCGTATCCCTCGGCATCCGAGGTCCGTACACGTTGTGGTACCGAAGCATGGTCACGCTCACCTCTTGGTGCTCGCGTGCGAATGCCATGCAGAGATGCTCTTGGTGCAGCTTCGTGGCTGCGTAGACGCTCCGAGGATCGGCAGGCGCGTCCTCCGTCACCTCCTCCGCTGCCACGTCGCCATCGCAGGATGGACACCGGGCCTCGTACCGGCCCTCGTCGAGGTCTTCGATCCTGCGAGCGCCCGGTCGCGACGACACCGTGCGTCGCGCATCGGTACCGACCCTCGCCGTACACGACCATGCTCGAGGCCAGTACCAGGGGCCCGCGGAAGGCGCTCCGATGCAGCGCCCCGAGGAGGGCCGCGGTCCCGAGATCGTTGTGACTGACGTAGTCGACGACGTCTGCGAAATCGACTCCGAGACCCACCATCGACGCTTGGTGACTCACGGCGTCCACCCCGCGCAGGGCTTGGGCGACTGCTTCGGAGTCCCGAAGGTCCGCCCATACGTACTCGACGTCCGGATCCAAGTACGTCCGGTCGCCCGTGGTGCGCGCCGGGATGCAACACATCCAGCACCCGCGTCGGCGTCCCGAGCGCGACCAGCCGATCGACGACGTGTCGATCCGACGAATCCGGCACCACCGGTCACGAGCGTCACCACGGCGAGACCACCCAGAGCTGGATCGCGACGGCGAAGGCAGCCTGCACGCCGAGCCATGCCCGCCGGTTCCGGCGGGCGCCGAGCGCCGCTGCCGCCAGGAGGAACCACGGCGCAAACGGCAACCAGATGCGCTCGACCTCACCCTTGGACATCAGGCTGAGGTCGGCCACCGCGACGGCTATGGCGGCTCCGCCGACCAGGAACCACAGGCGCCGATCCCGCAACCGCGCGAGCCCGACCCACGCGGCGGGCCCGAGCGCGACCGCGAACGCGGCGAGGTTCGCCCACACGAACAGCCACCCGGGGCGCACCCGCGCGATGCTCTCGAGGTACTCGCGGCGCGTAGCGCGGAGCCCCGCCAGCCACCAGAAGCCGGCCGAGGCGAACGCGGCCATGACGAGGGCGACCGACCCGGATGCCAGTACCAGTGGCCTCCCGCGGCGCCGAGCGATCGCCACCGAGGCGGGGATCGTCGCGAGCACCCCAAGGCCATAGGAGAGGAACAGACCAGCCCCGAACAGCAGCCCCCCGGCCAGCGCCTGCAGGTCGCCCACCCGATCGCGCCGACCGGTGGCGAGGACCAGCAGAGCGACTGCCCAGGCCCCGACGCCGAGGAATACCGCGTCGCCGGATCCGAGGAAGACCGCTGCGGGCGCGATCACGAGGAACGGCGCCGCGAGCCGAGCGGCGTGCTCGCCGGCCACCTCCCGTGCGGCCACGAGGACGGCGGGCACCGCGGCCGCGCCGGCGGCGATCTGGAACGTCCCGACCCAGCCGGGACCACCGAGCCCCAGACGGTCGAACGTCCACAGCAGCAAGACGTAGCCCGGTGGATGCGCGCGTACGTGTGCGGTGAACTGGTCGATGCGCTCGACGAAGCCAGGGAGGAAGGAGCCGGGCGATCCCACGGATCCCACGTCGTGGATGTACTCGCCGAACCCCAACGGGGGGCCGACGACGCCCGAGGACCCCTGATGCCACGCCAGCGCGATCGCCCACACGAACGCCGCGCCGAAGGACATCCACACGAGCCGACGCCACCCCATCCGCGCGGCGAGCGTGGGTCCGAACCAGGTCGCGGCCGCGCCGACGGCGACAGCCATCACGATCCTCGGCGACCAGCGAACGTCGAACCGTCCCACCAGGGGCGGAGCGAACACCTTGAGCTGTACGCCCGAGTGGCGGACGTACTCGGCGCCGCGGTTCGCCAACAGCGAGCAGCAGCGCCACCCCTGCGAGCACCCCGGCAGTGGCAGCCGGCCTCCGGAACGCCGCCCGAGGGATACCGGCGGCCGCGAGGGAGAAGGCCGAGCCGGGGCGTAGCCGGGCCACCGCCGCCACGTCATCGATGCCGTCGACGTCGCGCATCTCTGGCAGCTCACGAACACGCAGGCCGAGCGTTGCGAGCCGTTCCCGTTGGGCAGCGCACGTTGCGTCCGTGCTCATCGGCACCCCGAGGGTCGTGGCCGCATCCGGCACGCGCAGCCCCATGGCCCACCACCCGCCGTCGCCGGCGGGACCCAGGACCGCCTCGACACCGGGCGCGTCGAGCAGCTCGAGTGCCTGGGTCAGGAGCGCCGGCGTCACCTGGGGCGTATCCATGCCGATCAGCAGCGCGGGCCCGCCGGCGTCCTCGAAGGCGGCCGCGATCCGTTCGTCGAGACCACCGCCTCGCTGGGGGAGTACGCGGAACCCCTCGGGAAGCCATGCACCCGGCTCGCCCTCCAAGACCAGCACGTGCTCCCTCGCGGGCGTGCGGAGCACGATGTCGAGCGTATCCGCAAGGGCGGCCCGGGCCAGAGCCGCCGCTTCATGCGGCGTGCACGGCGGGGTGAGCCGTGTCTTGGACCGTCCGGCGACGGGCGCCTTGGCGAGCACGATCAGGCTCGACCGGGGTCCGGGCGAGCCCGTCACCGAGGGTCGCTCGCGGAGAACGTGTCTCACGTGCAGGTCCGGCCCCCACGTCGATCGGCCCTCACCGCAGCACCTTCGAGAGGTCGCCCAGGGCCCTCGCCGTGCCCTTCACCGTGCCCGTGACCTTGCTGCGACCGGTCCGCGCACGGTACCGCACGGGGACCTCCGCGATCGACCAGTCCGCGGCCGCCGCTCGCAGCACCATCTCGAACGGCCATCCGAACCGGCGATCGACGAGACCCAGACCGAGCAAGGCCTCGCGGCGCGCCGCCCGCATCGGACCGCAGTCGCGAAGATCGAGACCGGTGCGCCGGCGGATCTCCCAGGCGATCACGCGGTTGCCCAGGCGCGCGTGGACCGGCCATGCTCCCGGGTCGCCGATCCGCTCCCCGAGCACGAGGTCAGCCTCGCCAGCACGCACGGGATCGGCGACCGAGTCGAGCTCACCAGGGTCGAGCGATGCGTCGCAATCCATGAAACACACGACGTCGGCCTTGGCCGCGAGCAGGCCGGCCCAGCAGGCCGCGCCGAACCCGAGGCGCGGTTCGCGTACGACCATCGCGCCCAACGAGGACGCCAGCTCGCCGGAGCCATCGCCTGACCCGTTGTCCACCACGATCGCTCGGTAGCCGGATGGCATACGCTCCAACACCCACGGGATCGCTCCTCGTTCGTTCAGCACGGGCAGGATGACGTCCGGCACGGGCTCACCTGCTCCGCGCGCGCAGGATCTTCGCCCCCGCTACCGCCCACACGCCGGCCACGATCACGAGCAGACCGAGGCCGGCCGCGTTCGGCAGGAAACTGGGGTTGTCGGGGAGTTCGCCGTAGCGTCGCACCACGGGCCAGGCTGCGAGCGTGATCGTCGCCGAGACGATCAGCGCGCCGGCTACCGCGGCTCGGGCGAGCCTCGGCACGCGTCGAGCCACCAGCGTGCCCACGACGATCGTCACGGGCGCGACCACGGCGTCGTGGACGACCGCCGATCCGACCAGGAAGAGTGCGAAGTTCGCACGAGATGATGGCCCCATGTGCGACCACGCGCTCCACGCCCCGAACACGATCGCTGCCCAGCCAGCCGCGACCGACGCCCAGAACAGCGGCCCGTACCGGCTACCGGGCTCCCGCACGTCGCTCACGTGACCACCACCTTCGCGACCCACTTCGTCTGCAGGACGCCCGGCCGGTTCGGGCCGATCAGCCGGACCGGAAAGCCGTGGTCGATGTCGAGCGGCGCACCGTTCAGCTCTAGCGCGAGCAACGTGTCGGCATCCGAGAGTTGATCGCCCCCGACCTCCGCGTTCGAGTACGGCGCGCTCTGATCCTGCAGCGACTCGACGATGGCGGTCGCGCCCGGAGCCGCGCCCGCGGCGGCCAGCAGATCGCGAAGTGGCACCCCGCGCCACCATGCAGATGCGCTCCATCCATCCACGCAGGCGATCGGAAGCCCGGCGTCGCGCTGGGGCATCGCATGCAGGTCTTGGAGGGAGAGCGACAGGGGCGTCGTCACGCGCCCCTCCACGGCGAGGCGGTACTCGGCGCTCGTCGCGACCTCGATCACACCCGCCGAACCCGCGGTCTTGTTCACCGGGACACCCTGAGGGCCGGCGGTTGGATCGCGCGGAGCCAGCACCGAGATCGACGACAGCGGACGGAAGGTCTGACCGACCGTCGTGAGGGTCAACAGCCCGCTCGCGCCTGCCACCGTCCACAGGAACCCGCGTCGCGTGAGCCCCCCGTCGTCCCGTTCGGCGGCGCGGGCAGCACCCTCCGTCTCCCGACCTCGCCTCGTGAGCGCGAGCCGCGTAGCGCCAGCCTTCGCTCCCACGTGCACGGCAAGCGCGCCGATGGTGATCCACGCCGCAGCGTAGTGGCCGGGGGGGAACGAGAAGCCGAACGGGAACCATTTCGAGATGCTCGCGACTCCGCTGGCGAGGAGGAAGACGCTCCCACCCACCAGTGGGAGCAGCGAGATCCGCTCGATCAGGTGCGCGACGCTTCGCAGCGGTGGCATCGTGAAGAAGTGCGGGTACACGGTCCAGAGCTTCGCCAGCAACAGGGGGATCGAGGCGATGCCCGTGGTGACGTGCACGCCCTGTGTGACGCGGAAGAGCCAGACCGGGCGGGCCGGGTTCGCGAACCACGACGGCGGATGCTGGATCAGATGCGAGAAGATGCCCGTGGCGAAGCACACCGTGAACGAGATCCCGAGGGCCACGCCAAGCCATGCCGCTGTGCGCGCTTCGTGCACGGGACTGTCGAACGATCCCTCGCGGAACGGGCCGAGCGCGGGCGGCTTCAGCCGGCGCAGTCCGTCGTCGATCCTCATGCGGCGCCCCCGCCGACGACGTCGAGTCGCGCGAACCATCGGCCCGCAGCCTCCCAGCGTTCGCCGACCATCAGGCCGGCCCCCCGGGCGGCCCCAACGACGTCGTCTGCGGCGAGCTGGGCCCAGTCGAACCAGTGGGAGACGCCGTGTGCGTCCTCGGTCCGGACCAGCAGCCTCGCGCTGGGGATACCAGGCGGTTCGAGCTCCACCAACACCCTTCCGTGCCCGTGCAGCAGTGACCGGATACGGGTGAGCAACGCGGCTGGGTCGCCGCCGATGCCGATGTTGCCATCCAGCAGCAGTGCGCTCCCCCACCGTCCCTCATCGGGGAGCCGATCGAAGATCGACCGGTGCACGACCCGGGCGCCGCGACGCCGGGCGATCGCGACGGCCGACGGCGCGTTGTCGACCCCGAGAGCCGAGATGCCGCGCGCGGCGAGCGCCACTACGTGACGCCCCGGACCGCACCCGACATCCAGGACCGGGCCGATCGCCCGATCGAGCAGATCACGCTCCTCCGGCTCGGGATCGGCGAGCCAGCGACCGACGTCGAGCGGGATCGTGCGCCCGCACGACGAGCGAAGCAATGGACGGGAGGTATCGATCGCGGCCCGGGCAACCATCCGGCGGATTCTCCTGGAGTCGTCATTACGGAACGCGAAACGACGGGCACGCTGACGGGGCACGCCTGGGCCGCTTCTCCTGGTAATGAACCCGCAACATCCGTAGTCCATGATGGTGCGGTGTCAGAACCCAGGGTCCTCGTGGTCGACGACGAGCCGATGGTGCGCGAGGTCCTGGCTCGCTACCTCGCCGACGGAGGCTTCGCGGTCGACACGGCATCGGATGGCCGCGAGGCACTGGATACCTTCCATTCCGCGAGACCCGACCTGGTGCTGCTGGATCTGATGCTGCCGCTGGTGGACGGGTACGAGGTCTTCACCCGGATGCGCGAGGTCGCCGCCACGCCCGTGATCATGCTCACCGCCCGCGGCCACGAGACGGATCGGCTGGTCGGGCTCGACCTCGGCGCCGACGACTACGTGACGAAGCCATTTTCTCCGCGGGAGGTCGTGGCCCGCGTGCGTGCGGTACTCCGTCGCTCCGCGGGCCCACCAGCAACGTCCCCGCGGGTTCTGTCCTTCGAGGACCTTTCGGTCGACACGGCCCGGCACGAGGTGGAGCTCCGCGGCCAGCCCGTCCGCCTCACACGCAAGGAGTTCGACCTGCTTGCGTTTCTCGCCGCTCGCCCGGGCGTCACTTACTCGCGGGAGGAGCTGCTCGACGAGGTCTGGGACCTCGCCTGGGACGGCGACACCGCCACCGTCACGGTGCACATCCGGCGCCTGCGCGAGAAGATCGAGGACGACCCCTCCGATCCACGCCGGCTGGTGACCGTGTGGGGCGTCGGCTACCGGTTCGAGCCATGAGAGCCATCTGGCGGACGCTCGCGCTCGTCGTTGCGGTGGCCGCCGCCGGGGCGGCCGGCACGCTCCTGGCGGCGGCGGCCACCGGGATGGAAGCGAGCGACCTGGCCCACCTCGTCACGTTCCTCGTTCCGGCCACCATCGTGACCGTGATCGCGGCCGCCGGGGCGCGGCCGCTACTGGCGCGGGCCTCCATGCGGCAGCGGTTCGTCGGCGTGGCCCTCGTCGCGGCGGTTGCGGCGCTCGCGAACCTGTGGGCGCTCACGAGCTCGATGTTCGTGAGCGACCACGACGCCACGCTGCTCGGGGTGCTCCTGGTCTACGCGGCGGCGGCCGGCGTGGCAGCGGCGCTCGTCCTCGCCCGATCGTCGTCCGCCGCCTTGGAACGCCTATCGGCTGCCGCGGACGAGATCGGCGCCGGCCGCCTGGACGTCCGCGTCGGCGACCTCGGTGCCGGTCCCGAGCTCGACGCCCTGGCCGCGACGCTCGACGAGAGCGCGGGCCGCCTGGCCGCCGCGCGCGAGCGCGAGCGCGAGGTCGAGTCCACTCGCAAAGACCTGATGACGGCGGTCTCGCACGACCTGCGAACCCCGCTCGCCTCGCTGCGGGCGATGGTGGAGGCGATCGATGACGGCGTCGTCGACGACCGTCCGAGCCTGCAGCGGTACGCCGGCGAGATGCGCCGCTCGGTCGCGCAGCTGGTCACGATGGTCGACGATCTGTTCGAGCTCGCGCAACTGGACGCCGGCGCCATCGAAGCCGAGACGCGCCGCGCGCGCCTCGACGAGGTGGTGCGAAGCGCGGTCGGCGCCGTGGAGCTCGAGGCGCGGGAGAAGGGACTTCGGCTCGAATCGAGGCTCGATGGCGCCGGGGACGTCGCGTGCAGCCCCAGGATGATCCGCGTCCTGCAGAACCTGCTGGCGAACGCGGTCCGACACACGCCGGCCGACGGCACGGTCCGGGTGGAGGCACGCCTCGAGGCCGACCTCCTGCGGGTCACGGTCACAGACTCCGGCGAGGGGATCGCCGCGGACGACCTCCCCCGGGTCTTCGAACCCTTCTACCGCGGAGATCAGGCGCGCAGCGGCCCCGGCACAGGGTTGGGGCTCGCGCTCGCGAAGCGGATCGTCGAGACGCTCGGAGGACGGATCACGGCGACGAGCGAAACGGCGGCGGGCTCGCGGTTCGAAGTGGACCTCCCACTGGATGCATAGGTCCCGAATGATTCGGACGGACAGGAGATGGAACGACCCACCGGATCGCAACGATCTCGGCCCAGTCGAGCTCGAGACTCAACTAGGGCCGTAGACTCGAGGGGTGACCTGACACGAAAGGGGCCCCAGATGAAGTTCAGCGGCATCCTGATCGGATCCGAGGATCCGCAGCGCCTGACCGAGTACTACACGAAGCTGTTCGGAGAGCCAGGCTGGAGCGACGAGGCCTTTACGGGCTGGATGTTCGAGGGCCCCTGGGTGATGGTGGGCGCCCATGATCAGGTCAAGGGCGGGAACGCGTCACCGGGGCGCATCATCTGGAACGTCGAGAGCGCCGACGTGCCGGCCGAGTTCGATCGGTTGAGATCGGCCGGTGCGACCGTCGTGCAGGAGCCATATCACCCGGCCGAGGGGATGGAGGGGTGGATCGCGACGTTCTCCGACCCCGACGACAACTACTTCCAGCTCATGAGCCCGATGGAGTAGGCACCGGCCGATCGTCCTTCACCGCAGAGCCGGGACCTTGGTTGTGGGCGCTGAGGGGCTCGAACCCCCGACCTTCTCCTTGTAAGGGAGACGCTCTTCCACTGAGCTAAGCGCCCGCATCTACCTGAGGTGATGTCCTTCGAGCTTGCTGCACACCGTTCCTAGAGCGAATGAGTTGCGTCAGCCACGAGCAGGACGGCGGGCAACATGGCGGCACCAGAGCAGGCGGACATAGGTCCGAGTGTAGGGGACCTGGCGAGGCTCATCGTCTCGTTCGGGCGGCACCTGCGGACAACCAGCCAGCCGTGAACCGGACAGGGAGGTCACGCGCCGATCCACCGATGTCACCGCTCCGTGCGGTGCTCGGAATCCTCCGCCTCGGAGGCGCTGCGTCCCGGCAGCAGACCGTGGCTCTCCACGACCGCCTCGGCCACGTCGACGATCTTGCGGCTCGACCGTCGGGCGTGATCGCGCAGCATGGCGAACGCCTCCTGCTCGTTGAGGTCGTGGCGCTCCATCAGGATCCCCTTCGCGCGCTCGGTGAGCGCTCTCCGGCCGAACGCACCCTCAAGCGCGTGGTACTCGGCGAACCGTCGCAGCGCGATGTCGATCGAGCTCTGCAGTTGTTGCTCGTCCATGCCGTCGGCGATATAGGCGAAGATCCCCAGGCGTGCGGCGCGATCCACGAATGCGGAATCCTCGACATCGAGGATCGCGATCACGGGGCATGCGGCCTCCTTCACGATCCGCTCGATCATGGCGAGCGATCCGGTGCTGTCGCCGACGACGACGAGCGCAACGTCGGGATGCTCCGACCTCGTCAGATCGCCGACCCGACCGAAATCGGCGACCTCGGCCGACACCACGGCGTGGCCCAGCCGGGCAGCAGCCTCAAATACCCGCCGCCCACGATCTGGGCGATCCCCGACGATCAAGACCCGCAACTCAGCCACGAGCGTCCCCCCGTTGCGCCCCCAGCTCCATGGTTTCTTCTGAGAAATGTACCCAATTTCCCTTCCGCCATACGCCCCACAGGGTAATTGGCCTCGAGGTCCCCGGAGTGTACCCTCGATGTAGCGCGTCCAAGCAACCGGCGCGCGACGCGGGTCCCCAGCATCCTGGGCTTGTGCATCGCAGATCGCGCAGGGGCGAGATGGACCGGATGAGACCCGACGCCGGACCGACCTCCGTGGGTGCCTGACATGGTGTTCGTGACCGGCACGCTCGACATCCGAACGGACGTGTGCCAGGGGCGCGCCCGGATCCGGTTGATCGGGGAGCTCGATATCCTGACCGCCCCGCTGCTGGCCGCGGCCATCACGCGGCTTCGAGCCACCGGCCACTGCATCCTCGTGATCGATCTCACCGAGCTCCGGTTCATGGACCGCTCGGGGCTGGCGGTCGTCTCGGCCGCGGACCAGGATGCCGACCCTCGCGCGATGCTCGCGGTCACGGGATGCCGCGCGAACGTCCGTAGGGTCTTCGAGCTCACCGGGCTCGAGCACCTGCTCGACCGCGCCGAGCTGGTCGCCGAGACGGCTCGGGAGATCCGCTCCGGACGATCGTGGATCGGCGCCGACCGGACGGGGGTGGGTTCGGCCTGAGTCCGCGCGAACGGGCTGGGCGCTGATGATCACATCATTCCGGATCGTGAACGATGCCGTTGCGCCCTCGATACTCGGGCATGCTCGGGCCGAGGGTAGCCCTACGATCCTCGGACGCCTCGGCCAGGCCCCAAGCCCTCGGGCACCGACCTCGTGCAGGCACCACACACGCACGCGGGACGCGTCGAAAACCGGGGTGCGCGTCTGATGGCGACCGATCGACAGCTCTCCAACGTGCTGACGGATTTCGCTCGCACGCTCGTCACGGACTTCCCCATCCAGGGCATCCTCGATCATCTCGTGCGCCGGATCGTCGACATCATGCCGATCACGGGCGCCGGGGTGACGCTCATCGAGGAGGGCTCGGCCCCGCGCTACATCGCCGCATCCAATGCAACGGCGCTGATGTTCGAGCGGCTCCAGACCGAGCTGGACGAAGGGCCATGCCTCGCCGCGTTCCGGTCCGGCGAGGCGGTCTCGTCGCCGGACATCCGGCTGGAGCATCGGTTCCCGAGGTTCGCGTCACGAGCCGATCGGATGGGGCTCGGAGCGGTGTTCACGTTCCCCCTTCGCCAGGGCGATGAGCAGCTCGGCGCACTCGATCTCTATCGCGACGAGCCCGGTGAGCTGGACGCATCCACGATGGTGGTGGCTCAGACGCTCGCCGACGTCGCGTCGGCGTACGTGGTGAACGCACAGTCGCGCGCCGACATGCGGGAGTCCGCTGATCGGTTCCGAGAGAGCTCGTTGCACGATGCGCTGACCGGACTGCCGAACCGAGTCCTGCTGGCGCAGCGGCTCGATCACGCGGCGATGAGAGCGCTTCGCTCGGGAAAGAAGCTGGCGGTGCTGTTCGTGGATATGGACCGGTTCAAGGAGGTCAACGACACGATGGGGCACAAGATGGGCGACCTGCTGCTGATGGCGATCGCCGATCGACTGACCCTGATCGTTCGTCCCGGCGACACGTTGGCTCGGATGGCGGGCGACGAGTTCGTGATCCTGTGCGAGGACCTGGAGGATGCATCGGTGGCGGATCATCTCGCTGCCCGCGTCGGGAATTCCCTGGCCGAGGTCTTCCTCCTCGACGGTCACGAGGTGCACATGAGCGCGAGTGTGGGGATCGCGTATTCCGGGCAGGGCGTGGACATCCCCGAGCGGATCCTTCTGGACGCCGACACGGCGATGTACCAGGCCAAGGCCGCGGGAGGGGCGCAGCACCAGATCGTCGACCTTCGCGAGCGGGACGACCTGCATGCCGAAGCGACCCTGCTGCTGGACCTTCGCGGGGCGTTCGCGCGAGGTGAGCTGCTCACCGTGTATCAGCCGATCGTGAGAACGTCGGACGGAGCGGTGACCGGCGCCGAGGCGCTCCTGCGATGGGCAGATCCTGGTCGTGGGACCGTCCTGCCGGACGCGATCGTCCCGCTCGCCGAGCAGTCGGGGCTCATCACGCAGATCGGGCGATCCGTGCTCGAACAGGCATGCCACGACCATGGTCTCTGGACCGGCTCCGATCGCGCGGATCTGATGATCTCGGTGAACGTCTCGCCGCATCAACTGATGTCGGCGGACTTCGTCTCCACGGTCGGGGCCGTCCTCTCCGAGACGGGGACCGACCCCGGCAGCCTGACGCTCGAGGTGACCGAGAGCGTCTTCCTGCCGGACGACGACCGGGCCTTCGATGTGCTGAAGGGTCTGAAGGATCTCGGCGTCTCGATCGCGCTCGACGACTTCGGCACCGGTTACTCCTCCCTCAGCTACCTCCAGCGGTTCCCGGCCGACGTCGTGAAGATCGACAACGCGTTCGTCTCGGATCTCGGGAACCCGGTGACCTCGGCGATCACATCCGCCGTGGTGGATCTCGCCCACGTCCTGGGGAAGACGGTGGTTGCCGAGGGGGTGGAGACCGCGGAGCAGTACGCCAGCGTGACCGCGCTGGGGTGCGAGTCGTGCCAGGGATTCCTGTTCGCCGAGCCGATGAGCGCCGACGCGTTCATCGATCTCATGAGCAGAAGCTCTGCGGATGGCGAGGTGCGCCTGCCGGAGGTGGCCGGCCTCTGACGCGAGGCACGCCGACGTCCCCTTGCGCGGCTGCACCCGGGGAGGCTAGCGTGGCGGGCGGTGCCCCGTCGGGGCAATCCTCCCCCGCGAGTCGCCCGCGGAAAGGAGACCGTCGATGAGACGGATCTTCGGATTGTGCGCGACAGCCGCCATCGCCGTCGCGATCTGCGTTCCGGCCTGGGCCGGAGAGCCCGGAGGGGCCGCGTTCCTCTACCCCGGCGACTCGGAGCCGTTCGGCATGAGCTATGCGGAATGGCAGGGCGCGTATCAGAGCTGGCTCACGGAGATCCCGTCGCCGGAGAACCCGATCCTCGACCCCGCGAGTCCCCGCAACTGCGAGGAGCAGGCCGGCGGCGACATCGTGTTCCTGGGACCCGTGGGATCCGACTGCGTGGTGTCGGACGATGCCGCACTCGCGCTCTCTCCCGCGCTGGGATTCTGGGAGTGCTCCACGGCCGAGGGCCTCGGCGAGACCTTCGCTGAGCTCCGCCATTGCGCCCGGGACAACTGGGCCGTCGATCTCGACCCCGCCACCTACCATCAGACCGTTCGGATCGACGGCCAGCGTCTCCTTCGGCAGCGCCGATGGGTGAGCACCACCCCCGGCGAAATCATCGACTTTCCCGAGGACAACATCTGGAGTGGTGAGCCGGGCCCGAGCAGGTCGGTGACGAAGGGGTTCCTGTTCATCCTGCGGCCACTGGACGAGGGAACGCACCGGGTCGTGGTCAACATCGTCGACGACGTGCTCGGTGAGTTCCGCTGGGTCTGGAAGCTGGAGGTCGTCGAAGACCATCCGGTGTGACCCGCCGACCGGCCACGCGGCGGTGTCCGGCACGCGCTACGCGTCGCCGGGCGCTTTCGCGTGGCCGCACGCTCGACACACGACCTGACCCAGCATCGCCGATAGGCGCGTGCCGTCGCAGCGCTCGCACCGATCGAGGCGCTCGGGCCATCCCGGCTCGTCACGCTGACACGCCGGGCAGATCAGGACCTGCCGGCCGCCGGCCACGGCGCGAACCCAGGGCGTGCTCCGCTTGTCCGGATCGTAGGTAGCGCGGCCGCAGATCATGCAGCCGGGCTTCGCGCCGACGGCGTCGCCGCTCCAGCTCACCTTTCGGGACGATACTCCCCTGCCCGCCGCCGGTCAGACCGACCCGTGCCGGTCGTGCACGACCGTCCCGCCCGCGACCGTGAGCTCGACCTGCGCGTCGCCGATCGGACTGCCCGCGAAGACGTTGCGGTCGAGCACCGCGAGGTCGGCCCGCATCCCCGGCGCGATCGTGCCGGCGTCGTCGTCGCGGTTCACGTACGCCGCGCCGCTCGTGAACGCCGCGATCGCCGCCGGCAGTGAGATGCGCTCCTGCGGCTGGAACGGCTCGCCGTCCCGCGCGGCGGGTGAGACGCGGGTGACCGCGACCTCGATCTCCAGCAGCGGGTTCGGCGTGGTGACCGGCCAGTCGCTGCCGAACGCCAGCACGGCGCCCGTCCGCGCGATCGAGCCGATCGGATACAGGCGCGAGAGCCGCTCCTCACCCAGCGCGGGCAGCGCCAGCTCGGCCAGGGCCGGATCGAACTGCGACCAGAACGGCTGCATGTTCGCCACCACGCCGAGCTGGCGCAGCCGCGGGATGTCCGCCGGATCGGTCACCTGCAGGTGCGCGATGTGATGCCGGGCGTCGCGCGCACCGTTCGCCGCCCGCGCCGCGGCCACGGCATCCAGCGCGATCCGCAGGGCCCGGTCCCCCAACGCGTGCATGTGCACCTGGAAGCCCAGCGAGTCCAGGCGCGTGACGGCCTCGGCCAGCTCCGCGGCCTCCACGAACGCGATCCCGGTTCCGTGTTCCTCGCCGACGTGACCCGCGAACGGCGCCAGCATGGCCGCCGTGCCGTTCTCCGGGCAGCCGTCGAGCATGATCTTCACCGTGCCGGCGTCGACCCGGCCCCCCGACCCGCCCTCGCGCATCTCCACGAGGCCCTCGATCTGCTCCATACCGCGATGACGGGTCCACCACAGCGACGTGACGACGCGCGCCGTCAGCTCGCCCGTGTCGTCGAGCGACCGGTACGCCGCCAGCAGGTCCGGCTCCACCCACGCGTCCTGCCAGCCGGTGATCCCATGGGCGTGCAGCTCGGCCTGGGCGCGCAGCAGCGCCGCCCGCCATCCGGCCGCGTCGGTCGGTGGCACGACGTTCGCGGCGAACGAGTAGGCGGCGCCCTCGTGCAGCATGCCCGTCGGCGAGCCGTCGGCGTCGCGCACGTAGTAGCCGTCCCACGGATCGGGCGTGTCGGCCGACACCCCGCCCGCCCGCAACGCCCTCGTGTTCACCCACGCGCCATGCACGTCGGTGTTCATCAGGAAGACCGGGCGGTCCGGCACGACGGCGTCCAGATCCTCCCGGCGCGGACCGGCCTCGCCGAACACGGCGATGTACCAGCCGCCGCCCGTGATCCACGGCAGCTCGGGGTGTGCGGCCGCGTGCGCGCCGATCGCGTCGAGATACTCCTGGCGCGTCGACAGGTGGTCCAGGTTCAGGCTCATCAGGTTCCGCCCGCCGAACGCGGCGTGGATGTGGGCGTCCTGGAAGCCGGGCACCACCATCCTGCCCGGCAGGTGCAGGTGGACCGTCGAGGGCCCCACGAGGTCGCGGACCTCCGTCTCGGTGCCCACGGCCACGATCCGATCGCCGCGGACGGCGACCCCGGAGGCCCAGCGGCGGACGGCGTCCACCGTGTACACGTCGGCTCCGGTCAGGACGAGGTCGGCGTCGGCGTCGGGCATCGGCGAGGAGGGTACCCGCCCGGGATGCGAGGACGCCATGAGCGGGTCGCCGCTACGGTGGACGGATACACCGGACGGGAGGAGACGCGATGACCTCGGAACAGGAGAACGGCCCGGGTCTGCGGGTCGAGCGCGGATTCGTCGGCATGGCGAGGGGCCACGACGTGCAGATCGAGCGGGGCGCCGTGGGCATGCTCGCCGCGGGCGGCGACGTCAATCTGCACAATGCCGGCTCGGGGCCGGTGATCACCGCGGGCGGACTGTCGATCACCAACGGCGGGTGTGGGCCGGTCCTGTCGGGCGGCGACGTGTCGTTCGAACGGGGCGGCGCCCAGACCGTGATCGCGGCCAGGTCCGTGCGGGTCGGATCGGGAGGATTCGTGCTGCTGGCCGCCTCGCCCAAGACCGTGATCGAGGAGGGCGGGCGGGTGATCCTGGGAGGTCGCGAGGCCGCGGCCGTGGTCGGGGTGCTCGGCGCACTTCTCGCGTTCGTGGCCGCCCGCCGCCGCCGCAGCGCCGAGTAGAGCGGGGCCGCCGGCCTACGCGATGGGCTCGGGTGCCGGCTGCTCGCTCTCCGGCGAGGCGTCCGGCACCGACACGTACCCCCGCCGGTGCGAGCCGCCCCGGCGCCGCGTCGTCCCCCTGGCCCGCCAGATCGCGACCGTCATCGCGCCGAGACCGAACGTCGCCGCGAGCCCGAACGTGATGCCACTCACGACGGGCACGAGCCCCACCGCCCGCGCGATCCCCCACCCGGCGAGGAACGCGAGCACCCGCCCACGCTCGCGCACCAGCATGCGGCCGAGGATCCAGACCGCCCACGCGTAGCTCACGAACAGCACCAGCGCGAACGCGAGGAGCACCACGAGTCCCAGCGGGAGCGCGACGAGCGACAGCAGGAGGAGTGCCGCGATCGTCGGCAGCAGCACGACGGCTGCGAGGCCCCATGCGGCGGCGATCCATGTCGTCTCGCCGGCGGCGCGCAGGATCCGGTCGGCGCCACGGGGTGCGAGCCACAGCAGCGCGAGGCCGAGCAGCAGGGTCGACACGCTCACGGCGAGCCAGCTCGCGAACCGGCCGATCGCGCGCGCGGGGGCCTTGAACGTGAACGGCGCGTAGGGGCGGACCTGGCCGCCCACCTGGGCGCCGTCGGCGACGTCGACCTCCTCGCGCGCGATCACGTCGCCCGACACCTGCGCGGTCGCGGCCAGCCGAACCGAACCGTCCACGGAGACCACCGAGCCGCTCACCTGACCTGCGACGATCACCGGACCGTCCACCAGCACCACGTCGCCCTGCACGACGCCCGCGATCTGGACGCGCCCCGTGACGACGACGACCTCGCCGACGGTCTGACCGCGCGGCACGACCACGCGGCCCGAGAGCACGATCTGATCCTGGGGGTCCGGCGGGACCACGGCGCCCGTCGCGGGCGTGGGCGAGAGCGTGGGCGAGGGCGTGACGATCTCGACCTGCGCGAGCGCCGCCGGCGCGGCGACGAGCAGGCCGGCCAGCACGAACGCGGACGCGGCGAGGAGTCGGATGCGCATGCGCGCCATCCTATCGGCGGAGGTTCACCGGTCCGTGCGCGGCCCGCTCCGCGGCGTCAACGGCCTGACCCCTCGCGTCCGTCCGGCGACGGCCGTCACGCCGGGCGTCGATGTCGCCGGTTCACGCTACGGTTGGAGCGTGGAGCTCCCCTTCTCCCCAGCGGTCTCGGCATGGTTCGCGGCCTCGTTCGAGGCTCCCACCGACGCGCAGATCCAGGGCTGGCCCGCCATCGCCGCCGGCCGGCACACTCTCCTCCTGGCGCCCACCGGCTCGGGCAAGACCCTGGCCGCGTTCCTCTACGGCCTCGACCGGCTGACCGCCGAGCCGCCGCCGCCCCAGGAGCACCGGACGCAGCTCCTCTATGTCTCGCCGATGCGGGCGCTCGCGGTCGACGTGGAGAAGAACCTCCGGGCGCCGCTCGCCGGGATCGGGCACGCCGCCGAACGCCTCGGCCTGGACCTTCCCCATCGTCCCGAGGTCGGCGTGCGCACCGGCGACACCCCGGCCACCGAGCGCCGGCGGATGCTGCGCCGCCCGCCCGACGTCCTGATCACCACGCCCGAGTCCCTGTACCTGCTGCTCACCTCCCAGGCCCGCGAGACACTGCGCGGCGTCCGATGGGTGATCATCGACGAGATCCACGCGATCGCGGCCACGAAGCGCGGCGCCCACCTGGCCCTCTCGCTCGAGCGGCTCGAACGGATCGCGCATGCGCCACCGCAGCGGATCGGCCTGTCGGCCACGCAGCGCCCCCTCGAGGAGATCGCGCGCTTCCTGGGCGGTCACGTCGGCGGCCACGACGCCGGCGGCGCGCCGAGACCGGTCACGATCGTCGACGCCGGCCACCGCAAGCAGATGGAGATCGAGGTCGTGGTCCCGGTCGAGGACATGGCGGAGATGGGCGTCGCGCTCGACGAGCCCCGCAGCGGTCCGGCCTCCGCGGCCGAGCAGCGGGCGTCGATCTGGCCCTCGATCCACCCGCAGCTGCTGGAGCTGATCCGCTCGCACCGCTCGACGATCGTCTTCACGAACGCCCGGCGGCTCGCGGAGCGCCTGGCCGCCCGGTTGAACGAGCTGGCCGAGGAGGATCTGGTCCGCGCCCACCACGGATCGCTCGCGCGCGAGCAGCGCCAGGAGGTGGAGGACCGACTCAAGTCGGGAACGCTGCGCGGGATCGTCGCCACCTCGTCGTTGGAGCTCGGCATCGACATGGGCACGGTGGACCTTGTCGTGCAGGTGGAGTCGCCCGGCTCGGTGGCCAGCGGACTGCAGCGGATCGGGCGTGCCGGGCACAGCGTCGGCGAACCCAGCCGGGGCAAGATCTTCCCGAAGTTCCGCGGTGACCTCCTGGAGGCCGCGGTCGTCACGCAGCGGATGCTGGCGGGTCTGATCGAGGAGACGCGCTACCCGCGCACCCCGCTCGACGTCCTCGCCCAGCAGATCGTGGCCATGTGCGCGGTCGACGAATGGCAGATCACCGACCTGCTGGCCACGGTCCGGCGGGCCGCGAACTTCGCCGACCTGTCCGAGGACGTCTTCACCGCCGTCCTGGACCTGCTCGCCGGCCGATACCCCAGCGACGAGTTCGCGGAGCTCCGTCCGCGCCTGGTGTGGGACCGGGCGACCGGCCTCGTCCGGGCGCGAGACGGCGCCGCCCGCCTCGCGATCACGAACGGCGGCACGATCCCCGACCGGGGCCTGTTCGGCGTGTTCCTGCCCGACGGCGTCCGCGTGGGCGAGCTCGACGAGGAGATGGTGTTCGAGTCCCGTCGCGGCGAGGTGTTCCTGCTGGGAGCGTCCAGCTGGCGGATCGAGGACATCACGCGCGACCGCGTGATCGTCTCGCCGGCGCCCGGCGAGCCCGGCAAGATGCCGTTCTGGAAGGGAGACAGGCCCGGGCGCCCGTTGGAGCTCGGGCGCGCGGTCGGCGCGTTCACGCGGGAGCTCCGGGGCACGCCGCGACCGGAGGCGCTCGCGCGCCTCCGCGAGGAGGTCGGCCTGGATCAGCTGGCCGCCGAGAACCTCGTGCGCTACCTGGAGGACCAGGCCGAGGCGACCTCGGCCGTGCCGGACGACCGCACGCTGGTGGTCGAGCGCTTCCGCGACGAGATCGGCGACTGGCGTGTCTGCGTCCTGTCCCCGTTCGGCTCACGGGTGCACGCGCCGTGGGCGCTCGCGATCGAGGCCCGGCTCCAGGAGCGGCTCGGTCCCGGAGGCCAGGTGCTGTGGAGCGATGACGGCATCGTGATCCGCCTCCCCGAGGCCGAGGATCGCATCCCACTGGACGATCTTCTGTTCGATCCCGAGGACGTCGAGAGCGAGGTCGTGAAGGTGCTCCCCGGCACCGCGCTGTTCGCCTCGGTCTTCCGCGAGGCCTCCGCGCGAGCGCTGCTCCTGCCGCGGCGCCGGCCCGGACAGCGCACCCCGCTGTGGCAGCAGCGGCAGCGCGCGGCCGACCTGCTCACGGCCGCCGCGCGGCATCCGGAGTTCCCGATGCTGCTCGAGACCGTCCGGGAGTGTCTGCGCGACATCTTCGACGTCCCGGCCCTGCGTGAGGTGATGACCGACCTGCGGTCGCGCCGGACCAAGCTCGTGGCCGTGGACACCGACCGCGCGTCGCCGTTCGCGCAGTCGCTGCTGTTCCGCTGGATCGGCGTGTACATGTACGAGGGCGATGCGCCGCTCGCCGAGCGTCGCGCCGCCGCGCTGGCCCTGGATCGCGATCTGCTCCGAGACCTGCTGGGGTCGGAGGATCTGCGCGAGCTGCTGGACCCCGCCGCGTTCGACGAGCTCGAGCTCTCGCTGCAGCATCTGATACCGGGCCGGGGCGCACGCAACGTCGACGACGTGCACGACCTGCTGCGAACGCTCGGCGACCTCGCCGAGCCGGAGATCGAGGCGCGCGCCGAGTCACCCCACGACGTGGCGGGGTGGGTGGAGGAGCTCCTGGGATCGGGACGGGCGATCCGCGTGCGCGTGGCCGGAGAGCAGCGCCTCGCCGCCGTGGAGGACGCCGCGCGGCTGCGGGATGCGCTCGGAGTGACGCTGCCGCTCGGCCTGCCGGGCACGTTCACGGAGCCCACGGATGCGCCGCTCGAGGGGCTCGTGTGGCGATACGCGCGCACGCATGCCCCGTTCGTCGCGAGCGCCGTCGCCGCGCGGCTCGGCGCGGGGAGCGACCGCGTCCGGCGGGCGCTGGAGTCGCTCGAGGCAGACGGCCACGTCACCCACGGCGAGTTCCGTCCCGGTGGTGTCGAGCGCGAGTGGTCCGACGTCGAGGTCCTCCGGCGCCTCCGCCGGATGTCGCTGGCCGCGCTGCGGCGCGAGGTCGAGCCCGTCGACGCCGCGGCGCTCGGCCGGTTCCTCCCAGCCTGGCAGGGCGCCGCACGGCCGAGCGGCTCCTCCGACGCCCTGGGCGAGGCGATCGCCCGGCTGCAGGGCGCGGCGGTGCCGTGGTCGGTCCTCGAACGAGACGTGCTGCCGGCGCGCGTCCGCGGCTACCGGCCGGCCGATCTCGACGCGCTGGCGGCCTCCGGCGAGGTCGTGTGGATCGGCGCCGGAGGCCTGGGCGCCGACGACGGCCGGGTCACGCTCTGCTTCCGGGACCAGGCTCGCCTGCTGGCCCCCGCCCCGCCCGACGACCGTCCCGACGGCGAGCTGCACGGCGCGCTCCGGGAGCATCTGGGAGCGCACGGCGCGTCGTTCTGGCCCGACCTGATGCGGGGCGCCGGCGTCGCCGACGAGCGTGCCGTGCTGAGCGCCCTCTGGGATCTGGTGTGGGCCGGCGAGGTCACGAACGACACCATGGCCCCGCTCCGCGCACTGGGATCGCGGCGATCGTCGCGGACGCCGCGGGCCGGGACCAGACCTCGCCCCGGCGCCCTGCGGCGGACCGGTCCCCCGTCGGCCGCCGGGCGCTGGTCGCTCGTCGCCCCGATGCTGGCCCCCGAGCCGATGTCCACCGAGCTCGCGCACGCCCGCGCCATGCAGCTGCTGGATCGCTACGGCGTAGTCACGCGCGAGGCGGTCCTCGCCGAGGGCGTGCCCGGCGGATTCGCCGGCGTGTACGGCGTCCTGAAGACCATGGAGGAGTCGGGCAAGGTGCGGCGCGGGTACTTCGTCGCCGGAATGGGAGCCGCCCAGTTCGCCCACCCCGGCGCGGTCGATCGCCTGCGAGCCGCTCGAGAACCCGGCCAGGACCGGGACGCCGACGTGCTGGTCCTGGCCGCCACCGATCCTGCGCAGCCGTACGGCGCCGCGCTCCCCTGGCCCCCGAGCGCCGGACGCCCGGCCCGCGCGGCGGGCGCCTTCGTGGTGATCGGCGACGGGCGGCCGGTCGCGTTCCTCGAACGGGGCGCGCGGTCCCTGGTCACGTTCGGCAGCGACCCCGGCGTCTTCGTCGACGCCCTCGCGGGTCTGGTGAAGGACGGCCGCCTGCGCCGGATCGAGCTGCAGCGGATCGACGGCGTGCCGGTCGGCGAGTCGACGTTGGCCGACGGCCTGCGCGAAGCGGGCTTCGTCGACGGCTATCGCGGGCTGACGCTCCGCGGCTGACCGTGCCGCGGCTGACCTCGCCGGGGCGGTTTCCCGAACGACCACGGACGGCTACCATGTCCGGGATGCGCACCCTCCGACCCTTCGGCTGACGCCCCCGAGCCGCCCTCGGACCGGTCGCCGCCTTCCTGGCGATCGAACTGCTCGACGAGCTCGTCTTCGGAGTGCGCGAGGCCGCCTGGCCCTTGATCCGACGCGACCTCCAGCTCGACTACGTCGCGATCGGCCTGCTCATCACGGTGCCGGACGTCGTGGGCTCGCTCGTGCAGCCGGTGCTCGGCCTCCTGGGCGACACCGGCAGGCGTCGAGCCGTGGTGCTGGTCGGAGGTCTCGCGTTCGCGGCCTCGCTCCTCCTCGTGGCGGGCGCGGACGGCTTCGGCCCGCTGCTGGTGGCCTTCGCGATCTTCGCCCCGGCGTCCGGCGCGTTCGTGAGCCTCGTCCAGGCGACGATGATGGACGATGCACCGGGCGATCGGGATCGTGCCATGGCGCTCTGGGTGCTGGCGGGGTCGGTCGGTGCGGTGGTCGGACCGCTGCTGCTGGCCGTCGCGCTGCATCTGGGGTTCGGCTGGCGAGCCGTGTTCGTTGCCATGGCGGCGCTGACCGTCCCGGTCTGGGTGAGCGCCTCGCGGATCCGGTTCCCGGCCGGGAACGGGCACCGCCTGACGCACGTCGCCCGCGAGGGGCTCCGCTCGCTTCGCCGCGGCGCCGTGTGGCGCTGGCTGATCCTGCTGGAGCTCACCGACCTGCTCGGCGACGTCTTCCTTGGCTTCCTCGCGCTCTACCTCGTCGACGTCGCGGGCGCATCGCCGGTGACGGCCGCCCTGGCGGTGACGGTCCTCGCCATCTCGGGGCTCGTGGGCGACGCGCTGCTGGTCCCTCTGTTGCGGCGCGTGGACGGGCTTCGGGTGCTCCGGTGGAGCGCGGCGGCGATGCTGCTCGCGTATCCGGCGTTCCTGGCCGTGTCCGGGATCGGCGGGAAGATCACGCTCCTGTGCACGCTCGGTGCGCTCCGGGCGGGCTGGTACGCGATCCCTCAGGCGCGGCTCTTCGACGAGTTCCCCGGCTCCAGTGGGACCGCGGTCGCGATCTCCGACATCGGGGGCCTCGTGACCCGCGTCGTCCCGATCGGCATCGGTGTGCTCGCGCAGCGGGCGGGACTCGACGTGGCGATGTGGGTCCTCCTCGCGGCGCCGATCGCCCTGCTGGTCGGCCTGCCACGCGGCGACCGCGTGGAGGACGCGCGGCCCGCTGCGTAGCGATACCGCCCGTATCCTCGACCCATGCCCGAGGGTGACACGATCCATCGCACCGCGGCGACGCTCCGCACCGTGCTGGAGGGTCAACGGCTCGAACGCTTCGAGGGATCGCGCGTCCGCGGACGGGCGCCGGCGGACGGCTCGCGCATCGAGTCCGTCGAGGCCCGCGGCAAGCACCTGCTGATCCGGTTCGGCGACGGCGCGATCCTGCACAGCCACATGCGGATGACCGGCTCGTGGCATACGTACCGGCCCGGCGAGCGCTGGCGGCGACACGCCTCGCGAGCGCGCGTGGTGATCGAGACGCCCGCGTCGGTGGCCGTGTGCTTCGACGCCCCCGTGATCGAGCTGCTGGACGAGCGGGGCGTGGCGCGACATCCGCAGCTCGCCGCGCTCGGTCCCGATCTGTGCGTCGCGACCCCCGACATCGACGGCGCGCTCGCGCGCATGGACCGGCTCGATCCCGCCACGCCCGTCGGCGTGGCGCTGCTGGATCAGCGCGTCGCGTCGGGGGTCGGCAACGTCTACCGATGCGAGGTGCTGTGGGCCGCCCGGACGGATCCGTTCCGCCGGCTCGCGGACGTCGACCCCGGCGTTCGGCGCGAGCTGATCGTCACGGCCTCCCGCATGCTCCGCGCCAACCTCGGGAGCTGGCGGCGCCAGACCGTGGCGGGCGGGCTCGCTGTCTACGACCGTGCCGGCCGGCCGTGCCGCCGATGCGGCACCCGGATCCGCACCCGCCGGCTGGGCGCGCAGGCCCGATCCGTGTGGTGGTGCCCCGGCTGCCAGCAGTGATGGCATCCCCAAGACCGGTTCGGGCTGATGCCGGCACAGCCTGACACACTGGTGGCATGGACCTCGCCGCCACCGGCCGACGCTGGGCCATCGCCACCCCGCACGTCGCCGCGACGCGCGCAGGCGCCGAGGCGTTCGAGTCGGGCGGCAACGCGATGGACGCGGCGCTGACCGCGGCGGCGACGCTGGCGGTCGTGTACCCGCAGGCCTGCGGGGTCGGAGGTGACCTGTTCGCCCTCGTCGCACGCTCCGAGCAGCCGGAGATCGTGGCGATCAACTCGAGTGGCGCGGCTCCCGCCGGCATCGATCCCGACGCGGTCCGGGCTGCGCACGGCGTCATGCCGATCCGGGGTCCGTTCACGATCACGGTGCCCGGCGCGGTGGCCGGATGGCGTGCGCTGTGCGACCAGGGCGCCCGCCTCGACTGGGACCGGCATCTGGCGACCGCGATCGCCTGTGCCCACGACGGCATCCCGGTCTCGCGCGCGCTGGCCGAGACGCTGCAGGAGTCGCCCGACCTCGCCGACGACCCCGGCATCCGTTCGGTCTTCTTCCCCGACGGAGCGCCGCTGGCCCGCGGCGACGTACTGCGGCAGCCGGCCCTCGGCGACACGCTGGAGGAGATCGCCCGGGATCCCGGGGCGCTCCACGGAGGCGAGATCGGCCGGCGGTACGCGGACGGCCTGCGCGCCGCCGGCTCACCGATGACGCCCGAGGACCTCGCCTCCCACCGCGCGCTGCTGGTCGCACCCCTCACCGGGCGGTACCGCGATCTCGACGTCCGGGTCGTGCCGCCGAACTCGCAGGGGTTCGTGCTCCTCGAGATCTTGGCAGCGATCGAGCGGCTC
Source organism: uncultured Actinomycetes bacterium (assembly GCA_963832225.1). Taxonomy (GTDB): domain Bacteria; phylum Actinomycetota; class UBA4738; order UBA4738; family HRBIN12; genus JALYMB01. The sequence continues at coordinate 221,538 of CAWHTI010000010.1, forward strand.
GGCGTCGACCCCGACCCGCTCGGGCCCGACGCCGCCGCCATCGCGTTCGTCGTGCGGGCGGCGCGGGAGGATCGGGACCGACACCTCGCCGACCCGGAGGCGATGCGCGTGGGTCCGGCCACGCTCCTCGACGACGGCCATCTCGCGGCCCTGACCGACGCGGTTCGCGACGCGAGCCGTCCTCCGGCGCAGGCTGGGGCCCACCCACATCATCACGGCGACACGGTCGGCCTCGTGACCGCCGACGCGGACGGGAACGCGGTGAGCCTGATCCAGAGCCTGTACAACGGCCTCGGCGCCGGCATCCTCGAGCCCTCAACCGGGATCCTCGCGCACAGCCGCGGCGCGCAGTTCGTCCTGGATCCCGACCACCCGAACGTCCTCGCGCCGGGCAAGCGGCCCGCCCACACGCTGATGCCGGCGTTCGCCCACCGCGGCGACCGGCCCGCCCTGGTCCTGGGGACGATGGGCGGACACGGCCAGCCGCAGATCAACGCGACGAACCTGGTCCGCATCGCCGACCTGGGGATGGAGCCCGCCGCCGCCCTGGCGGCTCCGAGATGGCTGGTGGGCGGCCTGGACGAGGGCGACGAGCTGATCGTGGCGGAGGACGCCGTCCCTCCGGCCGTGCTCGAGGGACTCGCGGCGGCGGGCTTCCGCCTGGAGGTCCTGCCCGGACCCTCCGGCGAGCTCGGCCACGCCCACGCGATCCGGATCCTCGACGACGGAACGTTCGAGGTCGGCTCGGATCCTCGTGCGGACGGCGGGGCGCTGGCATCGTGATCACCCTCGGTCCAGATGTGTCCACGCGTCATGAGCCCCTCCACTGCCATGAGCGTTCCCGGTAGCGAGCTCCGGCGCGTCCGCAGCCTGATCGCCGACCTGGACGCGATCGTCTGGGAGGCGGACGCGCGCTCCTACGAGTGGCTCTTCGTCAGCGAGGGTGCCGCGGAGATCCTGGGCCACGACCCGAGCGAGTGGATCTCCCAGCCCGACTTCTGGGCCGACCACCTCCATCCCGACGATCGGCGGCGGACGGTGGGCGAGTTCGTCACCGCCGCGACCGACGGCACCCCGTTCGACATCGAGTATCGGATGCTCGCGAAGGACGGCTCCACCGTGTGGCTGCGCGACCTCGGGCACGTGATCCGCGACGCGGACGGGCGGCCGTATCGGATCCGCGGCCTGATGGTCGAGGTGACCCAGACCAAGCACCTCGAGGAGCAGCGGCGCGAGGCCGAGACGCGGTTCCGTAACGTCGTGGAGCGGCTGCCGGCCATCGTCTACATCGAGGGCGTAGACGGCCCGGCGGGAGAGCCGGGGAGGCTGCTCTACATCAGCCCGCAGGTCTACAAGATCTTGGGCTTCACGCCGGAGGAGTGGATCGACGACCCGGTGGCCTGGGCCCGCCAGTTCCATCCGGAAGATCGCGCGAGGGTGCGGGCCGCGTTCGAGCACGTCTCCGCCACCGGCGGCCCGTTCGCCGAGGACTACCGGATGCTGCACCGGAGCGGCCGCGAGGTCTGGTTCCACGACGAGGCCGTGCTCGTCCGCGACGACGCCGGCGAACCGCTGTTCTGGCAGGGGATCATGGTCGACGTCACCGGCCAGCGCGAGGTCGAGACCCGAGCGGCCGAGACCGAGGCCCGTTACCACTCGTTGGTGGAGCAGCTGCCCGTGGTCGTGTACTCCGAGCCGGTCGTCGGCAACGAGCTGATGACGATGTACATCAGCAGACGCATCGAGGAGGTCCTGGGCGTGACGTCCGCCGAGTGGATCGAGCACCCGGACCTCTGGTACGAGACCATGCACCCCGATGACCGGGAGCGGGTGCGCGCCGAGAACGCGAGGACGGAGGCCACGGGCGAGCCGTTCAGCACCGAGTACCGGTCCGTGGCCCGGGACGGCCGAGTCGTGTGGTTCCGGGACGAAGCCCGCCTGGTGCACGACGAGAGCGGCGCACCGCTCTTCTGGCAGGGCGTGATGTTCGACGTCACCGCCGAGAAGCAGGCGCTGCACCGCCTATCCGAGGCGGAGGCCCGGTTCCGCGCCCTGGTGGAGCACACGCCGGCGATCACGTACATCGACGCGCTGGAGGGCCCCGATCCGGCGATCTACATCAGCCCGCAGACGACGGAGGTCCTCGGCTACACCCCGGAGGAGTGGTACGCGGATCCCGACCTGTGGAGCAAGATCGTCCACCCCGAGGACAACAACCGCAACGAGCACGTCGACGCCGACGGCGTCCACAGCTCGGAGTACCGCATGATCGCGAAGGACGGCCGGTTCGTGTGGGTCCACGACCAGTCCTCCCTGATCACCGACGAGGAGGGCAACGCGCGGTTCTGGCAGGGCGTGCTCGTCGACGTGACGCAGCAGAAGCGGACCGAGCAGCTCGAACAGGATCTCGCCGTGGAGCGGGAGACGGCGCAGAAGCTCCGAGACCTCGACGACATGAAGAACACGTTCCTGCAGGCCGTCTCGCACGATCTGCGGACGCCGCTCGCGGCGATCCTCGGGCTGGCCATCACGATGGGACGCGACGATCTGGAGATGCGACCGGACGAGACCCACGACATGGCGCGGCGGATCGCGGTGAACGCCCGCAAGCTCGATCGGCTGGTGAACGATCTCCTGGACCTAGACCGCCTCTCCCGCGGGATCGTCGAGCCGTCGCTTCGTCCGACGGACCTGGGGGCGCTGATCCGCAACCTGGTGGGCGAGTCGGACCTGATCTCGGAGCGCCGGGTGAACCTGGAGGTCCAGCCGGTCACGATCCCGGTCGACGCCGCCAAGGTGGAGCGGATCGTGGAGAACCTGATCACGAACTCGGCCCGCCACACGCCGCCGGAGGCCCAGCTCTGGGTCCGCGTCGAGCCCATGGGCGAGGGGGCGCTGATCGTCGTCGAGGACGACGGCCCCGGGGTGCCCCAGGACGTACGGGAGCGGATCTTCGAGCCGTTCCGGCAGGGACCCTCGTCGCCGTCGGAGCACTCCCCCGGCGTCGGCGTGGGGCTCACGCTCGTCGCGCGCTTCGCGGAGCTGCACGGCGGCCGCGCCTGGGTCCAGGACCGGCCGGGCGGCGGCGCGTCGTTCCGCGTGTACCTGTCCGGGGCTCCGGTGGACGACCGCGTGGACGCCTCCGACCGCGGCTGATCGCGCGGGCACCGCGCCTACCGGGCCGGAACCGGGTCCTCCTCGCCGGAGGCGAGCCACGTGTAGGCCTCCTCCTCCTGGGCGAAGTGCAGTCGCAGGATCGCGTGGAGACCGTAGAGGACGCGGCGCAGATCCATGAGGTCCTCCGGCTCCGGACCCTCCTCGGGCAGGTCTGCGAGGAGCTGTTCGAACACGCGGCCCAGATGGCTGATCTCCAGGTGAGCCCGGGCCATCGAGCCCATGGGATCCTCGCCTCCCATCAGCTCCGCCACCACGGGATAGACGACGCTCTCCTCCTCCTCCTCGTGCTCCGGCAGCCGTTCCAGGAGGAAGGTCCGAACCTCCGCGAGCTCGACCCTGGTCTCCTGCGGCGACAGCGTGCCGAGCCGGTCGGCGACCGTCCGGATCCGCTGCAGCTCCGGGGCGAACTCGCGGTGCTCCGCGCGGAATCGCTCCCCCACCTGGACGGCCGGGCCGGAGGCCCGCGGCCCGCTTCGGTCGCCGCGCAGCGCCCGGAGCGCGTTGAGGATCACCGCCACGTCGATCGCCTCCTGTACGAGCGCCCCGGCGACCGGCGTCAGCAGACCGAACGCCCCGAAGAACATTGCCCCGAACGACATCCCCATCCCGGCCACGACGCTCTGGAGCGCGATCGAGCGCGATCGCTTCGCGATCGTCATGGCATCGGCGACCCGATCGAGGCGATCCACGATCAGCACCACGTCGGCGGCCTCGCTCGAGGCCGTCGCACCCCGAGCCCCCATGGCCACGCCGACGTCGGCCGCGGCGAGCGCCGGCGCGTCGTTGATGCCGTCGCCCACCATGATCGTCACGCCCTCGGCGCGCTCGGCCTCGACGGCCGCCACCTTGTCGGCGGGGTCGCGCTCAGACAGCACGCGGTCCACGCCGAGCGCGATGCCGACCGAGTCCGCCACGTCCGGATGGTCGCCGGTCACCATCACGATCCGGGCGATGCCGGCGCGTCGCAACATCCGGATGACCCTGGGCGTGTCGGGACGGATCGGGTCGTCGATGACGATCGCCCCCGCGAGGTCCCCGTCGACGGCGACGAACACGCAGCTCGCGCCCTCGATGGCGCTGCGCCGGCGCACGTCGCGGGCGCGCGACGGCATCGGCCTTCCCCGCGAGACGTACGACGCCTTGCCGAGCGACACGAGCCGGTCGCCGACCTTGCCCTGGATCCCGGAGCCGTGCTCCTCCTCGACGTCGGACGGGAACACCAGCTCCAGGCCACGCTCCCGGGCGACGCCGACGATCGCCGTCGCCAGCACGTGCACGGAGACCTGATCGAGCGAGGCCGCGAGCCGCAGCAGCTCGTCGGCGTCGATCGTCTCGAGCACCTCGATATCGGCGACCCTGGGCACCCCGGCGGTGAGCGTCCCGGTCTTGTCGAAGAGCAGCACCCGCCCGCGGCCGAGCGTCTCCAGCGCGCCGCCGCCCTTCACGATGATGCCGCGGCGGGCGGCGCGGCTGATCCCGGCCACGATCGCGATCGGCGCCGCCAGGATCAGCGGGCACGGCGTGGCCACCACCAGGACGGCCAGCGCACGTACGGCCTCGCCCGTGATGACCCAGGCACCGGCGGCGATCACGAGTGTGACGGGGATGAAGATCAGCGCGTACCGGTCCGCGAGGCGGACGAACGGCGCCCGCTGCCGCTGCGCCTCGTTCACCAGGCGGACGATCCCGGCGTAGGTGCTCTGGGCGGCGGTCGCGATGGCGCGCAGATCGAACCCCGGACCCGCGCACACGGCCCCGGATCGAGCCTGCTCGCCGGCCTGCCGCTCGACGGGCCGCGACTCCCCGGTCAGCGCGCTCTCGTCGAAGACGCCCGGACCCAACAACACGCCGTCCACCGGCACCACCTCGCCGGTCCGCACGAAGAGGCGATCGGCGGGACGCACCTCCTCGATCGGGCGGCTCCGCAGCTCGCCGTCCTCGTAGCGGCTCACGCGCTGCGGCGCGCGCTCCAGCAGGGAGCTCAGCTCCCGGTGGGCCCGCCGGTCCGCGTACGCCTCGAGGGCCTGCCCGCTGGAGAGCATCAGTGCGATCACCGCACCGGCGAGGTACTCGTCCACCGCCAGCGATCCGGCCATCGCGAGCAGGGCGATGAGGTCCACGCCCGCCCGGCGATGGATCAGTCCCTGAACGGTCTCCCAGGCGAGCGGAAGGATGCCCACCGCCGTGGTGACGCCCCATGCCACGTTCGCGGCGTCCGGCGAACCGCCGATCCGAAGAGCGGCGCCGGTAAGGATGCCGACCACCGAGGCGGCGAGCCACCAGCGCGTGAGATCCGCCTCGCGCGAGGACTCGGCCGATGGCGCGAGCGGCTCGGGCGGGTCGCGATCGGGCATGTCGCCGACGCTACCACGCGTTCCGCGGCGTCCTGCCGGTGGACCTACTCCTGCGGATCGTCGGGGTCGACGCCCGACTCCGCCGCCTCGCGGATCGTGTCGCGCAGGGCGGCCTCCATGTTCCTGATCCGTTGTTCCAGGATCTCCGCGATGTCTCGGCGCTGCTCGCCGAGCTCGCCCGACACGCGGGCGGAGATCGTGTCCATGCGTTCGTTCAGGAGGCGAGCCGCCCGCGCCTCGACCTCCCGCTGAACCGCGATCATGCGCGCATCGACGTCCGTGGCCAGCGACACCGCCACGTCACCCTTGATGGACTCGATGGACCCGAGCACCCCCGACAGATCCTGTTCGAGGCGGCTCAGCCGCTGTGCTAGGGCCGCCACACGGTCGTCCCCGGCCGCGGTGGTGGGCAGCTGCGTGACGGGGGCGAAGCGCTCCGGCCGGGCGGGCGCGGCGGGCGGCGGCCCGGTCCGCGGCTCGGTCGAGGGCGACATGAGCACGCTCACGTCGGACTCGCGGACCGTGACCGTCTCGGCAGGCCGCTCCGCCGTGCGACGTTCCTCGTCCGTACGGACCGGACCGCGTGCGGGCGGCGCCTTCGTGGGGGCATCGACGCCGGCCGGGTCGCCGCCGCGCAGCCGGCGCTGCAGATCCAACAGACCGGACACGACCTCGTCGTGTTCGAACGATTCCTTCTCGGTCATTGCGGCACCTCGTGTGCGGTTCGCTCGAGAGCCGGGACCAATCAGGCCCGGGAGGTTCGATGGTACGACCTTCGCGTGACATCGGTAAACCCCGCATCCGGTACCGTCTTCTCCGGCATGCCTCGTCTCCGTCGGATCTCGATCGCGCCGGTGAAGTCCCTGGCGCTGCAGCATCCCGAGGAGGTCCGGCTGGAGGAGTCGGGGGTCGCCGGGGACCGCCTCTTCTACCTGGCGGATCCATGGGGGCGGCTGGTGACCGGGTCGGCGTTCGGCCCGCTCGTGCGGATCGCCTCGCGATACGACCCCGACACCGAGCGCCTCACGCTCCTGTTCCCCGACGGCAGCTCGATCGAGGACGACGCCGTGGCGTCGGGGCAGCCGATCCAGACCGACTTCTACGGACGCCCGGTGGGCGCCCGTTCCGTCGATGGCCCGTTCGCCGAGGCCCTGTCGGCGTACGCGGGCCGCCCGATCCGGCTGGCCAGGGTGGACCGGGCCGGCGACGGGACGGACGTCCACCACCTCACGATCGTCTCCGCCGAGAGCGTCTCGGAGCTGGGCAGGCAGGCGGGTCGCGACGCGGATCCCGACGCCCGCCGGTTCCGCATGCTGCTCGAGATCGAGGGCTGCGCCGCGCCCCACGAGGAGGATGCCTGGGACGGCCGGCAGGTCCACGTGGGCGAGGCCGTCGTGCGGGTCGCCGGACCGGTGCCGCGATGCGTCGTCACGACGCAGGATCCCGCGACCGGCCTCAAGGACCTCGACACCCTGAGGACGATCAACCGGTACCGCGGCGTGATGCAGGACGAGGACGGGCCCGGCCTGCCCTTCGGGATGTACGCGGAGGTGGAGACGCCCGGCGTCGCCCGCGTGGGCGACGAGGTCGCGCCGCTCTAGGTCGTCTCCAGCCGCCAGATCCCGGTGGTGTCGCTGAAGTAGACCGCGCCGTTGGGCGCCGACTCGACGGACATCACGCCGGCGACGTGCGAGTAGATCGCAGTGTCGCTCGTCACGGCGTCCCGCTGCGGGTTCAGCGTGAGCGCACGGATCTGCTTCCCACCGGCCGCCGCCACCAGGAGCGCCCCGTCGATCGTGGGACCCAGATCGCAGCCGTCGCAGAAGCTCATCCCGCGCACACCGAGCTGCGTTCCCCACCAGAACGCCGGCAGCGTCGGGGCCGGGCCGCTCTGGTTCGTGTTCAGCGGCGCCGCCGGCGGCGTCGAACACGAGGACGCCGCGCCCCATCCCAGGTTGGCGTCGGGCAACACGCGGTTCACCTCGTCGTTGCACGTGGCGGCCGAATCGGTGTTCCATAGGACACCGGTCTCCGGCTCGAAGTCCGCCCCCAGCGGGTTGCGGACGCCACGAGCGAAGACGCGGCTCCCCGCCACGGGGTTGTCCGAGGGGATCGTGGCGTTCGCGTTCATCCGGAGCACCTTGCCGTGCGGATCGGCGAACCGCTGCGCCACACCGGATGAGCCGATGTCCCCGACGCTCGCGTACAGCTTCCCGTCGGGGCCGAACTGCAGACGTCCGCCGATGCGGGTCGTGGCTCCCTTCAGGGTGAAGATGGCCCGCTGCTGCGTGCCGACGCCGGCCCCGTTCACCTTGATCCGCAGGATCTGCAGCTTGGCAACGCCCTTCACGAGACGGGTGGCCGTGACGTAGATGTTGGGCACGGCCGGGAACCCCGGATGGACCGCCACGCCGAGGATCCCCCCGTCCCCGTCCTTGACCAGGTTGGAGACGTCCCACACGAGGGTGTCGCTGCTCCAGTTCGCCGAGCGGAGGTGGATCTCGCCGTTCAGGCGATCGCCGTAGACGACCCGTCCGTCGGGGAGGAAGGTGAAGGCGATCGGGCTCTGCGCGGCCACCACCCGCTGCGCCCCCACCGTCCCGCCCGTCGACGGATACGCGTAGACCTGGATCCGGTCGTTGAGCGTGTCGCCCACCAACACGCGGCCGGTCGGGTCGACCGCCACCTCCGCCGGCTGGTCGAACGGCGTCGGCCCCGTCACGGTCTCGAGCAGCGAGCCGTCCGGAGCGAACACCACGAGCCGGTCGTTCTGCGTGTCGGCGACGAACGTGTGACCGGTGACGTCGGACGAGACGCCCTCGGGACCGTCGAGGTTGGCCGTGAGCGTGCGCACGAGCGAGAACGACCCTCCCGCGGTGGCGTGCAGCTCCAGGATGCGGTCGTTGCCCGTGTCGGCGACGAGGACGTGGCCGGAGACGGGATCGACGTCGACGCCGCTGGGGTCGACGAGACCGCCGTAGGTTCCGAGCGGCGACTTCGTGGCCACGTCGTAGGCCACGACGCGGCCGTTGTTCGTGTCGGCGACGAACGCGATCCGGTCGGTCTGACGGATCGCGACCGAGGCCGGCCAGTCGAACTGCCCCAGGTTCGTGCCGATCGACCCCACGAACACCCCGTTGTGGCAATCGGGGCGCACCACCTGGAGACGGGACTGCTTCGTGTCGGCCAGCCAGATGTCGCCGGTGGCGTCGTCGACCGCGATCCCTCGCGGCCAGTTGAACTCACCGGGGTCCCATCCGCGCTCCCCGCAGGCGTCGATGATCCCCCCCTGCTTGGTCATCCGCACGAGCCGCTCGTTGATCGTGTCCATCGCGACGATCGTGCCGGTGTCGTCGAAGTCCAGCCCGCGCACCTCGTTGAAGACGGCCGAATCGGTGAGCGGGGGGCCCGTGCCACCGATCGTCTGCACGTAGGTGTACCCGGAGGCCGTTCGGTTCCAGCGCTCGAGCCGCCAGGCCCACATGTCCGCGGCCCACAGGTCTCCGTTCGGCGCCACGGCCACCCGACGGAGTCCGAACAGGGTCCCCGGCTCGTCCGGATCCCCGAGCTGGCCGACCTGGGCGACGAAGTCGCCGTCGGTCCGGAATTCCTGCATGCGGTTGTTGTTGGAGTCCGCGACGTAGACGGCCTGGGTCCCGAGCACGGGATCGGTGGCGACGCGAACCCCGTACGGGTTCTTGAACTGACCGGCGCCGTTCCCCTTCGTGCCCCAGGTCCTGAGGCACTCCCCGTCGGAGCTCAGCTTGAGGATGTCGTTGTTCGTGTAGTTGGCCACGTACACGTTGCCCTGCGCGTCGGCGTCGGCATCCCTGACCTGGGAGAACTGGCACTCGTCGGTGGAGGACATCACCTCCAGCTGCGTCCCGCCGAGGGAGTAGAGCCGCACTCGCCGGCGGGAGGCGTCCGCGACGTACACGGTGTCGTCCGTGACGGTGACGCCCATCGGGGTGCCCAGCCGATCGCTGTCCGGCCCCCTGAACGTGCCCAGCCAGCCGCCTGCAGTGTCGAGCTTCACGATCCGGGAGTTGCCGGTGTCGGCGACGTAGACGTTGCCCGCACTGTCGATGCCGACGTCCCGGGGATGGTCGAACTCCCCCGCCCCGTTCCCGAACGCCCCGATGCGCCAGATCTGGGTGCCGGCCGCGTCGTACGCCGCGACCTGGTGATTCCCGGTGTCGGCCACCGCGATCCAGCCGTCCGCCGCGATCTCCATGCCGGAGGGGTACATCTCGGCGTGGCCAGGTCCCCCGAAGGTCCCGATGAAGTCGAGTTGCTCCTCGGCGCCCCGGGCAACGGCAGCGGGACCAAGCGAGCTGAGGCAGAACAGGGCGAGCAGGCACGCCACAGCGCGCGCAGCAGCAGACCCGGACCGACGGACATGCATCATCGAGCTACCCATCCTATGTCCCCGCGCAGAATCGCGGCATCCGTCCTTCAGACCCGCACGAACGACGTTCGGTCACTCGTGGTGTGGAGTACGGCGGGCGCGCAGCTCGGGATGGGAAGCCGTTCGGCCGGGGTCGTTGGCCGGGGGGCGTGTCGGCCGGTTCGCCGACCCTCGTCCGCGGGATGTTGGGGGCCGGTCGGTTGCGCTACGGTGGACCGGTCGGTCCCAGGACCGAGCCGGGACCGATCCAGGACCGAGGGGGAACACGATATGGCTTCCGAACCATCGAGGGTGGGCGCTCACGCCTTCCGGGCGCAGTGCCTGAAGGCGGAGCTCGAGCGCCATCTGGACCAGCACGGGGCCGTCGAGGCCGGGCCGCTGGGGCACGCGCTCGCGGCCCTCCTGCACGACATCGACCACGGCGTCTGCCCCCGGTGCGCGGGGCCGCTCCGCTCGTTCGAGGATGACGAGCCCGTCGGGTCCCGGGTCCGAGCCTGCCGGTGCATCCCGATCTGTTCGCACTGCGGCGAGCTCGAGGCGAAGGAGGCCGCGGTCGGCTTCCGGTACGGGGCCTACGACTGGTTCAGCGATCGCGAGGTCCGCGCCGACGTCGAGCACGATGTCCTGGACGCCGCGGGGCGCCGTTCGCTCCTGCTCGACCTCGCATCGATCGAACCTGAGCTGGAAGATCGGGGCCACGCGGTCGGCTGATCCCCGGTCGCGACGGCCGATACGCCTTCGAGGACCCTAGGCGCCGAGGCCGGCATCGGCGACGAGCGAGGCGGCCCCGGCGGTCTCGCTCCGCTCGTCCGCGGACCCGCGGTCAGCCCCGGACTCGGCGGCCCAAAGAGGCGTGGCGCCGGTCTCGCTCGTGGCCCACCGCCCGCGGTCTGGAGGTGATGCGGCCGACCGGCACCGCGCCGCCGCGTAGCGAACCGGCAGGGCCAGTTCCGGATAGGACACGACGTTGCCTGCCGGTCGCAGGTTCTCTCCGTTCAGGACCACCCTGCCGATGGCCCCCTTCGACAGGAACGGCTCGACCGCGGCCAGGAAGCCCTCGACCTCCTCGCGCTCGGGTGGGGCGGCCGGACTGATCTCGACCTCGATCATGTGGGTTGGTTGGTGCGCCCATACGGAATCACGGATCGTCCATCGCATACCTCGAGCCGTTCCCGGCCGAGATACGCGACAAACGAGCGCCCGAGAATCAGGGTGACAAGAACGTGAGCGCGCGGCGGCGTGACGGAAGCCGCGTTCGCAGTGGGGCGGGCAGGGCTCGAACCTGCGACCGGAGGATTATGAGTCCCCTGCTCTGACCGACTGAGCTACCGCCCCCTCGACGACACATCCTCGCACGGTCGGAGGAGAGCGGCTCCTACGACGCGGTCGGCCTCATCTCCACGGCCGCCGTCCGGTCGATCACCGTCGGCTGATCGTCGCCGGTCCGCACGTCGAGCCGCATGCGCCTGGCTGCGCGATCGAGCGAGCCCAGCAGCGGCCGACCGAGCGCGATGACCAGCGCGGCATCGCCGACCGCGCGGAACGTGTCCCATCCGAACGAGGTCGCCGCGTAGTACGTGAGGTAGTGCCGGAGGTTCGTCACGGCGCCGGCGTCCGGGTCCCAGCTCAGGGTCGATCCCACCGTGAGGAACGGCCACACCCACAGGTTCATGATCGCGCCGAACAGATAGCCGGCCACGAACCCGTAGACGGCCAGCGCGCCGATCCGCACGCGCCAGGACGTCGCGGGACTCCGCGGCAACATGCCCGCGCCCATCCCCATCCAGCCCACCGCCACCATCTGGAACGGCAGCCACGGCCCGAGGCCGCCCAGGAACAGCCCGCTCGCGAACGTCCCGAGGGCGCCGAGCAGGAACCCGAACCCGGGCCCGAACGCGTTGCCCGCCACCAGCACCACGATGAACATCGCGCTGAAGCCCGCGACGAAGCCCGGCAGGCGCAGCGCCACCATCGCGGCGCCCAGCACGCCGATCAGCGCGACGGCCTTCGGCCCCAGGCCGCCGCGTCCCAGCTCGACGAACAGCACGGCGCCGAGCAGCACCAGCAATCGGCGAGGATCACGGGGGCGTCGATCTCGTGCGTCGCATCGCCGCCGAGCGGCAGCACGAACGGCCAGACGAAGGCGAACAGGCCCAGGACGTTGGCCGCGACGAGCACCCCGATCCGCAGCGGCGAGGGCCTCACGCCATCGCCTCCGCGACCTGCTCCGGGGTCAGCCAACCCGGCCCGAAGACCCGCGTCATCTGCGGTGCGAACACGTGCGAGTCGCCCAGCACGTGGCCCGGTGAGCCGTCGGCGATCACCTCGCCGCCCGCCAGCATCACGACCCTCGTAGCCACGGCCGCGGCGAGCTCGACGTCGTGGGTCGCCAGCACGACGGCGCCGCCGCGCTCGGCGTGCGACGTGAGGAATCCGCCCAGGCGCTCCTTCGTGTCGGGGTCGAGGCCGCGCGTGGGCTCGTCCAGGAGCAGGAGCGGCGCGCCGGTCGCCGCGACGGCCGCCGTCGCCACCAGCAGGCGCTGCCCCGCCGAGGTGTCGCGTGGATGCCGGCGGGCGATCGAGCCGATGCCCAAGCGGTCCAGGACATCGGCCAGGATCCCGGCAGGATCCGGTTGGCCGCCCGAGGCGGGACGTCGCGCGGCGAGGGTCGCGCGGATCTCGTCCTCGACCGTCTCGTTGAAGAGCACGCTCTCCGGCTCCTGCGGGCACAGGGCCACGTCCACGCCGGGGCGGGGCGGGTGCGCCGGCACCGCCACCGCCCCGCGGGTCGGCGTCATGGCTCCCGAGAGACAGCGCAGCAACGTGCTCTTCCCGGCGCCGTTGCGGCCCATGATCGCCACGATCTCGCCCTGGTGGATGCGGAGGTCGACGCCGCGCAGGACCTCGTGGTCGTCGTAGCCGGCGGCGAGCCCGCGAGCCACCAACAGCGCATCTCCCGGCGCCGGCGCCGAGTGCTGCGGGGGCGGACCCACCGGACGGATCTGCGCCGCGCGGGCCTCGCGCACCGTGAGCGGCAGGCGATCCCATCCGGCGAGACGCCCGAGCCGCGCGACGGGAGGACCGGCGTCCATCCGGGACAGGACGTCGGCCGGCGCTCCGACGTCGACGCGGCCGTCCCGGACGCCGACGGCGAGATCCACGAATCCGACGACGCGCTCCAACCGGTGCTCGGCGAGCAGCACGGTCATGCCGTGGTCGTGGACCAGTCGCTGCAGGGCCGCCAGCACGTCCTCTGCACCCTGGGGATCGAGCTGGCTCGTGGGCTCGTCCAGGACCAGCAGGCGCGGGCCGGCCGCCAGCGCGGCCCCGATCGCGACGCGCTGGCGCTCGCCGCCCGAGATCGACCGGACGCTCCGGCCGCGCAGGACCTCGATCCCGAGCAGGTCCAGCACCTCCTCGACCCGCCGGCGCATCCGTTGGGGCGGCACCTCCAGGTTCTCCATGGCGTACGCGAGCTCGTCCTCGACGCGGTCCAGCACGAACGAGGCCGCGGGATCCTGCGGGACGAAGGCGACGGCGTCGGCGAGGTCACGCGGCGCGTGCTCGAGCGTGTCGCGGCCCTCCGCACGGACGCGGCCCGCGAACGAGCCGCCCGTGAAGTGCGGCACGAGTCCGTTCGCGGTCCGCAGCAACGTGGACTTGCCGGCGCCGGTGGAGCCGGTCACCAACGCGAAGACCCCCTCGCGAACCTCGAGGGTGACGTCGTCGAGCGCCGGCGCGCCGCCCTCCGGGTAGGTGAACGAGACGCGGTCGAGCGCGAGCGCGACGCTCATGGCTCGACCTGTCTGGGGAACAGACCGGGCAGCGCCAGCAGGAGCGATCGCGCCCACCAGCACGGGCGACGCGACCGGCAGGACCAGCGGATCGGTGCTGGGATGAAGGCCGCCGGCTCCGCGTGCGCTCGCCGCGAGGAACACGCCCGCGGCCAGCAGGCTGGACAGCACGGTGATGACGCCCGGCACCGTCCATGGCTGGGGGCGGTACCGCGATCGCCGGCCCCGGCCGTGCCCGCGCGCGTCCATGCTCTCGGCGAGGGTGAGCGCCTCTTCCATCCCGGTCTCCAGCACCGGGACCAGCAGGGCGGGGAGGGTCCGAAGGCGCCGCACCTCGATCCCCCGCATGGCCTGCGCCTCCCGGACGCGGGAGAGGGCGACGATCGTGCGCGGCGCGATCGAGAGCGCGAGCGCCGCGGCGAGCGCGGGCTCGTGGAACCGCCGGGGCGCCAGGCGCAGCACGCCGAAGGGGTCCGTGACCGCGTTGAACGTTCCGAAGACCACGAGGATGACGCCCAGCCTGGCGCCCTCCAGCAGGTAGAACACGACGTTCGAGAGGTTCACGGTCGTGAACAGGACGAGCGCCGTGCGCACCAGCATCGTCGTCAGGCCGAACAGCAGGAACACGCGGAACGACCTGGCGGCCGGCCCGTCCACACGATGCGTGGCGTAGACGAACCATGCGACCGCGACGACGACGGCCAGGTACCACGGGTCGGTGGTCGTGAACGTCACGATGCCCGCGCAGGTCGCCCAGGCGATCCACGCGCCGGGATGCACGCGCCCCGCCTACCCGGCCCGGCGCCGGCGCAGCGCGAGCGCGCCCGCGGTTCCGAGGACCACCACCGCGGCGAGCGCGATCAGCGTCCCCGCACCGACGCCGTCCCCGCCGCCGACGTCACCGGGTTCCTCGCCGGCGGTCAGCACGACCGGGGGGGCTCCGGTGGGCGACGGTACGGCCGAGGGTGAGGGTGAGGTCTGACCGGCCTCATGACGCTGCCGGTCGGTTGGCTCCCGATCGGCGCCGCCGCCCGACGGTCCATCCGACGACGGATCCGGGGCCGCGTCCTCGCCGCCGGGCGAGCCGCCGCCGCCCGCGCCGTTCCCACCGTTCCCGCCGTTCCCGCCGCCCCCGCCGTCCGGCGGGGGTGAGGGCTCCGGCTCGGTCGGCTCGCACACGTCCTCCGCGCGCGTCGCGGGGGGCGACGCGTGGGTGGCACCGTCCTGACCCGGACCCCACTGCCAGCCCTCGACGTCGCCGGCCTCCACCGACCAGTCCGCAGCGCTCCCACTCGCCCACGTCCAGCCTCCGCCTCCGTCGCCGTGCCAGTAGCCCCAGAAGTCCGGATAGGCGCCGAAGCAGTCGCCGCCGTCCACCCCCACGCCAAACAGCCGGCAGACGGCGCGGCCGCCGAACCCGAGGCGGTAGTCGAGCCCGTACTGGTCGTGGGCGAGGCGGATCAGCTCGGTGCCGCTCACGGCGTCCGCGCCGAGCGCCACGCAGTACGACCGGGCCTGACCGCCGGTGTCCACCACCAGGGCGGCGCGCTGATCGGTGGCGGCGCACGCCAGCGGCGTGCCGACGACGCCCAGGGCCGGCGCCGCGAGCGCCAGCCCCAGGATGAGCGAGAGGATCGCAAGCCGTCGCCGCATCAGGTCACCCGCACGCTTCCGGCGGGGGCGTGGGCGAGGTGGCACTGCGGGGCGCCACCGGCAGCGGCTGGCGGAGGATCCCGAGGATCGCGCCGATCGTGGCGCCGATGTCGGCAACGCCGCCCGGCTGATACGGCCACGCGCCGCAGGCCAGCTGCGACCGGCGCAGCGCCACGAAGCCGCCCTCGGGCACCGCGACCTCGGCGGCCACGTACGCCTGGATCACCAGCGCCGTCGAGTTCAGGTCCGTGGACGTGCAGCACTGCGAGTACCCCCATCCGGCCGTGCCGTCGCGCAGGGTGGGCAGGAACGCGAGCCCCTCCTCCACGGCGGACCCGGCGCGCAGCACTTGGATCGCGAGCGCCGTGGTGTTCGAGTCCGACGTGAAGAAGTCACCGGGGTCCGGGGCGTCGGCGTCGAAGCAGTGCTGGTTGTCGCCGGGAGCCGCGGGCTCGTCGTACTGCCAGCCCCCGTCCCCGCACTGCGCCGCAGCCAGCCAGGTCCGCGCGGCGGCGGAGGGCCTGACGCCGGCCGCCTGCAGGGCCAGCATCGCAAGCGCCTGATCGAAGACGGCCGCGTCGCCGTAGTGGCCGTCGCCGCCCTCGCTGCCGGTGATCGTCCGCACGAGGTTCACGCCCCCGAACGCACGCGGGTTCGCCCCTCCGGCGACGGCGGCCATGGCCACCTTCGCCCGCAGACCCAGGCCGTCGACGTGCACCGCGCTGGACCTGACGGCGGAGGTAGGCGAGCGCCTCCTGCACCGGCCCCGGGGCGGTGCGCGCCGAGACCAGCGCGAGGACGGCATCGGCGGTGGAGCCCACGCACGAGAACGCGCAGATCGCGCCGTTCGCCCGCTGCTGCGCCACGATGTAGGAGCTGCCCTCCAGGGCGCGCTCGGCGGTTCGGCGTGACGGCGCCGGCCGGATGCGGGATCGCCGCCAGCAGCGCGGCGACGACGACGCAGGCCGCGAGCCTGCGACGAGGTTGCGAGGAACATCTGCCACCCCTTCCTGGGGCGTCTCACGCGCCCCGGATGTGGAACGACCCTCCGTGGGAACGGAGGGTCGGCGGCAGGACCTCGAGCGTGACGGTCCGGCGGCTGCGTCCCCTCTGACCTCGGAGGTTCGTCCAGCCGGCGTCGGTGGGGCGACCTGGCTCGTCCACGCTCCGTCTGCCGACGGCGGCGGACCTACAGTTGCGGGACAGCGCCGGAATCTGACCGGACTTCGCCCACGCGACGCGCGGTATTCGGTTATGTGGCCCGCAGCATACGCCTCCGCATCCCGCCTGTCGCCGCGTCGTTGCGGTGGGCGCGCCCACGACCTGACCGGAGGTTCCACAGCATCACGACCGCGGCGATCGCCGCGGTCAGCCACAGGGCGTCCATGATCGCGACGTAGATCGGCACCGCCACGTCGGAGCCGGGGACCAACCCCGACGGGAGGCGATCGCGGTAAGCGATCAGGAGCGTCGGCAGGAGCGCCAGCTCGGCGAGCGCGACGGGCAGGGCGTACCCGGCCACGATCAGGAACGGGACGCCCCAGGCGAGGTATTGCGGATACCAGTTCACGCCCGTGGCGTACACGACGAGCCACAGGAGGGCCGCCGCCCGGGTGGCCGGCAGACGCGCGCGGAACGCCATGACCGAGGCCAGTGCCACACCGGCCGCGGTGAGGACCCAGCCGAACGACTGCAGCGCGTGGTTCGCCGACGCCAGGTCGTAGTCGCCCAGATAGTGCCGTGCCAGGCCGGGCTGGAGCACGAGGTTCAGTCCCCCCGCACCCGGGAACCCACCGTACCGGAGGCTTGCGAGGGTGCCCGACGGATCGGCGATCGCGAACGGCAGCAGCAGCACCGCCGGCACGGCCGCCGCCCACGCGACGACCCGCAGCATCTCCCGCCTGGAGACGGCCGTGGGGATCAGGGCGAGGACCATCAGGAACGGGGCCGTCTTGATCGCCGCGCCGACGCCGATCAGCAGTCCGGCGATCAGCGCTCGCCGGTCCGGATCACCTCGCTCCCACACCAGGACCGCCACGAACGCAGGCAGGATCGCCACGGCGTCGATCTGTCCCTCGATCGCCGACGACACCAGGAACGAGGGTCCGAACGCGATCGCCGCGGCGCCGAGCATCCGGAGTCCCGCCGACGCACCGCGGCGCCCGAGCTCGGCGGCGACGAGCCACGCCAGCGCGAGGTCGGCCGCGACCGGAGGGATGCGGGCGAGATGCCAGAATCGAACGCCGCCTCCGGCGGCTCGTACGGAGAACCACAGCCACGGCAGATAGCCCGGCGGGTAGGAATAGTTCCGGTAGGTGAAGGGAGCGGCCGGGTCGGGCGCGTTCACGTGGCCGTAGAAGGTGAGCCCCCATCGCTGCAGCCCCTGCACCGCCGCCAGGAAGGCTGCCAGGTCGCCGGTCGGCGCCTGCCGCCAGCCGAGCCAGACGCGCAGGACGAGACCGCCGGCCAGCACGGCCCCCACACCCCAGCGACCGAGTCGCATCGCCGAGAGCATATGCGCCGCTCGGGCTGGGAGAATGACTGCGACACACGCAGACCGACCGGAGGTTCGACGGGCACATGACCGAGCAGCGCATCGAGACCGACTCCATGGGCGAGATCGAGGTCGACGCCACCAGGTACTGGGGCGCGCAGACGCAGCGCTCGCTGCACCACTTCGCGATCGGCGACCCCGCGGCCGACCGGATGCCCCTAGAGGTCGTCCACGCCATGGGCATCCTGAAGAAGGCCGCGGCCCTCACGAACGTTCACGCCGGCGACCTCGACCCCCAAGTCGCAGACCTGATCGTCGCCGCCGCGGACGAGGTGATCGGCGGCGAGCTCGACGACCATTTCCCCCTCTACGTCTGGCAGACCGGTTCGGGCACCCAGTCGAACATGAATGCGAACGAGGTCATCTCGAACCGCGCGATCGAGCTGTCCGGCGGGCGGATGGGCTCGAAGGAGCCGGTGCATCCGAACGACCACGTCAACATGTCGCAGTCCTCGAACGACACGTTCCCCACGGCGATGCACATCGCGGCGGCCACCGAGATCGTGCGACGTCTGCTGCCGTCGGTGCGCGCCCTTCGCGAGGCCCTCGCGGCCAGAGCCGACGAGTTCGCGGACATCGTGAAGATCGGTCGCACGCACCTGCAGGACGCCGTCCCGCTCACGCTCGGACAGGAGTTCGGCGGATACGCGGCCCAGCTCGAGGCCGACATCGAGCGCATCGAGCAGACGCTGCCGGGCCTGTACGAGCTCGCGATCGGCGGCACCGCCGTCGGCACCGGACTCAACGCGCCCGACGGCTTCGCCGATGCGGTGGCGGCGCGCATCGCGGAGCTCACGGACCTGCCGTTCACGACCGCCCGGAACACGTTCGCCGCACTGGCCGCGCACGACGCCGTGGTGTTCGCATCGGGCGCGCTGGCGACCCTGGCGGCGAGCTTGATGAAGATCGCCAACGATCTGCGGTGGCTCGGCTCGGGCCCACGCAGCGGCCTCGGAGAGCTGGTGCTGCCCGAGAACGAACCCGGCAGCTCGATCATGCCCGGCAAGGTCAACCCCACCCAGTCCGAGGCCATGACGATGGTCTGCGTGCAGGTCTTCGGCAACGACACCACGATCACGTTCGCCGGCTCCCAGGGCAATTTCGAGCTCAACGTGTTCAAGCCGGTGATGATCCGCAACCTGCTGCACTCCATCGCGATCCTGGCCGACGCCTGCCGGACGTTCCGGGAGTTCTGCGTCGAGGGCCTTCAGGCCGACCGGGAGCGGATCGCCGAGCTGGTCGACCGGTCGTTGATGCTCGTGACCGCCCTCAGCCCATCGATCGGCTACGACGCCGCCGCCACGATCGCGAAGAAGGCCCACCACGAGGGGCGCACGCTGAAGGACGTGGCGGTGGAGCTCGGACTGCTCACGCCCGAGGAGTACGACGAGCGGGTGCGCCCGCAGGACATGGTCTAGCGGGCGGGGTGGCCGTCGCCGGCGGCGGCGTGGGCACACGACGGCGGGCGGGCACGGGACGGGAGAACCCGCAAGCCCGGCGGCCCGTTCCGGCGTAGTCTTCGGTAGGAAGGGCGCGAGAGGCGCGAGAGAGGTTCCGTCATGCTGGGTCCGGACGGCGCCGGCGCGGGCATGCCAAGCCCGCACCTGCAGCGGCGCATCCGCGAGGTGCAGTTGTTCATGCAGGCCAACCTGCATCGCGACGTCGACCTCACCGGCATCGCCCGGGAGGCCTCGCTCAGCCCCTACTACTTCTCCCGCGCGTTCACGGCTTACGTGGGTGTCCCTCCGTACCGCTATCTGATCCGTCTGCGCATGGAGCGGGCGCAGGAGCTGTTGCGAACGAGCGAGCTCACCGTCACCCAGATCTGCCAGCGCGTGGGCTTCCACAGCCTCAGTCACTTCACCACGACGTTCCGTCGGCACACGGGGACGACCCCCACCGGCTACCGCCGTCGCCTCGACTTCGAGCGCGATCATCGCTACAGCCCGGCCACGGACGCGCTCGTCCGTCAGCCCAAGCGCACGAACATCTGAACGCCGATCCTCACGCGGTCTCGCTCCCATCCGATCCCGCGGCGGCACCGGTTGCCACGGGCCGGGCTCCGTCGGCGATCCATCCCGACCACGAGCCCGCGAACAATCGCGTCCGATCCAGGCCGGCGACGCGCATCGCCAGCAGGTCGTGGCAGGCCGTGACGCCCGACCCGCACATGGCGACCGCCCCGTCGCCGGCGCCGAGGGCCTCGAAGCGACGCCGCAGCGAGTCCGGCGACCGGAACCTGCCGGTCCGCGGATCGAGATTGTCCGCCCAGGGGGCGCTCACCGCCCCGGGAACATGGCCCGCGACCGCGTCGATCGGTTCGACCTCGCCCCGGAACCGCTCCCCCGCGCGGGCGTCCACCACCGCCGCCTCACCGGCGCGCAGGATCGTCGCGACCCGGTCCGCGTCGACGATCGATCCCGCCGGCCACGCGACCGGCGTGAACGATGCGGGCGCCGGCGCCGGAGCGCCGTCGTCCATGGCGCCGGGCCACCCCTGCGACCCGCCGTCCAGGACCGCCACCGGATGCCCCAGGACGTCGAGCATCCACCACAGCCTCGCGGCCACGGATCCGCCCGCGTCGTCCACGGCGACGACGGGCGTGGCGTCGCCGATGCCGGCGCGCGACATGGCGCCCGCGAAGGCCTCGGGTGTGGGCAGCGGATGGCGGCCGCCCGCCCCCGCCGGCGCGGCGAGATCCCGATCGACGTCCAGCAGCACGGCACCCGGGAGATGACCGGCGGCGAAGGCGGCCACCACGTCGGACGCGGTGCCTCCGGGGATCCACCGGACGTCGGCCACCACGAGGTCCGGCGCGTCGAGGTGCCGGACGAGCCACGCCGGGTCCACCAGCGGTCGCGGGAGGTCCATCCGCGGAGGATACTGACGAACGTGGAACCTCGGGACCTCACCGATGCGGCAGCCTTCGTGTACGAGACGCTGGAACCGCATCTCGACGCCGACTGGAACGCGCCAGCGGGTTCGCTGCAGTGGTCCTGCCGCCGGACGCTGGACCACATCGTGGACTGTCACGTCTTCTACGCGTATCACTTGGCGTGTCGCGCCGGCTCCCGGCGCCCATCGATCCGTGATGGCGATGCGAGCGTCGACGTGCGTGGGACGCTCGCCAGCCTGCTGGGCGGCGCCGCGATCCTCGCCGACGTGGCCCGGGCGGCTCCCGAGGAGGCGCGCGGCTACCACCCGGCCGGCATGGCCGACGCCGAGGGGTTCCTGGCGATGGGATGCGACGAGGCGCTCGTGCACGGCTGGGACATCGCGGAGGGCCTCGACGTGGACCTCGAGGCGCCGCCGGAGCTGGCCGAGCGGGTCCTGCGCCGATTGTTCCCCTGGGCGCCCCGCGAGGAGGACCCGTGGGACACGCTGCTCTGGGCGAACGGCCGCATCCCGCTCGAGGATCACGCGCAGTCCGACGAGGGCTGGTGGTGGTGGTCCTCTCCCCTGGACGAGTGGGACGGCCAGGTCGCGCGGCGGACGCAGCCGCCCGGCTCGACCTGACCGGTTCCCCACACGGCGGGCTTCGGCCCGCCGCGCCGGGATGCCGTACAGTCGTCCGACCCATGCAGCGGTTCGCCTCCTCCTCGTCCGCGAGCGACCGCTCGCTCCTGCGGCCGGCGTCGACCTGGCGGCTGCTGGGCGGCTGGGCCGCCGCGGTCGCCGGTCCGATCGTGGCGGCGCTCCTGAGCGTCCACGTCGTCCACCTCGTCCCGGGACTCGCGTTCCTCGCCATGGTCGTCCTCGCGGCGGCGATCGGCCGGACGGCGGCCGGTCTGTTCGCGGCCGCGTTGTCCACGATCCTGCTGACGACGTACGGTCCGTCGTCGGCGGACACCTCGATCTTCGACGGCGCCGGCTTCGCATCGGTGGCCACGTTCGTGGCGCTCGCCACCTTGATGGCGATCGGTCTCCCCCGCCTGGAGCTCGCGGCGGACGCGATGCGGCGCAACGCTGATCGACTCAGGTTTCTCGCCGGGGCGTCGCTGATCCTCGAGGAGACCCTCGACCGCCGGGAGGCGATGCAGCGGCTCGCCGAGTACGTCGTGCCCGAGCTCGCCGACTGGTGCGCGATCCACCTGCGATCGGAGACCGGCGACGTCGAATCGGTGGCGGTTGCCCACGCCGATCCTCGCAAGGTGGCGATGGCTCGGGAGCTGCAGCGACGCAGGCCCGTCGATCCGGACGCGGCGACCGGCGTGCCCCGGGTGCTGCGGACCGCGGAGCCCGAGTTCGCTCCGAGGATCGATGCGAAGCTCCTGCGCTCGATGGCGGTGGACGAGGAGACGATCCGCCTCATCGGTGAGCTGGGCGTACATTCGGCGATCCTCGTCCCGCTCGCGGCTCGGGGCCGGACGTCCGGCGTGATGACCTTGATCATGTCCGAGGGGGACCGGGAGTACGACCAGGACGACGTGGCGTTCGCCGGCGACCTCGCCGGCCGGGCGGCGCTCACGCTGGACACGCTCACGGCGTACGAGCGGGCGCGCGCGACCAGCGTGCGCAACGACATCCTGCAGCGGCTCGCGGCGTCCCTGTCGCGCGCCGTCTCGCTCTCCGATGTCATACAGACCGTGCTCGTCGAGGGTGTCCGGGAGATGGAGGCCCGGGCGGCGCTGATCGCCCTGATCGGCGAGGACGGCGCGACGCTGACCGTGCTGGGGCAGCACGGGTACGACCCGCGGAACATCGAGCAGTGGACCAGCTTCCCGATCGCGGCGGACCTGCCCATGAGCGAGGCGGTCCGGACGCGCACGCTCGTGACGATCCACGACGAGGCCGAACGGGACCGGCGATACCCGCTGCTGTCCTCGATGCCCATGGGCGACCATTCCCTGATCTGCGTGCCGCTCGTCGCCGGCGGCGAGGTGATCGGCGGCATGAGCGTGACGTATCCGGTGGTGCGCGGGTTCACCCCGGAGGACGAGGGCTTCATCGCGGCCATCGCCAGCATGACCGGCCAGGCGATGCGACGCGCCACCCTGTACGAGACGGAGCGGACCACCTCCAGCCTGCTGCAGGCGAGCCTGCTGCCGCGCCGCCTCCCCGAGCTCCCCGGGATGCGGTTCGCGGCGCGCTACTGGGCGTCGGGACGCGACTCCGCCGTCGGCGGGGACTTCTACGACGTCGTGGACACCCCGGGTGGCTCGATGGCGCTGATCGGCGACGTCTGCGGTCGCGGGGTCGAGGCGGCATCGGTGATGGGGATCGCCCGCCATGCGGCGTGGTCGGCGGCCGAGCTCGAACGGTCCCCGGCCGCGGTCCTCGCCACCGTGAACGACGTCCTGCGCCGGCGGGTCGACGACTACCGGTTCGTGACGATGTGCGCGGTGTTGCTGGAGCCGGACGAGCGCGGCCTCACCGCCACCGTCACGTGTGCCGGCCACCCCCTGCCGGTCCGGGTCGGGGACGGATCGGTCGAGCCGGTCGGCCGTACCGGCATGCTCCTGGGCATCTACGAAGACCCTCCCCTGCACGAGGTCCGGGTGGTGCTCGAGCCCTCCGCGTCGCTGGTCCTGCACACCGACGGGGTCGTCGAACGGGGCGGGCGGCACGTGCCGTTCGCGGAGGACCCGGAGCTCGCCTCCGCGGCGAGCGCAGCGAGCGGCGACCCCGAGCGCATCGCCGCCTCCATCGAGGCCGTGCTGATGGACGGTCACACGCTCGCCGACGACGCCGCGGTCCTGGTGGTCTCCGCGGGCGGCGAGCCCTCGGACGGCTAGGTCAGTCCTCGATCGCGATGGCCGGCGCCTGGCCCAGCTGCACGAGGTCGGCGATCCGGCGCACCTCCGGCGTGAGGTGCAGCAGAACGAGTCGCCCGCCGGCGGGCCGCGTTCCGGCCACCACCAGCAGGCTCCGAACGCCCTGACTGTCCATGAACGCGAGGCTCGAGCAGTCGAGCCGAAGGTCACCGGGCGACTCCTCGGACCCCAACTCCCGCTCCAGGACGGGCGCGGTGGCGAGGTCGAGCTCGCCCACGACCACCCAGGCTCCCGGGGCGGTTCGCGTCACCGTGAAGCCGTCGGCCATGGGGCGCAATCCTAGTCGTGGGGTGGCCGCGCTGCAGCCATGTGCGGATGCACCGGTCCGCGGAGTAGGCTCGGGGTGTCGGTCACCGGCCGGCTCCCACCCGAGGAGGCTCCCTGGAGGTCGAGCAGCGGCTCCCGGTCCAGCCCAACGCACCCATGCTCGCGCGTCAGCAGATGGGTCGCGTGCTCAAGCCCGTCCTCAGCGCGAGCAGGTTGCAGGACGTGCACCTCGCGGTCTCCGAGCTGGTCACGAACGCCGTCATCCACGGGCACGTGAACGGGGCCGAGACGATCGGCGTCACGATCCGGGTGGATGACGCCCACGTCCGGGTGACCGTCCAGCAGCCGACCCTGCGGCAACATCCCAGCCAGGACGCCGCCGCACGGGATGCGCGGGGGTTCTCCGACGTGATCCTCGACCACGTGACCGATCGATGGGGCACCGATCCGGGGCCGCCGCCGCATGCGTGGTTCGAGGTGGACCGGCGCCGGTTGCCGCGGCGCAGCGCCTGAGCCGGCCCGACAGATGCACCGCGGGACCGGGGCTCAGGCCTCGCCCTCGCTCGAACGGAACCGGCGCATCCGCTCCGGATATCCCACGCGACCCGCGTCGAGCACCCGGATGCCGTGCTCCTTGGCCAGGGCTCGCAGGTAGGCGTCCTCGCGGAGCTCGAAGCGCTTGGCCTCGCCCCGCCCGTCCACCAGCACCACCGAGAGCGGATGCATCACCGTCTTCGGTTCGACGTAGGCCTCGACGCCCTCGTGCACGGCGATCCACTCGGCGATCTCGTCGCGGTACTCCGCCGGACCGGACACACCCTTGAACTGGCGGATCGCCTGGTCCGTGCGGCGGTCCCACTCGTAGGCGCCCGGTCGCGTGCCGCCGGGCACCGCCGACTGTCTGCGGCGGTAGGCCGCCGCCCTCGCCCGCGGCACCACGACGCCGGCGACCGCGATCAGGACGAGCACCACCACCACGACCGGCAGGAGGTACAGCATCAACCCGCACGATAGCGAGGGACGCGCCGGATGGGAATCGTCCGATCGCTGCCTATGCCGGCGTGGCCGGCAGGACCGGGCCCTCACCCGCGACAGAGCCCTGTGGCTTCGCGAATCGCAGGTAGAGCGAGGGCACGACGAACAGGTTCAACAGGGTCGCCGTGATCAGGCCGCCCAGGATCACCCATGCCATCGGATACTCGATCTCCTGGCCCGGGATCGAGCCGGCGATCAGCAGCGGGACGAGCGCCAGGCCGGTGGTCAGGACCGTCATCATGATCGGCACGACCCGCTCGCGGGCACCTCGCAGAACGAGCTCCGGACCGAAGGCGACACCCTCGAACCGTTCGAGATGCTGATAGTGGCTGATCAGCATGATCCCGTTCCGCGCCACGATGCCGAGCACGGTGAACAGGCCCACCAGCGAACCCAGTGAGAGCACGCCGCCGGTGAGGAAGGCCGCGATCAGCCCGCCGATCAGGGCGATGGGCAGGGTGAGGAACGACAGCGTGGCCAGGCGCCAGCTGCCGAACGACGCCTGCAGCAACAGGAAGATCCCGATCGCGGCGGCGATCGCGCCGACGTTGAGCCGTCCCGAGGCCGCCTGCCGCTCCGTGTACTCCCCCAGGAACTCGGCGTGGTACTCGGCCGGCCAGTCGTAGTCCTCGAGCCGGTCCTCGAGCTCGGCGACGATCGAGCCGAGGTCCCGGCTTCCGTCGATGTTGCCGCCCACGTCGAGGCTCCGGGCCAGGCTGTCGTGGTAGATGACGTTGGGCACCGGCTCGATCGAGACGTCCGCGACGTCCTCCAGCCGCACGTACCTGCCGCTGGGTGTGTCGAACAGGAGGTTGCCGATGTCCGCGAAGGTGTCACGCGTCTCCGGCGTGCTCCAGACCTGGACGTCGTACGCCTTCCCGTCGTGGAACAGGTCGCCGGCCTCCTCGCCCGCCAGCAGCCTCGCCGCGGACCGTCGGACGTCGCCGGGCTTGAGCCCGTACTCCTGGGCGGCTTCGAGGTCGACCTCGACGCTCACCTGCGGGATGTCCTTCAGCGACTCGACGTGGTTCTCGACCACGCCGGGGATGCCTCCCAGGATGTCGTTGACCTCGTCGGCGGTCTCCTGCAGCTCGGCGAGGTCCTGGCCGTAGATGCGGATCGTGATGGCCTCGCTCGAGCCGGTCAGCACCTCTCTGATCCGCTCCTTCAGGTACGTCAGGACGTCCCGGTACAGGCCGGGGTAGCCGTCGACGACCTCCTGGATCTGCGCGAGCGTCTCGTCGTAGTCGACGGACGGGTCGACGCTGATCCAGTTCTCTCCGAAGTCGATCCCGACGACCTCGTCCATCAGCAACGCCTGGCCGATGTGCGACCCGGCGTTGCGGACACCGGGGATCTCCAGCAGTTCGCTGTTCGCCGCGGCGGAGATCCTGAACATCTCGGGCTGCCCCGTTCCCGGCACGGTCAGCCAGTGCATCAGGAAGTCCCGCTCCTTGAACGACGGAAGCAGGGACTGACCGAGGAACGGCAGCACGGAGATCCCCATCACCGTGGTGAGGCCGACAGCCACGTAGGCCCGGCGCGGCCGGTAGACGATCCGCTCCAGGATGTAGCGGTATCCGCGCTGGAGCGCGGGCACGACCGGGGACTCCCGGTGCTGCAGCGACGAGGGCTTCCGGAAGAAGATCAGGCTGAGCGCCGGCGTCACCGTCAGCGCCACGACCATCGACGCGAGCAGCGCGAGCGCGTACGAGGTCGCGAGCGGGCGGAAGAACGATCCCGAGAGCCCCTCCAGCATGAAGATCGGAGCGATCGCGACGATCTCGATCAGCGTGGCGTAGACGATCGCGCTCCGCACCTCGAGCGAGGCCTCGAGGATGATCCTCGCCGTGGAGGCGCCGCTGCCCTCCCGGCGGCGCTGACGCAGACGTCGGACCACGTTCTCGATGTCGATGATGGCGTCGTCCACGATGTCGCCGAGCGCGATGACCATGCCGGCCAGGATCATCGTGTTGATCGTCGCGCCGCGTGCGTGCAGCACCAGGCCGGCCGCGATCAGCGACAGCGGGATCGCGACCACGCTGATCACCGCCGTCCGCCACTCGTACAGGAACGCGCACAGCATCAGGATCATCAGGATCGCGCCGAACCAGATGGCCTTCGACAGGTTGCTGATCGACTCCTCGATGAACGTCGCCGGACGGAAGATCGTGGGATCGATCGCGATACCGGGAAGGCCGGGCTGAAGCTCCTTCAGCGCCTCTTCGACGCCGCGCGTGACGTCCAGGGTATTGGCCCACGGGAGCTTCTCGACGATCAGCATCAGCCCCTGACCGTCGTTGATGACCGCGTCGCCCACGAGCGGCCAGGTGCCGCGCACGAGCTCGGCGACGTCACCGACCCGGAGATGCTTGCCGTCCTCGGATTCGACGGGGATGTCGGCGAGATCCTCGGCCTCCACGATCGGCTGCACGTGCTGCACCTGGAAGCGGCTGGTCGCGGTGTCGATGAATCCACCCCGGCCGATGTAGTTCCCGTCGGAGTACTGGAGCAGGCCGGCGTCCAGCGCGTTCGCGACCGCCGTGGAGACGGCGTCGACGGTGACGTTGCGGTCGCGCATGCGCTCCGGGTCGATCTGGATCGTGGGCATCTCGATCTCTTCGCCCCAGATCGGGACGTTCGCGACCCCCGGCACCCGCATCAGGCGGGTCCGGATGTTCCAGTACGTCGTCATCGACAGATCGATCTGGTCCAGGTTCGGATCGGTCGTCGTCAGCCCGATCTTCATGACGCGGCTCGTGGCCGAGAGGGGCTGGATCATGAAGGGCGGGCTGGCCCAGGTCGGCAGCTGGGGCGAGATCTGCGCGATGCGCTCGGCGACGTGCTGCCGGGCGGTGAGCAGGTCCGTCCCGGGCTTGAAGATCATCTCGATCGACGAGAGCGACTCCACCGACTTCGATCGGATCTCGTCGAGCCCGGGGACGCCGTTGAGGGTCTGCTCGAGGGGGACCGTGACGAGCGCCTCCACCTGGTTCGCGGACAGCCCGAGGGAGGGGGTCTGGACCTCGACCTTCGGCGGTGCGAACTCCGGGAAGACGTCGACCGCCGTGTGCTGGAGCTGCTGGACGCCGAAGAACATCAGGGCGGCGGCCAGCGCGACCATGATGTATCGGAACTTCAGGCTCGACCCGACGATCCAGCGAAGCATCGTGCGTTCCTTCCTCTCTCCTTGGCCTCTCGCGGCGCGCTACGTCCCGAACTCCGTCTCGGACCCGTACAGCTCGGGAACGCCGACCGTGACGACCTGGGTGCCGGCCGGCGGGCCCTCGGCGAGGACCGCGTGGCTGGACGTCTCCCGGGAGATCTCGATCGGAGCTCGAACGAAGGCGAGCGGCTCCGGGTTCGTGTAGACCCAGAAGTCGCCGTGGGAGTCGATGAACACGGCGTCGTAGGGCACGCGCAGCCCGGAGCCGGTCTCCTCGACCGGACTCGTCTCGATGCCCACCCGCTCCACCGCCGCCTCCGTGAGCACGACCCGGAGCACGTCCTGACCGTCGACCGGCTGGAGCTCGTAGGGCTGTTGCTCGATCTCGTACTCGTCCGAGACGGCGCCGCCACACGCCGACAGCAGCGCCATGACGGCGGCCAGCACCAGGACGAGACGGAACCGACGCGTTCTCATCTGCCGTCGTACCCCCCGACCGTGTCGACGTCCGGGATCGCGACGAGCAGGTCCTCGCCGGCCGCCTCGTCCTCGGCGACGTAGCCGAACCGCAGGTACATCGCGGGGATGACGACGAGGGTCACCAGCGTCGTGGTGATCAATCCGCCGAGCAGCACGATGGCCATGGGCCCGACGATCTCGAACCCGGCCGACCCGCGGCTCGCGGCGAACGGGATCAGCACGGCCACCGACGCGACGGCGGTCGTGAGGATCGGGACCAGTCGGTCCCTCGTACCCTTGGTCACCAGCTCGGCGCCGAAGGTCTCGCCGTCACGTTGCCGCTGCTGATAGTGCCGGATGAGCAGGACGGACCCTCGAGCGGCGAGGCCGAGCACGGCGACTAGGCCGGCCGCCGACCCGAGCGTGATGTCACCGCCGGTGAGCACCGCCGCGATCGCT
Source organism: uncultured Actinomycetes bacterium (assembly GCA_963832225.1). Lineage (GTDB taxonomy): Bacteria > Actinomycetota > UBA4738 > UBA4738 > HRBIN12 > JALYMB01. The sequence goes on from CAWHTI010000010.1 coordinate 250,638, forward strand.
CCGCCGACGAGCGTCACGGGGAGCGCCGCGAAGACCAGCAGCGCGACGCGCCAGCTCGTGAACGCCGCCTGGAGCAGCAGGAAGATGCCGATCAGCGCGGCCACGCTCACGGCCAGGACGCCGGAGCGACCGGACGCCTCCTCCGAGAACCCGCCCAGGACCTCGGCGTGGTGCTCGAGCGGGAACTCGACCTGCTGGATCGCGACCTCGATGTCACCGGCGACGTCGCCCACGGCTCGCCCGGAGACGCTGGCGGTCACATCCACGTAGGAGTCCACCGACTCGTGGCGGATCACGGCGGGGTTCGGCACGACGCGGACGTCGGCCACCTCGCCGAGCGGCACGACCGAGCCGTCGGGCGTGTCGATCAACAGACCCTCGACGTCGGCCTCGCTCTGACGGATCTCCGGTGCTCCCCACACCGCCACGTCGAACACCTTCTGCTCCTCGAAGAGGTTGCCCACCACCAGGCCCGACAGCAGCGTCGTGGCGGCGCGGCGCACGTCACCCGGGGCGAGCCCGTGCGCCTCCGCGCGGGCGATGTCCGCCTCCACCTCGATCGTGGGCTCCTCGGCGGGGAGCTGGACACGTGGATCGTCGAGACCGTCGATACCGGTGATCGCGGCGCGAACCTCCTCCGCCTTGGTCGCGAGGATCTCCTGGTTCTGCCCGTAGACGCGCACGACGACGTCGTCGTCGCTCTGGCCCAAGATGTCGGTGATCCGTTGCTCGGAGTAGGTCAGGACGTTGCTGGACACGTCGGGCAGATCGGCCGCCGCGGTCTCGATCGCGTCGATCGTGTCGCCGTAGTCCGCCGACTCGTTGACGTGGATCCAGACCTCCGCCGAGTTGACGTTGACGATCTGGTCGGACTGCACGGCGCGGCCGACGTGGGCTCCCACGTCGTCGATGCCGGGAAGGGCGCGCAGGTCCTCGACGGCCTGTGCCGTGATCTCGTCCATCCGAGTCAACGACGTGCCGGGCTGGGTGTCGAGCCGTACCACGACGTCGCGCTCCTGCAGCACCGGACGCATGGAACGGTCGAGGAACGGCAGCGTCACGAGGCCGGCGATCAGCAGCACGCCGAGGACGACCACGGCCGGGCCCGGCTTCGACACGAGTCGTGGCGCGACCCGGTCGTACCGGCCACGCACCCAGGCGGCCACCGGGGACTCGCGGCCGTCGCGGGCGCCGTCGCCCAGCAGCATCATGCCGAGGGCGGACGTGACCGTGAGCGCGACCACCATGGAGACCACGACGGCCAGCAGATACGCCGTCGCGATCGCCGGCAGGAAGGCCCCGGACTCTCCCTCGATGAAGAAGGCGGGCAGGAGGACCGCGGCGACGATCAGCGTCCCGAACAGGACCGCGCTGCGCATCTCCACGATCGCCTCGATCACGATCTCCCAGGCCGGCGTCCCGTCGCCGTGCGCGTGGTGTCGCCGGATCCGCTGCGACACGTTGCCGACATCGACGACGGCGTCGTCGATCAGCACGACCAGCGCCATCACGAGCCCGGCCAGGATCATGATGTTGACGGTGGTGTCCGTGAGGAACAGGACGAGCCAGGCGGCGGCGAGCGACATGACGATCGCCACGACGCTGACGAGGGCGCTCCGCCACTGGAACAGGAACGCCCCGAGCACCAGGATCAGCAGGATCGCGCCGATCACCCCGGCCCGTCCGAGGTTGTCGAACGAGGAGTCGATGAACTCGGCCGGTCGGTAGATCGAGGTGTCCACCCGCAGACCGGGGAGGCCCGGAGCGAGTGCGTCGAGCGCCTCGTCCATGCCCGCGGTGACCTGCGGCGTGTTCGTCTCGGGGAACTTCTCGACCACGAGCAGGAGGCAGCTCCCGTCCGTGCAGAGCGCGTCGCCGATCAGCGGCTGGTGATCCTCGACGACCTGCGTCACGTCGCCCAACGTCAGGGTGGACCCGCTGGACGACGTGCCACCCTGATCCTCGATCGGCACCCCGGCGAGCTCCTGGGGGGTCGAGATCGCCTGTTCGTGGAAGATGTGGAGCCGCTGGTTCAGCGTGTCGATGAACCCGCCCGTGCCGGGCGAGGAGGCTTCGAGGAAGCTCAGTGGCGACACCTCGAGCGCGTTGCCGGCGGTGCTGATCACCTGGTTCAGCGTGACGTCGGCATCGTTGAGCCGCTGCGGGTCGACCAGGACCTGGAGCTGTCGGTCCCGGAAGCCCCAGATCGAGACGTTGGCCACGCCCTCGACGCCCAGCAGGCGAGGCACGATCTGCCAGCGGGCGAGGATCGACATCTCGATCGGCGACAGCTCCTCCGAGGAGAGCTTGACCATGCCGACGCGGCTGGTCGACGAGAGCGGTTGGATCATCTGGGGCGGGCTCGCCACCTGCGGGAGGCCCGCGGCCGCGACGGCCTGGGTGAGGCGCTCGGCGACGATCTGGCGTGCGTCGAGGAGCTCCGTTCCGGGCTCGAACGTCATGACCACCGACGACAGCCCGGGCAGCGAGACGGATTCGATCTCGTCCAGGAACGCGATCCCCACCAGCAGGTCCTGCTCGAGCGGCGTCGTGATCAGCTGCTCGACCTCCTCGGCGGAGAGCCCGAGGGCCTCCGTCTGCACCTCGACGGTCGGCCGCTGGAACTCGGGCAGGATGTCCGTCCGGGCGTCGTCGAGCTGCAGGACCCCGTAGACGAGCACCCCCGCCGCCAGGGCGACCACCAGACGTCGGAACTTGATGCTCGATCCGATGATCCAGCGCATCATCGCTGCAGACCTCCTCGCGCGGTGGACGTTCGGTGGTACATGAAGGTGATCGTGTTCGGTTGCGCTTGCGAGGATAGGTTGGCCGGATCACCTGACGCGTCGTCGTTCGGGCCGACCGTCTATCGTCGTCTGCGACGAGTCGATCCGTGAGATCCCGCTCGGCGGCGGGCGTATCCGATCACGAGATCTCGCCGGGGCCCACGAGCTCCGCGATGATCGCAGCGGCGCCGCGAAGGTCGTCGGCGACGTAGTGGGGCGCTGCATCGAAGGCGCCGTGCTCGGCGTGGCCGGAGGGGACGAGGATCGTGATCGCGCCGACGGCCCTCCCCATCGCCACGTCGGTCGCCCGATCGCCCACCACGTACGCTCGGGTCGGATCGAAACCCAGCTCGTCCGCGGCGCGCTCCACGAGGCCCGTGGCGGGTTTGCGGCATCCACATCGATCCTCGGGTCGATGGGGGCACACGTACACACCTTCGACGCCGCGGACGCCGTGATGTCCGAGGAGCTCGAACATCCGGTCGTGGATCCGGCGGAGGGTGGCCTCGTCGATCCAGCCGCGGCCGATCGCGGCCTGGTTGGTCACGATCGCGAGCCGTAGGCCCGTCTCCTGCATGGCGCGCAGCCCCTCACCGGCGCCGGGGAGCAGCTCGAACCGATCGGGCTCGAGGATGTACTCGCCGCGATCGCATCGATCGATCGTGCCGTCGCGATCCAGGAGGACCATGTGACCGCGGCTGACGCTGGAAACCGAGGGGTGAGGTGGCAGCATCCGGTCAGCGACCGGCGGGCCGCACGAGACCGGTGTCGTATGCGAGGACCACGGCCTGCACACGGTCGCGCAGATCGAGCTTCTCCAGGATGTGCCGGAGGTGTGTGCGCACCGTCGTATCGGCCACGAAGAGCTCGGCGGAGATCTCCTTGTTCGACAGTCCCCTGCCGACACAGGCCAGGACCTTCCGCTCCGCCGGCGTCAGCGCATCCAGCACGCCGTCGCCGCCGAACGCGGGCAGGGACCCCACGACGGTGTCGAGGAGGCGGCGGGTGACCGATGGGGCCAGCAGTGCGTCGCCCTGCGCCACGACGCGCACCGCGTTGACCAGATCGGTGGGACGGACGTCCTTGAGGAGGAAGCCGCTCGCCCCGGCCCGGAGGCCCTCGATGACGTACTCGTCCACGTCGAAGGTCGTCAGGATCAGGATCCTGGCCGGATCCCGCTCCTCGGTGAGGATGCGCGTCGCCTGCACACCGTCCATGATCGGCATCCGAACGTCCATGAGGACGACGTCGGGGTGCAGCTGATGCGTGCGATCGATCGCCTGCCGGCCGTCCTCGGCCTCTCCGACGACCTCGATGTCCCCCTCGGCGCGCAGCGTCATATCGAATGCCGCCCGCATCAGGGCCTGGTCGTCGGCGATGAGCACGCGGATCGTCAGGACGGCTCCCCGTCCACCGGCATGGACGCGGCCACCCGGTACCCGCCGTCCGGCCGCACCCCGACGCGCAGATCGCCTCCGAACAGGGCGACGCGCTCGCGCATCCCGAGATGCCCGTAGCGGAGGCGCTTGGACCTCCCCGCTCCGCGGTGGGGGCCGTGGCCGTCGTCGTCGATGAGCAGGTCGAGGCGATCCTCGCCGTAGCGGACCAGGACCTCGGCGCTGGCGCGGCCGGCGTGCTTGAGGATGTTGGTGAGCGCCTCCTGCACGATCCGGAAGGCGGACAGGTCCAGGCCGGCCGGCAGGGGTCGGGGCGTGCCCTCGATCCGCAGCGTCACCGGCAGGCCGGCCTCGCGAACCTGCGCCGTGAGCGCCTCGAGGTTCTGCATCCCTGGCTCCGGAGAGTGCTGGGTCGCGCGGTCCGTGTCGGTCCGCAGCAGGCCCATGAGACGGCGCATCTCGACCAACGCCTCCCGCCCCGCGCCCTCGATGTTGCCGAGCGTGTCCAGCGCCACCTCCGGCTCCGTGGGGGCTACCCGCCGGGCGGCGCTCGCCTGGGCCACGATCACGCTCACGTTGTGCGCGACGACGTCATGGAGCTCGCGCGCGATCACCCGGCGCTCGTCCGCGACCGCCCGGCGGGCCTGCTCCTCCCGGTCCCGTTCCAGGCGAAGCGCCCGATCCTCCAGCTGCACCACCTGTTCGCGGCGGATGCGGAGGCTGTCTCCCAGGAACCAGGCGGCGCTGACGAACATGAACTCGGCGAGGACCGCATCGATCTCGATCGGTTCCCGCCGGAACAGCAGGATCAGGAGCAGGACCACGCCGCTCACGATCCCGACGGGAACCGAGATTCGCCGCGGCCGGTGGGCCGCAACGGTGTACAGGGCGATCAGGAACCCGAAGGCGGCGAAGGAGGCGAAGTATCCCAGCAACGAGAACGCGAACAGCGCCGAGAGGCTGACGGCCAGCGTCGCGACCGGATTCCGGCGTCGCCAGGCCAGGGGGACCGTCTGGAGCAGGATCAGCGAGATGCCGAGGACGTCCAGGGTGCGAGCCACCGCCTCACCCTCGCCCTCGGGCAGGTCCACGTGCAGGTTCGTGACGACGCCGACCAGGGAGAGTGCCGTGAGGAACCCCGCGCCGACGGCATCCTGCACCGAGGCGTTTTCGAACCACGGCCCTTCCACCGACGGCGTCTGTACCGAGGGTGCGTTGAGCCGGAGGCTGTCGGCCACGTGGCTATCCGTCGCTGGGGTCATGGGGGGAGGCCCGTTCGCATCGTGCGTGGATGTCTGGACCGCAGCCTATACCGGGGCCGTTGCGCGGCTCAAGAGACCATTCGGCGGGGATCGCTCCCTTCACGTCGGCTACCGCTTCCGACCTTGGGCCCCCTTCACGGGGGGTCGGGGTGGTTCCGAAGGATCCCGCGACGAGCAGGTATGCTGGGTACACGGGGTCTCCACAGCAGAGCGGACCCCGGAGTGCGGCCCCAAGACCTCGGCCGTATCGCCCAGCCCCAGCCACCGGCTGCTCGATGACGGAGCCCGAGATGCCGCAGGATCCAGCACTGGTCGGCCCTTCCACGAACGGTCACGGAGCCGCCGCGCTGCTCTCCCCCAGGGACATGCTGCGGGAGCTGGAGCCCGCCGTTCGTCAGGGGCTCGAGACCCACCTGGCGCGAGCCACCGAGTGGTTCCCCCACGAGTACGTCCCCTACGAGGTCGGCCGCAACTACGTGGAGGAGCCCTGGGAGGAGACGGACAGCGAGCTCGGTCCCGTGACCCGGACCGCCCTCGAGGTCAACCTGCTGACGGAGGACAACCTCCCCTACTATCACCTGGCGCTGTGGGAGACGTTCGCCGCCGAGGACGGCGCGTGGGCCGAGTGGGTCCGGCGCTGGACGGCCGAGGAGGGACGCCACGCCATCGTGCTGCGCGACTATCTCACCGTCACGCGCGGGATGGATCCGGTCGCCCTGGAGCGCGGCCGGATGGAGACGGTGAGCCGCGGGTACTACCCCGAGAACGGAGGCTCCTTCTCGAACCCGCTCGACGGCCTGGTGTACACGTCGCTGCAGGAGCTGGCGACGCGGATCGCGCACCGCAACACCGGCGCCTTCACGAAGGATCCGGCGATCGAGAAGCTCACCGCTCGCATCGCCACCGACGAGAACCTCCACTACGTCTTCTACCGCGAGCTCGCCAAGGCGGCGCTGGAGATCGACCCGTCCGCGATGATGATGGCGATCAAGCGGCAGGTGATCGGGTTCGCGATGCCGGGGATCGAGATCCCCGAGTTCCGGGCCAAGGCCATCGAGATCGCGAAGAACGGCATCTACGACCTGCGGATCCACCACGACCACGTCGTCCTGCCGGTGCTGTTCAAGCACTGGAGGATCGACGAGCTCGAGGGGTTGTCCGAAGAGGCCAAGCTCGCCCGGGAGGAGACGATGAACTTCCTGGTGGGCCTCGATGCCATGGCGACGATGTACGAAGAGAAGCGCGCCGCCCGCACCGCCGGCCAGGGCTAGCCGGCCGCATCCCACCGGCCCCGGCCGATTTCGCGTATGCTCGGTGGGCATCGGCGCGCGTCCGTTCTCGGATCGCAGCCTCCCACGCCAGAGCTTCCGGCGGTGCACCCCGACCCCAGGCGCGTGTGGGACGCCCCGGCCGATGATTCCCCGTTCTATCTCCGGTACCGATACCCGTCGATGCCTTCAGCCGTGCAGGGCGCTCTGCCGCCATGTGCACACCCGAACCGTTCCACCGAGGAGTCCGATGCAGCACACCCTGAACGCACCACCGATCGACCCCACCGCCGACACAGGCGACTTCGCCGCGATGGGCGTGTCCCCCGAAGTCACTGAGGCGCTCGCGATGCGCGGGATCCCTTCGCCGTTCCCGATCCAGGCGCTCGTCCTGCCCGACGCGCTCGCGGGGCGCGACGTCCTGGCTCGCTCGCGCACCGGTTCGGGCAAGACCCTCGCGTTCGCGATCCCCATCGTCGAGCGCATCGCCCGCCACGACGGCAGCCCGGCGGCGCTGGTCCTCGTCCCGACGCGGGAGCTGGTGACCCAGGTCATCGAGGAGTTCCGTGTCATCGCCGACGTCAGGCGGCTCCGCGTCGCCCCCGTCTACGGTGGCGTCGGCATCGCCGCGCAGGCGAAGCGGGCCCGCGGTGCCGACGTCGTCATCGCGACGCCCGGCCGGCTGCTCGACCTGGTCGCACGCCGCATGCTGCGCCTCGATCATGTGGAGCTATGCGTCCTGGACGAGGCCGACCGGATGCTGGACATGGGCTTCCTCCCGGACGTCACGCGGATCCTGGAGATGCTTCGACCCGAACGCCAGACGATGCTGTTCTCCGCGACGCTCGACGGCGCGGTCGGGCGGCTCGCCGTTCGGTTCACCGAGGCCCCGGTCTCGCACGAGGTCGCCGACGAGGCGCCCGTGATCGATGACGCGGTGCACCGCTTCGTCGGGGTCGAGCACCCGCGGAAGACGGACACATTGATCCGGGAGCTCGCTGCCGAGCGAGGCCTCACGCTGGTCTTCGTCCGCACCCAACGCGGTGCCGACCGCCTGGCGAAGACGCTGGTCGCCCGGGGATTCCGCGCCGAACGCCTCCACGGCGGGATGTCGCAGCCGCAGCGCGAACGCGCGCTCGACCGGTTCGCGACGGGAACGGCCGACGTGCTCGTGGCCACCGACGTCGCCGCCCGCGGACTCGATCTGGACGGCATCACGCACGTGATCAACTTCGACGCGCCCGCCGACGAGAAGGCCTACGTGCACCGGGTGGGCCGCACGGCGCGAGCCGGGCGCGGGGGCGACGGCATCACGTTCGTGACGAGCGAGCAGCGCGGAGAGATGGGGCGGATCGCCGGCAAGCTCGAGCTTGGCGCGGAGTTCGCGGCGGCCGGGATGCCGGTGTCGCGCACCGAGAGCAGGCCCGCCCGCTCGGGCAGGCCTCCGCGGCGCCGGCAGCGGAACCGCTGACGCCGGACGAGTCGTGACCGCTACTGGGGCGCGGTCCCGGACGGGTGAACGGCGGCGTCATGCTCGTGCCGCACGCCCTCGCGCCACTCGCTGAACCGCAACGCCTCGAACGCGATCAGCCCCATCATGAGGGCCGTGAGGAGTCCGAGGGCCCCCAGCGCGGGCACGCGGGCCGCCGCCGGGATCGAGGCGATGACCAGTCCGGCCACCACGACCCGGTGGACGGTGATGTGACGCCAGATCCGGTACCGGAACGCCACGTGGGCGAGCAGATAGAGCGCGATCCCGGAGAACATCGCGGCGAGCGGCCGGAGCGGCAACGGATCGGCGAGGTCGTGGGCGTCGTAGGGGTCGCCCACGTACTCCAGGACCTTCTTCATGCCGAGGGCGATCAGCACGATGCCGGCGATCATCGGCAGGTGCAGGTAGCTGTAGGCGTCGCGGGCGATCCGCGCCCGTTCCTCACCCTCGGCCTGGCGGAGGACGCGCTCGGCCACGATCGCCACGACGTCGAAGTACGCCCACCAGATGCATCCGGCGAGCGCAAGCCCCAGCGTCGAGGCCACGATCACGGGCCACGAGATCGGGTCGCCCGCGACCCCGACGCCGATCGCCACGATGGACTCGCCCAGGGCGACGATCACGATCAGACCGTGGCGCTCCGCGAAGTGCGCGGCGGAGTTCAGCCGCCATCCCGACGCCCCGGCCAGGATCGTGCCGACAAGATCCGCGGCCACCACCCCGATCCAGACCAGCGTCTGCGCGGTCCCCTCCATCGTCGAGGCGACGAGGAGGAGCACGGTGCTCCCCAGCACGGACGGTGCGAACCGGAGGACCTGCCGGTGCAGCGCGGCGTCGTCACCCGACGCCAGGAGGAAGATCGCCAGGTGCAGGAGGCGGACGGCCAGGTACGCGAGCGCGATCACCACGGGGCCGTCGAGCCCGCCGGGGACGTCCTCGAACGCCTCCGGCACCGAGAGCGCGAACACGAACATGGCGGCCATCGCACCGAACATCGCGACGCGGCCCACACCCTCGTCGGCGCGGACCACGTTGCCGAGCCAGGCGTACCCCACCCAGCACCACCACAGGAGCGTGAGCACCAGCAATCCCCGCAGGAGGCCGCGCGCCGAGAGGTCGTCAGCCAGGAAGACCGTCACCTGCGTCAGCGAGAACACGAACACCAGATCGAAGAAGAGCTCGATCGACGTGACGCGGGCGTCCTCCGATACCGATTGGATGCGCGGATGCGGCGAGGTGGTCCCCGCTTGCGCGTCGGGAGCCCTGCGGCGGCGACGCGTCATCGCCCTGCCGGCTTCGGGATGGACATCGCTGCCACGTGCATCAGCCTCTCAGACCGGACTCATGCCGACGCCAAACCGACGGCGAGCTCGACGGCCGGCGCGTACGGATCGTCGCGTTCGCTTCGCTCCTCTGCCGGTTGGAACAGGCGATCCGTGACCGCTCGGTAGGCGAGCGCCCGGAGCAGATACTGAGGAAACCTCTCGATGTGGGTCGCCGCGTCGACCACGCTCGCCTCGGCTCCCTCGAACACGAGCGCGTCGGCCACGACGATCCCCGCCGCGAATCCGGGGGGCCGGTAGTAGGGAGCCAGATCGATGACGGCCGCCGGGAGGTGCTCCGCGAACAGCACGTTCCCGGTGAGGTCGCCGTGCACGAGCTGGGAGCGGGCGCCGAGTGGCCTGATGCATGCCATGAGGCGGTCGAGATGCCGGGTCTCGGGGATCTCATCGATCGAGAGCTCGCCCCACGCGACACGGTCGCCGATGGACCAGGGATCGCGGCGGTCGTCCAGGAACGCCGGTCGCTCCACGGTCGCGATCGCGCTGTGGAACCGCTCCCCCACCTCGATGATCTCCCGCCAGCGCCCCATCTCGTGACGCCCGGTCACGAACGACATCGCGCACCAGCCATCGACGGCGAGCGAGCCGTCGTTCGACCGGATCGCAAGCGGAACCCGGATATCCCTGCTGCCCTGGAGGGATGCGAACAGGTCGGCCTGCCACGCGAGCTGCGCCTGAGGAACGTCGATGGGCTTGAGGACGGTGTCACCGGCTCGCCACGTCCGCCCCTGTCCGCCCTCCATCGGGGTACGCGGTGGCCCTTCGAGCCCGAAGGCCCGCACGACCGAGTCGGGTGGCGCCCCGGCGTCAAGGTCATCCGTCACGGCGCGATCGTACGCGGCCGACAACGGGACAAGAGGGCTCAGAGGGACAGATACATGATGTGGAGTCCCACCCGGCCGTGGACCGGGTGGCGGAAGGCCTCGGGCACCGTCGTCAGGACCTCGAATCCGAGCGAACGATAGAGTCCCACCGCCCGAACATTGGTCTGGACGACGGCGTTGAACTGCATCGCGGGATACCCATCCGCCCGAGCCTGGTCCAGGGCCCGATTCCCCAGCGCCCGACCGACACCGTGGCCGAAGTGGTCGGGGTCCACCATGAAGTTCGCACTCGCGACATGGTCGCCCGGACCACCGTGGTTCGGATAGACGGATGCAACGCCGACGACCGTGTCGCTGCCGTCGACCGCGACGAACGTCCTGGCCGGGGGCTCGCCGAACCACAGCCCGCGAGCCTTCTCCTCGCTCATGTCCCGGTCCCAACAGAACGTCTCGCCCGCCTCCACGATGCGGCGCACGAACGGCCAGGTCGCGGGCCAGTCGGACGGTTCCGCGACCCGGACGGTGGCGTAGGGAGGATCGGCCATCGGCGGTTAGCCGCGGATCCGAACGATCGGACGGGCGTCCCCCCGGCCGATCTCGACATGCATCATCGCGTCCGCTGCATCTGCCGCGACGCCGCGCGTGGCGAGTGCGATCCGTCGCATCGTCCACGTCAGGTCGCCGGTGGTGCAGAGCTGCGCCTGCTCGTCCTCGGTGAGCGCCGGGACGGAGAAGCGGAAGTCGCCGGAGGCGCGATGGGGGCCGAACGTCCCGTGGATGTGCAGCGCCATATCCGGATCGACGAGATCGAGCTCGACGGCGTGGTCGACCACCGCCGGACCCCGGCCGAAGCCGATGCCGACGAACCACTCCATCGTCGTGGCGTCCTCGCAGGTGAGGTGAGCCCCGAAGGAGAGGCTCTGCAAGCGCAGGGTCCCCGTGGGACCCCGTCGCAGTGCGGCCTGGATCGAGCTCCCGTCCGAGAGATGACCCCGGTACCGCTTGCTGGTGGCTGCCTGCGCGGGCCCGGCCATCAGTGAGAGCGCCGTCAGTGCGCTCACCGCGATCGCCACGATCCTGCGCATGGTTCCTCCCGTCGTCATGTGTGTTCAGCAGCATGGACCGGCGAGGTTGCGCGCGCAAGCGACTCCGGGCCTGTCGGAGCCGGCTCACCCCGTGGAGACATGTGGAGCCGGGAGCTGCAGATCCAGTCGCCGGAGCAACATCGCGTTCGCGGCGACCACGATCGTCGAGACGCTCATCGCCACCGCTCCCACGGCGGGTGGGAACACAACCCCCGCCCACGCGAGCACCCCTGCGGCCAAGGGGATCGACAGAACGTTGTACCCCAGGGCCCACCCGAGGTTCTGCAGCATCTTCCGGTAGCTCGCCGCCGAGAGCCTCCGGACCGAGACGACGCCTCGCGGATCATCACTCGCCAGCACGACGCCGGCGGACTCGATGGCGACGTCGGTCCCGGCACCGATCGCGATACCAACGTCGGCCCGAGCCAGCGCCGGTGCGTCGTTCACACCGTCGCCCACCATCGCGACCTGCAACCCGCGCCGTTGGAGCTCTGCGACGGCCCTGACCTTCCCCTCCGGCAGCACCTCCGCCATCACCTCGTCGACGCCCACGTCCGCCGCGACCGCCTCCGCGACCTCACGGGCGTCGCCCGTGATCATCACGACGTGGACGCCGTCATCGCGGAGCATTCGGACGGCCGCCGACGACTCCGGTCGGACCTCGTCCTCCAGCGCGAGGGCGCCGATGACCTCGCTGTCTCGGAGCACCATCAGGACGGATGCCCCTCGGCCGCGCCACGCCGCGAGCTCCCCGTCGAGCTGTCGAGGCTCGCTCAACTGCCTCGCTCGAAGCAGCGCGGGTCCGCCCACCTCGATCCGCGAGCCGTCGACGAACGCCTCCACCCCCCTGCCGATGAGCGAGCGGAACCCGGAGGCCGTCGGGGTCTCATCCTCCTGTGCCGCCGCCACGATCGCCCGCGCGAGCGGGTGCTCGCTGTCGGCCTCGGCGGCCGCCGCCAGCCGCAGCACCTCGTCGCGTCCGCCCCGGACGGCCGCGACCCCTCGCACGACCGGCTGCCCTCGGGTCAGCGTTCCGGTCTTGTCGAAGAGGACGGCGTTCACGGTCCGCATGCGCTCGAGCGCCAGACGATCCCGGACGAGGATCCCCGAGCGCGCCGCCGTCGCCGTCGAGATCGCGATGACGAGCGGGATCGCGAGCCCCAGCGCGTGCGGGCAGGAGATCACCAGCACCGTGACGGTACGCTCCACGGCGTCGGCCAGGTCCCCGAGCGTCGCCCAGACCGCGAACGTGATCCCCCCCGCCGCGACGGCCACGTAGAACAGCGCGGCGGCGGCTCGGTCGGCGAGCGCCTGCGCACGTGACCGCGAGGCCTGTGCCTCGGCGACGAGCCGCCCGATCCCCGCGAGCGCGGTGTCCTCACCCGTCGCCGTCACCCGGATCCGGACCGAACCGTCCGTTGCGACGGTCCCCGCAACGACCCGGTCGCCGGCGCGGTGGCTCACCGGTCTCGACTCACCGGTGATCATCGATTCGTCGAACGCGGCCGAGCCCTCCTCGATCGTCCCGTCCGCCGGCACCCGGCCGCCCGATCGCACCAGGACCAGGTCCCCGGGCTCGAGGTCGCGAACGGGGACGGTCCGAGTGCCGGTCCCAACGACGATCTCTGCCTCGTCCGGCAGCAGGGCGGCGAGCGCCTCCAGCGCGCCGGACGCCTGCCCCAGCGCCCTCATCTCCTGCCAGTGGCCCAGCAGCATGACGTCGACCAGGAGCGCCAACTCCCACCAGAACTCCAGATCGAGCGCGTCCACCTCCGAGGCGAGGCTCGAGACGAAGGCGACAACGATCGCGAGCGAGATCAGGAGCATCATGCCCGGCTGCCGGTCGCGTAGCTCCCGCGCGCCGCCTCGAAGGAACGGCGATCCGCCGTAGAAGAAGACGATCGTGCCGAAGACGGCGGGGATCCGGGTCGAGAGCGGGAAAGTCGGGGCGGCGAAGCCGAGCCAGCCCTGCACCATCTCCGACCACACGAGGATCGGGAGCGTCAGAGCGACGCTGATCCAGAAGCGGTCCCGGAACATCGCCACGCTGTGGCCGGCATGCTGATCGTGCCCGGCATGCTCCGGCGGCGGCTCACCCACAGCTGCCGCGTCGGCGTGGTGACCGGTCCCGTGCGATGCCCCTCTGTCCCGTTCCATCCATGGCCTCCCGGATCGTGCCGGCGACGCGTTCAACCGAGGCCTATTCCCGACTCCCACGGTATGCCACGGCCGAACCGCCGTGGCAGCCGGCGAGGCCTAGCGGGAGATGGGCATCGACGGCGAGGCGTGACCCGTCCGAAGGGCCGGCCGGTCGAGCGAGAACAGGCCCAGGTCGTCGCGGGCGACGCCGTCCGCGACATCGGCGACGAGCTCGCCGATGGCGGGGCCGAACTTGAACGCGTGCCCGGAGCACCCCGCCGCAACGACGAGCGGGCCGCGACGGCCGATGGCGAAGTCACCATCGGGCGTCATGGTCCACGGATGCCGCTGCGTGAGCGCCACGCGCGGCTCGACGGTCGGCATCCGCCGGCCCAGCCATGTCAGCAGCCGATCCTGCTCGGCGAGATCCGGCGACCAGGTCTCGGCGTCGGGGAGCCACGGCTCCGTGGACCCGGCGTCGAAGGCCACCTTGTAGCCGACGCCCGGCACGGGATGGCCGTACACGCCGACCCCGTCGTCCGCCAACCAGTCGACGAGACCGGGCCGGTCGAGGAGCTGCGACGCATCCAGGAAGGTCACCTGGGCGATCGCGGGGGCCAATGGGAGCTCGATCCCCGTCGTTCGCAGCACCTCGCCCGACCACGGACCCGCGGCCACCACGACCCGAGCGGCGCGCAGCGTCCGTCGGTCGGTGACCACGTCTGCCTCACCCGGGGCTACCTCGATCGAGACGCATCGCTCCGGCATGGCGAGCACGGCTCCGGCGTCGGTCGCGTCGGCGGTGAGCGCCCGCATCGCCGCATCGGCGAGCACCGTGCCACCTTGCGGATGGAACAGCCCACGCTCCCCCGCTTGCACCGCGAGCTCGGGCACGCGATGCCGGAGCCCGGCAGCGTCGAGGTCGTCGTATCGAACATCGACCGCACGCATCGCGTCCGCGAGCGCGTCAAGCTTCGCGTCGGGCCCGAGGTCGACCTGCCCGGTCTCGACGAGCAGCTCGACGCCCTGGGATGCCTCGAGACGGCGCCATCCCGCGAACGCCTTCAGCGCAAGCCGTACGTATCGCTCGTCGTCGTACGCGACCCGGATGGATCGAGATGCGCCCGTCGACGACGTGGCCGGGTGGCCGCTCCCCCACCGGTCGACACCCACGACCCTGTTGCCCCGACGCGCCAGCGCAGCGGCGGTCGACAATCCCACGACCCCCAGGCCGATCACGACGATGTCCATGCGTTCCGCGGAGCTCACACCGTCAGCCTCGCACGGGGCCGCTCGATCCGATCGAGGCGCCACGCCGGCCCTTCGGTCCATCGCGACCTCGCCTCGACGACGCCGCGGTAGGACAACGCGTGGTTCGCCAGGGCGTCCGCGAGCGTCGGGCGCGAGGAGGGCACCGTCAGCACCCGTCACGAATCGGAGCGTGCGATCAGCGCGCCGCCTTCTTCACGAGCGCGCCGATCTTCTTCTCCCCGGCGGCGGTCAACTCCGTCAGGGCGTAGGAGGTCGGCCACATGGCACCTTCGTCGAGACTGGCTGCCTCTTCGAAGCCGAACGTCGCGTACCTCGACTTGAACTTCCCCGCGCTCTTGAAGAAGCAGACGACCTTGCCGTCCTTGGTATACGCGGGCATCCCGTACCAGGTTCTCGGCCAGAGGTCGGGCGCGCTGGCCTCGACGATCGCATGGAACTTCTTGGCCATGGCGCGATCCGATCCCTTCATCGCGGCGATCGCCACGAGCACGTCGCGCTCCCCCTCGGCCCTGTTCTTGCTCGCACGCGCCTCCGCCTTCATCTCTTGGGCACGGGCCTTCATCGCAGCCCGCTCGTCGGCCGTGAACGCCTTGGACGTGCTCGAGGTGGTGCGCGTTGCGGCCCGCTGCGTGGTCTTCTGTGCAGACTTCTTCTCAGCCATTACGAAGCACCTCCTTGCGCCGGATGAGTCCCTGGCCGCGCTCCTCGGCGGAGAACGCGCGAGGGCTCAGCGCAGCTCCTGGATACGGATCAGGTTTCCCGCGGGATCGCGGAAGGCACAGTCGCGGACCCCGTACGGCTGGTCGGTCGGCTCCTGAACGACCTCGGCGTCGCTCGCCTGCAGCCGCTCGAACGTGCCGTCGAGATCGGCGGTGGCAAGGTTGATCGAGGCGAAGGTCCCCTTGGCCATCATCTCGGCGATGGTACGGCGCTCGTCGTCGGTGACGCCGGGGGTCGCGGCGGGCGGGTACAGGACGATGGACGGGCCGGGCTGGTCGGCGGGGCCGACCGTGATCCAGTGCATCCCGCCGTACTCGACGTCGTCGCGGACCTCGAAGCCGAGGGCGTCGCGGTAGAAAGCCAAGGCGGCGTCCGGATCGTCCTGCGGGAGGAGGGTCTGGTAGATGGTGATGTCCATGGCGGTCATGCTAGCTGCGGCTCGGTGAGCGGCGCTTCTCGATTCCTGATCGGTCTGGTCACCTGTTTCGCCACGCACGGCGGTATCCCCGCCGTCGAACCCGCCGCGTGACGCCGGTAGGCGCTGGGCGGCATCCCGACCAACTCGGCGAAGCGGGTGCTGAACGTCCCCAGCGACGAGCAGCCGACCTCGAAGCAGATCTCGGTGACGCTGAGGTCGTCACGACGCAGCAGCGCCATCGCTCGTTCGATGCGCCGGGTCATCAGGTAGCTGTACGGCGACTCGCCGTAGGCGAGCCGGAACTGGCGGCTGAGGTGCCCGGCCGACATGTGCTCGCCGCGAGCGAGCGCCTCGACGTCCAACGGCTGCGAGTACTCCCGATCGATGCGGTCCCGGACGTGGCGCAGCCGCGCGAGGTCGGCCAGGTGCTGCTCCGCGGCTGGTCTGCCGGTCACCCGCGAGATGATGCCATGTCCCCGACGACGGTGCCTATCGCTGTGTACGGCCTGGCGCGGAGGGCGCTCGATATGCAGTCTGACCCGGTCAGCCCACGGACGTTACTGCTGGCGCCGGAGGCTTGGGAGCCGTTCCCGTGGGCACCTCGTCCAGGAGGACCTTCCCGATGACGTCGCTCATGGCGACCTGCCCGAAGTCGGGGAATCGGGAGTCGAGCGAGTTCGGGCGGTTGTCGCCCATGACGAACAGGTGGTCCCGCTCGACCGTCCACGGACCGAGCGTGCGCTTGTCCTTGATCGTGTAGGGCTCGTCCAGGGGTGTCCCGTTCACGATGACGACACCATCCACCTCTTCCACCGTATCGCCGGGAAGGCCGATCACGCGCTTGAGCAGCACGAGATCGGGTTGATCAGGGGCCGGGAACGCGATGATGTCACGGCGTGCAGGAGCAGGCCCGGATCCGTCGACATCTCCGACATCGGACCCCACGGAGTCATATGCATCGATGTCGACGACGACGGTCTGCCCGATCTCGATGGTCGGCAGCATCGAGCCGCTCGGCTCATAGACCTCGGTGGTGCGGTGAGACGGACCACCCGGCGTGGCGACCTCGCGGTCCCTCGGTCGAAGCGCGGACCACCCGAGCGCTCCGGCGAGGAGGAACACCGCGAGCGCCACGACGCCCGCGGTGACACGCGACCGAGCGCTGGGAGACGCCGATCCCATGGCGATCGGGCGTGCGCCGAGACGAGCTCTGGCTCGCGCCTCGTCCCACACATCGGGGGGCACGAGCTCGTTGGCTCGGGCGAGACGCTCGCGAAGGTCATCGTTCATGGTCGTTCTCCCATCCGTCTCGGAGCTTCTTCCGTGCGCGGAAGAGGTGCACACCGACCGCGGACCGCGTGGAGCCGACGATCGCCGCCGTCTCGGCGAGCGAGTAGCCGGCGAAGTAATGCAGGACGATCGCGGAACGTTGCATCGGTGAGAGCGTTCGGAGATCGTCGAGGACCTCCACCAGCGACTCGAGGCCGACCGCAGTGCGGCTCTGATCGGCATGCGGATCCGTCCGGAGGCGACCGGCCTCGGCTCTGGCGATGACGAACGCGGCCCGCCAGACCCAGGCGCCGGGCTTGCGGACCGCGTCGCCTCGTGCGATGCCTTGGGCGAATGCTTCGGCGACGGCGTCGGCGGCGACCTCCGGGCTCCCCGTCTGCAGCACGAGCGAACGCCAGAGGCTGGGAGCCTCGGCTCGATACACCGCCTCCCAGTCTGTCCTCCCACCGGCATCCACGCGGACATCCTGCATCTGACCGTTACGGGACGGAACCGGGCCCACCGATTAACAAGCGCCTTCGCCGAGGCAGGGACTACGCTCGACCCATGCGGACAAGAACGGATTGGGAGATCACGTCGTTCGCTGCCGTGGGACCTGCCTGAGCCCTGGAAGCCCCTGCTCGAGGCTGCTCCGCATCTGCAGTCGCCACTGGAGCAGCGAACGGGCCGACACGGCGTTGATCGCCGCCAGGTACACCAGCGGCCCGAGCGGTGCGTCTGGCTACCGCTGCCACGCCGCCCCGTAGATCGTGCACTCCACGTCTCCCAACGGCACAAGGTATCCAACGCTGAGCTCATAGTTCATCTTGGGACACCGAGCGTCCTCATGATCAAGCGCAGCGAACGTGATGTGATAATCGCCGGGATCAACATCGATCGAGAAGGTTCCGTCGGCTGCGGTCGGCGCTCGGTACGAACGTGCACCGACCAGGTTGACCTGCGCCTGCATGGAGGTGATGGGCGACTGGCACGGAGGTTCTGAGTACGTGCAGCGCGGCACGCCGACGACGTTGCCGGTGATCCGTGTGCGGTCGCCGCCGATCGGTGTCGGGTAGTCGATCGGCTCCCGCTCGAATGCCGAGCACGATGCGCTCAGCAGCACAAGCATGGCCACCAGTTCCAGTGTGCGTCTTGGCGTCGGCATGCGTGACGAGGCTAGTCTGCTCGGAGCGCCCTGAGACCATCAACAATGCAACAACTATGTGACGAGGTGCAGCCGATACCTGAACGCGGCATACCTCAAGGCCGGGCCCCGATCCTCGTGACGATTCCCCTTCCGTAGGAGCCGGTCCAGAGCGTGTGGGTGACCGCATCGTACGCAGCGGGATCTTGACCGACATGTCTCCGATGGGACGCCGGTGGAACTGGCTCCCGTCAGCCGGCGGCGCTGACGGCGTGGCCACGAGCAGCGTTGTGCCGGGACATGGCTGCGACCTGCACGATGGCCGCAAAGACGAGCCTCGGCTGATCGTTCTGGATGTAGTGACCGGACTTACGGGCGACGACGAGGCGCCCCCTGGGCGAGAGCTGTGACTGCGCCACTTGCATCTCTTGCCAGGTTTCCTCCAAGGGCCCCAGGTCCCCGGGTGGGCCGTGGGTGAGCACGACGAGGGGGACGGGCGGGAACGGTCCGGCCGTCAGGGCTTGCACAGCGCTTGCCCGGATGTCCATTCCGTCCGGGTTGTTCACGGTGTCTTCCGGGGGCGGGATCGGGTAATCGATGCTGTCGAGCACGGGGATAAATTCGGGCGGGGTGGCGTCGATGAGCACGACACCGACCACCGTGTCGCCGCCATCTTCCCGCGCGAAGACTTGCACGTTGAAGCCGGCGATCGAGTGGCCCACCAGTACGTACGGTCCTGGGACGCCGGCGACGCGTAGCAGGGTGGTGAGGTCGTCGACCATCGTCTGGCTCGTGCGGGGAATCGGCGCGAGGTCGCTGCGGCCGAGCCCCGCCCGGTCGTAGACGCAGACCCGCGTGAAGCGGGCCAGCGACGGCTCCACGTCCGACCAGGTTGACGAGTCCTCGCCAGCCGAGGCGTCCATCACGACGGTGGGGTTGCCCGTCCCGCTGCAGCGTAGGTACAGGCGGTACCCGCCCACGTCGAACAGCCCCTCGATCACACTGTCTCGTGGCGCGGCGGCAGCCGCCGGATGCACGCCCACCATCACGGCCGCGAGCCCGACCATCAGGGCTATCGCAGCGAGGTGCAGTCTCCGCAGCATCGCCGTCCCCCCTCGTCGTCGTCCGCGGCAGTCTACTCGTCCGCAACCTCCGCGCACCCCTCGCCGGCGCGCCGTCCTTCTCGTTCGCGGACTCGATGAGAACCACGTAGCCATGCCTCCCTGCCATCCCCGCCGCGAGCGTCGCCTGCATGACCGGCACGAGGGAGCGTGGGAAGGGGAAGAACGATTCGTCCCAAGTTCGCCCCACGACGATTCAACGCCGTCGTCTTTGGGAGTGTCTTCGCTGCTCAGTGGGCTCCGGGGGTGGGACTCGAACCCACAACCTACGAATTAGCAGTCCGCTCCGGCGCGATTCGGTGACCTGCATTAACGCCCGGAAATGGCCACCTACCTGCGAGTGTGCTGTCCGGGTAAACCCGGACGATTCCGGAGGAGTCCGGGCCGCTCGCGAATTCTTCGCGGACCAGAGTGCCCTTCGTTGTGACCATCTGTGGAATCTGGATGCCCGGCCTCCTTCAGCCAGAATGCCCGGTCCGCGCACTCAGGCTCTCCTGTGGCCACAGGAGAGCCGCACACACCGCGGACCATGTTGGTGGTCCTCACCGGATCCGGATCACGGAAACCGAGTCCTCATACTGAACGCTCCAAAGCGTGTTCGTCTCGGTGTCGAAGGCCGTTGCGACGCCTCCCCACATCGCACCCTCATTTCTGCCGATGTCTCCTGTGGCCACCACCCGTCCGCTTGCATCGACGTGCTCGAATGTCCCGTGCCCGCCACCGCCATCCGTCTGGAACGTCCACACGCCGCCCTCGCCGTCAGGCACCAACTGGGAATCGGGAGTTGACGTCGCGGCGGCCGGGCCGAGGTCGGCACCCGTTGTGGCGTCGTAGCGATGAAGTTGGTGGTCGCTAGAAGCCCAGATAAGAGGTGCGGACGGGGCCAACACGCCACACTCGCATGAGGTCTGCCCCACGTAACGATCCGTGGCGCCGTCGATCTCGATGAGCAGATGCTGGCTCCCGGGACCCCCGAAGGCGTCGTCTCCGCCCGTGGTGAGCGCCGACACCCACACGGCGTCGCCAGAGGTGAAGATCTGCTGCGACCACTCGCCAGGGATCGGGATCCGAGCGGTAACCCGATCCTGGGCGAGGTCGAAACGATCGACCTCCAGAGTATTCGGGACATCGGTGAATCGCACCGCCCACAGACTCCCATCCGAGGCCCAGACGTCCCCCGGCCCACCGGCTCCGAGATCGATCTGTTCGATCACCTGGTTCTTCGACGGATCGATCCGATCGACGATCGTGTGCAGGTCGCCATCAACACGTTCGTTGCCCATCGACCAGACGCTCCCTTCACCGGCCGCGAGTCCTCCGCCTCCCGTCTCCCATCCAGGGAGATGCTCGACGGAGATCCTGGCGACGATCTCCGCGCTCTCCTGATCGATTCGAACGACGTCGCCTCCGCCAGAGCCGTCGTTCCTCGGGGCGCTCACCCAGACGCCACCCTCACCGATCGCGACGGCGTTGGGGAACGGAGCCAGATGGGGCACCGTCTCGATGGACGCTTCCACCGTCTCCGACCGAGACCCGGGGGGGCTGCCGTGAAGGTCCGGGCGGAACGCGAACATGCGAGCGGGGCCGTTCAGTTGCCGGGCCGGAACCAGCACAACGTTCTCTGTGGGAACAAGCTCCATGACCCATCCGACCGACGGCGCACGTGGCGACACGTCGCTCCATGCCTCGGAGGTCGGGTGGAACAGCGTGGTGAAGCCGCAATAGTCGCCGAAGACCGCTCGGGCCACACTGACGCTCTGTGGAGAGCATTCGGCAGGGTCGAGGGGCACGTCCGGAAGTGATCGCCATCTGTCTGACTCGGGGTCGTAGGCAGCGCTCGCGTTGAGGTAGTCCCACGCGATCATCTCGCGCCCGTTCCACGCCGCGGTCGAGGCCTGCGGCGACAGCTCAGAGTCGGCGATCCTGCGCCAGCTGTCACGCTCAGGGTCGTAGGCCGCACCGACGGCGACCGGCGTCGCCGCATGGTTCCCACCCGACAGGGCTGCACCGAACACGATCATCTCGCGACCGGTCCAGACCGCGGTCGCGTCCGAGAGCTCGATCGGCGCCGGAGCGATGGCCCGCCACCTGTCCTGCGCGGGGTCGTACGCGGCGCCGTCACGGGGGAGGTCGGGGGTTCGCATCCCGCTCCCCCACACGATGAGCTCCCTTCCGGTCCACGCGGACAGCGGCGCTCGACCCAAGATCGGCGCGGGGGGCAGCATCCGCCACGATGCGGCTGCGGGATCGTACGCGGCTCCGTCGCCCAGCACGCCGGGAGTCGCACCCTCGTCCGTGCCGTCCCATCCACCCCAGATCAGGAGCTCCGAGCCCGTCCATGCGGAGGCGGCGGCGGACCGCGGTGACAGAGGCGACGCCGGCATCGCGCTCCACGACCTGGTGTCCCCATCGAACATGAAGCCGTCGTCGTTCGGGGGCTTGTCACCACTCCCCTCGAAGACATAGCCGCCCCAGATGAGCAGGTCGTGTCCCGTCCACGCGGACGCGGCCTCGCTGCGGACCTCGGGGGGTGCCGGCAGGTCGCTCCATCCCACGGGTACTGCGGCGAGGGGATCGAGGTCCAGAGCGGCCGGCGACGGCGAAGGATCAGCGGGCCTCGAGTGCCGCTCGGCCGGAGCCAGCGCCTGCCACGCGAACACGGCCGCCGCAGCGAACACGACGAACGCGACCACGATCACGGCAGCGCGACGGGACCGCGACGGACCGGTCTCCGGCGGCTCCGGCGCCCACCCGGGGGCGCCAGATCGGCGAACGACCTCCATCCACAATCCCTCCGGAGGCTCCAACCGATCTGCCGGGAGGAACGGCTCACGCATCGCGGACCTCCAGCAGCTCGCGGAGCCGTCGCCTGCCCCGGTACACGTGCACACCGATCGCCGAGGGCGTCGATCCGATCGCGTCAGCGATCTGGCGGTGCGAGTACCCGGCGTAGTCGGCGAGCACGACCGCCGTTCGTTGATGCAGCGTGAGCTGCGCCAGTGCACGGATCAGATCCACCACCGGCTCAGGCATCTCGTAGGCCACGTCCCGAGCGACCGAGCCCAGTTCTCCCCGCCTTCGGACCTCCCGGTCAGCGGTGCGCAGCGCAACACGCCAGATCCATGGAAGCGGGTCGCGGACGTGGTCTCCCGCGCGCAGCGCCTGCGCGAACGCCTCGGCGACGGCGTCGCTCGCGATCTCCGGGTTGCCGGTGGACAGCACCAGCGATCGCCATAGACGAGGAGCCTCCTCGCGGAACAGGAGCTCCAGCCTGGACGCCACACCCACATCCACCGCTCGATCCGACACGTCATGGAGACAGTGCCCTGAGGAGGTGAGTTCCTTAACGAGCGAGGGCCCAGATCATTGGCGCCTGTTCGGCTAGAGCCCGGACCACCAGTGCCGACCATCACATCGGCGGCAGAGCCGCGATCGCCGCGTGGACCGGATCGCACTCCCTCTTCTCGGCCTCAGTCGGAGACGACCCTAGCCCGCAATGCATGCACACTCGCAGGTCAACGGCTATTCGACGGGCGTTCCAGCCGCCAAAGGCGGATCGGACTGGCGGAAGCCTCCAAGGCCACGATCGACCCCTGATCCGTCTACGCCTGTTGGGGGAGGGGGAATACGAACCGGCCAGGTTCCGCGACGTATTGACACGCCCTCCTTCGCTGTTGCAGGTTCGAGTGCTCCACCCCTGACGACCACCCGCTGGCCTGAGTGGGAGCCTCATGTCGATCCGCAGACCGGTCGCCGCCACCATCGTCGTGACCGCCGCCGCCCTCGGTGGCACCTTCACGGACCCAGGTGTCCGCTCGTGCCATTGAGGTGTCTCGTCTGTCTCGGGTCAGCCCTGCGAAACCTGGGGCCGCTGCCGTGCGCACACCTGTGTTCGATCGCTGATATCGGTTGCAACGCGACGCTCGATCGTGCCGGAACACCCCGGGTTGGAAACCGAGGCACCCCTCCATGACGTCCATCGGTCCTCGCACGCCGCGCCGACGGTGGACCGTCGTCGGTTGCCTCCTGGTGGCCGCCGTGATCGTCGCTGCAGCGGCGGTGAGCACGACGCGCGGCGACCCGGAGCCGGGCGGCCCCCAGGAAGCGGTCCGCGCTGAGCGCGGTCCGGCGGGGTCCACCCCGCCACCGATCCAGCCTCAGGCCGAACTGGTTTCAGCACCAACTCGGCTCATCGCGGTGGGCGACATCGCCTGTGACCCGCGCGATGAAGACTTCAACGGCGGGGTGGGCCGGAACGGGCGATGCCGACACGCCGCGGTTGCCCATCTCGTGCGGAGAGCTGACCCCTCCGGCATCTTGGTGCTCGGGGACTCGCAGTACGACGAGGGGAAGATCAAACAGTATCGGGCCTCATACGACGAGTCCTGGGGCCGATTCCTGCCGAAGACCTACCCCGTGCCCGGGAACCATGAGTACTACACACCACGTGCCAGCGGATACTTCCGCTACTTCGGTGCACGTGCATCGCCAGATGGGCGATCCTATTACGCGTTCAACATCGGAGGTTGGTTGGTCCTCGGGCTCAACAGCAACTGCGACCTGATCCGCTGCAACCGGCGCTCGGCGCAGGGCCGGTGGCTGGAGCAGACCCTGAGCGGGTGGGACGGCGACTGCACGCTGGCGTTCATGCATCACCCACGGTTCTCCTCAGGCCCCCACGGGGATGAACCCATGGTTCGGCCACTGTGGCGGCAGCTCGTTCGTCACTCGGTGGACGCGGTCTTGGCCGGCCACGATCACACATACGAACGCTTCTCACCGCGCGACGTCACAGGCGATCACAACGCGGATTCGGGGATCCGCTCGTTCGTATCCGGTTTGGGCGGAGCGACCCGGTACCCGTTCGGATCCAGGGAGCCGGGGAGCCGTTTCCGATTCAACCGCAGGTACGGCGTCCTGGAACTCGGCCTCGCGCACGGCAGCTACAGCTGGCGATTCCTGGCCCTCGGTGGTCGAACGTTCGATGCAGGTTCCGACACATGCACGTAGGTCCCCGCGGAGCGTCAGCAGACCTCGCTCAGGTGCGGATAGGGATCCACGGCTGCGCCGCCACCCGGATGCCACTCGAAATGCGTGTGCGCACCTGATGCGTTCCCGCTGGTACCGACGTACCCCACGACGTCACCGGTCCGCACACTCCCGAGCGATCCGAACTGCGACATGTGCATCATGATCACCGATCCCTCGCTGCCGCTCACCGTCACGTACAGACCGGCGTTGTCATCGGTGGCGCTGCTGGCCGTGCCGTTGAACGGAGCGACGATGGGGGTGCCGTAGGGAGCGATGATGTCGTTGCCCATGTGCGTATGCGTCCATCCGGCGTGGGAGTGGATGATGCCGAAGGTGTCGGCGAAGGCGTGCGGTCCGTCGACCGGGCAGGCGTACAGCGGTCCGGGGACCCCG
Source organism: uncultured Actinomycetes bacterium (assembly GCA_963832225.1). Taxonomy (GTDB): domain Bacteria; phylum Actinomycetota; class UBA4738; order UBA4738; family HRBIN12; genus JALYMB01. The sequence continues at coordinate 275,602 of CAWHTI010000010.1, forward strand.
TCGCCTCCACTTCCGCTCGTCGTGATCGCCAGGGCCGCGATCTCCTGCTTGAGCTTCTTCTCGAGACGGTCGATGAGGCCCCTCGCCTCCGATTCGAGCGAGGAAAGCCGCCTGAGCCGCGCCTGCTGATCCGCGAACTTCGACTGCAGCTCGTCCCGGCGGACCTGCAGCTCCTCCACCTGCTCGGTCTGCCGCGCAAGTAGCTCGGCCAGTTGCTCCTGCTGGATGTTGAGCTCTCCGAGTTGCACCTGGATCTGCGTGCCGAGATCCGCCTGGTGCTCCGAGAGCATGTCCACGTACTGCACGCGGTCGGAGAGGTCGCTCAGCGAGGAGGCCCCGAGGTAGACGCTCACCTGCGTCGCCGCACCGCTCATGTAGGCGTCGCGAGCGTACGCACTCAGCTCGTCGCGGGCCGCATCGAGCTTCGTCTGGGCCAGGGTGATCCTGCGGCGGATCGTCGCGACCTCGGCGCGCGTTGCCTCGAGGGCGGACTCCGCGATCTCGATCTCGCCGGCCAGTTCGTTGAGGTCGTCCTGCAGCGACGCCAGCGCCGCTCGCTCGGACTCGATGTCCTTGCGGAGCGACGCCAAGCGGTCCCGGGCGGCCTCGAGGTCACCTCTCGTATCGGCCTTCGCCACGACCCCGCCCGCGAGGGCGACGATCATGATGAGGCTTGCGAGGGCGCCGCGGCGCGCAGCAGCTCGTGGGAAGGCCTGCATGGGATCCCCTCTTGAGTACAGGACAGCATTCCAGGTGTCAACGATGCATCGGCCGTGAGGGCTGCCATCCTGAAGCCCATCCCCGATCCAGGCTTCGAAGGCCCCGGAAGCGCTTCCAGCCCCTAAGCTCGGCAGGATGAGGATCCGACGTCGCCCGCTCGTCACGCTGCTCTGCGCAGGCACGGTCCTCCTCGGAGCCTGCACCTCCGCTGACGAGCCCAACGTGGTGGCGAGCCCGTCCACGAACGGCGCGGTGCAGGTGATCAACGCGAACTACGAGCTCGTGGCCGACGAGCCCAATCGGGTCCTCATCGGCCTCGTGCTCCCGGACAACCGCTTCGTGGCCTACGGCAGCGTCCAGATGCGGTTCGCACGCGTGGATGGTTCGGGCACGCAGGTCGGTGCGACGAGCCAGGTCGTCACCGGTACCTATCTCGCCGTACCCGGGACCGACGAGGGAGACCCGGCCGCCGATCCGCAGGCGACGAGTCCGGCGACCGCCAGGGGCGTGTACGAGCTGGAGGGGGTGAGGTTCGGCGACGGGGGCACATGGATCGTGGAGGTGGCGACCCGAGTGGCGGGGGTCGGAACGGTCCAGGGGGCGACGGAACTGCAGGTCCTCGACCAGGCTCGCGTCCCCGGAGTCGGCGACAAGGCGCCTCCATCCAACAATGCCGTGATCGGAGATCCGAGCGTCGAGCCGAGTGCCATCGACTCTCGCGCCACCAAGGGCGACAGCTCGATCCCAGATCCGGAGCTGCACCAGGTATCGATCGCGGATGCGATCGGCGACAGGCGATACGCGGTGGTGCTGTTCTCCACCCCCGTCTACTGTGTCAGCCGTTTCTGCGGCCCGGTCACGGACATGGTGCAGGGCCTGGCGAAGGAATACGACAGCGTGGCCGACTTCATCCACGTCGAGGTATGGCAGGACTTCGAGAGCAAGGTACCGAACCCCGCTGCGAACAGATGGCTGAACCACGACGAGACGTTCAACGAGCCCTGGCTCTTCGTCATCGGTCCCGACGGAAGGGTCTTGGCTCGGTGGGACAACCTGTTCACCGCTGCCGAGGTCACAGCCTCACTCGACGACCTGATCCGCACCTCCTAGTGACTGCTCGCCGCATCTGAAGAGGAAGGTCCCGAGCCTGCCCTCCCCCTACGCATCGATACCTGCGCGTTGACAGCTCCGGGGGTGGGACTCGAACCCACAACCTACGGATTAACAGTCCGCCGCTCTGCCGATTGAGCTACCCCGGACCGGAGCCGACCGAGCATACCAACGCCCCCACTGCCTCACGGTGATCGTGTGGCTCACGCCTGGGGGAGCTCGCCCTGCGTCGGAGGATCGAACCGGAGGGAGTTCAGGATCGCCCAGGTCTCCGCGGCCCGCTCCTCCGAGACCTCTGCTCCCATCGCGACGTACGCGTACAACGCCCGGCCCTGGTCCGAGAACGGGATCCACCAGTGCGAGAACTCCTTCGGCGCTCGCAGGCACTCGGGCGAGACGTCGTCCCTGCTCCCCGACGTCGGCCCGAATGTTGGGCGGGGTGGATGCGTGCCGCCCACGTCTTCGCCGCGACGTTCCTGGATCGACACGAAGGCGTCGCCGGGTCCGAGATCCTCGATGGCCGGGGCTGGGAACTGCTCGCACGAACGGGGTCCGTCCGCGCTCATGGGGAACGTCCCGAGCGAGAGGATCTCCCTGGGATCGACCAGCTGCGGCGTGAGGTTCTCCTCGGCTCTGATCCAGTCGCTCGGATACGTCACGGAGAACGCGTCGTCCGGATCCTGGTAGGTCACCGAACCATCGGCCCCGACGTCCGTGGGCGCTGGCTCGCCGCCCACCTGCCCTGTGCCGGACACGGTCGACGCCGGCCGGGTCCCCTCGTTCCGGAACGCCGCGTAGCCGACGGCCAGACCGGCCACGCCGACCGCCAGGGCGACCACCGCGATCGCGGCGCGTCGCGCCGGGCCCGGCTCGTCGGGTCCACCCGAGGACGTCCTCGACCTGATCCCCGTCCACAGATCCGGGGCGCCCACGCGCTTCAGACCGTCGAACCCACGATCGACGCGATCAGGCATCGCCGCCCTCCTCCAGGAGCTCTCGGAGCCGCCGGCGTCCGCGCATGAGATGCACCTTCACGGCGGCCGGCGTCGATCCCAGGATCGCTGCGACCTCACGGATCGGATAGTCGGCGGCGTGGTGCAGCACCACAGCGGCACGCTGCCGCGGACTCAGCGAGCGAAGCGCCACGACGAGGTCGTACGCCGGCTCGTCCATCTCGTAGGTCTGCTCGGTCGTGGCCTGCACCGGAGTCCTCCGCCTTCGTTGCATCTCCCCGGCGGCGATCCGGAACGCCGCCCTCCAGACCCATCGCCGAGGATCTCGCACCGCGTCGCCACGCCGGAGCAGCTGTGCGAACGCCTCCATCACGGTGTCGCCGGCCGTCTCGGCGTCGCCGGTGTACCCCAGGAGCGCTCGCCAGAGGCGAGGGCCCTCCTCTCGGTACAGTCGTTCGATCGCGGCGCTATCGGCCGAGACGTCCTCCACACCCACGCACGCATATTGCACCTCACCCCTCCAGGGGACGGCGGGGCCCGGATGGTGAACAGGAGGTACCGAAGTCAGTGCGGACATGAAGCGGGCGGGCGACGGTGCCGGCACGTCACCGGGGGTAGCCTGTGACCACATCGTTCGAGAGGGGACGCCACATGAAGTTCCGCACCGGACTCCTGATCGGCCTCGCGGCCGGCTACGGCCTCGCGAAGCGCACGACCCTCGCCCAGGACGACCCCTACGTCGTCAAGGGCCCGCAACGGGAGCAGGCGTCGGGGCTCGCCACCAACCCTGCGGTCCGAGCGATGAGCGGCCGCGCCCAGCGACTCGCCGATCAGGCCACCGTCGCCAGCCTCGACGCGATCCGTCGCACCCGCGCCGCCATCCAGAGCCGTCTCGGCGAGTTGCCGGAGGACGACGCGGCCTGGAACTGATGCGGGCCCGGGTCGCCCTCATGCCACGATCTCGATCACCGCGAGGACGGCGTCGGCCTCCAGCTCATCCACCGAGGAGACGGCCCTGACCGTGCACGACGTCCGGTGACCGACGTCGGCGGTCTGGCGCGCCGTCACCTGTAGCTCGAGCGTCACGTCTCCGCCCGGATCGACCGCGTTCGTCTGATACCCGCTCCCGACGACCGCTGCGGTGACGTCGTCCGCGCCGGAGCGGTAGGTGAGCGACAGGCCACCTCCCGACCCGCACCCATCGACCGTGTATTGCGCGGGAGCCGTGCCGTCGTTCCCCACCTTGACGGTGAGCGAACCGGACGCTCCACGGGTCAGGGCGAGACGCCGACTCTGCCCCACGCCACTTCGACCGTAGATGTCCTCCCCCACGAACTCGCCCCCCGTCCGGGCGATCGCGGCGTCGGGCTGACCGGTCGCCACGTCGTATCGAACGAGCCCCAGGTACTGGCCGAGCCCGCTGGAGCCGTACCCCGCCGCGAGCACCTTGCCGTCACGCTGCAGCGCGAGGCCCGTGAGGACATCGAACTCGGTGCCGATGTCGGTGACGGACCAGCCTGCGGTCCCGAACGCCGGGTCGGGATCGCCCGACGGATCGAGTCTGGCGACCGCGAAGTCGCCGCCGGACTCTCCCGGCGGCCCCGTCCATCCGCCGATGAACGTGCGCCCGCTCGGCGCCACCACGAGGTCGGTCGCCACCTCGTCCGTGTCGGCTCCGAGGTCGGCGATGGCGCGGCCACCATTCCCGAAGGCCGCGCCCGGCGTGCCGTTCGCACGGAACCGCCAGACGGCCATGGAATCGCTCCCGCCGACGGCGGTCGTGCCACCGACGAGGATCTGGCCATTCCGTAGCAGCGCGACGGACGATGCCGTGCCCGCGCCTCCCAACACCACGCCGTCGTCTCCGAAGGTGCGGTCGAGGCCGCCGCCGGTGCGATACCGAACGAGCGCCACGCGACCTCCCGCGGTCCCCGCGACGAGGACCCTGCCGTCCGGCTGGACGACGAGATCGCTCGCAGACGACGACCCGGGGGCGGGTCTGGTCAGGACCATCCCGCGGTTGAACGAATCGTCACCGAACGAATCATCTGCTGTGCCGTCCGCTCGGAGCCGAGCCACGAGGAAGCGGGATCTCCCACCGGACGGGATCCGCGCCGCGCCCGCCACGACGATCCGGCCGGAGCCGTCGAGGGTGACCGCGCTCGCGAACGCGTCGGTGTCGGATCCCTCGGAGGTGCTGTACACGCCGGCCACCGACGTGCCCTGGTCGCCGAACGTCGGATCGAAGCCTCCGCCCGGACGCAGCCTCGCCACCACCATCGCGTACCGGTAGTACCCGAGACTCCCCACGGCCACGACCTTGCCGTTCGGCTGCACCACGACGTCGGACGCCGCGGCGTTGCTCGTCGGGCTGTCGAGATCGGACGACACGAGACCGCCGTCGCCGAATACCGGATCCAGATCCCCGCCGCTCGTGAACCGCGCCACACCGAAGTACCCATGGACCCCCATCGTGGGCCGCGTCGCCACGAGGATCGCGCCGTCCGGTTGCACCACCATCCCCCCGGTGCTGAGGGTCTGGTCGCCCCCCGGCTTCACCGTGGCGACGCCGTCCGTGCCGAAGCTCGGGTCGGGGTCGCCCGAGTCGGCGAGTGCGGATGAGAGCGGGAGCAACGCAACCACAGCGACCGCGACCACGATCCGTCTCATCCGTCGTCCTCCCGCCCGTCGGTGGTACGCCACCGCACCGGCCGCATCCTATGGCGACCAGGACCCGGAATGCACCCCCGGTCAACGTTCGGCTTCGAGCACATGGATGCGCAGCAGGTGGCCGTGGCCGGTGAAGCCGCCCTCCCCCGGCATCATGCCCGTCGAGCACCGCGCCGTCCTCACGGATCTCGAGCATGATCATGCCCGATCCGGAGCGCTCGCACGCGCGGGTCAGATGATGCGCCAGGTGCGCACGCGGATCCTCGGTGACCCAATCGTCCGTGCGCATCCGGGTCGCGAGCTCGTCGACCGGGTCGGCGAGCTCCGGAGCGCCGGCGATCCCGTGACCGCGCTCGTCGCCGTCCCAGCGCGGCGTCATGGTGACGCCTACTCGAGGTAGTCGCGCAGCTTCTGCGACCGCGAGGGATGGCGCAGCTTCGACAGCGTCTTCGACTCGATCTGGCGGATCCGCTCGCGCGTGACGCCGAACTCGCGGCCGACCTCCTCCAGCGTCCGTGGATGCCCGTCGACCAGGCCGAAGCGGAGCTGGATCACCTTCTTCTCCCGCTCGCTCAGCGTGTGCAGCACGCCCTCGAGCTGCTCCTGCAGGAGGATGAAGCTGGCGGCGTCGACGGGCACGACGGCCTCGGAGTCCTCGATGAAGTCGCCGAGGTGGGAATCCTCCTCCTCGCCGATCGGCGTCTCCAGCGAGACCGGCTCCTGCGACACCTTGAGGATCTCGCGCACCTTGTCCGCGCCGATCCCCATGACCTTGCCGATCTCGTCGGGCGTGGGCTCGCGGCCCAGGTCCTGGAGCAGCTGCCGCTGCACGCGCACGAGCTTGTTGATCGTCTCGACCATGTGCACGGGGATCCGGATCGTGCGGGCCTGGTCGGCGATGGCGCGCGTGATGGCCTGACGGATCCACCACGTGGCGTACGTGGAGAACTTGAAGCCCTTCGCGTAGTCGAACTTCTCCACCGCGCGGATCAGGCCTAGGTTCCCCTCCTGGATCAGGTCCAGGAACAACATCCCGCGACCCACGTACCGCTTCGCGATGGAGACCACCAGCCGCAGGTTCGCCTCGATCAGCTTGCGCTTGGCGAGCTGCCCGTCACGCTCCACGCGGTGCAGGAAGTCCATGAGCTCGGGGTCGGACTTCGGGCGGTAGTTCTTCGCGATCTTGTTGCGCCCGATCCCCTCCACCTTGCCGAACGCGGTGAGCTGGTGGTTGCGGACCTCCCACGTGCGCTCCACCACGATCTTCAGCGCCTTCGGATCGGGCTTCGGGTCCTCGAGCAGCGCCCGCTGCATGGCCGTGGAGAACTCGCCGCTCTCGATCCTGCGTGCGAGGTCCACCTCCTGCGCGGCGGTGAGGAGCGGGACCTTGCCGATCTCCTTCAGGTACATGCGGACCGGATCGTTGGTCGGCGCCTTCAGCAGGTCGACCTCGATGCGGACGTTCGTGGCGGGATCGGCGTCCTCGCCGGGGACCTCGATGACCTCGATGCCCTCGTTCGTCAGGTGGTCCTGCACCTGGGTGAGGAACTCCTCCACCTGCTCGGGCGTGAAGTCGTCGACGGGGACCGCTTCGAGGAGGTCCTCGGAGGTGACGAAGCCGCGCTCACGCCCCTTGGCGGTGATCGTCTCCTTCACTTCGTCCAGGCTCATCAGTTCCCGAGCCGGTTCGCTCAAAGCAGCTCCTCGTATGACGGGGGAAGGATGCCTGGAAGTGTACGGAAAAGCAGCGGCCGTCGACCGTCCGTGCTCACGCCGGATCGGGCGCGCCGTGCCGCAGTCGGCGGAGCTCTCCGTCGATCGCGACGAGCTCGTTGAAGAGGTCGTCGTATCCGGGCTCGGTCGTGGGATTGAGCTTCTGCAGGCGCAGCCGCAACGCGTCGCTGCGACCCTTCAGGAGGAACTCGTGCAGGCGGGCCCAGACGTGCTCGGCGTACTCCATGATGGGCTCCCCGTCGAGCGGCTCCACCGCCAGCGCCGACACGGCCGCGGCCATCTTCTCGTCCGCGCCGCCCGCGAGTGCGGCCACGTCGCCGCCGGCGTGGCGCAGCGCCACGAAGGAGCGACGCGCCGACGACGAGCGGAAGTGGTCCTCCGTGAGCTTCGGCTCGAGGGCGGCGTAGATCTGGACGTCCCGCACCAGGAGCTTCAGCATCTCGCGCTCCACGCGCTCCTGGACCGTCCCGCGCTTCACGGCCTTGGCGACGTCCGCCTGGGGCGCCGCGCCGCCGTGCCGCTGCATGGTCTCCAGCACCGAATGCTCGGCCACGCCCGCGAGGTCGGCGACCAGGTGACCGTACTCGCTGCGGCGAACCGGATCCGTGAGGCGCTGCAGGATCGGCATCACCGCGGCCACCGCGGCGCTGCGGCCCTCGACCGTGGACAGGTCGTGGCGGCCGATCGTGCGGCGCAGCATGTACTCGACCAGCGGGCGCCCGTGCTTGGCCGCCAGGTGCACGGCCTCGGCGCCATGGGCGCGCACGAAGTCGGCGGGATCCAGGCCCTGCGGGATCACCATGACGACCGCCTGCACCGGATAGGCCTCCTGGAACGCGAACGCCCGCTCGGCCGCGCGCGCGCCGGCCTCGTCGGAGTCGAACGCCAGGATCGCGCGCTGCGCGAACCTGCTCAGCAGGCGGAAGTGCTCCTCCCCCAGCGCCGTGCCGCACGTGGCGACCGCGTTCTCGATCCCCGCCTGGTGCAGCGCGATCACATCGGTGTAGCCCTCGACGACGTAGGCCTCCCCCGACCGGGCGATCGCGCCGCGCGCGCGGTGCAGGTTGTACAGCAGCTCATTCTTGCGGTAGATCGGCGTCTCCGCGGTGTTGAGGTACTTCGCCTGCTCGCCGGCGCGAGGGTCGGAGGGCAGGATCCGCGCGCCGATCCCGACACCGCGTCCCTGCAGGTCGTGCACGGGAAACGTGATGCGGCCCCGGAACCGGTCCCGGACGGTGCCGTCATCACCGCGGCTGGCGACGCCGGCCTCCAACAGGATCTCCGGGCCCAGGTCCGTGAGACGCCGCAGCAGGAAGTCGGCGCTCACGGGCGCGAAGCCGATCTGGAAGTACTCGGCCGCGGCCGGGTCGATGCCGCGCTCCCCCAGGTACGAGCGCGCGTCGGCGGCCTCACGTCCGTCCACCAGCATCCGGTGGTACAGCCCGGCCGCCTCTTCGTTCGCCCGGTGCAGGGCGAGCCGCCGAGCGGCCTTGCGGCGCTCCGCCGGCGAGTCGCCCTCGTAGCGGAGCGTCACGCCGGCCTGCTGCGCGAGCCGCTCCAGGGCCTCCACGTACGTGAGGTGCTCGAGCTCGCGGAGGAACGTGATGGCGTCACCTCCCTTGCCGCACCCGAAGCAGTAGAAGACCTGCTTCGCGGGACTGACGCTGAAGCTGGGCGTCTTCTCCTGATGGAAGGGGCACAGGCCGCTGAGCGAGTCGTGCCCGGTCTTCTTCAGCGTGAGGTACTGCCCCACGAGCCTCGCGACGTCGGTCCGTTCCTTGACGGCCTCGACGTCCTCCTGCCGGATCCTGCCCGCCACCTGCCCCGCTTCCTAGTCGAGGAGCCAACCCTGGGGAAGGAAGAGCTGCTCGTAGGTCCGGAGGGCGTACCGATCCGTCATGCCGGCGATGAAGTCGGCGACCCGGGTCGGGAGGTCCCCCGGCGTCCGATGGTACTCGGCGGGCAGCTCGTCCGGATGCTCCAGGAACCATCCGAAGAGCGCCCGCACCACCGCGATGGCCTTCTCCTGCTCGTCCCGGGCGCCCGTGCGCAGGTACACCTGTTCGAACATGAAGTCGCGGAGCTCGTCCAGGGCCGCGAACACGGGAGGCGACAGCGAGATCTCCGAGCGCCCCTCGCTGGAGGTCACCAGATCCGTCACCAGGGCGTTGATCCGCTCCGAGTGCGACGGCCCCAGCGTCCGCAGCGGTCCGGCCGGCAGCTCCTGGGGCCGCAGCACGCCGGCGCGCAGCGCGTCGTCGACGTCGTGGTTCAGGTACGCGACCGGTCGGCGAAGCGGACGACCTGGGCCTCGAGCGTGGATGGTGAGGGCATGGACCAGGGGTGGTGCAGGATGCCGTCGCGGACCTCCCACGTGAGGTTCAGTCCGTCGCCGTCGTTCTCCAGGTGGTCGACGACCCGCAGGCTCTGCTCGGAGTGGCGGAACGGACGGTCGAGCAGGGGCGTGAGCGCCTGCTCCCCCAGGTGCCCGAACGGCGTATGCCCCAGGTCGTGCCCCAGCGCGATCGCCTCCGTGAGGTCCTCGTTCAGGCGGAGCGCGCGCGCCACCGTCCGCGCGATCTGGCTGACGTCGAGGGTGTGCGTCAGGCGCACGCGATAGTGGTCGCCCTGCGGCGCCAGGAACACCTGCGTCTTGTGCTTGAGCCGTCGGAACGCCTTGGCGTGCACGATCCGGTCGCGGTCCCGCTGCCATACGGTGCGCAGCGGATCCTGCGGCTCCTCGCGCTCCCGCCCCTTCGTGGCGTCGGCGAAGGAGGCGAGCGGTTGCAGGGTGAGCCGCTCGATCTCCTCGGAGCGCTCACGGGGGGTCGCCATGTGCTCATGGTAGCGCCGGCCTGCGACAGCCCCGACGCCCGTGCGAGCGGCCCGCGTGCGGAGGCTCAGCCCACGGAGATGGGCTCGGGGGCTCGCGCCTCCGCGAACTGCCGGACACCGATCGCCAGCGCGACCTCCTCGGAGATCTCGCGTGCGATGACCACGGCTCCGATGACCCGGCCGTCGAGCCCCCGCACCGGCCGGGAGTCGGAGGCCACGACGAACTCGCGGCCGTCCAGCGGGCTCCGCGTGCGGAGCAGGGCACTGACCGATCTCCTCGCCCTCCAGCAGCACCTGCGCCTCCGGCAGGTCCTCCTCACGGAGCGCTCGGCCGTTCGACATACGTGCTGTACGGGCCCTTCCAGGCCTGGTCGCCGTAGCTCGTATCGCTGATGGACATCGGAGTCCTCCTGGTGGGGTCTTCGACGCGTCGCGCTCCCCGCGCGAGGGGCCGAGGTACCCGATTTCCGGCAGGGCCCCCTACCCGGTCCACGCCAGGCCGGTGGACCCCCCGGGCGGCGGGAGCCCTAGGTCGTCCTGCTCAGCGGCCGGTCAGGCGGTAGTACACGTAGGCGAGTGTCTCCCGCACGTAGCCGCCGAGCCGCGTGCCCTCCGATCTCGCGGCGGAGGTCCAGGTCGCCGAGGCGTGACCCACGAACCCGAGATCCGACGCCATCCGTTCGATCCGCAGGTTGTGCCACGGGTCCGAGACCAGGAACGCCGAGGTCAAGCCTCGCTCTCGCATCCACGAGGACAGCCCGCGCAGGCTCTCGTAGGTGGTGTGACCGACCGGCTCGGCCACGACCGCGTCGGCGGGCAAGCCGTGCGCGACGAGGTAGTCCCTCCCGGCCTCGGCCTCCGTGGTCTGGTCCCCGGGCCGGCCGCCTCCCACGACCACGACCTGCGCGGCGCGGTCCTGGCCGAACAGGAGTGCCGCATGATCCAGCCGCCCGGCGAAGACCGGCGAGGGTTCGCCGTCGTACTGCGCCGCCCCCAGTACGACGATCAGATCCGCGGTCTGGATCTCACTGGCGTCATCGTGATGGGCGGCGCGCCAGACGGCCACAGCCGTGAGCGCCACGACCGCCACGGCCGCGAGGAGGATCGTGAGGAGGACCGACACGAGGGGGTGTCGGCGGATGGCACCCACCGGGCCACCCTACACGCCGTCCCGTCCGGCCTCGGGCTCGCGGAGCGCCGACGCCCGCCCGCCGAGCCGGCGGCATCGCGGGAAGCACTCGACGGTCCAGCCTTCGCGGGTCACCGCCCGGTAGACGCTGCTGGATCGGTAGTCGCGCAACCAGATCCCGGTCCCGTCGGCGTCGCCCTTGGCCTCCACGATGGTGTCGCTGCCGCCCGAGCCCTCGTTGTAGAGGAGTCCGATGTGGCCCTCGTTGCGGGCGCGGTTGCGGTACACGAACGCGTCCATGAGCTGCGTCGACCGGTGCGACTTCGAGATCGTCCGGAACGGCTGGGATCGGGCCGGAGAGAAGAAGTCGGCGGTGGAGTAGCCGCCGTGGACGAACTTCTCGTGCTCCCAGAACCGGAACCGGCGGGACCCGTCGGAGCGGAGGCTCCACGTCTTGAACACGAACCCCGAGCAGTCGGCGCCCTCGCCGCCCGAGTTCGGGGAGCCGGGGGTGTCGTCCACGTTGTTGAGCCGGTAGCAGCCCCCGCCCCACTCGTAGCCCTCGTTCGCGGCCTCCTGCGCGTACGCCTTCGCCTGCGAACGCTTCCAGCCGCGCACCTCCCAGCTGCTGCCGTCGCAGTGCGTGTCCGACCACGAGGCCGACGACGACGGGGCCGGTCCGAGCAGGGCGCCCACGATCGCCAGCGCGACGACCGCTCGCGCTCGCGGCACGGCGTCCATCAGATCACCTCGAATCGGTCGATGCGGACGCCCTGCGGGTCCTCGTAGATCACGAGCACGTCGCCCGGATCGCGCCACCGGACGGTGGACCACCTCGCGTCCTGCCGGAACGAGGGCTCGGGCAGCCGACGGAACTCCTCGATCGCGCCGTTGGGGCCGAGCCGCAGGATGCCGACGACGTTGTGACCGGGTGCGTACAAACCCTGGGCGACGAGCGCACCGCCGTCCGGCAGCGGATGCGTGAAATAGTCGCTGCCGACGAAGACGTCGGACGGGAGCCGGACGAGTGCCCCGTGCGCCCCGCCGCGGGCATCGGTCCAGGTGGCGGCGAAGGCGTGATCGCCGACCGGACCCGTGAGCGATGCGGCGGGGCCGTCCGAGGGCGGACCCGCCTGCATCCGCAGGGCCTGGTCGGCCGCGCCGATCGGGGCCGAGCCAACCGGCACCGGCACGTACTGCGCGTCACCGACGGCCGCCATGAGGCCGTCCGTCCCGACCCGCAGCCGGGCGACGACGCCGAAGGGGAGGGCGACCGTCGAGGCAGCGCCGGAGCCGACGATCCGGGAGACCTGCGCGGCGTCCCCGAGGGTGGCGGAGAACACCTCGCCCGACGGCGAGATCGCGATGTCCACCGCTTGCTGATCGGGCAGCGGCAACTCCGAGCGATAGCGGCCGTCGGGGTCGAGGATCTGGATCCGCCGGTTCACGCGATCCGCGACGTAGAGCTCGCCGCCCGGTCCGACGTCGAAGCTGGACTCGCCCGAGGCGAGTCCGTCTCCCTGCGCCTGAAGGATGCCCACCTCCCCCGGCGCGGCACCGTACGGAAGCTCCACGAGCGGATCGCCGGCCAGGGTGTCCCGCCAGGAGAACGCGGGGAGCCGGACGTGCCGCAGTCCCGCCGTCGACCGCACCCGGAGCTCGGCGTCTCCGCCGGGCGGATAGGCGCTCGTCTGGCCGAGCACGTTCTCCACGCCGATCCGGTACCGGAATCCGTGCGATCCGGTGACCGAGGCGGGGACGTCGAACCGCACACGGTCGTCGCGCACCACCCCGGCGAGATCCACCGCCGCCCCGCCGACCGGCTCGATGTGGATCGTTGCCCGATCGCAGCCGGCACCGCTCCGGATCCTGCGCCTGGGCGCAGAACGCCGCGATCTGCGAGCCGCACCGGACGGCCGGGGATCGCGAACGCCCGTGCGCTGTGCAGCAGCACGGGGGCGCGGGCGACGCGGGCGGGCTTCAGCGCAGGCGATCTGAGCGCGACCCCGGTGGCGACGCCGACCCCGACGCCGATCGTCAGCACGACGGCGACCGTTCGTCGCCGCCGCGTCGCCACGCCCCGTTCCGTCCATGGCCCACCTCCACGCTCCGGGGGAGGTGGGGAGGAGACGGAGATGCTAGGGCAGCGTCCGCGCGCGGGACATCCCCGATCCGGCGGAAAGCCCGCGGCGCCGCGGCCCATCCGGTGTGCGCCGGCTCACATCGGACGGACGGTGGCGGCAGGAACGATGGGCTACACGGAGGCGCGCGCTCCGGCGCCGGCCGCGGCTGCCTGTCCGGCCGCGAGGCGCGCCGTCTCCACGCGGTACGGCGAACAGCTCACGTAGTCCAGGCCGATCCGGTGGCAGAACACCACGCTCGCCGGGTCGCCGCCGTGCTCCCCGCAGATACCCAGGTGCAGGTGGTCGTTGGCCGCGCGTCCCTCCTCGGCCGCGATCGACATGAGCCGCCCCACGCCCGGCACGTCCACCGTGACGAACGGGTTGGCGGGGACGAGCTTGCGCTCCTCGTACATCCCGACGAACTTGCCGATGTCGTCCCGGCTGAAGCCGAAGGCCGTCTGCGTGAGGTCGTTCGTGCCGAACGAGAAGAAGTCGGCGCCGCCCGCGATCTCCGCGGCGGTGACGGCGGCCCGGGGCAGCTCGATCATGGTGCCCCACTCGAGGTGTTCGATCTCGACGCCCTCGCGCTCCTGCACCTCCGCGGCGACCGGCTCCAGCTCCGCACGCATCTGCTGCAGCTCGGGCGCCGTGGCGACGAGCGGGATCATGATCTCCACCCGGGGGTCGCCGCCGTCCCGGCGCACCCGGCACGCGGCCTCCAGGATCGCCCGCACCTGCATCGCGTACAGGCCGGGCTTCACGATGCCCAGGCGTACCCCGCGCAGGCCAAGCATCGGGTTGGCCTCGTGCAGCTCGTTCACCTTCTGCAGCACCCGCTCCTGCTCGGTGACGTCGTCACCCCGCTCCCGCCCGAGCGCGACCTCGACCGCCAGCGACACCTGGTCGGGCAGGAACTCGTGCAGCGGCGGGTCGAGCAGCCGCACGGTCACCGGGAGTCCGCTCATCGCGGTGAAGATCCCCACGAAGTCGTCGCGCTGCAGCGGCAGCAGCGCCTCGTAGGCCTCCTGCTCGTCCTTCGGCTCCTCGGCGAAGATCATCTTCCGCACGGCGAGCACCCGCTCCTCCCCCAGGAACATGTGCTCGGTCCGGCACAGCCCGATCCCTTCGGCGCCGCGCTCGCGGGCGTTCGTGGCCTGGTCGGGTGTGTCGGCGTTCGCCCGCACGCGGAGGCGACGCACCTCGTCGGCACGGCGCATCATCTGCTCGAACGCCTGCCAGATCTTCTCCGTCCTGGCCTCGGGGTCGCCGGCGCGTGCCTTCTCCAGCACCGACTCCTCGAGCGGGAGCTCGCGCAGGTACACGTGGCCGGTGAAGCCGTCGATCGTGATCGAGTCCCCCTCGGACACGGTGACGCCGTTCGCGGAGAACGTCTTCCCGGCCACGTTGAGCTTGATCGCATCGGCGCCGCAGACCGCGGGGATCCCCTCACCGCGAGCGACGACGGCCGCATGCGAGTTCGTGCCGCCGGCGCTGGTGAGGATGCCCTGCGCGGCGATCATGCCGTGATAGTCGTCGGGCGTGGTCTCGCGCCGCACCAGGATGACCCGCTCGCCGCGCGCCGCCCACGCCTGGGCGTCGTCCGCGCTGAACACCACCCTGCCGATCGCCGCGCCCGGTGAGGCGTTGAGGCCGGTGGCGATCGGCGTCTCCGTCGACTTCGTCTCGGCCGCGATGACCCGCTTGAACAGCTCCTCCAGGCGATCGGCGTCCACCCGCGTCAGTGCCTCGTCCCGATCGATCAGCCCCTCGTCCAGCATGTCGTGCGCCATCACCCACTCGGCGAACGCGGTGCGCTTGCCGACCCGCGTCTGCAGGATCCACAGCTTCCGCTGCTCGATCGTGAACTCGATGTCGCACATGTCGTGGTAGTGGCCCTCGAGCGTGGACATCACCTCGCGCAGGCCGGCATAGGCCGGTGGGTCGAGCCGCTCGAGGTCGGTCAGCGGCAGGGTGTTGCGGATGCCGGCCACCACGTCCTCGCCCTGGGCGTTCGACAGATAGTCGCCGTAGGGGACGTGCTCGCCGGTCGCCGGGTCGCGCGTGAAGGCGACGCCGGTGCCGGAGTCGTCGCCGCGGTTGCCGAAGACCATGGACTGCACGTTCACCGCCGTGCCGAGGTCGTCGCTGATCTTGTTCTGCCGGCGGTAGTCACGGGCGCGCCGGCCGTTCCACGACTGGAAGACGGCCTCGACGGCCAGACGCAGCTGCTCTCGTGGGTCGGTCGGGAACTCGCTGCCGGTGTGCTGCTGATAGATGCCCCGGAACTCCTCGATCAGCGCGCGCAGGTCGTCGGCGTCGAGGTCGGTGTCCTGCGCGTCCGGGCCCTTGCGCTCCTTCGCGGCGTCCAGCGCGTGCTCGAACGCGTCCCCGGGGATGTCCATCACGATCTTGCCGAACATCTGGATGAAGCGACGGTAGGCGTCGTTGGCGAACCGGACGTCGCCGCCGCTCTGCTCGGCGAGGCCCTTCAGCGAGTCCTCGTTCAGCCCCAGGTTGAGGACGGTGTCCATCATGCCCGGCATCGAGAACTTCGCGCCCGACCGGACGCTCACCAGCAGCGGATCCGCGGGGTCCCCGAGCCGCTTGCCCATGGAGTCCTCGAGGCCCTTCACGTGCTCCTCGACCTCGTCCAACAGACCGGCGGGATGGTCGCCCTCCGCGAGGTAGGACAGACACGCCTCCGTCGTGATCGTGAATCCGTGCGGGACCGGGAGCCCCATGTTCGTCATCTCGGCGAGGTTCGCGCCCTTCCCACCGAGGAGGTCCTTCATGTCCCTGTTGCCCTCGCGGAAGTCGTAGACGTACTTGGTCACGGCATGCCTCCGAAGCTGGTCGGGTCGGAACCGCCAGTGTACGCAGGCGGGAGCGCCGGACCCTTGAACGGGCTCAGCGCCGGGATCGGGGCAGCACGACGGAGACGATCGCCAGGACGATCGCGAGGCCGGAGAGCGCCGTGGACACCCAGAGGAGGCGGGTGGACTCGAGCAGGCTCACCGCCGCCAATGTGAGGGCGGCCCCGGCGCCCACCAGCACCACGAAGGCCAGCGCGTACAGGCTCGCCCATCCGCGGGGCCGCCGGGTCCCGGTGACCGTCTCGGGCTCGGTCCGCTGGTCGGGGTCCACCGCCACATCCTCCCTCACAGCCGATCCCGGAGGTACGTCACGAGCGTGTCGATCGGGATGCGATCCTGTGCCATCGTGTCGCGCTCGCGGACGGTGACCTGCCCGTCCTCCAGCGACTCGAAGTCCACGGTGACGCAGAACGGCGTGCCCACCTCGTCCTGGCGGCGGTAGCGACGCCCGATCGCTCCGGCGTCGTCGTACTGGGTCATCCACTCGGGCTTCACCAGGCCGTGGACGCGGCGGGCCTCGGGCACCAGCGTGTCGTTGCGCGACAGCGGCAGCACGGCGACCTTGATCGGCGCGAGCGACCGGTGCAGGCCCAGCACCGTTCGCTTGTCCGTCCCGCCCTTGGCCGTGGGGACCTCCTCCACGCGGTACGCGTCCAGGAGGAAGGCCAGCAGCGAGCGGTCGACGCCCACGGCCGGCTCCACCACGTACGGGAGGTAGTGCTGATCGCGCTCCTGGTCGAAGTACCGGAGGTCCTGACCGCTGGCCTCCTGGTGGGCCCGCAGGTCGTAGTCGGTGCGGCTCGCGATCCCCTCGAACTCGCCCCAGCCGAACGGGAACTCGTACTCGATGTCGGTGGCGGCCTTGGCGTAGTGCGCGAGCTCGCCGGGCTCGTGCGGGCGCAGCCGGAGCTTCTCCTTGGCGACGCCCAGATCCCGGTACCAGCCGAACCGCTGCTCGACCCAGTAGGCGAACCACTCCTCGTCCGCGCCCGGCTCCACGAAGTACTCCATCTCCATCTGCTCGAACTCCCGGGTCCGGAAGATGAAGTTCCCCGGCGTGATCTCGTTGCGGAAGCTCTTGCCGATCTGCGCGATCCCGAAGGGCAGCTTCTTCCGCGCCACCGTCTGCACGGCCGGGAAGTCCACGAACATCCCCTGGGCCGTCTCCGGTCGCAGGTACACCACATTGTCGTCGTCGGGCACCGGCCCCATGTGTGTGGCGAACATGAGGTTGAACTGCTTGGCCTCCGAGAACACGGTGCCCTCGCAGTTCGGGCATGCTCTGGGCTCGCCGACCAGGTGATCCTCGCGGAACCGCTGGTGGCAGTTCTCGCACTCCACGAGCGGATCGGAGAATCCGGCGACGTGGCCCGACGCCTGCCACACGAGCGGGGACATGATGATCGCGGCCTCGAGGCCCACGATGTCGTCGCGGAGCTGCACCATGCTGCGCCACCAGGCGGCGCGGATATTGCGGCGCAGTTCGACCCCCAGGGGACCGTAGTCCCAGGACGAGCGCAGCCCGCCGTAGATCTCACTGGACTGGAAGGCGATGCCCCGGCGCTTGGCCAGGGAGGTGACGGCCTCCATGAGGTCGGTCACGGATGCTCCTCTCGGGTTCCCGGTCGCTGGCTGCGGCCGCTGGCGTGGGCCTCATGGTACCGGGCCCTCCGGACTCGACCCGGCTGGGTTGCGTGCCGATGGATGACAGATGAGAGATCCCGTGCCCGAGGACCGGCTGCCGCCCATGCCCACGGCGTCCACCCGGTGGCGGGCGACCGCGGTGTCGTTCGGACCCGTCGGCAAGGTCGTGCTGACCGTCGGGGTCGTCCTGGGCGTGGTCGTGGCGGTCGTCCTCGCGGCCTTCGGCGGAGTGCCGGCCGGGGGAGCCGTGGGCAGCGTGGTTCGCGCGATCCGCGCAATCTGGTCGCCCCAGTACGAGGACAGCTGACGTGCCGGCACCCAGGACCTGCCGGCGCTGCGGCACAACCCTGCTTCCCGACGTCCGGTGGTGTGGGATGTGCTACGAGCCCGTCCGGGAGTTCGCGGCCCGGGCCCCGCTCCACGAGGCGGCCGCCCCACCGGCGGCGACGCGCCGGGTGCGGCTCGTCGAGGCCGGGGCCACCCGCAACGGCGCCCACTACTCGCGGTGGGAGCGGACCCCGACCACCTTCGGGCCGGCCGGTCGTGTCGCGATCACCGCGGTGCTCGGAGCATGGCTCGTGAGCGCCTTCTTCACCATGTTCGTGGTCCTGTGGATCGTTCTCGCCTTCGTGGTGGGGAAGATCCTCCGCGACGTGTGGAAGCCGGGATGGGTGCCCGAGGAGCGCGTCGTGAGCCGGTCGACCTCCGTCCCGTCCGTCCGGGCGGCGCCGCTGCATCCTGAGCCGGCCACCCGCGCCGCGGAGGGCCTGATCCCACTCCGCACCAAGGTTGCGTGGGGCGGGCTCTCGGTCCTGGTGCTGGCCGGGGGCCTCGCGTTCGCCTACGGCAGCGAGGAGGTGCGGGCCACGGTGATGATGGGCGGCAGCCTCACGCTGCTGGTGGCCTGGTTCGGGTCCGTGATGCGAGGCTGAGGATCAGTCGTCGTCCTCGCAGGACACCGCACCGAAGCGTCGGCTCCGCTTCTGGAAGTCCCGGATCGCCTCGAACAGGACCTCGCGGTTGAAGTCCGGCCAGAAGATCGGCGTGAACCACAGCTCGGCGTAGGCGGCGCGCCACAGGAGGAAGTTCGAGATCCGCTGCTCGCCGCTGGTGCGGATCATGAGGTCCGGATCGGGCATCTCGGCGTCGTAGAGGCGCTCGGCGATCTCCGACTCGTTGATCTTCTCGATCCGCAGCTTCCCGGCGTCGTGGTCGCGCACGATCTGCCGGACGGCGTCCACGATCTCGGCGCGACCGCCGTAGTTGAACGCGATCGTGAGGGTCATCCCGGTGTTGTGGCGGGTCAGCTCCTCGGACGCCTCGATCTCGCGCAACACGGACCGCGGGACGCGCCAGTTGCGCAGGCCCATGAAGCGGATCCGGACGTTCATGTCGTGCAGCTCGTCGCGGTGGCGGCGCAGGATGCCGCGGTTGAAGTTCATGAGGTACAGCACCTCACCGGCCGGTCGCCTCCAGTTCTCGGTGCTGAACGCGTAGACGGTCATCCAGCCGAGGCCGACCTCGACGCCGCCCTTCACCGTGTCGAACAGGGACTCCTCGCCGGCTCCGTGGCCGTCGGTTCGAGGGAGGCCACGCTGCTGCGCCCAGCGGCCGTTGCCGTCCATCACGATGGCGACGTGCGCCGGGATGCGGTCGAGGTCGAGATCGGACAGATAGCTCACGGCGAGGTCCTCACGAGCATGGGCAGCGACTTCATCCGGCGATCGAGGTGGTACTCGGCGAAGCCGTAGAGGAGCGCACGCGCCTCCTTGCGGACGCGGGCGTCGGGCACGACATGGGTCCCGGCATTCCCCATCTCGGCGAGCGCCACACGCTGGAGCAGCTCCAGGGCGTCACGGCTGACGGGTCCGGCGCCCGGGTCGGCGCAGCGGCTGCAGACCGCCCCGCCCTGTCCGGAGGCGAACAGTTGGGGGTCCGGCCCGCCGCAGACCGCGCAGGCGGTCAGGCTGGGATGGAAGCCGGACAGCGAGAGCAGCTTCAGCAGGAAGGACTCGGCCACGGCGGACGGGTCGGCCGGCCGCGTCTCGAGGGCGCGCAGGCCCGCGAGCAGCAGGAGCGCCAGCCGGACGTTCTTCTCGTGCTCCTCGGCCACCTTGTCGACGGCCTCGAGCATGGTCTCCCCCGCCGCGAACAGCGCCAGGTCGTCGCGGAGCGCGCGATGCGGCGCGATGATCTCGGCCTGCGTGATCGTGTCGAGAGCGCCGCGACCGTGATACAGCATCAGGGAGACGTGGGTGAAGGGCTCGAGGCGGGCGCCGAACCTGCTGGTGGTCTTGCGGATGCCCTTGGCCACGGCCCGGACCTTCCCCGATCCCTGGGTCATGACGGTCACGATCTTGTCGGCCTCGCCGAGCTTGATCGAGCGCAGGACGATCCCTTGTTCCCGATAGGGGGGCATCCGAGAAGCCTAGCGCCGGGCGTGTTGCGGACGCCTCAGCGAGCCTGTGACGATTCCGTGACAAGGGCTTCTCCCTGCCCGGCCCTGCCCCCCACCGCCTGCCCGGTCAGGCGCCGATCGGGTGCCAGACCGTCTTGAACTCGATCAGCGCCGTGACCTCGTACGGGCTCTGGGCCTCGGAGGAGAACGGATCGGCGTCGGGCGCTCGGACGACCCGCTTGACGTTCTCGGCGGCGAGCGCCTCGACCTCGGCGACCTGATCCGTGGGCCACGCCGGTCACGTCGATCGCGTTCACGTCCATGTGGCCGGCGAGCCACGGAGCCAGCTCGGCCGTGAGCCCGGTGAGGATGTTCACGACGCCGCCCGGGCACGTCGGAGGTCGCCAGGACCTCGCCCAGCGAGACCGCCGGCAGCGGCGAGCGCTCGCTCGCGATCACGACCGCCGCGTTCCCGCTGACGATCGCCGGGGCCAGCCGCGCCGACGAGACCCCAGCAGCGCCTGGTCCTGCGGCGCCACGATCCCGACGACACCGGTCGGCTCCGGGCACCGTGAAGTTGAAGTACGGCCCGGCCACCGGGTTCGAGCTGCCGCGGACCTGCGCGATCTTGTCGGCCCACCCCGCGTACCAGACCCACCGGTCGATCGCTGCCGTCGACGCCGCGGGCGGGGTCGTCGGCGCCGGCGTCGGCGAGCTCCGCCTCGAACTGCGCGCGGCGGCCCTCCATCAGCTCTGCCACGCGGTAGAGGATCTGGCCCCGGTTGGCGGCGGTGGCGCCGGCCCACCCCGGCTGGGCGGCGCGGGCGGCCGCACGGCGTCGCGGAGGTCCTTGCGCGAGGCCTGCGCCGCGAAGGCCAGCGACCGGCCGTCGGCGGACACGACCTCGTACGAACGTCCCGACTCGCTACGCGGGAACGCGCCGCCGATGAACAGCTTCGCCGTGCGACGGACGGGGAGGCGCTCGGAGCCGCTCACGGGCTCAGCTCCACGTACGGCTCCAGCCCGTGCAGGCCGCCCTCGCGTCCGAACCCGCTCTCCGGTAGCCGCCGAACGGCGAGGCCGGGTCGAAGCGGTTGAACGTGTTCGCCCAGACCACGCCGGCGCGCAGCCGCTGCGCCATCCACAGGATGCGCGAGCCCTTGTCGGTCCACACGCCGGCCGACAGCCCGTACGGCGTGTTGTTCGCCTTCTCCACCGCCTCCTCCGCAGTGCGGAACGTGAGGATCGACAGCACCGGGCCGAAGATCTCCTCGCGCGCGATGCGGTGGGACTGGCTGACGCCGGTGAACAGCGTGGGCCGGAACCAGAACCCGCGCTCGGGCAGCGCGCACTCGGGTTGGTAGATCTCCGCGCCCTCGTCGAGACCGCTCTCCACCAGCTCCTCGATCTTCCGCAGCTGTGCCAGGGAGTTGATCGCCCCCACGTCGGTGTTCTTGTCCAGCGGGTCGCCGACCCGCAGGGTCTGCAGCCGCCGCTTCAGCTTGTCGAGGAGCTGATCGAAGACCGACTCCTCGACCAAGAGGCGGGAACCGGCGCAGCAGACGTGGCCCTGGTTGAAGAAGATGCCGTTGATGACGCCCTCGACGGCCTGGTCGATCGGCGCGTCCTCGAACACGATGTTGGCGGCCTTGCCGCCGAGCTCCAGCGTCAGGCGCGTGCCGCGGCCCGCGAGCGCCCGGCGGATCTGCTTGCCCACCTCCGTCGACCCGGTGAACGCGATCTTGTCCACGGGCGCCGCCACCAGCGCCGCACCGGTCTCCCCCGCCCCGGTCACGATGTTCACGACGCCGGGCGGCAGCTCCGACTCCCGGAGTACCTCGGCGAGCAGGAGCGCGGTGAGCGGCGTGGTCTCGGCCGGCTTCAGCACGCAGGTGTTGCCGGCCGCGAGGGCGGGCGCGAGCTTCCAGGCCGCCATGAGCAGGGGGAAGTTCCAGGGGATGATCTGGCCCGCCACGCCGACCGGACGAGCGCGGCGGCCCGGGAACGCGTACTCCAGCTTGTCGGCCCAGCCCGCGTAGTAGAAGAAGTGCGAGGCGGCCAGCGGGACGTCGACGTCGCGAGACTCCTTGATCGGCTTGCCGCCGTTCATCGACTCCAGGACCGCGAACTCACGGGCGCGCTCCTGAATCCGGCGCGCGATCCGGAAGAGGAACTTCGCTCGCTCGGCGCCCGGCAGCGCCCGCCACGGGTCGGCGGCGGCGCGCGCGGCATCGACCGCGAGCGCCACGTCCTGGGCCCCAGCCTCCGCGATCTCCCCCAGCGGCTCCTCGGTGGCGGGCGAGATCGTGGAGTAATACCGCCCGCTCGTGGGGGGGAAGAACCCGCCGCCGATGAACAGCCCGGAGCGGTCGCGGAGCGTCACGACGTCCGTGGACTCCGGCGCCGGTGCGTACTCGAACGGCGTGACCTGCTCGATCGCGTCCATCTCAGTCGATCGTGACGTAGTCGGGGCCGTCGTAGCGGCCGGAGCGCTCCTTGTGGATCTGCATCAGGACGTCGTTCAGGAGGCTCGAGGCGCCGATGCGGAACAGCTCGGGCGACATCCAGGCGGGACCCAGCGTCTCCTGCAGCAGCACGAGGTACCGGATCGCGACCTTGGAGGCGCGCACGCCGCCCGCCACCTTGATGCCCACCCGGCGTCCGGTCTCGTCGTGGAAGTCCCGCGCGGCCTCCATCATGCAGAGCGCCGCCGGGAGTGTCGCGCTCACGCCGATCTTGCCCGTGGAGGTCTTGATGAAGTCGGCACCGGCCGCCATGGCCAGGACGCTCGCCCGGCGGACCCGGTCGTAGGAGCCCAGCTCCCCGGTCTCCAGGATCACCTTGAGATGTGCACCGCCCGCCGCCTCGCGCGCGGCCGTCAGCTCCTCGAACGCCTGCGCGTATCGGCCGCCCAGGAACAGGGAGCGATTCAGCACGATGTCCACCTCGTCGGCCCCCATCTCCACGACGTCGTGGATCTCACGCAGGCGGGCGTCGAGCGGCGTGAGCCCGGCCGGGAACCCGCCGGCCACGCTCGCCACCCGCACGCCCGTGCCGCGGAGCTGGTCCAGCGCGACGGGGACGAGCTGCGGATACAGGCAGACGGCGCCCACCGACGGGATCGAGGCGTCGGTGGGATCGGGCCGCACCGCCTTCGCACACATCGCGACGATCTTCCCGGGGGTGTCGGCGCCCTCGAGGCTCGTGAGATCCATGCAGCGGATCGCCAGGTCGAGCGCCCGGAGCTTCGATCCCCGCTTGACGGAGCGCGTCGCTAGCGCGGCCGCGCGCTGCTCGAGTCCCACCGCATCCACCGGAGGCACGCGCGCCACGAGGCGTGGAGCGTCCGTGGGCCGAGCGACGGGTCCGCCGGCCGGCTGGATGTGCGCTGGTTGCGACATGGACGCAGAACTCCCGCTTTCGAAAACCGTCCCGCTCGGATGGGGGCCATGGTAGCCGCTTGGCCGGAACCACCGCCGACATGCACTACGCTGCGGCCACGGATCGAGGGAGGCGAGATGCGCAGAGTCATGTTCCTGCTGGCCGGGCTGCTGCTTCTGACCGGGGCGGTCGCGTGCGGATCCGACGATGACGGCAGCGGCGTCCAGCCGAGCGAAGCCGGAGCGCCACCCTCGTCCCAGGCGCCCGACACCGGGAGCGGTGGGTGCACGGACACGTCGGCCACGGACCTGTCCGGCGACGACCCCTTCACGATCACCATCCAGGACTTCACGTGGGATCCCGACTGCGTGAAGGCCTCGGGCGCGGCGGCCATCACGATCGAGAACAAGGACACCGTCGATCACACCTTCACGATCCCCGACACGCAGGTCGACGCGCCGCTGCCCGCGAACGAGACGTTCAACGGCGAGGCGGCGGGCCTCGACCCCGGCACCTACGAGTTCATCTGCACGATCCATCCGACGATCACCGGCACGATCATCGTGGTGTAGCCGCGCCGGTCAGAAGCCCAGTCGGTTGAGTGCCTTCGGGTCGCGCTGCCACTCCTTCAGCACCTTCACGCGCAGGTCCAGGTAGACGTGCGCCCCGATCAGCGGCTCCATCTGCGCGCGCGCCATGGTGCCGATCCGTTTGAGGGTCTCGCCGCCCGCGCCGATCAGGATGCCCTTCTGGGAGTCCCGCTCCACCACGATGGAGGCGTATACGCGGGTGAGATCCCCCTCGCGCTCGAGGTCGTCCACGACGACGGCGACCGAGTGCGGCACCTCCTCCCGCGTGAGCCGGAGCGCCTGCTCCCGGACGAGCTCGGCCAGGCGGATCTCGAGCGGCTGATCGGTCACGTCGTGATCGGGGTAGAGCGGGGGGCCCTCGGGCAGGCGGCCGATCACGAGCGTCAGGAACGTGTCGACCCCTTCCCCCGAGGTGGCCGAGACCGGGACGATCTCGTGGAAGTCGCCCAGGTCGGACGCGGCCTGGAGCTGTGGCAGCACCAGGCCGCGACGCAGCCGGTCGATCTTGTTGACGAGGCAGATCCTGGCGGCGCTGCCGGCGCCCGCGACCTGCCGTTCGTAGACGAACCGATCGCCGCGTCCGACGCCGGCCGCGGCGTCGACGACCATGGCGACCACGTCGACCCCCTCGACCGCCGCGGCGACGGCGTCGTTCAGCCGCGTCCCGAGCAGCGTGCGCGGCTTGTGGAACCCGGGCGTGTCGGTGAACACCACCTGGGCCTCGGCGGTCGTGAGGATCGCGCGGATGTCCCGACGCGTGGTCTGCGGCTTGTCGGAGACGATCGCGACCTTCTCCCCCACCAGCGCGTTCACCAGCGTCGACTTGCCCACGTTGGGCCTGCCGACGATCGCGACGACCCCCGAACGGAACACCGCCACGCCGCTACTCGAGGTCGCCCGGCCCGAAGGCGGACGGCAGCAGGTGCGCCAGCGTCCAGCGCTCGCGCCCACCGCGGAGGGTGTGGGCGAGCACGACGGCGTCGGGCCCGAACTCCCAGAGCGATTGCCGGCAGCCTCCACAGGGCGGCGTCGGCGCATCCGCGTCGGTGACGACGGCGACCGCATCGATCCGTCGCTCGCCCGCCGCCACCATCTGGGCCACCGCGTTCCGCTCGGCGCACACGCCGATCGGGAAGCTCGCGTTCTCCACGTTCACGCCGGTGAACACCAGGTCGCCCGAGAGCACGGCCGCACCGACCAGGAACCCGCTGTACGGCGCGTAGGCATGCACCCGCACGGCTCGGGCGGCCTCGACCAGCGCCTCGAGGACGGCGTCGTCCGCAACGGGCCGGCCGCCGCCGTCGGGGGCGCCTCACTCACTCGCGATCTCCGCCTCAGCCGGCCGCTCGAGCGGCTCGCGACTGGGCAGCCGCGTGATCAGCACCTTCGCGATCCGTCGCCCCTGGACCTCCTCCGCGCGGAAGACGAGCCCCTGGTACGCCTGCTCCTCCCCCTCCGACGGGATCTTGCCGAACAGATCCAGCACGAAGCCGGCGACCGTGTCCCATCCCTCATCGGGGAGCTCGGTCTCCAGCAGCTCGTTCACGTCGTCGATCGACGCCTTCCCGCTCACGCGGTACACGCCGGCCTCGACCTCGGCGATCTCCGGCTCCTCCTGGTCGTACTCGTCGGCGATCTCCCCGACCAGCTCCTCAAGCAGATCCTCGAGCGTGACCAGACCGCTCACCGACCCATACTCGTCGGTGACGATCGCGATGTGGAACTTCTCCTTCTGCATCTCGCGAAGGAGCTCCGCCACTTTCTTGGTCTCCGGCACGAAGTGCGCCTCGCGCACGACCTCGGTGAGCGGACTGTCCTGCTTGCCCTGGTGGATCGCCTTCAGGACGTCCTTCGCGTAACAGATGCCGACCATGGTGTCGAGATCCTCGTGATAGACGGGCACGCGCGAGTATCCGTGGGTGAGCACGAGCGCCTGGACCTCGCGCAACGGCTGTGTGTCCTCCACGGCCACGATGTCCGGACGCGGGACCATGACCTCGCGCACGATCGTGTCGCCGAACTCGAAGATGGAGTGGATGAGGTCGCGCTCTCCCTCCTCGATCGAGCCCTCCTCCGACCCGACCTGCGCCATCGAGCGGATCTCCTCCTCCGACACCCACGGCCCCTGCTTGATGCCCTTTCCGGGCAGCAGGACGTTCGCGATGCCGATCAGCAGGCGAGTGGGCGCGGCGAGCACGCGGCCGAGGAACCACACGAGCGGCGCCAGCGCCAGCGCCATCCGATCGGAGTGCAGGATGCCGAAGGTCTTCGACATCGCCTCCACGAACACGAAGTACAGGATCGTGAAGAGGAAGGAGATCACGGTGACGGCGATGCCTCCCCGGTTCCCGCCCCCAGCCAGGATCGCCACCAGGACGGCGGACCCGTTCTGCACCACCATCACGCAGAGGTAGATCGAGTTCAGGTACCGGGGCGGGTCGGCCTCGATCCGCTCCAGGACCGCGGCGTTGCGCCTGCCCTCCTCCACGAGCGCGAGCGCCCGCACCCGTGTCATCCGCGTCAGCGCCGACTCCGCGATCGCCAGCACCGAGCCCAACAGGACGAACACCCCGGCGAGGATCCACAGCCAGTTCACGGCGTGCGCACCCCGCTGTACCGCTCCTGCCGCGCCCACATGGCGGCGCGCTCCTCGGGGGCTTCGTGGTCGTGGCCGAGGAGATGCAGGATCCCGTGCACCAGGAGCAGACGGAGCTCAGCGGCGGGATCGTCGGGATTGTTGCGAGCGGCGACGGCGGGGGCGATCACGACGTCGCCCAGGATCCGGACGCCTCCGTGCTCCTCGCCGCGATCGTCGGGGTCTTGGGGGAAGCTGAGCACGTCCGTGGGGCCGGCCTCGTCCATGTATCGGACGTGCAGCTCCTCCATCTCCGCATCCTCAACGAACGAGACCGAGAGCTCCACGCGGTCCAGCCCCTCACCGTGGAGCGTCGCCCGGGCCAGGTCGACGAGGGCATCCACGTCCACGGCCGCCCGCTGACGGTCGGAGACGAGGATCGAAGCCAAGAACGAAGCCGAGAACGAAGGTTGCCCGGGGTCGTCGGTCATGCACGGAAGGGTGCCACGTCAGCCCTCGGCGTGCGAGCGCCGCTGCTCGCCGAAGAGCCGGTAGGCCTCCACGATGTCCTGCACGATCTTGTGCCGGACCACGTCACGCGCCCCCAGGTGGCAGAAGCTGATGCCCTCGATCTCGCTGAGGATCTCCTCCACGACGTGCAGTCCTGAGGACTGCCCCGTGGGCAGGTCGACCTGGGTGGCATCGCCGTTGACCACCGCTTTGGAACCGAAGCCGATCCGCGTGAGGAACATCTTCATCTGCTCCGGCGTGGTGTTCTGCGCCTCGTCCAGGATGATGAACGCGTCGTTCAGCGTACGGCCGCGCATGTACGCGAGCGGAGCCACCTCGATCGTGCCGCGCTCCATGAGCCGCGGGAGCGTGTCGGCGCCCGTCATCTCGAACAGGGCGTCGTACAGCGGCCGCATGTACGGATCGATCTTCTCCGAGAGCGTGCCCGGCAGGTACCCGAGCCGCTCGCCGGCCTCGACAGCCGGACGCGTCAGGACCAGCCGCGAGACCTGGTGGTCCTGGAGGGCGCGCACCGCCGTGGCCACCGCGAGGTAGGTCTTGCCGGTCCCGGCCGGCCCGATCGCGAACGTCACGGTGTGCGAACGGATCGCGTCGACGTAGCGCTTCTGCCCGAGCGTCTTCGGGGTGACACCGGTACCGCGCGCGGTGAGCAGCGTGTCGCCCAGCACCTCGGAGGGCCGTGCCTCGTTGCCACGGATCAGCTCGATCGTGTGGCCGACGGAGGACGCGGTGAGCTCGTGTCCGGCCTCGAGCAGGATCAGCAGCTCCTCGAAGAGCCGCGCGACGTGCTCCGCCTCCTCGGTCGGGCCGTTGATGGTGATCTCGTTGCCGCGGACGAGGATCTGGGACTCGAACGCGTCCTCGATGATCCGGAGGAACGCGTCGCGCCGGCCGAGGAGCGCCACCATCGGCTGGCTGCCGGGAACCAGGATCTTCACTTGGGTGGTGGGGACGGCCAAACGGCGTTCCTGGGGGTCTCCCCCGCTCTCCTCTCATCGACGCGAACCGCACGGGGCGGCCCGATGCACGTCGCTCGATTCTACCCGCGCGGGAGCGACGATCGGCAGGGACCGATGGCCAAGCACGGAAGGAGGCCGTGCCTAGCCGGGCGGCCAGGACATCCGTCGCCCGCCGAGGAGATGGACGTGGAGATGGAAGACGGACTGCCCGGTGTCCGGGCCGACGTTCGTGACCAGACGCCATCCCCCGTCGAGACCCTCGGTCTCCGCGAGGTGCGACGCGGCCTGCGCGACGTCCGCGAGCATGCCGCCGTGACGGTCCTCGACGTCCGCGATCGAGTCCAGGTGCTCCTTGGGGATGATGAGGATGTGGGTCGGGGCCTTGGGCTCCAGGTCCCGGAAGGCGACCACGGTGTCCGTCTCGTGCAGGATCTCCGCGGGGATCTCCCTGGCCGCGATCCGGCAGAAGACGCAGTCGGTGGACACGACGTCGCTCATGGGTTGAGCCTACCGCGGGCGGCTGTGGGGGAATGGGCGGAGGTTGCGGTACGGTGCCTTGGCATCTGGATCGCCCGCGCTCTTGACCTCGTTCCTGGTCACGTTCCTGGACACGTTCCTGGACCACGCCCGAAGGAGATGATCGGCACCATGACCCGCATCCGTCGCCTCGCTCCATCGCTGCTCGGAGTCCTGCTGGTGTCCGCGCTCTCCCTGCCGCAGGCTGGGGCGGCCCCGTCGAGCGGTGCCGACCGCGTGCTCCCGGTCGCGCCGGCCGGTTCCACGCCGGCGCTGATCGAGGCCGCCGTGGCCCGGGGCGAGATCGACCGCGCCGCCGCCGACCGCTACCTCGCCGCCGCGCTCACGAACCCGTCGGCGCTGCCCGCCCGGTACCGCAGCGTGGTGCCGTGGCGCGGCACGCTGCCGCTGCTCGAGCTCCAACAGCGCGCCGAGGCCGCCGGGACCACCGTGGCCCGCCTCGCGGGCGCCGATCGTGGCGGCAACGACGGATGCGAGGGCTACAACAACAACAAGCCGAAGAAGCGCGTGACCAACCACTTCCTCATCCGCTACGACCCCGACGCGATCAAGGGCGGCCTCACGATCCGCAACTACGCCCGCACGCTCGAGACCTCCTGGTCCACGGAGGTCGGCCAGTTCGGCTGGCCCAAGCCGCCGTTCCAGAACAGCGCGAACCACCTGTACCACGTGCGGATCGAGAACCTCGGCACCGGTCTGTACGGATTCGTGTCCACGAACGGCGCCACCGCCGGGTTCGTCGGCAACAACCCAGCCACGTCGTGGCCCGACCACGACGCGTACGCCAGCTGCATGGTGCTGAACCAGGACTATCGCGGGTTCCCCTCCGTGCCGCGGAAGTCCCTGCAGTCCACCGCCGCGCACGAGTTCAACCACGGCGTCCAGTTCGGTCAGGGGGGTCTGACCGGCGTCGGAGCGCCGGACCTGGTGTTCGTGGAGGCCGGCGCCACCTGGATGGAGGACGAGGTCTTCGACAACGCGGACGACAACTACTTCTACCTGTGGCCGAGCCTCGCCAACAGCATGGGGGCCCATCCGGAGAACGGCACGGTGTACTCGTACTGGATCACGCTGCGCGCCATCACCGAGCGCTACGGCACCGGCGTGGCCGGCGGCGGCGAGGACGTCATGCAGAAGTTCTGGGAGGAGACGAGCCGCGAGGAGGCAGGGAACCTCGACGCGATGTCGGGAGCGCTCCAGGCGGAGAGCATCTCCCTGGCCGACGCCTTCCACAACGCCGCCATCTCGATCCGGTTCTCCCGGCCCTGCGCCGGCGGCTACGTCTACCCGTACTGCCTCGAGGAGGGTCAGGGATACCGGAACCTGGTCGGGTCCTACGGCAACGACTGGTCGATCGGCAGCGTGGGCGGGAGCGCGTCCGGCGCGGTCCGCGACGACTACGCCGCGCGCATGGTGGGTCTGCCCAATGCCGAGGGGACCTACGACGTCACCCTGTCGAACGACGACACCGGCGGCGAGCTGCGGGCGAGCCTCGTGTGCGACACGGGCGCCGCGCTCACCGTCACCGCGCTGTCCCAGGTCGCCGGCCCCGGCGACACGGCGTCGGCGACCGATTTCAACTCGAACCTGTGCGTCACGGTGGCGCTGGTCGTCACGAACCAGGACCAGCACGGCGCGAATCCGAGCTCGTCGGCGCCGCGGGACTTCTCGGTCGATACGGCCTAGGAGCTCCCGCGGACCCGGGGGCGGCGATCAGCCCTCGGGGCGACGGAGCGTGCCGGCGGCGGGATCGCGCTTGCCCGCGCGCTCGCCGCGGACCTCGGCGAGCTGCTCCATCAGCTGACGCTCGGACTTCGACAGGTCGCGCGGCACCGTGACGTGCACGGTGACGTAGAGGTCGCCCCGCCCCCGGCGGCTGAGGTTCGGCACGCCCTTGCCCCGCAGGCGGATGAGCTCGCCCGACTCCGTGCCCGGCTCGATCCGCACCCGTTCGGCGCCGTCGAGCGTCTGGAACTCCACATCCGCTCCGAGCGCGGCCTGCGTCAGGGGGACGTCCAGGATCGTGTGCAGGTCCTGACCGTGCCGCTGGAACACGTTCGAGGGCTCCACCCGGATGCCCACGTACAGGTCGCCGGCAGGCCCGGCGCCGGGGCCGGCGTTGCCGGCACCGGTGACGCGGAGCTCGAGGCCGTCGTCCACCCCGCCCGGGATGTCGACGGTGACGCGGTCCGGAGCGTTCACCCGGCCGCGTCCACGGCAGCGGGTGCAGGGGTCCAGGATCTCGGCGCCCGTCCCCTCACAGGTCCGGCAGGGCGAGGCCGTCATGATCGTGCCGAAGATGCTGCGGCGGACCTCCTGCGTCTCCCCGGTGCCGCCACAGGTTCGGCACGAGCTCGGGGACGTGCCCGGTTCCGCCCCGTCGCCGCCGCACCGGTCGCACGCGACGAGGCGCTCGATCTCGAGCTCCCGCCGGGCGCCGAACGCCGCCTCCGTGAACGTCAGCAAAACCTGCGTGCCGAGATCCTCACCGCCCCTCGTTCGCGACCGGGGCCCCCGCGACCGGCGCGTGCCGACGGTGCCGCCGAAGCCGCCGCCGGCTCCGAAGAACATGTCGAAGATGTCCTGGATGTCGCCGAAGGGTGAGCCGCCCGGCCCTCCCGTCGCGCCGAACGTGTCGTAGCGCCGGCGCTTCTCCGGGTCGGACAGGATCTCGTACGCACCTGCGATCTCCTTGAAGCGCCGCTCCGCCGCGGGATCGCCGTTCACGTCCGGGTGGTGCTGGCGCGCCAGGACCCGGTACGCGGCCTTGATGTCCGCCTGGGTCGCGTCCCGGGGGACGCCCAGGATCTCGTAGAGGTCGCCGACCGTCGCCATCGCCTACTGCTCCAGCTCGGTGGCCAGCTCGCTCAGCCGCTTGGCCACGGCGCGGACCGAGGCCATCGCGCTGACGTAGTCCATCCGCGTGGGGCCCACCAGCCCGATCGTTCCCACGGTGGTGTCGCCGACGCGGAACGGAGCGGTCACGAGCGAGGCCTCCCACTCCCCCGTGGAGGGATGCTCAGCGCCGATCGTGACGGTCACTCCCTCGGTGTCGCCCACCTCCTGCAACAGGCCCAGCATCTCCTGCTCACGTTCCAGTGCCTCGAAGAGCCGCCGTACGGTCTCCCGGCGCCAGAGCTGCGCCTCGTCCGCGAGGTTCGCCACGCCCCCCACCATCATGTGCACCTGGCCGCCACCGCTCGTGCGCAGCGTCTCCGCGACGTGCAGAAGCAGCGCGTGCTGCTCGCGCGGGCCGTCGGCGGCGAGCTGGAGCAGCTTGACCTGCGCGTCCGTGTACGTGATACCGCGCAGCGGGTGGATCCGGCGCTCGGCGGCCGCGAGCACCTTGGCGTCGACGTCCGCCGGACGGTCCACGATCCGCTTGTCCACGCGCCCGTGCTGTCCCACCGCGAGGACCATGATCGTAGGGCCCATATCGATCAGCTCCAGCCGGACGATGGGCTCGTCGGAGGAGCTCGGCGGCACCGCGAGGCCCGCGTACTGCGTCATGCGGCTGATCAGCTGGACGCTGCCCTTGAGCACCTCCTCCAGGTCGAGCATCGCTTCGGCGAAGTAGCCGGCCATCGCCCGCCGTTGCTGCTCGCGCAGGCGCCCGCCGGGCGGCAGCGTGTCCACGTAATGCCGATACCCGGCGTCGGTCGGGATCCGTCCGGCGCTGGTGTGGGGATGCTGGAGATAGCCGAGCTCCTCGAGGGCCGCCATCTCGTTGCGGATCGTGGCGCTGGACACGCCCAGGCCCGAGCTCTCCGCGATGGTCTCGGAGCCCACCGCCTCGCCGGTGCGCACGTACTCCTCCACCACCGCGCGCAGCACGGCGGCCTTCCGGGGGCCCAGCTCAGGGGGTCGTTCCGCCATGGAACACATGGTACTGGCACTCTCGGCGCCCGAGTGCTAACGGACTGGTCGTTCCGTCCGATGTCAACCCATGGCACCGTTCGAGCGTCATGCTCGTGAGCGACCAGGAGGACACCGCTGCTGATCGAGGCCGACATCCGAGCATTCCTCGCCACCGGCTACCCGCGCCTGGTGGCCGGCCTCACGCTGATGGCCGGCAGCCGGGCGGCCGCCGAGGACGCGGTGCAGGAAGCCGTCGCCCGGGCGTGGGAGCGCTCGCAGCGAGGCGACGCGATCGAGTCGCTGCCGGCGTGGGTCACTCGCGTGGCGGTGAACCTGTCGCACAGCCGGTGGCGCCGCGCGCGGGTGGAGGCCCGTGGGCGAGAGCGCATCGGAGCGCCTCGTGCGTCCGCCGACACGGACGAGCGGCTCGACGTCGAACGGGCGCTCGCGGCGCTCCCCCGCCGCCAGCGCGAGGCCACCGTGCTGCGCTACTACCTCGGCCTGGACGTGGTCGAGGTGGCGGCCGCCCTCGGCGTCACCGAGGGCACGGCCAAGACGACCCTGTTCCGAGCGCGGCAGGCTCTGGCGGCCGCGCTCGGCGACCACGACGAGGAGGCGCAGAACCGTGTCCCGCTTGGATGACCGGCTGACGAAGGACCTGGACCGGGCGGCGCGGCCCGCCGACCCCGCCGGGGCGTTCGAGGAGATCGACCGACGTCGAGGACGGCGGGCCGTGGTGCGCCGCGCTCAGACGGCGCTGCTGGCGACGGTGGTGCTCGCCGGCAGCCTTGGCGGCGTGCTGGTCCTGAACCGCGCGTTCCGCGGTGAGGGCGGCACGACCACGCCTGCCGTGCCACCGGCTGAGAACGGCCCGATCGTCGTCTCCTTCGGCGACGACAGCGGCACGCACCTATACCTGCAGGATCCCGACGATCCGACCTGGGACCCCCGGGACCATCAGCTCACCTCGACCTACGAGGCGGCGCCGCACGACACACAGCCCACCGTGTCCTCCGATGGACGCACGGTCGTGTTCGTTCGGCACGACCCGGCAACCCTCCGCACGTCCCTCTGGTCGGTCGGCATCGACGGGACGGACGCTCACCAGCTGTCGCCGGAGCGAGCGTTGTCGCCCGCCTACGCCCCCGACGGTTCCACGGTCGCCGCGACCGGAGCCGGACGCCCGAGGACGGAGGCATCATCCTGATGGCTCCGGACGGGACCGACGTCCGCAGGGTGCCGAACACCGACTCGAGCATGCAGTACGCCACCTGGTCGCCGGATGGGTCGCGGTTGGCCGTCCAGACGCACGGCGACCGATACGCCGTCAGCGTGATCGGGGTCGACGGCTCGGGGCGGACGGACCTTCCCGAGACCTGGTCGAACGTCCAGACGCAACCGGCGTGGTCGCCGGACGGACGCACGATCGCGTTCGTGAAGGATCGCGATGTCTGGCTCTACGATCTCGCGAGCGAGACGGCCCGTCTGCTGACGACCTTCCCGGGATCAGACGGGGGCGACATGGCACCCACGTGGTCGCCTGACGGACGCTTCATCGCGTTCGAGCGGTACTTCTCTCCGAGTGAGCGGTTCGTCTACGTGATGGCTCCCGATGGGAGCGCGCTCCGCCGAGTCGGCCTCGGCGGAGCGCCGGCCTGGGGCGCCGCTCAGCCCGACTCGTCGCCGACGGAGCCGTCGCCGTCGGAGTCGGCCTCGCCCGAACCACCGGAACCGGGGCGCGACATCGGCCTCGACTTCAACCTGTGTCGCCTGCGGCCGCTGCACGGGATCGACTTCCTCGGAACCGGGACGGCTGGAACCGCATGGGTCGGTGGCCGCCTCGCCGCGAACGACTCGTGCCCGGACGAGTACCTGGGCGACAGCGTGGTGGCCGTCGACGTCGACGGGGACGGGCGCGCCGAGAGCTGGGCGGCCCTCACGCACTGCGTCGGCTGCTCACCGTTCTCCCTCACCGACCTCAACGGCGATGGGACACAGGAGCTCGTCGTGACGATGCAGTTCAGCTCCACGACCGAATACACCGTGTTCTCCCTGCAACCGGCCCCGGGCGACGGCCCGCCGGTGCTCGAACAGGCCAGGATCGCCGAGCCGGGAGCACCGCCCTTCCTCAGGCCCGGTCGACCGCTGACGTTCTGGTCGGGTGGTGACGCCGGATTCACTGCCTGGGTCCGGTGCGAGGGGTACCCGCAAGACCCGGTCCTGGTGATCACCGAGACGGAGCGGCCGATCGAGGGGCCCGGCTCGGACGTCCGTCAGGTGAACACTGCCCGCCTGGTCCTGCGAACGGACGGCATGGCCGAGGTGATCGGCTCCGACAGCTACATGGAGCCGGCGACGTACGACTCGAACGCGTCCACCGGACGCGCCTGCGGCCTCGATCTGTGGCCGGCCTGACAACCGATCTCCGCCCTCGTTCGTCCTAGGCTGCAAGAGGACGAACGAGGGAGGCTCCTGCTGCTCGACGACGCGACGATCCGGCAGTTCCTGCACGAGTCGTATCCGCGGCTGGTGGTCGCGGTGGCGCTCACGTGCGGCAGCTATCCGGCCGCCGAGGACGCCGTGCAGGAGGCGCTGGTACGTGCCTGGCAACGCGATGACGGCGGAGCCCCGATCGACTCGCTGGACGCGTGGGTCGCCACCGTCGCGCTGAACCTGTCGCGGAGCGGGATCCGCCGAGCGATCGCCGAACGCAAGGCCAAGCACCAGCTCGCGACCGACGCCCCCACGAGCGCGGCGGCGGCGGAGGGCGACACCGTCGACCTCGAGCGAGCGTTGTCGCGCCTTCCCCGGCGCCAGCGAGAGACGGTCGTCCTCCGCTACCTGTTGGAGATGGACACCCGCGAGGTCGCCGCCGTGCTGAAGGTGAGCGAAGGCACGGTCAAGAGCCAGCTCGCGCGCGCCCGCGCGAACCTGGCGGCGGACCTCGGGGTCCACGAAGCATTGGAGGAGGATCATGCCGAACCTCGACGATGAGCTCCGCCGCCGGTTGCAGAGCGCGGGGCGCCGGGTCCCCACTCGCGGCGTCTACGAACGACTGGCCTCGAGACGCCGGCGCAAGGCCATCACGCATCGGATCGGCAGCGGCGTGCTGGCGGTCGGCGTCGTGGCCGGGTCCACGCTGGGCCTGTTCGGGCTCCAGCGGGCCTTCCGCGGGAGCGGGGACGGCCAGACGACCGCAGGACCGGCCGTCCCGGCGGGCGAAGCCAGCACCACCGTCGGCTTCGTCCGTGCGTTCAACGGCCAGTGCGACGGCCCGGGGCGCGAGGGCGGCTTCGAGATCCACACCGTGGACACGGTGACGGGCGAGGTGCGGAAGCTGCCGTTCGCGGGAGACAGCGACCAGTACGCCGGCGACATGGAGTTCTCCCCCGACGGGACTCAGGTCGCCTACACGAACCTGGGGAATCATCACCTCGACGTCACGGACGTCGCGACGGGCGCGACGCGGACGCTCGTTCTCGACCTGCAGGTCGTGGACGCCCCGCACTGGTCGGCCGACGGCTCGTCCGTGCTCTTCACCGACCTCAACGCCAGGGGCGACGGTTTCACCGTCGACATCGTGGGTGCCGACGGCACGGGGCTCACCCGTCTCGCCGAGGGCACCATGCCCGTCTGGACGGACCAGGGTCTGATCGCCTTCGCGGCTCCGACGGATGACGGCACCGGGTACTTCACGATGAACGCCGACGGCACCGACATCCGGTTGCGCTACGACGCGAGGAAGACCGTCCCGATCGACGACCCCGAATGGTCGCCCGACGGCACCAAGGTTGCCGCGAGCGCGTTGCTCCACGAGAACCGGGACATCTTCGCCGTCGACCTCACGCTGCAGGCGCCGCTTCGCCTCACCGATGACCCGGCGCTCGACACCGGCCCCGCGTGGTCGCCGGACGGTTCGCAGATCGCGTTCACCACGACCCGCTGGAGCCCAACTCGATTCGAGCTGTTCAATCACGTCGCGGTGATGAACGCCGACGGCAGCGACGTCCGGCAGCTCACGTCCACGTGCTGGAACGACTACTTCGCCACCTGGGTGACGGACGACTCGGTCGTGAAGACGCTGCCGGTCTGGAACTCGGAGGGCTAGTTCGGCCCGGTGGCGGCGAGCGCCAGCACGAGCTCGTTGAGCAGCAGCATCCCGCGTTCGGTCGGGACCAGCACGTCCGCGTCGAGGGTGAGGAGTCCCAGCTCCAGGTACGGATCGGCGACGCTGGGATCGACCCAGCTGGCGGGGATCCCCTCCAGCGTCCGCAGGCGCAGGAAGACCTCCTCGAGGTAGGTGTCGGACGCCTCCAGCTGCTCGGCGCCGCCCTCGGGGAGCTCGCCGCCCTCCACGCGGGTGAGGTACTCCTCGGGCGGCCGGACGTTCCACCAGCGGCGACCCTCGCGGTAGGAGTGCGCGCCGGCGCCGAGGCCCAGGTACGGCCGGCGCTGCCAGTAGCCCAGGTTGTGACGGCATTCGTAGCCGGGCTTCGCCCAGTTCGAGATCTCGTAATGAACGTAGCCGGCCGAGGCCAGCACGTCGCAGGCCGCCGCGAACATGTCCGCCTGCAGGTCGGGGTCGGGCGCCGGCACCTCCCCCGCCGCCACCTTCCGCCCCAGGGGCGTCGCGGGCTCGATCGTGAGCGCGTACGCGCTGATGTGCTCGGGCGCGAGCATCACGGTCTCGCGCAGCGTGTCCTCCCACGAGTCCAGACCCTCGCCGTCCGCGCCGTAGATCAGGTCCAGGTTCACGTTGTCGTAGCCGGCGGCGCGCGCGGCGTCGAACGCGCGCCGCACGCTGTCGGGCGAGTGCAGCCGCTCCAGCGAGCGCAGCACCGCCGGGTCGAAGGACTGCGCGCCCATGCTGAGCCGGTCGAAGCCCGCCGCGCGCAGCTGCTCCAACCGCTTACGGTCCACGGTGTCGGGGTTCGCCTCGGTCGTGATCTCGGCGTCGTCGGTCACGGTGAAGCGGTCGCGCAGATGCGTGAGGAGCGACTTCAGGTCGGCAGGCTCCATCGTCGTGGGCGTGCCGCCGCCCAGGAACACGCTCGTGACCTCTACGTCCCCCCACGCCGGGGCCGCGAGAGACGCCTCGGCCAGCAGCGCCCGCAGGTAGCGCGGCTGCAGCCGCTCCAGGCCCGCGTACGCGTTGAAGTCGCAGTAGCCGCACCGCGTGAGGCAGAACGGAACGTGGACGTAGATCCCCGCCGCGGTGGCGGCCTCGATGCTCATCGCTTCTTCGCGCCCTCGTCCACGCGCAATGCCGCGATGAACGCCTCCTGCGGCACGTCGACCTTCCCGACGCGCCGCATCCGCGCCTTCCCCTTCTTCTGGGTCTCCAGGAGCTTGCGCTTGCGGGAGATGTCGCCGCCGTAGCACTTCGCGAGCACGTCCTTGCGCTTGGCCTTCACGGTCTCGCGCGCGATGACCTTGGAGCCGATCGCCGCCTGCACCGCCACGTCGAACAGCTGCCGCGGGATCAGCTCCTTCAGCCGCTCGGTCATCTGCTTGCCGTACGTGTACGCCTTGTCTCGATGCACGATCGTGCTGAAAGCGTCCACCGGCTCGCCGTGGAGCAGGACGTCCACGCGGACCAGGTTGGCCTCCTGGTAGCCCCACGGCTCGTAGTCGAGGCTCGCGTACCCCTTCGTCCGGGACTTCAGCTGGTCGAAGAAGTCGAACACGATCTCGGCGAGCGGCAGCACGTAGTGGATCTCCACGCGCTCGGGCGTGATGTAGGTCATGTCCACCATCTCGCCGCGGCGTGACTGGCTCACCTCCATCACCGCGCCCAGATGCTCCGCCGGCGTGATCATCGTGGCCAGCACGATCGGCTCCTCGACGCGGTCGTACTCCCCCGGCGCCGGCATCTCGGCCGGGTTGTGCACGATCGAGCGCTGGCCGCCGCGCTCCAGGTGGAACTCCACGTTGGGCGCCGTCGCGATCAGCTCCAGGTCGAACTCCCGCTCCAGGCGCTCCTTCACGATGTCCATGTGCAGCAGACCCAGGAACCCGCACCGGAAGCCGAAGCCCAGGGCGGTGGAGGACTCGGGCTCGAACGTCAGGGCGGCGTCGGAGAGCTTCAGCTTGTCCAGGGCGTCGCGCAGGTCCGCGTAGTCGCTGCCGTCGGCCGGGAACAGGCCGGACCAGACCATTGGCTTCGGCTCGCGGTAGCCGGGGAGCTGCTCGGGCGCGGCCAGCCTGCCGGCGAGCGTGATCGTGTCGCCGACCTTCGCCTGATGGACGTCCTTGAGGCCGGTGACGAGGTAGCCGACCTCGCCGGGGCCGAGCGAGGCGATCGGGGTGGCCTCGGGGGACATCACGCCGGTCTCCTCCGCCTCGGACTCGACGGCGGTGGCCATGAACCGCACGCGCGCGTTCGACGGCAGGGTTCCCTCCTGCACGCGGACGTACGTGATCACGCCGCGGTAGATGTCGAACATCGAGTCGAAGATCAGCGCCTGGAGGGGCTTCGCCGGATCGCCCACGGGGTGCGGGACCTGCTCGATCACGGTGCGGAGCAGCTCCGGGACGCCCTCGCCGGTCTTGGCGGAGATGCGCAGGACCTCTTCGGGCTCGACGTCCAGCAGCGCGGCGAGCTCCTTCGCGCGGGCGTCGGGCTCGGCGGCCGGCAGGTCGATCTTGTTGAGCGCCGGGACGATCACCAGGCCGGCGTCGCGGGCCAGGTGGAAGTTCGCGAGGGTCTGGGCCTCGAGGCCCTGCGCGGCGTCGACCAGCAGGATCGCCCCCTCGCAGGCCTGCGAGGCTGCGGCTGACCTCGTAGGTGAAGTCGACGTGGCCGGGCGTGTCGATCAGGTTCAGCTCGTAACCCGTCGATGCTGCAGGCGGACGGCCTGGGCCTTGATCGTGATGCCCCGCTCGCGCTCGAGGTCCATCTTGTCGAGGTACTGCGCCCGCATGTTGCGTCCCTCGACGGCGTGGGTGACCTCCAGCAGGCGGTCGGCCAGCGTGGACTTGCCGTGGTCGATGTGCGCCACGATGCAGAAGTTGCGGATGTGGGAGGTGTCGGTGGACACGGCGCCCCCAATGGTACGGGCGCGCGAGCTGCGGCGACGGGTCAGCTGGGGGCTCCCGAACCCGCTGGTAGACTGCCCCCTTCATGGCGAACATCAAGTCCCAGATCAAGCGAAACAGGACCAGAACGACCGGCGGCGCCGAGAAGAACAAGGCCGTGCGGACCGCGCTGAAGACCTCCACGAAGAAGGTCCGCACCGCCGTGGCCGAGGGCGATGCCGAGGCCGCCGCCTGGAGCTGCCGCGAGGCCGCCCGGGCGCTGGACAAGGCCGCCCGAAGGGCGTGGTCCACAAGCGCACCGCCGCCCGGCGCAAGCGCCGCCTGGCCAAGGCCGCCAACGCTCGCCGCTCCTCGGCGCTAGCAGCCCGGCTCCGGCTCCGACGCCCTTCGCACGCCGCTCACCGCGATCGGCCGCGACCAACGTGGGCATCACGACGTCGCCCGTGGCGCCCGACTTCAGGGCGCGGTCCGCCTCGGCGATCCGGTCGTGGATCCCGACCAGCTCCGCCATGCTGAAGCCCCCGGCCTGCTGGCGATAGCGTCGGGCCTGCCAGTCGAACCGCAGCCCGGCCGCCTTCGCGAGCTCCGCCGGCGGCATGCGTCGGGCTGGGCGCGCACCTTGATGAGGTCGCGGACGCGGCTCGCGATGCCGCCGAGCACCATCAGCGGCTCGTCGCGGCCCTCCTCGATCGCCCGCAGGGAGCGGATCGCCCCCGGCAGGTCCTTGCCGAACGCCCGGTCGCAGAGGTCCCAGACCTTCTGCTCGCCGAGGCCCCGGAACTGCGTGGCCGACCAGCTGCGGGCGTGATCCGCTGGCCGGCGAAGGCCGAGGCGAGCTGCTCGAGCGCCTGGCCAGCTCGGCGGGGTCCTCCCCCAGCGTCTCCACGAGCGAGCGAGCCGCCGGGGGCGCCAGGTCGATCTGTCGTCCACGCGCGCGCTGGATCAGCCACGGCTCGAGGTCCTTCTTCACGAGCTTCGAGTTCCCGCACGTCGCCGACCGGCTTCACGGCCCGTTCGAGGGCAACCGGCGGCTTGCCGCGCTCGGCCGTCCGGCAGCAGATCACGAGCGGCGAGTCCGGATCCGGTGCGGAGAGGTAGGCCACCAGCTCGGCCATCGCTTCCTTCGACAGCGACCTCGCGTCGGTGATCAGCAGCGCCCGGCGCTCGCCGAACAGGCTCGGCGTGGCGAGGTCCTGGCATCTCGCCGCCCCGCCACTCGCGGCGTCGACCTCCGTCGGCCGCAGGTCCCCGAGCACCTGGAACGCGGCCTCGCGAAGGAGGAAGTCGTCCTCCCCCCACAGCAGCTGGACCGGCGACGTGTGTCTCGTGGCGTTCACCGGATCGGAGTCTACGGCGGGCGACGCCGTCCCCCGGCCTACGGCTGGGTCCCGGCATCGGGCACGGGCTGCCATGAGGGGCTCAGGCAGCACCACCCCTCGTCATCACCTCCGACGTTCGTCACCTGCTGCACCTGATCCCCGTCGAGCTCCATCGAGAGGATCTCGTAGTTCTGTGGGCCGTCGGCGTCGGGTGCTGCGGTCACGAGCACGCGGCTCCCGTCCGGCGCGAACGCGATGTCGCGGTAGAACGTGTGCGCATCGTGCGCGATCGGGGTGAGCGCCGATCCGTCCGGCGCCACCGACATCACGTCGTGGTCGCGGACGAACAGGATCCTGGCACCGTCCGGCGACCAGACCGGGATATCGCCGTCAGCGACGACCTCGTGGGGGTTCGAGCCATCGGCCCCGACGATCCACACGCCGGCACGACTGCCGAACGTGAGCCGCGTTCCGTCGGGAGACCAGGAGGCGCCCGCGCCGCTCGACCCTTCGGTTCCGGCGAGCGGCCGCTGGTCGGTTCCGTC
The DNA here is from genome assembly GCA_963832225.1 of uncultured Actinomycetes bacterium. Taxonomy (GTDB): domain Bacteria; phylum Actinomycetota; class UBA4738; order UBA4738; family HRBIN12; genus JALYMB01. Next base: position 317,124 of record CAWHTI010000010.1, read on the forward strand.
CGCATCCATCAGCCAGATCGACGGCGTGACCTGATCGCCGTTCTCGTCCACAGCGACGACCTCACCATCCGGCGTGTCCCAGGAGATGGCCACGGACCCCTCGTACGCGATCGTCGAGCCGTCCGGGGAGACCGCGATCGAGTTCGTCTCCGTGTTCGAGATCCGCCGCTGGCCGCTGCCGTCCGCGTTCATGACGAAGATGCCCTCGCCGTCCTTCCAGAAGAACAGGCGCGTGCCGTCGGACGACCAGTGCGGATCATAGTCGTCACCGGGTTGGTGCAGGACCGTGAGACCGGAGCCGTCCTCGCGCACCACGAAGATGTCGCCGTCGCCCGTATCGGTGTTGATGTCGGAGTACGCGATGAGACCAGGGAACCCGTCGCCCGGGCGGACGCCCGCCCCGTCGTCGCCGAACGTGCGCGACAGGGCCAAGAACCCGGCAGCGGTTCCCGCGATCACGACGACCGCGAGCGCCGACGTGCCGACACGCCGCACGGTCGCCCGTCGTCTTCGGATCCCTGCGACGCCCTCGAACAGGTGCTGTGCGTCCCGATCCGTGGCGAGCCGGTCGAGCTCATCCCTGATGCGTTCATCCACGCCCATCGTGTGCGACCTCCTCGGTCTCGTCGGCCCCGAGCTCGGCCGCGAGGGCGCGGCGTGCCCGATGCAGGCTCGTCTTCACGGTTCCCTCGTGGACGCCCAGCGTGGCGGCGATGGTCCGGACGTCGAGATCCAGGTAGTAATGCAGCACCGTGACCTCGCGCTGGCGGCCCGGCAGACCGGCGAGCGCACGGCCGAGGTCGATCCGATCACCGGTGGGCGCCGACGCATGGTCGGAGCGGCGGAGGCCTCGGCGAAGCATGGCCTCGAACCGCCCCCGACGCGCAGCGTTCCGTGCGAGATTCAGCGCGGACGTGGTGACCCAGGCGCCGAGCGACCGGATCTCCTCGCCCCGCTCGGACCGCTCCCACGCGCGCGCCAGCGCCTCCTGCATCGCATCCTCCGCCGCCTCACGGCTCCCAGCGATGAGGGCGAGGGCGGCCACGAGCCTCGGCGCTTCCTCACGCAGGAACGCTCGGATCGTCTGGTCGTCCAGGAGTCACCACCCTCTCGACGTGTCACCCCTTCGACACCTGAACGGTCCCACAGGTTGACGACGGTCGAGCCCCCGATCGGGGCGAGAATCGATGGCACCGGATCGGCGTCGGTGTTCTCCCCCACCCTCACGATCAGCAGGGTGACCGACCGACGGACGCTTCAGTGCTGTTCGCGCTCGGCTCGGCTGCGAAGGATGCAGAACTCGTTGCCCTCCGGATCGGCGAGGACCAGCCAGCCACGTCCCGATGGTAACGAACGAGAACCAAGCTGACGCCGACGCGGTCCCGACGTGGCGGGCCCCGAGGCATCTCGCCCGGCTTGAAGGCGGCTGCTGCATATCGTACGGTCGGTCGCGATGCGCTTCGCCATCCGTCTCCTCGTGGCTTTGACCGTGGTCGCGCCTGTGGCGTGCGGCGGTGAAGACCCACCCCTCCCGGTCGCGCAGCGATTCCTCACGGCCGAGGATGTACCTGGATCCACGCCTGATCCAGTTGAGACGCCCCGGGCAGCAGCAGATCTCGACGAGTTCAGCACGGTGTTCCACGAGGCCTTCATCGATCCCGACGAAGAAGAGATGACCACGATCTTCCAAGAGGCCGGCTTCAAGGGAGCGGGTGAGGAGTCACGGTTCCTGGGCGGGACGCATTCGCGCGACGCACCTCATCTCATCAGTACGTTCATCGAGCTTGGGTCTGACGACGGAGCACGGAGCGTCCTCGATTGGGTCGAAGCGGATCTGATGAAGCCATGCCCGGATAGCTGTGCCGTGCAGATCAGTCCGTTCGACGTGGATGCGATCGCCGATGGTCGCGGCGTCCGCCGGCTCGCAACGGCCGAGAACATCGAGAACGCCGGCACCGAGGAACAGATCCCCAGAGACGAATACTGGGTGGGGTTCACGATCGGTTCATCCGTCTACACGATGTCCCTGATGGGACCCCCAGGATCTGTGTCCGTGGAGCAAGCTCAGGAGATCGCAGGCGCCTACTTCGACAGACTTTCCGGCAACTAGACGCCAGAGACCATCGGCACGCTGCCGTGAACGCGGGGCGGGAGCTTCCTACGCCCGACGGGCTGAGGGACCGCCCGCCTAGAGGGAGATCAGAGCCACGAGGAACAGCACGAATGCCGCCCAGGTCACGACCATCTGGATCCAGTTGATCGCGAAGTAGCGGCGCCGTCCCGCCTCCCAATCCGCTGGCAGAGCCTCGGGATCCCAGGCCAAGATCAGGTTGTATGTCGGGGTCTTCCACGCGTTGGAGACAAGCCAGATACCCACAAGCACGATCCCGAGGCCGATCGCGGTGAGGATGAATGAGGTGGAGCCGGGATCGTCCCAGAGGAGCACGAGCGCGACGATCGGTCCGAAGGCCATCACGAGCGACCAGCCAAGGTTGTACGCCTTTCCCAAGGAGTTCCCCGCGTATCGAAGGAACGCTTCCATGAAGTTCCGGAAGTCCCGGCCGTCCATCGCTTGGAGCATCGGGCGCATGATCGTGCACAGCATCCCCAGGAGACCAGCCGCGAGCCCCGAGAAGAAGACGGTCACGGCAAGTGCCCATTCCTCGCCAGTCACAGAACCCCCTCCCGCCGATGGGGCCACATCCTATGTTCCCGTCGATGCCCGGTCGAACGAGAGCCTCGCGCCGTGGCCGGAGGTGTTCTCACCCACGCCCACGATCGCGACTTCGGCGTATGGCAGCTACCGTGCGCGTCGGCCCAGCGGACTCCTCAGCGGGTGAACGTCGCGACGAGTGACCCTCCCTCAAACGTGACGGTGATCGTTCCGTGCTGGTCGGTGCGCCAGACCCGGGCGCCGGTGGCCTCGATCGCCGCGATGGTCGAGGGCACGGGGTGGCCGTACGTGTTCTCACCCACGCTCACGATCGCCACCTCCGCCTCCACGGCCTGGAAGAACTCGGGCACGGAAGTCGCGGCGCCGTGGTGCGGGACCTTCAACACATCGGCGGACACGTCCTGGCCGCTCTCGAGCAGCCACTCCTGCGCCGGCTCCTCCGGCTCGCTCGCGATCAGCACCACGTCGTCGCCTCGGGCGACCCGCACCACCAGCGCGTCGTTGTTCGCGTCGGATTCCGTGTCCGTCCAGCAGCGGTCCGGCGACAGGACGTCCAGGCGCAGGTCGCCCACCGCGTAGCTCGCGCCTGCCCGGGGGTGCTGCTCGGGCACCTGCTCGTCGGCGATCGCTGCATCGAGGGTGGCCTGCAGGCCGCCGTGCTCGCAGCCCGGATCGAGGATCAGCCCCACGGGAACGCGGGCCAGCACGGTCGGCAGTCCGATGATGTGGTCGGCGTGTGGGTGACTCGCCACGACCACGTCGAGACGCTTCACACCCAGGGCTGCCAGCTCCGTCGCCACATGCTCCTCGTCCGGGCCGCCGTCAACCAGGACCGAGGCGCCGGCCGGCGACGTCACCAGCGCCGCATCGCCCTGCCCCACATCGAAGAACCGCACCGTCAAGCTCGGCGGCGCGCCGGCCGACAGCGCCGACGACCAGACCACCAACGGCAGCAGCACCACGCCGGCCGCCACGGCCGGGCGCGGCAGCCTTCGCCCCGCATGCAGCCACCAGGCCGCGAGCACGAACGCCGCGAGTCCGACCACCAGCGCCCACGGACCGCCATGCGACGTCACGTACGCGACCGGCGCCTTCGCGAGCGTGTCGGCGATCAGCTCGAGGTATCGCATCGGCAGCATCGCCAGGAACGCCACGAACCGCCCGAGCGGCATCAGCACCAGGCCCAGCAGCGAGGCCGCGATGCCCAGGAGCAGCGCCGGCGAGACGGCCGGGAACGCGGCGAGGTTCGCGACGACCGTGACGCCGGGCACCTCGTGGAAGTGGAACAGCAGGATCGGCGTGACGCCGAACTGTGCGGCGAGCGTGGTGCCGGCGGCGAGCGCCACCGGCGCCGGGAGGAACCGCAGCCGCCGGGCGAGCGGCGTGGCCATCACCACCATGCCGCCGGTCGCCGCCACCGAGAGCTGGAACCCGATGGCCCAGACCAGCCACGGATCGAGCGCCAGCAGGAACAACACCGCGCCGGCCAGGATCGACCCGGTGGATCGTGGCCTGCCCATCAGTACGCCCATCAGGGTCAGCGCCGCCATCACCCCCGCCCGCATCACCGACGGCTCGGCGCCGGTGAGCACCACGAAGAAGCCGACGACGCCGATCGCGAGCGCGAACCGGGGCCAGCGGGTCAGCTTCAAGAGCATCGCGAGGCCGAGCACCGGGCCCAACACCATCGCGACGTTCTCCCCCGAGACCACCAGCAGGTGACCGAGCCCGGTCGCGTGGAAGTCCCGCGCGAGCCCCGGGTCCAACTTCGAGTCGTCGCCGAGGACCAGTCCGAGCAGCAGTCCCGCCTCCCGCTGCGGGAAGAGCCGGTCGATCGAGCGGCCGACGAAGGCGCGGAAGACCTGCGTGGCACGCAGGAACGGACCCGACGCGCCGCCCGTTCGCCGGAACGTGTCGAGGCTCAGCTGGGCCACCATGCCCCTGCGGCGGAGCGCGTCGGCGAACCCCGGGTCGTCCGGGATGCGCAGGGTGCCTTCCAGGAGCACCCGGTCGCCCCGGACGGCCCGGGGCACGGTGCCCTCGCCGCCGATCCAGACGGACTCGCGTAGCGTCCAGGCACCGTCGGAGCTCGCCACGCGCGTGACGTCCACGATGGCCGACCAGCCGTAGCCGCCGGGCGACGGGTCGGTGCGCAGCGACCCCTCCACCGTCACCCGCTCGGGAGCCAGCCGGCCCAGGAGCTGTTCGTCCAGGCGTGCGTCCTGGAGCCCGCCCCAGCCGCACCCCAGCGCGACGACACCGGCCACGGCGAGCGCGATCGCGGCCGGCGGACTCCCACGGGCCTCCCGACCGCCCGCCGACACGGCGCCGACGGCCGCGGGCTCGGGCGCGACGAGCCCCGCCCGCGCCAATACCCCCGGTCCGGCGGTCAGCCGGCGAGGCGCCGCGAGCACCGCCCCAACGAGCGCGGCAACGCCGACCGCCAGCGCCATCCATGGCAAGACCCACGAGCGCAGCACCGGCCACGCGACCAGCCCGGCCCAGAACGCCGCGGCCACTGCCGGCATGGTCCAGGCGTTCACACGGTCACCGAGTCGCGGATCCCCTCCAGGGTGGACGGGCCGATGCCGCTCACGTCCTCGAGCTGGTCGACGGACGTGAACGGCCCGTTCTGCGTCCGGTACTCGACGATGGCGGCGGCGATCACCTCGCCGACCCCGTCCAGCGTCTCCAGCTCCGTCGCGTCGGCGGTGTTGACGTTGACGAGCGCGCCGCCGGCGCTCCCGTCGGTGCCCGGGACGGTCCCGCTGCCGGCGCCGAACGGGGGCGCACCGGGCCTCGGCACCAGGATCTGGGTCCCGTCGGCGAGCGGGGCGGCCAGGTTGAGGGACGTCAGGTCGGCGCCGGGCCGCGCGCCACCCGCGGCGTCCACGGCGTCGATCACACGCTGGCCCGAGGTGAACTCGTACACCCCCGGCCGCCGCACCCAACCGGCCACGTCCACGAAGACCGGCATGGAGCTCGGCGTCGGCGACGCGGCCGGCGGACTCCCCGGCGCGCCGAACCCGGCCGGGGCAACCGTGGCCTGCACCGCCACGGGCTTCGGCAACGAGCGCGTGTACCAGAGGCCGACGCCGCCCAGCGTCACCACGACGACCACAGCGAGCCCGATCAACTCGGCGCGTGAGAGCGACGACAGACGGTCCCCGATCGACACGCGCGCGAACCTACGCGTGCGTGGCAGGGCGAACAGTGACGAACGTCACATGCGACCAGAGATCGGCTGGCTTGACCGTTCGGGACGGCCCGGTCAGGCCGGCTGCGCGACGAGGTTCACGAGCTTCGGCGCGCGCACGATCTCCTTCACCACGCGGGCGTCGCCGATCGCGCGCCGCGCGTTCTCGCTGGCGCGCGCCAGCTCCAGCGCCGCGGCCTCGTCGATGTCGGCGGAGACCTCCACGCGATCGCGCACCTTGCCGTTGACCTGGATCACCAGCGTGACCGTGTCCTCCACGACGAGCGACGGATCGAACGTGGGCCACGACTGCAGATGCACGCTCTCGGGGTTGCCCATGACCTCGCGCCAGAGCTCCTCGGCGGCGAACGGGGCGAACGGGGCCAGCAGGAGCGCCATCGCCGAGGCGGCCTCGCGCGCGCCCCCGCCGGCGTCCAACGCCGACCGCATCTCGTTCGTCAGCACCTGCAACTTCGAGATCGCCGTGTTGAACCGGTACCGCTCCAGGTCGTCGGTCACGCCCTGCACCGCCCGGGCCGTCGCCCGCCGCAGGTCGTCGGGGTCCGGCGCGTCCACGCTCACGGCGTCGTCCACCGCGTTGAATACCCGGCCCAGCCAGGCGTGCACGCCGGGACGCTTGTGCGGGTCGTCGCTCGCGATCAGCTTCCAGTCGATGTCGTCCTCGAACGGACCGGCGAACAGCATGATCAGCCGCATCGTGTCGGCGCCCCACCGCTCCACGATCGGCATCGGCTCCACGATGTTGCCCTTCGTCTTCGACATGCTGGCGCCGTCGTAGATCACCTGCCCCTGGTTCATGAGCCGTGGGAACGGCTCCGTGAACCCGATCAGGTCCATGTCGAACATCGCCTTCGTGAAGAACCGGCAGTAGAGCAGGTGCAGGATCGCGTGCTCGACCCCGCCCGTGTACTGGTCCGTGGGCATCCAGCGGTCGACGTCGGCCCGCCGGAACGGTCCCTCGTCGAAGTCGGGCGAGCAGTACCGGAAGAAGTACCAGCTGGAGTCGACGAACGTGTCCATGGTGTCGGTGTCGCGCTCGGCCGGGCCCCCGCACGACGGGCAGGACACGTGCTTCCAGGTGGGATGTCGGGCGAGCGGCGACTCGCCGCCCGGGCGGAAGTCGACATCCTCGGGCAGCAGGACCGGCAGCTGGTCGTCGGGCACCGCGACCTGGCCGCACGTGGGGCAGTGCACGATCGGGATCGGCGTCCCCCAGTAACGCTGGCGCGACAGCAGCCAGTCGCGCAGGCGGAAGGTCACCGCGGCCCGGCCCGCCCCCTGCGCCTCGAGCCATGCCACGACCCTCGCGATCGAGGCCGGCGACGGCTCGCCGTCGAACGGGCCGGAGTTCACCATCACCCCCTCGTGCGGCAGTGCCTCGGTGAGCGCGTCGGGGTCGAGCGGCCGCCCCTCTGGCTGGATCACGACCCGGATCGGCAGATCGTGCTCGCGCGCGAACTCGAAGTCCCGCTGGTCGTGCGCGGGCACCGCCATGATCGCCCCGGTCCCGTACTCCATCAGGACGTACGGGGCCACGAAGCACGGCACCCGCTCCCCGTTCACCGGGTTCACGGCGTGGACGCCCAGGGGCACGCCCTCCTTGGTGTCGGACTCCTCGCGCACGTTCAGCGGCGTGGCGCGGACCCGCTCCAGCAGAGGCTCGACCCGGTCCCACGTGCCGCCCAGCTCGGCCAGCTTCCGGACGAGCGGATGCTCCACCGCGAACACGAAGAACGACACGCCCCACAGGGTGTCGGGCCGCGTGGTGAAGACCGTCACCTCGTCACCGGTCTCCTCGATCCGGAAGGTCACGTCGGCGCCCTCCGATCGACCGATCCAGTTGCGCTGCATCCGAAGGACGGGGTTCGGCCACTCGACGAGGGTCTCCATGTCGTCCAGCAGCCGCTGCGCGTAGTCCGTGATCTTGAAGAACCACTGCGTCAGGTCGCGCCGCTCCACCTGGGTGCCGCATCGCTCGCAGGCGCCGCCGATCACCTGCTCGTTCGCCAGGACGGTCTGATCCTTGGGGCACCAGTTCACCGGCGCGGTCTTCCGGTAGGCGAGCTCGCGCTCGAAGAAGCGCAGGAACAGCCACTGGGTCCACCGGTAGAACGACGGATCGCAGGTCTGCACGCGACGGGACCAGTCGAACGACATCCCCATCCGCTTGAACGACGCAGCCTGCTGCTCGATGTTCGCGTAGGTCCACTCGGCGGGCGGGGTGCCGCGCTTGATCGCAGCGTTCTCCGCGTTCAGCCCGAACGCGTCCCAGCCGATCGGATGCAGCACGTTGTAGCCCTGCATCGCGCGGAACCGCGGGATCGCGTCGCCGCCGCTGAACGCCTCGGCGTGGCCCATGTGCAGGTCGCCGGACGGATACGGGAACATGTCCAGCGCGTAGAACCTCGGGCGGGGGTCGGCCGGGTCCTCCGAGGCCCGGTACAGGCCCTCGGCGTCCCAGATCTCCTCCCACTTGGGCTCGAACTCGGTGGGCTCGTAGCGACGCGCCATGATCCGCAGATGGTATCGGACGCGCCGCGGCGCTCCGCGAACGTCAGTCCAGGTCGGGGGTGAGACGTGCCCGTGCCAGATCCGGGATCTGGGTGGCCGGCACCGGGCGGCTGAACAGGAAGCCCTGGGCAAGCCGGCAGCCGTTCGCCCGCAGGAACTCGTACTCGCCGCGGGTCTCGATGCCCTCGGCCAGCGGCGTCATCCCCAGCGACTGGGCCAGCTGGATCATGGCGCGCACCATGCCGGCGAGATCGCGGTCGCGATCCACGTCGCGCACGAACGACTGGTCGATCTTGAGGATGTCCACGGGCATGTGCTTCAGGCGCGCCAGCGACGAGTAGCCGGTCCCGAAGTCGTCGATCGCCAGCGTGAGACCCCAGGCGCGGAGCTCCGTGAGGATCCGCTGCGTCCGCTCGGGATCGGCCATCGCGGTCGACTCGGTGATCTCCACGACGACCTTTCCGGGGTCCATCTCACTGGCCTGCAGCTTGCCCAGGATGCGCTCGGCGAGGTTCGGCGACCACAGCTGCCTCGGAGACAGGTTGAAGCTGATCTCCAGGTCCAGCCCCTGCTGCTTCCAGGTCCGGGACTGCTCGGTGAACTCGTCGATCACCCAGTCCCCGATCGCCTCGATCAGGCCCATCTCCTCGGCCAGCGGGATGAACTCACCGGGCGGCACGATCCCGCCGTTCGGGTCCTGCCAGCGGATCAGCGCCTCGACGCCCATCACCGAGCTGTCCCCGAGGTCCAGGATCGGCTGGTAGTGCAGCACCCAGTGCTGCTGGTCGACCGCCCGGCGGAGCCGGGAGGTCAGGGCGAGCATCTCCAGCGGGTCATCGTCGTCGTCGGCCGAGAACACCACGTAGCCACCCGGGGCGTTGCGCTTGCTCTGGTACATGGCGCTGTCCGCGTTGCGCAGCAGCGTGGGGGCATCGTGCGCGTCCTGCGGGAAGAGCGAGACCCCCAGCGAGGCGGAGGCGTAGAACTCGGTTCCGTCCAGATCGAAGGGCTCGCGCAGGGACTCGTGCACGCGGGTGGCGACGGACTCGGCCACGAGCATCGCCGCGTCCGTGCCCGGCAGCGATCCCGCCGGGCCCCGCTCGAGGTCCGACAGCAGCAGCAGGAACTCGTCGCCACCCTGACGCGCCACCAGGTCGGTCTCGCGCGTGCACTCACGCAGACGTTCGGCCAGCTGCTCGAGCATGCGGTCGCCGGCCGCGTGTCCGAGCGAGTCGTTGACCAGCTTGAAGTTGTCCAGGTCCAGGAAGACGACGCCGACGCCCAGATCGTGCCGCCGCGCCCGGGCGATCGAGATGCCGAGCATCTCCTCGAACAGCACCCGGTTGGGCAGGCCCGTGAGGCTGTCGTGGTAGGCGAGGAACGCGATCTGCTCCTCGGCCATCTTGCGCTCGGTGATGTCGAAGATCACGCCCTGGATGAGCCAGGGGTCGCCCCGCTCGTCGCGGACGGTGGTGGCCTGCTCCATGACCCACTTGACGGTGCCATCCTCGTGCACCATCCGGTACTCGTGGTTGAGCGTCGCGTGGCTCGTGTAGGCCTCGACGTACTCGTCCCAGACGCGGTCGATGTCGTCGGGGTGCACGTGGCGACGCCAGCAGTAGGCGTCCGTGAGCCACTCGGTCGGCTGCACGCCGATCAGGGCCGTGACCTGCGGGCTCACGTAGATGCTGTCCGCGTTCTCGTCCACCGGATCCAGGTAGACCACGGCGGGGATCTCGTCGACCAGCGCGCGGTACTTCGCCTCGGCCTCGAAGCGGGCCTCGCGCCCCTCCTTCAGCTCGGTCATGTCGCGAAGGGTGACCACCAGCAACCGCTGCGAGCCCTCGATGTGGCCCAGGTGGACCTCGACCGCGATCGGGTCGGCGACGGCCCGGCGGCACCGGGCCTCGAAGGTCGTCTCGGTGACGCCGGACAGGCCGTTGTCCAGGAGGAAGTCGACGGGCCGGTCGATCAGGTCATCGCGGGCGTAGCCGGTGAGCTCCTGGACCCGCCGGTTCGCGAAGACGATGCGGCCGTCGGTGGCGGTGATGACCATGCATTCGGGGGTCGCCTCCAGCAGGGAACCGGGCTCGATGAGGCCCGCGAGGCCCTCGATCTGGCCCGCGGTGTGGAGGCTCGCGCCGCCCAGGCTCTGTTCAGCTGCCATCCGTGCCTGCACCCCTCAGTGCGCCGTGTGCCCTCTGCATCGACACGAACCGAAACCGACCTGAGCGTGGGAAGCAACGGACCCGGTCGGGATTCGGCTGTAGGCCGATCGGGCTGGCGGGCGGAGGAGGCCGTCAGCCGGGGCGGGGGGTCATCTCGGTCATCCCCCAGGGCGAGCCGTACTCGTTCAGGGCGTCCAGGAACGGCACGGCGTCGAAGGCCTCCGGGCCGAGGACGCCGGCGCCGCTCCAGGCACCGCTCGCGATCAGCTCGAGCGCGATCACCGGGTTGATGGCGGTCTGCCAGGTCACGGCCTGTGTCCCGTCCTTCGCCCAGGTCTCCTCGGTGTCGACGACGTGATGGACGTAGACCTCGCGCGGGTTGCCGTCCGTTCCCACGCCGCGCACCCAGGTGCCCGCGCACGTCTTGCCGGTCATCTCCTCGCCGAGGAAGGCGGGGTCCGGGAGCACGGAGGCGACGACGTCACGGGGGCTGACCCTCGCGCCACGCACGTCGACCGGCTCGGTGCGGTCCAGGCCGAGCTTGTGGAGCACCTCCAGGACGCCGATGAACTCGTCTCCGAGGCCGTACTTGAACGTCACCCGGCCGCAGTCGATCCAGCGAGGGATCAGCACGACCTCCTCGTGCTCGACGTTCACGCACTCGACGTCGCCGATGCCCGCCGGAAACGTGAACGTCTCCGGCTCCGAGAACGGGGGGGTGGTGTACCAGCCGCGCTCTCGCTCCCAGATGATCGGCGGGTTCAGGCATTCCTCGATCGTGGTCCAGATGCTGAACGTCGGGGCGAACGAACGGCCGCGGACCTCGAGGTTCGCTCCGTCCCGCACCCCGATCTCGTGGACCTCGCGGAACAGGTGATCGGCCGCGTAGCGGGCCGCCACGTCGGAGAACCCCGGCTCGGTCCCGCAGCCCACCAGCGCCAGCTGCCCGCGAGCCTCCCAGTCCTCCGACTGCGCGAACTGCGCATCGCCGAGCTTCTCCCCGATCAACTCGTGGGGCCGCTCCGGATGCGGATGCGACAGCGACATCGCCATGTCCACGTAGGTGGCGCCGGCGTCGAAGGCGCCGCGGAAGATCCCGGGCACGAAGCGGGGGTCGGCGGCGTTGAGGACGGCGTCGCATCCCTTGGCCTTCGCGACGGCCGCGACATCCCCGGCGTCGCCGGCGTCGACCCGTGCCGCGGAGAACTTGCCGCCGCCTCCGAACCGGTCCACCACCCGAAGCGCGCGGGCCTCGTCGATGTCAGCGAACACGATGTGCTCGTAGAAGTCACGACGCCCCGCGATCGGCGCGAACGCCGCGCCGACGCCGCCCGAGCCGACGACCAGGATCTTCATGGCGGCGCAGTCTACAGGTCGTGGCGTGCCCTAGGACGACGTCACGACGATCGTCGCGATCGTGACCGCCGACACGCCGGACAGGATCACCAGCAGGGCCCAGCGGTTCCGCCAGACCCGCATCCCCACCCAGACGGCGACGACCACCCCCACGACGGCGCCGGTCACGATGCCGATCACGTAGTAGGTCAGCCCGTCGAACCCGTCGGACCCCTTCCGACCGATCCACCCCCGGTCGTACGCGAGGCCGGCGAGCGCCATCCCCAGCAGCGCGAAGGTCCCGATCCCGAGGACGGCGGCCGCGGTGACGCCCAGGACGCGCCGGACCACGGGCGGCCGGGAGGTCTCCAGCCGTGCGTCGTCCGCCTCGATCACCGTGGGAACGAGCGAGCGGTCGGCCGTGGGGTCGCTCATCGCCGGACAGCGTAGCCCCGGTGACGGCCCCCGCCTACGATCGCGTGAGCGCGAGGATCCGGTTGTCCCAGACCACCGACACGAAGACCCGGCCGCCGGACGCGAACGCGATGTCGAACGGCGCGTCCATGGAGGTGAGGCCCAGGGTCGTCTGGTCGACGACGCTCGCGAACACGCCGCCCGCGCTCATCCGAACCAGGCGGTCGCGGCCCGTGTCCGCCACCCAGATCTGGCCGTCCGGAGCGACGGTGACCCCCCACGGGGACCTGAGCCCCACGGTGTCTCCCTGCGCCATCGAGTAGGCGGTCCACACACCGGTCGCGGGGTTCCGCTTCTGGACCCGGTCGTTCTGCGTGTCCGCCACCCAGATGGTGCCGTCGTTCGACACGTCGATCCCCGACGGCACCGCGAACTGGCCGGCCGCGGAGCCCTTCGAGCCGTAGGAGGTCACGAACGTGCCCTGCCCGCTCGCGGATACGGAGAAGCGCTCGATCCTGCCGTTGCCGGAGTCTGTGACGAGGAGCGTGCCATCGGTCGGATCGAACGCGACACCCTGGGGGAAGGTGAACCGCCCCGCGGCGGTGCCCCGGGTCCCCCACCGCGTCAGGTACCTGCCCAGGAGGAGTTGAACTGGAAATTCGGATCAGGGTGCAGCCGGCTCATTTCTGTGTGAGCCGCATGATGGTTTTTACTGTGTCATCACGCGCGTCTGCAAGAGGCTTTTGCATTCAATTGTTCCTTGTGCTCTATGTCTGTATGGTCGAGTGGCCTTGACCATTGCCTAATGAATTCAGCTGCGGCGGCAATGTTCATTTGACGAGCTGCTCGTGGCCGTCGAGGAGAGGCCATCAGCCACTCACGTGCTCGAGCTGGGCTTCAAATGCTCGCGCGCGCTATCAATGGCGCCATTGTTCATGGCCTTCATCTCGTCTTCTTTTCCTGAGTAATTCATGTCTCTAAGCGGTGATGCTGTCGCGATCGACTGCAGCTCCACCCGCGGTGTTCCCGGGAGATGGCGGATGGAAGTGGGACACCTCGCCGAAAGGTGGTTGGGACGGTCATATGCAAGCGACCGGGCAGACCTCGACGATTGGGTGCATCAACAAGCTTCGGACAGGCCGACGATTCCACACGATTCGGCGGCCTGTTCTACTGGTTCTGGGTGCGCAGGGAGCACCACGGGTGTGCTGCCTGTTTTATTATGGAAGTCCGAAAGGCAAATAGGCCCTTTACGTCGTGATCTTATACTACTATACGTTGCAACATCGCTCTAACGAGTTCCGGACCTTGCAAAGGGAGGACAATTGAAGAACCGCGCAGTGGCGATGTGACTCTCGCGCTAACCTGGGGCAACAACGGGAACTTGGGTCGAGGTGTCCAGGCCCATCGCTGAAGCATCGCAGAAAGCGCGACGAAGCGCGATCGGCCTCCATCATCATCGGCGGCTACAAATCAGCACCCTTTATTCGTCCTCAGACTTCTCACGGGGAGCCAATGCGCATCAGCGCACACCCGCTCCACACCACCCGCCGATCGAGCGCGGACGCCGTACTAACCCGCGGGCGCAGCGGGGTTATTCGAAGCGCCAACCGCTAGAGTGGGTCTCCTGGACGGGGGCAGAGTGCGGTGGGTCCACGCCCTGCGACCTCGTCGGAACTGACTCTAAAATTTTCGAGGGGGAGCTCGAAAATTCACGGTGATGGACAAATCGGTGCATCGGGAGTCATTTGCCGTCGGGAGACGGGAAGTGGCATAGGACGCTAGGGATATCGAGTAAATTGGCACGAGTTATTACGTCTTGAAGGGAATGGTCGGGTCTGGTAGTTCACATCCATACGGCTCGGCGAAGATTCTGGAAGTTCCATAGTTCCTGAATTTCTATCGCTGCCACGACTGCTCGACGATCACCGGCACTTGAGTTCGGGATTAGCGGCCGCTGCCCGTTCGAGTTTTCGGCGGCGAGCTCCTCGGGTTTCGAGCCCAGCGAGCCTCCCGTCCGAAGGGCGTATCGTTACACGTTTGCCTACGGGGCGACCTCGGTGAAACGTGGATCGCCTCTTGGCTCAAGTCCTCGAGTGTTACTGCGATTTATTGGCAACTTCACTCGGCTCGTGTTTGGAGCTCCGCTTGTCCTTCCGCAATCTTACCTCTACGCTGATAATATCGGGACTCGGGATTCCCGTCGCAGGCGAAGGCTGACTTACGGAAGTGCTGCGCTCGCGCACCGGGCAGAATTCCTGTTTCAGCGCCGGTCCATTTTGTTTGACGACCCAAAGGAGGTGCCATTAGCTAATTCGGCTGGCCATTTGTCCGCATCGCCAAAGGAGAATCTTGTGAAAAACGTATCGCCTCAACCGCCTCTTCAATGCCAAGTCCAGCCGCTGTTTCGACGTGGCGATCGACCACGGTTTTTTCAACGAGTATGCCTTCCTGTCCGGAATCGAGAATCTCGAGGGTGCGATTGCCACGCTGGTTGCGGCGGGGCCGGACGCCATCCAGCTCACGGTCGGGCAGGCGCCGCTGCTCCAGGCGCTGCCCGGGCGCGAGAAGCCGGCGCTCGTCCTCCGCACCGATGTGGCCAACGTGTACGGCACGGCACTGCCCCGGCGACTCTTCAGCCGCATGATCCATGAACCGGTGGAGCAGGCGTTGCGCGTCGATGCCGCGTGCGTGGTCGTGAATCTGTTCGCGATTCCGAACGAGCCAGAGGTGGCCGACCAATGCCTCGAGAACATTCTCCGGATCAAACCGGACTGTGACCGATACGGCATGCCGCTGATGATCGAGCCGCTGGTCTTCCGGCCGAACGAGCAGGCGGGCGGCTACATGGTGGACGGCGATAGGCGCAAGATTCTGCCCCTGGTCCGCCAGGCTGTCGAGCTGGGCGCCGATATCATCAAGGCGGATCCCACCGACGACGTGTCCGAGTACCACCAGGTCATCGAGATTGCCGGCCGCATTCCGGTGCTGGTGCGGGGCGGTGGCAAGGCGCCGGATCAGGAAATTCTCCAGCGCACCGAGGCGCTCATCCAGCAGGGGGCGGCGGGCATCGTGTATGGCCGCAACGTCATTCAGCATCCACATCCCGCGGGCATGACGCGGGCGCTTCTGGCGATCGTGCATGAGGGCGCGACGGCGGCACAGGCAGCAGCATTCCTGCAGGAGCGCCTCAGTGACCCGGCCGGTCCGGGTCGGCATCATTGGTGGCGGCTTGATGGGCCGCGAAGTGGCCAGCGCGTTGAGCCGCTGGTTTGTCCTCGACCATTACCCGGTTCGGGCCGAGTTGGTCGCGGTGTGCGACGTGGCCGAGAAGCAGCGGGAATGGTTCCGCCAGGTGCCCGGCGTGCAGCTCATCACGGAGGATCACCAGGAACTCCTCGGCCAGCGACGACATCGACGTGGTCTATGTGGCGGTGCCCCACCACCTGCACGAGGCGATCTACCTCGATGTCCTGCGGTCGGGCAAGGATCTGCTGGCGGAGAAGCCGTTCGGCATCGATCTCAGGGCGGCGCGCACCGTGCGCGAGGCGGCTCAGCGCTCGGGCCGCTTCGTGCGCTGCAGTTCGGAGTTTCCCTATTTTCCCGGCGCGCAGCGCGCCTATCAGCTGGCGAGCGCGGGCGGGCTCGGCAGAGCTCCTGGAGATTCGCGCCGGCTTCCACCACAGCAGCGATCTGGATCCGACCAAGCCAGCCAACTGGAAGCGGCAGGTGCCGACCTGCGGGGCCATCGGGGTGATGGGGGATCTGGGCATGCATGCGGTGCACATCCCCTTCCGCCTCGGCTGGTACCCACGGCGGGTCTACGCTCAATTGCAGAAAATTTACCACGAGCGCCCCGACGGCAGAGGCGGCATGGCGCCGTGCGACACCTGGGATAACGCCCTGCTGCACACCGAGGTGGTGATCGACGGTGCCGAGGTACCGATGCAGCTGGAGCTCAAGCGCCTCGCGCCGGGGGAGACCAACACCTGGTTCCTCGAGGTCCTCGGCACCGATGGGGGCGTCAAGTACAGCACCAAGACCCCCAAGACTCTCTGGACTTTCCAGCGCGGCAAAGAGCAGAGCTGGCAACGCACTGACCTCGGCTTTCACGGGCCGTTCCCGACGATCACGGGCGCGATCTTCGAGCCCGGGTTCCCCGATTGTTTTCTCCAGATGTGGGCGGCCTTCATGGCCGAGCGGGCGGGAGTCCTCGGCGACCGCTTCGGCTGCGTAACGCCGGAGGAGGCGGTGCGGAGCCATGAGCTGTTCGCGGCTGCCCTGCAGTCCCACGCCGAGAAGAAGCTGTTGAGTTGGGCCATCCGGGAGGGGCGACTGCCCATGAAGCGCAGCGAGATCAATCCGGCTCGATCGGCCGCCGCTGCTACGGAGCGCACGGCTGGGCACTCCCGCCAAAGCCGCGCTGGGACGTCAGCGACTTCGGGCTCGGAGCATGGCGGCGTTTGGACTGGTCCTCGTAAACCTGGCGGAGGAGCCCGAGTACTGCGAGAAGCTGATGTACGCACAAGGGATGACGACTCCGGCACATGCCCATGCCAAGAAGAAGGAGGACATCATCTGCCGCTGGGGCAAGTTGGCGGTGCGGGTCTGGGCGGGCAAGCCTCCGCTGCTCGAGAATAAAGCATTCGAAATCCCGATTAACCATGAAGAGCAGACAATCACTTCCGGATCGATCATCGAGCTCGACGCAGGATGGCGCGTGACCCTCGTCACCGGTGTCTACCACGAGTTCTGTCCCATTTCCGAGGAGTGCATCATTGGAGGGTCTCGACGGCCAATGACGACCTCCACGACAATTTCTTCGTCGACCCACGCGTCGGACGTTACCCCGGCATCGAAGAGGACGAGCCGCCAACCTTGCGGCTCATCAGCGAGAAGTAAACAAAGGGGGCTCGGTTTCGGCGTAGGTCCGCTAAGGATTTCCGCGATCGATTCCGACGTAGTTCCCGTTGGCAGTCGGTCCGTCAAAGTACGTGTTAGATGTTCCCGTCCACAGCTCTCCGAAACGTGTTGCCCTGATTTTGCCATGAACCAGAACTCCCATAGCCGGTTCCCTGGATCTTGGTTCCATCCCGATAAAACTCGATCTCGGCAACATTTCCATACGAGCCGTTCGGCCCTCGATAACGCAGGTACCGATAATTTCCCAAGTTCACGTTACGCTCGTCCACGCCAGGGGTGGGGTGGCTGAGATCGTATGGATGGGGGTATAGGTTCCAGTCGCACGATTTCCGTTTGTCCCTTCAAACACTCCTCCAACCATTCGGCCCAAGTATCCCGACCTCGGATAGTAGCGGATTCTGTCCCTCACCCTGTAGGTTGCCGTGATACTTGCCGCGTATGCGGGCATCTTGAGCGTCGTCGTCGCTGACGTAGTGTTGGCGACGCTAACGTTTCCGGTCCACGCGGCAAACTGTTGGCCTGCTGGGGCAGCATTAGCCCTTATCGTAACCTGCGTATCGACGAGATAGTTGCCGCTGCCTGTCCCATTTGTCACCGCAAGAGGATACTCTGGCAACGAGTAGGTGGCCGTGACGAAGACGTCAGCGGCTGGCATCGTGAACGTCGTCGTCGACGATGATGCGTCGGCGAAGGCTGCATTGCCTGTCCAACCGATAAATCGCTGGTTGCTGGCAGCGTCAGCGACGATCTGGACCGTCTCGCCAGCATAATAATTTCCGTCTCCGGCTCCCATTCGTCACTGTCACGATAAACGCTGGTAGCGCCGAATACACCGCAGTGATGGTGACGTCCTCGTTCGATAGTAAATACCTCATTGTCCTGGTCCGTTCTCGGACCTTTAAGGATTGCCGTATCACCATCCCAGGATTCAAATTGTTCTCCTCGATTTGGTGGATGGGCATGTATAGGGACCCAAATGCCCGGAGGATATGGGCCGCTGCCGGTGCCTCTCACGACGGTGAGCGTGTAGCGCTTTGG
Organism: uncultured Actinomycetes bacterium; assembly: GCA_963832225.1. Classification (GTDB taxonomy): domain Bacteria; phylum Actinomycetota; class UBA4738; order UBA4738; family HRBIN12; genus JALYMB01. The sequence continues at coordinate 335,404 of CAWHTI010000010.1, forward strand.
TGGCTGAGACGGCGTCGTGTGGGAAACCTCGTTGGATGGCTCGCTTTCCTGGCCGGCCTCGTTAATCGCCGTAACTGTGAAGAAGTAGGTGGTTCCGTCATCGAGGTCGGCAATGGTGGCAGCCGTCACTTGTGCCGACGTCTCTCGACTCGGTTGGAGTCCCGCTTTCCAAGCCCCAATAAACTCTATACTTGGCAAGATCCGGCTCGGAATTAGCGTCCCAAGCCAGGTTGACGCTGTGGCTAGCGCGGCCAAGATGGAGCGCAACTAAGAGCATCGCCACCACGGTCGCGGTGAGATGAAAATAGTAGGCAGCACGCGGAATCACTAGAGCGACGGCAGTCCGTTGCTGAGGGGTGGGAGGAAATAGATCTTTCATCTAAGGAAACCTTTCCGACAGTTTTGTCGGTAGGTTCGAACGCTGTTAGGTTGGAGACGGCCGCAACAGAGACCGAAGAGAACTGACGTAGCGCCTCCACCGTATGCGGTGGAAGGAGTGGGAGCACGGGGTAAAGCGGCGACGCGACACCTTAGATAACACGGAGTGAAGCCGCGCCGGTACGGCGGATGGGAACTTTGATTTCCAGGCGTGACTCACTAGCTTTGCTCCATTGAGGTGCCTAATCCTGCGGGTTCACAGTGGGGGCAGATTGAATGATAGTCGCGTGTGTTCCCTTAGGCAGATGTTATGTGATAAACCCTCTAATAATTTTGAGGAATAGGACCCGGCCGTTACGAATGGGCCAAAGAGCGAGGGCGATTCTCGATGGCTGTAAGTTCTCAAGGCGCGGTAACAAGGCGCGGAGTAGCTCGCTGGACAGCGTTTATGAGTTGGCCGCGATGACGGCCAGGCTCGCGGTAGGTCTGAAATTGGGTTGCTTAGTATCTTTTAGCAACTACCTCTAAGGCTAATCAGGCGAACTCTAACGTCACTTTGGGGGGAACTGGTCGGCGGCGAGTCGGAAGAACGCCATGCGCACCCGCGAGACACTTGGCGCAGGCCACGGTTTTGCAGCGGCGACGACGCCGACCTGGGCACCCTCGACGATACGGATTCTCGTTACAGGTGCAATGGCAACGGCAGGAGGAGTTAGTTTGGCCAGCCCGGCCCGACCAGCACCCAACGTCGAAGAGGCAGCTCCGCAAGGTTCGAACTTCACGCCGGATAAGTTCGAGAAGCCGCGGCTCATGCTCCTTTGGCCGCAAATCAAACGTGGAGGCTACCGCGTAGGACCTCGGCTCGCACCCACTCTTTAGACGTTAAGATGGAAATTCCGAAATCAGCGCCGCGGTATTCTTTCGCCATTAGCGAAAAATCCTGTCCGCCAGAAGATCTTCCTCGAAGCTCTCGCGATTTACCTTAAGGTGGCGGGATTGGGACATTGGAAGGCAAGCTGTAGGCACGCACCCAATCGACTTGCAATGACGACCGGCCTTTGCTGGCGAATGGCTCGCCGGTTAGCGGATCCCGCAAGGCGTAGTTGATGATGATGTAAAGAGGATCCTTGAGATAGTCCAGGTTGGTAGGCTTCCGTCCGACTTCCTTACCGTCGATGTAGAATCTGATGAAGTCAGGTGCGACCTTGCATCCGTAAATGTGCCATTCGTTGATCGCGTCGCCGCCGGGAATATCCACCCATTCGCCGCCCTCATAGGGAGGTGGTGCTTGACTGCCATCCGGGTTCCAGGGGTGCACAACCCAATTGTATCGATCGCCCCCGGGGCCTTCCTTGAACTGGCTGCCATACAGCTCCGCAATGTCGATTTCATAGCCCTTGGTGCCCGCCTTCGGAATGCCGCTGGTCGGAAGCCAACCAGAACGCGCCCCACGCGCCCTCTCCGGCGTCCGGCATCTTCATACGGGCGCTCCAGTAGCCAAACCGCTGTGCAAAACCCGATTTGTTCGTATCCATACTCGCAATCAGCCCGCTCTCCCAGTTATTGCCGGCAGCGTCCCTTCGCTGAGCGGTCCAAACAGCATCGCTGAACAGGATGCCGTTATCGACCCGTAATCGCCCTCTGGTCCAGTGTGAAAGGCTGAACGCTCCCGCGGGACCATAAGGCGGCCAATCGCCCCATTTCGCAGCACCCTTTCCGTTGGCCGAACCCACGCTTAGGGTGTTAAATTCATCTGAAAACACCAACCTGTATCCGGTTAGGTCGATGTCCTGCTGAGCGTAGGCGCCTAGAGCGGCCAGGCAAAGTATGGTTGTAATCGCCTTCATCATTCCGCCTCGTAAACGGTGTGAACCCGGGTGTCCAGCCTCGATCGCCGTCTGATGACAGCGTCAGGGTTCGTTCGGTTCAAGATCTTTGACGCAATCTCTACTGGATTGCCGGAACCACACACCAGCCTACTCACTTGAGTCCGAGATGGGTCGGTGCTCCCTACTTTTCGAACCGATTGGCATTTCGAAGCCTCCGCCGCTGGTTGGAGCAACAGAGCGGCAGAGCCCCCGGCTGTGCACCGAAAGTGATAACTAACATTCCTTGGTTCCGGTGCAGATGGTCAGTTCAGAGACTCTGTTTGAGAAATGCGACGTTAATTCTCAGCGACATTACTTGGAGTATTAGGCAATCAGCCAAAGAAGCACCCTGGCGGGGTTAGGAATTTAATTCAACATGAGGAATAGAGGCTCCAGCATGGCGATTGTTTTGCTCGGAGAGAAGAGCTTGCGGTCGCGCTGGCTTGAAGGTGGATACCGTGGGACGCAGTGCAGCTCGCAAGCCTACGCCGGCAGAAACCGTCTCTAAAGCGACGAACGAGCGGAGCGCGGCGACCGCCTTTTCAAAGCCGCTAAGCCAAGGGCTCGGCCATGGTCCGCAGCTGAACTCGATGATCCGTGACTTGGCCGATTGGGTGCAGGCGAGGAGCACTGCCGAGGCGACATCTTCCGCATCGAGCATGTCGGATTGTGCGACGCTGTGTTCGGTTCGTCCTTTTCCCAATGCGAATTCGGTTTTGACACCACCGGGGCAGATGGCACCGACCTTGATTCCACTTTGGCGAAGTTCCTTGTCGAGAGCTTGAGCAAATCCGACCTGGGCAAACTTCGTCATGCAGTAGACGGCTTCCCCGCCGAAACCGTAGATCCCCGCCATCGAGGAAATCATCAGAATTGTCCCGGACCCTTGCGCTAGCATCAATGGCACTGCATGGCGGGAGAAGAGAAACGTGGAGCGCACGTTGGTATCCATCATCTCATCGTATTCCTCGGCACTGGTATCAACGAGATTCTTGTAGTTACCGACACCGGTGTTGTTGATGAGAATGTCGAGCCGTCCCCATCTGTCCTTCGCTGCCGCGCAGGCTTGGCGGGCGGTTTCTTCCTCCCGTGCATCACCTGTGACGATGGCAGTCTCGACACCGCTCGCGGCCGCCTCCTTGGCGAGAGCATCGAGGCGCTCGCGTCGACGCGCGGTCAGCACGAGGTTTGCCCCCTCTTTCGCCAGGGCGAGGGCGCTCGCTTGTCCGATGCCCGCGCTTGCTCCGGTGATGAGTGCGACCTTGCCGGTGAGTTTTCTGTTCGTTTCGTTCATCTGGTAAAATGTTATATGGTTCGTTGAGGGGAGATCTTCCAGGCGCGCTCGGTGGCACCGTCCGAAGTGGGACGAAGAGATTTGATTCCCGAGATCGGGGGGCGTTCTCGATTGCTCATCGAGGGTCTCAGGCACTATCACGAAGTCAACGCCGAAAAACCTGATCATGGCCCCGGTCGAGTGATCGGGGAAGTTGTCCAGACTTTACACCTTCTTGGTTCGCAGTAGCGTAGACGAATCCCTTCTTTGCCATGAAAGCGCTTGTTCTTGAAGAAAAACACAAACTGTCACTTCGCGATTTTTCCTTGGATGAACCGCTCGGGCCGCACGACGTTCGCATTGCACTTCGTGCGGTGGGGGTTTGCGGGAGCGACGTGCATTATTACCAACACGGCGCTATTGGCCCATTCGTCGTCCGGGAGCCGATGATCCTAGGTCATGAGGCGGCTGGCGTGGTGGTCGAGACCGGGTCAGGCGTGACCAATTTGAAGGCAGGCGATCGTGTCTGCATGGAGCCGGGAGTCCCGGATCCAAACAGCCAAGCCACCCGGCTCGGCATTTACAACCTCGACCCGTCCGTGCGCTTTTGGGCGACGCCGCCGGTTCATGGAGTGCTTCGCCCTACAGTGGTGCACCCCGGCGCGTTCACCTTCAAGTTGCCTGATAATGTCTCTTTTGCGGAGGGCGCCATGGTCGAGCCGCTTGCGGTGGGTATGCACGGCGTGAACAAGGCGCGCGTTCGAGCCGGAGATGTTGCCGTGGTGGTGGGCGCAGGTCCCATCGGGATGGTGACCGCTCTTGCGGCCATGGCGGGGGGTTGTAGCAAAGTATTTATAACCGACGTCCAACCGCAGAAGCTCGAACTCGCCGGAAAGTATCCGGGCATCACGCCAGTGAACGTGCGGGAGAAGGATATCGCCAAGGTTGTGAAAGAAGCGACCGAAGACTGGGGAGCTGACATTGTCTTCGAGGCCAGCGGAAATACACGCGCAATACAGGCTGTTTTCGATCCGCTTTCCCCAGGTGGCTGCGTGGTTTTCATTGGCATGCCTATCGAGACGGTCGCCCTCAACATCGTGGCTGCTCAAGTGAAAGAGGCGCGCATCGAAAACGTATTCCGCTATGCGCACGTTTTTCCGCGTGCCTTGGCGCTGATGGGGGCGGGCAAGATCGACGTGAAACCGCTGATCACAGATCGATTCGGCTTCGACGACTCGATCGAAGCCTTTGATTTTGCCTCGAACATGCCTCCCGAGAGCGTAAAGGTGCAGATCGAGTTGTCGGCGTGAGGCCAGCCAGCGCGGCGATTCGGCGACGAGCGAAATCTAAGTATCTCCCGACTCGCGCTTGCCGAGCACGTCGAGCGCCAAGGGGATGGTCGTCAGCAGACCAACGAGGAGAAGCGTCCAACCCACTGCCTGCCGTTGTTCCGGCTTCAGTCTTTCACCTAACAAAAGACCGACGCCTGCGCCCAGAGCGGCACGAGTTCCCGCCAGCAGTGCAATCTCGGGCAAAGTTAATCTGACTGTCTTCATGCTGGAACTATATACAATAGAATACGGTTTGACGCGCCGCTCATCCGATCGATCCGCTGGTCGACTAAGATCGAAGCGCCGACGAGCTGGCTTCCACAAGTTTCGTTTGAAAAGAAAAGTCAATAGAGCAAGTGCGGCGACCAGATCGAGCGTTTCCCCTGGTTTGAAGTATGTTCCGCTCGACGATGAACTTTGTGCGTATATCGCAGCGCATCGAAGCAGCGCTTCCGATCCTGCCCTCGATGATCTGCGGGCGGAGACCGAGAAGCTTGGCTCGGTCAGCGAAATGCTCATCAGCCGCGAACAAGGCTCTTTCCTGACGCTGTTGACAACCGTGCTCGAGGTGCGCTCTGCCGTGGAAGTCGGCACCTTCACAGGTTACAGCGCGATTTGCATCGCCCGTGGCCTGCCTGCCGAGGGACGCCTCCTTTGCATCGATATCAATGAGGAATGGACCACTGTGGCGCGCCGGCATTGGAAGCTAGCAGGAGTGGCCGAGAAGATAGAGTTGCGCCTGCGGGGTGGGCAAACAGAGTTGGAGGCGCTTGCGACCAAGACTCAGTTCGATTTTGCCTTCATTGATGCCGACAAAACCGGCTACGACCTCTATTACGAGCTGCTCTTGCCGCGCGTGCGAACAAATGGCGTATTGGTCTTTGACAACATGCTCCAGCATGGCCGAGTCGTCGATCCCAAGGATCAATCAGCACAAGCCATCGATACCCTTAACAAAAAGCTTACTCGGGATGCGCGCGTTGAATGCGTTCTCCTGCCGATCGCCGATGGTCTGATGCTGTGTCGAAAGATTTGAGCTCGACGCCGGTTTCAATCCACAGAATTCCCCCAATCTTCAAATCCTCTTGCCCAGTGCGGTCGCCCGGCGGCAATGCCGTAAGTCATCACCCTTTCTTTTAACTCTCCCGTATCCACATCAAAAAGCTCGATGGCGGCGGGGCCGTAGGGGTCCGAGCGAGACTTGATGGCAATCGCCGTGTCATCCTGGACAAGCTTCCACTTCTCCACGTTGCGGAGCTTCGGACGAACGACGGAAATCTCCTCGCCATTGCGGAGCAGCTGAAATCCGTCTCTTTGGAGCCGAACTTGGATTACCCCCGGCGGCCGCGGAGGTGGCGGAGTCATGCATCCTAAAAGCAGAAGAGAAGCCACCAGGAAGGCCAAAGGACGGAAAAGCGTGTCAATCATGAGGGTTTCAAGTTTAAAGCCAAAATTGGTTTTTGTAGAAAAGAATTCCGCAGAGCTGGCTTACGGAGTGCTGACACACGAGACACAAAGTGACAGCGACTTGTTTTGATTTGCCGCTCTCCGGGCCGCCACCTTGACCGGCCGGTCGCTAGCTCTGGTGGGCAGGTTCGCTAAAAATGAAAGCAGAGCCTCCAGGAATTCCTCGAGGGCACTTTTTTTCCGCGACGCACAAGGTAGTCGAGATCCAAGGGCGGGGCAGCCGGTGGCGTGACTACTCCTCCGCATTTCCACAAATGCGAGAGGGTCTTCTGGCAGGAAACGGAGAAATCGCCATCGAAGGACACACGGGCGCACGATGCGCTTTCAGGCGGATTGAACGTTAATTCTTCCCGCCGGCCAGGTGCATCAGGTAGCCAACACCGGATCTGTAACATTCGGCTCACTGGCTGGCTTTGAGAGAATCCCGCCCGCGTATTTTTGGCGTCCGGCGAACGCCTCGCGCTGCCTTGGGATAACTAGTCACATGCTCCCATACGGGCTGAGAGGCGCTCTCAGGATGGTTGGGAGGCAAGCCACCGACGCGTCGCTTCGACGGTATGTTCTGTCAGCTGATGCCCGGTATTTTCAAAGTGCAGTGCGACTGCGGCGCCAGCGTCAGTAAGCAGGGCGGCCAATCGCCGTGCATTTTCCTCGGGCACGATCGGATCAGATAGCCCCGAGAGCACCAGCACGGAGATTCCATTCAGGTTCGGGAGAACGTCCGGCACCAGCGGAACCATGGCACGAAGCAAGGCAGCTCCGACGAGAACGCCAGGTCGCAGCAGAAGCAAGCTCGCGGCAATATTCGCGCCGTTGGAATAGCCAACCGCGTAGATCCTCTCAGAATCCAGGGAATAGCTTGTGGCTGCCTCGCTGATGAAGTCGGCAAGTTCATTGCTGCGGTGAATCAAATCTTTCTCGTCAAAAACTCCCTCGGCGAGACGGCGAAAAAACCGCGGCATGCCATTTTCAAGAACGTTACCCCGAGGACTAAGAAGAGAGGCTTCCGGGTCAAGGTCGCGACCGAGGGAGAGCAAATCATGTTCGTTTCCACCTGTGCCGTGCAGCAGGAGCAGAGTCCGACGCGACTTTCCCGGAACGAAGACGTGACGAAAACTGTTTGGCGATTTTGCGTTCATCGATCGACTGCTTTGCAAAGATTCATCGCGGTCGGTAGTCTAACTTGCGTCGCATCAATTCAGGGTAAACCCAGGAACTCTCCACGCAATTTCAAAGAAAAGCGCGCCCCAGCTGGAACGACAAGTCCGATGGCTGGACGGGCGGTGTCCTCACTGCCGGCGCGGCGCAGGGCGCCGCGGCCCACCCGGAACCTACAGCCTGCCGCGACCTTCCTGTTCCTTTATTCGCTCCCTCTCGCCTTGCTGTATCGCAGGGCGAGCGCCGCCTCGATTCGCGTCGCGGGGCCTTTGCCTAAAGGCAACGATTTTGCTGGCCTGTCGTTGAGACCCGGAATCAATCTACCGGCATGGAGCCCGAGAACCTTGATATTGAACAAATCAACGAGGATCGACGTAAAGCGATCCAGCAAAACATTGAAGTGATCAGCGTTGACGATTTGAAAGCGCTTGGAGAAAAGCTGTTTCCCTACGCCGACCACCCCTGGAGGGAGAAGTTCTTCGAGTTCATCGACGAACATTCCAGCGACACATGCTATCATGCCACCACCAACGATGGGGTAGAGGTTCTTTATTGTCCCGCGACTGAAAAAGGGATGCGGTACACAAAAGCGAGAGGTATGGGGCCATTGCCTGCCAAGGCGATTGCGGCGATGAAAGAGATCGTTGCGAATTGATATAGAGGAAACGCGATACCGGGGCCTGTGCGATGACAAGCTCATCAACCCACTTTGTTTTAGGAGATCGATCCTGGAGCTCGACTGATTCGCAGAAGAATGTCCAAGTCGTTCTTCTTTGCCGTACAGCCATCGTGGAGGACCGCGTTGGGGAAAAAGTGAACTCATTGGCGGGCAGGCAATACGAGCCGAACTAAGGGATACTCTGGAAACAATTCCAGAAACTGCTGAGTAATGCAATTGGGCGGACTTTCCGGCACATGCCGGGAGGCGACGAGTTCACGGATACGCCGAATCGGGAGATTGAGAATGACGAGCGCAGTAGGTTCATCCCCGAGATTCACAACTAGCAGTGGGCTCTCTTCCACGGCCCCAATTTTCAAACTGTCAGCACCACCAAGGCGTGTGAAGCCCGATTGGTGGGTGGGCTCTGCAGCCATGACTGTGAACGAACAATTTTCTACATGAACCTTCTTAAAGCGAAAAACGATGCCAGGGCGGCGACAAACCGCTCATATTCTTCAGAGGGACTGTCAGTGTCGGTGGCAAGCTTTCGCGCTATTGGGCGCCATTCTTATGGAGGTGGCCGGGGATTTCGAGCAACTCAATCCGATCGAACTGGCTCTCTGGGGGCCTCCCCCTCCGCTGTCGTAACCATCCGCTGTTCCTGCTCAGTCGGCGGTCTCCAGTCGTGGCGAGCTTTGAAGCAGCTTTGCCAACGTTGAGATCCGGAGTTTAAGTAGAGTTCGGCTCGCGTGAGAAGCGTCGGTCGAAAGTGCGGCACGACAGAGATCCTGATACCACTTTCAAGCTGCATCAAACACTCATGGCAGGCGGTCCCTGGCACGGCGCCGCTGCCGGTTCGAGCTTTCGCACGACAACATCCAGAACCGTTTTCTTCGTGAGCCGGCAGAACATCGTTTCACTCGTCCTTGCTGGGCAATGTTAGTGCAGTGAACAACTGTACCTAGGCTTGAAACTCGACACGGTCGAGCAGCGTGACGATAACCATCGGGTGCAAGGCAGGTGTGGCCAGAAATCGATGAACCTCGGTAATCTCGCCGCGCTCAAAGATCTTGCGCAGCCTGTCTGCCAGCGGGGTATTTAGATTTGTCTTCGTGTAATAGGAAGCTACCCGAGCCAAGTTCTCGGTATCGCGCAGCCGCCACGCGGGCAAGTTGGCAAGCCTTGCTATGTAGTCCGCCAGTTCGGCGCCGCTGGGAAGAAAGTTTGAGAAGGGAGCATACTGCCATTCACTTCCGGATGGTCGCCCACACAATGGGACCCCTGCGCCAAGGAAAGGAACGATGGTGCGATTCTTAAACGAGGTGACAATGTCAGCGTAGGGTATCCCGCCGAGATCCCTTTGCGGAGGGATTTGACTGATCGAAATATCACGGCCTCTTTGTCGATGAGCATGGCAACGCGCTGCTTGAGATCAGCCTCGGAAGTCAATGTCTCCTTATGGACAGGATAAGGACTTTGACGGTCGCGCCAGGCAATCTTCCACTCCATGATGATCCCATTCCTTAGTTGGAGGCGAAATCCTTTCGGCTTATCTCGGAGAGGATCGCACGGTCACTGAAACGCCGGATGGCAACACAAAATTGGCGGATGCTCCGATGCAAGACCAGCGTTCGAGAATTGCGCCAAGTCGACATGTGAGTCTAATACCAATGACTCTTAGATCTGCTACAACCACGCTGTCCTTTTGTCAAGCTGGAGGTAGCCTTCTGAATCGCTTTGCATGAGTGCACTCCCGAATGAAACGCGTGCGCCAGCGGTTCTCCCATTTGCCGTTGGGCAGTCCAGCGATGTTATAGCTCTTCGAGCTTTCTGCCATAGCTGGAAAGCTTTTCTAAAATGCCTTCAGATTTGAATAACTCAGATCGTTTGTAGGATGGAAAAGCGAAGGATTGTCTCTGGCCGCCTAGCTCGACTATGCGCAAGAATCCCCCATCTCCCACCCAATACCACATCTGAAGGAAAGCGTGCTTAAAGGACATCTCGGTTTCGATTCGCCACCAACCGGTGTCGGGCGAAAGCTCCCGACCGTTATTAGCCAGCAGGAACGCGTTCACTTGTTCGATATGCTGAGGATTTACCATATAGACGAGGAGCGTGTTCATACCTTGACTCGATCTGTCGTCTGCACGGGTCAGATTTGTTCGTCAGGTTTGTTTCGGATCTCGTTGTGGCGGCGTTGTCTCTCGCAACAATTTGATTACGAAACCGGATTTTATGAATCTGGCTGAGTGCGAGTGAATTATGGGTCATTTTGCGACGAAGATCAAGTCAATTGGAAGCCGCTGATTCGTGCCTCTGGGTGATTGCTGTTTCCGACATCCGGCTCAACTGGCGTCAGGCACACGGGGTTTTTCGCGGGACGCCTGGAGGCCTTCGAAAGGAGCGCCGCTCGTCTTCGATACAATGACGCGCGTCGATCGCGACTTGCATGGATTCGAACGTTCTCGCCTTAAGACACACCTGGAAAGGGCTATTGGACTTCTCGAAGGATTTCATCCAGACGCTGGTCAGTGAATCTGCCTTCAGAGAATGCCGGGATCTTGTTAACGATCATTTCATCTAAAAATGCCATCACGGCCATTCGCGCCTTCTTCTTTTCCGCGACTGCTTCTGCGGAGAGGTCTGGGTCCAGGGAAGGGATTTCCATGCCAGTTGCGTCCAAGAGCTCTCCGTAGAACGCCCGGCCTTTTGGATGATTTTGAAAGTCCTTGAGCATGGAAGTCCTGCTTAGCTGTGGATATCTAATATTCGTTGCCTCCACCGCAACGGTTGTCTTGAGGGGCAGATTACGGGAGGAACCACCGGCAAGGATGTCGAAGTCACCCGAGCGGACGGACCAAGCACGCACAGCAGTGTCGTAGTAGGCGAAATCGCGCTTGCTTAGTCGGAACGTCACCGTCTTCTCCTCCCCGGGCGAGAGCGCTACCTTTTGGAAAGCCCTTAGTTCCTTCTCAGGGCGAAGAACTAAGGGATGCTGCTCACGAAGATACAATTGAATAACCTCTTTTCCCGCGACCGGACCCGTATTCTTAAGCGAGACTTCTACGGTAAGATCGTCGCTGTCCCTCATCGAGCTGGCGGAGGTTTTGATCCCGGTATACGAAAACGTCGTGTAACTTAGCCCAAAGCCGAAAGGGAAGAGAGGCTGAAGGTTCTTCGTGTCGTAGTGGCGATACCCAATGAAGATGCCTTCACCGTAATTTGCGTGTCTGTTTCGCGCGGGGAAGTGAGGGAAGGTGGGGGTATCATAGATGCTGTTTGGGAAAGTTTCGGCTAGTTTTCCCGAGGGGTTAACCGCCCCTGTGAGAACATCTGCGATAGCGCCTCCGCCTGCTTGGCCACCGAGCCAAGCTTCAATGATCGCTTTGACTCTATCTGCCCACGGCATGGTCACCGCCGAGCCGTTCATCAGGACGACAGCGACGTTCGGCTGCACACTACTGACAGCTTCGATGAGCTGCTGATGACCAAGAGGCATGTCAAGCGACGCCCGGTCAAAACCTTCCGATTCGTAGCTGTCTGGCAGGCCTGCAAAGACGATCGCAACCTCGGCTTTCACGGCCGCCTTCCGAGCTTCGTCGAGAAGGCGCTCTGTGACTTCGCCCTCACTGTTGTATCCAACTGCGTAGACAGAACTTTTGATCGTCACTGGCGATCTTGGCGAGTTCGTCGTAGGCGTTGGAAACTCTTGTCGGGTTGACCTGCGAGCTGCCGGAACCCTGATAGCGTGGCAGTTTAGCGAATGCACCGATAATGGCGATTCGTCTGAGATCGCTTAGATTCAACGGCAACAGCCGATCGACATTCTTGAGAAGCACAATGCTCTCGCCGGCCGCCTTCCGGGCCAATGCATGGTGAGCATCAACATCCAAGCTAACGTTAGCCTTGTGGCCAGCATGTGCCTTCAAGATGACGGCCAGGACTTCTCTTATCGCTTCATCGAGTTGCTCCGTCGAAAGTGCGCCGCTCTGGGCAGCTTGGATGATCTTGTTGGTGTTGTAGCGACCGCTGCCCGGCATTTCGAGATTAGTCCCGGCTTTCAGACCAGCCACGCGGTCATTGATCCCGCCCCAATCAGACACCACGAAGCCCGCAAAGCCCCATTTACCGCGCAAGATATCGCGCAGCAGTTCCTCATGTTCAGAGGCATAAACTCCGTTCACAAGATTGTAGGAGCTCATCACTGTCCAAGGGTTGCCATCTCTCACGGCAATCTCGAATGCCGGCAAATAGATCTCGTGCAACGTGCGTTCGTCCACGTTCGAGCTGGTAGCCATGCGCTCAAACTCCTGATTATTGACGGCGTAATGCTTCAGGGAAGTGCCCACCCCCTGGCTTTGCACTCCTTCGATGTAGGCTGCCGCGAGCCGACCGGCGAGCACGGGATCCTCAGAGAAGTACTCAAAGTTTCGACCGCCCAGCGGGGAGCGCTTCATGTTGATTCCCGGACCGAGAAGAATATGGACATTAATGGCCTGGCTTTCTTCGCCCAAGGCGACGCCGACTTCACGAAGCAGGTCCGCGTCCCAGGAGCAGGAAAGCGCAGAAGCAGTCGGAAAGCAGGTGGCGGGAACGCTCGTGGAGAGGCCTGCGCCTTGGCTCTTTCGAACCCCATGCGGACCATCCGTAATCGAGATAGAGGGAATTTCGAGCCGGTCGATCGGGTGCGTTGCCCACCATCCATTTCCAGTGAGCAAAGTCGCTTTTTCTTCGAGGGTCATCCGATTTACCAACTCTTTCGCGCGGAGGGAGAAGTCGTCATTCATGGTCAAGCTTTCATTGGTGATATTGTCCCAGAGATCGTCGGCTCTTTTCAATCTTAAGAAGCAAATGCTCCCTCGCTTTTTCGAGCAGAGCGCGCGATGGCATCCTCGCTGCTGTAAGCGCGAGCAACGCTCTGAGGCGATTATTGCCAGACTCTGCCGTAATATTTCGACCTGGTCCTGAGGCGTTGTCCGGCGGGGACGCCGGCCAATTACACTCGAGGACGCGTGTGCTCCCCAAGCCGGTGGTGGCAGCATGTTCGCTGCAGCAACCGATCAAACGAAAGTCGCAAATGTCGCCTACGGAAAGAAAGGCTTCTTTATCGCCGGATTTTCGCAAAGGCGTCGCGCGTGAATGTCGCAGTCGAACACGCCTCCGCGGAGCACATCCGTCCCGGGTAAGGTGTGCGGTGTCTCGGCGGGCAAAACGCGTGCGCTCACTGTGCTTAGGAGACCGGTATTGTAATTTGTGCTTGGCGCATTTCGTCTTCCGCAGATACGATCGAGTGGCTGCTTCTACTGCTCGAGGGATGCCAGCATCCAAAGGGCGAATTTCACCTCGAACCCGAAACTGCTTATGCCAAAAATGCGTGCCGTACAAGTTGCCCACCCGGGCGGACCTTTTGAGATCGTAGAGCGTGACATTCCGGAACCCGGCGCCGGCTGGGTGAGAATCCGAGTTCAAGCTTGTGGGGTCTGCCACAGTGATAAGATGGTCAAGGAGGGTCTCCTGCCGGGTTTGCAATACCCACGGATACCCGGCCACGAGGTAGTCGGCGTGATTGACGCGCTCGGAGACGGTGTTACGGCATGGAAGCGGGATCAGCGCGTGGGTGTCGGCTGGCATGGCGGTCATTGTGGTCAATGCGATGCATGTCGCGCCGGCGATTTCTTCGGCTGTAAGGTGCAGCTTCTGACCACTGGCATTTCCTTTGACGGTGGATACGCGGATTACATGCTCGCTCCGGCCGTCGGGGTGGCAGCGGTGCCAGAGGAACTAGACCCAGTGGAAGCCGCACCGCTGATGTGTGCCGGCATCACAACCTATAACGCCTTGAGGAACAGCGGCGCGCGGGCAGGGGATGTCGTCGCCGTGCAAGGGCTTGGAGGCCTCGGTCATCTTGGCGTTCAATACGCTGCGCAAATGGGCTTCAAGACAGTCGGAATTGCGCGCGGACAAGACAAGGAAGCCTTAGCCCGTCAACTCGGCGCTCATCATTATGTTGACAGTCAGACGCAGGACCCGGCCGCAGAATTGCAAAAGTTAGGGGGCGCCAAAGCGATCCTGACAACGGTCACCGACGCTGATGCGATGGCCGCGATGCAGGGGGGTTTGGGACTTAACGGCACTTTGATGATTGTTGGTGTGGCGGATTCAATCCAAGTTTCGCCTGCCCTGCTGATTTTCGGAAGGCGATCAGTCAAAGGTTGGTATTCCGGCACTGCCAACGATTCGCAGGACACCCTCAGGTTCAGTGCACTGACCGGGGTCAGGTCGATGAATGAAGTCTATCCGCTCGAGAGAGTGGAGGAAGCTTACGATCGCATGATCAGCGGCAAGGCACGCTTTCGCGCTGTGCTGCAGACCGGGAAATAGGCGGTGCCATAGTCGGCACGAAGAACCATCTTTTTCCTACTGGCAGCTCCATCATACACGTTAGCCAAAGCGCCTTCATGCAAAGCACCACTCTTGGGCATTTGACCGTCAGCCGGCTCTGTCTCGGCACTATGCTTATGGGCGGGGCGACGCCAGCCAGCGAGGCGCATCGAATGCTCGATCGGTTTCTCGATGCGGGCGGCACTTTCATCGACACCGCCGACGTCTATGGCGACGGCGAATCGGAACGCACACTCGCGCCGTGGCTAGCGCGTCACCGCGAGAAAGTCATCGTGGCAACGAAGGTGCGCTTCGGCGTCTCTGACCCCGCCGGCGAGGGACTCGCTCCAGACCGAATTCGGGCCGCCTGTGAGGCGAGTCTGCGTCGGCTCCAGCTCGACGTGATCGACCTCTATCAGGTGCACGCACCCGACCCCAAAGTAGCGTTGGAGCAAAGTCTGGCCGCATTGAATGAATTAGTCGAAGCTGGCAAGGTCCGCGCCGTGGGTGCGTCGAATTTTCCTGGCGTGGCTGCTTGCTTGGGCGGTGTCGACCCAAGACCGCGAGGGCTGGGCGCCTTTCGTCAGCCTGCAGCCGCAGTACTCGTTGGTTGAACGCTCTGCCGAGCTGGAGTTGCTACCGTTCTGTCGAGCCGCTGGCCTGGGTGTTTTGCCCTGGGGACCATTGGGAGCCGGATTTCTGACCGGACGCTATTCGCGCGATCGAATGCCCGAAGGCGGGCGTGTCACTCTCGCGGGTAAAGAACTGGAGGAATCTGCCGACCGGCGCGCGATCGAGCGCAACTTCCGGGTCGTAGATGCAGCCACGGCAATTGCGGCGCGTCGTGGTCGTCCGATTGCCCAGGTGGCTCTGGCTTGGCTTCTTGGAGTTCCCGGGGTGGCCGCGCCAATTTGCGGTCCCCGCACGCTCGAGCAGCTCGAGGACCTGCTCGGTGCCACCGAGTTAGAGCTCGATGACGAGGAGCGACACGCGTTGGAAGAGCCGGCCCCGCCACCCGAGGTTTCTCCGCATCGTATGCTGCGCGGGCAGCTCGGCCAGGTAGACGTGCCCGCTGTGCGTCGACTAAGACACCCCTGATAAGCTGGGGAAAGCGCCACAGTAACGTCCAAAAAAAGATGAAGAACAAAGATAAAAAGTGCTTATCACCGTGGTCCTTTACTCTTGCTCTCGCTCAGGTCTTTCAAATCTTTGTCCATTGAACAAGAGAGACAAGGTGTCATGATAATTACTGCCAGTCTTTCGCTCGGGCAGAATTGGCGAGCGCAGCCGATTAATTTACATTAGGCAAATCGAAGTGCATCTCGCCGCGATGCGCTCAGATTTGTCTGCACTTTTAGGCACACATGAACCAGGAAAATTCTCCCTTGCCGAGCGCGGTGAGCGTTCCGGCGCACACAGGTATAATACCTCAGGCGACGGCCCATTACGAGAAACGTCTCTCGGATCTCCGGGGCCTTTTTTTGGATGCGGCGGATTTGGAGAGACGCATCCGCGAAGAGAATGACCCCGTCTGTTACGAGAACTACGCCTTTAATCAAAGCCAGGCGGATGGAGATATCTTCTTTGGCACGACAATCATTTACCCAGGAAAGGTGGGATCCGAATATCACCTGACTCGTGGTCACTACCACAACAAACGCAATCATGCGGAAACCTATCAAGCTTTGTCCGGCAGCGGCCTTGTTTTGTTCGAACGGGAAGACGGCATCACCTGCAGTGCCGAACTTACGCCCGGCAAGGTCACCTATATTCCACCGTATTGGGCGCATCGCTCGATTAACACGGCCGCTGTTCCACTCGTTTTCCTTTGGACGTGTTCGGTGGAGGCCGGCCATGATTACTCTGCCCTGGGGAGTCGAGGAATGCGTCAAGTAGTCGTCGAGCGGGACGGCGTTCCAACGATCGAAGATCGCCAAGAATGGGCAGAGCGGATAGTTGAAGCAAATAGAGACCGAGTTAACTTAGCTTGACCGAATGCAAAAAGTACGGAGAGCGCTGAGATAGCTGTAGCGGCGATGTCCCCATCGCCGAGGGCAGCGTGTAGCGGCTCTTCCTCATATCGGTTTTTGTTGTAGCGCCACCGCCACTACAGCGCCGTCTGAAGTTACTCTCAGGTTCGTGTTAGCGACCACGAACGCTTTCAACCCAGGCTTTCAGATCGCGAGCCGAAAGGAAGTTGATTATGCGATCGGGCCGAAGCTTAGCGAGGCAGGCGGCCGCGAGGCTGAAGTTCATAAAGATAAGTTGCCAGGGATGATGCGCATCAGTTCCTAAGGAAATGCGCACTCCCTCGCGCTTGGCAATTTTGAGCAGGCTAAGTTTAAGATCCTGCCGGTCGGCATAGCCATCGATTTCGACAGCTTTGTCCAGGCGCGCAGCTTCGGCGAATACGCGGGACCACTCAGCGTCCAAGCCCGCTCGGTAGTTGTAAACGCGGCCTTGCGGATGGCCGAGAATTTGGATGGCTGGGTTACGCACCGCCGCAATGAAACGCGCGGTTTGAATCTCCTGTTTTCGCAATGCGGAATGAAACGATCCGAGCACGATATCGAGTTCACCTAGAGCGGGAGGGCCGATGTCTACTTCTCCATCGACGGAGAGGTTCACTTCGGCGGATCGAAGCACTTTCAAACGGAGACCCTCGCTTCTCAGCGATTCATTGACGAGACGAATTTCCTGTCCTTGCGCATCCAGTCGGCTCTCATCCAGTCCACGGGCGATCCTCAAGCCTTTGGTGTGGTCGGTAATGCCGATATACTCGTAGCCGCGCTCGCCCGCCGCCTTGGCCATCTCGAAAATGGTGGCAGAACCGTCGCTCCAATCAGTATGCATATGAAGGTCGCCCTTCAATTTGCCGCTCCATTCAGGCTTTTCGGCCAGGACTCGCCTGGCCTGAGACATCGTAAGAAACTCCAGCGATTCCGGCTGGAGCGGCTCCGACGGAGGCGATTTTATCCATCCAGCGATCAGCCTCGACAAGTTGGGACCAATTCCTTGCAGCTCGGTGAGCGGTCGGCCGGTTGCAACGAGGTCAGTAGCCTCCTCTGGCCACAAGAGGGCGCTGCGTGAGGCACGCTTCAGGGCCAGAGCAAGATGGCCATGCGCGCTTGCGCTCTCACGCGCGAGCAGACTCGCGATCCGGCCGTTGCTAAGCGGATTCGTAAGATCGCGACCGCCTTTTCCACGACTGCTCGGAACGGACCGGCTCTGTATCGGCATATAAATGGTTCGCAGTGTGAGCCGCGATGCGCTGCCAAAGAAATGCAGATTTCTGTAAATAGGATCCCTCTTCGGCCTGTGCGGGATGCCGAAGATTTAGATCCCTCTAGTCAATCTGGAGTCGGGGATGAGAGTGCGTGGCCTTGGGACTGTCGCTGCCCGCAAGCCCAAAGCGCCACGCTGGCCAGAAAGCCGGCGAGGACTCCAACTGCCAGCTTGAGAGCACTTCCAAAGAGGAAAGGCACCACAAGACCAGAGTAAATCGAGAAAGCACCCATAACGAACGCGGATTGAAGCGAGGCGGCCATGCCGCGCCGTGAGGGATAGAGATCCAGCGTCACGATGGTCATGGCCGGAGAGACGAAGGCCATACCGAAGGTGCAAAGCAGAATCGGAAGAACGGCCCACGGTATCGCGACAGTGAAAAGCGAAGTGTAGAGCACGTTCACGACCGCAGCGCCGATCATCATGCCAAATCCGATGCAAATGGTGCGTTCCGGACGCCAGAAATGCGCCACTCGACCAGCCAGCAAGGACCCCAACATGATTCCCGTGATCATTGGAATAAACAGCCACGCGAACGATGTCTCTGACAGGCCGAGGATCTGTAAAACGAAGACCGGAGCAGCGCTAATGTAAATGAAGAGCGCGGAAGCGGCTAGAGCAATGGCAAGAGACTGGAATGAAAACCGGCGGTCGGTTGCCATGATGACGTAGTTCTTCAAAGTCTTCCTCAGGTGCAGAGGCGACCGCTTGGCAGGTGGCAAGCTTTCCGGAAGCTTCCACGCACACGCCCCCAACAAGAGAAAACCAAAAATAGCCAGAAATCCGAAGACCGAGCGCCAGCCGAAAGCGACTTCCAGCCAGCCCCCGAGAATCGGTGCCAGCACCGGCGCAAGACCGAATACAACCGTCGTGTAGGACATCACCGTTTGCGCCTCCGGCCCGGAGAAACGATCGCGAATCATCGCGCGCCCGACCACCATGCCAACACCGGCAAACATGCCCTGGACGAGACGACAAAACAGCAGGAATGAAAAACTGCGCGCAAATAAGGCGCCCGCCGATGCGGCCACATAGAACACCAATCCGACGAGAATGATTGGGCGTCGACCCCACGCGTCTGACAGCGTGCCGTGAAAGAGCGTCATCACTGCCATCGCGAGCAGATAGACGGTGAGAGTCTGCTGGACGACATCGAGGCCGACCCGAAACTCGTCGGCAATTGACGGGAAAGAGGGGAGGTAAGTATCCGTCGAGAATGCTCCCAGCATCGAAAGGCACGCCAGGATTATGATGAGGAGTAGATTTTTCACGAGCGCTTCCCGCACACCAGTCGTCTCGACGTCACTTCGAAGCTGATGCTAGGGGTATCTGCCTTAGAGGTGCTCGCGCAAGAAGCGGTCAACAATCTCTAGAACTTCATCGGTCCAGAAGGAAGAGCCGCCATGATCCGCTCCATCCAGCTTATACATCACCACGGATTTGTCGTTTTGCTTTAGGGCCTCATACAATAATACGCTTTGCCCGAACGGGACGAGCCTGTCCTTATTGCCGTGAATGATCAGGAACGGCGGGATCTCCTTCGTCTTGTCGAGATGGGTGATCGGAACCGTCGGTTTGACTTTGCCAGGATTCTCCAAGTCGTGGACACCTCCAATCAGGATTCCCTCGGGCGAACTTGGGTCGCGATGATCCTGGGTGGACGGCTCGAGGTTCATCTTGCTGATATCAATCGGCCCGTAGAAATCCACGACGGCCTTGATCTGAATCGGCTCATCGGGTGGCGATTCGTCGCTCAACTCCGGATCACTAAGGGTTACGCCCGTCATCACGGCAGTGTGACCTCCGGAAGAATCGCCCCAAAGGGCGATCTTGTCAGGATCGATGCTGTATGTGGCCGCGTTCCTTCTCAGGAAGCGGATTGCTGTCTTCGCATCCTTGAGCTGAGCCGGAAAGGGCGCGACCGGCGAGGGTCGGGTCCTCGACCACCGCGACCACATAGCTCTTGCGGGCGAACCGCGACAATTGAGGGATTTCGTAACCCAGGTCCTGCTTGAACCACGCGGAGCCTTGAACATAGACGACCAGAGGAAAAAGACGCCTCTCTCCCTCACGCTGTCTTGGCTCAATGCTGTGGAGGTGGAGCGGAATGCCCGACTTGGCTGCGTAGGGGACATTTGCGTGCAGTTTGCATGACAGCTCGTTCGCGTCGGCTTTGATTGTCAGTATGCCCGGCGCGGTCGCAGTGCTCGCCGGGGAGCTCTCCCAACTACTTGGCTTTGGTTCTACTATCATCGGGCGATCAACTTGTCCGACGGCACTCCCGCACACGGACAGCCAGAAATTACCGAGAACATCGCCGAATAAAAATTTTCATCTTGAAGGCGCTCCCCTAGCCGTCGAATGGCATTCTCGACAGAACGCTAATCCCAGAACCGGCCCACGCGAAATCTATAAAAGTGACGGCTCGCGTAGGGCCGATGCTCCGTCCTCCTGGTTGTAGACGCGTGCAGACGAGTGAGGTCACCGGCCGTCGCGCCAAGTCGGGTTTCCCAAAAGATTTTATAATCGTTGACACTGTCAACTGTATCTCCGATGATGTTGATATTGTCAACACAAACCATTGATCATTCCGATCCATCCGAACGAGGGCCTGGCCGTGCCTCCGCCCGAAACGGCCTTCAGGGCAGTTACGTCCGCGTTGAAAATGTACTTTTCCAGGTGGCTGACTCTGTTGAGAATGTCTACATGACCCGCGTAAATGTCGCTCACGTCAAGAAAATGGCCGGGCCGCTGGCCGATGACGTCTTTGCGTCCATCCACACCATTATGCATCTGTTCCGTGCGGAGCAGTACCAGGTGCTCCGGAAGGGCCGCTATCACCTGACGCACATGGAGGGGAAGATTCTCGGGTTTTTCAGTCGGCGCCCCGGCGCGACTCTGCGAGATCTGGTCGCCCATTTGAAGCAGGACAAGGGGCAGACTTCCCGGTTGATCAGGAGCCTCAAGGATCAGGGTCTGCTCGAGACGCAAGCCGGAGCCCGAGATCGTCGAAGTATTCCGCTCCAAGCAACCGGCGAAGGGCGCCGCGTCCATCAAATCCTGCAGCGGCAAGTTCGAAAGCTTTCAGGAGTTGCCGTCAACGGCTTGAACGCCAGTGAGCGCGAGCAACTCGCCATCCTGCTGAATAAAGTGCAGTCCAACCTGGAAGATGTCCGCGACGCGCCGTCGGCCGCGCGGCGCTTAGCGTGAGTCAGATCTGGCGAGTGAGGGAATGCGAAAGAAAGGCGACAATCCCGATGCGGAAAAGCCCGCATACGCGTCGCCCTGTCGCGGAGGTGTCCCCGCCGCCGGAAGAGGCCGCTCGTCGGTGAGGACACCGGCACTACAACTTGTCGCTCTACAGGGCGCGGCGAGGTGGTTCGGCGGCGAGCCTTCAACGGTAGGGGCCTGCCCAGTGGCGCGTCGCGCCCTGCGGGTGTGGCATCGTCGTCCCCAGGGCACTTCGACGGGGACACGGTCGCTTGGAAATCGAAGCTCGTGATCATGCCTGCACTAATAGCTCCGCTGCCGGAACAGTTCTCGCTCCTCGTCGGGTGGAGTTCCGTAAGTAAAGAACGAGTCGGGCGGCGGCGAACCAGTCCAGGCTGCCGCATCGGGAAACTCCGAACTCTTCCAGACGACGGTCCTCCAGGCTGGATCGAAAATCATGTAGCCGGGATCTCCCATGAGCTCGATGCGATTACCTCCTGGCTCCAAGATGTAAACGAACGTCGCTCCGCCAATGCCATGCCGACCGGGTCCATATTCCACCATCAAGCCGGCCTCCTTGGCGAGTTCCGCGGCATCAAAAACGTGCTGCACCGAGGTGTAGTGGAAGCAGACATGGTGGAGCCGTCCACGGATATCTGTCGGCTCCGGAACCATGGCGATATCGTGCGACAGATTGGTCACGCTCAGAAAGCTTGCCA
>CAWHTI010000011.1:0-118429 GCA_963832225.1 uncultured Actinomycetes bacterium
ACGCGCTGGGTCAAATCGTGGAGGATGCCGGTAAACGCGGGCTGCCCGTCGACTCGCCATCTGCCCCACGGACAGATGAAGAGGAAACGTGCTGCCGTCCTTTCGGCGGCCGCGAACTTCGCGGCCGGTGCCGATGATCCGCGGGACGGTTTGCAGATAGCTGGCAGTAACGGTCGTGCTGTTCGACGTTGGGGCTAGGCCTCAGCACCTTGACGTTCTGGTCGAGCACTTCCCGTGTGGAATACCCAGAACTGCTTGGCGGCTGGGTTAAACGCCTTGATATCAGCCCCGCGGCGTCAATCAGGATAATGCCGTCGACGGCCGAGTCGAAGATCGACTGAAGAATGTGTACCATGGCGCGAGAATTCAAGTAGAACGACCGCAGAGACTGAGATTTAACGTATCTACCGAAAAGCCAGCATTTTTACGGCTGCAAACCTGGGGTTTGCCGATCCGATGGCAGGCGTCGGCTACGCGTAGGGGACGAGCCAGATGTGACGCGGTTGACCGGAGAACCCTCGACGGGATGTGGCGCTTAGAGACGCACTCTACTCCGATATTCCAGCTCAATCAGGCGCGTCGGGACGACTAGTCGCATAGGTCTCGCCAGAGCTGCCTCAGGAAAGCCGGATTTTCCTTGAAAGTTGCGAGATACTTCGCGGTAGTTGCTGAACTAGCCACGGTTTGCGCCGATTTCAGCGCACTCTCCAACGGCATGGTGCCGGCCAGCGGGAAGCGGTCTCGATTGTCCCCACTTGAAATTTTTGTGCCTGGGTTCGTTTGGTTCAATCGGAGTTCGCAGAGATGCCCGGGCTGCATTTGTCGAAACGGCAGGCGCAGCGACTGTGGGATCTCTTGACGGCGGCCGACTCCACATCGTTGTCGGGAGCCCCGGCCGCGGCGGGGACCGCCCCCAGTGCGACGATCGAACACGCGGCCGCGACCAGCGCCAGTCTCCGGATCCGGCGATCCCTCATGACTCGACCCCTCTCGAGTGGTGCCCGACCGATGGTTGCACCCTGAGGCAGGTTGCGCGGAACGTCAAATCCGCCCCACGGCTACGGGGGGACCACCGTCCACGACCTGGTCACCGGGGCCGAAGCGTTGCCGGCCCGATCCCGCGCGAACACGGTGAACGTGTGCGGCCCGAGCGCCAGGCCCGCGTATTTCATGGGTGAGGCGCAGACCGCCGCCGCCACGCCGTCGAGCGAGCACCACACCGTGCCGAGCTCGTTCGTCGTGAACGCGAACGACGCGCCGGTCGATGTTCGGACGGCCCCGTCCGCAGGCCCGCTCGTGATGGCCACGACCGGCGGCACCGTGTCGACGGTCCAGGTGTGGTGCACCGGGGCCGACAGGTTGCCCGCAGCGTCGAGGGCGGCTCTACCTTCCCGGCAACCTGGGACTTCCTTCGGGCCACAGCGCTCGCGTCCCCGCGGTCCCCGTGGCGGAACGCCGACCCGGTCCTGTGCCGGGCTCGGAGCGGGGACCGGCGCTCGGAAGCTGGCGGGCGAGGGCGCACAGCGGGCTCGCCCGGGCCGAGGTCTCGTTCGCCTTCCACGCCGCGGTCGTCGGGGGCCGGATGTACGCGATCGGGGGCCGCCAGGGCGACCGGCTGACGCCGTTCGGCTTCAACGACGCGTACGGATTCGCCTCGGGAACGTGGACGACCGGACTCGCCGAGCTCCCGACGCCTCGCGGCGGCTACGCGAGCGCGGTCGTGCAGGGCCGCATCCTGATCATCGGCGGCGAGGGCGCCGGCCTGGCCTACCCGACCGTCGAGGCCTACGATCCGGCCTCGGACACCTGGATGACGCTCGCGGACATGCCGACCGCGCGGCACGGGATCCAGGCCGTCCGCTGGCACGCGAACGTCTTCGTCGCCGATGGCGGTGCGCTGAGCGGCGGCGGCGCCCCCACGGACGTCACCGAGGTCTTCACGCCCCCGGTGTTCTCCTCCCGGGAGCGCGCGCGGTCGACCTCACGTTCGCGCTGCCCGGTGTCGGGTTGCAGGCGGACCAGTCCCGGTCGTCGTCGTCGCTGTCGGTATGGTCGGGGAGACGGCAGATCGATCCCGCGACCTCGTTCGAGTCCGCCTCCTGCACGGGCTGTCCGTCGCCCATCGAGAACGTGCCCGGGAGCCCCTCGATCGTTGCGTCCTCGATCGAGCCCTCGTACGCGACCGCGTCCAGCACCTCGTCGGTCCGGGTGTTCACGAGCGCGACGCCGTCGGGGGCGCCGTTCTGGACGTTGTCCCGGGTCAGGGGGAGCGGCAGCGCTCTGGCCGCCTCGTCGACCGGGACCGACGGCGTGGCGACCACGAGCCGGCGGAGCGGCCCCAGGCGACCGGCGAGCTGGACCCGGCGGTACTCCGTCGATGTGGTCCCGTTGACGAACACGAGCGCGACGCGACGCAGGCGGGAGCGCTCCGAGCCGACGTTCACGATCTCGACGAACTCGCCCGTGTCCAGGCCGGGCTGGTCGTAGTCGAGCTCGTTGATCCGCAGCTGGAGCGCCCCGGGCGACGCGGCTGCGACCGGGCCGGGGGCGGGACCGCGGGTGGGGCCGGCCGCCGCGGCGGAGACCGCGGGCAATGCCATGAGGGGGAGGAGCAGCGCGAGCGCTGAGCGGCGTCGCATGTGCACCTCCTCTTGGGTCGTGGCGACATCCAAGCACGCCCCACCGACATCGGTCCTCGCCACGAGGCCCGGCCTCAGACGTTGCGCCGGTCCCCCCAGCATCCGGGCTCTGATCGATCTCTTGGGGCCGGGCAGGGCGGCCTGGGCTCAGGGCTCGGACGTCGGCTCCCGGTTCGGGAAGTCTGACAATATCGGCCTGGAACCGAGGAGCGATGCCCGTGGACGTTCGATCGATCGATGGCGCCGCCGACCCCGCCGAGCCGGCCGAGGTCCGCGTTCGCCGTGGCGTGGTGCTGGCCGCGGGGCGGTCCACCCGCCTGGCCGGGATGACCGGTGGCGGGTCCAAGGCGCTGCTGCGGGTCGGGGGCGTGAGCCTGGTGGAACGGGCGGTCCGCCGGCTGTTGGCGCTCGGGCTGGAGGAGGTGGTGGTCGTCGTCGGCTACCACGCCGGACCCGTGGCCACCCTCGTCAACGCGATCGATCCCTCGCGGGTCCGCGCGGTGCTGGCCGACGGATGGGAGCAGGGCAACGGTGCCTCGCTGGCCGCCGCAGAGGCGGAGATGGCGGGGGAGTCGCTGTTCCTCCTCGTGACGGCCGATCACGTCTTCGGTGAGGGATCGCTGGAGGCGCTGCTCGCGGCGCGGCGGCCGGCCGTGCTCGTGGACATCGCGCCGGCGGCCGACGTGCTGGCCGAGGGCACCAGGGTCCGCTTGGACGCCGGCCGGGCGATCGGCTTCTCGAAGGAGCTCGAAGGGCCGGCCGTGGATTGCGGCGCGTTCCTGCTGTCGCCGGCGGTCTTCACGGCACAGCGCGCGGCCGCCGCCGCGGGCGACCCGACCCTCGCGGGCGCCGTGAGCGAGCTCGCCAACGGGCGCAGGCTCGCGGCCGTGGAGCTCCCGCCCCGCACGTGGTGGCGGGACGTCGACACTCCCGAGGACGTCCGGTTCGCGGGACGCGCGCTCCGGCGCTCGCTGCGTTCCGCCGCGGACGGCCCCGTGTCGCGGTGGCTGAACCGGCCGATCTCCACCCGCCTGTCGATGGGGGTGGCACCGCTGCGGATCCACCCCGACGTCGTGTCGTTCCTCGCCGCCGCG
The DNA here is from genome assembly GCA_963832225.1 of uncultured Actinomycetes bacterium. Taxonomy (GTDB): domain Bacteria; phylum Actinomycetota; class UBA4738; order UBA4738; family HRBIN12; genus JALYMB01. The sequence goes on from CAWHTI010000011.1 coordinate 3,734, forward strand.
GTCGGCATGGCAGCCGCCGTCCTGCTCTGGCGGGGCAACGGCGTCGCCGGAGCGATCTGCACGCAGCTGATGTCCCTGCTGGACGGGATGGACGGCGAGGCCGCGCGCCTGCAGCAGCGGGCTCGGCCGGAGGGGGCGCTGCTGGATGGCGTCCTCGATCGCCTCACCGACGCCGCGGTGATCGCGGGCCTCGGGGTGTGGGCGGCGGCCTCCGGCGCGGCGAGTCCCGCGGTATCGGTTGGCCTCACGGCCGCGGCCGCGACGCTCGCGACGCTCTCGATGGCGACGAAGGACCGGATCAGCGCCCTCGGCCTGCCGCCCGCGCCGGAGTCGCGGCTCGCGCTGCTGATGGGTGGCCGGGACGCCCGGCTCGTGTTCGTGGCCGTCGCCGCGCTCGTGGGGCGTCCGGCCTGGGGCCTGATCGCGATCGTCGCGACGAGTGGCGTCACGCTGGTCGCCCGGCTGGCGCTGGTCCGCTCGGCCGCGGTCCGCGCCCGGCGCTGATCCTCGGCCGACGTGGAAAACACCGGCCGGAGGGGCCATGGGCTCCCCTCCGGCGCGCGGGCGTCCTCCGGGCTCCGTGGGCCGCGTGGCCCACCGGTTGGAGCCGCGGGGCTCGGTGTGTGTCGGCCCATCTACCCACGGCCGCCGTCGACAAACTCTCTCCGGTCGGCTCAGGGCTCGCTGCCCGCCGCCCTCCCGCGCGCTCCTCAGTCGGGCGAGAGGGCGGCGGCCCAAGCGCGGACCTCCCGGGCCGGTCGGTAGTTCAGCACCCGCTCGCGGGGCACGCCGGCGAGGGCCGCCGTCGCCATCCCGAACGGCAGGAACCCGAGCTCGAATGCGCTGTGGGCGTCACTGCCGATCGAGTACCACCGCACCCCGGCGGCGACGGCGAGGCGCGCCAGCTCCACGTTCAGGTCCTGGCGGGCGGGCGTGGCATCGAGCTCCACGGCCTTGCCCAGCCGCGCGGCTTCGTCGAAGACCCGTGGCCAGTCGGCTCGGAGGCCCCGCCGGCGCCCGTACATGCGCGCCGTCGGATGGGCCAGCACGTGCACGCCGGGGTTGCTGAGCGCGGCGAGGTAGCGCTCCGTCACGTCCTCGGTCACGCGCAGCTTCGTGTGGAACGCCCCCAGCACGAGGTCCAACCCGGCGAGCACGGCCGGGTCCGTGTCGCCGGAGCCGTCCACGAACACGTCCATCTCCATCGACTTCAGGACCCGGAACCCGTCGTCCTCCGCGGCGAGCTCCACGTTCAGCTCGTCGATGCGCCGGCCCTGGTCGCGGATGCGATCCTCGTCCATGCCGCCGGCGATCGTCAGGCTCTGCGAGTGATCGGTGCTCGCGATGAACGTGCGGCCCAGCGCGCGCGCCGCCAGCGCCATGTCCCGCAACGGGAGGGAGCCGTCGCTGTCGGTGCTGTGGACCTGCAGGTCGGCGGCGGGGGTGGCCTCCCACGCCGGCTCGGCGTCCAGGATCCGTCGGACCTGCGCCATCGTCAGGTAGCCGGTCCGGGTCTCCTCGGGCTCGGGGACCGGCGGCGGCGCGTCCAGCAGCGCGTGGATCCGCGCCGCCACCCAGGGACCGACCGCGCGCAGCTCGGTCAGCGAGCGGTCGGCTCGGGCCACGTCGGCGGCCTCCTCGGGCCAGAAACGCGCCGCCCTGGAGGCGCGCTCCAGGGCCCGGCGCCGATGATCGGTCTCCTCCGAGGCGGCCCGCCACAGGAGCTCGCCCAGATCGCCGTTGTCGAGCGTGATCTCGCCGGTCATCCGCACGGGATACCTCGGGCCGCCGCGGGCCACACGCGGCCACAGACGCGGCCACAGACGCGGCCACAGACGCGGCCACAGACGCGGCCACAGACGCGGCCAGTGCCTGTCGGGCGGCGAGCCGTGTCGGTCCGCGCGGCTACGATCCGCCCTGAGCTCGCCAAGATTCCTTCCTTTCTCAAGGTTTATCGCAACCTGAGAAAGAGTGAGAAACAGGAGAACACGCTGGACCCACGCCGGAACCCCTTCACGCCCAACGCGGGAGCCAGGCCGCCGGCGCTGGTGGGCCGCGACGACGAGCTGACGGCCTTCGACATCCTGCTGTACCGGCTGCAGGCCGGGCACGCCGAGCGGTCCATGCTGATCACCGGCCTGCGCGGCGTCGGCAAGACCGTCCTGCTGGGGGCCTTCGAGGAGCGGGCCCGGCTGGCCGGCTGGGCCACCGTGGAGACGGAGATCACCCGCGACTCGGACTTCCGGGGCCGCATGGCGCAGCTCGTGCGACGCGCCCTGCTGCAGGTGGCGCCCCGCGAACGGTGGCGCGAGCGCGCCCGGCGGGCCGCCGGCGTCCTGCGTTCGTTCGCGATCACCGTGTCGTCCGAGGGCGCAGATCACGGGCTCCCTCGACATCGAGGCGGTACACGGCGCCGCCGACAGCGGTGATCTGAGCGAGGATCTCAGCGATCTGCTGGTCGCGCTCGGCGAGGCCGCCGCCGAGCACGAGGCCGGGGTCGTGTTCCTGCTGGACGAGGTGCAGTTCCTGGAGCGGCCGCAGCTCGAGGCGTTGATCGCCGCGCTCCACAAGACCGTCCAGCGCCAGCTGCCGGTCACGCTCGTCGGCGCGGGCCTGCCGCATCTGTCCCGGCTCGCGGGGGAGGCGAAGTCCTACGCGGAGCGTCTGTTCACGTTCCCCGTGATCGGCCGTCTCTCGGACCGGGAGGCGGCGCTGGCGCTGACGGCGCCGGCGGAGGAGCAGGAGGTCGCGCTGGACCGGCGCGCGGTCGAGGCGGTCGTGACGTACACGCAGGGGTACCCGTACTTCCTGCAGGAGTACGGCAAGGAGCTGTGGGATCACGCCGCCGGGTCGCCGATCACCGCCCAGGAGGCGGTGGAGACCCAGGCGGTGGTCGAGGCGAAGCTGGACGGCAACTTCTTCCGGATCCGCGTGGAGCGGGCCACGGACCGCGAGGTGCGCTACCTGCGGGCGATGGCGGAGCTCGGGTCCGGACCCCAGCGTGCGGGCGACGTCGCCGCGATCCTCGGCGGTTCCTCGGCCCGGTGGGGGGCCACCCGCGCCCGGCTGATCGAGAAGGGGCTCCTGTACCCGCCCGACTACGGCCTCGCCGCGTTCACCGTGCCGCAGTTCGATCGGTACCTGCGTCGCGCGTACCCGTCGGAGCCAGAAGCGTGACCGGAGGCGTGACCGGGTCGCGCTGGCGGGCGACGCCGCGGGCTCAGCGCAGCCGGATCTTCTCGGACGTCTCGATCTGGATGACCTTGCCGTCCTGCAGCACCATCACGACCGTGCCGTAGGCGATCTCGCCCAGCAGATCGTCCACGTGCAGCAGCAGCGCGCGTCGCTCGGGGTCCAGCGCCGCGTACCGCAGGACGTCCTGCGGGATCTCCACCGGTCCGTCCACCGGAGCCACCACGTGAAGCCGTGCCGGCTCGCCCGCCGTCATGCGGTGACGGCGGGCTCCGGAGCCGACGGGTCGCCGGTCCCCTCACGACGGAAGGTCTTCGGCCGGCGCAGGTCCACGGCGACGGCGTCGCCCGCCTTCACCCCGTTGACCTCGTCCTGCGGGATGTGGGCGACCAGGACCTGCTCGTCGGGCAGGCGCAGCGTGAGGCGGGTGAGCCAGCCGAGCGACGTGACGCGCTCGACCGTTGCCTCGACGGAGTCGGTCGCGGCCGGGTCGGCGAGGCGGATGTCGTGTGGGCGGACGAACGCCGTGGCGGCCGATCCCTCCTCCAGGTGGCCCGCGCCGGGGACCTTCATGGCGCCCAGGTGGACGTGCCCGTCCTGGACGGAGCCGTGCAGCACGTTCGCCGAGCCGACGAAGCCGGCCACGAACGACGTGGCGGGCGCGTCGTAGATCTCGTCGGGCGTGCCGACCTGCTCGATCTTGCCCTCGTGCATGACCACGATCTGGTTCGCGAGCTCCAGCGCCTCCTCCTGGTCGTGGGTCACGAGGAGGCTCGTGACGCCGAGCTCCCGGTGCAGATCGTCCAGCCAGCGGCGCAGGTCCTGGCGCACGCGGGCGTCGAGCGCGCCGAAGGGCTCGTCCAACAGCAGCACCTGTGGCCGGGGCGCCAGCGCGCGCGCCAGCGCGACGCGCTGACGCTGCCCGCCGGACAGCTGGTCGGGGTAGCGCTCGCGGTAGTGCGCGAGCTGCACCAGCTCCAGGAGCTCGTCGACCCGGGCGCGCTGGGCCTGCTTGGACTCCTTGCGCACGTCCAGGCCGAACGACACGTTGTCGGCCACCGTCATGTGGCGGAACAGCGCGTAGTGCTGGAACACGAAGCCGACCCGCCGCTCCTGCACGCTCACGGCCGTGAGCTCCTCGTCGCCCATCCAGATCCGGCCGGAGGTCGGCTCCTCCAGTCCCGCGATCATGCGCAGCACCGTGCTCTTGCCCGAGCCGCTGGGGCCCAGGAGCGCGGTGACCGCACCCTCCGGCGCGGTGAACGTCACGTCCGACACCGCGGCGAAGCCTCCGAACTGCTTCGTCAGCTCCTCGACCACGATCGGCTTCGTCATACCTTGTCCTCTCTGGTGATGCGTCGCTTGAACCACTCGATGGCGATGAGCAGGACGACCGAGATCGCGGCCAACCCCAGCGCCACGACATAGCCCTGCGCCGTCTGACGCTCCTCGACGGCGCGGAAGATGTAGATGGTGGCGCTCTCCGTCTGCCCCTGGATCGCGCCAGACACGATGTACACCGCGCCGATCTCCCCGATCGCGCGGGCGGCGGACAGCGCCACGCCGTACAGCAGCGCCCAGCGGATGTTCGGCACGGTCACGCGGAAGAAGCTCTTCCACACGCTGGCGCCGAGCGTTCGCGCGGCGTCCTCCTCCTCGGTGCCCAGCTCCTCGAGGACCGGCTGCACCTCGCGGATCACGAAGGGGATCGAGATGAAGATCGTCACCAGGATCATCGACGGCAGGGCGAACACGATCTGGATGCCGCGGGAGGTGAAGAAGTCGGAGAACCAGCCGTTCAGGCCGAACAGCAGGATCGCGCCCAGGCCCACCGTGACGGGGGAGAGCGCGAACGGAAGGTCCACGAACGCGTTCATCAGTCCGCGCCCGACGAAGTCCTGGCGGACCAGCACCCACGCGACGACGACGCCCATGATCGCCGTCACGACGACCGTGATCACCGCGATGATGGCCGTGATCAGCAGGGCGTGGCGGACGTCCGCATCCGCGAACGTCTCGGTGACGACGTCGAGGCCCGGCTTCAGCGCCGTCCAGGCGATGCTCACGAGCGGCAGCAGCAGGAGCGCGCCGACGTAGGCCACCACGATGGCGATCAGGCCGCCACGCACCAGGCGGCGCCGGCGGAGATCGGTGCGGGCGGGGGGTGCGGTGGGGGCGGAGCCGATCGCGCTCATTCGCTCGCCCCCCGGCGTCCCCGCATCAGCCACGCCGTCACGAGCACGAGCGTGAAGGAGATCGCGAAGAGCAGCGTGGCGACGGCCGACGCCTCCTCGGGACGGAACTGGCTGGTGAGCTGGAAGATGAAGACCGGCGCCGTGAGGGTCTTGCCGGTGATGTTGCCGCTGACGAACACGACGCTGCCGAACTCTCCCAGCGCCCTGGCGAACGAGAGCAGCGCTCCGGCGACGATGGCCGGGCGGATCGCCGGCAGCACGACCCGGCGGAACGTGGTCCAGCCGTTGGCGCCGAGGGTGGCCGCGGCCTCCTCCTCGGCGGGGTCGAGCTCGATCAGGACCGGCTGGACGGTGCGGATCACGAACGGCAGGGTGATGAACAGCAGCGCCAGCTCGATGCCGAGCGGGGCGAAGATGACGTGGATGCCGAGGTTCTCCAGGAATCCACCGATCGCCGAGTTCGGGCCGTAGAGGGCCACGAGCGCGAGACCGGTCACCAGCGTGGGGATCGCGATCGGCAGGTCGACCACCGTGGAGAGCGCGTTGCGGCCCGGGAAGCGGAACCGGACCAGCACGTAGGCGATGAGGGTCCCGACCACCGCGTTGATGGCGGCGGTGATCGCCGAGGTGACGAGCGTGAGCCGGATCGCCGCGCCCGCTCCCGGAACGTCCAGAGCGGAGCGCAGCGATCCGAGCCCGTCGCCGAATCCCTTCGCGATGATGGCCGCCACGGGCAGCGCGACCATCGCGCCGAGATAGGCGATGGCAGCGCCGCGAAGGCTCAGGTGTCGCAGCCGTGCAGCTGACCTGGGGGAGAACCTCCGGGTCCGGCTACGAAGCGTGGCCTCCGCGACGCTGCTCATCGCCGGCCTTAGCCCTGTCCCGCGATCGCGGTCGTGGCGATGCCGGTGTCGCTGAACAGCTTGTCGTTCAGCGCGTCCCAGCCGCCGAGCTCGTCCACGTCCCAGAGGTCCTCGATCTTCGGGAACCCGTTCTCCGGGTCGCCCTTCTGCGCCTCGGCGAGATCCGTGGAGCGCAGGAACCCGACGCTCGTGTACAGGTCCTTGACCTCCGGCGTGTGGAGGTACTCCACGAACGCCTCGGCGACCTCGCGCACGCAGTGGTCGTCGACGTTCTTGTCGACGATCGCGACGGGGTTCTCGATCAGCACCGACGACGGCGGATACACGGCCTCGTCCTCGAGCCCGGCCTCGTTCGCCGTCTTCACCTCGTTCTCGTAGGTGATGGCCACGGTGCCATTGCCCGACTCGAAGTTCTGGATCGAGTCACGGGCGCTCTTGTCGAACGTCAGGACGTTGCCGAGGAACCCGTTGAGCAGCTCCGTGGCGCCGGCCTCGTCGTCCTTGGTGACGCCGGCGTAGCCGCGGAGGGCCGAGCCCCAGGCGGACACGATGTTCCACCGGGCGCCGCCGCTCTGCGCCGGGTCAGGCGTCAGGATCTCGACGCCGTCGGCGGTGAGGTCGTCCCAGTCCTGCAGCCCCGCGGGGTTGCCCGGACGCACGTCGAACACGACGACCGAGGTGGAGACCATCCCGCCGTCGGGCGCGTCGGTCCAGTCATTGGTGATCAGTCCGGCCTCGGCGATCTGGTCGACGTCCGGAGCCAGGGAGAGGGCCACGACGTCGGCGGGGTAGCCGCCCACGACGTTGCCGGCCTGCGTGGTGGAGCCCGCGTAGGACTCCTGGAAGATCACGCTCTGGTCGTCGTGCTCCTCCTTCCACAGGGACTGGAACGCCGGGATGATCTTGCCGTAGACCTCACGGGGTGTGCTGTACGCGGCGAAGTTGATGACCGGCTTCTCGGCGGGGGTGCAGTCGCCGGCCGCGGCGACCTCGCCATCGCCGTTGCCGTCGCCCGACGAGCAGGCGCCGAGGACCAGGACGGGGAGGGCGAGCGCCGCCATGAGGCGGAGGCGGGTCCTCCGGGTGACGTGCATGGACATCCGAGCTCCTTCCGGTTGACCGACGGCACACAGCCGACGATGACCTGTGGTTCCGGGGCTCGGTCTCCGGTGGTCCGGTCAACCGAAAGTGGCTGATCTGTCGTCCGCACCGGCGAGCTGCAAAGCCGTCGTGCGGAGGGATCTCGTCGTCGCTCTCCGGTGGTCCGGTCGAAGCGGCGTCCGTGGAGAGAAGATGTACCGGCTGGGCAGGGGAGTGTCAAGCGGCCGAACGGCTCCGGAGGGTCGCCGTCACGTGATCGTCACACTTCGCCGGGATCCGAGGGGTCGAAGGACGTATGGGCTAGGTCGCTCGACGGGTCGAAGAATCCGCCGGCCGGCCGGGCGTGGGCGTGCCAATGGTCGGGGATGCGGCGACGCTCGCCGTCGATCCAGTAGCCCTCGGCGCCGTATCGGGCGGCCGCCACCGTCTCGAGCCGGGACAGCAACCCGGCCTCCACGTCCGGATCGGGGAGGCCGTGGGTCCGCCAGACGATCATGGGGGTCGCGCAGACCATGCAGTCCGCGATCCAGCAGTCGTCGTCCTCGTGATGCCACGGCGTGATCCGCTCGGCGGAGCAGAGCAGGCACTCCGCGTTCGTCTTGGCGGTCGTCGTGGCGGTCATGCGCCCTCCAGCAGCACGATCTCGTCACCGGTGCGCGCGCCGTTGGCGGCGAACCAGCCGGCGTTGGCCTCCACGGCCCAGGCGTAGGGGCCGGGTGCCGAATAGCTCGGACAGGGGTCGGCCCGGCACGGCGCCATCTCGGTGATCCCCAGGATATGTCCGTCCTCGCTGACGAACGCGATCGACAGGGGGATGAGCGTGTTCTGCATCCAGAACGCGCCGGTCGATGGCCCGTCGAACAGGAACGCCATCCCGTCGTCGGCCGGCAGCTCCTGGACGCCCATCAGCCCACGCGCGCGCTCCTCGTCGGAGTCGGCGACGCGCACCGACAGGGACCGGTCACCGCCGGCCGTGCGGACCACGACCTCATGGACGACGCTCGGGTCGGTCTCCGGCGACGGCTCGCCGGCGCAGGCGGTAGCGAGCAGCACCAGGAGCAGCGGAGCGGCCAGGGGAGATCGCACCCGTCCATGCTCGCACGCGCGGGGCCGGACACCCCCGGTTGCTATCATCGGTGCTTCGCTGGAGTAGCTCAGACGGCAGAGCACCTCCATGGTAAGGAGGGGGTCCGGGGTTCGATTCCCCGCTCCAGCTCAAGAAGGACCTGCGGACGAGCTCGGCGCGACGGTCTCCGAGCGGCGCCGCAACCGGTCGAGCCGGCGCCAGTGATCGGCGACCCGCTCCCTGCCGGCCGGCGTCAGCTTCACGGTCGTGGTGGGCCGCTTGTCGACGAACCGCTTCGCGATCTCCACCTGGCCGGCCCGCTCGAGCTTGGCCAGGTGGCTGGACAGGTTGCCCTTCGTCAGGCCGGTGGCTCGGCGAAGGAGGACGAAGTCCGCGGCCCGCACCGACGACAGGACCGTCATGATCGCGAGCCGGGCCGGCTCGTGGATCAGCCGGTCGAGCTCGCCCACGGCCACGACGCGATCCACATCGAGCGTCTCCTGCTTCATCGCCCTCCTCCTCAGACGAGGTGGCCTCCGACGAGGTGGCCATCACAGACCCTAGCCGCGAAGTGGGAGCCCTCGTCAACCGGTCTGTCCGGCAAACCGACCGGGAACGGTTCCCGAGGAGCGCATGTCGGAGATTCCGCTCCTCCCGCCCGCGAGAGATCGTTCGACCTAATTCGCCCAGCGGGGTTCCCTGGCCAATCCCACGGCGCTACCGTGCCCTCTTCCGCCGTTGATCTGGAGGTCTCCCCGATGCTCGATCTCTCCCCGACATCCCGCCGGCGCATGCTCCGCACGGGCCTCGCGACACTGACCCTGGGGTCGGTCCTCGGAGCCGTCATCGCTCCCTCGGCCGTCCAGGCAACGGTGGCGCCGCGCGTGCAGAAGCACGTCTATCACCCGCGCTCGGCGCTGACGCTGACGACGGTCCGCTACGGCGCCGGGCCCGTGCAGGTCCGGGTCCTGGAGTTCCAGCCCCGACCCACGACGAACGGGTTCACCGTGGAGCCGGGCGTGACCGGCGCGGTGATCTCCAACCACGCGAAGCCCTCGACCATGGCCGCGAACCAGGGCGCGATCGCCGCGATCAACGGGGACTTCGGGTCGAACGGGCAGCCGGCCCACTTCAATGCGTCCGACGGCGACATCCGCACGAGCGGTGTCCTGCGGGGCGCGGGGTTCGCCATCACCAAGGACGAGAGCGTGGCGTGGGCCGACCGTCCCGATCCCGTCATCGAGCTCAAGGCGTCCGACGGCGACGAGTTCAAGGTCGATCACATCAACGCAGGCCAGCCGAACAACCTGGAGGTCTCCGGCTTCACGGCCGCCGGCGGCTCGCGGCAGGCTCCGGGCAACGGGATGTGCTCGGTGCGGCTGCTCGATCCGACCGCCCGAGTCTGGAGCAACGCCGGGCGTGCCGGCATCAGCCGCACCTACGACGTGGGACAGAAGGTGTGTCAGGCCGAGCCGCTCGCGGTGGGCGGTGAGCAGGGCACGATGGTCCTGACCGGCAAGCGGGGGACCGGCGGGGCCGACCTCGTCGAGGGCCTGCCCGCTGCGGGCACCGCGACGATCACCTGGAAACTGCAGGGTTGGCCCGGCATCACCGAGGCGATCGGCGGCCAGCCGGTCATCGTGGAGGCCGGCCGCAACGTCGGGCCGCCGCAGACGACCGGTAGCTCGTACTTCTACAAGCCGAACCCCCGGTCGGCGATCGGCATCACCCGCGGATGCACCGACGACAGCGGGACCAGCGAATGCCACGTCATCTATATGACGGTGGACGGCCGCCGGGAGGGGTGGTCGGTGGGCATGACGCTGAAGGAGCTGGGCGCCGAGATGCTGAAGTACAACGCCTACTACGCGGTGAACATCGACGGCGGAGGCGGCACCACGATGTGGGTGAAGGACAAGGGCCCGTGGTGCATCACGGATACGAACGGCGGATGTCTGGTGAACAAGCCATCGGACGCCATCGGTGAGCGGGCGACGCTGTCGGCCATGCTGATCCTCGAGGGTCGCGACGCGGACGAGCCCCCGATCGGGCCACCCTCGTTCACACGCGCCGCGGACGAGGCGTTCGGGTTCACGCTCGACGACGGCTCGATGGATCCCACGATGCTGGCCCTGCAGGACCCCGGCTCCACCGGCGGCCTGCTCGACGCGCTCGCCGAGCGGGGATCCTTGCCGGCCGAGCTCCGCCCGGCCCTGCGGGTGTACCGCGCCTCGCCGCACACCGGCTGATCCTCCCGGACCTACGCGCTCCGCCGCCGCAGCTTCACGTCGGGATGTGGCCGCGGCGGAGCTCGTCCTACGTTCGCGGAGCGATGCCGCGGGGCCCCGGTGCCCGGACGATGGCCACAGGCCGCGACGGCCGACCGAGGAGGCTTCCCCAGGTGTCCGACGGATCCACCGCCATGCGCTCCCCGATGTCCGCGTCCACGATCGGGCGGGACGGCCCTAGTGTTCGAACAGGTGCTCGGATGCGGTCCCGACGGCGTCGGATCCTCGTCGTCCTGACTATGTGCTCGGCGTCGCTCGGCTCGATCCTCGCGACCGCGGCGTCCGCGTTTCCCACGAGGTACTCAACCGACGGGGCCTTCGACTTCACCTACGGCAGCTCCGTGCGTTCGGGCGGCGCCGGGACCACGGCCAAGCCAGAGAGCAAGCTCTTCCACACCGGCGGCGCCGGCGAGCGGATCCGATGGTGGGCGGTGCTCGGCACGTCGGGCTCGGGCGCCGACGCCGGCGTGTGGCTGTGGAGGCTCGAGGACCACGAGTGGGACGCGAAGGTCCGCCTGCCGCGCGCCGACCCGTGGGCGAAGGCCGACGTCCTCTACGAGGGCCGCACGCTCACGATCTCGCTGCGTGACGACAAGAGCTCGTCCGACGGCAACCCTCGCGAGAGCACGCTCTACACGATGCGGTACCAGGGCCGGGGCAGGTGGAGCCACGTGCAGGGCCCGACCCGGATCACCACAGCCGCCGTCGAGACGCTCACGATCGCCCGTGACAGCCTCGGCCGTGTGTGGGCCACCTACGAGGAGGGCGGCAGGATCTGGGTCGGGTACACGGGCAGATCCGGCACCTCCTTCACGTTCCGCGTGCTCTCGCGGACCGGTGTGGCCCCCGACGACGTCTCCTCGGTCACGGCGTTCGGCGGGGATCGGGTCGGCGTGTTCTGGTCGGATCAGCGCGCCAAGCGCGACATGTTCGCGTGGCGCCGCGACACCGACGGGGTCCACGCCCGGTGGCACTACCAGACCGCCTACGGTGGCGGCGTCGGCCGGTGCCCGATCGGGGACTCGTCGCTCTGCGCGGACGACCACATGAACGTCAAGGTCCACGGCGACGAGATCTTCGTGGCGATCAAGACGAGCCTGAACGACGACTCCTCGTCGGACTCCGGCGATCCCCTGATCGTCCTGCTCCACCGCAGTGGCTCCGGACGGTGGTCCTCGTCCACGGTCAGCACGGTCGGCCAGGACGCTACCCGCCCCATCGTGGTGCTGAGCCCCAGCACGTCCAGGATCTGGGTCTGGGCGACCCGCGACGGTGAGGTCGACGTCTGGCAGAGCTCGTACCGGTCCCCGTCGTTCAACAGCGGAGGGTTCGTCGCCTGGGTCAGCGAGGCGGCCGCGAACGACGCCACGTCGACCAAGCAGACGACGACCGCCGCCAGCGGCGTGGTCGTCGAGGTGTCGGACGCCGGCGACGACGAGTTCTGGCACAACGAGTTCCTGCCGCGGTAGGGGTGCCGCCGGCCCCTCACCGGCGCGGACCGCGACCGCCGGGACACGCATCAGCGCCTACGGCGTAGGCGTATCGGAAACCTACGTTGATTGGGTGAGGCCGCCTTCCCCCGGTCACCGTAGCTTTGCGACGCAGTCGGAGGAGCCGGTCACGACCGTGGTGTCGCGGCAGGTCCCTCCAATGGTTTCGGCCCCCACGAGGGGCCGCCGTTCGATATCGGGGAGATCAGCATGCGTCGTGGTACCGGAACCATCGGAACCGCCGGCCTCGAGCTGGTCCCCTCCCCGCTGACCTCCCGTCCTCGTTCGTGTCCCTCCTCTCCCGAATGGAGCGATTCGTGATCCGACCCTCCTTCCTTCGCCGTCGTTCGAAGCTGCCCGCGACCCTGACGGCGCTCGCCGTGATCGTCGGCGTGCTGTCGGTCCCGCAGGCGGCACTGGCCCTCAACGGCTCGGCGCTCCAGCTCGACGGGGCGACCCAGCACGTCAAGCTGACGGCGGGACCCGCCCTCGGCGCGACGAACTTCACGCTGGAGACCTGGTTCATGCGCACCGGCGCGGGCGATCGGCGCGTCCACCGGCGACATCTGCGCAGCGCGATCCCGCTCGTGACGAAGGGGCGCGGTCCCAGGCCGACGGTACGACCGCCGACATGAACTACTTCCTGGGCATCAGCGCGACCAGTGGCAGGCTGGTCGCCGACTTCGAGGAGGGCGCGACCGGCCCGATCCCCGGTGCGAACCACCCCCTCACGGCGAACCACGGTCGTGAGCCAGAACGTCTGGCACCACGCCGCGGTGACCTATGACGGGCTCAGCATGAAGATCTACCTGGACGGCGTGCTGGACGGGACGCTGGTCGTCAGCACGACCACCCCGATCCCGCCGCGCGCCGACAGCCTGCAGTGGGCGGCGCTCGGGACCGCGATGAACACGAACGGCACGGCCGCCGGGTTCTTCGCCGGGATCATGGACGAGTCCCGCATCTGGAACGTCGCGCGCACGCAGGCGCAGATCCAGGGCACGAGGGACTCGGAGATCGCATCGCCGACCGCGGGACTGATCGGCACGGTGGGGATACAACGAGGGATCGGGCACGACCCTCGCCGACAGCTCCGGCAGCGGCGTCACGGGCACGGTGGTCGGCAACCCGAGCTGGGTGCCGGGCTTCGGTTCCGTCGCGACCGGCCCGCCCAACGCCCCGGGCCTCGTCGACCCCCTCGGACGGCGCACGGGCCTCGGCACCAGCGCGACGCTGACCGTCAACGTGAGCGACCCGCAGGGAACCCCCATGACGGTCACCGTTCCGGGGCCGGCCGTTCAACAGCGGGTTGTACCAGGTGCTCGCCACGAACACCGGCGTCGCCTCCGGCACGAACACCTCGTTCGCGTGGAACGGCCTCGACCCCGGGCAGAAGTACCAATGGCAGGTGACCGTCAGCGACGGCGAGTCCACGGTCGCGAGTCCGACGTGGGTGTTCACCACGACGCCGGGCACCGATCCGGTCCTGGTCGGCGCCGGCGACATCGCGGGCTGCGGCGCGCCGCTCGCGGACGCGCAGGCCACCGCGAACATCCTCAAGGGCGTGGACGGCACCGTGATGGCGCTGGGCGACAACGCCTACCCGGACGGCGCGCTCAGCCGGTTCACCGAGTGCTACGACCCCACATGGGGTGCCGAGAAGGCGCGGACCATGCCGGTCGCCGGCAACAAGGAATGGCAGGTCGGGCCGCTCACCGGCTACATCGGCTACTTCGGTGCCGCGGTCGCGACACCGGCACCGACCGGCAAGAGCTACTACAGCTACAACCTCGGGCCGAACTGGCACGTGACCGTGCTGGACAGCGAGTGCCTCCCGGTGCCGGGCGGCTGCTGCGCGGCGGGATCGACGCAGATGAACTGGTTCCAGGCCGACCTGGTCGCGAACCGGCCGAGGAACGTCATCGTGCAGTTCCACAAGCCGTACCGCAGGATCGGGCGAACGCAGGACACGCCGCGATGCGGCCGGCATGGGACATCGCGTACGCGGAGGGCGTGGACATCATCCTCAACGGCCACTCCCACATCTACGAGCGGATGGCGCCGATGACGCCGACCGAGGCCGCGGACAGCACCTTCGGCGTCCGCCAGTTCACGGTGGGTTCGGGTGGGGAGAGCCACGGAGTGCTCGGCGCGCATCGCCCCCAGGAGCGTGGTCCTGGACAACACGACGTTCGGTGTGCTGAAGCTTCAGCTCCACCCCACGAGCTACGAGTGGGACTTCATGCCGGTCGCGGGCGGCACGCTCACGGACTCCGGCACCGAGCCCGGTTCACGGCCGTCCGCGGCAACGTCAACCCGAACGCCACCCCGCAGAGCGTCTCGACGAGCCACGGCGCGGCCAAGACGATCACGCTCGCCGGCACGGACGCGAACAGCGACCCGCTGACGTTCGCGATCGGCATCGCTGCCCACGCACGGCCAGCTCTACGACGGCCCCACGGCGAGCGGCTCGCCGCTCACCGCGGGAAGCCCGGTGACGGACCTGTCGGGCCGCGTGACCTACGTGTCGACGGCCGGCTACCTGGGCGCCGACTCGTTCACGTTCACCGCCAGCGACGGCGCGCCGTCCGCTCCCGCCACCGTGTCGATCAACGTCACGAACGCCGCCCCGGCGTTCAGCCAGAACCTGCCGAACCGGACCGACGCCGAAGGTGCCGTGATCTCGCTGTCCTCGGGCGCCACGCGACGTCGACAACGACACCCTGACCTACGCCGCCACCGGTCTGCCCACCGGCCTGTCGATCAGCACGTCGACCGGTCTCATCACCGGCACGATCGCGAACACCGCCGACGCCGGCAGCCCCTTCTCGACCTCCATCACCGTGAGCGAGGACGGTGGAGCGACGGTCGCGGCCACGGACACGTTCACGTGGACCGTCAACAACACGAACCAGCTGCCGAGCTTCAACCAGAATCTGACCGGCAGGGCCGACAGCGAGGGTGAGACGATCACGCAGCCGGCTCCGGCGACCGACCCCGACAACGACACCCTGACCTACGGGGCCACCGGTCTGCCCCCGGGCATGTCGATCAACACGTCGACCGGTGTGATCTCGGGCACGCTCTCCTTCACCGCGGCCGCCGGCAGCCCGTACTCGGTGTCGGTCACCGTGAGCGACAACGGCGGCACCACCATCGCCGCGACGGACACGTTCCCCTGGACGTCACGAACACGAACCGGCCGCCGACCCTCAACCAGAACTTCACGACGTTCACCAACGCCGAGGGCGGCTCGGTCTCGATCCCGGCCGGGGGCACCGACCCGGACGGCGACACCCTGTTCTTCGCCGCGACGGGCCTGCCGGCGGGTCTGTCGTCAACAGCAGCACCGGCACGATCTTCGGGACGGTCGGGCACGACGCCGCCGGCAGCACTCGCCCACCTACAAGGTGAGCGACGACGGCGGCCTCACGTTCGGCGCCACGGACTCCTTCACCTGGAACATCTCGGCGACCAACATCCTGCCCCAGTTCGACCAGAACCTGCTGGACCGGACGTCCGCTGAGACCCGCAGGGTCTCGCTGTCCGCGTCCGCCTCCGACCTCGACGGCGACCCGCTGACCTACACCGCCACGGGTCTGCCCACCGGTCTGACGATCAACGCCTCGACGGGGCTGATCTCCGGCCGGATCGACGACAACGCGGCTACGAACAGCCCGTTCACCGTGCAGCTGCGGGTGAGCGACAACGGTGGCACGACCACCGGGGACATCGACAACTTCACCTGGACGGTGACGTCGAACGACGATCCCACGTTCGACACAACCCTCGTCGATCGGAACGACCCCGAGGGCACCGTCATCTCGATGTCGGCCTCCGCGACCGATCCCAACAACGACACGCTCCTGTACGGCGCCACCGGTCTGCCGGCCGGCATCTCGATCGACACCGAGACCGGTCTGATCTCGGGGACGATCTCGTACCTGGCCTCGCCGGACAGCCCGTACGCGGTCACCGTCACGGTGAGCGACGACAACGGCAACACGGAGAACGCCACCCAGTCGTTCACGTGGGTCGTGACGAACGCCAACCAGGCGCCGGTGTTCGACTTCGACATCGTCGATCGCGCCGACGACCAGAACGACGTGATCTCGATGCAGCTCTCGGCGACGGACGTCGACGGCGAGACGCTCACCTACGGCGCGTTCGGCCTGCCGCCGGGCCTGCATGTGAACTCGACCGAGGGCGTGGTCTTCGGCACGATCGCGCCAACGCCGCCACCGGCAGTCCGTACACCGTCGAGCTGTGGGTCAGCGATGACGGCGGCGCGACGATCGGCTCCAGCGACTTCTTCGACTGGACGGTGCGGCCGAACTTCCTGCCGACGTTCGACAGTCCGTTGGGCAACCAGTCCGGGGACGAGGGCGAAGTGGTGTCCCTGTCGGCTCCGGCCAGCGACGTCAACGACGACCCGCTGACGTACTCCGCCACCGGTCTGCCGCCCGGTCTGTCCATCAACCCCACCACGGGGACGATCACGGGCACGATCGCCTTCACGGCGAACGCCAACAGCCCGTACTCCGTGTCGCTGCACGTGAGCGACGACGGCGGGAGCAGCATCGGCGACACCGACGCGTTCTCCTGGAGCGTCACCAACACGAACCGTCCCCCGACGTTCAACCAGAACCTCACCACCCGCACCGATGCCGAGCAGGCCGTGATCACCATGGCCGCGCCCGCGACGGATCCGGACGGGGACACCCTGACGTATGACGCCACCGACCTGCCTCCGGGCCTGTCGATCAACCCCTCCACCGGCACGGTGACCGGGACGATCGGACTCAAGGGGGCGGCGGGAAGCCCGTACGCGGTCGTGCTCAAGGTGAGCGACAACGGCGGGGTCTCGTACGCCGCCACCGACCCGATGTCGTGGACCGTGACGAACACGAACCAGCTCCCGACGTTCGATCAGAACCTCGGCAACCGGACCGACGCAGAGGGCGACGTGATCAGCCTGTCGCCGGCGCCAGCGACTTCGACAACGACACGCTGAAGTACGCCGCGACGAACCTGCCGCCCGGGATCACGATCAACCAGTCGACCGGTCTCATCTCCGGCACGATCGGCTACACGGCCGCCGCGACGAGTCCCTTCAACGTCAGCGTCACGGTGAGCGACGACAACGGCGTCACGACCGGTGCCACCGACACGTTCACCTGGACCGTGACCAACACCAACCGGCCGCCGACGTTCAACCAGAACCTGGCCGACCGGACCAACGACGAGAACAGCCCGATCTCGCTCTCGGCCGCCGCCACGGACATCGACGGTGACACGCTGACGTACGCCGCCACCGGCCTGCCCGGCGGTCTGTCGATCAACTCCTCGACCGGACTGATCACGGGCACGATCGGCAACAACGCCGTCACGAACAGTCCGTACTCGGTCAGCATCACGGTGAGCGAGAACGGCGGCCTCACGGTGGCCGAGACCGACACGTTCACCTGGACCGTCCTGGAGACGGCCGACATCCTGTTCCGGTCGTCCTCGACCGGCGCCAACGCCACGGCCTCGAACCTGACGATCACCAAGCCGGCGACCGTGTCGTTCGGCAACGTGATGGTCGCCGTGATCGACGTCCGGTCCAACCCGACGGCCACCGCGCCGGCGGGCTGGACCGAGGTCTCCATGACCCCGAACGGGACGACCTACCGTCAGTACGTGTACACGAAGGTCGCGACCGGCTCCGAGCCGGCCAGCTACCAGTTCACCTTCAACCAGAGCAGGCCCGCCTCCGGCGCGATCCTCGTCTACAGCGGGGTGAACACGACCAACCCGGTCGAGACCTTCACGGCGGGCACCGCCAGCTCGACCAGCATCACCGCGCCGTCGGCAACCAGCGTCTTCAACGGGGCGATGGTCGTGGGCGGCTTCTCGATCAACAACTCGTCGGCCATCGCACCGCCCGCCGGGATGACCGAGCGGGGCGAGGTCGCCTCCGGCTCCAACATCAAGACCGAGGTCGCCGACTACGTGCTGATCCCGGCCGGTTCCACCGGTGCCAAGACCGCCACGGCGGGCTCGGCCACGGCCAACATCGGCCAGCTCATCGTGCTGCGGCCGGGCGGTCCGGCCGGTCCCGAACCAGGACCCGACCTTCGCCCAGAACCTGCCCGACCGCACCGATCCCGCGACGAGCCCGATCACGCTGTCGGCGGGCGCCACCGACCTCGAGGGCGACACCCTCAGCTACGCCGCCACGGGGCTGCCCACGGGCCTGTCGATCAACGCCACCACCGGCCAGATCTCCGGCACGATCGCCGCCGGTGCCACGGCCAACAGCCCGTATGCCACCTCCATCACCGTGAGCGACGACAACTTCGCCACGGTGGGGGCGACCGACACCTTCACCTGGACCGTCACGGCGGCCCCCCGGCGCCCCCGATCGCCTTCCGCTCGGTCGGCCACGGCGGCCAACAACACCACGACGAGCCTGATCATCAACCCGCCCGCCGGCGTGGTGAGCGGTGACGTGATGGTGGCCGTCGTCGACGTCCGCCAGAACCCGACGGCGACCGCGCCGGCGGGCTGGACCGAGGTCTCCATGACCCCCAACGGCACGACCTACCGCCAGTTCGTCTACACCAAGGTCGCGACCGGCTGCCGAGCCCACGAGCTACACGTTCGGGTTCAACCAGAGCCGCCGGGCCTCGGGCGCGATCGCGGCCTACAGCGGCGTGAGCACCACGAGCCCCGTGGAGTCCTTCACGGCCGCCACCGCGAGCTCGGCCGCTATCACGGCGCCCTCGGCGACGACCGTGGCCAACCAGGCCATGGTCGTGGGTGCCTTCTCGATCAACAACTCCTCGGCGATCGCCCCGCCCGCCGGCATGACCGAGCGGGCTGAGATCGCCTCGGGCAGCGCCATCAAGACCGAGGTCGCCGACTACGTCCAGACCTCAGCCGGGGCCACCGGGGCCAAGACCGCCACGGCGGCCACGGCCACGGCCAACATCGGCCAGCTGATCGTGCTGCGGCCCGCCGGTCCGGCCGTGAACCAGGACCCGACGTTCGACCAGAACCTGGCGAACCGCACCAACAACGAGGGTGCGGTGATCTCCCTGTCGGCCCACGCCACCGACCCGGAGTCCGACACCCTCACCTACGCCGCCACGGGGCTTCCGACCGGCCTGTCGATCAACACCTCCACGGGCCTGATCACCGGCACGATCTCGGCCGGGGCGAGCACGAACAGCCCCTTCTCGACCTCCATCACGGTGAGCGACGACAACTTCGCCACCGTGGGTGCCACCGACACGTTCACCTGGACGGTCACCGTGGCGGGTCCGAACCAGGACCCGACCTTCGACCAGGACCTGGCGAACCGCAGCGACGCCCAGGGTGCGGTGATCTCCCTGTCGGCCCACGCCACCGACCCGGAGCTCGACAGCCTCACCTACGCCGCCACGGGCTGCCGACCGGTCTGTCGATCAACACCTCCACGGGGCTGATCACCGGCACGATCTCGAACACGGGCGGCCGCCGGCAGCCCGTACTCCACGAGCATCACGGTGAGCGACGACAACTTCGCCACGGTGGGTGCCACCGACACCTTCACCTGGACCGTGACCGCCGGCGGCGGAGGCGATCACGTTCCGCTCGGCCTCGTCCGGCGCGAACAACGTCGGCAGCAACGTCGTGATCCCGGCGCCCGCGGGGGTGCAGAACAACGACGTGATGGTGGCGGTCATCGACACCAAGGCCGCCCCGACGATCGACGCCCCGGCCGGATGGACCCTGGTGAACACGACCGCGAACGGGTCGAACTTCACCCAGAAGGTGTACACGAGGGTCGCGACCGGGAGCGAGCCGGCCAGCTACACTTCACGATCAACGAGAGCCGGGCGATCTCCGGTGTGATCGTCGCCTACAGCGGCGTGAACACGTCGAACCCGGTCGAGATCGCGGGCACGGTCGGCAGCGGCACCACGACCAGCATCACGGCGCCCTCGGTGACGTCGGCCTTCAGCGGGGCGATGCTGATCGGCGCCTTCGGCATCAACGCGGACTCCACGATCGCCCCGCCCGCCGGCATGACGGAGCGCGGCGAGATCGTGTCGGCGACCCGGCTCCGGACGGAGGTCTCCGACCTCGTGCTCGGCGGCGGCAGGGGCCACCGGCGCGAAGACGGCGACGGCGGCCACGGCCGCCGCCAGACCTCGGACAGCTGATCGTGCTCCGCCCGGCCTAGCGTCGGGAACGACGGCGCCGCGAGCGCCCGGTCTCGCCACCCCCCTCGGGGCGAGACCGGGCGCGGTGCCGTACCGTCTGGCCCCACGTACGTGATGCGGTCATGTCGCCGTCTCCGGATGCGGAGGATGCGGATCCAGCGGTCCCCGGTCGGAACGGGGGACGGCGACCCGAGCACAGGATCGGCATGCCTCCTCCTCAGGATCCCTCGATGAGCCCGAAGCCCACGAAGTCGGCGACGTCGGCGTCGGTCCGCAGCACCTCCAGCTGGGCTCGTCGCAACAGCGTGCCGATCGCGTTGGCGCTGGCGGCGGTGGTCGCGGTGGTCGCGATCTCCGCCGCGCTGATCACCCCGCGGGAGCCCGTGGTGCTGCCGGCGCCGGAGGCCGCGCAGTGCTCCGCGGCCGGCCGCACGATCGTGCACACCGCCCAAGGCGCGTCCAGCGCGCGGTACGCGCCGGTCGTCGAGGACGACACGACCTTCGACGCATCCCAGTCGATCTGGCGGCCGGACCTCAGCACCTATCCGATCAACCTCGACGCCGACGCGGCTCGGTTGTGCTGGGTGGGTGGCGAGGTCTTCGGCTCGATCCCGTCGAGCATGACGTGGGAGGAGGCGCACGATTTCAATCAGCCGTGCCTGCGCATCGTGGCCACCGACTGGATGGTGGTGAAGGGCCTGCGGTGCGACAACACCGACGACGGCATCCGGCCGCGCGAGAGCAGCACCGACGAGCAGGACGTCTCGATGACGATCCGCGACACATACCTGACGCGGATCCACGACGACTGCCTCGAGAACGACGGCGTCATCGGCGGCCTGCTGGTGGACAACCTGTGGGACGGTTGCAACACGGGCATCTCGGCCCGCCCGAGCGACGATCAGGGCACGTTCGAGCAGCCGCCCGGCGAGAAGCTCGTGCTCGATCGCATGATGATCGGCCTCTGGATCACGCCGCACGAGGACGGACCGGGCGAGAACTCCCTGTTCAAGTGGTCGGACTCTGCTCACGACGTGGTGATCAAGTGCTCCATGTTCAAGGTCGACGCCGTGTCGCTGAACGGAACCGAGGCCATGGAGATCCCGGGCACCATCGACGACCGGGCGTGTCCCAACCAGCCGACGACCCTCGTGTGGCTCGGCGACGGCACCTATCCCGGACACCTGCCGCCCGGCATCCGCGTGACCTCCGACATCGAGGTGTGGAACGCCGCCGTGCTGGACTGGCGATGCCGCCACGACGACCCCGCCGTCGACTGCGGACGGGACTCGTCGACCCCAGCGGCGCCGAGCTGATCAGACCCGATCCCTCCAGCCGGATCGGAACGGTCGAGTTCGCCTGACGGTGCGCGCGCCGTGGCGCCCGCCTGGCGCCGGGCGCCCGCCTCGGCCCGCCGCGTCGTTCCGCCTCGGCCTGGCGCCGCCCCGCCGCCCCGATCCTCGCCGCCACGATCCCCGCCCCCCGATCCCCGGTCCTCACGGCGGTCCGCGATCCGCCAGCACCGATCCGTCCGAGCGTCGGAAGACGAAGGCACCGTCCTCGATCGCGAGCCCGAACCAGCGGCGGTGCACCAGGCCGTGATGGCGCCGGCAGAGCAGCAGGAGGTTGCCCAGGACCGTGCGGCCACCGGTGGCCCAGTGGTCGACGTGGTGACACTCACACCACGCCGGGGGACGATCACAGCCCGGGAACCGGCAGTGGCGGTCTCTGAGGATCACCGCCCGCCGCAGCGCGGCCGGCACGACCGGCGTTCGCCGGCCCACGTCCAGGGGCTCGGAGCGAGCACCCAGCACCACCCGCATCACCGAGGCGTCGCAGGCGAGCTGTCGGACCAGCTCCGGCGGGACCGGACCGGCGTGGTCGAGCTCGGCCGTCCCGAAGGGGTCGGTTCCCGCTCCGTGACCAACTCCCGCTCCGGCTCCGCGCTCCGGTCCGAGCCCGGCCAGCGGGCGCGCCGGCGAGCACCTCGACCGGCACCGTCACCGTGAGGTGGGGCCGCTCCCCGGCCACCACCGGTCGGTCACCCCGGTCCAGGAACCCCCGGCAGACCTCCCCCAGGGCGTCGGCCCGGCGCTGGGCGGGGGTGCGCTCGTCGGGGACCTCGCCCGCACCCGGGGCCCGGACCTCGGCGTCGAGCACGGCTCCCAGGGCCGTGAGCAGGCTCTCCCCGGTGAGGGGATCCAGATCCCCGTCCACCCGCACCATCCCGCCGAGCGTTACCGAGGCGTGCAGGCGCCGACGTGCCGAGCGGGGATCCACCCCCTGGTCCTGCTCGGCCTCCACCCGGTCCTGCCAGCAGGCCACCACCCGCCGCAGCTCACCCACCGGGTGGATCCGGGCGGCCTCCACCAGCAGGGGCTCGGCCTCGGCGAAGGACTCCGGGTGGATCGCGCGAGCCTCAACCAGCATCCGCACCGCTGCGAGAGAGATCTCCCCGTCCTGCAGTGCCGCACGGGTGCGGGGCATCTGCTCGAGCGCCCGGGCCACCCGCACGCAGGTCCGGGCGGCGCCCCAGGTCATCCGGTGGGTGGCGGCGAGCCAGCTCGCCGTCGACAGGTGACCGTCGTGGGCGTAGAGGCCTCGCCGGTCGATCTCGGCCACCCGGCGCAGGCGTTCGGCCTCCAGGAGCTCGCATCGCACGCTGCAGCTCGGCGAGGTCGGCCTCGATCCGGGCATCCGCCAGCTCGGGCAGCGCCGCGGCCCGCAGGGCATCGATCGCCGAGCCCAGCTCGCTCACGACGCTCCCGCCACCCGCAGCGGCCCGCGTTTCCGATCCCACCGTCGAACACATGCCCGCACCGTAGCGCCGGCCTCCGCTCGGTTCTGTGACGGGTCGCACACTTCGGCCAAGGTCTTCCTCCCAGGTTTTCCGGGGGATCGGGCGGGAACTTCGGTGCCCACGGACGCCGCAGCTCGTCGGTGCCGAACGGTCGGCCGCGACCCGAACTCCGGCGCGGGCCGGGCAGTGCGGGCTCGGAACCGCCTATGCCCGGACCGCCGAGCTGGACGGCGATCCACGTCCGGACGCAGTAGGCCGAGGGATCGAACGCAGGCAGACCGTTGACCCCTCGGCGAGCGTGCTCGCGGCGCCGATACCGAGCAGGACACGGACGGAGACGACGGACACGGACGGGGAGCCGACACTGGATCGGACCCTCCCGTCACGACATATCAGATGAAGGGTCGGCGATGCTCAGGCGGCTGGGACGGATCGGGATCACGGCGATGCTCGGCGCGTCGCTGGCGTCCGTCGTGGCTCCGCCGGCTCAGGCCACGTCGACCGCCGAGATCTGCGTCGAGATCGGCGACGGTTGCGTCCATCGGACGACGGTCGATGACGAGACCTCGGTGACGCTCCAGGGTGTGGTCCCTCGCGACCGTCACCTCGCCGCCAAGTGGATCGTCTCGCGCGCACAGGTGTTGATGCACGTGGCGGGCTCGGACACCGGCTTCGCTGTCATCGCCGATCTCAGGACCCTCGGACGCACCACGAGATGGAGGTACACGACCGATCCCCTCGCCGGGCCGGCCGTGTACGTGTTCAGGATCGAGACTAGGGACGGGATCACCGACAGAGCGGTGGTCGAGGTGGACGCCGCCGCGTAGACCCGCCGTCCCGCTCGGCTCGCTCTCAGGACACCGCGGTCGCCGCGTGTTCCCGGGTCGCTCTCAGGACACCGTCGTTCGCTTGCGTCCCAGCACCTTCGCCGTCGCGGCCTGCGCGATCTCGCGGTCGATCGTCTCGAAGCCGAGCAGGACGAGCCCGCCCAGATACGTCACGCCCAGCAGCCCGACCCGAACGGCGAGCTCCAGCTTGGGCCCCATCGCCGGCAGCGGGCAGAACACCGCGACGACGCTCGCCGGGACGGCAGCCGCGATCGGGCGCAGGAACGACCGGTCGTACGGCATCAGCCCGAGTCGGCGGTGGATCTGCCACAGGCGCAGCACGTTGACGATGACCGTCGAGGTGGCTGCCGCGATCGCCGCCCCCAGCACCCCGAGCGGCGGGATCAGCACGAGGTCCAGCGCGATCGACAGCGAGAGGAACAGCAGGGAGTTGAGCAGCGTGAGCTTCGCGTGGCCCGCCATGGCCTGCAGGTTCGAGCTGACGCCCGTCCCGACGTTCACCAGCTGCCCGATCGCCAGGATGATGAGCGCCGAGGACCCGGAACGGAAGCCGTTGCCCATCACCGACAGGAGCTCGTCGGCGAACAGCAGCTCGACCAGGCAGATCGGCAGACCCAGCGTGAGCAACCACCGGGTCGAGGTCTTGTACAGGTGGTCCAGCTCCTCGGTCTTGTTCGTGTTGTGCAGATCGGCGACCACGGGATTGAACAGCACGGTGACCGAGGTCAGGAGGGAGCCGATCAGCACGGAGAGTCGCCTGGCGATGCCGAACACCCCCACGTCGGAGATCGACGCGAAGAACCGCAGGATCACGACCTCGGTCTGGTTGTTGCCGTACAGGAGGAGCCGGTTCAGGGACATCGGCAGTGAGAACCGGAAGAGGCCCTCCGCGTTCGACCGGTGCCGGTCGCCCGCCGGCAGCGTCCTCCACAGCATGCCCGCCGTCATCACGAAGACGAAGGCCTCGGTGGCCAGGTAGGCCCAGGCCACCGATTCGGGCGAGACCAGGATCGAGACCGCCCACACGACCGTCACCAGCCGCACGATCGGGGCGATGATGGACGTCGAGGCGACGGGGCGGGTCGCGTCGCCCATCGCACGCAGCCCGGACCGGGCGACCTCGGTGGTGGCCGTGAACGGCACCGCGAGCGCGAGCGGAACGAGGGCCGCGGTCAGTGCGGGCGTGTTGAGGAGTCGGGCCACGGCCGGCGCCCCGATCGCGAGCGCGATCGCGGCGATCGAGCCGAACAGCAGCGATCCGCGGATCCCGATGAACACCAGGGCGCGGAACCGGTCCGCGTCGGCCGAGCCGTGCGCGATGCCGCCGAGGCGCAGGATGCCGTAGTCGACGCCCAGGTCCCCGCCCTCAGCCAGGAGCTTGGAGAGCGCGAGCGCCAGCAGGAACACGCCGACGCCGGCGGGGCCCAGACGGTTGGCGATGACGCCCTGCCACACGAGCGACAGGACGAAGGAGACCGCGCCTCCGGCGAGCGCGATGAGGGCGCCGCCGCCGACCCGCTTGGTGGCTCGACTCCCGACGGACCCGTTCGATGGGATCGGATCGTCGATGGCCGCGCCTAGCTCTCGTCCGCGGGCGTGCCCACGATGGGATCGAAGAAGCGCCGCCAGATGGCGAGCTCCTCCGCGCCCTGGAACACGTAGTACCGCCGCAGCATCTGCGACGCGCCGAACTCGCTGGTGTCGATCGCGCTCGACGTGCCGTCGTCGGCCGAGGCCGAGCTGCTGAGCGAGGAGGCGTCCGGGAAGACCAGGGGGCTGTTCGCCACGGCCTCGTCGCCGTACTCGTCCCGGATGATCGACTCCGTGGCCGGGACGGGCGTGATGTACCAGACCCAGTCGGCGATCATCGCGGCCACCTCGGGCTGGTACACGAAGTCCATGTAGGTCATGGCGTCGGCGGGGTTCGCCGCGTGGAGGGGGATCATCATGTTGTCGGTCCAGAGCATGGCGCCCTCGTCGGGGGTCACGAAGCGAAGCTCCGGATGCCCGAGCTGGTTCGCCTGGAAGATGTCTCCCGACCACGCCTGCGTGATCCAGATGTCGCCGCGCTGGAGCGCCTGCAGGTACTCCTGATCGAAGTAGCCCTGCACGATGCCCGAGTCGCGCTGCTCGCGCAGGGCGTCGGCCGCCTCGGCCCACTCGTAGATCGAGGACCGTTGCGGGTCCACGCCGATCTTCATCAGGCCGAAGCTCCCCAGGTCCATCTCGTCGCGGAACATCCCGACCCGTCCGGTGAGCGCCGGATCCCACAGGTCCGCCACGCTCTTGGGCTCGCGTCCCAGGGCCTCGACGGCCTCCGGCCGGTACGCGATGCCCGTGAGTCCGGACTGCCACGCGACCGAGTACTGGTTGCCCGGGTCCCACGGGGGGTCGCGCACGAGGTCGCTCGCGTGCTCGTCGAAGTTCGACAGGTAGGAGTGGTCCAGGGGCGTCAGCCACTGCGAGTCGATCAAGGTGGACATCGAGGGCCCGTTCGTCATCACGATCAGGTCGTAGCCCGTCGGCCGCCCGGCCTCCAGTGCCGGCCGGATCTTCTCCAGGAACGACGCGTTGCCCCGGACCGGCCGCGAGTAGTTGACGACGATGTCCGTCTGGGCCGTGAACAGGTCGAGGGACGGGTGCACGTTGCCCTGCATCCGGTCGATGTAGTACGGCCAGTTCGCGAAGCTCATCAGGCCGGTGACCTCCTGCTGCTGCCACCACTGGTCCCAGTCCGGGGAGCCGTGGGAGGCGGCGGCGGAGGAGGAGGGGCCGCAGGCGCTGAGCAGGGAGGGGAGGGCCGCCGCCCCGGCGCCGATCGCCGCCGTCCTCAGGAAGCCGCGGCGGGAGAGCCGCCGCTGCGTGAGACCGCGGATCGTCGCCGGATCGAGCCCATGCGCGGGGGTCTGCAAGGGTCCTACCTTTCGTCCAGGTGGGGGGCCTGGTTCCGCACGACAGGTGCGAGGCCGGCTACACACGCTAGTCCCACGGGCCTACATCGTCGTGGTCCATGCGGGGTACGGCACCGTACGTACCTTGGAGCATGCGGGGCCGACGCGCCGTGCGTAACCTTCGGGCCTCTCGACGTCCAGGAGTGACCCGGTGGAACTCAGAGAAGCTGCGCAACGCCTGCTCTGGCACTTCAAGCTCTTGCTGGTCTGTGCGGGGATCGGTCTGTTGATCCCGTTCCTGCTCTCCCAGCAGAAGGCGCCCACCTATCAGGCTTCGATGCGCATCCTGGTCTCCGGCGGGGCCGCCGACGCGCCCGTGACGGCGGACACGGTCGCCGCCATCGCCACGAGCCCCACCCTCCTGCGCGAGGCCCTGAACAGCGTCGGGGCCGACCGCGACCCGCGGAGCTTCACCGACGACGTCGTGGTGCGGGCGGTGGGCGGCTCCGGTGCGATCGACCTCGCGATCACGGATCGCGATCCCGTGGTGGCCGCCCTGGTGGCCAACGCGCTCACGGTGGACGTCACCAGGGTCATGCGCGAGAGCAACCTCGTGGAGTATCCGCTCCCGCTGGTGGTCCACAACGCCGGCCCGTCGACGACCTCCGAGGTGGCCCCCACGCGCGTGCAGGACATCGTCTTCGGCGGGCTGCTGGGCCTCGTGCTCGGAGTCGTCGCCGCGGCCCTGCTCGAGGCCTACAACCCGACCGTGATCGGCAAGCGGGCGATCGCCGCCGAGCTGCAGGCTCCGGTGCTGGCCGTCCTGCCGAGCGTCCGTGCCACGCCGTCCTCGCGCGAGCTGCCTTGGCTCCGCTGGCAGCTCGGGGCGCAGGCGACCCGCAGCGGTGTCGCGACGGTGGAGCTCACGTCGGCCGGGCCCGCCCTCGACCTCGAGCCGCTCTCGCTCGCGCTCCTGGACGCCAGCCCACCGAAGCCGGGAGCCGCGCGCAGCAAGTCGCGGTCGCGGCGCCGCTCGTCGGGCAACAGCACCACGGTCACGATCGAGCCCCAGACGAACGGCGGCGCCCGGCACGAGGACGGGGCCGGGGCCGGCCCCGCGAACTCCCCGGTCTCCGGTCTGAAGATCCGCGTCCTGGATCAGACGGACCGGCTGTCCTTCCACGCGAACGGCTCCGCCGGGATCGTCGTGGTGACCCCCACGGTGGTCAAGCGGACCGAGATGGACTCCGCGAAGGACCTGCTCAGCCTCACCGGCTGGCCCGCGGTCGGCGTGATCGCGTACCGGCGCGGCCCGCTCGCCACGACCCTGCGGCGGCTCTCGGCGAAGCCGAAGGCGTCCCGCAGGGCGCGCAAGAGCTCCTAGGAGGCGTCCCCCCTGGACACGTACGTCCTCGACGCTCCCGACGTCATCGATCTGCCGGCACCCCGGCAGGCTCGCGCCGATCGGTCTCCGAAGGCCATCGTCTGCATCGCGATCGCCGCGTTCCCCGTGCTGAAGCCGCAGCTGCCGGGGCACATCTCCCCGGAGGACCTCCTCATGGGCGCCTCGATCCTGGCGATCCTCTTCTGGGCCGGCACGGAGAAGATCCGGCTGCACGTGCCGTACGCGATCCCCATGGCGATCCTGCTGGTCAGCGGCCTGGTGGCCGCTCAGTTCGGCATCGATCCCGGGGCGGGCGTCCTGGCCGTCTTCCAGGAGGTCTTCCTCCTGGCATGGGCCACCGCGCTCATGACGTTCGCGAGGTCGCCGGAGAATCTCTCGCTGGTGCTGGCCACGTGGGCATGGAGCGCCACCGCGTGGGCCACGCTCCTGATCGCGGCGATCAACACCCACCAGTGGTGGCTCGTGGGCTCGCAGAGCGCGGACGGGGCCCGGGCGCAGCTGTGGTTCGACAACCCCAACATGGCCGGCAACTACTTCCTGGTGTCGCTGTTCATCGTGCTCCTCGGACGCCATCCCCGCCGGCCGATGCCCCGCGTCGCGGCGATCGTCCTGATCACGGCGGCGATCGTGTACACCGGCTCGAACGCGGCCCTGATCGCGCTCGGCCTCGGCCTCGTCGTGACCCTCGTGGTGACGATCTGGCGCCGGGTCGACCTGCTGAACGCGCTCGCCGCCGCCGCCCTGATCGGCGTCCTGACATGGGGCGCCGTGCTGTACGTCGTCGACAGCGGCCTGGCGACGTCGCTCGAGGACAGTTCCAACTCGCTCGTGGCGAGGTCCGTGGCGCGCGGTCCGAAGAGCGTGGAGGGCCGCTCGAGCCTGTTCTCGGAGAGCCTGCAGCTGTATCGCACCGGCAGCCTGCTCGGGCGGGGGCCGGCCAGCACGCGGACCACGCTGGACCAGGGCTTCACCACCTCACGCGTGAAGGAGGCGCACAACGACTACCTCGCAACCCTCGTCGAGCGGGGGGTGATCGGTGTCATCGGCCTGCTGATCCTGGTGGCCGGCATCGGGATGCGCGCCTTCGCGGTCTCGCTGCGCCCGCTGAAGCCGGCGTTCGCCCGGATGCTGACCAGGCCCGCGGCCCTCGCCGGGCTGGTGGTGGTCATGGGATTCACCGCGATCACGCACGAGGTGCTGCACTACCGTCACGCCTGGGCGCTCTTCGGCCTGCTGGCCGCGCTGCACTTCCACGGACTCGTCCGGCCGGTCGGCGACCAGGTGCGCGCATGACCCGCCGCGGACGCGTGGACAGCGGCGCCGCCACGGCGCCGAGCGGTCGGCTCCGGTCCGAGCGTGCCGCCGCGGGTCCCGACTCGATCGTGTTCCTCCCGGCGAACCGGTCCGAGCAGAGCGTGGATCACGTGTGGGCGAACATCCGCGCGTTCCTGCCGGGGACGCCGTTCGAGGCCGGATGCCAGCTCGGCGGCGACCGGCTGGGGCCGCACCTGGCCGAGCTCGCGTCGTCGGCGGTCGTGGTGGGTCCGAAGGTTGCCCCCGGGCCCGCCTGGGAGGCCGTCGGCCGGCGACCGCATGCGACCCGGCTCCCCGACGACGCGTTCGACCTGGTGGTCATCGACGATCTGCGGGCGGCCGGCCGCAGGCGATCGCGGATCCTGGGGGAGGCCCTTCGGATCTGCCGGCCGACGGGCACCGTGGTGGTGGGGTTCCGGCCCTTCCGCCTGGGCCGGCGCGCACGCCGCGCGATCGCCGCCGGCGCGGATCGCACGATGTCGGCGCTGCCCGGGCCACGCCGTCCCGCGTTCCTCGTGGACGCGAGGGATCGACGAGCGGCCCGGTACTTCGTCCGCCGCATGGCATTCGCCTACCGCCCGCCCGGCGCCGGCGCGCTGGCGGCGCGGTTCCACGCGCTCCGCAGCCGCGTCGCCATGGCCGTGCCCGCCCGGATGGCCCTGCGTGCCGCGCCGGGGCGCATCGCCGTGCTCCCCGGACGCACCGCGCCGCCCACGATCCTGCGGCAGCTGGACGAGCTGGTTCGGTCCTCGTGGACGAGCCTCGGCATGCCGGGTCCGGCGCCGGCGCGGCTCGAGCCGCTCGTGGTGGGACACCGGCGGCCGAGGACCGGTGTGGTGACGGTCCTGCTGTTCCCGCAGGACGGCCGCGAGCCGATCGTGGCCAAGTTCCCGAGGTACGGCCTGAGCAACGAGTCGCTCCAGCGGGAGGACGCATCGCTGCGGGACGTGTCGGGCGCCGTGACGGCCCCGCTGCGCCCGGCGCTGCCCCGCACGCTGGGGCTGCATGAGATCGACGGCATCGACGTGCACCTGCAGAGCGGCGTCTCGGGTCACCACCTCGTCGCGCAGACCGCCAGCAAGCGGCTGCGTCCCGATCGCGTCGCCGCCCAGCTCGACGTCGTGCTGTCCTGGTGCCTGGAGCTGCAGCGCTCGTCCTCGCACCCCATCGTCGTCGACGACGCCTTCATCTCCACCCGGCTGGAGCCGCTCGCCGCCGCCGCCGTCACGGCGCTGGACGGCGACGAGGCCGTGGCGGCGCTGCTCGCCCGCGCGATCCGGGACGCCCGCGCGCTCGTCGGCACCTCGCTGCCGATGGTGGTGGCGCACGGCGACTACTGGGCCGGCAACATCATGGTCGAACGCGGCCGTGTGGTCGGTGTGGTCGACTGGGAGCGGGCCACGCTCGACGACCTCCCGATCTGGGACCCGGTCAAGGCCGTGGGCTCGGCCGCCTACCACCTCGACCGCTACCGGTCGATCCCGCGTCGCGGCCGCGGCGCCCTGCCGCACTGGGGAGATCTGGGTTCGTGGGGAGCGATCGCCGAGGCGCAGTTCGCCGTGGGCTTCCGGGCGGCGTTCGTGCAGGAGGGGTGGCTCGCCGACGTCTGCCGCGAGGCGCTCGTCCGCACGTTCACCGACGGCGGGGTCCCGCTCGGCTGGCTTCCCGTGGCCGTCCCCTTCTATCTCGTCCGACAGATCGTCCAGGCGGGGGACTCGCCTCGTTCGATCGAGGGCTGGGGCTCCGTGTTGCGGGCCCTCGCGGCGTTCCCCGGCACGTGGGCGGACGCGTTCGGACCACCCGCAGCGGCATCGCCCAGCGACCGGACCGGCGCCGCCGTACCCGCACACGCACCGACGCCCACATCCACATCGGCACCCGCGTCCGGGTCCCAGGACACCACGCGGGTCCGATGGTTGTGACCACCCCCCAAGGAGGACCGACGCCATGATCGATGAGACCGACGAGCACGCCGCCCGGACGAACGTGGCCACGACCGACGTCGAGCTGCGCGACGACGGGGGTCCGGGCTGGCCGGCCGCCTTCCTCGGCGATCTGGCCGACGCGCTGGACCGGGCCGGCGCCCGGTGGGTGATCCTGCGGAACCACCAGGACCTGCCAGACCGGATCGGGCACGACGTCGACATCATCGTGCACCCCCAGGACGCGGACACTGTGGAGCTCGTGATCAAGGGCGTCGTCTCCCGCGGCGGCCTGTTCCTGGTGCGCTCCTACCGGGGCATCGAGCATCACAGCTTCGACGTGGCGGCGGGCGACCTCACGGGCCGCCTCTTCCTCCACGTGGACATCCAGACGTCGATGCAGTACCGCGGGCGCCGCCTGATCGACGCCGACGTGTTGCTGACCGATCGGCGCCGCTCCGGACGGGTGTGGGTTCCCTCGCCCGGCGTGGAGGGCTACGCGATCCTCCTGCACGCGGCCCTCAACAAGCGAGCGCTGAAGTCGAAGTACCGTGGCCGCGTGGTCGCGATCGAGCTGGAGTACCCGGGGGAGATCGAGCTGGCCGCGCTGCCGGACCTCGGCGCCGACCTGGCGGTACGCCTCGGCACCGTCCGGACGGAGTCGGAGCTGCTCGCCCTGCGCGGTGAGCTGGAGCGCGCGATCGACCGCCGCCACCGGGCGAACTCGTGGCGCCGTCCCATGTTCGAGGTGCGGAGCGCCCTCACCCAGGCCAGGCTCCGCGCCCGGCCGCGCGGGCTGTTCGTCTGCTTCCTGGGTCCCGACGGCTCGGGGAAGTCCTCCACGACCGCGTTGATCGCGGAGCTGCTGGGCCAGCAGCAGGCCGTGCTCCCGGTGCGTCAGGTGTACATGGGCAGCGGCCAGCCGGTCCTGCCGACGAGGAAGCTCACGCGGCGGCTGCACGGCGTGAAGAAGGACGGCGACGGCAAGGCCCAGGAGATCCGCGACGTCACCCCGCGCCGGCTGCGCGGCGCCCTGCACGTGACGGCGGACGAGATCCTGCGGTACTGGGTGCAGGTGCGTCCCAAGCTGTCTCCGCACGGCATCGTGCTCGCCGACCGGTACGCCTACGACCTGTTCCGGGTGAACAACGCGAAGGTCCGCACGCGGTGGTTCCGCCGCCTCGGCACCACGGTCATCCCCGCGCCCGATCTCACGTTCTTCCTGGAGGGCGACCCCGCGGTGATCGCCGAGCGCAAGAAGGAGCTCACGGTCGAGGAGACGGTCCGTCAGCAGTCCGCCTACCGCGAGCTCGCCGCCTTCGTGCCGAACTTCCGCCCGCTGGACCTCACCGAGCGGGACGACGCGGCGCTGCGGATGGTGGGCCTCGCGATCCTGCAGGCGTACGCGGAGCGCAACCACGGGGTGCCGCTCGACGCCGTCGTGACGATCACTCCCTGATGCCGCTCCCGACCGTGCTCGGGAGGGCGCGACGCAAGGTCGTGCGCCGGGCGAACCGCCTGCGATGGCAGGTGGCCCGCGCCCGTCCGTCGGCGAGGGCCGGGGCCGCGGGTATCGCGACCAGCGCGGCCGACCTGCCGCCACTGGTCCTCGTCGTGGTGATCGACGGCCTGCGCCCGGACTCGATCGATGCCGCCGACACGCCGACGTTGGATCGGCTCCGCCGTGAGGGGATCGCGTTCGAGCATGCCCACTCCGTGTTCCCGACGGCGACGAGGGTGAACGCGGCGGCGATCGCGACCGGCGCGTATCCGGGCACGAACGGCATCATGCACAACACCGTCTACCTGCCGCAGGTGGACGCCGGCGCCGCCATGACCACCGGCCGCGCGGCCGACCTGCTGCGGGCGCAGTCGGCCCTCGGTGGCCGCCTCGTGCTGGCGGAGACCCTGGGGGAGATGCTCGCCGGCTCCGGCATGAAGCTGGCGGCCGTGTCGTCGGCCTCCACCGGGTCGGCGCTGCTGCTGAACCCCCGTGCGCCGGAGGGGGTCGGCGTGCTGGTGAACGGCGAGCTGGATCCGGGGGTCCGCGTGGCCTACCCGGACGACGTGAACCGCGCGATCCTGGATCGGTTCGGTCCGGCCCCCCGCAAGGCCGGGCACACGCGCCCCCGTGACGCGCTCGTCCGCTGGACCCAGCAGGTGCTGCTCGAGTACGTGATCCCGGAGCTCGGCGCCGGACGTCGTGATCGACTGGTTCACGGAGCCCGATCACATGCAGCACGCGTACGGGGTGGGCTCGCCGCAGGCGCGGGCCGCCCTACGGAACGTCGATCGCGAGATCGGCAGGATCCTCGAGACGCTCGAGCGCCTGGACCTGCGGTCGCGCACGAACCTGTTCGTGATGTCGGATCACGGCGTGACCCGCAACACGGAGTCCGTGGACGTCGCGCGGGCGTTGGTCGACGCGGGACTGAAGGACGGCATCCGCAGCGACGACGTCGTCGTGGCCGGCGGCGGCCCCTCCGCGCAGGTGCACGTGCGGGGCCACGACCCCGACCGGATCGAGCGGATCGTGCGCTTCCTCCAGGAGCAGCCGTGGATCGGGGTCGTGTTCACGCCGCGCGTCGATCCGGCCGCGACCCCCACCATGAGCCGGCAGGAGGGCGAGGGGTGGGTCGAGGGCACGTTCTCGCTGCAGCTGGCGAACGCGGGCAACACGCAGCGGGGCTGCGACATCCTGTTCACGCTGGCGTGGAGCGACGAGGCGAACGAGTTCGGGGTTGCCGGGACGGAGGTCACCACCACCACCGACGGAGCGCGCGCGATGCACAGCGGCCACGGCGGTCTGAGCCCGTGGGCCATGCGTTCGACGTTCTTCGCGACGGGCCCGGACCTGCGGGCAGGGGTCGGTCTCGACGCTGCCCGTCGCCCAGGTCGACCTGGTGCCGACGATCCTGCACCTCAAGGGCATCGACCGCCCGGGCAGCGTCGACGGGCGCGTCCTGCGCGAGGCCCTCCGGGATGCGTCCCAGCACGGGGAGGCGATCCCGGCGAGCGACACGGCGACCGGGGCCGAGACGCTGACGACGCAGACCGCGGACGGGCGCTACCGGGCCTCCGTCCGGCTCTCGACCGTCGGCGGTCACCGGTACCTCGACGAGGGCCGGCGCCTCTCCGCGGCGGTTCCGACCCCCCAGCGCTAGCCGGCCCGGCGCGCGCCGGGGCGCCGCCGCCGATCAGCCGGTCGGCAGGAACTCGTTGTGCCAGTACTGGTTCCTGGCCGTGACCGACACCTCCACCACCACGCCGCTCTCGAGCGTGGTCACCTGCTTCGTGGAGGTCGCGTCGTTCGCCTTCACGCCCTTGACCCAGGGCACGAACGCGGTGCTCGTGAACGACGGTGAGCTGAACGGGCTCTCCCACACGTCCACCTCGCTCCCGCGCGTGCCCCAGACCCAGATCTTCGACTGGCTCGGGCTGAGGATCACGACCGGCCTGGTCACGTTCTGGCTGACGGTGGCGACCGTCGACGCGGACCAGACCCCGCCGACGCTCCGACGGAGCAGGGAGATCAGCGGGTCGCCGGGCGCCGGCGACGGGGCGTCGTTCAGGCTCGACTTGATCGCGACGAAGATCTCGCCCTGATAGACCTTGACGTTGATGTGGTCGTCCGCACAGAGCGGCGACGTGCTCGTGGGACAGCCGCCGACCCCGGTGCCGTACGCCGTCTCGTAGTGCCAGCCCGCGCTCACCGCGTCCGTATCGGAGCGCCAGGCGAAGAGGTCGCGGCGGGAGTTCTGGTCCGACCAGAAGACGCCGATGCGGTTGCCGCCGAAGGCCGTGACCGACGAGATGTCGTCGCCCTTCACGTTGGTCTGGGAGAGCGTGAAGAACGTGAACGACGTCCCGAACGGCGCCGTGTACCCCACCCTGATCTTGCCGCCCGACTCGTAGGTGGTCCACACGCGGCCCATGCTGTCGCGGGCGATCGTGAGCGTCTCGGGACTGTTCGTGGTGATCGCCGTCGGGCCCGCCGAGCGGTCCCCAGTCGTCGCTCCCCAGGTACGTGCATCGAGTACAGCGTGCTCTAGCTTCGGGTTGCTGCCCTCGCGGTGTCCTGGTTGTCCCGCAGGGCGATCGTGAGCATGCCGCCCGCGAACTCGACGTCGGCCTTCGCCCACGGATCCGCGCCCGGCAGCAGGATCTCCGGATCCCATTCGTGGTTCTCGAGCTCGAAGAGCCACACCCCGGCGGCGGGCGACGGCCCGGACGTGCCCAAGACCGCCCACCAGCGGAGCGGCTCGCCGACCTCCCCCGTGTAGAACAGCTTGCTCTCGGGCTTGTAGGTGGTGCCGGGTCCGCCCGCCTCCTTCACCGTGACGCCGTAGGTGAAGTCGAGCTTCCCGTTCGTCGCCAGCTTGGTGGGGAACGCCACGACCGACCCCGGCCGTGCGGCGAGCAGCACCGCCGTGGAGACGACCCAGAACACGACCCGCCGGATGCCTCGCCTCACGATGCCCCCCTCCCCCCGGGTCTTCGGTTGTGGCCGGTCTCAGTCCTCGCGCACGAGATCCTGGCGGCGTGGGATATGTCCGGTGCGGGCGATGTACACGCTGCGCGCCGCGGCCAGCGCCGGGAACGTGATCGCGAACCAGATCAGGATCAGGCTCCGCGGCGTGACGTCGTAGGACCCGATCGAGAAGAGGTGTCGCACGCCCAGCTCGATCGCGACGGCCGCGACGATCTGGTAGACGAGGAAGGCCGGGATGCTGCGCGAGCCGACGAAGATCCTGGTCAGCAGGCCGCTTGCGGCCCCGCACGGCGTGCTCGGAGCTGACGGCGTACGTGTCCTCGATGTCCGCCTTGCCGGCATTGGACCGATACCAGACGTCCACGGCCTCCTTGTCCAGGAGGAACCCGAAGATGATGAACGCCCCCAGCACCAGGTCGATCTCCGCCCTGGGCGCGCCGGTGTGCAGCAGGTAGCTGCCGATCGCGGCCGAGTACAGGACGATCGGCTTCGTCAGGCGACCCACCATGAGGTCGTAGTAGGCGCCGGTGCTGCTCGCCAGGTTGCGGACACGCGCGATCTCGCCGTCGACGTAGTCCGTGAGGATGTGCAGCTGATAGACGAAGAAGGCGGCGACGGCGGCGACGATGCCGGACGGGTAGAGCAACAGCAGGCCGGCGCCGACCCCCAGCGCGGCCGAGACCGCGGTCACCTGATTGGGCGTGATCGCGAGATCGCGGTTCAGGATCCATCGCGTGATCCGAACCGAGATGCGTGGCATCACGAACCGCATGCGTGGGCCGGCGCGGAACATCTCTCGCTTCGCGGCGACCCGGACCTCTTCCAGCGTGTAGCTCATCGTGACGCGCTCGTCTCAGCCATAGCGGCGGTCTCCTCGATCGGGGGGTACGGAGCGTTGGGGAGCATCGTAGACAGCGGCGCAGGCACGGCATCCGTCGGGCGACGTACGAAGGCGTGCCTCCCCGGCCGTAGGCCGGCCTGGTCCGGAGCGACGATGGGCCGGGCGGCGTCCGCCCAGGTCCCGGGGCGGATCGGCGCGGCGGTCACCACAGGGTGATGGCGCGGCCGGCATCGGTCTTGGTCCAGGCGTAGTACATGGCGTCGTCGAGATCGGAGGGTCCTCGCACGGTGAACTCCTTCGGCGCCAGCGCTCGTTCGAGCAGGGAGCCGATCTCCGGCCGGGCCGCCAGGGCCAGCGCCTCCGTGAAGTGCCGGACGAGTGCCCGGTTGCACCCCACGATGTTGAGGCCCTTGCCGATCATCTTCCGGGTGTCGAACTGCAGCGGCCCCTCGGACGGTCCGAACATGATGCCCGTCCCGCCGGGACGGAGCATGTCGATCGCGAACGCGAGCGTCCCGGCGTTGGCGTCGCCGCCGACGCACTCGAACGCAACGTCGATCCGCCCGCCCAGGTCGGCGACGGTCGCCGTCTCCGACTCGTCGACGTGCGTCGCCAGGCCGTCGACCGCGTCGGCGCGTTCGTCCCAGTGCCGGCCGGTCACCACGACGCGGTCGGGCTCGGCCTCCCACGCCGCGCGGAGCGCGATCAGCGTGAGCAGGCCGATGGTGCCGTTGCCGATCACCAGGAACCGACCGTCCGATGCTGGTTTCACCTGCTCCAGGCCGGCCAGCACGGTCGCGAGCGGCTCGGCGAGCACGGCGACGGCGTCGCCGACCCCGTCCGGGATCGGGACGGTGCACTCGGCCGGGTGCAGGAACGCCGTCCGGGCCATCCCGTCGACGTTGCTCGACAGGAACTCGCCGTCCATGCAGTAGTTGGCGCCGGCCCCGCCGGGGCGGCAGGCGTAGCACGCGTGATCCAGGTCCGGATAGCGATCCGGAAAGGCGATCGTGCACGGCACGTTAGGGGAGGGGACCACGTGCTGACCCACCGAGAACGGAGACCCGGGACCCACGGCCACGACCTCCGCCACGCCCTCGTGCAGGAGTGCCAGTGGGAGCTTCCTGAGCAGCGCGCTTCGCTCGCGAGCCCCCGTGTAGAGCTTGAGGTCCGATCCGCAGATGCCCAGGCGCAGCGGCCGCAGGAGGACCCACCCGGGCTCCGGCACGTCGATCCGTCCCTCCACCGCCTCGATCCGGAAGGGATGCGTGAGGCGATAGGCGGTGACGTCGGTCGCGCCGTCCGGCGCGATATCCGATGCGAGATCCGGGGTCGAACCGGTCAACCGAGCCATCCCCGCCGGCGCGCCTCCAGGACCTGCTGGGCGAACAGCCAGTCGATGTTGGTCGTGACCTTGAAGCCCTCGTTGGAGCCCTCGACGGCGCGCACCTGCCCGCCGCTCGCCAGCACCAGCTGGGCGTCGTCCGTGGCGTTGACCGCGCCCGTGGCGCGCGCGTGCTCGTGCGCCTGAGTCAGCACGTCGTAGTGGAAGGTCTGCGGCGCATGACCGTTGCGGAGGTGGGTCCGGTCGGGGATGTTGACGATGAACCCGTCGCGTTCCTCGACGATCGTGTCGAGGGTGGGCACCACCACGTCGGCCGCGCCGTAGACCCTGGCGGCCTCGATCGCCTCGAAGATGGACTTCTCGGAGGAGAACGGGCGGACGCCGTCCTGGACCACGACGATCTCGCACGGCTCGATCGCCGCCAGGCCCTTCGCCACCGACTCCTGCCGCGTGGACCCGCCCGGCACGAACGTCTTGACCTTCAGGTAGCCGAACGTCGAGCAGATGTCGTAGTAGAGCTGCTCGTACTTCTGGTTGATCACGAGCACGATCTCGTCGATCATCGGCAGGGACTCGTAGGTGTCGAGGCAGTAGGCGAGGATCGGCTTGCCGTCGATCTCCACGAACTGCTTGGGGATGTACGAGCCGTGGAACCGGCTCCCACTGCCTCCGGTCAGCACGATCGCGGTGACCTCGTTCACGTCGTCCACCCCTTCTCTCCTCGCTGGTCATGTGGGACGGAGGTCGCGCGGATCACGCGAGCCCCCATCCGTCGAATCCCTCCGGCATGTACGCGCGCAGATCCCGGACGTCGTCGCGCAGGCGCTCGGCGAGCTGCTCGCGGACGTCGTCGGAGATCGTGAACGCGGACTCCTTCGTTGCCGGCGCCTTCTCCGAGGGGGTGCGGCCCAGCGACGACGGGAGCACGTGGTCGATCAGCTCCTTCGCACGCTTGCCCGCAGGGATGTAGCGCTTCACGGTGCGCCGGAGCCACCACACGATGGGCGGGTAGCCGGCTCGCTCGTCCGTGCGGTAGAACTCCTTGTCCAGCGTGTCCGAGACGTAGGTCTCGTCGACGCCCAGGAACCCGTAGATGTCGCGGATCGTCCGTTCGCGGTCGCTGCGCAGGGCCTCCGAGCTGACGACCGTGAGCGCCTCGCGGGGGAAGACCCGCATGTACTGCTGGATCTGGAAGGCGTAGCGGCTGCAGTCGACGTAGCGTGGGTCCGTGAGGACGGCGACCTCCAGCGGTTCGCGCTCCGCCCCGATCAGCGACCGGTGCTGGTAGTGGGAGCGGATCCGTTCGATGGGATCCCGGACCACGTAGATCAGTCGCACGTCGGGCAGCGTGGCGGCGATGCGGTCCGGCACCTCCGTGTACTGGGGGTACTTCGTGTACGACGTGGATGCCTCGCCGATCGCGACGGTCTCCGGCCCGGCGCCGGTGAACTGCCGTCGGTACCAGTCGAGGCCGCGGTCCCAGTTGAGCTCGCCGGCGAAGAAGTCGACCTCCTTCAGCGGCGACATGAAGACCTGCGGGTGCGACTGCAGGTAGTGGAACAGGCTGGTCGTGCCCGACTTCATGGCGCCGATGACGATGAAGTTGGGCAGCTGCGTCGCGCGGCCGGCGCGCTGCCGCCCGGTCTGCCTGTTCGTCCCGTGGCCCGGCTCCGGGCTCGATCCGTCACGCTGCACTGAAGGTTCGCTGCCGATGGTGGTCGGGTCCGTCATGTCGTCACCGCCTCGAGGGAGGGCCAGCCCGAGGCGCCGGCCGGCTGGGTCAACGCGTCTCGGATCACGCGCCGGTATCCGGCGCTGATCGCCTCCGGGCTCCACGCCGAGAAGTCGATGGACCTACGCGGGGCGGTCCGGCCACGGGCCAGGAGCGCCCGGGTCGCGGCCGCCGCGGCCTGCACGTTGCCCAGCGGCACCGCGACGCCCTCCGCGCCGAGATCCATCAGCTCGTGGACCCCGTCCACCGCGTAGGCCACGAAGGGCGTCTGCGCGGCGGCCGCCTGCACGAGGACCTGGGGCACGCCCTCGGCCGAGCTGAGCAGGACCACGACGTCGGCCGCGCGGATCAGCGCGCAGGGCTCGCGAACGAATCCCACGAGCTTGGCGTCCTCGCTCAGACCCGCCGCGCCGATCGCCTCCCGCAGCTGTTCGTCGAGGGGGCCCTCGCCCGCCACCACGAGGTACGGGCGGCGCGCCGCGCCGGCGTCCAGGCAGTCCCCGAGCAGGCGGGGGAGGTCCAGCACGTTCTTGCGTTGGTCGAGGCTGCCGACGTACGCGATGAGCGGCCGATCGTCCGGAAGGTCCAGCGAGGCGCACATGTCGGCACGGGCGGCCGCGCGCTCCTCGGGCGCGGAGAGCGTCACGCCCGAGCGGACGATGTGCAGCTTCTCGGGCGGCGCCCCGATCTCCGCGTACCTCCGCGCGAGATCCGAGCCCACCACGACGTAGGCGGCGGTGCGCTCGACCAGCCTGGTCTCGATATGGCGGAAGAGCGCACTATGCCAGCGCGAGTAGCCGGGTCCGAAGTTCGCCATGGACAGCGAGTGCACGACCGGGATCGCGGACCGTGACGCGGCCATGCGTGTCAGGACGCCCGCCTTCGACTGGTGACTCACCACCAAGTCGTACCGTTGCATGATGATCTCGCGGCGGAGCTCGCGAAGCGTCGCCAGGTCGCGCCGCGGAGCGGGATCGCGGACCAACGATGACATGACCGTGAGCTTCGCCGGACCGACCTCCCGCATGGCCAGGTGGACGTCGGAGTCGGAGCCCACCACCAGGTGGTGCTCGGCCTCCGGGATCGCGCGAACGATGTCGCGGAGCCGCCGCTCGGAGCCTCCTCGGAGGTACCGGGTGGCGACGTGGAGGATCCGCGGACGGATCGAGGTGACATCGTCCTTCCCAGGATCGTTGTGGTGCAGGCGCTCAGACGCCAAGGCCAACGGAACACCTCCGGATGATCGCTGCCAAATGACTTAACGATGCGGGCGCGATGCGCCTGCAGACGGAAGCTAGCGGCGGGGGCCGCTCGGCTCATGCGACCGACGCCGTAGCTCCAGGTACGGCCGTCCGGCCGTCGCGACGTACGGGGGCGCCACCACGAACCCCGATCGCGTCGGGAGCGCGGGACGACCGGTCGCCGCGACCGTAGAGCGCGAACGGTGAGGCGCGTAGCGCTGGATACGGCGTTGGCTCGATGTTCACCGCCTGGCCGGCCTCTACCGTCCGAGCGACCGGCACCGACATGTGGTCGTGCCTTGGATCTGACTCACCGGGGGTTGCGTGGTGCACATCGCGGTCATGGGAGCGGGTCATGTGGGGTTGGTGTGCGCCACCGGCCTCGCCGCGATCGGGCATCGCGTGTGGGTCCACGACATCGACCCCACACGCATCAGCGAGTTGCGGCAGGGTCGGGCGCCGTTCTTCGAGCTGGGGCTCCAGGCGCTCACCGACCACGCGCTCGACGCGGAGATGCTCTCCGTCCACGAGGATCCCGCCGAGGCGTTGCCGCAGGCGGACGTGATCTTCATGTGCGTGCCCACGATGGACGAGGCGGATCTGCCGGACCTCTCCAGGATCGTCGAGGCGACGACCGCCGTGGCCCGCTACGCATCCGACGACGCGGTGCTCGTGAACCGCACCACCTCGCCGATCGGCACGCTCCAGATGATCCGGACGCTGCTCGACGACGAGGGCGCGCACTCGATCCACGTGGCCGCGAACCCCGAGTTCCTGGCCGAGGGCTCCGCGGTCTCGGACTTCCTGGCACCCCGGCGCATCGTCGTCGGCGCGTGGCAGCAGGAGGCGGTCGGCCCGGTCGTGGACGTGTACCGCCCGATCACGGCGGGGGACCTGCCCCCCGACCTCCGCCGGCTGGTGGGCGTCAGGGACGTGGAGTACCCGATCCCGGTGCTCGTGACCACGCCGGAGACCGCCGAGGTGTCGAAGTACGGCGCGAACGCGTTCCTGGCGGTGAAGATCTCGTTCATCAACGAGGTCGCCGCGCTCGCCGAGCGGTTCGGAGCGGACATCGACGACGTCGCACGCTCGTTGGCGCTGGATCCGCGGATCGGCCCGGAGTTCCTGCGGCCGGGGCTGGGATGGGGGACCGGTGGCTTCCCTCGGGACGTCATCGCCCTCAACGCGGACGGTGAGACCGAGCGCGTCACCGCGCGCATGCTCACCGCGGCGAACCAGGTCAACGACGACCAGCGATGCTGGGTCCTCGAGACGTTGCAGACCCATCTGCGGACGCTCGAGGGCCGCCGTGTCGGTCTGCTGGGGCTGAGCTTCAAGCCGTCGACGGACGACACGCGCCGCTCGCCGGCCGTGGAGATCGCGGCCGAGCTGGCCCGCGCCGGAGCGCAGGTGGTGGCGTACGACCCGGTCGTCACGGAGCTGCCGGCTCGCCTGGACGGCGTGATCGAGATCGCTGAGGACATGCTCGGCGCCGCGGCCGGATCCGACGCGCTGGTCCTGGCCACGGACTGGGAGATCTTCGCCAACCTGCCGCTGGAACGGATCCGCTCGGAGATGCGGATCCCCCTGCTCGTCGATGGCCGCAACGCGGTGGACCCCGTGTCGGCGCGCGCGGCGGGTCTGGTCTACGTGGGAGTGGGCAGGCGGGACAGCAACGTCCACCCGGTCCTGCCCTCACCCGAGGTGGCGGGATCCAACCGGCGCGATTCCGCGGTCCGGCTGCCGTCCAAGCCCGCCGGCGCTCCCGATCGCTCCGCGGACGATGCCCCGCGGCCCGAGTCGGCCGTGCGGTATCCCGCCGCGCAGTCGGTGATGGTCTCGGGCGGCGAGTCTCAACCGCCGCTGCCGCAGGAGTGGGTCGGCGTCGAGCCCATCCCGCTGGCCGCCCGGCTCACGACGGTCGTGCCGCGGCGTCCGTTCCAGAGCATCCTCAAGCGGGCGATGGACGTGGTGGTCAGCTTCACCATGCTCGCCCTCATGCTGCCGCTCGTGCTGTTCGTGGCGATGGCGATCGCCATGGACTCCCGCGGACCGGTGCTGTTCGTCCAGCGTCGGATCGGTCGCGGCGGTCGCATCTTCCCGCTGCTGAAGTTCCGGACCATGGTGACCGACGGCGAGGCCGTGCTGGCCGCGCACTTCGAGTCGAACAGCGAGATGCTGATCGAGTGGGAGCAGTATCGGAAGCTCCGCGACGACCCGCGCGTCACCCGCACCGGGGCCTTCCTGCGGCGATACAGCGTGGATGAGCTGCCGCAGATCATGAACGTCCTGCGCGGCCACATGAGCCTCGTGGGCCCGAGGCCGGTGACGACGGACGAGCTCGAGCTGCTGGGGGAGCGCGGTCCGCAGATCGTCGCCGTGCGCCCCGGGCTCACGGGTCTATGGGCCGTCAGTGGTCGTAGCGACATCTCCTACGCGGAGCGGGCACAGCTGGAGTACCGGTACGCGTTGGAGTGGAACCTCTGGCTGGATCTGAAGATCCTGCTGCGGACGATCCCGACCGTGCTCCGCGGCCGAGGCGCCTACTAGGCGATCGTTCCGCCCGTCCGGTCCGGCCGCCTCATCCGGTGCGTCGGCGGAGGGATCGCACGACCCACACCACCGGGGACAGCAGGATCGCCGCGAGGATCCACCGAGCGCTCCGGATCTCGCCGGTCACGGCCGCCTGGAGGGCTCCCCACAGCAGGACCATGCCGGCCGCGGTGGCGTACGCGATGGCCGTGAGGATCATGGCGGTGATGGCCCCGAGGCCGGCCCACGTCCGTTCGGCCTGCCTGGGTCCGGACTCCCGCGCGCCGCCGCTCATGTCTGGAACTTCGGCCTCCGCTGCCGAGAACATGAGGGGGAGTCGGATGATATCGCCTCCCGCATCTCCCCCGTGGACCTGGG
Source organism: uncultured Actinomycetes bacterium (assembly GCA_963832225.1). Lineage (GTDB taxonomy): Bacteria > Actinomycetota > UBA4738 > UBA4738 > HRBIN12 > JALYMB01. Next base: position 47,862 of record CAWHTI010000011.1, read on the forward strand.
TTCGGAGGCGGGGGTGATCCAGGGGGCCCGTTCGTTCGTATCCTCTCGTCGGGTTCATGCACCCAGGATGGGGTCCGCGTATGTCGCCGGTGTGACCGGCACGTGGACGGAGGGCGTCGGCGTTCGGAACGTCCGCGGCAACCTCTGCGTATGGGCACGTCGGCGTCGGCGTAGGAAGTTGGACGAAAGGCCGGGTGTACATGTAGGTGGTTTGGCGTATACGATTCACTCCCCCGATACGGAAGCTCCCTCCCCCCGACCAGAATCGAGGTACCCCCCCCGATGGAGAGCAGCAGCGTTCCCATTCGTGACCCCGGTATGAGCGTGCTCCTGGTCGCCGACCCGGGCATGTTCGCCGAGGCGATCAGCTCCGTGCTCGAGTCGCGCGGCATGCGGGTCTCCGGGCTCGTGAACCGCGGTCAGGACGCCGTCGATCGAGCCCAGCGCGTGCAGCCGAGCGTGGCCCTGGTCGACGTGGACAGTTGCGGAGGCCGGGCCCTCGAGGTCGGCAAGGCCGTCATGCGGGCGGCCCCCGCGGCCCGGGTGATCGCCCTGACCCCACAGGCGGACAGCGGCATGACGCGCCAGGCGTCCGCGATGGGATTCCACGCCACCCTCACGAAGGACACCGGCACCGTCTCGCTCGTCGACGCGATCCAGCGCACGGCCAGGGGCGAGAGCGTGGCTCCCACGCGCGTCGCGCGTCGCGCCGCCGCCGGGTGGAGCGAGGGGCGGCACGAGGAGCTGCTGATCGCTCAGCTCACGCAGCGCGAGCTGGAGGTCATCCGCATGATGGCGACGGCGGCCAGCAACCAGGAGATCGCCCGCCGGCTCTCGATCAGCGTGAACACCGTCCGCAGTCACATCCAGAGCATCTTCACGAAGCTCCAGGTCCACACGCGGCTCAGCACGGTGGCCTTCGCCGCCGCTCACGATCTGCTGTCGCCTCCGGTTCCGGTCCCGTTCCTGCGCGGCGACCTGGACGAGTTCTCGTCGGCCGAGACGGCCGACCTGCCGGCCGGGTGACGCGCGGCGCCACCGGGGGGCGCCTACGGCATCGGTCGTAGGGTGGGCTACGTCCTCCGAACGGTGCGCGGGTGAGGCCTTCTGACCTACCTTCCTACTCTCGACCCCAACGACAAGGTGATGTTGTGACGAATCCGTCAGGACGTGATGCGATCCAGGTGCTGCTCGCGGACGAGCAGGGCCTGTTCCGTGAGGCCGTGCGGATCGTGCTCACGGCCCAGCCGGACGTCGACGTGGTCGCCGAGGCCGGCGACGAGGAGGCGGCGCTGCAGGCCGTGGCGGAGTTCGTGCCCGATGTCGCCCTCGTCTCCATGGCTCTCGGTGGCTACAACGGGCTGGCGACCGCCCGGTCGATCTCCGAGTCGCTCCCGGACTGCCGGGTGGTGATGCTGGCCCCCCGGGCGGACACGGCGACGCTGGTGGACGCGTTCGAGGCCGGCGCCAGCGGCTACCTCTCCAAGCAGAGCCCGATCTCCGAGCTCGTCGACGCGATCCGGGCCGTGCACCTGCAGGGCATCCTGGTCCCCCCCGGCAGCCTGCCCGGTCTGATCCGGTCGCTCGTCGGCCGACGGCGTGACCGGGACGAGACCGCGGCCCGCTACGGCAAGCTCACGGCTCGGGAGCGGGAGGTCCTGTCGCTGCTGATCACCGGCGCCGACAACGAGTCCATCGGGCAGGCGCTGCTGATCAGCCCGCAGACCGCCCGCACGCACGTCCAGAACATCCTCACCAAGCTCCGGGTGCACTCCCGCCTGGAGGCGGCGGCCCTCGTCCGTCAGCTCATGTGGCGTGACCTCGCCGATCCCATCGTGCGGATCGACGAGGCCCAGCCGCAGATGAGCAACGACGTCGTCGCCTGAACCAGGTCCCCTTCGAACCCTCCCGGCCCGCACGGGCCCGGTGGCGTCAGACGCCCTCCGGCTCCTCGAGATGCCTGGGAGCCGTGGTGCCCGAGCCGTTCCCGTTCCCGTTCGCGGGCGGATGGTGGCCGGGCCTCGGGGCAGCGGGGCGTCCAGGCACGGCGAGGCCGTACGGCTGGACGCCCGCGGCCTGCGGCGGGCCCGTGTAGGAGTAGCGGTAGTAGTACCCGTAGGCGTAGCCGCGATCGCGAGCGCTCTGCGGATCGAAGTTGTTCAGCACCCCGCCCAGGATGTGCGCGCCGACCTGCTCCAGTTGATCGCGCGAGCGCCCGACGGCCTGACGGGTGGTGGCGTCGGCCCCGGCCACGTACAGGATCCCGTCGACGATCGGCGCCAGCGCCAGCGTGTCGGAGACCACCAGCACCGGCGCGGAGTCGACGATCACGAAGTCGGCGCGGTTGCGCAGGTCCTCGATGATCACGCCCATCTGCTGGGACTGCAGGAGCTCGGCGGGACGGGCGGGCGTGGGCCCCGACGTGAGGATCTGCAGGTTATGCGTGTCCGTCTGCAGCAGGACCTTGTCGAGCGGATCCTCGCCCGACATCACGTTCGTCAGGCCCTTGTCGTTGTTGAGATCGAAGTACCGGTGCACGCGTGGCTTGCGCAGATCGGCGGAGACGAGGATGACCCGCTTCCCCGCCTGCGCGAGCACCACCGCCAGGTTCGCCGACGTCGTGGTCTTACCCTCGCCGGCCACGGCGCTGACCACCATGATGACCTTCGCCTGCTCCTTGCTCGCGATGAACTGCACGCTGGTGCGCAGGGCGCGGTACGCCTCGGACGCCGAGCTCTTCGGCTGCGCAACGGTGACCAGCAGCACCTTGCTCTTGTTGCGCCAGTTCGCGACCTTCGGAACCACGGCGAGGACGGGATGGCCCAGGTACTGCTCCAGGTCGTCCCGCCCGCGGAGCCGATCGTCGAGGCGCTCGCGCAGGAACGCGAAGCCGATGCCGAGCGCCAGCCCCAGCAGGAACGCGACGATGCCATTCTTCACGGGCCCGGCGTCCGATCGCGAGCGGGGAAGCTCGGCCGGCTGCACCACCTGTCCGGGGGAGATGAAGCTCAGTCCGCGCTCCAGTTCGTCGGCCGTCCCCTTCAGGTCGGCCAGCTCGTTCTCGACCACGTCGATATCGCTCTCGAAGCCCTGTTGCTCCGTAGGATCGGTCGACGCATCCAGGTCCGCCTGCAGGCCCGCGATCTCATCGCGCAAGCCCCCCATCTGCTCCTGGAGCTCTGCGATCCTGGCTTTGACCGGCTCCGACGCCTGCTGGGTGCGGAAGGCGAGGTACTGCTCGCTGAACGAGTTCGCCATCCGCTGGGCGGAGGCCGGATCCGGATCGGTGAAGGCGACGTCGAGGATCTCGGTGTTGGCCTCGACGGAGACGTCCAGAGGCCCCAGGATCCCGTCGATCGGGTCCTGGAGCTCGAGGTCTCGCGCACGAGCTCGGCGACCGCGGCGGAGTCCACCAGGCCGCGTTCGGTCTCCATGTTGATGATCGGGGGCGTGGTCGTAGTCGTACCGGGGAGCAGGGCAGGCAGCACCTGGATCCGCGCCGTGCTCGTGTAGACGGGCGTCGTGCGCAGGCTGAAGGCCACCGCCGACCCCGTCACGAGCAGGGTCACCAGGAAGATGCTCCATTTCCGATACCGCAGGATCGAGATGTATTCGCGGAGATCGGTGCCGGCGGGCTGGGAAGGATCGGGCTGCACATCGTCCTTTCGCTACCGGTCCAGGACCGGGCGTCGAGGTCACAATCCTACCGTCCCCGCCGCGCAGGCCCCTGGAGGCGTGCGCGAGGCCGGACCCCCGCCCCTGCTCAGCCCGGGGCGTACCGGACCCAGAGGCTCATGGGCCGGGTGGGCGTTCCGGTGTACGTCGCCGTGCCGCCCGCGACCGACATCCCGGCCGAGGCCGACTCGATCCTCGCGCCCGCGGGCACCTCGATCGTCACGGTGTACGCGGTGGGGCGGATGCTGGCCTGCGGCAGGTACTCGATCCGGTACTCCAGGCTGGACCCGACAGGGCTCGCCGCCGCCGGCCGGGTGTAGGTGGCCGTGAAGTCCGCGGAGCCTCCGGGGTCGGCCTCCAGGAGGCCGAGCGCAACCGGCCGGCCGAACTCCCGCTCCTGCAGCTGCACCGCGCCTCCGCGCATCTGCAGGCTCTCGGCGTCCGCCGGGAGGTACACGTTGGCGAGCATCGCCGCATAGCCGACCGGCACCCCGTCCTCCCCGGATCCCAGCAGGGGGGACGGCGGTCCCGCCGGGGCGCCGTTGGTCAGCGTCGTCGTCGTCGCGACCTCGGCCGATCCGTCCGCGGCAAGGGTGACGGCCTGCGCGACCCGCCGGTCCACGAAGTAGCCGGTCCGGCTGGCGACGTAGTCCTGCCACACCACGGCGAGCGGGTTCGCGCCCGGCTCGAACCGGCCGGCGGCGCCGAGCCGGTCGATGATCGCCTCCGCCTCGACGTCGCGCGTGAAGACCTGGACGTGTCGCTCCGCCGCCCCCGTGGACATGGCCGCGGAGAAGGCGCCCAGCGGAGGCTGGCGGTCCAGGAGGGCCTGCACGATGTCGCGGCCGATCTGGTTCTGCACCCGGTCGGCCTCGTCGGCGTCCTCGATCAGGAACGTGTCGTGGTTCATCACGGGCATCACGGTCTCGGCGCTGATGGGCTCCGGCCAGGCGGAGGATTCCACGGGACCCAGCGCCGCCAGGACGTAGGAGGTCCAGACCGTGTCGAGGGAGATCACGCCGTCCAGCCGGCCGAGGCCGGCGGCCCGGGCCATCTCGAGCTGCACCGCAGCGCTGGTGGGGAAGTCGGGGGAGTAGTTGGTTGCCCAGAACGTCGTGCCGGCGCCGAACCGCCCGTACCGACGCGCCACGTCCGGCGGCAGCTCCACGGACTCCTGCAGCCGCGGCACCTCATCGGTCGCGTCGAGTGACGCCAGCGTGATCCGGCCGTCGACGGCGTCCAACACTCCGTAGATCCCGAAGTACCCGCCCGTCCCACGCGGCGCCGACAGGTTCGTGAGCGCCAGCAGGTACCGGTGGTGGCCTCCGAACATCGCCGGCATGAGATCCACCAGGTCGGTCGCCGTCGACACCACGGACGATCGCTCGGCGAGGACCGCGCGTGCCGTGGTGAATCGCTCCTGCACGGTCCCGAGCAGAGCGTCCGCGTCCACCGAGTCCAGCTCCGCGGTCGCGTCCCGGAACCGGGTCCTGGCGGCCTCCAGGCCCGGGAGCGCGGCCCGGACGGCGGCGAGGTCGATGCTCCCGCCGGTGGAGATCGCCGGGGCGCCGGACCCGTCCCATCCCGCGGCGTCCGCGGCCTGGGCGAGCGACCCCGCGCCCTCCGCCGTGAGCTGGCCGGCGGTGGCGAGGCGGTCCATCGCGTCGATGTCGTCTCGGAACGACGGGATCAGGCTGAGGGCCTGGATCGTGGGGTGGCGCTGGAAGCTGTGGGCGGCATCGGCGGCGCCCGCCGCGAACGCGAACCGGGAGGCCGCGCCGTGCACGTCGCCGGCCACGAGCTCGACCGCCCCCTGTTCCAGGTCGTCGCGCGCGGCCGACAGGTTGCGGCCGACCGTGTAGGCGGCCCACAGCAGGTCGACGATCGCCAGTGCGAGCAGTAATCCGACGAGGGACAGGACCAGGCGGAGGGGGGTTCGACGCCATCCCGGCCGCCGGTGGCCCCCCTGGCGCACTCGGACCCGCGTCCGGGTCCGGGCAGGATCCCGCGTGGGCGGCGCCGGGCCGGTGAGCTGCTGGTCGTTCGGCACGTCCTCAGAACCTACTCCCTCGACCGGCCCCTGATCGGAGCCAAGCCGGCGCCGAGGGGGGAGGGAGGTTGTGCTTCAGGCGGAGGTTGCTGGGGGCGATGCAACGTGAGTACCGTGGTGGTGCACACGCTTCCCCGCGCGGCTTCCGCGGTGTGGGGAGATCGGGGGGGAAATGAAGACGAAGAGCATCCTTGCGCTGCTCGTGTCCGCCACGCTCCTCGTGGGTGGATCGATCGAGTCGGTGAGTGCGCACACCTTCACGGACACGACGAGCCTCACGCTCAACGTCAGTGACCGGAACGTCCGCCGGGGGGACGATGTGGCCTTCTTCGGACGCTTGATCGCGCAGCACGCCACGTGCCGCAACCACCGAACGGTCAAGCTGTACCGCAACCACCACCCCGTGAAGGCGACGGAGACCAATTCGAACGGCTTCTATCGATTCAACCGGGTGCTCCGCAGGACCGCGACCTGGCAGGTCCGGTTCGGAGGCTTCGTGGGAGGCACCCATCCGCACAGCCACACCTGTAGGAAGAGCGGATCGCGGCGCGTGACGATCACCCTCCACCACTGATCTCGCCCTGCAACCCGTTCCTCCCTGCGACGCGCCGCGGAGGGCTCGCAAGGGCGGGGCGCCGCGACGTCGTCGCGCCGCGTTCCCGCAGGTAGACTGGGCGGCTGAGCGCGGCGGCGTAGCTCAGAGGTAGAGCAAGCGGCTCATAATCGCTGTGTCGGTGGTTCGAGTCCACCCGCCGCTACGGATTCGATGCGCCCCAGGAGATTCGAAGGAGTCGAAGGCATGGCCAAGAAGAAGTTCGAGCGGAACAAGCCTCACGTCAACATCGGCACGATCGGCCACATCGACCACGGCAAGACCACGCTGACCGCGGCGATCACCAAGCGTCAGGCCGACAAGGGGATGGCCGACTTCACCCCGTTCGACCAGATCGACAAGGCCCCCGAGGAGCGCGAGCGCGGCATCACGATCGCGATCGCCCACGTGGAGTACGAGACGGAGAACCGCCACTACGCCCACGTGGACTGCCCCGGCCACGCCGACTACGTCAAGAACATGATCACCGGCGCCGCCCAGATGGACGGCGCGATCCTGGTGGTGTCCGCCGCCGACGGCCCCATGCCCCAGACCCGCGAGCACGTCCTGCTGGCCCGCCAGGTCGGGGTCCCCTACATCGTGGTCTTCCTGAACAAGGCCGACATGGTCGACGACCCCGAGCTGCTGGACCTGGTGGAGCTCGAGGTCCGCGAGCTGCTGAGCTCCTATGAGTTCCCCGGCGACGACGTGCCCGTGATCGTGGGATCCGCCCTCAAGTCCCTGGAGGGCGACGAGACCTGGGGCGCCAAGATCGACGAGCTGATGAACGCCTGCGACACCTACATCCCCGAGCCCGAGCGCGACGTCGACAAGGCCTTCCTGATGCCGATCGAGGACGTCTTCTCGATCACCGGCCGTGGCACGGTCGTGACCGGCCGGGTGGAGCGCGGCACGCTCGCCAAGATGAGCGAGATCGAGATCGTCGGGATCAAGGACACCCGCAAGACCACCGCCACCGACCTCGAGATGTTCCGCAAGCTCCTGGACGAGGTCCGCGCCGGGGACAACGTGGGGATCCTGCTGCGGGGCATCGACAAGGACGACGTCGAGCGCGGCCAGGTGCTCGCCGAAGCCCGGCAGCATCACCCCGCACACCGACTTCGAGGCCCAGGTCTACATCCTGTCCAAGGACGAGGGCGGCCGCCACACCCCCTTCTTCAACGGCTACCGCCCCCAGTTCTACTTCCGCACCACCGACGTCACCGGCACCGCCAACCTGCCCTCGGGCGTGGAGATGGTGATGCCCGGGGACAACGTGGAGATGACCGTGGAGATGATCGCCCCCATCGCCATGGAGGAGGGCCTGCGCTTCGCGATCCGCGAGGGCGGCCGCACCGTGGGCGCCGGCCGCGTCACGAAGATCGTGAAGTAGGAGCTATGGCCAAGGGCGACAATCGACCGAACATCACGCTCGCGTGCACGGACTGCAAGCGACGCAACTACAACACGGTGAAGAATCGCGTGAACGACCGCGACCGCATCGAGCTGAAGAAGTACTGCCGCTGGTGCCGCGGGCACACGGTGCACCGCGAGACGCGCTGAGCTCCCGGAGCTACTGACCCTCCGCCGGTTTCAGGTCGCCGCCCAGCGGCGGCGTCGCGGACACCTTGCCGTGGCGGATGGCGGCCACGACCGCGTCGAGCTTCGAATGCACCCCGAGCTTCGTCAACACGTTCTGCGTGTGCGTGCGAAGCGTGTTCGGGCTCATCTGCAGCTCCTTCGCGATCTGCGCGTTGGTCTCGCCGTTGGCGATCCGCTGCAGGATCTCCAGCTCGCGCGGGGTCAGTCGTCGCATCCGCTGCTCCAGCCCGCCCTCCTGCTGGCGCCGCCGCTGGAGCCGGTTGAGGGAGAGGTTGACCTCCTCCTCGGGATTCAGTGAATCGCCGTGGAAGGCCCGGCGGATCGCGCCGGGGAGGTCGCCGACGGCCTCGGTCTTGCTCAGGTACCCACGGGCGCCGGCCTGCACGGCCCGCCCCATGGCGAGGTCGTCCTCGGTTCCGGACAGCACGATCACCTGGGCGTGGCTGCCCTCGTCGCGGATCTTGCGCGTGGCCTCGATGCCGTCCATGCCCGGCATCGCCATGTCCATGATCACCACGTCGGGATCGTGCTTGGCCACGGCCTGCAGCGCGGAGGCGCCGTCCGTGACGACCTCGATGACCTGGAGGTCATCCTCCTGGGCCAGCACGACCTCCAAGGCCTCGCCGAAGGCACGGTGGTCGTCGGCGATCACGACCGTGATCGCCTCAGACTGCGTGTGGGTCCCCCCCGATCCCATCGCGACTGATGGTATGGCTGTAGGACACCCGACGCACGTACCTCCGGCGGGGGATTTCGCGGCTGCCCCGTCCGGCCGACGGCGGTTGGCGAACGGCGGAATCGCCGGGTAGCGTCCGCCGCGTGAACGCGAACGTCGTGGGCAAGCACTATCCGAGCACGACGCTGACGGTCGAGCCGGAGCGCGTCCGCGCCTTCGCCGAGGCGGTGGGGCAGACGGCGCCGGGCGTCCCACCGACCTTCGCGACGGTGGCCGAGTTCGCCGTCTTCGGGCAGATCGTCTCCGATCCGGAGCTGGGCCTGGACTTCGCGCGCGTGGTGCACGGCGACGAGGAGTACGTGTGGCACCGGCCGCCGGCGGTGGGGGAGACCCTCGTGGTGGCGGCCCGGATCGCCGCGATCCGCGAGCGCGGGGGTCACGGGTTCCTCACGATCGAGATGGACCTGACGTCCGCCGCCGGCGAGCCGGTCGCGACGGCGCGAGCCACCATGATCGAACGCGGACCGGCGCCGTGAGGTTCGACGAGGTCGCGGTGGGCGACGAGCTGCCGACGCTGGCGCGGGTCGTGACCCGCCAGGACGTCCGCGACTACGCGGACGTGTCCGGCGACCGCAATCCGCTGCACCTCGACGACGAGGTCGCCCGCCGGGCCGGCTTCCCGGGGATCATCGCCCACGGCATGTTCACGCTGGGCCACCTCTCGTCGTGTCTCGTCCAGTGGGTGGGCGACCCGGCGGCCGTGGCGCGGCTGAAGGCGGTGTTCCGGTCGCCGGTGGCCATGGGCGACACGATCGTGGCGGGCGGTCGCGTGCGGGCGGTCGACGCCGATGCCCGGACCGCGACCGTGGACCTGTGGGTCACCGTGGACCGCGACGGGACGACCGAGTACCCGGTGAAGCGGGGCGAGGCGTTGATCCGACTGGCGTGAGACGGTGCCCCGGGCGGCCGGCGCCGCCCGGGTGCACGCCTACAGGTCGAACGGCTCCTCGCGCCGCGAGCGGCCGGACATCGCCTCGATCGCGTCGCCCATGCGGTCGATCACGATCTGGATGTCGTTGCCGTATCCCTCGTCGATCCGCACCGACAGGCGGTCGATCTTCTGGCCCATCACCTCGGCGACCTTCACCATCGCCTCTGCGGTGGACTGGGTCTCCTTGTGCAGCTGGTCGGCCACCGTCTGGAACCGCCGGTCCATGCTGCCCAGGACGTCCCCGGCGAGCGTTGCCTGCATCTCCTTCACGGCTCGCAGCACGTGCTTCGCGCTCTCGCCTTCGGACGACGAGGGCGCCGACACCGCGGACATCCGCTCCGCGAGGATGCGGTTGTCGGAGCGGATCATCTTCGCGAGCGCCGTCAGGCGATCGTCCACGTGCTGCTCCATCCGCTCGGTGATATCCGGGCCGGACGCGCCGGACGCGCCGGCACCGATCTCCATCGGCCGATCCACCGTCCGCTCCAGGTTCGCCTCCAGGTTCGCCGCGACCGCCTGGCCGGCGGCCTCGGCGGTGCGGGCGGCGACCGTGTCGGCCACCGCGGCGATCCGGGCGTCCATGCGGTCGGCGAGCATCGCCATCTCACGGTCGACGGCGGACCCGAGCTCGTCGGAGATCGCGTCCACCCGCTCGCCCACGAGGTGCTCCATCCGCTCCATCCGCGTCTCGGTGGACGCGGCGTGCTCCACCATGGCCTCGCGAGTCTGCGCCGCCATGCCGGCCAGGCCGTCGCCGATCGCCTCGCGGACGGACGTCTCCTGCTCCGTCGCGACCCGCTCGATCAGGCCCTGGATCGCCTGGGAGTCGGAGCGGACCAGCTGCGCCAGTCCGTGTACGCGCTGCTCGAGCATGTCGCGGACGGCCGCCGCCGCGTCCGACATCTCGCGGCCCTGGATCCCGATCCGCTCGTACATCTGGTCGAGCTGGCCGGCGAACGAGGCGATCTCCGTGCGGACGGTCTCCTGGACCCGCTCGATCGCGGCGTCGTCCAGCCCGCCGACGTTGCTGATCTGCGCGTCCACGCGCTGGGCGAGCTGCCCCACGGCCTCGACCCCGCCCTGGACGTAGCCCTGCATGGCCTCCACGATGCGGGTGGTCTCCTGGGTGATGAGATCGCCGTGCGACACGACCTGCTGCTGGATCCCGTCCACCAGGGACCGCTCCCGCTCCTCCAGGAAGCCCATGGTGTCGGCGATGCGCCGGTCGATCTCCTGGAGCTGAGCTCGGACGGAATCGACGCCCTGGAGCATGGGAGAGTTCGCGGCCTCGTGCACCACGCGGGCGCTGTCGGCGAGCGAGGCGCGCATCGAGCGGCTCGACTCGGCGGTCTCGGCGAGCGAGTCCTCCAGCCGGGCCGTGCGCACGGCGAGGGACTGGAATCGCTCGTCGCTGGAGGCGATCAGGCTGCGGATCGCCTGGTCGCGCGAGAGCAGGGAGATGATGCGCTCCTGCTCGGGACGGGCGTCGGCGGCCGAGGCCCGCCACATCTCCGAGGCGATCTCGCGCATCAGCGCGGCGGCCTGCTCCTCGATCGCGCGCAGGCCGTCCTCCAACCGCTCGTCGAGGAGGAGCTCGATGGAGCCCCGGAACGTCTCGCGGGGGGTGTCATGGGGTGGGGCGGGGGTGGCCGACCGTCGGGGGAACAGACCGCGGGTGCGGCCCTGCACCTCCGGCGGCGTCGCCGGGGTCGTCTCCTGCATACAAGGCTCGCAATCCGGGGCCGGCGCGAGGCTTCGCGCAGCAGTGTAGGTCAGGCACGCCGCGTGCTCACGCACATCCTCGTGCGATTTCGGCGCGGATCCGGGCGCTCGCCCTACGAGCCGGTGACGGTCGGGGCGTTCGCGTTCTGGGAGACCCACGCGCGGTCGCCGGGAACCGTTCGAGCTGGTCCCGCAGCCACGTCCGGGCGCCCTCGGGGTCGTTCAGGAGGGTCGCCACCTGGGCCGCGGTGAGCCGGACGTTGGGGTCCCACGGCCGCGCCCGCACGCCGGCTCGCGATCGTCGCCGTGGCCTCCTCCGCGGCGCCGTCGACGCCCGCCCTCGCGCTCGTCGGCAGCTGGATCGCCAGCTCCTGCCGCGCCGACAGCCGCCACGGCTGCAATCGCAGCGCCGTGCGGAGCGCTCCCTGCTCGCCGTAGTCGAAGCCCTGCCGCTCGTAGGTCGATGCCGCGAACGCGAGCGCGCCACCACGACCGTGACGCCGAGCGCGGCGGTCACGAGGACCCCGGCCGCGCCGGCCCGCGCCGACGGCCGCCCGCGGGCTCCGTCGTGCGCCCGGTGGCGCGCGAGGCGACGATCCCGGCGCGAGAGGAACAGCAGCGGCGTGAGGATGAGGTTCAGCGGCTCGACCGAGGCGTAGGCCGCCGAGCGCGCGGCCGCGGCTCCGACCGCCCACGCCTCGCTCGGCGGGGACCGCAGCACCCCGACCGCGGCGATCCCGAGCAGCGCGAGCGAGGGCTGCGACGCCGAGGATGCCGGTGGTCACGCCCAGCCTCGAGGAAGAGATCGTGCGCGTCGCTTCCAGCCCCGCGCCCGGGCCGGGACCTCGTCCGGGTCTGCCGCGTGGAGGTAGGCGGCCTGCGTGGTGCCCGGCCCCCATCCGAGGAGCGGGCGCTCGAGCCAGGCGCTCGGGTCGCGACCCGCCAGACCGTGATGCGGGGCGTGTCGGACGCGGTGCTGCCCGAACTGCTGGATCGCGCCGCTCGCCGGGGCCCGCCCGGGAGCAACGGCTCGGCCACCTGCCACGCGGCGAAGGCGCCCAGCACGACGAGGCCGCCCGTCAGCGTCGCCCGCCACCCCCGGCGGGCCCGCCACCATGCCACGCCGAGCGCGACGATCGGCAGGATCAGGGAGCTGCGCTCGCCGGTCGAGGTCACCGCGACCGTCATGAACGCGAGCGGGCGACCAGGCGTCGCCGGGACGGCTCGTCCCCGGCGGCGACGGCCGCCATCGCCGCCGCGACGAACGCGGCCGCGAAGAGCTGATTGCCGAGGGTGGCGCCGATGAGGCTCACCTTCGGGACCCGTCGGCCAGGACGCGGGCGCGAGCCGGTACACGAGCAGGACCGCGGAGACGGCCACCCCGTCCAGACCAGCCAGCCCCGCGCGCGGGCCGACGAGGTCGCGAGGGAGTCCGGCTCCGCACACGAGCAGGACCGCGCAGCAGATCGTGAGCGAGGAGCCCGCCGCCCGCGCCGGACGCGGTCGCCACGAGTGCCGCGCCGCGGGATCGACGCCGATCGCCGTGGCGCGATCGTGACGGTCGACCCAGGCGGCCGCGATGCAGGCCAGGCGGCGGTCGATCCGGACGCCTCCCAGCCACAGCAGGAGGGCGCCGAGGGCCGGAGCAGCGACGCTCTTCGGGTCGGCGAACGGGGCGGTGGTGAAGGGCGTGATCGCGAGCGGCAGCGCCACGACACGCAGGAACAGGCCGAGCTCGAGGCATTCTCGGGCGGCGGGCGTCCACGACGGCGAAGCGTAGTCTGGGAGGCGACCGGCACGACGCAGCGGCCGTCGTGACCTTTGGCGGAGCCTCGCGGCGAACCCTATACTGAGCTGTCCCGATGTCCCCTCCCAAGCCGGGGACGGACCGGTATCGAAGGGGCGTAGCTCAATTTGGTAGAGCACCGGTCTCCAAAACCGGCGGTTGGGGGTTCAAGTCCCTCCGCCCCTGCTAGGGAGCACCCCGAGGAGCGCGCATGAACAGGCAGATGAAGCGGATGCAGCAGCGCCAGGGGAAGACCGCCCCTGAGCGCAAGGCTGCCGCGGCCACCGCGCGCCGCTCCGCTTCCCAGGAGAGCCGCAAGCGCACGCCGCCCCGCCAGTTCCTCAAGGAGGTCCGCCAGGAGCTCCGCAAGGTCGACTGGCCCACCCGGGAGGAGACCACCGCCTACACGATCGTGGTGCTCGTGACGGTCGTCGTCCTGACCACGTTCGTGTTCTTCGTGGACCTCGGGGTCTCCAAGGCGATCGTGAACCTGTTCGGCACCTAGACCTCATGAAGGATCCCGCCGTGATCGACGAATCCATGTCCACCTCGCCCACCGATGCTCCCGACGACCCCGTCCTCGAGGTCGGGGGCTCCTCCGAGGCGCCCCAGGCCGAGCCGGCCGACTCCGGCGCGGAGGAGGCGGTCGTGGAGGCGGCCGGCGAGGCCGTGGTGATCGCGGAGAGCGCCGACGAGCTCGTCGAGCAGACCCTGGACGAGGCGGCCGACGAGGCCGACGGTCTCGAGGCCCAGGGCGACCATCAGGCAGCCGAGGCCGTCGTGGAGCAGGCCGTCGAGGACGCCGTCGAGATCGAGGCCGCCGGTGAGGCCGCCGCCGAGGAGGTCATCGCCGACGCCCTGACCGAGGCCGCCGCCGAGGAGGTCAGGCAGCGGCCGCCGTGCCCGAGCCCGCGCCGGGCGGAGGCGCCCGCGGCGCCCGGCCGAGCCGGCGCCGACCGCCGCCGCGGCAGAACAGCCGCCCGCCGCGGAGGACCCGTTCGGCGGCCCCGGCGACTGGTACGTCGTGCACACCTACGCCGGCTACGAGAACAAGGTGAAGACGAACCTCGAGTCGCGCATCCACACGATGCAGATGGAGGACAAGATCTTCCGGGTGCACATCCCCATGGAAGACGTCATGGAGATCAAGTCCGGCAAGAAGCAGGTGGTCCAGAAGAAGGTGTTCCCGGGCTACCTGCTCGTGAAGATGTGGTACGACAACGACTCCTGGTACGTCGTGCGCAACACGCCCGGCGTCACCGGCTTCGTGTCCTCCGGCACGGGATCCAAGCCCACGCCGCTCTCGAAGCGCGAGATCGACAAGATCCTCGTGGTGAAGAAGGAGGAGGTGAAGCCGCAGTTCCGCCTCGGGTTCGAGGAGGGCGACATCGTGCGGATCATCTCGGGACCGTTCGCCGACTTCAACGGCACGATCAACGAGATCAACGTGGACCAGAGCAAGCTGAAGGTCCTCGTGAACATCTTCGACCGGGAGACCCCGGTCGAGCTCGGCTTCGACCAGGTGTCGAAGGTCTAGCGCGCGAGCGCTCAAGCTCTAGCGCTCAAGGGAACTCGCGGGAGGCCGGTTCGACCCGGCCGCTCGGACCGCAGGAGGTGAACGCATGGCCCCGAAGAAGAAGAAGGTCACGGCCGTCGTCAAGCTGCAGATCAAGGCCGGCGCGGCCACACCGGCCCCGCCCGTCGGCACGGCGCTCGGCCAGCACGGCGTCAACATCATGGACTTCTGCCGGCAGTACAACGACGCCACGCAGCAGTCCGCCGGCCAGGTGATCCCCGTCGAGCTCACGATCTACGAGGACCGCTCGTTCACGTTCGTCACGAAGCAGCCGCCCGCGGCCGAGCTGATCAAGAGCGCCGCGGGGCTGGAGAAGGGCTCGGGCGAGCCGAACCGCGCGAAGGTCGCCCGCCTGTCGCAGGATCAGGTCCGCAGGATCGCCGAGCAGAAGATGGACGACCTCAACGCCAACGACGTCGACATGGCGATGCGGATCATCGCCGGCACGGCGCGCAGCATGGGCGTGGAGGTGGACGCATGAGCGCGCCGGGCAAGCGCTACCGCGCGGCGGCGGAGTTGTTCGACCGCGAGCAGGAGTACCTGCCCGATCACGCCATCCAGATCATCAAGTCGCTGCCCGACGCGAAGTTCGACGAGACGGTCGAGGTCGCGTTCCGCCTGGGGATCGACACGCGCAAGGCGGATCAGGCGCTGCGCGGGACGGTGTCGCTGCCCGCACGGGACCGGCAAGTCGGTTCGCGTCGGCGCGTTCGCCGTCGGCGAGAAGGCCCGCGAGGCCAAGGAGGCCGGCGCCGACGTCGTGGGTGGCGAGGAGCTGGTCGAGCAGGTGATGAAGGGCACGATCGACTTCGAGGCCGCCGTCGCCACGCCCGACATGATGGCGGCCGTCGGCAAGGCCGGCCGCGTGCTGGGACCGCGTGGCCTCATGCCGAACCCGAAGACCGGCACCGTCACGACCGACATCGCGAAGGCCGTCTCCGACATCAAGGGCGGCAAGGTCGAGTACCGCGCGGACCGCACCGGCAACATCCACCTGCTGATCGGCAAGAAGTCCTTCGAGCAGCAGCAGCTGCTGGAGAACTACATGGCCGTGCTCGAGGAGCTGCAGAAGGCCAAGCCGTCGTCCGCCAAGGGCCGGTACATCAAGACCCTGACGGTCTCCACCACGATGGGTCCCGGCGTGAGGATCGACGCCGCGCACGCCAAGGAGCTCGAGACCCGCTCCGTCTAGGGCTCAAGTAGCGAAGCGGTAGCCCAGTGCAAGCCCGCTCGCGACTCCGCTACGTGAAGCGCACCCAGATGGACTCGGGGCGTGGTGGGGCTGTCCTCGTAGGTCGCGATCTGGCCGTCGTCTGCATCCCCGGCGAGGTGCTCGTCACCGACGTGCCGTCGGGCAGGTGGATCCGGATCGAGATCGCCGTCGCCGACAGGTTGGCCTGCGGCAGGAAGTCGAGGCGATACTCGGAGCCGCCCGGGGCGCTCGTCACCGCGCCGGGTGCCACGTAGGTCACGGACCACGTGGAGGAGCCGCCCGCCGGCGTCGTGGTCTGCGCGAAGGCCACGGGGTGGCCGAACTCCTCGCCGGTGCCGCTCTCGGTGCCCGATCCCTTCATCGTGGGCCGGCCCGACATCCGCTCCGGCATGTACAGGCTGACCAGCGATCCCCACGTGCCCACGGGCACGTCGTCGCCCTCGCCCAGCAGGCGTCCGGCCGGACCGTCGGGGGCGCCGTTGCGTACCCGGACGTCGGTCGTGACCGTGGCGGCGCCGTCCTCGTCCAACGCGACGTCCACGGCGATGCTGCGCTCCACGAAGTAGCCCACCTTGTTGTCGCTCGTCCCGGCCCACACGACCGCCAGGGGGTTGCGGCCGAACGTCGCCTCTCCCGAGACGCCGAGTCGGCGACAGGATGGCCTGCTCCTCCGGGTGCGTGGAGTAGATCTGCAGGTGGCGCTCGGACGACGCGCGGGCCAGCGCCTCGGCCATGGCCGCCCCCGCCACGTTGCGCTCCTGGACCGCCTCCCAGACCGCGGTGCCGATCTGGTCCTGCGCGCGGTCCGAGGCCGAGCCCTGGTCCAGCAGGAACACGTCGTGACCCAGCACGTCCACCACGTTGTCCGCGGTGATGGAGTCGCGGCCACCCCGGCGTCTCCACCGGGCCCGTGGTCTCCAGCATGTACCTCATCCAGACGGGGTCGACCATCATGACGCCGTCGAAGCGACCGAATCCCATCTGATCCGCCATCTCCAGGACCACGTCGGAGGAGACGGGCAGGTCGGGAGAGAGGTTGGCCTGCCGGATATCCCGGAGTGCGCCGTAGACCTCGTACCGTTGCGTGAAGTCGTCGGGCGCCTCCACCGGGCGGCGCGTCAGCACGGCCGGCGTCCGGAAGAACCGGTCGAGCTCCAGGTCGCCGCTGTCCGTGTGCAGGAAGCCCATGTACCCCATGAAGCCTCCCGTCCCGCGGGGCTGGTTCGGGTTCTGCACCACCAGGAGGTATCGCCGGTCGTCCTGGAACAGGGCCGGGATGACCTGGGCGAGATCGTTCGCGGACGAGAGCAGGCCGGCGCGCTCGACCACCTCGTCGCGCCCCGCCACCACGGCCGTGCGCACGGGGCCGGTGAGCCCGACGAGCGGGGTCTCCGTGAGGAGCGTGGCCGCACCCTCGAGCTCCCCGGCCGCGGTGCGGATCTCGGTGCCGGCGTCGCTCAGCGTCGAGGCCAGCGACCGCTCGCCCTGCGAGAGGCCGCTGAGGCTGCCACCCTGCCATCCGACCCGCTCGGCCGCGCCGATGAGGGTCTCGCCGGCGTCGGCGGCGATCGCCCCGGCGTCGATCAGATGGTGGACCGCGCCGGACGTCGTCGCTGACGAAGGGCAGGATGCCGGCGACGAGGGCGGCGGGGTGACGGAAGGTCGTCCGGGCAGCCCCCGTGGCCTCGGCGGCCTGGTCGAACGACAGCCCCGCCTCCTCCACCTCGCCCTGGAGCAGGGCGTCGGCCCCGCGCTTCAGCGCTCCCTGGGCCACCTCCATCTGTCCCCGCACCTTGAGCACGACCCAGACGGCGTCCACGGCGAGCAGCACGCCGATCACCAGGACGGCCAGCACGATGCGACGACGCCAGGGGCCCGGTTCGTCGTAGTACTCCGGGGTGCCGGCGGTGAAGGATCGGGGTTCGGTGTCAGATGACATACGGGGGACGAACGTAGTTCGCGGGTGCCGTATGCGGACCGCGCACGAAGCGTAGCCCGGGCTACGGTATCCGCAGGACCCGACGGGTAGGGTGCCGACCGCCGTTGGCGTGCCCGCCACCTGCGGGTATCCTTCGATGGACCGAAGACAGCAGGGGCGCACCGCGCACAATCCCTCCGGGGTACCTGCCGAGGTGATCCGAGCAGCGTCCTCGACGTGCGCTCCCGCCTCGATGTCGGCGGGGGCGCTTTTTCACATCCAGGAGGCTGCATGCCGAGGTCGGAGAAGGTCGAACGGGTCGCCGAGCTGAAGGAGCGCCTCGGCGCCGCGGACTCGATCCTGCTCACGGAGTACCGCGGGCTCACGGTGACCGACATCGGGGAGCTGCGGCGGTCGCTCGCCGAGGGCGGGGCGTCGTTCGCCGTCGTGAAGAACACCCTGATGCGCCGTGCAGCCGAGGAGTCGGCCATGGCGGAGCTGGAGTCGCTGCTCGAGGGCCCCACGGCCGTCGCGTTCGTCGAGGGTGACGCCGTCGCGGCCGCCAAGCGACTCGTCGATGCCATCAAGCGGTATCCGTCGCTCGTCCTGAAGGGCGGGTACATGGAGGGCCGGGTGCTCTCCGCCGCCGACGCCCGGGCGCTCGCCGACCTCGACTCCCGCGAGGTGATGCTGTCGAAGGTCGCGGGCCTCATGAAGGGCGAGATGTCGCGCGCCGCGAGCATGTTCCAGTCGGCGCAGTCGAAGTTCCTGTCGCTGCTGGAGGCCTACAAGGAGAAGGTGCCGGGCGAGGCGGCCGCCGATGCACCGGCGGAGACGCCCGAGGCGGCAACCGACACCGACGCTCCGGCCGCAGATGACGCACCGGCGTCGGCAACCGATGCGGCCGACGACGCACCGGCGTCCGACGATGCAGCACCCGCCGGCGAGACGTCGGAGGAGACCACCACCGACGACAGCACCACCGACGACAGCACCACCGACGAGACCACCACCGACGCTGCGGCGCCGGCAGAAGGGGAGGAGTGAGTCATGGCGAAGATGAGCACGGACGATCTGCTGGCGCAGTTCAAGGACATGACCCTGCTGGAGCTGAGCGAGTTCATCAAGCAGTTCGAGGAGACCTTCGACGTGACGGCGGCTGCGGCTGCGCCGGTCATGATGGCGTCGGCCGGCGGTGGCGGTGGCGGTGAGGAGGCCGAGGAGCAGAGCGAGTTCGACGTGATCCTCACCGGCGCCGGCGACAAGAAGATCCAGGTGATCAAGGAGGTGCGCGCGCTCACGAGCCTCGGCCTCAAGGAGGCGAAGGACCTCGTGGACGGCGCTCCCAAGCCCGTGCTGGAGAAGGTCGCGAAGGAGCAGGCGGACGCCGCGAAGGAGACGCTCGAAGGCGCCGGCGCCACCGTCGAGATCAAGTAGTCGGACGATCACGGAAAGTGAAGGCGGGGTCACAAACCCCGCCTTCCGTGTTTCGGGGGCCTGTGTTAGCCTCCACCCATCGGTTCCTTGTCCGCGAAACGTAGTCCGTGACCAGGGGGAGCGCGCCCATGAGAACAGATGACGGAAAGCACTTCGGCCATCGCCTTCGCGAGGCTCGCGTCAACGCGGGACTCAGCCAGTCGGAGCTCGAAGAGCTCTCCGGCATCCCCAAGGCCCGACTCTCGCGTTACGAGAACGGGCACGTGGCGCCGTCGATCCAGACGCTCGAGCGTCTCTCACGTGCGTTGAACGTCTCCGAGGCGTCGTTGCTGGGCGACCAGCGAGCGGTGCTCGAGCAGTTCTTCGCCGTGCTGAACGAGCGTGGCG
This sequence comes from uncultured Actinomycetes bacterium, assembly GCA_963832225.1. GTDB lineage: Bacteria > Actinomycetota > UBA4738 > UBA4738 > HRBIN12 > JALYMB01. The sequence continues at coordinate 67,487 of CAWHTI010000011.1, forward strand.
TGCAGATCAGCTCGCCGGAGCAGGGCGAGCGACTCGCCAACGCGGTCGCGGACATGATCACGAGCCTGAAGGGCGTGAACGGACCGATCGACCCCAGCAACGCGTCGCCGTCGGTCGTCGCCAGCATCGATCAGGTCCGTGCGTGGCTCGACGAGCCGGTCGACTCGCTGACGTAACCTGACGTCACCGGCCCCGCGGTCAGCGCACCGCGATCTGGTCGGGCGTCCGTCGCCGGAGGAACCACCCGAGCAGGATGCTCCATGCCAGCGCGAGCGCGGTCAGTCCCCACAGCGCGGCGGACGCGGACAGCTCGGTACAGCGGGATGGCGGCTGCGGCGCAGGCGGTCTGCACGACCATGAACGCGCACGGCGATCGCACGCCGGGACGAGCCCGCCCGGCGAGCATGCGGTGCGAGGTGTGGTCACGGCCGCCGCGCCACGATCGGCCGGCGTCCCAGGATCCGGGCGACGACCACCACCGACAGGTCGAACAGCGGCACCGCCACCAGCAGCAGCGTCGCCAGGACGCGCGGCGCGGCGGGAGCCACCGGCAGATCGAGCTTGAGGATCAGGGCCGCCAGCAGGAACCCCAGCATCATCGACCCGGCGTCGCCCAGGAAGATGCGCGCCGGGGGGAAGTTGAAGCGGAGGAAGCCGAGGCTCGCGCCGGCGAGCGCCAGCGCCAGCGACGAGACCAACACGTCGCCGTTGGCCGCGGAGATCGCGAAGATCCCCAGCGCCGACGTGGCGGTCACACCCGCGGCGAGGCCGTCCATGTTGTCGATGAAGTTCACGGCGTTGGTCACCGCGATCACCCACAGCACGGTCAGCGTGAGATCGATCCACGTCACGTCGAAGATCCCGGCGCCCACGCCCACCTGCCACAGCGCGACCGCGGCGAAAGCCTCGTAGGCCAGGCGCACCAGCGGCGACAGACCGCGGATGTCGTCGAGCAGTCCGATCATCGCCATCAGCGCCGCGCCGCGCGAGCACGTTGAACAGCTCGGCGTTCGCCCCCTCCGGCGATCGCGCCCACCACGATCAGCCCGACCGAGATCACCAGCAGGCCGGCCCCCAGCGCGAGGCCGCCCAGGTACGGGGTGGCCTCGTCGTGCGTCTTGTGGCCCGCGGAGTCCGGATCGTCGATCAGCGCCGAGGCGCCGCGCGGCGCGTCCGGCCACCGGCGTGAGCGTCAACACGGCCAGCAACGGGATGACGAACGACAGCGGCCATCGGATCGCGGAGGGCAGGTCCGCCCAGGGGTTCACGCGTCGGCCGCGAGCCGGGCGCGCTCGAACGCGATCACGTCGTCGAGGATGTCGTCGAGCGACCGCTTCGGCTCCCACCCGGTGAGGCCGTGGATCTTCGCCGTGTCCGGCACGCGCCGCTCCATGTCCTCGAACCCCTCCTCGTACGCGACGTCGTACGGGATGTGCACCACGGTGGAGTCCGAGCCGGTCCGGTGCAGGATCGCCTCCGCGAGCCCGTTCATCGTGATCTCGTTCAGCGCTCCGATGTTGAAGGGATCGCCCGGGGCTGTCGGGATGATCGAGCAGCCGCACGACCGCATCGATGGTGTCCAGCACGTGACAGAAGCACCGGAGCTGCTCGCCGGTCCCGTAGACGGTGATGTCCTCGCCGGCGAGCGCCTGGCGGACGAACCGCGGGACCACCATGCCGTACGTCCCGGTCTGGCGCGGGCCCACGCAGTTGAAGAAGCGCACGACGATCGCCTCGGTCCCGCGCTCCCGCCAATAGGCGTGAGCCAGGATCTCGTCGACCGCCTTCGCCTCGGAGTAGGACCAGCGGGCGACGAAGGGCGAGCCCAGGATGCGGTCGCTGTGCTCCGAGAGCGGGCCCATGGCGTTCTTCCCGTAGATCTCCGAGGTGGAGGCCACCAGCACCCGCGCGCCGGCCAGCGCCGCGCTCTCCAGCACGATCTCCGTGCCCCGGATGTTCGTGATGAGCGATCGGAGCGGCTGCTCCACGATCAACCGGACGCCGACCGCGGCCGCGAGGTGCACGATCACGTCGGCGCGTCCCGGCCAGCTGGGACACGAGCGGGTGGTCCAGCACCGTCCCCTCCTGAGCTGGAAGCTCGGGTGGTCAAGGAGGTGCCGGACGTTGTCGATGCTGCCCGTGGACACGTCGTCGAGGGCGACGACGGAATCGCCGCGGGCCAGGAGCACATCCGCGAGATGGGAGCCGATGAACCCGGCGCCGCCGGTGACGAGAACCTTCATGAGGTGCGGGCAGATGGTACGTGGGGGATGTGACCCGGGCAATCAGCGCCCCGGTTCGTCGCATGCCTCCTCGGAGCCCGGTCGAACCCGTGCGACGATGGCGACGGAGGGCTGAGCCGTGCGTATCGTCATCGTGAGCGGCATCTTTCCACCGGACATCGGCGGCCCGGCCACCCACAGCGACGACCTCCGCCGGGAGCTGAGGGAGCGGGGACACCGGGTGACGGTCCTCACCCTGTGGGACGGTCCCTGTGTGTCCGTGCGTCCGGGTCTGATCCGATTCCCACGACGGTGGACCTGGCCGGTGCGGCAGGTGGCCGTGGCCTCGTGGCTCGCCCGTCATCGCGACGCCTACGACATCGTGTACGCCACGGGCCTGCACCCGGCGGCCGTGGCGGGTGCCCGCTTCGGCGGCAGACCCGTCGTGGTCAAGGTGGTCGGGGACCCGGTGTGGGAGCGAGGGCGGCGTCTGGGTCTCACGGCGAGCGGCTTCGCCTCCTTCCAGGGCTCGGCGCCCCGCGTCGGGCGCCTCGGCGCGATGAGGTGGCTGCGCGACTGGTCCCTGCGGCGCGCCACCGCCATCACCACGCCCAGCGGCTTCCTGGCCGATGTGGTGGAGGAGTGGCTCCGCGGGCCGGCCGACGTCACCGTCGTCCCCAACGGCGTCCGGGTGGGCGAGGACGCCCGGCCGTCCCTTCGGAGCGCGGACGCCGGACTGCGGGTGATCTACGTCGGCCGGCTCGTGGCGCACAAGCGTGTGGGGCGGTTGATCGCGGCAGTGGCGGAGGCGGAGGAGGTCACCCTCGAGGTCGTGGGGAGCGGGCCCGACCTCGACCGACTGCAGCACGACGCCGACCTGTTGGGTGTTCGCGACCGCGTGCGGTTCCTGGGTGACCTCTGCGCACGACGATGTGCTGCGTCACCTGCGAGGCGCCGACGTGCTCGCTCTCGCGAGCGACTACGAGGGGCTGCCGCACGTCGTGCTCGAGGCGCTCGCCACCGGGACGCCCGTCGTCTCGCCGGCGGTCGGCGGGGTCGGCGAGGTACGTGCGGGACGGGGAGAGCGGCCTGGTGCTCGACGACGCCGAGGTCCCGACGATCGCCGCTGCGTTCACGAGGCTGCGCGACGATGCCCCGCTCCGCCGGCGGCTGCACGAGGGTGCCGCGGCGGTCGGAGCCCAGTGGACCGTTCGCCGGACCACGGACCGCGTGGAGGAGTTGCTCCGCCGATCCTCACGGGAACGGCCACGCATCGTCCGGCTCGCGAAGTCGTGGTGGCCCCACGGCCTGACGACCGGTCAGCGCCGCAAGCTCGAGCTGATGGTGCCGCACGAGAACCCGATCTTCGTTCAGACCGGACGCGTCGGGCTGCACCACGTGGGCCGCGCCAGCGCCGTCGTCCTCCCCGCCGGTGGACCGATCGCCGGCGCCGCCTTCTACGCGCTCGGTCCGCTGGTGGCTGCCGGTCTCACCGTCGGGCGTCGGCGCGCGGCGATCATGTGTCTGAGCCCCTTCGAGGGCGTCGGCGCGGTGCTCGCAACGCGGGTCTTCCCTCGCTCGTTGCGACCCCGTGTGATCGTGGAGCTCCATGGCGACTGGCGGACCGCCGCCGCGGGCTACGGCGTGGGCCCCCGGCGCCGGATCGGGCCCCTCGCGGATCGCGCCGCCCGATGGGCGTTGCGGCGCGCCGACGCCGTGCGCGTCGTGAGCGCGTTCACCGAGGCGCTCGCCCGCGAGGCCGGCGTGCGGGTCCCCGTCGACCGGTACATGGCGTTCACCGACGCCGAGCCGCTGCTGGACGCGCCGCCCGTCGATCCTCCACGGGTGCCACGCGCCGCGTACGTGGGAGCCCTCGAGCGCGTGAAGGGCGTCGACGTGTTGCTCGAGGCGTGGCGGTCGGTCCGTGGCCGGGTGCCCGACGCCCGCCTCGTCGTGGCCGGTGACGGGGCGCTCCGCGAGGTCGTCGCCCGTGAGGCGGCGGGTCTGGGCCTCGAGGTGGTGGGGCACGTGCCGCCCGCCGAGGTATCGGGCGTGCTCGACGGCGCGCGGTTCCTCATCGTGCCCTCTCGATCCGAAGGCCTGGGCCGCGTGGTGTGGGAGGCGTTCGCGCGCGGACGCCCCGTGGTCGGCTCGGCGGTGGGCGGCATCCCGGAGTCGGTGGACCCCGGCCGCACCGGCATCCTCGTGCCGCCCGAGGACCCGGAGGCGCTCGCCGACGCGATCGTTGGCGCGTTCGAGAACGAGATCGGCACCGCTCGCATGGGCGCGTGGGCCCGCCGCGTCGCCGAGGAGCGCGCACCCGGCCGCGAGTTCGAGGAGGGCATCGCCCGGCTCGCCGCGTGGGTCGGCGGACGATGAACCTCCTGTTCGTCACCCAGAACCTCGACGCGAGCGATCCGATCCTCGGCTCCGTGGTGGGAAATGTCCGAGCGCTCGACCGGCGCTTCGAACGCGTGACCGTGATCGCCAACGAGGTCGGCGAAGTGCCCGCGGATCTCGGCGCCGACGTGATCTCGCTGGGTCGTGAGGAGGGCGCCTCACGGGCCGCGCGCGGGCTCCGCTACCAGCGGGCGCTCGCGGCCGCCGCCGGCGGTGGCGGCGCACTCCTGGCACATATGTGTCCGGTCTACGTGAACCTGGCGGCGCCGATCCTGCGCCTGCGCGGCGTGCCCGCGCTGTTGTGGTTCGCCCACCCCTCGGTCACGCCGGCGTTGCGCCTCGCCGATCGGCTCGCCGACCGCATCGTGACCTCGATCCCCGGGGCGTACCCGCTCCCTGGTCCCAAGGTGCGGGTGATCGGCCAGGCCGTCGACCTCGATCGGTTCGCCTTCGCGCCCAGACCGCGGGACGACCGGCTCCTGCTGATCGCGGCGGGCCGGACCTCGCCGTCGAAGGGATTCGACACGATCGTCCGGGGCGTCGCCGCCGCTCGGGAGGCCGGCGTGGACGCACGGCTGCGGATCGTCGGCCCGTCCACCACCCGCGAGGAGATCGCGCACCGCGCCCTCCTGCATGAGTTGATGCGGGATCGGCTCGGCGACGCGGGCTCGCTCGACCCCGGGGATCCCGCACGCCGGCATGGCCGGCGCACTCGCGGATGCCGACGTGCTCGTCAACGACATGGTGGCCGGCAGCGGGGACAAGGTCGTGTTCGAGGCGGCCGCGCTCGGACGGCCCGTCCTGGTCTCCAACCCGTCCTTCGCCGGATTGCTCGACGACCTGCCGATCACTGCCCAGTTCCCACCGGGGGATCATCGGATGCTGGCGGAACGGATCGTCGCGTTCGCTGCGGTGGACGAGGCGACGCGTCACGCGACGGCGAAGGAGCTGCGCATCCGGGTGGAACGGGATCATTCGGTTGGGCACTGGGCCGACTCGGTCCGTGCGGTCGCAGAGCGGACATCGTGAGCGCCGCCGAGCCCGCGCAGGTCGATCCGTACTGGCGCCGCCGGAGTTGGTGGCTGCGAACGGGCCGTTCGGGCATCGTGCTGTTCGTCGGCACCGGGTTCGGATTCTGCACGACGGTCCTCGTGGGGCGCGCGCTCGGGCCGGTCAATCTGGGACTGCTGGCGCTCGCCACGATCACCGTGGCTTCCATCGCCACGTTCCTGGACTGCTCCCTCGAGGAGGCGGTGGTGCACCACGGCGCGCGGCTGATCGCGGAGGGGAAGCCCGGCGACGTTCGCGCGTTGCTGCGGACGTCGCTCCGATTGGACGCGGCCGTGGGCGGCGTGGTGTTCGCGGCGATCATGCTCCTGGCGGGATCCATCGCGAGCGCGGTCAGCGACGGCCAGCTCCCGGCGCTCCTGATCCGGTTGGCGGCCGTCGAGGTGCTGGCCGCCACCGTGAACGGGACCACCGGCGCCGCGCTGATGCTGGGCGGGCGAGCCGAGCTGCGGACGTGGTCGATGGCGTGGACCATGCTCGTACGACTGATCGCGGTGGTCGTGGCCGTGCATGCCTTCTCCGGCGGAGCCGAGGCCGTTCTGTGGGGCTACATCGCCGGGACCGCGATCGGCGCGGGCAGCCAGTTGCTGCTGGCGCGTCGCACGGCTCGAGCCTGGGGAGGACCGCGCGTCGATCGGCGGCCGGTCGGCATGCGGTCGCTCGCGAACTTCGGGTTGCACTCCAGCGTGACCACGACCGTGGTGGCCGCGCGCGCCGTCGTGGTGGCGGTCATCCTGGGGCGCACTGCCGGAGCCACCGATGTCGGGCTGCTGGCCGTGGCGATGCTGCCGATCACGCTCGCGGCCGTCGCCACCGCGCCGCTTCGGATCATGACCTTTCCCGAGCAGGCCACGCTGGCCGCACAGGGCCGTTCGGACATCCTGTGGAGCGGTATCCGCGCCTACACGAGGGTGGCCCTGGCCGTTGGGACGGTCGCGGCGATCGTCGGCTTCTTCCTGCTGCCGTCCCTGGTGCCCTGGCTCTACTCGGCGGGCTTCCGGGGGGCCGTGGAGCCTGCGCGGATCCTGCTGCCGGCGGCGGTGGTCACGCTCGCGATCGCGTGGGCGAAGGCGTTGCCGGCAGCCCTCGGGCGCCCGGAGATCCGCACGTGGGTCTCGCTCGGCGAGCTGGTCCTGACCGTTGTCGTCGCGTCGGCGCTTGCGTCGCGAGGCGCGTCGGGCGCGGCCGTCGCGATCTCGGTGAGCACCGTCGCGGGCGGCATCGCCTGGTGGCTGACGGCGCAGCGTATGCTCGCGGGCGCGAGCCCGTCGCTCGCGACCCGGGCGATGGAGGGGGTCGAACGCTCGTGAGCAGCTCGTGAGCAGTGGAGGACGGCAGACCGCGCTGGGGGAGCGATATGCCGGCCACAACCGTGCTCGTGGGCGCGGCTTCATCTACGGCGGCGCCGAGCGGACGGAGGCACTCAGGGCGTTCCTGCGGATCCCCGACGATGGGCTGGTGCTGGACCTCGGGTGCAGGGACGGCTCGCTGGCCGAGGCGCTCGGGCTGCCCGGTGACCGCACGGTGGGCGCGGATATCGACGCCGAGGCCCTCGCAGCCGCGGGAGCCGCGGGCGCCGAGTCGCCGTGCCGCGCGGATCTCTGGGGTGGCTTCCCGTTCCGAGACGGCGCGTTCGCCGCCGCGGTCGCGGGCGAGATCGTGGAACACGTGCCGTTCCCGCAGGAATTCGTCGCCGAGGTCGCGCGCGTGCTCCGCCCGGGAGGCACGGTGGTGGGCTCGGTGCCGAACGCGTTCCGTCTGACGGAACCGCCTCGTCTTCGCGTCCGGACGGTGGTTCGAGGCCGATCCGACGCACCTGCGTCAGTTCTCGCCGCGCGTCCCTGCGCGACCTGCTGGAACATCGACTTCACACACGTGCGAGATCACATCCGTGCGTCGGCCGCCTCGCGCGGCGTGTGGCCGCGCATGTTCGGCAACGACCTGGTGTGGACCGGGGTCAAGGCATGAGCGGCTGTCGGCCGCCCGCAGTCGACCCTGAACGTCCTCTGCGTGGGTGCATGTCCGACCAGGTCGCCAGGTTCGTAGGATTCCACGCTGGTCGTCCGGGCAGCAGACCGACCGTTCGGCGACACCGAGCCGCTGTCCCGTCTGCATGAGAGAAGAGCCCGTCTTGGATATCAGGAGGTGGGGACGGTCTGTTGCTGGAGATGCTGCGGAAGAAGGGGCTCAGCAAGCTGGCGCTTGGCGATCTCTCGCCGGTTGCGGTGGAGCGCGCTCGAGCTCGGGGTTTCGACGCTGAAGGTGGTCGACGTCGCAGAAGGTCTGCCCTTCGATGACCGGGCGTTCGGTACCGTAGCGGCGCTGGACATGGCTCGGAGCATCTCGATGACCCCCTGCCCCGCATTGCGGGAGATGGTCTCGGGTGGGACGGGGAGTCGCACTCGGCGTGGTTGCCGAACTTCCAATTCTGGCGCGAGCGACTCGACATAGGCTCGAGGCCGTACACCTTTCCAGTCACGGCCGGAGCGGGGGCCATCCACTGGTTCGAGATCGGTCACCTTCCACGCCCTTCTGCAGAAGGCGAGTGTGGAGGTCGACGACGAATTGCGTGAAGCGCCCGCACGCTCGGACCCGTAGGACGGATGCTGAGCGACCTTCGACCAACCTTGTTCGCTTCGTCGATCGCCGTTCGAGAGCGGCACGCCATTACTTCGTCGCCAGGAACACGTACCCCTCTGGCGCCCGGCGGTCTGCACGCTTACCCAGCCCTCGGAAGAGTGGGTTCAAGACCGAAGGGGCCTCGTCGTTGTCGATAACAGGAGCCCGCGGAGCCGGCAGCGTTGCCGAGTGGAACGAGTCGAACATCTGAGAAACTGCGGAGGACCACACGGAGTCCGTCACCGGTGAAGCGAGAATAGTCGTATCGACCGCTGGATGGGCCATACGCAAGGGGGCGGACCCCAGGAAGACGCCCCCTGGCCTCAGGACCAGCATCTCGGCGGCCGCTGCCGAACGGGTCCGGACGTGCTCCAAGACCACGAACATCACGGTCGCATCAAAAATTATGCGTCATTCGAAGGGTAACTGCAGCGCGTCTCCCACAACGTCGGGCCCGTGCATAGGCGAAAGGTGGATCCGGATGCGATTGACGCCTGGATTCCATGCGACGTCGTGAGGAGCACGTCTCCCTCCGCCCACGTCGAGGATGCGTCCGCGCATCTCGGACAGGCGCGGAATGAGTTCCCGTGTCAGACGTTGACGATGCCCGGTCCGTTGCCACGCCGTGGCGACGCGCGCGAGAGCCGGATGCTTCACGCGCGCGATGGTAACAAGGTCCGAGCCCTGCGGGGGTGCATCGCCCCTACGTGGAATCATGGTTTCGATGCATATCGGAGCCATCTATCCGTGAGCCGCGCGGGATGAGAGTGTTGCACGTCCAGCGGGTCGCGGGCCTGGGCGGGTCCGAACGGCATCTCTTGGATCTGCTGCCCGCGCTGCGGGAGCGCGACATCGACGCGACCATGCTCGTCCTCGAGGCAGAGGGTGCCGAGCGGTTCACGGAACCGATGCGCGCAGCCGGGGTGCCGGTGCGCACGGCGCCAGCTGGTGGCCATGCCCATCCGAGGACGGCGTGGTGGATCCTCCGGGCGATCCGGGAGCTGCGGCCCGACATCGTGCACGTGCATCTGATCGACGCCACTGTCCACGGCCTGCCCGTGGCTCGGCTTGGTGGCGCTCCCGGGGTCGTGACGGTGCACAGTGTCGACCCGTCGTTCGAACGCGCTCCGTCGCGTCAGGCGGCGATGGTAGCCGGCAGGCTCGCCGCCCGTACGATCGCGATCTCCCAGGCCGTGGCAGACCACCAGGTACGCCTGGGACTGGGGCGGAGGGAGACAACGAGGGTGATCCCCTATGGGATCGAGGCCTCGTGGTGGCAGAAGCCCACGGATACCGCGGCGACGCGCTCCTCCATGGGCGCCGGCGACGACGAGATCCTGGCGGGCGTCGCGTCCCGTCTCGCGGTGGGAAAGGGCCATGACGTGCTCCTCGCCGCGTTCGCCCAGGCGCTCGTCGAGGTTCCGCAGCTTCGCCTCGCCATCGCCGGGGACGGTCCGCTGATGTCCGAGGTCCTGCGAGAGGCTGGGGCGTTGCCGGCCGGTACGGTGCACGTCGCCGGGTTCGTCCGGGACGTACGGGCATTCCTGCAGGCGTGCGACGTCATCGTCGTTCCCACGCAGCCCGAGCTCGGGGAGGGGTTCGGACTCGCGGCGCTGGAGGCCATGGCGGCCGGCACCCCGGTCGTCGCCACCGATGTCCCCGCGCTGCCCGAGGTGATCGGCGAGGCGGGCCTGCTCGGTGGCACCGGGATCCGTCTCGCAGTTGGCCGAGGCACTGATCCGGCTCGCGCGCGACGACGAGCTCCGGCGTCGGATCGGCGAGGCCGGCGCGCGGAGAGCGGAGGAGACCTTCTCTCTGGATCGAATGGTTGACGCGACGATCGAGGTGTACCGGGACGTGGCGCACTAGGCATGTGCGGGATCGCGGGCTACGTGGACCTGGAGGGCGGCGCACCGGACGCGGCCGTGGTGGAGCGCATGTGTGAGGCGCTGGTCCATCGCGGACCCGACGGCGAGGAGGTGACGGTGGTGGCCGCGGGCGGCGAGGGACCCACCTGCGTCCTGGGCCACCGGCGACTGCGGATCATCGACCTGTCGGACGCGCCGACCAGCCGATGCGCCAACGAGGACGGCTCGGTCATGGTGACCTTCAACGGCGAGATCTACAACTTCCGCGAGCTGCGCGCGCGAGCTCGAGGCGGGCGGCACACGTTCCGCTCGAGCGGCGACACCGAGGTCGATCGTGCACGGCTACGAGGAGTGCGGCGACGACGTCGTCGACGCGGCTCGACGGCATGTTCGCGTTCGCGCTCTGGGACGGCGCCGCGCGCCGGCTGCTGCTGGCGCGCGACCGCGTGGGCAAGAAGCCGCTCTACTACCGCGCGGCGCGGAGGCGGCTCGCGTTCGCGTCCGAGATCAAGGCGCTGCGCGCGGTGCCCGTGGGTCCGCGCGGAGCCGGACCTCGGCGCGCTGCCCGAGCTGCTGGTGTTCGGCTACGTGCCCACGCCCGCCGACGATCTACGCGCGACATCCGCCAGCTGCCGCCGGCGTCGCGTGCTGACCGTCGACGCCGGCGGCGCATGCGCGGACCGCTCCGATACTGGCGAGCCGCGCGTACCGGGACGAGCCGGGTCCCGCGCCGGGCTGCGGCGAGGCCGCAGGAGCGCATCCGCGAGCTCCTGCGCGCCGCGGTGCGACGAAGGCTCGTGGCCGACGTGCCGCTCGGCGCGCTGCTCTCCGGCGGGATCGACTCTCGGTGGTCGTGGCGCTGATGGCCGAGACTCGGCGAGCCGATCACGACCTTCACGGTCGGCTTCGACGAGGCCGCGCTACGACGAGCGGCGCTACGCCCGGCCGGTGGCGGAGCGTTTCGGCACCGAGCACCACGGAGTTCGAGCGTTCGTGCCGGACGCCGCGGCGCTGGCTGGTGCGCTGGTCGTCGGGCACCACGACGAGCCGTTCGCGGACTCGTCGATGATCCCGACGTACCTGATCTGCGAAGGCCGCGCGCGAGCACGTCACGGTCGTGCTCACCGGCGACGGCGGCGACGAGATGTTCGGCGGGTACGAGCGCTTCGCGGCCGCGCTCGCCGCAGCCCGCGTGCCACGAGCGGCGCATGGTCTGTTGCACGCGGCCGCCAGTGCGCTGCCCGGCACCGGCTCGTACTTCGAGATGCGCAGCAGGGTCCGGCGGTTCAGCGCCGATCCGGCCGGAACGCCGGAGCAACGGTATCGGGGATGGGTGTCGATCTTCGATCCCGCGGCGGCACGCTCGGTGCTCGCTCGCGAGCTCCATCCGGAGCTCGACGACGTCTACGCCTCGTTCGACCGCGCCGTGGCGGACGCCGGCGACGTTCCGCTGCTGCACCGGCTCATGGCGGCGAACCTGCAGGACCTACCTGCTGGACGACCTGCTCGTGAAGACGGACCGCGATGACGCATGGCCGAGCTCGCTCGAGGCTCGCAGCCCGCTGCTGGACACGGCGCTGCTGTCGTACGTGGCCTCGCTGCCTCCCGCGCATGAAGGCGAGCTCCGTGGCGCCCAAGCGGCTCTTGCGCAGCGTCGCCGCGACGATTTGCTGCCGCGAGAGATCGTTACGCGCCGCAAGCATGGCTTCGGCGTGCCGGTGGGCCGCTGGTTCCGCGAGTGACCTGCGCGAGATGTTCCAGGACCTGGTGCTCGCGCCGAACGCGCGTGCCAACGTCGTGCTCGATCCCTGCAGGGGCGCACGCCCTCTACCGGGCGCACCAGGAGGGCCGGGTGGACCACGGGCCGAGGCTGTGGGCCCTGCTCAGCCTGGAGCTCTGGCTGCGATCTCTGGAAGACCCCACTGGATAGCTTCAGACCGGCAGATGCCGGGTCGAAGACTTCCCCATGACGCAGGTCGAGCGGTTCGTGCCCGCAGCGCCCTCCAGCCCCCGGCGCCTCAGCCTCCTCTCCTCCAGCACCGCTCACCCCCGGGTCCTGCGGGTGATGACCCAGCTGCACGTGGGCGGCCCCGCCCGCCAGGCCCTCTACCTCACCGATGAGATGCCCAAGCGCGGGTTCGATACCCGTCTGGTCTGGGGCGCCACCGGCCCCGACGAGGGCAGCTTCGACCCGCCCGCCTCGATGCCGGCCACCTACCTGCCGTACCTGCAGCGGAGCCTGTCGCCCGCGGCCGACCTGCGGACCTACCGGGCGCTCGACGGTCTGATCGGGCGCTGGCGCCCCCAGATCGTGCACACGCACCTCGCCAAGGCCGGCGCGATCGCGCGCATGGCCGCGTACCGTCGGCGGGTGCCGGTGATCGTCCACACCTTCCACGGCCACGTCCTCCAGGAGTACTTCGACCCGCTGGTGAACCGCGTGTTCACGGAGGCCGAGCGGCGTCTCGCGGCCCGCTCCGACGCGCTCCTGGCGGTCTCCCCGCAGGTCCGCGACGAGCTCCTGGACCTCGGCATCGGCAAGCCACGGCAGTGGCACGTGGTGCCGGTGGGCGTGGAGTTGGACCGGCTCGTGAAGCACCGCCCGGACCGCCGGGCCTCCCGCGCCGCACTCGGCCTGCCCCTCGAGGGTCCGATCGTCGGGTGCGTGGGACGCCTGGTCCCGATCAAGGATCACGAGCTGCTCCTGCAGGCCGGCGCCCGTCTGCTGCGCGAGCGGCCCGACGTCACGTTCGTGCTGGCGGGCGACGGCGAGCTGCGCGAGCAGCTGAAGGCCCGCGCGCGCGAGCTGATGGGGGACCGCTGCGTCTTCCTGGGCTGGGTGCACGACCTGCCGACGTTCTATGCCGCCGTGGACGTCGTGGCGCTCACCTCCAGGCTCGAGGGCACCCCCGTGTCCCTGATCGAGGCGGCCGCCGCCGGCGTCCCCGTGGTCGCCACCCGGGTCGGCGGCGTGCGCGAGGTCGTGCGCGACGGCGAGACCGGTCTCCTGGTCGCGCCCCGCGACGCCGAGGCCATCGCCGCGAGCCTGCTCACGCTGCTGGAGGACCCGGAGGGCGCCCGCCGGATGGGCGAGGAGGGCACCGAGCTGGGTGACCGGTCAGTTCTCCGCGCAGCGGCTGGCCGACCACCTCACCGTGCTCTACACCGAGCTGCTCGCGCGCAAGCGCGGCCGCCGCTAGCCCCTCCGCCGAAAGTCCCCCGGACCTGGCCGGATGGCCGTGGGTTGCGCCCGCGCTATCCGCTAGTCTCCAGACCTATGCGGGCCCTGGTCACCGGCGCTGCCGGCTTCATCGGATCCCATCTGTGCCGCCGGCTGGTGGCCGATGGGCACGACGTCGTGGGCCTCGACGATCTCAGCGAGGGCACGCTCGACAACCTCGCCGACGTGCCCGAGGTGGCGTTCGTCGAGGCCGACCTGTGCGACCCCGAGGCCGTCACGCGCGCCGGCGCCGACCGCGACGTGATCTTCCATCAGGGGGCCAAGCGCTCCGTGCCCCGCTCGCTGCTGGAGCCGGTCCTCACGACCCAGGTGAACGTGATGGGCACGCTGAACGTGTTCGAGGCCGCGCGGGCCTCGGGCGCCCGCGTGGTGTACGCGTCCTCGTCCTCCGTCTACGGGGACCAGGACCGGTTCCCCCTGGAGGAGAGCATGTACCCGCGTCCCAAGTCGCCCTACGCCGCCAGCAAGCTCGGGGACGAGGCGCTCGGCGGCGCGTACTGGTCCTCGGTGGGCGTGCCCACGGTGGGGCTGCGGTACTTCAACGTGTACGGGCCGCGCCAGGACCCGGCCAGCGAGTACGCGGCCGTGGTCCCGAAGTTCATCATGGCCTGCATGGACGGCACCCGTCCGGTGATCCACGGCGACGGCGAGCAGTCCCGGGACTTCGCCTACGTCGACGACGTGGTGCAGGCGAACCTGCTGGCCGCCGAGGCGCCGGAGCAGGCGTACGGCCGGGCCTACAACGTGGGCGGCGGCGGCGAGCCCACCTCCGTGAACGAGCTGCTGTCGATCGTGGCCGGGCTGACCGACGCCTCGCCCGAGCCGATCTTCGAGCCGGCTCGCGAGGGCGACATGCGCATGACCATGGCGGACCTCTCGCAGCGTACGCGCGGACCTCGGGCACGAACCGTCGGTCGACATCAAGGCCGGGCTCGCGAGGACGGTCGAGTGGTTCCAGGCAGCGCGGGCGACGGCATGAACGTCGCGGTCATCGGCAGCGGTCGGGTCGGCCTGGTGACGGGCGTCTGCCTGGCCAGCCTCGGCCACGACGTCACGTGCATGGACGCGGACGAGCGCAAGGTCGCCATGCTGCGCGAGGGCACGCCCCACTTCTACGAGCCCGACCTGGAGCGCCTCCTGCAGGAGGGCCTGGCCGAGGGCCGGCTGCACTTCTCCGACAGCGTGGAGGAGGCCGTCGCCGAGGCCGAGATCGTCATGATCTGCGTGGGCCGCCCGCCGGTGGGCCTGGACGACAAGAGCCTCACCGCCGTGGAGGAGGCCGCCCGCGCCATCGCGCGCGCCGCCGCCCCCGACGTGGTGATCGTGGTGAAGTCCACCGTGCCGCCGGGCACGAACGGACGCGTGGCGAAGGTCACCGCGTCCGAGCGCCCCGACCTGCGCTACTCGGTGGTCTCCAGCCCCGAGTTCCTGCGCGAGGGGCACGCCGTGCAGGACACCCTGGAGCCCGACCGCCTGGTCGTGGGCACGCATCCCGACGCCGACGACGCGCGCGCCGTGCTCCGCAAGCTCTACGCCCCGCTGCTGGACGCCGGCGTCCGGCTGATCGAGACCGATCCCAGCACCGCCGAGATGGCGAAGCTCTCCTCCAACGCGTTCCTGGCGCTGAAGATCAGCTACGCGAACGGCCTGGCGCGCATGGCCGAGCTCGCCGGCGCCGACGTGGTGGGCGTGACCGAGATCATGGGCGGCGACCCGCGGATCGGCCCGGCCTTCCTGGGCGCGGGCCTCGGGTACGGCGGGTTCTGCCTGCCGAAGGACATCGTGACGCTCGAGAAGACGGCGAAGCGCCTGGGCTACGACTTCGGGCTCCTGCGCGAGGTCGTGCATATCAACGAGGAGTCCGTCCAGGTCGTGGCGAAGATCGTGGAGGAGGCCGTCTGGAACCTGGAGGGCAAGCGCCTCCTGCTGCTGGGCGCGGCCTTCAAGGCCGGCACCGACGACGTGCGCGCGGCTCCGGGTCTCGCCCTGGCCCGCCTGCTGCTGGCCGAGGGCGCCACGGTCGTGATGTGGGACCCCATGGCCGGCGCCGAGGCCGCCCGCGAGCTCCCCGAGCTGGAGATCGCGGACGACCCCTTCGAGGCCGCCGCCGGCGCGCACTGCGCCGTGATCTGCACCGAGTGGCCCGAGTTCCGCGAGATGGACCTGGCCCGCCTCGCCGGCGTCATGGCCGAGCCCGTGCTGGTGGACGGCCGCAACTGCCTGGATCCCCAGGCGGCGCGCGACGCCGGCCTCCGATACATCGCGGTCGGCCGCCCGCAGGACTGAGCGGACCGCAGGGACCGGGCTCACGCTCGTCGACCGGAGCACCCCTGCGGTCGTGCCGGTTCGTGATGGATCGGGCCGAACTCCTCTGTCCGTAGTCGATCACTCGAACCCGCAGCGGACGCTGCCGGCCGTCCTTGAAAAGAAATCTGATCGACTGCCCGGTTCGACCGTTTTGCTCCCTCGTTGGCGTGGTAACGGGACCGCCGGTCCACCGTTCGGCGGGCCAGGGGAAGTCGATAAGAGGGAGGGCACATGAAGAAGCTTCTGGCGGCGTTCGCCGCCGCGGTCGTCTTGACCTTCGGGTCCGCAACGATCGCCACGGCCCAGGACACGGGATCCACCATCGTCGACGAGGCGACGAACGACAGCGGCGACACCGGCCTCATCGGGCTCGCCGGCCTGCTCGGGCTCCTCGGGCTCCTGGGCTTGAAGCGCCGGAACGACACGTACGACAACCGCAACCGCCCGGCGTGAGCGGATCCGAGGTCGGGAGAGAAGATCCATCAACGGAAGGAGGCACCGTGAGCACATCAACGGACGAGATGGAGAAGGTGCAGGACAAGGTGAAGGACCTGGAGGTGGCACAGGCCACGCAGGCCGCGACGCTCGCGGGCGCGCAGGCCACCCAGGCAGCCGCACACGCCGGAACGTGGAGCACCATGCTCGCCGGAGCGGGCGGCCTGGTGGTTGGCATGTTCATGGGGATGGCGATCGCCAAGGCGCGCGGTCGGTAGGCGATCGGGCACACACCAGGGCAGCCCTCGAGCCTGGTGTGTGCCCCTGCCTTCCCGCCAGCGGCGGGAGAGCCGCTGACCCCGCTACCCGGTGATCGCTCGCCGGCAGGAGCGAGCGATCAGCTCGGCCCCGGATCGCACGGGAAGTCGTGCGGCCCGCTCGTCGTCCGCTCGGCGCCCCGCACACGGTCGCCGGGATCGGCCTCGTAGCGGTCGCCGCCGGATCCGCCCCGGATGAAGTCTCCGCCGGCTCGGTCGAGCCCCGTGAGACAGCGATCGTTGCCCCGGCCACCGACGATCAGGTCGTTGCCGTAGTCGCCGGTGATGTGATCGCGCCCTCCCGACCCGAACAGCCGGTCGTTGGCATAGGAGCCGTTGATGTAGTCGCTGCTGCGGCCGCCGAAGATCACATCCCGGTTGGAGCTGCCGTAGAGGTGGTCGGCGTGGAAGCCGCCGTATAACCGGTCCCGCCCGGACGAGCCTTGGATGCGGTCCTTCCCGCGGCTTCCCCAGATCCGGTCGTCCCCGCGGTCCCCGAGGAGATGATCCTTGCCCGGTCCGCCGATCAGGACGTCGTTCCCGCCTAGCCCCTCGATCTTGTCGTTCCCCACTCCGCCGCAGATCACGTCGTGGTGCTCGGTCCCGACCAGACTGTCCTTTCCCGGCGTGCCCTCGATGGTGCAGCCCGCCGGCATGCGGTTCTGCGGCGCGCCGGGGGTGGATCCGGCTCGGGCATCGGAGAGAGTCGCGGGCACCACCCCCAAGAAGATCGCGGAGATCACGGTCCCGAGTCGCAGTGATGTCAGCATGCGACCACCCCCCGGGCGCGAAGCTACGCCCGCGTTTCGGAAGGGTCAAACCAGTCACGGACGGCGGCATCGCACGCCGCGCGTGGCCGGCGCGACCGTGTTCTCCACCGCGAGCGGCCGCTCGCCCGGGTCGTCGCCGGCGAGCACCAGGAAGGCGCTCGTCACCGGGCGCAGGCCCTCGGAGGGCCGGTTCACGACCTGTCCGTCCACGACCATGGTGGAGGAGCCGCCGCCGTCCAGGTTCAGCGCCGACCAGGCGCCCAGGGACCGCATCAGCTGCGCAAGCTCGACGAGCCGCATCCCCTGCGACCATCCGGATCGCCGCCCGTCCACCACGACGTACAGGCCGGTGCACCTGGTGGCCTCGTCGCCGTCACCACACCCGCGCGTCGCGCCGATCGCGGTCCGGGGCTGGAGGTCGCAGAAGTCCGGGTGGCCGCAGCGCCCGTCCACCGCGACCCGGCCCTCGCGTACCAGGAGCGGGAAGCCCCCCTGGACGTCGACGGCGCCGCGCCATCCGGTGGACCAGATCAGCGTGACGGCGGTGCCCACGGCGAGCGGGCGGATCGCGTCCGCTCCGCGTCCCTGCATCCGTGCCGAGAGGACGACGCCGCCCAGGAGCGGCATCGGTTCGGGGCCGCACGCGACCTCGTCCACCAGGAACGGTTGCCGCACCCCGCGTCGGTCGTCGGTCCAGGACCGCGCGGCCGTGGCCAGGCAGCCGGACCGAGCAGGCGCGCGGCGGGGGAGCCGACTCGATGCCGGCGAGCTTCGTGTAGGCGGCGAGCTCACCGTGGCGGGGTGGGCTGCTGTTCCATCGCGCGATCGGGAGCGGCTCGCCGTCGGCGGTCGTCGCCACGAACCGCACATCCGGCCGGCCGATGAGCAGGTCGCGATCGACGGTTATCGCGGCCGCGAAGCCGCGCCGCAGCGGCGTTCCCAGCACCACGCCGTCCTCGACGAAGGCGTGATCGGGTATGCCGACCCCCAGATCCCCGTTGATGGCGGCGATCGCGTCGTGAGCGGAGGCGATCCGGGGGACGGCGGTGCCGAAGACGGGAAGGGAGCGATCGCCGAGGGCGACGTCGAGCCGGACGTCCCGGTCCAGATCGATCCGCAGGGCGAAGACCCGGACGGGCCCGTCGGCGAGCCGCACCCTCGTCAGCGTCACGCCCGGCGCTACCTGGCGGGTGGAGCGGGCGGCGCCGGACGCCACTCCCTCGCCTGCGATCGCCACGATGAGCACGGCGGCGGCCACGGCTGCGGACCAACGACGCGTACCCGCGCTCGGCATGGTCACCTCCTCGCGACGGGAGTCACCCTACCCAGGCCGGGCGTCGCCCGCAGGACCGAGCACGCTTCGCTATGCTCGCGCGGTGCTGGTCCACCCCCTGCAGATCCACGTCGACGTCCGCGGCTCCTTCATGGAGACGTACCGACACGAATGGCTCCCGGCCGGTTCACGCGGGATGGTGCAATCCAACTGTCGCGATCCAAGGCCGGCGTGCTCCGGGGTCTGCATTTCCACCGCAGGCAGGCGGACTATTGGGTGGTGCTCGACGGCCGCATGTTCGTCGGCCTGAGGGACCTCCGCCCGGGGGCTGGAGCCGAGGTCGCACCGCAGCAGCAGATCGTCCTCGACTCCACGGAGCCGCAGGGTTTGTACATCCCGGCCGGCGTCGCACACGGGTTCTACGCAGAGACCGACGTCGTGTTCCAGTACATGGTGGATGCGTACTACGACGGCGCCGACGAGTTCGGCATCGCGTGGGACGACCCGGACCTCGGCATCTCATGGCCGACCACCGACCCGGTCCTGTCCGATCGCGATCGTTCGAACCCGTCGCTCGCCCAGGTGCTGGCCGATCGGCCCGGTCGGCTGAACCGTGGCGATCGATCGCCGCGCGCTGACGGCTGCGCAGGACCAGGGGGTAGGGTGGGTCGGTGATCACCCGCGAGGATCTGGAGACGCTGTCCTCGCCCCAGCTGCACGAGCAGGCCATCGCGCTGGCGAAGACCGGTCAGGACATCGACTGGCTCTGGCATCTGCTGGGCTCCATCCCGGCCACGGAGGGGCAGCTCGGCGAGCTGGATGAGTCGGGGCTGGATGTCCCGAGCCTGATCAGCGCGATCAACGGCTACATCCGCGCCGACCGGTCGGCCGACGACGCGCTGCGTCCGCAGTTCGTCGCGTACCTCGTCGAGCACCTGTAGGTCGACGAGCCCGGCATCGCGCCCACCCGGGTGTGGAGATGTGCTGACGACCGCATGAGGAGCCCGTCCCAAGGTCGCATCGGCGTTCCGTGATGCCGTCGACCTGTGTAGCGTCATGATCGTGTCCGATACGCGCACCGCGCCCGATCCCAACCGCCTGGTGGACGCCCTGCTGTGGGCGGCCGTGGCCGGACTGTCCGCGCTCACCGTGCTGTTCTCGGTCCGCGACGTCGCCCCCGACATCGACGGGTTCTCCGGCGCCGACAAGATCGGTCACGGCGTGATGTACTTCGCCGTCCTGGTGCCCCTGCTCTTCGCCGCCGTGTGGCGGCCCGGCCGGGGCGACGGGCCACTGCCGAAGGGGCTGCCGTGGCTCGCGCTGGGACTGGTGGTGATCGGTATGGGGATGGAGGGGGTGCAGTAGGCGTTCTTCCCGTCCCGGTCGGCCGAGCTCCTGGACGTCGTGGCCGAATCGCTGGGCGTCGCCGGCGCGGTGATCGTGTACCTGATCGCGCGCCGTACCTCGCCGCGAAGGCGATCGACGTGAGTCGGTGACGTGAAGCACCGGCTCTCGATCACCGCGTTCGTCGTGGCCGCCGGGATCGCGGAGATCGCGTTCGCCGTGCAGATTCGGACGTGGCACGGTCGAGGCTCATGGACCGGGGACCCCGAGGACAAGCAGTTCATCGCGAGTTGGTTGGCGTCTGAGATGTGGGTCAACCCGGGCCTGCTCCTGCTCGGCGGAGTGACGCTGGTCGTCGCAGCCCTCTTCTGCCTGCTCGCTCCTCGGGTGGCCAAGCGCTGAGTCGGGTTCACAGGGCTTGGCGTCGCAGTCAGCCCGTGCCCGGCTCGTCTTTCACGAGATCCCGGAGCATGGCCGCGTACCGGTCCGTCACCGTGGACCGGTGGAGGCCGACCTCGGACGCGGCCCTGCCACGTCGCCCCATCTCCTCGTAGTTTCCGGAGCGCAGGGCGGCGATCCCGTCGACGATGGCGGACGCGCTGTCCGGCTCGACGCGCAGACCGCACTCGAACTCCTCTGCGAGCCGCGCCACCTCGCAGCGCTCCTCGACCGCGGCCAGGAACGGGCGCCCGGACGCCATGACGCCGTAGACCTTGCTGGGCACGATCCACCCGGTGAGGCCGGGCGCCAGCGAGATGAAGTGGCAGTCCGCGGCCGCGATGATCGCCTGCGCCCGCTCGTGCGGTTGGTACGGGAGGAACTCCAGGTTCGCGGCGCCCAGGTTCCGCGCCCGAGCCTGCAGGTCGCCCTTCGCCGCACCGTCGCCCATGATCACGAACCGAACGTCGGGCGCGGCATCCACCGCGGCCTCCACGAACCGCTCCAGGTTGTGGCCCAGACCGACGTTGCCGGCGTGCAGGATCACGAACCGGCCGTCCCATCCGAGCTCCGCGCGGATCCGGTCGATCGAGTCCCGGTCCGTCCGGTTCGGCTCGGCCCAGTTGGACAGGACCTCGATCTTCGCGGGATCGACGCCGTCGGCCTCGAGGTTCTCGCGCATGTCCCGTCCGATCGCGACGATCCGGTCGGCCCGGCGGCGGGTGAAGCGGTTGACCGTCCGCCACAGGGCGATCGCCGGCCCGCTCCGCAGCCGGCCGACGGCGACCGCGACGTCGGGATAGATGTCGTAGTAGACGTGGACGAGTCTGGCCCGGTGTCGTCGGGCGACGAGCACCGAGGCGAGCGCGATGAAGGGCGGGTCCGTGAACGCCACGACGACGTCGGGGGCGGGGAGCCGCATCGCTCGCACGGTGGCCGCCACGAAGTACGAGACGTAGTTGAGTCCCCTGCCAGCCATGGCGACGCGATCGAACCCGGTCGATCGGACGCGGACGACCTCGGGGCCGGAGCCGTCCGATCCCGCAGGGGCGTCGGCGGTTACGGTGTAGCTCGGACGGCCCGCGACGACGGTCACCCGATGCCCCGCGGCGGCCAGGTCCTCGGTGAGCTGGGAGATCAGCTTCGCGGAGTTCGCGGTGTCCGGCGGGAAGTACTGGTTCAGCACGAGGATCCGGAGCGATCCGGGCACGTCTGGGGTGCTCACCCCCGCGCGGGCGCGGACGACGCCGTGGACCCGCGGACGTGCCGGACGTACCAGTCGTAGGTGGTGGCCAGGCCCTCTCGCAGGGGGATCTTCGCCGTCCATCCGAGGCCCGTCAGTGTGCTCACGTCCAGCAGCTTCTGCGGGGTCCCGTCGGGCTTCGAGGTGTCGAACGTCAGGTCGCCTGTGAAGCCCACCACGTCGCGGATCGTCTCGGCGAGCTCCCGGATCGTGGTGTCCGCCCCGGTGCCCACGTTGATCAGGCGCTCCTCGTCGTAGCGCTCCAGCAGGAAGACGAACGCGTCCGCGGCGTCGTCCACGTGCAGGAGCTCGCGGCGCGCCCGCCCGGTGCCCCAGACGACCACCTCGGCGTCGCCCCGGCTCTTCGCCTCGTGCATCTTGCGGATGAGCGCCGGGACCACGTGGCTCGTCTCCAGGTCGAAGTTGTCGCCGGGCCCGTAGAGGTTCGTGGGCATCGCGCTGATGAAGTCGTCCCCGTACTGCCGGCGCATGGAGCGGCAGAGCTCCACGCCGGCGATCTTCGCGATCGCGTAGGGGCGTTCGTGGGCTCCAGCGGGCCGGTCAGCAGCGAGTCCTCGGAGATCGGCTGCTCGGCGAGCTTGGGGTAGATGCAGGAGCTCCCCAGGAAGAGCAGCTTGCGGACGCCCGCCCGGTGGGCGGCGCCGATGACGTTCGACCTCGATCATGAGGTTGTCCAGGATGAACTCGGCCGGGTAGGTGTCGTTGGCGAGGATGCCGCCGACCTTCGCGGCCGCCAGCACGACGACCTGCGGGCGCTCCTGCCGGAAGAACGACTCCACCGCGGGGGCGTCGCGGAGGTCGAGCTCCGCGGACGTGCGCGTGATGATGTGCTGGTGGCCGCCCGCCGTGAGCCGGCGAACGACCGCGCTGCCCACGAGACCCCGGTGCCCGGCGACGTAGATCCGGTCGTCCGCAGCGATGCCGGTCACAGGGCGCTCCGGGTGGCGACCTCGTGGCCGGCGGTACGCAGGGTCTGCTCCTGGCGGGCCAGCTCGCGGTCGTGGTCGACCATCTCGGTGATGAGCGCCTCGTAGGAGACCTCGGGGCTCCAACCCAGGACGCGGCGCGCCTTCGAGGCGTCGCCCTGGAGATCGTCCACCTCGGCCGGGCGCAGGTACCGGGGATCGATCTCCACGTGTCGTTCCCAGTCCAGGTCGGCGTGGCCGAAGGCGAGCTGGCAGAGCTCGCGGACGGTATGGGACTCGCCGGTCGCGATCACGAAGTCCCCGGGCTCGTCCTGCTGCAGCATCAGCCACTGGCGCGCGCACGAAGTCCTTCGCGTGTCCCCAGTCCCGGCGCGCGTCCAGGTTCCCCAGGTAGAGCTTGTCTTGCAGTCCCTCGGCGATCCTGCCCACGGCGCGGGTCACCTTGCGCGTCACGAACGTCTCGCCGCGCCGGGGCGACTCGTGGTTGAACAGGATGCCGTTCGAGATGAACAGGCCGTAGGACTCGCGGAAGTTGATCGCGTACCAGTGCGCCGCCGCCTTGCTGACGCCGTACGGCGAGCGTGGATGGAACCGGGAGCCCTCGTCCTGTGGCGGGGGAGTGGACCCGAACATCTCGGAGGACCCGGCCTGGTAGAAGCGGACGGCTCGCCCGGTCCGGTCCTGATGGTCGCGCATCGCCTCCAGGAGCCGGAGCGTCCCCAGCGCGTCCACCTGCGCCGTGTAGTCGGGCTGGTCGAAGGAGACCTTGCACGTGCGACTGCGCTCCCAGGTTGTAGATCTCGTCCGGCTGCACCTCCTCCAGGATCCGCCGCAGCGAGCTCACGTCCGTGAGGTCGCCGAAGTGCAGGAACAGCCGGGTCGAGGGGTCGTGCGGGTCGCGGTACATGTGCTCGAGCCGGTCCGTGTTGAACGAGGAGGAGCGCCGGATCACGCCGTGGACCTCGTAGCCCTTGTCCAGCAGCAGCTCGGTGAGATAGGACCCGTCCTGCCCGGTCACCCCGGTCACCAGCGCTGTTGCCATCTCGCGTGACATGGAACCTCCCACGTCGCACACGATCGGACCGACGCCGCTCCCCATGCTAGTCGCGTATCGAAGGAAGCGATTCTAGTGGAATATGTCCCCCGTCCCGCGGTCGTCCACGGCCGCTCTGCCAAGCGTCCTGTCGGTCCCATGTCTCCTGCGGACCCGCTTGGCTCATTACTCGCCCTCCGCCCAGCGAAGAGTTCTCGAACTCGAGCTACTCCCTACGGAGGAGTTGGCGTCCCACCCCCTTGGCGAACGCGAGGGCGACATTTTCGCTTGCCCGCGAAGGTCCGATAGCTGGGTGCCTCGCTTGCACCCTCCACGATTCTGCAAGGACGGGGATGAGTGACCGACGGCTCACTCCTCCCTTCAGCATCCTGACGACTACCCGGTCGACGAACTCAACGCTTGCATTAGCCCCCAAGCGGAGGAAGAAGTCGTGAGTCACCCACGATCTTCAGCGAGGCATCGAAGGATCCCAGGCGGTTGAAGAGCGCAGCTTTATGGAGAGCACCCGGGTGGGCGACCTGTTGATGGCGCAGCATGCCCTGCCAATTCCAAGGCTCGCCGACGATCCGAAGGACTGCCCCTGAAGCATCCACGATGCGACCTTACCCGTGACCACATCGGCGCCGGTACAGATCTAACCAGCTGGGCGATGGCGTCGGACGAGGCAAACGCATCGTCTGCTCCCAGAAAGGATATCCACTCCCCATTTGCGTGGGCCAGTGCCTTGTTCCATGCATCGTAGATGCCGTCGTCAGGCTCAGAGCACCAGTACGCGATGTGTTTTGCGTTGCGATCCAGTATCTCTATCGACCCATCTGTGGATCCGCCATCGATGACCACCAGTTCTAAGTCACGGTGAGACTGTTGCATCACACTGTCTAGGGCGGTCTGCAAGGTCGTCGCCGAGTTTCGGCACCGCCACGATTACCGACACCAAGCTCATTGTCAACCGACCAACCCTCAGCTGGTGGGCTGAGATGCCGGCTACGCCGAGCGCGAAGAAGGCCCAATGAAGGGATCAAGGCGCCAGTACCCCGAGAACGCATACTGCACCAGAATGCCAACAGATCCGGCAAGAAAGCCGAGCATGTCGGATCGACCACTCCAGTTCGCCGCGTACGATCGGTAGAGACGCCGCATGAGAACAAGGCTGAAAGCCCCAAAGGCAAGCATCCCCGGAATTCCGAACTCGCCCAACCAGCCGGAGTAAGCCCCGTACGACCCGGCTGTGGGCTCCAGCTCATGGTTGATCTCCACGGCGGCCGGGCCAAAGTTGCCGATACCAACGCCGGTCAGCGGGTACTTCTTCGCCATCTCGACTGCTGCGAGCCAATAACCTGCCCTCCGGATGCCTGGAGAGGTTTCGCCCCCAGAAGTTTCGAGCTCGAAGAGCCCTTTCTCCACGGGACGTGATGACTGCGCCAGGGCTCACGTCCCCCTCGAGCGGTCCCATACTCACAATCGCAGCCGACAAACCGATGAGAGACGCAATCAGAACCACGCCTAGCGCCAAGTTCAGGCGACGCCTCGAGAACACGACCGCCGAGATGGCAGATGCTGCAAGTCCCGCGTACGCGCTGCTGGAGAACGTGACGACCAGTGCGGCTAGCTGCACCGATAGGCCAACGAGCAACCAGCGGCGGTCTATTCCAAGGCGGATTCGTCCGAGAAGGCACGAGAGCATGACCATGCTCGTCCCGACGAGGCATCGGCCGAGGTCGAGAGGCTCGACGAACGTAGCATTCGATCGGAACGTCGACCCCCCGTTTGGGAGAGCCGTGACAAGCGCGCGGCTAAGACCGATAGGACTCGGAAGCGATACTAGGGGCAACCCTGCGTGATAGGCCATCTGTTGGTAGATCGCATACCCACCAACCAGGGATCCCAGGAGTATGAGAAACCGCACGGCCCGAGCGTACGAGTGAGGCTCTGAAGAGGTGGCAACGACAGCTCGATACAGGATGATGGAGAGTAGAAAGACGCCAGCTTCAATGAATGGTCTCGCCCACGAATACCGAAAGTCAGCGCCGACAGATGGAAAGCTCGAGCGGAGAGTCAACGCCGCGGGGATAGAGATGATCGTGATGGCTAGCACGCATCTCAGCAGTAGGTCCGGATGGGCTGGTCTCCGTTCGTGGTGCATGTTACGCGCAGCGTCACAGGATCCCAACCGCGTGAACCGGCAAGACGAACACACCGACGTCGAAGAACAACGAGCCTTGAAGCACCGCAGCACCCAACAGCCAACGACCTAGGTTCTCCTCCCGTGCGATAGCCAGGACCCAGACGGACAGTCCTAGCGCTAGTGCCACTCCTGCGACGAGAGTGGCCAAACGAGAGCTGGACGCCACCTGGGTGACAAGGAAGCCGGCGCCCACGGACGTCACCACGACGACCGTACTTTCCCCGCCCTACGGCCTGCCTCGCGCGCCTCAACAACCATGCAACCAGGGGCCCCTCGCCCAGCCTCCTTCGCCTAGTGATATACCGTGTCCCGGTCACGACGGAAGGTGCCGCGCTGAAAATCCTTGTTGTGTCCCGCGCTTACGACCCCGCAGTACGTTATGGGGGCCCCGTAACCAGCTTGCGTACCATGTGCTCAGCCCTCGCTCGCAATGGACACGATGTATCCGTGGTCTGTTCTAACATGCTGGCACCTGGACGTGGGGGTGCCCGCTACGAACCTGGCCGATACCTACGCGATGGCGTGGTCGTCGACGCACAGGCTAGCCATCTGAGGTACCACTGGGATTCTGTGAGCCCAGGTGCAGTTGATGTTCTCACCCGTGCTGTCGACTATGCGGACGTGGTGCACATTGCCGGCACGCGACACTTCCTCGGGATCGTGGCAGAGCGTCTCGCGGTCAGACGTGGAAAGCCGTTCTTCGTGATGCCTGAGGGGAGCTTGCCACCCGTGGGCGTAGCCTCCCCCTGAAGCGGATGGTGGATGCACTCCATACGAGGCGCGCGTTCAGTCGGGCGTTCCAGGTGATCGCGACCTCGCTCCAGGAAGCAAACGACTTGCGGTTGTGGGGTGTCCCTGACCACCAGTTGTTTGTCCTCCCGCCTAGGGCGGCTGGTACGCCGCTTAGTCCATCGTCACGTGCTCACTTGCGCGACCGTTGGGCGATTCCACGAGATGCTTTCGTGCTGCTCGCGGATTGGACGGATCTCCGGCTGTCAAGCGTCTCGATCGCCTCTTCGACGCGCTAGGCGACCCGCGACTCCAGGAGACGATTCTGTTGATCGGGGGGGTTGGCGAGGATCGTTCAGTTGAGCAGCGATTGCGTAAGCGCGCACTGTTGGAACCGCTTCGGGATCGGGTCCGGTTCCTCGGTTGGGTTGGTGAGGTTACCAAGGGGGAGTTATTCAAGGCGGCGGATCTCTTTGTGTTCCCATCTGATAAGGAGAACTTCGGTCTCGCGGCCGCCGAGGCGATAGCAAGTGGCCTGCCGGCGGTAGTGTCCGAGGACGTTGGGCTCTCGGAGCTTGTTGCGGACTCCTCCGCGCTCGTCTGTGGCCCAAGTTCCCGGTCTCTGGCTGATACGGTCGCTCGCGCGCTCACTGAGCCTGGTCTGCTCGAGCGACTACAGCAGGGGACGGCTGCGTCCGCGCACGAACTGGCCTGGCCGCCTTTGGTTGAACTCTGTCGAGCGGGTGTACGGTGAAGCACTCAACGCTACCATCCACAAACGATCGCCTGGCAGGATCAAGACACGCTAACTCACAGCGTTGGGGGCCCAATGGCTACGCGGTAGATTGAGACCTCCCGAGGAAGGCTAGATACCATCAACATCCTCGGCATCAACGCGTATCACGGCGATGCCTCCGCGGCTTTGGTCGTCGACGGTCAGCTCGTCGCGGCGGTCGAGGAGGAGCGGTTCACGCGGGTCAAGCACGACACCGCGTTCCCGCACCAGGCGATCCGCTACTGCCTCGAACACGGCCGGCCTCGGCCCCCAGGACATCGACCACTTCGCGCTCTCCCGCGACCCGAAGGCGAACCTCGGGAAGCGCGTCGACGCATGCCCTCAAGGACCGAGCCGGACGGCAGGTCGCGACCCGGCGGGCCGGCAACCTGAGGAAGATCCTGGGCGCGAAGCGCACGCTCGCCGACGGGCTCGGCGTGCCCGGCGATCCGCGCTGAAGGCGAAGCCGCACTTCGTCGAGCACCACCTCGCCCACATCGCGTCGCAGCTTCTACGTCTCGCCCTTCGACCGCGCCGCCGTGCTGTCGATCGATGGGTTCGGCGACATGGTCAGCGCGATGTGGGGCGTCGGCGAGGGCGGTCGCGATTGAAGATCTCCGGCGAGGTCGCGTTCCCGCACTCGCTCGGCGTCTACTACACGGCCGTCACGCAGTACCTGGGGTTCCCGAAGTACGGCGACGAGTACAAGGTCATGGGGCTCGCCTCGTACGGCGAGCCGGCGTACCTCGACGAGTTCCGCCGGATCGTCCGCAGCGACGGGCTCGGCTACGACCTGGGCCTCGACAACTTCCGCCACCACATCGAGGGCGCCGCGATGACGTGGGACGGCGGCTCGCCGGAGCTGCCGCCGCTCTGGGGCGCCGGGCATGGAAGAGCTGCTCGGCCCGGCGCGCCGCGAGCGCGAGGACCGCTCGAGGAGCGGCACCAGAACATCGCCGCGACGCTGCAAGCGCCGCCTCGAGGAGGTCGTGCTCGGCATGCTGCGCGAGCTGCATGCCACAGACCGGCGTCGACGCGCTGTGCCTGGCCGGCGGCGTCGCGCTCAACTGCGTCGTGAACGGCAAGATCTTCGACGAGACGCCGTTCCGCGACCTGTACATCCAGCCGGCCGCCTACGACGGCGGCACGAGCGTCGGCGCCGCCTACTACGTGCTACCACCAGCGAGCTCAGGGCGCCCCGTGGCTTCGTGATGGATCACGCGTACTGGGGCCCCGAGTACTCCGCCGAGCGGATGCGAGCGCGCGCTCGACGCCGCCGGCGTCGCCTACAAGGAGCTGCCGACCGAGAAGGTCGATCGCCCGAGCTGCCGACGCCCTCGCCGAGGGCGGGATGGTCGGCTGGTACCAGGGCCGGGTGGAGTTCGGGCCTCGCGCGCTCGGCAACCGCTCGATCCTGGCCGACCCCCGGCGCGCACGACATGAAGGACATCCTGAACGCGCGCATCAAGCACCGGGAGCCGTTCCGACCGTTCGCCCCGTCGATCCTCGAGGAGCGCGACGGGCGAGTACTTCGACAAGAGCTATCCATCGCCGTTCATGCTGCTGACGTACCCCGTGCGGCCGGAGAAGGTCGACGAGATCCCGGCGCCCACGCACGTGGACGGCACCGGGCGCCTGCAGACGATGCGGCGCGACCAGAACGAGCGCTACTACGACCTGATCAGCGCGTTCGGCGAGCGGACGGGCGTGCCGGTGCTGCTCAACACGAGCTTCAACGAGAACGAGCCGATCTGCTGCACGCCGGAGGAGGCCGTCGACACGTTCCTGCGCACGAAGATGGACCTGCTCGTGCTGGGTGATCTGTTCGTTATGCCAAAAGAGCAGTGATGTCCGGAACATGTGATCATGCCCACTCCATGCGGCGGCTGCATCGGGAGTTCTACGAGACCTGGGGTTGGACAGAAAGCGCCTCTCCCGTGGGAGAGCCGCCGCGAAGACGCAGGCTCTCGCGCAGGGTCTGGGAACGTTACTGCCGCGCCCTTCCACCGCTTACCCTCCAGGCGTTGGCACCGGCTGGTCAATCGCTCTGACGAGCAGGCGTTGGCTGCGCATCGACAACGTCTCGCGACTGAGGACCGTCGGGCGCATGCCGATTCAGCCGGAGCCGATTGGCACCTCGACTGTGGTTACGCCTTGCCTCAACGCCGGGGATCTCATTGGCAGTCGTAGAGTCAGTGGATGGGCAATCCAGCAGAGAGGTCGGGCCGCTTGCAGCTCCAATATCTCGTGTGTGACGGAGGTTCTACGGACAACACGCTCGAGACATTCGACGAATATGCGGTGATCAAGCGCATGTTGTCTCACAACAGGATGCTGGCATGTACGACGCCCTTGCGGGGGGGTTTAAGCGGGCTGCGGGCGAAGTAAGTTAGCTACTTAAACGCGGGCGACGTCTATGCGCCGACGGCGCTGGACGTAGTGGCCGACGTACTCGAACAGCACCCAACCGTCGAGTGGGTGACTGGCCTCGACGTGTCCTAGAAAACGAAAAGGGCCAGGTCGTTTCCGCGCGCTTACCTTGCCGGTACCGTCGGCGTCGGCCGTGAAGGAAGCTTACGGATCTGGATGGCTGCCCTTCATTCAGCAAGAGTCCACATTCTGGCGTAGGAGCCTGATGTCAGAAGTGGATTTCCGCGAACTGAAGAAGTTCCGACTCGCTGGAGATACTTATCTGTGGACACGATTGTGAAGAACAGGCGCGCCCGATAGTCGTGGAGACTTATCTTGGAGGCTTTACGCACCATCGAGGCCAGACTATCCGATGATCAAGAGGGCTACCAGCTCGAACTGCGGACGCTACGAGAGCCGCTCAGTGCCGCTGACTTCGTCCTGGCGATGTACGATCGGCTTGAGCGACACGCGCCTCCCAGGATACGGAAGTTGCTCGACCCGCAGCGGCCTGCTTCGATACTCCCATGATGATGGACAGTGGCACTAGGAGTGCAGAGTCAACATCCTCGATAGAAGATGCTGAAGTCGAACAGCAAGAAGCTGCAATCCGTCGGGCCGGGCTAGATGTACAGCGGGTGATCGAAGCTGCTCGAATGGAACCCGCACTGCAGCGGTTATCCTCGCGGCTTCACATCGAGACCATTGAACAATCGACGTCGGCGCTTCTAACGGCAGTTGGAACGAGCTCGCGTTGCGAGCTTTCCCGCGCGCATCCGCTCTACTGTTCGAGGCGCAGAGCAACCCGCACAAAGAAGCCCTTAGCCACTTCCGCGATGCCCACCCACAAGATCGACTTCGTCCTTGCGGCCGCTGGCGATCGTGAGGGCACGGTTCCATTTCGACGCCTCAGATCCATTCGGCGGTGCGGCCTCGATCCACCCATTTGTGGAATCCGACACAGTGGTGCCGATGACGACAATCGATATCGAGATCGCACGCCGCGACATGGCACCTCCGTTTCTCATCAAGCTTGATACGCACGGGTTTGAGGTGCCGATCCTCGATGGAGCAGCGGAGACACTCAGTAAGGCGGAACTGTTGGTCATCGAGGGATACAACTTCAAGCTTCGCCCTGGGTGCCTCCGGTTCCACGAGTTGTGTGACTATCTTGAGCAGCGTGGGTTCCGTTGCTTCGACCTTGTGGACGTCCTGCGGCGCCCAAGTGACGGCGCCCTATGGCAATTTGACCTCTTCTTCGTCCGCGCTAACCGACCCGAGTTCTCCTCCAATTCCTACCGATAACGCCCTTAGGCTCACGCGGACCTCGCGACCAGCTCTCTATCCTCTTTGAGCAGCTCCTTCCCGGCGATCCTGCGGTAGTGGGCTCGAAAGGTCCTAGCGGGGTGTACCCCCATGACAGGGACTGGACATGGGCGTAGCCTCGGGCGACCATGGCTCGACGGAGCTCTCGATCGGTCCAGAGTCGTCGGATCGCGTCGGCGATTTGTCCGGTTCTCGCGGTGGAAACAGCAGCGCCGCGCCTCCTGATTGCTCGGGCAGCGACGTGACATTTGAGCAAGCCACCAGGTGCCCCAGCCCCTGAATGCCTCCATCATCGGGAAGCTCCCGGCTTCGAAGAGTGTAGGAACCACGACCGCTCGGCTGAGCCGGTATAGGCAGACAAGTTCGAGCGGTGATACAAACCCGAGGAATGGGACCTGTCCGTTCAGTCCCAGTTCGGCCACCTCCCTCTCAATTCTAGCTAGATGCGCCGTGGTGGCTCCGGGGCAGATCAGCGGAATGTCGAGTGAGTAGCGCTCGCGTAGGACATGTCGGCGCCAGAAGGAGGGCGAGGTGGTTCTTGTGCGGCCACGTCTGCGCAGGGTAGAGAAGGAATTGGGCGGGGAGGGTGAGCCTTCGAGCCAACCTCCTCGACATCAGTGCCGGATGGTTCCGGGTAAGCCTCCACGGGAGGGGCGAGGGGAATCACGCGAACTTTCTCAGCTTCGAGACGGTAGTTTGCGATCAGATCCTGCTTCACCCAGTGTGACCCGGCGGCAACCAGCCTGGCCTGGGCGCGGCGTTCGATCGGTCATTTCGCGGAACACGCGAGCCTGCCGCGTGAAGTATTCGGGCAGATGAAGATGCTGCAGATCGTGAGGATGGTAGATGCTGGGGACTGACGTGAGGAAGCCATGCTGCCACGTGAAGTGCATCACGTCGACGTTCTCGCGCTCTATGAGGCCATTTGAAGGGGGCACCTTCGTGCGGCCGGGCCGAGTTACGCGAATCCACTCATCCCGCGCGCGGCGTGCAAAGGGTACGTGTCGTGCGATACGACGCATGCTCTGGGACGGCGGAATCGGCCGAGGTCCATCGGAGAGGAGTCGGGAGCTGCCCAGGTAGGGCGTCAGCCAGTCACATGAATCCTCCCACGTGAGGAAGACGTACTCCTCGTCCCCATCATCGAGCTGAGATAGCCCGGTCGCGAGCCCGAGAATGAACTGCTCGACGCCACCAGAGGTGCCGCTCGACAGGCGAGCATCCAGGCACACCCGCAATGGTTGGCTCATCGTCGACATCGGGAGATCGAGAGTCTAGTGGCTCCCAGGCAGCCTATGCATCCGGTAGCGTTTCGGGTGACGGCCCGACAGAGAGAGTGCCATTGTCCCTGGACGATCGACTCATCCCTATCTCCTCGCCCACCATCGGTGAACGGGAGGCTGCCTATGTTCGCCGTTGCCTTGAGTCCACGTGGATCTCCTCGCGTGGCGAGTACATCGAGACGGTTTGAGCAGGGGTCTCGACGTCTGCGGGTCCAGCACATGCTGTGGCGTGCAACACGGGGACGGCGGCACTCCATCTCGCCCTGCTCGCACTTGGTATCGGGCGGCAGGACGAGGTCATCGTTCCCACATTGACCTATGTGGCCTCGGCGAACGCCGTGCGCTACTGCGGAGCGAGCGTACGCTTCGTGGACTCGGATCCCGCGACGTGGAATCTTGATCCAGAGGACGTGGAACGAAAGATCGGTCCGCGTACCAAGGCGATCATGGCAGTCCACCTGTACGGAGAGCCCGCGGATCTGGGTCGCTCCTCGAGCTCGCGAACGCGCACGATCTGCCGCTTATCGAGGACGCCGCTGAGGCACATGGAGCGAGCTACCAGGGGAGGCCGGTCGGTGCGATCGGGGCTATCGGTACGTTCAGCTTCTATGGCAACAAGATCGTCACCACTGGTGAGGGTGGGATGGTCGTGACCAACGACCGCGCTCTCGGCACGGGCCCTGCTCTACAGAGGACAGGGCCAGGCTGTCGACCGAACGTTCTGGCATCCGTCGTGGGCTACAACTACCGGATGACCAACATCGAGGCTGCCATCGGATTGGCGCAACTGGAGAGCCTCGAAGAGAACTTGGCTCGCCGCAGGGCAATTCGGCAGCCCGGTACCGCGCGAACCTGGCGATGTCGACGGAATCGCATTCCAGGCGGGTCGGCGGCGAGGATCGCAGAGCGCCAATTGGCTCGTGGGGGTCGCCTACCAGTACGGTCGGCCGAAGAACGGGACCGAGTGGCGGCACGGTTCCGCGACCAAGGGATCGAGACTCGGCCCTTCTTCTATCCGATCCACACCATGCCTCCCTATTCGAGCGCAACGGGATCACATTGCCGGTCGCTGAAGGAGTGTCCAGCCATGGAGTCTGCCTGCCCACGTGGGCCGGCTTGGCGGATGGGGATGTCAACTACGTGTGCGAGCATCTCACCCTTGCCTTGGCGAGGAAGTAGCTGTGCGAGTCATCTATATGGGCAAGGACAAGGCTTGTACGGTCCAGGGTCTTCAGTTCCTCGTCGAGAACGACATCGAGGTCCGCCGACATGATCGCGAAGGCGCGAAACACCCGGAACCACAACCGTGTCAGCGGCAGCCCCGCGATCGCCACCAGCGAGCCGATGCCGACGATCAGCGTGGTGCCGACCAGATAGGCGAGCCGCTCGAGTGCCACTGCCGCGGTGGCTTCGCGCGGGTCGACGCGATCGGCCAGCAGCACGACCTTCAAGGGTTCGCCAGCGATGCCGCGGAGCGTGAGATAGCTGAAGGCCTCGGCCGCGAGCCGCACGCGCGCCAGCCGGAGGAAACCGACGCTGCGCGGTTGTGGAAAGCACCACGACCAGGCCCACGTGCGTGCCAGATGCCACAGGCCGCTGAACAGCAGCGCCAGCGGCAGCGCCAGTCCGAGCTGGCGGATGGTGCCGACGGCGAGATCGAAATTGACGTAATAGAGCGCCGCGAAGAACAGGACGACGCCGATGGCGAGCGCGCCCCAGCTGACGAGCCGGGTTCTCATGGCTGAGTCTCTGCCTGTTCGGCGAGCAGGCTCTCGGCGAGCTGCAGGTCGGCCATCGTGTCGATGTCGTACCAGGCGGCGCTGCCGATATCGACGGCGCGCATCAGCCGCCTGGCGGCCAGTTGACGGATGCCGCCGCTGAGCGTCGTGTCGCCGGCCGCGCGCGACGCGTCGATGGCCGCGAACAGCGAGGAGTCGCACACGAACATGCCGGTGTCGAGGGCGTCGTAGCTGGTCAGATCCTTGCCGATGGCGGTGATCAGCGAGCCGTTCATCCGCACCTTGGTCGCTTCGGCGGCCACCTGGGGCGAGGCGGCCGCGCAGTCGACCGCGAGCAGCGACTCGCCGCGGCCGGCCGGCTGCGCGAGCAGGCGCGCGAGCACCGGCGCCTCGAACAGGTGATCACCCATCAGCAGCGCGAAGCGGCCCGTGAATCGGCCGCGGGCGGCGAGCACCGACACGCCGTTCTCGAGGTGCCAGTCGGGGTTGAAGCAGAAGTGCACGGCGAGACCGCGCGGGACCGCCGCTTCGATGACGGCGCGCAGGCTGTCCGCCTGGTATCCGAGCACCACTTCGACGCGGCGGATGCCCGCGTCGCGCGCCGTTGTCAAGGTGCGGACGATGATGGGGTCGCCGAGGATCGGCTGCAGCAGCTTCGACTGCCGCGCGCCGTTGTGAAACCGATCGCCGTTGCCGGCGGCGAGCACGAGGGCATCCCTGGTTGGCAGCGAGGAAGAGGAAGACACCGACACACCCGTCACGATCACCTCGAGTCCTGGGTCTGAGCCGAGGCGCGTGCACCTTCGCCGCCCCTCACTACGGCGCAAGCGGTCCTTGTCACGACCCATGCCCGCTTCTCTTTCGACGCTGCGCGCCGTGCGCGGGTGTCCAGCTCAGTCCCGCGACGCGGCCGTTTGTGGGACGGCACAGCGGTCAGACCAGAATGTGGGCTGACGGACGATCGCTCCGCCAGCTGAACCGGGCCTGCAGCTGTTTGACGTAACAGCGCCCGGAACGGTCCTCGTCCGGAGGACCAAACTCAATCTTAGCTCACCGCTCCGGCGACGCTAGTCCGTGCAACGCATCCAACTCGTCCACTGATAAGGCGACGTTCAACCGTGGAAAAGCTCACGGGGAAGCCGGTGAACTGGTGAACCGGTGAACTGGCGAATGAGAGCGGGGGAAGCCGGTGAACTGGCGAACTGGTGAACCGGTGAATGAGAGCGGGGGTGAGCCGGTGAGCGGCGTTTGGGTGTGCTGCAGAATCTGCACTGATCGTTGGCGCTGAGGGTTGCTGATTCTGCGTTCTTTCGTCCCTGTGTGATCAGTTCACGGTCATTTCCGACAGGAACGCGATCTGCACTGCTCGCCTGCATGTCACAAGAGCAGTTCGCGCCTCTTCGAGAGCGAGGGTTCAAGTTCGGGGTCGATATCGTCTTGCTCTGTCGCGAGCTGCCGGACAGCTGGGACGCGCGACTCATGGCCGGACAGCTGTTTCGTGCCGGTACATCGGTCGGCGCCAATTACCAGGCAGCCAGCCGCGGCCGCTCGGACAGGGAGTTCATCGCCAAGCTGGGCCTGGTCGTGGAGGAGGCCGACGAGTCGGTGTTCTGGTTGCGCCTTCTGTTGGCAACCGATACCCACTCCAGCGTTGCAACGCGAAGACTCCTTCAAGAAGCCGACGAGCTGCTCAGGATCTTCAGTGCCTCCCTGCGCACCGCCAAGGCCAACCGGAAGCGCCGGAAGGCTGCCCAACGCCGGAATAAACCGAAGTAGGGCCAGCTCTCACCGTTCGCCAGCTTCGCCGGTTCGCCGGTTTTCCCAAAACGCCTTCATTCGCCGGTTCCCCCGTTCGCCGGTTCGCCGGGTTCCCGCAACGCTGTCATTCGCCGGTTCCCCCGTTCGCCGGTTCCCCGGTTCGCCGGTTTCCCCAACGCTCTCATTCGCCGGTTCCCCCCGTTCGCCGGTTCGCCGGTTTCCCGCAACGCTCTCACTCGCCGGTTCCCCCGTCCGCCAGTTCGCCGGTTGCTATGATCTCTCCCGTGCGCCGTTCCCTCACCTCCGCGACGATCATCGGCGCCGGACTGATCCTGCTCGTCTGGTTGATCGTGCCGGCGGATCCGCGGAATATCTGGATCGCCCTCAGCCAGGTCGGCTGGGGGATCGTGGCCGTCCTGGCGATCGCCGGGCGAGGTTCGCCGTGCGCGCGCTGGCATGGATGCGATGTCTCGAGCCGCCACATCGCCTGCGCTTCACCGAGGCCTTTACCGCCGTACTGTGCGGCGACGCGCTCGGCAATGCGACGCCGCTCGGACCGCTGGTCAGTGAGCCCGCCAAGGTCGCCTTCGTGCGCGACCGGGTGCCTATGGGGGTGGCGTTCACGGCGCTCGCGATCGAGAACGTCTTCTACACGCTGTCGGTCGCGGCGATGATCGCCGCCGGCATCACTGCGCTACTCCTCCGCGGCGGCCTCGAGCGCGAGCTTCGACTGGCGGCGGAGATCGGCATCGTCCTGGTGCTGGTGACGTACATCGGCGCAACATGGGTGCTGATGCGGCAACCGGCGCTGCTCACTCGCGCGCTTGCCGTGGTGGCGCGGCTGGTTCCGGCCGTCGGCCGACCGCACCGGATCGAGAAGGTTCGTCGACTCGAGCAAGAGATCTACACCTTTGCGGCGCGGCGGCGCGGCACCGCGGCCGCTCTCGTCGCCGCGGAGCTGGTCTTCCACGCGCTCGGAGTGCTGGAGGTGTACGTGTCGCTGTGGCTGCTGCTCGGCGGGCCGCCATCGATCGTCACCGCCTTCATCCTGGAAACAGCCAACCGCCTGATCATCGTGTTGTTCAAGTTCATCCCCATGCAGCAGCCGGTCGTCGGGGGCGCCGCCACCGTGCTGGTAGCGCGAGCGCTTGGCCTCGGACAGGAGACGGCGCTCGCCCTGGCAATCGTGCGCGGCGGCCGCATGCTGTTCTGGCAACTCGCCGGCACCGTGCTGCTGGTTCGCCACGGCATGTCGACGCGACGCATCCTGCACGACCCCGAACTGCAGAGCGGCCGGGCCGCCGCCGGTCGTTGATCCGAACGCTCTCGTTCACCAGTTCGCCCGTTCACCGGTTTTCGCGAAGCCTTCATTCGCCGGTTCCCTCGTTCGCCGGTTCGCCGGTTTCCGAAAACGCTTTCATTCGCCGGTTCCCCCGTTCACCGGTTCGCCGGTTTCCAGACACGTTGTCATTCGCCGGTTGACCCGTTCACCGGTTCGCCGGCTTCTCCAACGTCCCTGCATATAATTCCCCTTCATGCTGCCAGCCACGTTTCAAACTCCCGCCGCCATCGTGCTCCTGCTCGGCGGCCTGCTGGCGTGCTTTGCCGGCTATCGCGTCTTCCGCATCGTCCTGGCGATCTACGGCTTCATCCTCGGCGTGCTGCTGGCGAGCTCGTTCATGGGCACCGAGCAGACCTTGTGGATGATCCTGACGTGGATCGCCGGCGGGCTGGCCGGGCGCGCTGATCCTGCTGGTCGCCTATTTCGCGGGCGTGGCGCTGCTCGGGCGCCGGATCGGCGCGGCGCGGCGCACGTGATCTGGGCGTCGTTCAGGCCGAGCCCGCGGTGCTCGGTGCT
Organism: uncultured Actinomycetes bacterium; assembly: GCA_963832225.1. Classification (GTDB taxonomy): domain Bacteria; phylum Actinomycetota; class UBA4738; order UBA4738; family HRBIN12; genus JALYMB01. The sequence continues at coordinate 105,095 of CAWHTI010000011.1, forward strand.
GATCCTCTTCTCGATCGCCGGTGCGCTCGCTGCCCTGGCGCTGCAGCGGTATGTCATCATCATCTCGACGGCCTTCGGCGGCGCCCAGACGGCGCTCGTCGGCGCCGCGGCGCTGCTCGGGCGATTCCGCCGCGGCACAGGCGGCGAGCCGTGCGGTGTTACCGGGTCTATCCGCTCGACCCGATGCCCAATACCTACTGGGACGCGACCGCCGCGCTCGTGCTCGGAGCGGTCGGCGTTCTGGTGCAGCTGGCCGTCACGGCGAAGGGAGGAAGAGTCGATCCGTGAACGGCATTTTCTCGATTGGAGTACTTGATGGCGACGTTTTCTCGAACGGTAGAAGTGGACTGGGCCGGACCGATCATGGAAGGCAAGGGCACGGCGAAGGCCGGCACCGGGGCGTTTTCCCTGCCCGTGTCGTTCCCGTCGCGCATCGGCGAGCCGGCCGGCAACACCAGCCCCGAGGAGCTGATGGCAGCGTCGCACGCCTCCTGTTACGCGATGGCGCTCAACGCCACCGTCGGCCGCAAGGGCGGGTCGATCGGCCACACGCGTGGTGACCGCGACGATCGTCGCCGACAAGAGCGACGCCGGCATCAAGCTGACGACGTCGAAGCTGAAGGTCGTGGCCGAGGGCCTGCAGGGGATCGAGAAGGAGCAGTTCAACGAGGTGGCGCGCGAAGCGGAGAGCAAGTGCCCGATCTCGAACGCGCTGCGCGGGTCACTGCAGATCGAGCTCGAAACAGAGGTCAGGTAGAGAGCACGCACGTGCGACGTGCGACGTGCGACGTGCGACGTGCGACGTGCGACGTGCGACGTGCGACAGGGCGACGCCTAGCAATCGCCGCGCGTGCACGGTAGCACCCTGTAGGTAGCACGTGGCACGTCGCACGTAGCACGTGGCACGTCGCACGTGGCACGTCGCACGTGGCACGTCGCACGTCGCACGTCGCACGTCGCACGTGGCACGTGGCCCGTCGCACGTCACATTCTTCGCAGGCGACGGCCGGCGTGCCGTCTGTAGCGCCGGCGCACGCCCGTCCAGTACGCCAGGTAATATCCGAGCACCAGCGCGCCGGCCGCCATCGAGCCGGCGACGCCGGCTTCGACGAACCACGACTCCCCGTGCATGCCCGCGCGCCAGCTCTCCCATCCGCGCCACGCGCTGTACACCAATCGCCCGGCAACGAGCATCGTCATGCTCAGGACGAGCAGCCGGTTGGGTGTGTAGTGAAGGGTGTCGACCGAGGCCTCCCATCGCGTCAGGAGCAGCCCGACGATCCCCAGCACCGCGCCGAGACAGAGACCGATCGCCGCGTGGGTCAGGACGCCGGGGACCCACAGCGTGGTCAGAGCCGCGCTGGTGAGAAACAGGAAAGCCGAGAGTACGAGGCCAACCTGGTTGATCGCGGCAAGCCATCCTCGGGCGCGCTGGCGCGAGGTACCCACCCGGTAGCGTTGTACGAGCGAGAGCGGGATCAGCAGCAGGACTGCCGACAGCGCGAGCACGATCAGCAGAGGCAGGATGAGGAGCGGCACCGCTCCTATTCTCCGCTGCTATCAGGAGAGGGCGCTTTAGGGAACCGCGAGGTGCGGCATCGGGTCCGCCGCAAACAGACGGCGGCAGGGCTTGGCGATCGCCCGCGCCCAGCGCGCCGAGCGGTTGACGCGCGCGCTGTCGGTCGCGATGCCGGTATTGGCGTACATCTGCCGGTAGAGCTTCGAGATCAGCACGAACGCCAGCCGCGCCCGCAGCGACTGCACGCAGCCGCGAGCGCTTCCAGATCTGCTGCAGGCTGTAGAAGCTGATCCCACACCGCCTGCGTGCGCTCGCGGATTTCGTCGGCGCGACATCATCGGATGCGGCGATGTAGACTTCGGGCCGCTGAGTCCTGCGGGATCAGCCAGTGCCGCGTGACCGGCACGCCGCGCGATCGTGGTTCGCCGGCTCGATCGTCTTCTCCCACGTCGCGAAATCGACCGTGCCGGGAAACGGCGTCAGCATCACGAACTGCGCGAACGTGAGGTCGGCCTGTTCGGCGAGCGACTGCCGTCGCGTCGAACGTCGTCGGGCGGTCGCTCGGGCAGGCCGAAGATGAACGAGCCGAGCACGTGCACGCCGTGGCTGCGGAACGCCTGCAGCCGCGCGACGAGCGCGTCGCCGGTGGCGTTGAAGTCCTTGTAGACGTCCTTCAAGCCCTTCGGCGGTCACCGACTCGACGCCGACCAGCGCGCCCTTGATGTGCGCCCGGCGCATCGCGTCGAGGAACTCCGGATCCTCGGCGGCTTCCATGGTGATCTGCGTGAAGAACACCATGTCGTCCGGCAGCTTCGCCAGCCGATCCATCAGCTCGAACCGTTCCTGCGCGCATCGCCTGCAGCTGTTCGAGCCGGCGTCGGATCGGCGCGCCGCGAGGCCAGGTGCAGATCGTCGAGCGTGACAGGGTAGAAGTTGTCGTCGGCGAGCGCGATGAAGCGGAAGCCCTTGCGCCGCAGCTCCACGATCTCCTCGACGACGCGCGTCCGACGCCGCGCTGGCGCGGCCGCTGGCCGTCGGTCCGCCACACCGAGCAGAACGAGCAGTGCTTCGGGCAGCCGCGCACGGTCTGCACCGACGCCCACATGTAGCGCCCTTCCGGCAGCAGGTCCCAGCGCGCCGGCATGAACGTCCTCGGCCTCGATGCGGCCGCCCTCGTAGATCGGCTGCGGCGTCCCCGCGCACGCAGTCGGCGAGCACCTCGCGCCAGATCGCGTCGCCGTCGCCCTTGACGACGGCGTGGGCCCCGCCGAGCTCGTGCGCTTCGTCGGGATACAGCGTGGCGTGGATGCCGCCGAAGACGACCTAGGCGCCGCGCTGCGCGCGCGGCCCGCCGATTTCGTAGCCGCGCAGCGCGTTGCCGGTATGGATGCCGATGCCGACGACGTCGCCCGGCTGGATCGTCGACAGGTCGAGCTGCTCGAGCGTTTCGTCGGTGATGACCGGATCGCCGAACTCCGGGGGCGTGGCTCGCGGCGAGGACGTAACAGCCAGCGCGGCGTGATGACGCCGACGCCGAAGGAGACATGGCTCGGATTGACGAGATGAACCTTCACGATGCCGCCCTCAGTTCGTGGAATGACGAAGCGAACGGCCTTCGGTAAGCGCCGCAATAGGAAAAACCCTTATGACAATCGTTGAATACCGCTAGGGACTATACAGGTGAATGAGGCGTGTGTCGAATGCGAAAGGGCGAGTGCTTGCGCGGCCGGTCGGGCTGCGGTTACACTGAGGATTCCTCCACGAGCGGTTCTCGCTGCCCTGTTCCTCAGTAGCTCAATGGTAGAGCATCCGGCTGTTAACCGGAGGGTTCCTGGTTCGAGTCCAGGCTGAGGAGCCATCCTACACTCATGGCTCGCCGTAGACCCGAAGGGGCGGAGGCAGGCTGCGATGTGCTGCGGGTAACGCCGGCCTGTCACGCCTTTGTGCGTGCGCCTTTCCCTTGGCCCGCTCTGCGATTCGGTTGCATCCGCCGTCAGACGACGAGATCGACTTCGTGGTAGGCACAGGGAGGTGACTAGCTCACTTCGAACGTGACGCCAGCGACGCGCCCCAGGCCACGAACCCGGGGCTGATTCGGCTCGCTCTTCGTCGCGCTCGACGGTGCCCACTTCGTGCACTTGATCCGCGGCGAATGCGAGCAAGCCGCTCGGATTGCCGACCGCATGCTGACGGTCGCGGTCCAATCCGGCAATGAAATCCAGCAGATGAACGCCCGCATGTGGGCGATGATCGATCACCACCACCTCGGTAACTTGCTCATCGCGCAGGAGTACGCCGACGCCTGCATTCCTATGGGGACACAGGCCAACCAGCCCGCGCGGCTGACCAGCATCTTCGATCCGATCGTCGCCACCCTGGCTGAGTCGAGCCGGAATCTCTGGATGCTGGGTGATTCGCGCGAAAGCCTCGCGCGCACCCGACGGGCGCTCGCCGTGGCGCGGGAGATCAGGCATCCGGATTCGCTGTCGTTCGCGCTGCTGTTCCACGGCTGGATGCATGGGTACCGCGGTGAGTGGGAGATCTGCCTTCAGTCGACGGCCGAAGCCATCGCGTTCGGCTCGGAGCATGGCCTCGTGCAGACCCTGGCGTGGAATCGCTGCGTGCACGGCTGGGCACTGGCCCATACCGGCAGGACCTCAGACGGGCTCGCCGAGCTGCAGAGCGCGATTGAGGATTCGATGCGGATCATGGGGCACGTCGCGATGGGGGCCTTCTTTGCCATGCTCGCGGAAGTCCTGATCATTCGCGGCGAACACGCGCGCGCCCTCGACGAGATCCAGCGGATCCTCACGGCGAACGAAACAACCCGCGACAAGTACTTCAACGCGGAGCTCCAACGGCTTGCGGCCGAGTGCCACCTGGCGCTCGGGGAACCAGAGGCGGCAGAAGCGGCCCTCGAATCGGCAATCGAGATTGCCCGCAGCCAGCGGGCGCTGACGTTCGAGCTCCGAGCGACGACGGCATGGGGGCGGCTGTGGGCGGAGCGCAATGGGACGGGCAGGGCGCGGCAGCGCCTCCAGGAGATCCTCGACAAGCTGGGGGACGCCGAGGAAACCGCTGATGTGCGCTGCGCACGTGCGTGTGTGATGCAATGGACCAGCAGATAGCCGCCCTGCCATGCCGTTACGAGTCGCTTGCTCCATGGCTAATCGACCTCGCCGCTCCCAGCACCGCCATTCTGCACAAGCGACGCTTTTCATGTCCTTTCGCGGGCCCCCAGGCCCAGCCGCAATCAGTTGCGAAAGTCCTCAAGACTGGTGAGCCAATTCACCAAGCGGGCGCTCGAGCACATATGTGAAATAGTCCAAACCCGTGTTACACCGGCTCAAGTCCCCACGCCCGTGCAAACCGTCATTATGATCCGTGGGTGCCACCGAATGACCCGCCCGCCCGCGCGCCGCTGATCGCTGGATCGCTGCTCGGGCCGTATGAAATCCGGCGGATCCTTGGCGTGGGCGGCACGGGACAGGTCTACGAGGCGTTCGACGCCCGCCTGAACAGGGGTGTGGCGATCAAGGTGGCGGGCGAACGCTTCAGCGAGCGATTCGATCGCGAGATCCGCACCGCCTCGTCCCTCAATCATCCCAACATCGGCACGGTCTACGACTTGGTCCCGACTACCTGGTGATGGAACTGGTCGATGGCGTGACGTTGCGAGAGTGCCGCCGGGCGCACTCGCGTGGCGGTGGCTGGCGAGGTGCTGACCGAGTTCATCAGGAGTTATGATGGCCTTCGCTTCCCGACCTTTATGAAGAACAGAGCCCACATATTCAGCACCACGATCCTGCTCCTCGTCGCCGCTGCCGCGGCGCCGGCGCAGGAGAAGGCCCAGGGACCTCCGCCCGCGCAGGGCCGCGGCAACATGGGCAGGCCCATCGTGCTCGGCCCCGACGATGTGCGGGCGTTCCCCGACGCTCCCCCGGGCTTCAACACGCGGCGCGCCGGCGTCCCGGCCGGTCGTATCGAACCGTTCGAGTACGACTCGCGCGTCACCGGTACGCGGCGCAAAGCCAACGTCTATCTGCCGCCCGGGTACTCGAGCGACAGGAAGTACCCCGTCCTGTACCTGCTGCACGGCATCGGTGGCGACGAGACGGAGTGGATCCGCTTCGCGACGCCCGACGCCCTCTTCGACAACCTGATCGCCGACAACGTCGCGGTGCCGATGATCGTCGTCATCCCCAACGGCCGCGCGCTCGCCGACGACAGCGCGACGGGCAACCAGTTCGCGCCGGAGAAGGTGGCCGGCTTCGCCAGGTTCGAGCAGGACCTGCTGGACAATCTGATTCCCGCGATCGAGAAGCAGTACGCGGCGCTCGCCGACCGCGAGCACCGGGCCCTGGCCGGCCTTTCGATGGGCGGCGGGCAGACCCTGAACTTCGGGCTCGGGCACCTCGACAGCTTCGCGTGGATCGGCGCGTTCTCCTCCGCGCCGAATACCAGGCCGCCCGCCGAGCTCGTGCCGGATCCGGCCGCGGCGAAGGCCAAGCTGAAGCTCCTCTACCTGTCCTGCGGCAACAAGGACGGGCTCATCAACATCTCTCAAGGCGTCCACGCGTACCTCAAGGAGCGCGACGTGCCGCACATCTGGAACGTCGACGACGAAGGCCACACGCCCAAGACCTGGGCCAGCAACCTCTATCACTTCGCGCAGCGCATTTTCCGCTGACGTCCGGCGCTCGCCGAAAACGAGTCGTCAGGGAGCGCGCGGCAAAGTCAGAAATCGACTGGCAGGAGGTTGCCCTTTTCTTGCCCTTTGGGCGCACCAAAGGCCGCAGAGTAGGGTCCAGCGCCGTACCTTCGGCTTGACGCTGACGCACGGATACTCGACAATGCGTCGCCCTTCTGTACCAATCGTCAACAAGGAGTGATGTCATGCGGGTCCGATGGCCTTCGCTCGTCCGTGTGTCCTGCGCCCTTGCAGCGGTATTAATCGCCGGTTGTCGGGAGGCCTCACAGCCCACGACCCCACCGTCAACTTCTGCGCCGCAGCCTGCTCCGGCAACAGATTCCGCGAAGAAGGTGCCGGCGACCGACTACGAGCAGCTGGCCGAACGTCTTGTGAACCAGAGCGCGGCCGTCAAGGAGGGAGAACTGGTCTTCATCTCTGGAGGGAGCCAGGATCAGGAGCTGTTGGAGAACATCGCGGTGCACGTGCGGAAGGCTGGCGCGTTTCCGACGGTGGCGCTGAGCAGCGATCGCATGACGAAGCGTCTGTTTTTCGATGTGCCCGAGAAATTCGACACGCAAGCCGACGCGCTGGGCTTGAAGCTGGCCGATACCTTCAACGCCTTGATTGGGCTGGACAGCAACCTCGAGGAGGGTGTATTCGCAGACGCGGACCCCAAGCGGCAGGCCGCCCGGGCCAAGGCGGGCCAGCCAGTCCAGGAGGCGTTCCTCAAGCGCAGAGTGAGACAGATTGCGGTTGGCAACGGCCTGTATCCAGCCGACTGGCGGGCCAGACAGCTTGGTATGACGACCGAGCAGCTGACAAAAACGTTCTGGGACGGCGTCAACGTGGACTATTCGAGCCTGGCGGCGCGAGCCAGGGACGTGAAGGGCATTCTCGCGGGTGGCAACGAAATCCACATCACGGATTCGAACGGCACGGACCTGCGCGTGCGAGTCAAGGGCCAGCCCGTGCACGCCAGCGACGGCGTCATCTCCCCGGAAGAATCAGCCCAGGGAGGCGCGGGTCTCACCGTGTACCTTCCTGCAGGCGAGGTCTACACAACGCCGGTCGCAGGGACGGCCGAAGGAAAGTTCGTGCGCCCGAGAGAATACTTCCAGGGTAAGGAAATTCAGAACCTGACGCTGACGTTCGCGGGCGGAAAGCTGACCGCTATGACCGGATCGGGCCCCGGCTTCGGACCGATGAAGGCGCTCTACGACGCGGCTGGCGAAGGCAAGGATCTTTTCGCGGTCATCGATCTCGGCATCAACCCGAACGTGACGCTTCCCGCGGCCAGCACCGTCGGCACCTGGGTGCCCGCGGGAACGATCACGATAGGCATCGGCAACAACGTATGGGCGGGTGGGGCTAATAAGACGCCATATGGCTACTTCGTGTCTCTGCCGGGAACGACGGTTACGCTGGACGGCAAAGCGATCATCGAGAAGGGTCAGCTGAAAATCTAAGGAGGGGGACTCGGGGGAGCGCGTGTTGCCATCCCGGGTCGTACGCGAACAGTTCTGGCTGGGTGTCCCTGTCGACGGTCTGTCCGGTGCGGCGTCGTTGGCCCAGTCCAACCACTGGCGGCAAGGCTGAGCAAAGCACGGCTAACGGCGCCTGTTCCGCCTGTTAACCGGAGGGTTCTGGGTTCGAGTCCTGGCTGAGGAGCCACGTCCATTAAACACTGTAAAATCAATGACTTACAGAGCTGAGCGTTGCCACGTTCTGTTAAGCGGTCGATCCTCAAGGCTTTGCGGTCAACAGGCCGCACTGGACGATGTCCGCAACTGGCTGCCCCGCAGTGCCGCGATAAAAACAAAGCTCCGCTCCACGCGCGGAGACGATGAACACAATCTGCGCAGCATAGGACTTGTTGTCGGTAGCCGAAGGGGAGAGCGCACACCACAACGCCTTTGGGTTTTTGCCGCTCGGATTCAGAATTGATTGATGTGTGCAGGCGGACGTTCTTGGCTAATGTTTTCTGTCCTCGAGCGTCAATCCCGCCTTGCGCAACCCCTCGAGGACGTGCTCGGCATGCGCGGGCTGGAGGAAAAAGAACTTCTCGAGCTCCTGCCTCGCATGATCGGGGAAATCCGGATAGATGGCGAGGAGTTCCCGCAGCGCGTGTTCGGCCGCGTCCCGATTCCCGAGCTGCCCATGCACCATCGCCAGAACGAGGTGGGTCCAGAACTGCCCGGGTAGATTCACACGCAGGGCATAGTCCAGGGCGCGGGAATAGTCCTTCTGACGGTAGGCGTCATGGACGAGGGGGTACCAGAAGAAGCCCGGATGGCGGGGGTTGAGCGCCATGGCTCGTTCCATCAGCTCGCGGCCTCGTTGCCATTCGCCGCTGTACGACGTCCACAACGCGATTTCCCCCATCTGGAACCCGTCCATCGAATTGAGTGCCAAGGCCCGCTCTGCCGCACTGCGAAACGCCGGAATATCCTTCCGGACAACGTGCGCAACTGCCAGGGCGAAATGCGCAAAATGATTCGAAGAGTCGGCCGCCACGGCACGCCGGGCGAAGGACACGCTGAGATCCGCCTGCTTCTCTTCCATGCCGAAACCGAGCACGTGGCCGTTGGCGTAGACAATGGCGAGCATGGCCAGGCAGCCGGCATGGTCGGGGGCCAGATGGATCGCCCGCTTCAGGACGCTCAGTGCCAGCTGATACTCGTCCAGCGTCAGGTGCTGGTAGAAACCGAAGCTTCGGAGCATGGCCTCGTACGGCGACAGCGTCTCGGGGGCGCGGTCCCTGAGCGCGACCCACATGCTGTGCGCCAACACGCCATTCATCTCCGCGATGGTCGAGACAATCGGGGGTGCCAGGCTGTCCTGAATCTCGAAGACGGCCTCCGGCGAATAGGGCCGGGTGTAGTTTTCCGCCCACAGGTTCGCGCTCGTGCTCGTGTCGATGAGCTTCACCGCGACGCGCAACTGCCCCCCGGCCTGACGCAAGGTCCCTTCGAGCACGTACCGGGCCCCGGAGGGGCCCTTCGTCAACACCCGGAGGTAGGAGAATCGGGACAAGCCGGCAACGATTTCGTCCGTCAATCCTTCGGCTAACGCCGTGAGGTCAGGGCTCGCGCCGGAAAACTTGAAGGGCAGCACGGCGATCCAGAACGCCTCGTCGCCGGCGGTTGCGGCGGAACCTCCGGCCGAGCCTCGACGAGCTGAGGCGCGCAGTTCGCTGCCGACTTCTCGTGCAGTTTGAATGCGAGAACGCGGATCCTTCGTGAGACACCGGTCGATGACGCGCGCAAGTTCCTCGGTCAGATCGGCTCGAACATCGGTGACGAGCGGCGCGGCGTCCCGCAGGATCGAGGCGAAGAGATCGGCCGAGGACGCCCCCCGAAAGGGCCGCTGACCTGTGGCCATCTCGTAGAGCACGACCCCCAGCGAGAAGATGTCCGTTCGGTGGTCAAGCGGGAATCCCTGGACCTGCTCGGGCGACATGTAGGGCCCCGTCCCCATCACCACGCCCGCCTCGGTGTGTATCCCGGTCATCAGGTCGGCGGCAGGGGCGTCCCCGGCGGTGGCTCCTCGCATCTTCGCGAGGCCGAAGTCGAGGACCTTCACGCCTCCGTCGGTCGTGATCATGACGTTGGCGGGCTTGATGTCGCGGTGGACGATGCCCTTGTCGTGCGCGGCGGCCAGAGCACCGGCGAGTGCGTCGGCAATCACGAAGATCCGTTCGGCGTCCAGCCCACTCGCCGGAATGAGGTGATCGAGGGACCGGCCTTCGACGAGCTCCATCGTCAGAAAGTGGAGGCCGTCAGCTTCCTCGACGGAGTAGATCGTGACGATGGCCGGATGATTGACCGCCGCGACCGCACGGGCCTCGCGCCGGAAGCGATCGAGCATCTCGTGACTCGCGGCCAGTTCGGCGGGCAGCACTTTGATCGCGACATCGCGATCGAGCCGCGGGTCGAGAGCTCTGTACACCTCGCCCATGCCCCCCTTCCCGATCGTATCGAGGATTCGATAGAGGCCGAGGTCGGTACCGGTCGTGAGAATCATCTGGCCGGGCAATTATAGATTCCCGGACATCGGGACGAACCAATCGAGCCGCAGTCGCTGCACCGCAACCACGCCCAGAACCGCCGGTGAGCGATCCGCATTGCAGGAGCGTTCACTGAGAGACGTCCGGTTTCGCAGCCCAGAGATGTACGGCTCGACGACCTCTATGATCCGTTCGCGCATAAGGGCCCTCGTCATGCAATCACTTCGATTCGCGCCCGGTGACCTGGCGCCTTGGCGAGCGGCGTGTCGCAGGTGACGATCGGCGCATCGAGCGCCTCTGCCAGAGCGACGTACATGGCGTCGTACGCCGTGACGTTCTCCCGCAGCTTCCACGCGCGAGTCAGGAGATCGAGATGGGGATGACGGTGGAGATCGAGGTCGGCGAGATCCGCAATCGCCTCGGCCGCGCGGTCAGCGTGACACCTCGCCTGTCCGTACGAGGCGTCGGAGGCCCTGCGTCACTTCAACGTCCGCCAGGTGAGGCGAATGGAACTCGTCGTGGTCTCGAAAGAGGCGCGCCTCGACCCTGGTGCCAAGCGGCGTCTGCAGCAGAAATTCGAGCAGGGCGGAGGCGTCGACGACGATCACGCGGACTCGCGCTCCTCCCGGATGACCACCGCGGCCGGCGTCTTCAAGGTCACGCGCTTTCGACCGTGGATTCGGGTCAGCATCTCGTCGCGCGTGGGCCGCGCCGCCAGACGTTCGAGTTCGGCCAGGAGGTAGTCGGAGAGCGTCTGTCCTGAGTCTGCCGCCCGGACCTTCAGCTTGCGGTGCAGCGCGTCCGGCACATTCCGGATTTGAACCATCTTGGACATGTGACAAGCATGCGTGCATGTTAATCGCATGTCAACCGTCAAGCGGCTTGGTGGATGAGCCAGTTGCGGAAATCGTCCAGTGCACCGAGCCACGCCCGTAAACTTAATAGAATCAGCTATTTGCCGCTTTGTCTTTGCGCGCTCGTCTAAGTGGCTGCGTCTCAATACGTTGCGGATGCGAGGCCGTACTGGGCGATGTCCGCAACTGGGCTGGCGATTCAGCCCGGAATGCATCCTCACTAGCCGTTCCACTCGCGCGAGGAGGGTAACGACGAAACCCAGTCTTGCGATCCTCAGAGGGCAATGCGGATTGCCGTAACCGAAGACTCGTGGCGGCTCTGGACACTGCGGCCGACAGCGTAACCAACGTTGATCATCAGAACGGCCGCGCCCAGCGGCCTACCACCCATCCCGCGATCGCGCCGAACACCACGCCGGTAATGAGAATTGGCGCGTAGGCCTTCGTAACGATCGCGTCCGGGATGCTCGTGAGAACACCAACCAGGACCCCGGATGCGATGGGTGACATTGGAAGCTTGACGACCGAAGCGAAGAAACCCAGCGCAAACCTTGACGAGAAGGCACCGAGGAGTGCCGCTCGTTTGTCCGGGAACGCGAGCGGCAGCATCAGGAGCACATCGATGATGCCAATGGCGAGACCAAGAATAACGCCGAACGTGAAACGCCCCACGAGCGACCCTCCAGCGCTTTCCGTTTCAGCGCATCGATTATGGTCCTGCGAGTTCGTACCCAGCGCGCAGCCACGCGGTGAGCTGCCGGTCCACTTGTGCTGGAGCGGTGAGCCGGACTTCCACGTGCCAGCGATTCGCGGATGTCTGCTCGCGTTTCTCGACTCGCCGGCTACGGATGTCGCTTGCTGATTTCAACGTGAGGACCAGCGATGAGCGTCGGGTCGCGATGCCGGCAAATGCCGTATGCCGCACCAAATGGATTGAGGTTTTCTTCGTCTCCTCCGCCACGGGTCCGAATGTCCGCGCCACGTCGACGACACGGCGGTACGTCGCAAACACCGAAGGATCTTTCGTCGCGAAGTGCGACTTAACGCTCATGCAGACAGATTGTAGCTGACGCGGCGAGGACACTGTCGACGCTGGTGCCGTGCGCAACCGTGGCAAATACACCTGTCCCCTCGATTGTCCCCGCAACGAGGACCCGAGCTGGACTCTAGGATTTGCGGCAGGTCGCCGCGGCGCATCATATCGAGCGCGCCAGGATGTCCAGTCCTCTCGCGGCGGTCCGCTTGTCGATCGCCAGCGACGGCAACAGCAGCACCGTCGAGCCTTCGGTCGACACGAGCAGCCCATTGCGACGGCACTTGTCGTGGATGGTGTCCGCGTAGTCCTCGTCGCCGACATCTATCCCAATCGCCAAGCCCTGGATGCGAACCGCCGCCGGGCGGTCGAACTCGAGTTGCAGCAGGCGGACGCGGAAATACTCGCTCATCTCGGCAACGCCGGTGAGCAGCCGGGCCCGGTTCGCCTTGAGATCGCGCAGGGCCGCGATCGCCGCGGCGACGCTGCGCGGGTGCCACCCGTAGGTCGAGTAAAAAGCCCGTCGTTCTCCTCCATCGACGTCGCGATCGGTGCGGTTGCGATCACCGCGCCAATCGGCGCCAATCCGCCGCTCATCGCCTTCGCGACGCACAGCATGTCGGGGTCGAGGTCGAAGTGCTCGCACGCGAACAGCCGACCGGTCCGGCCGAATCCGCATGCGACTTCATCGGCGATGAACAGCGTGCCGTAACGCCGGCAGAGGTCGCGTATCCGCCGGATGGCGTCTTTCTCTGGAATCAGCACGCCGAGATTGATGCTGATCGGCTCCATGACGAAGGCGGCGACATCGCGCCGCTTCAGCCGCTGCTCGATGCGGCGCAGTGCCGTCGCGTCGAGAGGCGGGGCAACCTTGCCGCAGTGCGGCAGCAGGTTCCTAATCTGCTCGCGGTTGTCGGAAGCGCCGATGCTCAACCCGGCAAGCGTGTTGCCGTGGTAACTGCCTTCGAGCGACAGGAAGGCGCGGCGCCCGGTGTGGATCATCGCGGCCTGCAGCGCGAGGTCGACCGCCTCGGATCCACCGGTCGCGCGGAAGCAGGTGGTCAACGGACGGGGGGCCAGCGATGCGAGCAGCCGCGCGAGCTCCGTCCACGGCGTATACGCGTAACCGGGATAGACGTAATCGGGCCCCTTGAAGCGCTCGATGGCTTTCGCGATCGCCGGAGGGCGCCACCCGAAATTCCCGACGCACCAGCCCATCACGAAGTCGAT
>CAWHTI010000012.1:0-853482 GCA_963832225.1 uncultured Actinomycetes bacterium
CGGCAGTCGGCGCCGGATCGTGCGCTGCAGGCGTCTGACCTCCTCGGCGTCCAGGACGCCGGCCGGGCGGCGGGGATCGAGGCCGGCCCACCACAGCACCTCGTCGACGAGCATGTTGCCGAGCCCGGCGATCGCGGTGCTGGTCGAGCAGCACCGCCTTCAGCGGCGCCCGCCGCCCGGCAGCGCGGCCGCCAGCTGGCGCTCGGTCAGGGTGAGCGCGTCCGGCCCGAGCCGGTCGAGATCCGGCTCGAGCGTGACCCGCCCGAGCCGGCGGGGGTCGTGGAAGCGCAACGGCCCGCCGTCGTCGAGCGACACGACCAGCGGTCCCACCGGGCGTCGTCGCTCGCCGCCCCGTACGTCAAGCGCTCGATCGGCGCCGTGCCGTCGACGAAGAGCCGGCCGGTCATGCCGAAGTGGATCCCGAGCGGCGGTCCATCGGTGTCGAGCACCAGCAGCTTGCCGCGCCGGCGCGTGCCGACGATGCGGCCCGGCGAGCACGGCGGCGACCGACTCGTCGACGACGAGCGGGTCGGCGCGCTCGACGTCGGCGACGCCGACCGACGAGCGGCACGGCGGCCTCGGTGCGCTCGACCTCCAGCACCTCCGGCACGCGGGGAGTCTGGCGCGGCATCCGCCGTCGGGCCAGACTCGGTGGCGATGACCGACCTGTTGTGGATGCTCGGCGCGGTCGCCGTGTGCGCGCTGCCTGTACTACCTCGGCCTCGCGCATCGAGCCGCACTGGGTGGCCAAGGACGGCGGCGGCTTCCTGACCGCGCAGTCCGATCGACCGGTGGCCCGTCGGCCGCCGCGCGAGGTGCGCGTCCTCTGCTCCCGGACGGGATGCTCGTCGTCGGCGAGCGAATGATGCGGCGCCGCAAGTCGGGATGGTGCGTGGAGGCCAAGTCCCCCGAACCGCCCCGCCGTCGCCAGGTCTACCTCCTCCGCCCGGCCGACCCGACGAGCGACTCGGGATCGATCGCCGTCACGGTCCCGGCGCGCAGCCGCGCCGGGCCGATTCTGGATGCGCTGCTGGAGCAGGAACGCCGCCGGACGGCCAGCTGCTGGGCGATGCCGCCCGGACGGCCGACCTGGGCACCGATCCTTCCGCCAGCTGACCGCGCTCACATCCGGCCCATCGGGCTGCGACACGTCAGCCGACACCCGACGAGGAACTCGGCGATCGGGTCGGCGAGCTGATCGAGGTTGATCAGGAAGGCGTCGTGGCCGTGCGGTGAGTCGACCTCGACGTACGCGCTGCTCAGCGCCCTCCGAGCGCAGCAGCTCGTCGATCTGGCGCTGCTGGTAGTTCGGGTACAGGAGGTCCGACGAGATGCCGATGACGAGGCCGACGCCCGGATGCGCCCATCGCCCCGGCGAGGCTGCCGCGGCCGCGGGCGACGTCGTGGAGGTCCATCGCCTTGCCGATGACGAGGTAGCTGTTGGCGTCGAAGCGGCGCCCGAGCTTGGCGCCGTGGTGCTCGAGGTAGCGCTCGACCTCGAACTGCTGCCAGAGGCCGAACGTGTGGGTGCGCCGGGGTCGACGAGGTCGCGGCCGAAGCGGTCGGTGAACACGTTGTCGCTGCGGAACGTCACCTGGGCGACCATCCGGGCGATGGCCAGGCCCGTCGGCCGGGCCCGTCGCCTGGCCGGCGTCGTAGTAGTCGCCGCCGCGCCAGTGCGGGTCGAGCTCGATCGCCCGGCGGCCGATGGCGCCCCAGGCGATCTGCTGGGCCGTCGCCTGCATGCAGGTCGCGATGGGGATGATCGAGCGCACCCGCTGCGGGTACATGATCGCCCACTCGAGGACCTGCATCCCGCCCATCGAGCCGCCGACGACGGCGTGCCAGCGGGCGACGCCGAGGTGGTCGGCGAGCCGGGCCTGGACGCGCACCATGTCGCGGATCGTGATGACCGGGAAGCGCGAGCCGTACGGCCGGCCGTCGACGGGGTGCGGCGACGCCGGGCCGGTCGAGCCCTGGCAGCCGCCGAGCACGTTGGCGCACACGACGAACCAGCGGTCGGTGTCGATCGCCGGCCGGGGCCGACCATGGCCTCCCACCAGCCCGGCGTCGGGGTGGCCGCGACCGGCCGGGCCGGTGACGTGGCTGTCGCCCGTCCAGGCGTGGCAGAGGAGCACGGCGTTGGCGCGGTCGGCGTCGAGCGTGCCCCACGTCTCGTAGGCGACGGTGACGTCGGCGCAGCGTGGCGCCGCTGCTCGAGGGCGAACGGGCGGTCGGGGGCGAGCGTGAAGAACTGCGCGGTGGCCGGGGGGTCGCCGGGCATCCACGCCCCCGTGCTCGCTCGTCATCGCGCTCCAGTCATCGTGCCGACGGACGCTACGTCAACGCTCGTTGCCGGATCGCTCCGGCCACATCCCGCGTGCGGCAGACCTTGGGGCGTTCACCCATTGCCGGGCCGCAGGCCACTCGTGATGGGCTCAGAACACCCGGATGTCAGGCGATGGTGCCGATGACGGGTTGGGCGAACCGCAGCCGCTGGTCGAAGCCGGCCTCGTAGGGCAGGAAGCCGTTGCGGTCGGGGTAGATCAGCTGCACGAGCTCGAACGGCTCGCCCCGGTACCAGGCCGCGGCGGTGGCGAACAGCGCCCCAGTCGCCGAGGTCGACGGGCGCGAACCGGCAGCGCAGCTCGTTGTCGAGCAGGCCGACGAGCTCGGCGTCGATCGGGATGTCGGTGCCGCCGCGGCAGCAGGTCGCCGACGAGCCCGATCAGGCCCGCGGGCGGCGACCGGCTTCAGCCCGAACACGACGACGTCGGGGAAGCCGACGTGGGCCGGGAACCCGATCGTGTACGTGTAGCCGGCCCGCGGCGGGTCGGTGGTCCGGCGTCGGGCGGCACCGGCTCGACGGCGAAGCCGTCGGTCTCGATCATCCACTCGATCTTCTCGGCGTGCGGGAGGTGGAAGTCGGGCAGCTCCACACCCGACCGACCGGTACCCGACGACGGCTGCCGCCGGTACCGTCCGCGGCTGCCATGTACCGGTTCCTGCTTCCGCCCCCGGTGGCTCGCGTTCCACCTCCTCGTCGTCGGGGCGATCGTGCTGATGGTCAACCTCGGGTTCTGGCAGCTGCGCCGCCTCGACGAGCGCCAGGCGTTCAACGACCGGGTCGCGAGCCGCATCGACCTGCCGCCGGTGCCGCTCGACGACGTGCTCTCGCCGGCGCCGACCGGACGACGCTGGAGTGGCGGCCGGTCGGCGGCGCGGGCAAGTACCTGCCCGACGAGCAGGTCCTCGTCGTCAACCGCTCGCAGGGCGGGCTCGCCGGCGACATCGTCGTCACGCCGCTGCAGCTCGACGACGGGCGGGTGCTGCTCGTCGAGCGCGGCTTCGTGCCGCTCGGCACCGATCCCGCCGCCGCCGCCGGCCGGCGAGGTCGACGTCGTCGGGCGGCTGCGTCCGTCGCAGGAGCGCCGCCGCGGCCAGCTCAGCGACCCGCGACCGGCGAGCTGACCGAGGCCCAGCGCCTCGACATCGACCGCCTGGCCGCGCAGCTGCCCGGAGCGGTCGTGCCGATGTACGTCGAGCTGGTCGTCGTCCGAGCCGGCGGAGGCGGGCCGTTACCCGAGCCGCCGCTGTTGCCCGAGCTGACCGAGGGCCCGCACCTCTCCTACGCCGTGCAGTGGTTCATCTTCTCGGCTGCCGTGGCCGTCGGGTGGGTGCTGGCCGTGCGCCACTCGGCGCAGGGCGCCGGGCAGATCCCGTCAGCGCTCGAAGTTGAACGCCACCTCCACGACGGCGACGACCTCAACCTCCGCGGGCAGGTCGATCACCCCGGCGTCGCCGCCGGCCTCGCCGCTGTCGGCCATCGCCATCTTGGCGAAGGCGACCGGTGAGGCGCTGCTCCCCCGACGCCTGGCCGCCGCAGCCCGGGCTCGGCCACGAACGCCACCGAACCGACCCGCAGGCCAAGCCCCGAGGCGTAGGCGTCGGCCCGCGCCCTCGCGTCAGCCGCCGCGGCGGCGCGAACCTCGGCGTGGACGGGATGCTGGTCGTCGATGGCCCACACCGGGCCGGTGACCTCGACCTCGGTGGCCTCGAACGCGGCGCGCAGCACCGCACGGCGCGGCCGGCTCTTCGACCCGCACCTGGAGGGCGCGATCGCCGACGTAGCCGTCGCGGATCTCGCGTCCCGACTGCGGGTGCCAGTACTTGTTCGGCCGGATCCGGACCGACGTCGTCACCCGGGCGCCGATCGACACGTCGTGATCGTCGAGGGCGGCATCGAGCGACGCCGCGGCACGGGCGACGGCCCGCTCGACATCGGCGGCGTGCGACCCGGACGCCGTCACCGTCAGGTGCGACGGCGTGATCGGGCGGCACCCGGCGTTCGCGACGCCATGGACGAGCACGACATCCGTCTCGGTCATCCGATCATGTCGGCGGCCCCGAGCGCGAATCAGTTCCGGGCCACCGATCGCCACCCGCACGCGGCACGGCGGCGGCGAGCTGGCGGCGGACCGCGGCCGGCGCGGCCACGAACGTGGCGCGCATCGTCCGGGCCACCTCGCCTGGCGCGGTGTCGATGCGGAGGTACCGCCCACCGATCGGGTGGCAGCTCGAAGAAGGCGTCGAAGAACGAACGGGTGTCGTCGGCGTCGAGCTGCAACAGCGCGGTGAGGCCGACGAGATGGAGCCGTCGCGTGCGGCGCATCGCCGGCGGCCACACGGCCGCCCAGGCATCGGCCATGAGCCGCGACCTCGCCGGCCGGCGCCGACCGATCGGGCGATGGCATCGGCCACCCCGGCCCGGCGCGCAGCGATGGCGCCAGGGAGTAGCCGGTGGCCGGGTGCAGAACCCGGCCGCGGCGCACCGGACACCGGCGGGACGGTCCGCGGACGGGCGCACCCTCGCGATCCGCACCTGCTCCTGCTGGGTGCCGTGAGGCCACGGCCCGATGCGATCGCGGAGGCGGGCCCGGAGCGCCATCGGGTCGACGGCGGGGCGGGCAGCGAGGACCGTCTCCTCGACCAGCCATCCGGCGGCGACGGGCACCACATAGGCGAACGTGGGTGGGTGGGCGTCGGCACCCGGTTGCGGCCGGAGGTCCATCAGCATCGGCCCGTCGAACGCCGACGGTCGCACCGGCGTGACGATCCCGTAGGCCGTCTGCCACGCCGGGTCGTGGCGAGCCGCCGGGGAGGCGACCAGCGGCGGCCAGCCGATGGCGTCGACGACGATCCGGGCGTCGATCGCGCCCGCACCGGTCACCAGCCGGCTGCCCCACGAGAAGTGCTGCACCCCGGTGACCCACACGCGCCGGTGGTCGATCCCGGTGCGGAGCCGATCACGCAGGGCGTCGTTGTCGAGCACCCCGTAGGCGCGATCCAACTCGTGGCGCCGGCCGGCCCACACCGTGATCGACTCGACGACCGCCGCGAACACGTCGCTCGGGAGGTCGGCCAGGTCGTCGCGCCAGGTGCCGTACGTCGCCCGCCACGGGCGGTCGTCACCGACGACGACGACCGACAGCGCCTCGGCGGCGCACGCCGCGGCCAGCGCCGAGCCGGCGGGGCCGTCGCCGGCGATGGCGACATCGACCTCGGGACCGCTGCCGTCCATCGCCGTCAGCTCGGTGGTCGATGCTCGACGGCAGTCATGCGACGGAACTGCTCCACGACGTCGGGAGAGCGATGCTCGGGGTCGAGCGAGCGGTAGACGGTCTCGACGTTGACGACGATGCGCCCGGACTCGCCGAGGCCGTCGAACCGATCGTCGGCGGCGAGCAGCCGGCCGATGTCGCGCGCCGCGTCGAACGCGTCGACGCCGCCGCGGTGACGACGACGGCATCGGCCGTCGGGTCGAGCGACCGAACCAGACGACCCGCTCGCCGCTCGTCGACGCGGACACCGGCCATGCCGCCGCCGGCCCGTCCCTGGGGACGGACGCCGTCGGCGCCGAAGTGCAGGAGCTGGGCGTCGGAGGTGATGAAGCAGAGCGTCTCGGTGCCGGTCACCAGGTCGGTGGCGCCGACGACCTCGTCGCCGTCCTTGAGGCCGATGACCTCCCAGTCGTCGCGGTTGCTGAGCACCTCGGGGTTGACCCGCTTGACCACGCCCTGGCGGGTGCCGAGCGCGAGCCCGGGCCCGTCCGTGCGGAGCGCGGTGAGGGCGAGCGCGCGCTCGCCGCTCTCGAGGGACAGCACCTCGCTGACGGGCAGCCCGCCCTGGAGGTGGGGGTCGTTGGCGGACGGCGGGAGGCCGGGCAGGTCGAGCACGCCGATCCGGATCACCCGGCCGCGGCTGGTGAGCACCCCGACGTCGCCCCGGGCCGTCGTGCGCACGACGGAGACGACCACGTCGTGGTTGGCCCGGTCGCCGCCCTGGCCCGGCACCTCGTCCGAGGAGGAGCGCGCCAGCAGGCCGGAGGAGGACAGGTAGGCGAAGCACGGGTCGTCGGCGACCTCGAGCGGCGTGCTGACCGCGGTGACGGTCGTACCTGCGGACTCCAGGAGGACGGTGCGACGGGGGGTGCCGAAGGTCTTGGCCACCTCGGCGAGCTCGTCGGAGACGACCTTCCAGCGCAGCTGCTCGTCGCCGATGATCGCGTCGAGCCCCTCGATCGTGGCCTCCAGCTCGGACTGCTCCTTCTCGAGCTCGATGCGGGAGAACTTGGTCAGCCGGCGCAGCGGCATCTCCAGGATGTAGTCGGTCTGGATCTCGGTCAGGTCGAAGACCTGGATCAGCCGCTCCTTGGCCATCGCGGTGTTGTCGCTGGTGCGGATCAGCTGGATGACCTCGTCGATGTCGATGATGGCGACCAGCAGGCCCTGGACGAGGTGCAGCCGGTCGGCCGCCTTGCCGCGCCGGAAGACCGAACGCCGCCGGACCACCTCGAAGCGGTGGTCGAGGAAGACCCGCAGCAGCTCCTGCAGCCCGAGGGTGCGCGGCTGGCCGTCGACCAGGGCGACGGTGTTGATGCCGAACGAGTCCTCCATCGGCGTCTGCTTGTAGAGCTGCTCGAGCAGGGCCTCGGGGTGGAAGCCGTTCTTGACCTCGATGACCAGGCGCATGCCCTTCGCACGGTCGGTCAGGTCCTTGATGTCGGAGATGCCCAACAGCTTCTTGGTCTGCACGAGCGTCTTGATCCGCTCGACGACCTTCTCGGTGCCGACGCCGTAGGGCAGCTCGGTGACCACGATGCCCTTGCGGCGGCCGAGGTTCTCGATCCGCGCGGTGGCCCGCATCCGGAAGCTGCCGCGACCGGTCTCGTACGCCTCCTTGACGCCGTCGAGCCCGACGATCTTGCCGCCCGTCGGCAGGTCGGGCCCCGGGATGAAGCGCATCAGCGCGTCGACGCTCGCGTCAGGGTGCTTGATCACGTGACGCAACGCCTGGATGACCTCGACCAGGTTGTGCGGCGCGATGTTGGTGGCCATGCCGACGGCGATGCCGGTCGTGCCGTTGACGATCAGGTGCGGGATCGCGGCCGGCAGCACGCTGGGCTCGGTCTCGCGGGAGTCGTAGTTGGGGCGGAAGTCGACGGTGTCCTCGAGGATGCCGTCGGTCATCGCGACGGCGGGCGGCGCCATCCGGCACTCGGTGTAGCGCATGGCCGCGGGGGAGTCGTCGGGCGAGCCGAAGTTGCCGTGCCCGTCGATCGTGGGCAGCCGCATCGACCACGGCTGGGCGAGCCGGACGAGGGCGTCGTAGATGGCGCCGTCGCCGTGGGGGTGCAGCCGGCCCATCACCTCGCCGACGACGCGGGCGCTCTTGACGTGGCCGCGGTCGGGGCGCAGGCCCATGTCGGCCATCGTGTAGAGGATCCGCCGCTGGACGGGCTTCAACCCGTCGCGGGCGTCGGGGAGCGCGCGCGAGTAGATGACCGAGTAGGCGTACTCGAGGAAGGAGGAGCGCATCTCGTCGCCCACGTCGGTCTCGACGATGTGCTCGACGAAGTCGTCGGGGAGGTCCTGCCCCGAGGTGTTCTTGGTGCCACGACGTGCCATGGGCGCATTCTCCCCGTCGTCGCCGACGGTTGGGGCCGGGGCTCGCCGGGTGCGCCGGTCAGGTCGCTCGACCCAGCGTCACGGCGGGCGCGGCCAACAGCCGTTTGGCCTCGCGGACGCCGCTGGTCATCGCCCCGTCGGCGTAGCCGACCCGCGCACTCTGCGTGTGCTCGCCGGCGAAGAGGATCCGCCCGGCGACGGGATGCCGAGGAGGTCGAGGTCGGCATTGGAGGATCCCGGCGTCACGTGGGTGTAGGCGCCGGCGGTGTACGGGTCGCCGGCCCAGCCGGTCACCGCGACCGCCTACGGGTTCGGGGCAGGGCGCGCCGAGCGCGCGCGAGCTGGTCGGTGACCCACCGCGCAGCCTCGGTCGGCGAGGTAGCGGAGACGTGGCCGGTGGCGGAGTGGAACACGTGACAGACGAGGATCGGCCCGATGCCGAACGCATCGAGGTCGAAGACCCAGGCCGCGGGTTCGGCGGGATCCGGTGGGAAGAGCACCAGGTGCGACCACCCGGCCTCGCGCCAGAACGGCCTCGCGAACTTCAGCACGACCTTCTCGTACCGTCCGAAGCCCACTCGCGACACCACCTCGAGCCCTCTCGGGCGGGAGCGGCGGCGTGAAGGTGAGCAGGTCGCTCTTGAGGACCCCGAGCGGCACGGCGACGACGACGTGCGAGCCGGTCTCGGTCTGCCCGGAGTCCGACGAGACGCGGACACCCGTCGTCGGTCAGGTCGATGCGGGCCACCGGCCAGTCGAGGCGGACGTCGAGCCCGCCGGCCATGGCGTCCACGACGGACGGCGTACCGCCTTGCGAGGCAGGTCGCCGAAGTAGGCGTCGTCGTACTCGTCCTGGGTCCACAGCCACTCCAGCGACTGCTGCTCGGCGGCGCCGGCCGCGTCCGCCTCGACATTCGCCCGGAGCCCCTGCCGCCGCTCGCCGCAGCGAGTCGCCCGCTGAGCCCGGTCGTGGCCAGGAACGCCTCGATCCCGTCGGCGGCGGAGGCGCGCGGCCCCAACCGTTCGCGCAGGGCAGCGAGGGCCGTGACGAAGCCCCCGAGGTCGCCGGTCAGGCTCGCCTCGACGTCCTCGCGGGAGAGCCAGATGCCCGGTGCCGACGTCGAACGCGGACAGGGTCGGCAGCGGGTCGCCGGGCTGACACTCGACGCCCGGCTTCGCGGGCGAAGCGACGCAGCGGGTTGCCCGACGGGTGGTGCAGCCAGGAGCCACCGAGGTCGACCGGCGAGCCCGCCAGGTCCACGGTGTGCAGCCGGCCCCCGACCCGTCCGCGGGCCTCGAGGACCACGCACTCGACCCCGGCGTGGTGGAGCGCGTTGGCCACGGTGAGCCCGGCGATGCCCGCGCCCACGACGAGGACGCGCCGCACCGGCCCCGCGATGCCGCCCGGGACCTCGCGGTTGCCGTCGTCGAAGCGGCCCGCCCTCACGGGTCAGGCTACGAGCACGGTCGCGTCTGAAGGGGAGCCGGGCAGCAGGGCCGGGACGCGGGCGGCGTACTCCTCGTAGGACTCCCCGAACGTCCGCCGCAGGTCGCGCTCCTCGAACATC
The DNA here is from genome assembly GCA_963832225.1 of uncultured Actinomycetes bacterium. GTDB lineage: Bacteria > Actinomycetota > UBA4738 > UBA4738 > HRBIN12 > JALYMB01. The sequence goes on from CAWHTI010000012.1 coordinate 9,536, forward strand.
ACCCCGACGGCGATGTAGCCGCTCGACGCGAGGGCGAAGAGCAGGTGCGACGCGCCCATGTCGGGGTCGCCCAGAAGGCCAGGAGCAGTCCGGTCATCAGCGGGTGCCGGACACAGGCGTGGAGGCCGCCGACCTGCAGCTCGTCCGGGATCGCGTCCCGGGGCGCGCCCAGCCGGCCTGCCGGAGCCCGGTGAGCTCGAGGTGGTCGACCGCGAACGTCGACGTGATCGCCAGCACCCAGCCGGCCGCGCAGAGCGACCACAGGACGACCGCGACCGCGCCGTGGACGTGCCAGACCTGCCCGCCCCAGGGCTGCCACAGCAGCAGCAGCAGGACCAGGCAGACGTCGGTGGCCAGCACGTACGTCGTGCGCTCGAGCGACGCGGGGACCCGACGACGCAGCCACGCCTTGACGCCGCGACGCGCCATCACCGAGTGCTGGACGGCGAACAGCAGCAGGAGGGCCAGGTCGACGGCCACCGCGACCGCAGTGGTCGTGCGCGCCGGGCCGTCGACGGTCCGGGGGACGACGACGCCGGCGAGGAAGACCATGGTCCACAGCGTGACGACGACGAACCCCACGTAGGCGACGGCGGACAGGAGCAGGGACGACGGGATGGCGGGACACCGTCCATGCTCGGGCGCCGGCCACGCCGGCGCAGCCGTGGAACTACCTCACTTGTGTCAGCGGCTCGCGCGACACGTACCAGGCGGCGACCTGGGAGCGGGACCTGAACCCGAGGCGGAGCCGGATCCGCTCCAGGTGCGACTCGGCCGACCGTTCGGTGATGCCGAGGCGCTCGGCCAGCTCGCGGTTGGTGAGGCCGTCGGCGACCAGGGCCGCCACCTCGGTCTGGCGAGGGGTGAGGCTGGTCGGCACGGCCCGTCGCAGCCGAGGCAGCCCGAGGAAGCGCCGTACCTGCTCGACCACGGCCTCGGCGTCGCCCATGGCCGGCAGGTGCGAGCGGCCCTCGAGCTCCACCAGCTCGGCACCCGGGATCGCGTCGGCGAGCGCCCTGCTCTGCGCGGCCGGGGCCGCCCGGTCCCCGTTCCGGTGGAGCACCAGGGTCGGAGCGGTGACCTGCGGCGAGGGCGGGACGTACGTCGAGGTCGTAGGCGAGGCCGAGCAGCGCGACCGCCGTCTCGGCCGAGGAGGCCGCGCGCTGGTACTGGGCGAGCGCCCGGCGGGTGCCGGCGTCCGTCTCGGGAGCGAAGAGGTCGGTGAGCAGGTCGGAGCCCAGCCCCCAGTGCGTCGCCAGCAGCCCGAGCAGGTGCCGCTTGCTGTCCTCGTCGCCGATCGCGGCGCCGGTGGCCCAGCCGCCGTACAGCACCATCCGCCTGACCGTCTCGGGCCGGTCCGCCGCCCACTGCGCGGCCACCGCGGCCCCCAGCGACCAGCCCAGCAGGTCGAAGCTCGTCGCCCCGAGCGCCTCGGTCACGGCGCGGATCGTGGCCAGCTCGAGCGCCATGGTCCGCGGTCCCTCGTAGGGGTCCGAGAGGCCGCACCCCGGCCGGTCGTAGCGCACCAGGGTGCGTCCCGACGACAGCGCCTCGTGGAACATCCGCTCGGCCGGGATGGACCAGCCCAGCTCGAGATGGCTGAGCCAGCCCGGCGCCACCAGCAGGAGCGGCCCGGCGCCGGTCAACGCGTACGCCACCCGGGTGCCGTCCGGCAGCGGGGCCATGCCGAAGCGCTGCTCCCGTGCACCCACGGCACCATGAAACAGGAACGACCCGCCGGACGACGTGAAGTCCCGCCGTAGGGGTGAAGCGCCGTCGCTCCCGCGCACCGTGACAATCCGGCCGTGGACGACGCCGGAACCGTGTGGGTCGAGGTCGTGACGACCCAGCAGATCGTCGGCCTCGGCTTCCGGCACGCCCTCGAGATCGCCCCCGGGACCGCTCACCATCACCACGAGCGGGCCTGCGGACGCGGAGCCCGACGTCGTGCTCTACGACGTCATCAAGCTGCACGAGGAGGACGGCGACGACCTGGACTACTGGGTGAAGATCTCTGCCTCGATCGTGATCGCCATCGACCGCACCCTGCGCCCCGACCTCGGCGCCCGGGCCCGGGAACGCGGCGTCGAGTGGGGCATCGACCTCGGCATCACCGTCGAGGACCTCGCCACGATCATCCAGGAGGCGGTCTCCGGCACCCTGCTCGACAGCGCCGTCGCCCAGGAGTGGGAGGGCGGCGGGTACGCCGGGGAGGCGGACGGTCTCAGCCCTCGCGAGGCCACCGTCCTGGGGCGGGTCGTCCAGGGGCTCTCCAACCAGGAGATCGCCGACGAGCTGTACCTGAGCATCAACTCGGTGAAGACCTACATCCGCTCGGCCTACCGCAAGATCGAGGCCGTGAGCCGCGCCCAGGCGGTCGCGTGGGGCATCCAGCACGGCTTCCCGGCCGTGGCCGAGAAGGTCCCCGAGGTCGACTGAGGGAGTGGTCGGGCTCAGGGCTCCAGGCCCGCCTCGACCAGGGCGCGCAGGTGGATCCGCGTCGCGCCCTCGTCGGGGTAGCGGACGTACGCGTGCGCCCAGCGCGGCCGGCACCACCAGCCGGTGCTCGATCTCGAACTCCGGCTCCCAGGCCAGGATCCTGACGTCGGCGCGCCAGATCGACCGCACGAGCACCAGGCCCTGCTCATGACCCTGCACGCACTTGCCTCGGGTGTACCCGAGCAGCCGCGCCGTCAGCACCTCGACGCAGGCCTCCTCGCGCAGCTCGCGGCGCAGCGTCTCCTCGCGTGGTCTCCTCGCCCTCGGGGCGACCGGCCGGAAGCTCCCACCGCTCGACCGTCGGTGCTGACCAGGACGAGCTCGTCCTCCGGGCCGACGCACACGCCGGCAGCGCCGTGCGGCGTCCCGGCCGGCTCGTCGTCCGGGGCGTGCCACGACACCAGCCACTCCTGGCCGTCGGCGTGCATCGGCATGCGCTCCCGGTCCCGGCGGGCTCCGGTCTCTACGGCGCGCTGCTCGCGGAGGATCGTGACGCTGGCTCACGCGGCTCCGGGTCCAGGGCCGCGTACCGCTCGCGGAGGGCGGTCAGGAGCTCGTGGTGCCGCACCAGGAACGCCCGCTCGTCGAGCTTCTTGCGGCGCAGCCAGCCGGTGACCTCGTCGTTGCACTTGCTGGCGTTGCAGGACCGGCAGGCGGGGACGACGTTGGTGAGCGTGTAGCGGCCGCCGCGCGAGATGGGCAGCACGCAGTCCTTCTGGAGGGCCAGGGCCGGTGAGCCGCAGTACGCGCAGCCGGCCCAGGCGTCCATCAGCGCGGCCCACTGCTCGTCGGTCAGGTCGTGCAGCACCTTGCCCATCCGCGTCCGGCGCTTCCGGGCCGCGCGGGCCGTGCGACTCCTGCTGACCGCCACTCCCGGAGGCTAGATCGCCGGGACACGTCGACCGCGGAGGCTGGCCGCGTCCTAGCCTGGCCCGATGGACTACTCGTGGGCGGAGTCGCGGCGGGCGTTCGACGACGCGGCGGACTGGTACCTCGCCACCGTGGCCCTCGTGGGCGACCGCTGGCAGCAGCCCGGGCTGGGCGAGTGGACCGTGCGCGACCTGGTCGGTCACGCCAGCCGGTCGTTCCTCACGGTCGAGACGTACCTCGCGCGGCCGGCCGAGTCGGTGGAGGTCGCCTCGCCGTCGGACTACTACCTCGCGACGCGGGCGATCGCCGCCGGACCCGACGTCGCCCAGCGCGGGCGGGATGCGGCGGCAGCCCTCGGCGCCGACCCCGTCACGGCGGTGCGGGAGATCGCCGCCCGGGTCAGGGGCCTCCTCGACGAGCACGACGGCACCGCGCTCCTCACGACGATCGCGGGTGGCATGCGGCTCGAGGACTACCTGCCCACCCGGACCTTCGAGCTGGTCGTGCACACCGCCGACCTCGCGCTGGCGCTCGGCGAGCCGCTCGACGCACCGGCGACGGCGGCCGCCCAGGTCCTGGGCATCATCAGCGACATCGCCATCACCGACGGCACCGCCGGGTCCCTGGTGCTGCTGGCGACCGGCCGGACCGGGCCTGCCGCGCGCTCGCGTGCTCTCCGGTCATGTGATCGGGCTGGTACGCGCAGCTGTTGCGGACGTCGACCGACTTGCCGGGATCGGTAACCGCTGCCGGCCGGCCGGCGCGCGCCGTCGAGGGTCGCCATCGCCCGGCTGACCGACTCCTGCATCCAGGCGTAGTCCGGGTCGCCGGAGAAGAACCGGTCGGACGACACGAAGGCGACCGACCGGACCCGGTGCTCCTTGACCCGGAGCCCGAGGTTGACGAGCGCCGGCAGCACCGACCGGGGGATGTCGGTGCGGACGATCTCCTTGCCGGCCTGGGCGAGGTCCAGGTAGCGGCGGACCAGCGTGACCGGGTCGGCCGCGTCGATGAGGGCCCCGACCATGCAGCGTTGGCGCAGCATCCGCTCGTAGTCGTCGGAGCCCCACCGCCCCCGGCTGAACCACAGGGCGTGGAAGCCGTCGAGGTGCTGGTCGGGCCCCGGCTCGATGTACCCGGTGGGCGGGATCCCCAGGTCGGTGTTGCCGTTGATGGCGACGGGCTCGTTGACGTTGACCGTGACGCCGCCCATCGCGTCGACGACCTGCTGGAAGCCCAGCAGGTTGACCAGGACGTAGTAGTCGACGTCGATGCCCAGGCTGCCCGCGATCGCCTGCTTGAGCGCGTCGGCGCCCTCGTTGTCGGAGTCGCCGAGGATGCCGGGGTACCTCGCCGGCAGCAGCCCGTAGACCGCGTTGAGCATGCCGGACGACGGGTCGCCGTCGCTGGTGAAGCCGTCGGGGAACACGTCGTGGAGCGGGCTGTCCTCCGGGAACTGCGCGTACATCATGTTGCGCGGCAGGCTGAACACCACCGACCGCCCGGTCCGGGTGTTCAGCACCAGGAGCATGACGGAGTCGGTACGGACGCCCTCGCGGCTGACCGATCCGTCACCGCCGAGGAGCAGGATGCTCACGTGCTCGCGGCCGGCCCACGGGTCCTCCTCGCTGATGCCGCGCGGCGCCGTGGCCGTGCGGTTCTCGGTGAAGAGCGTCTCGACCAGGTCGGCCTGCACCGCGGTGTAGCGCATCGTCTGCACGACCGGCAGCGCGGCGGCGACGCAGGCGACCGCCACGAGCACGGCGCCCGGCGACCGACGGCCAGCCGGGCGCGCTCGGACGGGCCGCACCCAGACGTACGTCGTGAGCACGCTCATCGCCCACACCGACAGGCCGATGCCCAGCACCACCGCGAACGCGCGCAGGCGGGCGGGGTCGGTGGCCAGGTCGACGAGCGCGTCCACGTCCCGCAGCGTGGCGAGGGCGTAGACGGACCCGCCGACGACGGGCACCAGCAGCACGTACCCGATGAGCCGGCCGCTCCAGAGCCAGCCCGCACCGGGCAGCACGGCGCCGAGCAGGGTCACGCCGAGGGCGCCGCGCACCGTGCGGGCGCGACGCTGGCGGCCGCGACGGGCCGGCCGGGCGCGGTGGCTCCCCGCACGCGTGTGCACGACAGCCAAGGATGCCGTACCTGCGGCTGCCGAACCCCGGGACCGGAGGCCCGAGTCGGGCGGGAACTTCCCGACCCCGATCGGCAAGGATGGGACGCGTGCTCGACCTCAGCGGCCCGCTCGTCCTCGACGGTGGCCTGTCCACGGCGCTGGAGCAGCAGGGTGCCGACCTCGGCGGCGCGCTGTGGACCGCGCGCCTCCTGGCCGACGAGCCCGCACGCATCGCGGCGGCCCACCGGTCCTTCTTCGAGGCCGGGGCGCGGGTGGCGACGACGGCGAGCTACCAGGCCAGCGTCGAGGGCCTGGTCGCGGCCGGGTACGACGCCGCGCGAGGCCCGGCGGCTGATCGCGAGCAGCGTGACCATCGCCCGCGAGGTGGCCGACGAGTACCCCGGGTCGCTGGTCGCGGCGTCGGTCGGCCCGTACGGCGCGTACCTCGCCGACGGCTCGGAGTACACCGGCCGCTACGGCGTGTCCGCCGCCCGGCTGCGCGACTTCCACGGGCCGCGCCTCGAGCTGCTGGCCGGGGCCGGCCCCGACCTGCTCGCCGTCGAGACGATCCCGGACGCCGACGAGGCCGAGGTGCTCGTGGAGCTGCTCGACGAGATCGGCCTCCCCGCGTGGTTCAGCTACTCGGTGAAGGGCAACCACACCCCGGCCGGCCAGCTGCTCGTCGCGGCGTACGCGGTGCTCATCGGGTGCCGCTCGCTCGTCGCCGCCGGCGTCAACTGCTCCGACCAGGCCGACGTGCTCGGGGCCGTCAGGACGGCCGTGGCCGTGACGGGCCTGCCCGCGGTGGCGTACCCGAACCGCGGCGGCAGCTGGGACGCCGAGGCCAAGCGGTGGGCGTACGGCGACCCGCTCGACCTCGACCTGGTCGCGGGCTGGCTGGCGGCCGGAGCCCGCCTGGTGGGCGGCTGCTGCGGCAACGGTCCGGCCGACATCGCGCTGCCGCTGGCGGGACAATCGTCGCGCGTCACACGTACCTGGGTAGATTGCGCGGGGTGACGAACACCGAGCAGGAGGTCGCGCCCGTCGCGGCCGCGCCGCGGCACTGGGAGGCCGACGTCCTGCTCCGTGACGGTCTCTCGGCGCACATCCGGCCGATCCGGCACGAGGACGGCGACCTCCTGGTCGAGTTCTACGGCCGGGTCTCGGACCAGTCGAAGTACTTCCGGTTCTTCACCGCGATGCCCAAGCTCTCCGAGCGCGACGTGCGTGCGCTTCACCCACGTCGACCACGTGCACCGGGTGGCGTTCGTGGTCACCCTCAAGAAGCGGATCATCGCGCTCGGCAGCTACGAGGGCGACGCGTCCGGCAAGGCCGAGGTCGCGTTCCTCGTCGAGGACGCCCAGCAGGGCCGCGGCATCGGCCAGCTCCTGCTCGAGCACCTCGCCCAGGCCGGCCGGGAGCGAGGCATCGAGCGGTTCGTCGCCGAGGTGCTGCCCGACAACGAGCGGATGATCCAGACCTTCCGCGACGCCGGCTACCGCCTGGTGAGCGACGTCGAGGACGGCGTGATGTCGCTCGAGTTCCCGATCGAGCCGACCGACACCTTCGCCGGCGTGATGGCCACCCGCGAGCACCGCGCCGAGTCGAAGTCCATCGAGACCTTCTTCAACCCGCGGTCGGTCGCGGTGATCGGCGCCAGCCGCCGCCAGGACACCATCGGCCAGGCCCTCGTGCGCCACCTCGTGCTGGGCGACTACACCGGCCGCGTGTACGTCGTGAACGACCGCGCCACCTCGGTGTCCGGGATGCCCGCGCACGCGACCGTCAGCGAGATCGACGACGACGTCGACGTGGCCATCGTGGCCGTGCCCGCCGAGTCCGTGCAGGACGTCGTCCTCGACTGCGCCAACAAGGGGGTGCACGGCCTCGTCGTCATCTCGTCGGGCTTCGCCGAGGTGGGCGAGGAGGGCCGCCAGCGCCAGCGCCGGCTGCTCGGGCTGTGCCGCTCCTACGGCCTGCGGCTGATCGGGCCCAACTGCCTGGGCATCATCAACACCGACCCCGCGGTCCAGCTCAACGCCTCGCTGTCGTCCCACATCCCCGCCCGCGGCCGGGCGGGCTTCTTCTGCCAGTCCGGCGCGCTCGGCTCGGCGATCCTCGAGAAGGTCACCAACCGCGGCCTCGGGCTCTCGACGTTCGTCAGCGCCGGCAACCGGGCCGACGTCTCCGGCAACGACGTGCTGCAGTACTGGGAGGAGGACGACGCCACCGAGGTCGTCCTGCTCTACCTCGAGTCGATCGGCAACCCGCGGAAGTTCTCGCGGATCGCCCGCCGGGTGTCGCTGCGCAAGCCGATCATCGCCGTCCGCTCCGGCCGCACGACCCAGGGCGTGCCGATGGGCCAGATCGTGCGCCAGATCGCGGCGCCGCAGCACGCCGTCGACGCGATGTTCCGGCAGGCCGGCGTGATCCAGGTCGACACCCTCGACGAGATGTTCGACGTCGCCCAGCTGCTGGCCCACCAGCCGCTGCCGCGGGGCCGGCGGGTGGCGATCGTGGGCAACAGCGACGCCATCGGGCTGCTGGCCGCCGATGCCGCCTCCGCCGTCGGCCTGGTCGTCAACCGCTCCGTCGCGCTGGGCGCCGACGCCACGGCCGAGGACTTCGAGGACGCCCTCGACGCGGCCATCGACGACCCCGACGTCGACTCGGTGGTCGCGGTCTACGTGCCGCCGCTCAACGTCTCCGGCGAGGACGTCGCCAACGTGCTGGCCGCGGTCGGCGAGCAGTCCGACAAGCCGATCGTCTCCTCGTTCCTCGGCGCGGAAGGCGTCCCCGAGCTGCTGCGCGTGCCCGACGTCGCCGGCTCCAGCGCCGGCCGCGGCTCGGTGCCGTCGTACCCCGCCATCGAGTCCGCCGTGCGTGCGCTCGCCTCGGTCGTCGGGTACGCCGTGTGGCTGCGCACCCCGAACGGCCCGGCCGCCACGCTCGAGGGCGTCGACCCGGTCGGCGGCGAAGCAGTTCGTGAACCGGCTGCTCATCGCGCACCCCGACGGCCGCGACCTCGAGCCCGACGAGCTGCGCACCCTGCTCGCGGCCTACGGCATCGACCTGTGGGGAGCCACGCCGGTCTCGACGCTCAAGGAGGCGCTGCGCGTCGGCAAGGAGCTCGGCTGGGACGTCGTGCTGAAGGCCACCACCGACCGCCTGCGCGAGCGTCCGGACCTCGCCCACGTGTGGCGCAACATCGACAACCAGGCCGAGATGCGCCAGGCCTGGCGCAGCCTCAACGAGATCATCACCGACCCTCTCTCGGCCGGGTTCGTGGTGCAGAAGAACGCCCCGCCCGGCATCCCGGTCAGCGTCGCCTCGATCGAGGACCCGCTGTTCGGCCCCGTCGTGTCGTTCGGCATCTCCGGGCCGCTGACCGAGCTGCTGCAGGACCGGTCCTACCGGATCCCGCCGCTGGGGGAGCGGGACGCCGAGGCGATGGTCCGCGAGATCAAGGCCGCGCCGATCCTGTTCGGCTACCGGGGCAGCGAGGCCGTGGACGTCGCCGAGGTCGAGCGGCTCGTGCAGCGCGTCGCCCAGCTCCAGCACGACATCCCCCAGGTGGCCTCGCTCGACCTGGCGCTCGTGCTGGCCGGCGCCGAGGGCCTCACCGTGCTCACGGCGTTCGGCCGGGTCGAGCCGGTCGCCGACCCGCGGTCCGACTGGTTCGTCCGGCGACTTCCCCGACCTGGCCGACACGCTGCCTGGATAGACGCTGGTCGAGGAAGGCGCGCTAGCGCCTGTCACGAGACCTCGCTCGCGCTGACCGGTGAGCGTCACGGGGTCTCGTGACGGTTGCTAGCGCAACCTCCTCGACCAGCGGCGGCGGCGGCTAGCGTCGCCCGCATGGCCTCGCCCACCTACGAACGTCTCAAGCTCCGCAACGGTCTCCGCGTCGTGCTCGCGCCGGACCGGTCCGCGCCGGTGGTGGCGGTCGCCGTCTACTACGACGTCGGCATCCGCTCCGAGCCGCAGGGGCGGACCGGCTTCGCCCACCTCTTCGAGCACCTGATGTTCCAGGGCTCGGCGTCGCTCGGGAAGATGGAGCTGGTCAACCAGATCTCGTCGTCGGGCGGCGTCCTCAACGGCTCGACGCGCCTGGACTACACCAACTACTACGAGATGCTCCCGTCCAACGCCCTGGACCGGGCCCTGTTCCTCGAGGCCGACCGGATGGGCTGGCCGGCCGTGACCGAGGAGAACCTGGCCAACCAGATCGCGGTGGTCAAGGAGGAGATCCGGGTCAACGTCCTCAACGAGCCGTACGGCGGCTTCCCCTGGCTGACCCTGGCGCCGGTGCTCTACGAGACCTGGGCCAACGCCCACGACGGCTACGGGTCCTTCGAGGACCTGAGCCAGGCCAGCCTCGACGACGCCCGCGACTTCTTCGACGCCTACTACGCCCCGGGCAACGCCGTGCTCGCGGTCACCGGCGACTTCGAGGTCGACCAGGCCGCCGAGCTGGTCCACCGCCACTTCGACCCGGTGCCCAAGCGGGCCGTGCCGCCGCGGCCCGACTTCGACGAGCCGGCCCCGACGCGCGAGCGGCGCGGCGAGCAGAAGGACGACATGGCCCCCGCTCCCGCGGTGGCGCTCGGCTGGCGGGTGCCCGACCCGGCCGACCTCGACGCCTACCTGCCGTACGTCGTCGTCGCCTCGGCGCTCGCGACGGCGACGCCTCGCGGCTGCGCCGCCGGCTCGTGCAGGAGGACCGGCTGGCCACCGACGTCGGCTGCCACCTCGGGCTGATGGAGGACGCCTTCGACGTGCGCAACCCGTGCCCGTTCGTGCTCGAGGCGCACCACCCGGGCGAGGTCACCACCGACCGGGTCGTCGCGGCGGTGGACGAGGAGCTCGACCGCCTCGCCACCGACGGGATCGGCGGTCGACGAGCTCGACGCGCGTCACGGCCCGGCTGCGGTCGCACCTGCTCCAGGCCGACGACAACGTCCTCCGCCGGGCGCTGCGCGTCGCGTCGTACGAGCAGCAGCGCGGCCGCGCCGAGCTGACCCACGAGACTGCCCGACCTGCTCGAGCAGGTCACCGCCGAGCAGGTCGCCGCGGCCGCCGGGACCCTGAGACCCGACGTCCGTGCCCGCCTCGACCTGATCGCGGAGGTGACGCATGAGCCCGCCAAGCCCGTCGCGAGCGCAAGCCGCAGCCGGTCCCCGCTCTCACCAGGCCCCGCAAGCAGCGGCTGCCCTCGATCGCCGAGCGGACGTTGGCGAGCGGCCTCCGGGTCGTCGCCGTCCGGCGGGCGAGCGTGCCGCTGGTCCACCTGCGGCTGCGGGTGCCCAACGCCATCCGCCGCGACGCCGACCTGGCCAAGACCTCCGTGCTCTCGCGCACGATGATGCTGGGCACGAGCAGCCGCTCGCAGGGCGAGCTGGCCGAGGCCCTGCAGCGCCTGGGCGGCGGGCTGCGCGTCGACGACGGCGCCGACGGCCTGTCCTTCGGGGGCGAGTCGCTGAAGTCCGGGCTCGGTGGCCTGCTCGGCCTGCTGGCCGAGGTGCTCACCGACGCGGCGTACCCGCGCGCGGCGTCCGAGCGGGAGGCCGGCCGGCTGGGCGACCACCTGCGCCGGGCGCTGTCGCAACCGGGCGTGGTGGCCGACGAGGCGTGGCTGAACCGCAGGTACGGCGACCACCCCTACGGTCGTTCGCTGCCCACGCCCGACGAGGTCGACGAGGTGGCGCCGCGCTCGCTGCGCGCCCTGCACCGGCGTCGCGTCGTCCCCCGCGGCAGCCTCCTCGTGCTCGTCGGCGACCTGACCCCGGCGCGCGCCCTCGACCAGGTCGAGAAGGCCCTCGGGGGCTGGCAGGCCGACGGCACCGGCGCCGAGGTGCCGGCGGTGCCCGACGTGCCGCACGTGCCCCTGCTGCTCGTCGACCGACCCGGCGCCGTGCAGTCCAACCTCCGCCTGGGCGGCCGCGCGGTGCGGCGTACCGACGAGGGGTACGCCGCCGCGCAGCTCGCCAACGGCATCTTCGGCGGCTCCTTCTCCTCGGCGCCCGGCCGTCCACCGCGGCCTCGATGGGTTCGGAGTTCAGGGCCTTCGCCACACCGATCTGCTCGAGGCTCTCGGTGGAGAACAGGAGCGTGCCGTCCGGCGCCCAGATGCGCACGCGCGCGACGCCCTCGTCGGTCATGATGCCGCCCTGGACCTGGATGATCAGGTCGCGGTACTGGCGGCCGCGGATCTCGTCGCCCAGCAGATCGGCGTCCAGCGCCTCGAAGAGCACCGTGTCGGTGTATTCGACGGCCAGGTCCTGGGCGGCCCGCTCCTCGTCGGCCAGCACCTCGCCGCCCCACCACAGAGCCGCGAGGGCCGACGCGAGGAACACCACGGTGGCGCCGCCCCAGATGAAGCGGCTGTGCCGGTCGCGGGTGAATCGGTCGAGGATCTTCATCGTCGCGGCTGCATACTGACGGCTCCACGGACCCCCCGGCAAGCGTGCGCGCGGGGCCTCAGTTCTGTTTCGACATCGTTCGGGCGGCCTTGAACACGCGGAAGAGCAACACCAGCGACGGGATCAGCAGCGCGCCCCCGACCAGCAGCCCGACCGCGATCGGGCGCAGCGCCGAGACCGGGGCGGCGGCGTCCGCCGCGGTGAGATCCGGAGCGATCAGGAAGGGCCACTGGGCCACCCCCCAGCCCACCACGACGGACCCCACGGCCACGGCCGCCGCCACCCGCGCGGACCGGTCCCGGCGCCGCACGATCAGCAGCAGGGAGACCGATCCACCGGCCGCCGACAGCACCACCAGCGGCCAGCCGTCCTGTCGCATGCCGGCCCAGAGCTGCGGCGCATCGATCGCGACGACCACGAGGCCGGCCGCCGCGAGCGCGCCGGCCGCGAGCGCCGACGCCACCGCCCGACGGCGGAAGCGGTCCGCGAGCTCCTCGTCCCCCCGGAGCCCGGCCTCGGCCGTGAGGAATACGGCGGCGAGGTAGGCGCACATGACGAGCGCGAGCGCGCCCGCCACGATCGACAGCGGTCCGGTCCAGGCGCTCCACAGCCCTGCGTGCACCTCGCCGCTCGCGTCGATGCGGATCCGCCCCGAGGCGAGTGCGGCGCCCGACATCCCGAGCACCACCGGCGTCACCAGCGATGCGATCCCGAAGACGCGGGTCCAGCGCCGCTGCCACGCGCCGCCCTCCCCGTACTGGCGGAACGCGAACGCCGCGCCGCGGAAGACGATCCCCGCGATCGCGATACTGAACGGGACGTACAGCGCCACCCCGAGCGCCGCGAAGGCCGGCGGGAACGCGGCGAAGAGCGCCGTGACCACGAAGATCAGCCAGACGTGGTTCGCCTCCCAGACCGGTCCGATCGCCTCGGCGATCAGGTCGCGCTCCCGTTCGTGCGCGGGGCCGCGGGCCAGCAGGTCCCACACCCCGCCGCCGAAATCCGCGCCGCCGAGCAGGATGTAGAGCGTGAGGCCGACCCCGATCACCAGCAGGATCGCGACCTCGAGCGCCGTGGCGCTCATCGTTGCTCCTGCGGTCCTTCGGAGGCGCCCGCCTCGCCCCGCGCGCCACGTTCGAGGGCCTCGCGGGGCTTCCGCGCGAGCTGCAGGAGGAGCCTCGTGCAGGCGAAGGCGAGCAGGACGTACACGGCGATCGTGGCGGCGAGATGCAGTCCCACGCCCGGGCGCGTCGTGACGGCGTCGGCCGTGCGCATCACCCCCTGCACGATCCACGGCTGGCGGCCGACCTCCGTGACGATCCACCCCGCCTCGATCGCGACGAAGGCCGCCGGTCCCGCCACGACGGCGGCACGCAGGAACCACCGTCCGTCCGGGAGACGGCGCCGACGCAGCCGGACGACCAACGCCCAGATGCCGAGGCCGAGCAGCCCGAACCCGATCGCCACCATCAGCTGGAACGCGAGGTGGACCAGGATCACGTTGGGGCGGTCGGCGGGCGGGACGACCTCGAGGCCGGTCACCTCGGCGTCGGTGTCGCCGTACGCGAGCCACGACAGCGCGCCGGGGATCTCGATCGCCAGGATCGTCCGCTCGCTGCCGGGGAGCGGGAGCCCGCCGATATGCAGCGGCGCGTTCGTCCGCGTCTCCCACTGCGCCTCCATCGCGGCGAGCTTCACCGGCTGACGCTCCGCCACGAGCCTGGCGGCGAGGTCGCCAACCACGATCTGCACCGGCGCGAGCGCCAGGCCCAGCACGAGGCCCACCGCCAGACCCCGCCGGTGGTAGAGGTCCCGGCGTCCGCGCAGGAGTCCAACGGCGTACACCGACGCGACGCCGAGGGCGGTCGCCGTGTACGCCGCGATCAGCATGTGCGTGGTCATCACCGGCGTGGACGGGTTCAGCATCGCCCGGATCGGCTGCACGTCGATCACCCGGCCCTCCGTGGACAGCTCGAAGCCCACGGGCGACTGCATCCAGGCGTTCGCCGTCACCACGAACCACCCGCTGGCGGCGCCGGAGATCGCCACGGGCCAGCCGCACAGCCAGTGCGCCCACGGCGAGAGCCGGTCCCATCCGTACAGGTAGATCCCCAGGAAGATCGCCTCGATGAAGAAGGCGAAGGCCTCCAGCGCGAACGGCAGTCCGATCACCGACCCCCAGCGGCCCATGAGGCCCGGCCAGAACAGGCCGAGGGCGAACGAGAGCACCGTGCCACTGACGGCGCCGACCGCGAACAGGATGCCGAAGGCCTTCGCCCATCTGCGGGCGAGGGCCATCCACACGGCGTCGCCGGTGCGGTTCGCGCGGTACTCGGCGATCAGCAGGAGCAGCGGCAGGCCGATCCCGAGCGAGGCGAACACGATGTGGAACGCGAGCGAGACGGCCATCTGGATCCGGGCCGCCTGCAGGGTCGTCAGGGCCAGCACGATGCCGGTTGCACCTCGTTCGGGTCGCCTGCCGGCAGTATCCCAGCGAGGCGCGCGGCCCTCGGTGCCTAGATGTAGCCCACAGCGGGCGGGTCTTCGCCGGCCGGTCCAGACTCCGTGACGTCCGCGGCTCCGCCCTCGGTGGCAGGCGTCGCCGTGTCGCCCGTGGGGTCGGAGCCGGGCGCCGCGGGTCCACCCTCCGTCGCGCCGTCCGGCGGCGGCTCCTCGGCGAAGTAGGTCGAGCCGCCGAACACCTTGTTGAGCTCGGAATCCCAGAAGTTGCCCGCGAGACTCACCAGGCTCACGGCGTGCGCCACCTGATCGCGGTCGAGGGTCTCCGCCAGGAGCTCCATGGCCAGGATCACCTGGCGGTCCGTCCAGAACGCGCGCACGAATATGAGGTTCGCGTTCACCTCGTTCAGCTTCGCGAGCAGCTCCGGCGAGCTCTCGATCTCGCGGAGCATGGGCGAGTAGACCTGCAGGATCGCGCGCGACGGATCCTCGCCCTGCACCAGTCGCACGTTCACGATCGTGGTCCCCGAGCGGATCGGGATCGTACCGTCCTCCCACACCTGCACCTGCTCGATGCCGAGGTACTCGGCCACCGTCTTCTCCACGAAGGGCTGCAGGATCTCCAGGCGTGTCACCGGGCGATGATAGCTTCCGGCGCACGCTCCCCAGCACGGGCTTCCCCGGATGCCTTCCCCCGCACGCCTCCCCCGGTCCTCCCCTGCATGGCCGACTTCAGCGACCCCGCTCGGCCTGCCGATGACCTCGCTCGACGGCAGGACGGCCTGTCGCAACCGAAGGGGTGGGAATGAGTCGAGGGCTCGCACAGCGTGCTGCCGCCATCGCGGTCGCCGGCATCATGACGGTCACCGTGCTGGGTGGGATGGCGCACGCAACCTCGCCATTGGACCTCGCTCGCGATCGCCGCGCGGCGCTCACGAAGTCCATCCTGCAGATCCGCCACGACCAGCGACGGGCAACCGACTCCCTGCGCTCGCGCGACGCACGCATCACACGCATGCTGGAGAACCGGATGGGCAAGGTGCACGCGGACGAGGCCGGCAGGTGGCTGGCGGCCCGCAAGCTCCTGCTTCAGGAGCGCCACGGGGTGCTCTCGAAGCTGCGCGCGAAGGAGCGGCGGAGCCAGCAACGGCTGCGCGACCTGATGGGCCGGCGTCAGGCCACCACGGCCTGGATCGAGCAGTGGGGGATCCTCGAGACGTGTCCCGTCCGCGGACCCGTGTCGATCGCCGACAACTTCGGCGTCATGGTCGTCAAGCCGGACGTCCCGGTCCACGTCCACGAGGGCAACGACATGATGGCGGCGACCGGCACGCCGATCGTCGCTCCCTTCGACGGCACGGCGGTCGCATCGCCGAACGGCCTGGGCGGCCTCGCGGTGAAGGTCTACGGGGAGCGTGGCTATGTCTACAACGCGCACCTGTCCGCGTACGGGCGAGCTGGGAACGGTCACGACCGGCACGGTGATCGGATACGTGGGCTCCACGGGCGACGCCGGCGGACCGCACGACCACTTCGAGTGGCACCCAGGTGGAGGTCCCGCCGTGGACCCGTTCCCGTACCTGTCCGTGAGCTGCGGCTGAGCGGTCCGATGTCGCGGGGGATGCCGGCACGGGTCTACACTTCCGCGCCGTGATCCGCGCTCAGACTTCGGGCCGTATCCGGACGACCCCCGCACGATGGTCGTGGATCTTCGGGGCCAGGGCCGATCTCACCGTGGCGCTCTGCTGGATCCCGATCTTCGTGGTGGCACATCAGCTGAGCGCGAGCGGCGCGAACGACGAGTTGCTGAACCGGATGTTCCGGGGCGCGTTCGTGCTGAGCCTGCTGCATCAACCGTTGACGCTCGCGCTGGTGTACGGCGACCGTGATCAGTTCGCCCTGCGTCGCCGCTTGTTCACCTGGAGCCCACCGATCGCCGTCGGGCTGATCGCCGGCGCAGTGCTGCTGGACCTCTGGATCGTGGTGCCCGTCGCCGCGGTCTGGAACGTCGTCCACACGCTGCAGCAGCGATACGGACTGTCACGCATCTACAGCCGAAAGGCCGGCTACGGCTCCGCGCGGCTCGACCGTGCCGTGCTCTACCTGGCGATGGTGGCCGCGGTGCTGATCGCCGGCAGCTCGGCGAAGACGCTCGCCGCCCTGGGGCGCATCATGCTCGACGACCGCAACAGCGCGGCCATCACCGACCTCACCGCCGTGCGTCCCTTCGCCCTGTGGCTCGTGACGCCGGCGGTGACCGCGTTCGTGGTGGTGCTGTGGATGCTCGTGCGACAGGAGCGCCGGCACCTGACCCAGGCGAACCCGGCGAAGTGGCTGTACCAGGCCTCGTCGATCGCGCTGATCGCCGCGATCGCAGTCGACCCGCTGGCCGGGTTCGTTGCCTACGTGGCGGCACACGCGATCGAATACACGGTCGTCGTGGACAA
Source organism: uncultured Actinomycetes bacterium (assembly GCA_963832225.1). Classification (GTDB taxonomy): domain Bacteria; phylum Actinomycetota; class UBA4738; order UBA4738; family HRBIN12; genus JALYMB01. The sequence goes on from CAWHTI010000012.1 coordinate 26,360, forward strand.
GACCGTCGAGAAACGCTACGCCGCAGCACGCCCGGACATGCCGCTGCTGGGACGGGTGGTCCGGGACCAGCGCGCGCGCCTCGGGTCGTTCGCGATGTTCGTCGCGCTGATCCTGTGGTTCGAATCCGGCGTCCGCGATGCGATCCCCGGACACGCGTACCTGATCGTCGTGTACTCGATCGGCATCCTGCACTTCTGGTACGACAGCTTCATCTGGAAGCTGCGCCGACCCGCGGTCGCCCGGGATCTCGGCGTCGAGGCCCCGGCACCCGCCTGAGCGGTCGACGCCGGCGCTTCAGCTGCCCTGGACGCGGGCGGCCAAGAACCGGTACGTGCCTAACGTGAGGCGCGTCCCCCCCACCAGCACGTCCCCGTCGGTGTCCACTCCGACGCCGTATCCCGCCTCCTCGCCCGCGAGCTGGATCACCGCGAGGCCGTCGCCGCCGCCGAACGTCGCGTCGGGCGTCCCGTCCGGTCCGACCCGCGCCACGACGAGGTCCTGACGCTCCGCGGCCACGCCACCGCCGCCGACGGCCACGATGCGGCCGCCGGAGGCGAGCGCGATCGCGGACAGGTACGACCATCCGCCGGCGGGTCGCAGCGCCTGGATGCCGTCGCCGCCGCCGAAGGTCGGGATCCGTCCGCCGGAGATGCCGTACACGAGCAGCACCATCTCGCAACAGTTCCGGCCGATCGGGGTGACGGTGCCTCCCACCACAACCTGCCCGTTGGGACGCACGGCGACCGCCGATCCGCGCACGTCGTCGCCGAGGTCCCGAGCGATCGACCAGCCGTCGGCTCCGTAGGTTCGATCAAGGGCTCCGCCGGGGGTGAGCCGCGCCGTGAAGATGCCGGATCCCTCGTCGGCGGTGCCGGCGACCACGATGTCGCCCTCGGGTCCGATCGCGACGTCCGCCCCGGCATCGGCCGCGCCCAGGCCCACCGTGAACGTGCGGACCCCGTCGAGGTCGAACGTCCGGTCGAGCGTGCCGTCCGACAGGTACCGGACGACCGCCGCGGAGGGGCCGGCGGCCCCGGTCACGACCACCGCCCCGTCGGGCTGGAGCGCCAGTCCCCACGGAGTGGCCGGGCCGTCCGGGAAGGCGGTGACGGCGAGGCCGTCGCCGCTGAAGCTGCGATCGCGACCGCCGTCCGCGCGCAGCCGGAGCACGTGGAAGGCGGCCTGTCCGTTGCGGACGCCGAAGGCCGAGACCAGGATGCGGCCGTCGTCCATCACGAGCACGTCGTCGACCTGCGCGTAGCCCTCCCCCAGCGGCAGCGTCACGCGGCCGTCGCCGCCGCCGAAGGCCGGGTCGGGGTCGCCCCCGGGCAGGAGCCGGGCTAGCGCGAGCCGCATGCCGGCATGGCCGCCGATCACGAACGTGCCGTCACCGCCGCGGGCGGCCGCGAACCCCTGGCCACCGTTGCGGAAGTCGACCACGGCGAGCCCGTCGCCGCCAAAGGAGGGATCCAGGTCGCCGGACGCGGCGGAGGCGGAGGTGGTCAGGGTCAGCGCGAGCGCGATGACGGGGACCGCTCGAAGGACTCGTCGCATCCGGTGGGCACTCCTTCAGGGCGGAGGAGACCATAGCCAACCAGTAGTCGGATCCTCGGTCAACGTGACCGACGGTCGGATCGTGGGGTCAGTCTTGGAGTTGACGCGCTCATCGGGTGGGCATGGTTTGCGGTGGGTCCTTCGGGGTACGGCCGACGGCTTGAGATGGCAGCTGCGTCCCCCCGACACCCTCAGTGTCAGCGTGAGCGAGGGCAACCCACCCACCCGAGATGAGGTCGCTCGCTTCCTCGGCCAGATCCGTCCGGTGGTCGAGGCGGCCGCGCCTCGCGTGGTCGTGGTCGACGGTGAGGCGCTGCGTCGGCGCAAGGGCCTCTCGTTTCCCGAGGTTGCGGGGCAGATCATGTACGAGGCTGCCCGGGCCCGCACCTCCAGGTCGGCTGGCGCTCGACGCCTGCGACCCCCTCGCTAAGCGGTGCCCGGTCCGCCAGGCCCATCCGTTCACACCGACCTGCCACTGACGGTCGCGGACGGATCTCACGTCCCCGTGGCGGAGAAGTGCTGGTAGTCCTTGGCGCCGGACCACGATCCGCCCCAGCCCCATCCGATCCGGTGGAAGGCGCGCCAGACGACGTCGCCACGGTGCACCATGCCGCGTCGGTCGAGCGAGCGATCCGCGTATCGCCGCCCAGCGGGTGGGCTGACGTGGTCGCCGGAGACGTACGGGTTCTCCACCGGATCGAGGTCGATCGCCCGTCCGTACGCGTGCTGCGACCACCGCGTGGTCCCTGCCACGAACCGGCAATTGAAGGCGGATGTGTTGTCGGCGCGCATCGAGCGCTGATCGTCGCCGTCGTAGCGGTCCACGGGTCGCATCCGCCGGATCGGGAACTTCGCGCGATAGATCCGCCGGAAGACGTGCGTGAGCTCGGTCGCCCACCGCCGGTGCACGACGAGCTCGCCGCGGTGCGCGTCGCGGTCGAACCCCCAGATCGTCATATGCAGGACGCGGAGCTCGCGCAGGGGAACCGGGCATCCACGATGCCAGGAGACGCCGGTCATCGCCCGCCGTGTCGCGGCGTCCAGACGGTCGACGGTGGCCCGGTACGGGGGCTGCGTGCCGGCGACGGCCGGAGCGGCGGTGCAGACCATCAGCAGGATCGCCGCGACGGTGACGCGGACGGTGCGTGGCATGCGTGGAACGATACCCGCGTGGGCGAGCTGTCGGGTGCGATGCGCGGCTGGATCGCCGACGCGATCGGCCCGGGTTCGCACGTCCGGGCGGTTCGCGAGATGCCCCGGTCGTCCACCGAGATGCACGACGTGCTCGTCGAGACGGCGGGCGGCGCCGAGCACCGGCTCGTGGTCCGCCGGTACTCGGACCGCACGCATCTGGAGACCGACCCGTTCTACGACCCGCACAACGAGGCGCGCGCGCTCGAGCTGCTGCGCGACGCGGACGTTCCCGCGCCGAGGCTGTACGCCGCCGACCTGGAGCCGGCGGTCTTCGACGTCCCCACGCTGCTCGTGTCGTGGATGCCCGGGGAGCCGCCGTGGTCGCCGTCGGACCTGGATGCGTATCTCGCGTCCGCGGCCGGGATCCTGGTGCGTATCCATCAGCTGACGACCGACCGCCCCGTCGGCCTGCCCGACTACGTTCCGTACGCGGACGGGGTCGAGCTCCGCCCGCCGGCCTGGTCGTCGCATCCCGGCCTGTGGGAGCGGGTGCTGGGCGTGCTGGCGGAGAGGCCGCCCGACGCACCGATGTGCTTCATCCACCGCGACTACCACCAGGGGAACACGCTGACCGTGGAGGATCGCGTCGTGTCGGTCGTGGATTGGCCGACGGCGGCGTGGGGACCTCCCGGCATCGACCTCGCCCGGATGCGCCTGAACCTCCTCGAGGAGGTGGGCCCGGCCGCCGCGAGCCGATTCCTGGAGGCATACCGTGATGCCGGCGGCGATCCGCGGGACCGTCACCCGTACTGGGATCTGTGCGATGCCGCCGACTTCCTCATCGACGACGGCGAGGCCCTCGAGGGACACGATCGGGCGCGGTTCGAGACCTGGGTGGCGGGGGTCCTGGCGGAGCTGTGAGCCGGGTTGGAGTTGCGTCGGTCCGAGTGACCCTGCCGCTCCACGTCACCCCTGGAGCTGTAGGACCACCGAGTGATCAGCCGAGCGCGAGCCGGAGCAGGACCTCGTCGTTGAACACGATCTCACCGGTCCGTTCGAAGCCGTATCGCTCGTAGAACCCGATCGGGCTGCCCTCGCCCTGCCCGGCGCTCGTCCAGACGGCCTCGACCCCGGGTCGCTCGCGGAAGTAGGCGACGATCAGGTCGAGCGTGGCCGAGCCGTAGCCGCGCCCCTGGTGACGCTCGTCGATGAACAGCTTCCACAGGTAGTGCGGGATGTAGTCCGGGCTGCCGACCTCGTCGCTGATCATCACGAACCCCACCGGGGTCTCGTCGGCGTAGACGGCCCACCAGATCGCGCGACCGTCCGGCTCCTCGGCCGCCTCGCGCAGCGACCCGACCACATCGTCGACGAACGGCTCCTGGGACGGCGAGACGCGCAGGGCCTCGACCGCCTCTCGATTCTCGTCCGTGATCGGGCGAAGGGAGATCACGGAACCGACGGTACACGTCGGGTGGGCGGGACGCTCAGTCCTTCCGCTCGATACGGGTCGCGAGCGCCCGACGCTCCAGGTTCTTGACCAGGGACTCCAGGAGCAGCTCGGTCGCCACGGTGTTCTCCACCGCCGGCCGCGCGATCACGACCACGAGGTCCAGGGCGTCGATCTCGTGGAGGATGCCGTCGAGCAACCGCTCCCAATCACCCGGCTCCATGCCCGAGGTGACGTCGACACGGACGGTTCGACCATCGAGCTCCAGGCGCCAGGGGGACATCGGCGCGGATGCTACCCGCGCCGCATATCGTTCGGGTAATGGACTGCGGTGCAGGAGATGACCGTCGGTCACCTTCCACTGGCGACCGGGGTGAGCGCGAGCAAGCACGTTCCTTCGCCGTTCGCGGTGGCTGGAGACACTTCCACTCGACGGCTGTCGCCATCCGTCCTCACCCGGGCCGATCGCCTCTTCGGTCCTTTGCGGGTCTCCTGGTGGTCCGTCCTGCCGATACGTGAGGCAGGAACCATCGATGAAGGGACAAGGGATGAAGCTGTCGGTACGGGCCGCAACCATGGTCGTTGTCGGGATCCTGATGATGGCGATGGTCGCTCCCTCAGCGACTGCCGTCGCTCCCGGCCGATCGGCGCTGAAGGTACGTTGTGACGACCGCGTCGAAAGGGTCGGCCACGGTTGGGGGCGACACTGGGAGGCCAGACTCATCCTGGAGAACAACCGCAATCAGCGCACGACCGTGTACGGCAGCTGGTTCGTCGACGGCCCGCACGGGAACGATACCTTTCGACACCACGCGGAGCTGGCGGCCGGCGAACGAAAGGTCTTCCGCCACGGCATCAGCCGCGGTCGGGAGGGTCCCACGGTCGACCTCCTCCGCTGCGTTGAGTCCAGCTAAGTCCGCCGTTCACCGGCCCGTCATCGACGGCAACCTCCTGCCCGATCGAGGGTCGAGCCGAGCATGACTCTGGTGGTGGAGACGAGCGGACTCGAACCGCCGACCCCCTGCTTGCAAAGCACAACGCTCGCAAGCCATTTACCTGCGAGAACAGAGAATCCGCAGGTCGGAACGGAGACTGTAGCGCCTCACCGAGACGCCGTGGAGCTCCACAGAAGGCGTGGACGGTACATTTCCGGTACAGCGGAGCGAGGGAAACAGGAAGCGCACTTGGCAAAGGCTGAACACCACTGGGACGGGCTTGGCACGGCGCTGATGGATGATGCCCAGGCCGCCGCGTGGAACGAGGCCCAGGGTGTCGGCCCGGTCTACCTACGTGCTGAGGCTGGTCTGCCCGCCTCGCTGGCGGCAGGTTCTGTACAGCTCATGGACCGTTTCCTCCGGGCAGCTCAGGCGGAGGATGAGCCCTTAGGCGGTGCTCGCGAGGGAGGGAAAGATCATGCGGAGAGCAATCCTGGCATTGGCCTTGGCGACGGTCGGGCTGATGCCCATGTCGGCCACGGCTCAGACCACCTACATCTGTCTTGGAGAACCCGCAACCATCGTAGGGACCGACGCGGGTGAGACGTTGTGGGGCACAACTGGTGGAGACGTGATGGCAGGTCTCGGGGGTAACGACGCAATCCGCGGACGCGCTGAAGGAGACAGCAGCCTCCCTGACGAGGGAGACCGCATCTGCGGCGGGGAAGCGTCCGACGGTTTGATTGGGGACGGCGGGAACGATGTGATGGCAGGCAACGCGGGTGATGATGTCGTCTCCGGACGTGACGGAGCTGACCGACTCACCGGAGGGTCGGGTGCGGACCAGGTTATCGGCGGCCCGGGACATGACTGGTCCCGAGGTGGGCCAGACAACGACCGAATCGTAGACACCACCACCGGGGCGGACCAACTCTACGGAGATGCAGGCAACGACAGCATCGACGCTGCCAATAGGCAGACTGTCCACAGGCCAGACTTCATCGACGGAGGCGACGGCCGCGACACCTGCACCGTGAACGAGGAAGACGAAGTGGTGAACTGCGAGGACGTGTTCGTCATAAGGCCGTAAGCCCAACGGTCTTCGGATCGCCGCCGTGGGAAGGGAGAACCATGCGGAGACTCACCGTAGCTCTGGTCCTGGCGGCAGGGCTCGTGCCCATGCCAGCCACGGCGCAGACGACGTACACATGCTTCGGGGAACCGGCCACGGTCGTCGGCACGCCGGGAGACGACGAACTAGGTGGCGATGTGGTCGTGGGCCTGGCGGGCGTTGACGACCTCGCTGGTCGTCTCGTGTGCGGCGGTAAGGACGGCGACTGGTACCTGAGTGGAGTCCAAGTGGACGGTGGCCCTGGGGATGACCAGGAGATACAACTTATCGGACTCGGTGACCTCGCCATCGGTCCCGCCATCGGTGGTCCCGGCAACGACAGGTTCCTCGACAACAACTGGGCCCAAGAGGATCAGCCTTTCCAGGTCTGGCGAGGCGGTCCAGGGAACGACCGCTTCACCGGGGCGGGCGGGGATAAGGATGTTTTCTACGGTGGAGCTGGGAGCGACTCGACTGGCGGCGGTGAGCCGAACTGGCCCGACACGCTGCGTCAGTACGGCGGGGAGGACGATGACTCCCTGGGTGGAGGCATCGGGCGAGACAAGATATACGGCGGACCTGGCAACGACACGCTGGACGCTACTCGTCACCTTTGGCGTATCGACACCACCATCGTGGACTTCATCGACGGTGGCGACGGGTTCGACACCTGCATCCTGAACGTGGGCGACAGAGCAGTGAACTGCGAGGACGTGACGGTCGAGTAGCTGAGCAACCGGAATACGTTGACCGTGCCCGACCACACAGCGCCCGCGCCGATCGCCAAGCCGCCGCCCGATTCACCTACGTGCTGAATCTGGCCTGCTCCGCCTAGCTCGCGGCAGGTTCTGTACAGCTCATGGACGGTTTCCTGCCAGCGGCAAAGGCGGAGCATGAGCCCTTCAGGCGGTGCTCGCGGGGGGAGGGAACGACCATGCGAAGGATTCTTGTGGCGGTGGCGCTCGCGGCGATCGGGCTGATGCCCATGCCCGCGACGGCCCAGACCGCTCCAACCTGCTTCGGGCAGCACCCGACCTTCTTGGGGACGCCCGATGTTGACCGCTTTCGTGGGACCAACGGCATCGACGTGATGCACGGTCTTGGCGGCGGCGACTTTCTGAATGGCTTGCGAGGCGGCGATCTTCTCTGTGGTGGCGGTGGCGACGACTTCATGGTCGGCGAATACAACGGAGACAAGATGGACGGCGGGGCGGGCGCCGACGCCCTCACTAGCGCCGAAGGCAACGACCTGGTGCTCGGCGGCGATGGCGATGACTATCTAACCAGTCGCGGCGGCGAGGACCTCTTGTACGGGGGTCCCGGCAACGATCGGCTGGGACTCACCATGGAACAGCCCGGCGACCTCCACAACCACGACGTGGTCCATGGTGGCACAGGCAACGACCGTCTCGGTCACCAGGGTGACTGGGGCGGCACGGACTACTTCTACGGTGATGACGGTGACGACGTGATCTTCAGCACGGCCGGTAGCAGTGGCGGCAACGAACCGCCAGGAAATGCCGATCGCGTCGATGGTGGCGCTGGCTACGACGTATGCGAGGTCGATCCCGACGACAGGGTGTTGAACTGCGAGGAGATCACGATCCTCGACGAGGACTGGCAATGAGGAACGTCGCGGCCATGCGACGAGTGCTTGCTGTCATCGCCATCGCGGCGACGGGACTACTGCCCATGCCAGCGACGGCGCAGACCACGCACACCTGCTTCGGAGAACCGGCCACAGTCGTCGGCACGCCGGAAAGCGACCACCTGCACGGTGATGTCGTCGTGGGGTTGGGAGGCAACGACCAGCTATCTGGTCGGCTCGTGTGTGCGGGCAAGGGGAACGACGGCAGTCTGACCTCCTACGAGGCGGTAAACGCGGGTCCTGGGCACGACCTGACCATAAACACGCGAGGCCCGCTCGCCATCGGAGGTCCCGGCAACGACGACTTCGCTGACGCGAACATCCCGAAACAAGTCCGACGCGGAGGGGAAGGCGACGATTCCATGACACTGGAGGGATACGAGGGTGAGCTGGATATCTTCTACGGCGGAATCGGGAACGACGACTCCGACGCTGAGGAGGGTTTCTTCTCCAACAACACGCGCCAGTACGGTGGGGATGGGAACGACTCGTTCATCGGGGGAGGCGGTAAGGACTACCTGTTCGGCGAAGCTGGCGATGACTTCCTCACGACTGCAATGTTCTTGAACGACAACATCGCAGACTTCATCGACGGCGGGGACGGGTTCGACACATGCCGCGTCCGAACAGGCGACCGAGCGATCAACTGCGAGGACGTGACGGTCGTCAGCTAGCTCAGGAGAACCGAAGCAGCACTGGTGCCCGCATGCTCACCGGAAGGGGAAGATCATGCGACGAGGGCTTGCTGTCATCGCCATCGCGGCGACTGGATTGCTGCCCATGCCCGCGACGGCGCAGACCACGCACACCTGCTTCGGAGGCACAGGACAAACGGCCTCACCTGCACAGATGTGGAATCGTGTACCCCGCCTGTACCGGTCGCCTGCTGGGGGAGAACGCGGTTCAGGCGCTCGGTGAGACCTCAGCTCCCTCCTGGCAGGATGTGGAGCATGGGGCCTGAACCTCGTTCGTGCGCCTTCTGCGGTGGTCGCCCGGTCACCCGCGAGCACGTGTTCCCACAGTGGACGGTGCCGCTCATCGAGACGCTCGGCCAGCCTCTCAGCGCCACGCGGGTACGCGACCACGGCGACGATCACGTGCATGACATCTGGGAAACGACGGCCATCGACCTCACGGCTCGCAAGGTGTGCGCTTCGTGCAACGGAGGTTGGATGTCGGAGCTCGAAGCGGCGGCGATACCGCTGCTGCGACCCCTCATCCTCACCACGGAAGCGCGGACGTTCAGCGAGGAAGAGGCCGTCACGATCGCCACCTGGGTGACGAAGACGGCGCTCACCTCGTCTCTGTTGGAATCAGACGACACGAACCCGGTTGTCGACGAGCACTTCAGGGAGCTGTTCGACCGCCGGCTGCCTCTCGGGAACTCCGTTGTGTGGCTCGCCGCTTACGACGTGGGTCGATATCCGGCGAGCAGTTCGATGGTCCCCATTCCGCCAATGAACGGGTTCAGATTGACCGGCAACTTGGGTTGTTTGGCGTATCAGGTGACGGCGGGTGACGACCCTGCAGATCACCGCCTCGTCTTGCCGCCGGGCGAGTTGGTGCCCTATCTCACGCAGATCTGGCCGGTTGAACCGCGCCCTGACCTCGGCCTCATGCTCAAGCGAGCATGGCCCCTTCTGGGACACCTCGGGCGGGCTCCCGTCGCGATGAGCGATGAGGGACTCCGATTCCTGTCGCAGGTTTCGGACCACTCGTGGGGAGTCGGGGAGCAAGAACCACCGCCGGCCCGAGCGTGACAAGGGATCGCCAGGCGTTTGTGGCGACGGACCGGAGCGGACCGACCCTAGCGCCCGCCAGGAGTCGAGAGTGGCACGTATGCCGCTTCTGGGGCCTCGCGACACCACCGCAGGTCGGGCCAGCATCGGAGTTGGCGCGTGCAGGCGGGGAAGCTGACGGTCAGATGGACTTTGTTGCCTGGGGCAAGTCGGTGACCGATGCGATCGCCTGTCTGTGATTCGCCGCCGACACCCAGGCGTCGTCCAGACGGTCCGCTACCTCCTCGTGCAAGGAGTCGAACAGGTGCCCGTAGACGTTCATCGTTGTCGTGACGCTGGAATGCCCCAGCATGTCCTGAATCAGCTTCGGATGCGCCCCGGCAGCGATCGCCAAGGAAGCCGCCGTATGGCGAAGGTCGTGAACACGCGGTGCCGGAGACAAGCCAGCCCTCGCGCAGGCACGCCTGAAGGTTCGCCGGAAGGCATGCTGTCCGATCGGCGTCCCTGCCTCTGAGCGGAAGACAAGGGCGTCACCGTCCGCCGGCGTCGAGAAGGTAGCCAGGTGCTCGGAGAGGATCTCGGCCAGGAATCGCGGGACGGCCACCTGACGCTTCTGCCTGGTCTTCGTGTCGCCCACGATACGCACGCCGTCGACCTCCGAGGCCGCCTCGGTCACGAGGATGCGTTTGCGGAGAAGGTCGATATTCCTCACGCGGAGGGCGGATGCCTCACCAATCCGAATACCCGTATAGGCCAGCGTGTAGATCAACGCCTTGTACACCGCCGGCACCTCGTCAGCCAGGGACACGACCTCGTCCGCAGACAGGAAGCTCATCTCTCTGCGCTCACCTCGTGGTGGAGTGATTCCCGCAGCGGGGTTGTAGGGAATACGCCTGTCGCGCACCGCCATGTTCAGGACGCTGCGAACGAGGCGGTAGCAACTGTCGATCATGGCGATGCCGACGCCGTCCGCCTGAAGATCTGCAATGAAGTGACGGAGGTCACCAGCCTCAAGTGAGTTCAGACGACGGTCGCCCAGACGAGGAGCGACGTGCGTCCGCCACTGCATGCGGTAGAGAGCCCTGGTTGAAGCTGCGAGAGGTCTTGGCGGGGCGGAATCGAACTCCTCCCAAAGATCCCGCAACGTGATCCGGGCGCGGCGAGGATCGGAGTAGCTCCCCTCGTCGAGAGACTGGTCAAGCTTGCGCTTGAAGCTCCGCGCCTCAGCGGCGCGCTGGAAGACCTTTCCATGCGACTTTCCGCTCGGATCTTTCCAGAACACGCGGTACCTACGTCCGGACGCAACGTCGTAGCTGCTGATCCAGGCCAATCTTCCCGTCCCCTCGTCCAGGCTACACGCAGGGTACATCCTGGCACTGACAAGCGATGTGACGACTGAAGGTTGCGGGAAGGGAGAGCTGTGACCAGCAGCTTTGGGGTGGAGACGAGCGGACTCGAACCGCCGACCCCCTGCTTGCAAAGCAGGTGCTCTACCAGCTGAGCTACGTCCCCGGGGGATACAGAACCGTGGCAGAAGTCCTTCGCGTTCCAGCATCCGTGAGACACCAAGTCTACCGAGGGCGCGATCGGGGCGGAACCGGTGCGGACCCCGAGTCCCGCTCAGTCACGTCTCGGTGGTCTCGCCCTTACTGCGGCCGTCGACGAAGGCCACGGCCTCGAGCGTGGCCTGGTACACGAATCGCTCACGCTTCGGCGACGCCAGGAAGCGAGCCGCCGCCGAGAGCGGCGCCCGTTCGCCCGCGCCGAGCTCGCGGGACTCGACGATCGCGGCCTGCGCGGTCTTCACCGTGTGGGCGATCATGATGGGCGCGACGCTGTGGTCCTCGGCGGCCGCGCGTCCGAGGGCTCGCTCGAGGCCCTCGCGCGGCCCTTCGAACCCCTCCACCAGGGACACTGCGGCGTCGGGATCGCGACCCACGATCGCGCGATAGACCTCGTCGGGGTCCTCCGTTCGATGGGGCGCCGGCGGTGGCCCGGCCCCTCGAGCGTCCAGCTTGCCGGTCCATTGCACGAACCACGCGGCGTGGAACAGCCCGCGCAGCACCTCTGGCGACGGATCGACGGACCACGCCCACCGCAGCGCGTCCGTGTACGTCAGGGTGTGCGTCACGTCGAGCCAGCCCCACTCGTTCGTGTCGTCGAGGTCGAGGTCGATGTCGAACCGGCCGAACCGTGCCGCCGCCGCGCGCGACGTCTCGTCGATCAGTCGCTCAACGGCGACGCCCTGCTCCAGACCGTCACGGAGCGCGAAGAACGCGTCGTCCGGCGAGCCGTCCAGGAGCTGGCGCCGGAACCCCACGGCGTCCCACGCCACACCGTTGCGCGGCATCGCGGCCAGACCGTTCAGGTCGAGCTCGGCGGCGTCCCACGCACCCAGGAACCGCCGCATGTACGGGAGCTTGTCGTACCGGGTGCCCCAGGTCATGTCCGGCACGAGCGGCGACAGGACCGTGTCCGCCTCGCTCCAGCCGATCCGGTCGACGAGCTCGAACGCCTTCTGGCAGAAGATCATCGCGTGGCCGTAGGACAGGAAGTGATCGGTGATCGCGCTCAGCAATGCGTGGCGCAGCTGATCCCTGGTAGCCCCCGCCGCGAGCAGTCCCCGGAACAGCGCCTCCGCCTCGTCCACCCGTTCGTCGTCGACCAGCACGGGGAACGCGGCCAGCGCGTTGCGCAGCGACCCGTAGACCGCGACGGCGTCGATGGGGTCCGGCTGCGCCCGGAGCGGCCGACGCAGCTGGTCCTCGCTCGCGACGGCGAGACCCTGCACCACCGGCAGGGACCGGAGCGGTCCGTCGAACATCGCGGCGAGGCGCAGGCAGTCCGTGAGGGTCGCGAGCGAGTGATCCCAGCCGTACTCTGCGCGCGGCGCGGCGAACCGCACGCCCTCGCGCACGATGTCGTCGACCGGCGTGCCGATGCGCTGCAGCCGCATCGTGTCCCGGGCCAGTCGGCCGACGTCGCCCTCGTCCATCGCCTCCAGGAGGCTCTCGAACAGCTGCGGCCGCACGATCTCCGCCGGCGCATCCGCCACGTCCACGAACACCTGGCCGTCGCGGATCTCGACCGGATACGTCCGCACGCGCTCGCCGCCGAACAGGCAGACCCCGTCGGCGAGGCGGAACTTCCAGTTGTGCCACGCGCAGGTCAGCACGCCGTCGCGGAGATCTCCGCGCACCAGCGCGTAGCCCTCGTGCGGGCACCGGTTGTCGGTCGCGAACGCGCCGTGGGTCGTCCGGAACACCGCGATCCGCTTGTCGAGGTAGGAGAAGAGCCGTCCGCCCTCGTCGGGGAGGTCGGCCATCCCCATCGCACGAACCCAGTCGGCCATCTCGTCCATTCCTCGATCGGCGGAAGGGTGCGACCATACGACTTCAAGTGCACTTGAAGTCAAGGAGTAGGATGGCGGCGTGCCGCAGCGCGATGACCTCATGACGATCGGGGAGCTCGCCGCCCGCGGCGGCGTCGCGACCTCCGCGCTCCGCTTCTACGAGTCGATCGGCCTGCTGTCGTCGGAGCGCACGGAGGCGGGCCACCGCCGTTACCGACGGCACGCCCTGCGTCGCGTGGCGTTCATCCGCATCGCGCAGGGGATCGGCATGACGCTCGAGGAGATCGGCGAGGCGCTGGCGCGGGTGCCGGCGAACGGCGCGCCGACGAAGGCCGACTGGGAGCGTGTCTCCCGGTCCTGGCGAGGTCGGCTGAACGACCGGATCGCGGAACTGGAACAGCTGCGAGACGAGCTCACGGGATGCATCGGATGCGGCTGCCTCTCGTTGCAGCGCTGCCGGCTCTACAACCCCGGCGACGACGCGGCGCAGCTCGGCACGGGACCCCGCTACCTCCTGGGCGACGACGCGCCGGAGCCGCCGGAGCCGGCCGCGCACAGCCGGGATGAGCGCCACGTGGCACGTGCGCCTGGTCGATGAGCACGGTCGAACCGGCGGATGAGAGCCGCGCAGACCTCATCCGGCGTGCCAGATGACGAATGCGACGCGAACGGGCTCCGTGACGCCCTTCAGCGGGACCTCCCGCGGCTCCGAAGCCTCGACGTCGCCGGCCTCGGACAGCGCCTCGGCGGTGGCGACGATCTCGCCCCCGCCGGCGAGCGCCGCGACCCGCGCCGCCACGTGCACTGCCATCCCGCTGTAGTCCTCGCCGCGCCGGTTCGCCTCCGCCGCGTGCAGCCCGATCCGGACCGAGAGCGCGAACCCGCTGGTCCGGCGATGCTCCACGAGCGCTCGCTGGATCGCGACTGCGCACTCGACCCCGCGTGCGGCATCGTCGAAGGCCACGAAGAAACCGTCGCCCGTCGAGTTGACGACCTCGCCGCCGCTCCGAGCGAACAGCGCGCGCAGCGCGTCGTCGTGCCACCGGAGCAGCCGCTCCCACGACTCGTCGCCCAGGAGCTCCGCCAGGTTCGTCGATCCCGCGATGTCGGTGAACATGAAGGTCTTCCGCGCCTGTTCGGGCGCAGCGCGGCGGTCGGCCGCGTGCTTCCGTGCCCGCTCCGCCGCGGCGGCGTCGAGCCTCGCCCCCAGACGTCCGAACTCGTCGATCGCAACACCGAGCTCCAGGTCGGCGCCGTGGTCGTCCCCCATCGCCCGCATCGCCGAGGCGAGCACCGTCCGGCCGCGCGCGACCTCGTACGGCGCCGCCACCTCCCGCCAGCGATCGATCGCGATGCGGACCTCCCGGGCGGCCTGCGCGGCATCACCCTCCAGCAGGAGCACGCGGGCGAGCGCCTCGTGCTGGTGCGCGTGGAGCGCGGGCGATTCGTAGGTGCCCACGAGGGTCTCGAGCTCCTCGGCCGCCCGCCGCGCCGACACCGGTTCGCCGGCGGCGACGGCGATCTCGACCTGCGCCGGAAGGAGGCGCGCCCGTGCCCACCGGTCCCAGGTCTCCTGCTCCACGGCGGCGTTGATGGCGTCGAGGGCCGCCCGCGTCCTTCCCTGGACGAGCCGCACCATCGCCATCACCGGTTCCGGCGTGTGACCGAACGCGTGCGATTGCCGGACCGCCTCCTCGGCGCCCTCGAGGTCCCCCATCCGCAGCCGGATCTCCCCGATCGCGTAGAAACCGTCCGCGAGCGGCGGAGTGGCGTCGAACTCGGCGAGCTCGTCGGTGGCCTGCCGGAGCTGCGCCTCGGCGCGCTCCCAGGCACCGCTCAGCGCCACGACCTCCGCGCGATGCACGCGGCACACACCCGGGAACCCCGAGACCGATTGCCGCTCGCACCATCGCTCGGTGGCCTCGGTCCACTCGCTGGCGCGGCGGTAGTCGGTGAGATCGCGGCACGCCGCGATCATCGTGCAGTACGTGACGCCCGTGACCCACGGGGTCAGCTCGCCGTTCACCGCGGCGATCGTCGCCTCCTCCATCAGCCCGAAGCCCTCGGACGTCTCGCCGGTTGCGATCCGGAGGGAGCCGAGGCCGGTGAGTGCGAACGCCTGGAGGTCGGCGTCGCCGACCCTGACGCCGATGTCGACGGCCTCCTGGGCGCGCGCGATCGCGCCGTCGACGTCGCCCGCCTCCCTCGCGGCGTTGCTTCGACACAGCTCCGCGTAGCCGTGGGGGTAGCTCTCGGCCTCGCCCTCCAGGAGCCGCTCGCCCCGGCGCATCCATGCGGAGGCGATGGACTGCTTGCCGCGGAACGCGTACTCCTGGGTGAGTCTGAGGGCCAGGTAGGCCGCCCGGGTCCGATCCCCCTCGGCGACGTACGCTCCGAACGCACGCTCCTTGGCCTCGGTGGAGACCTTCGCGTGAGCAGTGAACCACGCGGCGTCCGAGAACGCCTCCAGGTCGGCCCCGGAGAGATCGCCATCCGCATCGGCGCGGGAGAACAGCTCGAACGCCTCGGCCCAGGCGTGCCGGTCGAGGGCGGCGCGAGCGGCGGCGGTCCGGTGATCCGTGGTGGGTTCGATCGGCACGGCTGACTCCTCGTCTCGCACGATTCTGTCAGTTCATCAGCGGATCCACGCCGTCGAGGTGGGCCGGGCCGGGCGCGTAAGATGCCGGCGACCGGGCAGCGAGGCCAGGCAGCGAGGCAGGGACAGCGAAGGCCAAGGAGCGAGAGGGGTTCGTCGCGTATGGGTCGTCTGCTGGGCGTCGACGATTCGGTCCTGTGCGTGGTCGACGTGCAGCCGGGGTTCCTCGACAAGATCAGCGAGACCGAGGCCCGTGAGGCGTTCCTCCAACGGGTGGTCTGGCTGACGGCGCTCGCCACCAGGCTCGCGGTTCCCATCGTGGTCACCGAGGAGGAACCCGACCACAACGGGCCGACGCCACCCGAGGTCACGGAGCGCCTCCCGGACCGGACGCCCCGGCATGCCAAGCCCACGTTCGGGCTCGCCGACGTGCCGGAGATCCTGGCGGCGGTCGAGGCAACCGGGCGGCGCACGGCCGTGATCGTCGGGATGGAGACCGACGTGTGCGTCGCCCACTCGGCTCTTGGCCTGCTGGATCGCGACTACCACGTCGTCGTCGTTCGAGACGCGGTGCTGGCACCCGGCGACGCGCACGCGGACGGGATCGAGCGGATGCGCGCCGCCGGGGTGACGCTGATCGGCACCAAGGGGCTGTTCTACGAGTGGGTGCGCACGGTCGAGGGCGCGTGGAAGGCGGGCGACGACATGGAGTCCCTGCCCGTCCCCGACGGACTCATCCTGTAGCGACGCCCCAGGACAGATCGACGATGGAGTCCTCACCGGGGTCGATCGGCACCACGCGCTGGTCGGATCCGTCGGGACGCATCACGACCAGCGAGGTGTCGTTGTCGACGAACGCGATGAGCTCGCCGTCCGGCGACCAGGTGGCGCCCGTCGCATCCTGACCCGATGGCAGGTCCCTGACCGCTCCTCCGTCCGACGGCACGAGCAGGACGCCGGCGTGGATGATGCCGTTCGTCCGCTGCTCGTCGAACAGGGTCGGACCGCCGGTGAAGACCAGCGTCGCACCGTCCGGGGACCAGTCGACCGGACCCAGGTTCGCGTACGCATCGGTGAGCGCGACGTCCGACGGCTGTGCTCCGTCGTGCCACACCCGGACCTCCTCGAGGGTCACGTCCGTCGTGCCCATACCGTTCGGGACCTCGGGCGACCGATGGGCCACCACCCGCACGTAGGCGATCGACCGGCCGTCCGGCGACCACGACGGCGCCCAATCCACGGCGGCGTTCTGTCCCGACGCGGGGCCTGCGGCGGGTCCCTCCGTGATCGCACGCGCGTCGCTCCCGTCGGCGTTCATCACCCAGATGCTCCCGCCGCCGCTCGGCTCGACCCGTGCGAACGCGATCCTCGATCCGTCGGGCGACCACGACGGCGACGCGCCGGTGCCCACGACGAGCGGGTCGCTCCCGTCGGCATCGGCCACGACGATGTCGCCCGCGTCCGTGTCGTAGACGATCTGGGATCCGTCGGGCGACCAGTCCGACCCGTAGTCGCGGACCCCGTCGGTGATCCCACGCTCCACGCCCGTGGAGGGGTCCACCGCGTAGAGGTGCCAGCCTCCGACGTACTTCGAGTAGAGGATCTCGCCGTTGCGGTCCGGGGCCGCGGCCCCCGCGCCGGCCTGAGGGCGACCGTCCGAGGATCGGGAGGCGAAGAACGCGGCGCCGACGACGAGCGCGGCGATGCCCAGCCCCACGGCGAGCGCGGTCACCCGCTCGATCCGCCGGCCGCGTTCCCGCCTGCGGACCAGACGCTCGAGGGCGTCCGGCGGCGGATCGTACCGACGTGCCGCGCGGTCGAGGCTCTGCTTCAGGTCTGCGGTCATGTCTCCTCACCCACCTGTCGTCGAAGTTCGGTCCGTCCTCTGGATGCCAGGGTTCGCACGGCTCCCGCCGAGAGATCGAGGAGATCGCCGGCCTCCTCGGCCGTGAACGCCAGGAAGTTCGTGAGCACGATCGCGGCGCGCTGTCTGGGGGTGAGGACGGCGAGCGCCCGGACGATCGCCTCCTGCTCCTCGACGCGCTGGATGCCGTCGTCCTTCGGGACGAGCCCCACCGCCTTCCGGGCGGCCAGCGCGGCCCGGCGGTGACGCCTGCGGAACGCGTTCATCGCGCTCCGATACAGGTAGGAGACGGGGTCCTCCACGTCCGAGGAGATGCGATCCCACCTGGCCCACATGGCCAGGAACGCGTCCTGCGCGAGCTCCTCGGCCTCGTGCCGGTTCCGCGTCACCAGGCACAGGGCACGGAAGAGACGATCGTGCTCCTGCGCGAAGAACTCCTCGAAGCTCACACGAGCCGCTCCCACCATCACGATCTGTGCGTTCCGTCCCATCGAAGCATGGAGCCTCGAACCGGACGATTCGTTACCGTCCCGATCCGATAGCCCGATCGGCGTTGGCCCTCGAGCAGGGCTCAAGGAGCGAAGCGTTAGCCCTCGAGTAGGCCGGGAGGCTAGGCTGCAGGCCCCACGAACAAGGAGCGCTCGATGAGCGACGCGATGCGATCCACCGCCCGCGAGCTGGTGGCCCCCGGAAAGGGCATCCTCGCCGCCGACGAATCGACGGGAACGATCAAGAAGCGGTTCGACTCGATCGGCGTCGAGTCCACCGAGGACCGGCGCCGCGCCTACCGGCAGATGCTGTTCACGACACCCGGTCTGGGCGAGCACATCAGCGGCGTGATCCTGTTCGACGAGACGATCCGCCAGTCGGCCGACGACGGCACGTCCCTGGTCGAGGTCCTGACACGGGCCGGTTCGATCCCCGGGATCAAGGTGGACACCGGGGCGAAGCCGCTCGCGATGTTCCCGGGCGAGACGGTGACCGAGGGCCTGGACGGGCTCCGGGAGCGCCTGGCGGAGTACCGGGAACTCGGCGCCCGGTTCGCGAAGTGGCGGGCCACGATCATCATCGGCGACGCAACCCCGACGGCGTTCGCGATCCACGCGAACTCGCACGCGATGGCGCGGTACGCGGCGCTGTGTCAGGAGGCGGACGTCGTGCCGATCGTCGAGCCCGAGATCCTGATGGACGGCGATCACGACCTCGCGGCGTGCGAGGACGCGACCGGGCGCACGCTCCGCGCCGTCTTTGAGCAGCTCGCCGCGCATCGGGTCGACCTGGCCGGCTCGCTCCTGAAGGTGAACATGGTCGTGCCGGGACGCGGGAACGCGACGCAGGACGACGACCGGGCGATCGCGGCAGCGACGATCCGCTGCCTGCGGGCGACCGTGCCGGGCGAGGTCCCGGGCATCGTGTTCCTGTCCGGCGGGATGACCGACGAGCAGGCGACCAGCCGCCTGAACGAGATGAACCAGAGCGACGACCTGCCGTGGGAGCTCTCCTTCAGCTACGGACGAGCGCTGCAGGCTCCGTCGCTCGCGGCGTGGAGCGGCGACCCGGGGAACGTCGCGGCGGGCCAGCGGGCGCTGGCGCACCGCGCCAGGATGAACGGGCTCGCGAGGAGTGGCGACTACGACCCCTCGATGGAGTCTGCTGCCTGAGTCCGTCGGCGAGGTCCTCCGCGACCTCGCACCGGGCGGGAGGGGGCTTCGGTGGGGTGGCAGCGAGCCTGCGTCGTCGGACTGATCGCCGTCCGGGTGGTGATCCTGGCCGTCACGCTCGGCGGTGTGCCGGAGGACCCGAGCGGCCACTACGTGGCGAACGACGCGCTCCGCTACACGGCGATCGCGCAGACGCCCGGCGTCCCGTACCGCGACTTCGACGTGGAGGTGCCGCCGCTCGAGCAGCTCTACCTGGAGATGGTGGCCGCTCCCGATCCGCGCGCGACGGCCGTTCGCAACGCGATGGTGCAGTTCGTGTTCGACGTCCTGATCGCCCTCGTCCTGGCGCTCGGGTGGGGCGGGACAGCATCGCTCTGGTACCTGGCGATCGGCACGCCGATCGCGCCGTTCCTGGCCTTCCGGCTCGACCTCCTGTCGGTGCTGCTCGCCACCGCGGCGCTGGCGTTCGCACGCCGAGACAGACAGGCTCCCGCGGGCGTCCTGCTGGCGGCGGCGATCCTCACCAAGGTGTGGCCGGCGGTCCTGATCCCCGTCCTGGCCGCCCAGCGGCGGTGGCGGGCGCTGATCTGGACGGGAGCCACCACCGTGACGGGGATGGCGGCGTGGATCGTCTGGTCGGGGTGGTCCGGGCCGACACAGGTCGCGACCCTGCGTGGTGCGGCGGGGTGGCAGATCGAGAGCATCCCGGGATCGGTGCTGCTCGCGGTCACGGATCTGCCGGTGGTCTTCGAACAGGACGCGAACCGGATCGGGGGGGCGACCACGGCGATCCGGATGCTGCTGCTCCTGATCCCCGTGGCGGCACTCGTCGTCGTCGCGGTGCGGGCGCGACGTCGAGGCGACGTCGACGACGACGGGCTCATGGCGTTGGTGCTCGTCACTGCGCTCCTGGTCGCGAGTCCGATCATCTCCTGGCAGTACGTCGCATGGCTGCTGCCATGGACGGCGATCGTGGCGAGCCGGGCGCGCTGGGCCACCGCGGGACTCGCCCTGGTGGTCGTGGGGCTGTCCTCGGCGCTGATCTTCCAGGGCGTGCCCCTGACGGCCCGGGACGATCTCGCGGTCGCGCTGCTCCTGGGGCGCAACGTCGCCCTGGTGGCCCTCGCCGTCACCGGCATGGCCGCGCTGCTGGCACGCCGATCGACCGAGCGAGCGGTGCGCGGCTCGACACCGACCGCGCGGGCGCACGGACCCGCGCTGCCGGACGGGGCGTGATCGGGTCCGGGTCCGGCGCCGGGGGCGCGATGCCGTACGATCGGCGAACCGTGGCCCGAACCAGCCCGCAGTCGGACGCCGACCGACCACTGCGCGCGGTGGTGATCGGCGAATGCCTGATCGAGCTCCTCCGCACCGAACCCGGACATCTGACGATGCGTCCGGCGGGCGACACGTTCAACACCGCGGCGATGCTCGTGCGGGCGGGCCGTGCCGTCGGCACGAAGATGGACGTGGCCTACGTGACCGGGCTCGGCGACGATCCGCTGAGCGACGAGATCGCCTCCGCGATCACCGACCACGGCCTGGTCGACGCCTCCGCGCGGATCCCGGGCCGGGCGTGCGGGCTCTATCTGCTCGACGGAGACAGCGGCGCCATGTGGTACTGGCGCGGGGACTCCGCCGCTCGCGCGCTGTTCCAGGGCGACGGCTGGATCCCGACCGAGCGGCCCGACCTGGTGTTCCTCTCGTTGATCACTCTGCAACAGATGAGCCACGACGCTCGCGAGCGGGCCGCGGACTGGATCGGGACGATCCGGTCGCGCGGCGCGACCGTCGCGTTCAGCGCCAACCATCGGGCGGCCGGCTGGGTGTCCCCGGAGCAGGCGTCGGCGGCGGCGGCCGGCTTCGTCGCCGCGTCCGACATCGTGTTCGCGAGCGTCGCCGACTGCGCGGCGCTGTTCGCGTCGAGTGACGCCGGAGCCGCTGTCGACCGGCTCACCCGGCTGGGCGCGGTAGAGGTCGTCGTGACGGCGGGCGCTGACGGGGCGTTCCTCGCCGTGGACGGTTCCGTTCTCAGACTGGGCGCAGACGCGCCGACGGAGACGGTAGACGCGACCGGCGCCGGCGACGCCTTCGCGGGGACGTATCTGGCCTGGAGGAGCGCCGGGCTGCCGGCGGAGGACGCGGGCCGCGCCGCGATGCGTGTGGCCTCCGTGACCGTCGCGTCCGTGGGAGCCCTGCCGCGGAGCGGCTCGCCCGAGGAGCACGCGATCGATCGCGTGCTGGCCGAGCTCCTCCCGCCTCCAGGCTGACACCGCAAGCAGCGGCGCAGGGCGGCCGGGGCAGGGCCACTCGCGCGTGGCGCGCCCGCGGGAGCACCCGTCCGGCACCCCCGTGAACCGCGTCGGGGTGCCGGGGCAATCAACGGGTGGAGACACCGTCGAGCCGACGAGAGGGCGGGCATCGTGCTGCGATCGCTGGATTCAGAGACCTGCGACGCCTGCGCGCAGCCGGCCGTCACGGTCCTGGCCATCGAGCGGAGGGACGGGGACGACCTGCTCCATGCCGTCTGCACCGAGCATCTGGAGACGGTCCTGCGTGGGGCGACGCCGCTGCCCGCCTCGGCGCCCCGCGCCCGGAGGCGGCGGGGCGCCGTACGCGACTAGCTGGCCTTGCGGGCCGTCCGCTTGGCGGCCGTTCGCCGCTTGGACGCGGTCCGCTTCGGTGACGAGCGCTTGGCCGACGCCGTCCGCTTCGACGCGGAGGAGGCGGCCGGCTTCGTGCGGGGACGTCCGCGGCGCGGTGCGCGGGCGCCCTTGATCATCTCGTCCAGGTGCGTCTGGCAGACGTCCTTCTGGTATCCCCGCGCCGCGACCTTCAACGACACGGTCTCCACGGCGGGTTTTCTGCAGACGTCACAGACGACGACAAGTGCTTGGGCCATATCGCGGTCCTTTCGCGTTGGTCGATGCAGATGTAATCACATCCCGGAACCAACAGGTCGCGAATTATCAGGATCGGCGCGGCCGGGCCGTTGAGCGCCGGTGGAACGGCAGACCGATTTGACCGGTGAGATTTCAGGAGGAGCGGGCGATGCGCTCCTCGGCGACGGAGCGGCCCTTCTTGCGCGCGGCGCTCTTGGTGAGCCGGTCCCGAAGCCCGTCCACGTCGCCTGCCTCGCCGGCGTGCTCCATGATCTGACCCATCCGTTCGAGCTCCGTGCGGATCGCATCGGCCTCGTCCACCGCCTTGGGCGCCTGCGTCGACGTCTCCTCGTCCTCGGGCACGGCGTGCGTCTCGACCACGCCGAACCCGGATCCGTCGGTCGTCTCCTCCCCCGCGGCCCAGGCCGCGGCACGGGCATCGGCCAGCGCGATCTCGAGCTCGCGCACCGGCTGCTCCGGCGCGGCGGCGGGAGTGACCGGCGGAGTGACGGGCGCATCGCGGGTGACCGCGGCCAGCTCGGCCGCCCGGGCCGATGCTCGGGCGGCGCGCGCCTCGGCGTCGTTCGCGCGCCGTTGCGCCGCGGCCAACTCCTCCTGCAGCTTCGGCAGGAGCTCGTCGTCGAGCCCGTTGGTCGGGGGCAGGGGTGCGGGCGTCGTGGACGGCGGAGGAACCGCCGCCAGCCGCGCGCGCAACTCATCGATCTCCCGGTCGGCGGCCACGACGCGGTCCACCGCCTCCTCGACCTGCCGCTCCGCCGTCAGCGCGCGGTTCACGGCCTCCTGCACCTGCAGCTCGGCCTGCCGGGCCTTCGTGTGTGCCTCGTCGAGCTGCCCGGTGTGTGCGGCGGTCGTCGTCTCCGCCTGGGCGGCGCGCGCCTCGAGCTGCTTCACGTGGGTCTCGAGCTCCTTGATGCGGGCCCGCGACGTGACCACCTCCGTCTCGAGCGCCGCCGATCGCTGCTGGGCGGGAGCCTGACCGGAGGCCGCGGCCTCGAACTCGGCCACGCGCTGGGTCAGCTCGGCGTTTCGCTCCTCCGCGACGGTGACCCGGTTGTGCGCGTCCTGAAGGTGCCCTTCCAGCTCGCCGACCCGGGCCTGCGAGCCGGCGTCTCCGGAGAGGATCTGCGAGCGGAGGACGTTGAGCTGATCCTCCATGGCGCGGCGGGAATGCTCGGCCTTCTCCGCGCGCGACCGAAGCTTCTTCATCTCGGGGTCTTCGCCGTCGAGCTCTCGCTTGGTCTGCTTCACGGTCTCGCGATCCTGGGCGGGGGAGCGGTCCTTGGGCGTCCTGACGCCGTTGCCGCCGAACAGCGCGCCTCCGAGCAGGACGATCGCGGCGCCGAGCAGGACGAACTGTCCCACCTGCCAGGGCAGGGTCGCGGTGCCGCGGATGTCGGCGATGTCCTGATCGACCGCACCCACCAGCCCGCCGGCCCGGCCGTACGTGCGAAGCGTGTCCGCCTCGGAGTCGTCCACGGTGGGCCCGTCGGCCAGCACGGAGGAGGCGACGGCGGGATCGATCGTCGTCTCGTCGTTCACGAGGGACGAGAACACGAGCGCGCCCGAGGCATCGAAGAGCCGAACCGCGGTGACGTCGGAGTCGTTGAGGATGACCGTGTCGAGCTGATGGCGGAGCTTGGCGGGATCGTCGCCGGGGGACCAATGCTTGAGCGCGGCGGCGAGATCATCCTCCACGTATGTCGTCGCGGTGACGGTCGCAGCCTCCTGCGCCTCCGCGCCGACGGCCGGCTGTTGGTCCTTGGCGTACCAGGCGCCGACGCCGCACCCGGCGGCCATCACCACCAGCACGGCCTTCATGCCCCACCTGGTTCCACCCTTGTCGCGCATCCAGCCTCTCCCCGCCGAACGTCAGTCGCCGATGCTCGTTCCTCCCAGGGTTCTCGACCGCTGGGGGCTCTGGCTGTACCTGGTCGTTCGGGGGACCCCGTTCGGCCCACGCCGCATGGATGCGAGGATCGGGCGGGCTATCCGATCTCGACGACCTGCCCGTCGGTGGCGTCGGGGACCACGACCGTCGCATCCGCCTCCCCTGGCGCCTCCCCGGGCGCCTCCTCGGGCGCCTCCCCGGGCCCGGCCCCCGAGGGGACGTCCCGCAGCATCGCGACGGCGAGCGCGGCGACCCCGATCGCGACGACGGTCGCGATCGCCGAGCTGACCCGCATCCCCTGGACGAATGCGGCCCGAGCGGACTCCACGAGCGATCCGCCGAGGCGGGCAGGCAGCTCCTCGGCGACGCCGACGGCGGCGCCGAGCGTGTCTCGCGCCGTGGCCGAGACCTGCGCGGGCAGTCCGGAGGGCATCGTGTCGGCCAGCTCGCTGCGGTAGGCGGCGGTCCCGATACTGCCGAGGATCGCGATGCCGAGCGCCCCACCCAGCTCGGCGCCGGTCTCGGAGATCCCCGATGCGGCGCCGGCCCGCTCCGGCGGAGCCGACGCGACGATGAGATCCGTCGTCGCGGTGAACACCGGCGCGAGGCCGAGCGAGATGACGACGGAGGCCGCCACGATGATCGGCAGATCCGACGCGCCCACCTGGGTGAGCGCGGCGAGACCGATCGCCCCCATGGCCAGGCCCGCGCCGATCACGGGGGCCGGCCGGAAGCGGCGGAGGATCCGCGGAGCCAGGGTCGACCCCACGATGAACCCGGCCGCCGACGGAAGCGACCACAGGCCCGCGCGCAACGGCGAGAGACCGAGCACGAGCTGCAGGTACTGCGCGACGAACAGGAAGTAGCCGATCGCGATGAAGATGCCGAGCACGTTCGTGGCGAGCGACGCGTTGAACGCACGGTTGCGGAAGAGGGCCAGGTCGATCATCGGGTCGTCGAGCCGCCACTGACGTCGCACGAACGCGACGCCCACAACGATGCCGGCGAGGATAGACGCCACGGAGACCCCGCCGATCCCGTCCTGGGCGACCTGCTTCAGACCGAAGACCACCGCGAGGATCGCCACCAGCGAGAGGACCGCGCTGGTCGGATCGAGCCGCCCGGCGTCGGGATCCCGGTACTCGGGGAGCAGCCGTGGACCCAGGACCAGGAGCAGCCCCATCACCGGGACGGCCAGCAGGAAGACCGAGCCCCACCAGAACTGCTCGAGCAGGACACCACCCAGGACGGGTCCCACGGCGCCGCCCGCGGAGAAGCCGGCGATCCACACACCGATCGCGACCGAGCGTTGTCGCGGATCCAGGAACATGCTGAAGATCAGCGACAGCGTGGAGGGCGCCAGCGTGGCGCCGGCGATCCCCTGGAGCGCCCGGGTCGCGATCAGCATCTCCGGACTCGTCGAGAACGCCGCCAGGACCGACACCGCACCGAACGTGGCGGCGCCGATCATCAACAGGCGGCGCCGGCCGATCCGGTCCCCCAGTGTTCCCATCGTGATCAGGCAGCCCGCGACCATGAACCCGTAGATGTCCACGATCCACAGCAGTTGGGTGCTGCTGGGTTCGAGGTCCGCGCTGAGGGAGGGCACGGCGAGGTGCAGCACCGTCAGATCCATCGCGTACAGCAGGCACGCAAGGGTCAGCACGGCGAGGCCGATCCACTCTCGCCGTCCTGCCTGCGGCCGTGCGGCTTCCTCGTTGCGGGACATCGGTCCACCTCCAGCGGTCATCTGCGTCTTTGGCGCGTCTGTTTGGCGCGTCTGTTTGGGGCGTCTTTGGCGCGTCTGTTTGGGGGTCTGTGATGTGGACGAGGCTGCCCGGCCTGACTCATCGCTGCGACGGCAGATCCGTGACCGAGCATCCACGCCGAGCCTCGATAGGCTAGTGCGATGGCGACGCAGACGACCGAGGGATTGGAGTTCAAGCTCGAGCAGCATCGGCGTGAGCTCACGGCGCACGCCTACCGGATGCTGGGCTCGGCGTTCGAGGCCGAGGACGCGGTGCAGGAGACCCTGCTCCGCGCCTGGCGGAGCTTCGAGGGGTTCGAAGGCAGAGCGGCCCTGCGGTCGTGGCTGTACCGCATCGCGACGAACGTCTGCCTGGACATGCTCAGCGGTCGCGAGCGGCGGGCGCGCCCGATGGATCTCGGGGCGGCGGCCACCGCGGATACCGCGCTCGGGGAACCACTGCCGGAGACGACGTGGATCCTGCCGATGCCCGACGGCCGCGTGATGCCGGCCGGTGACGATCCCGCCGAGGTGGCCGAGACCCGCGAGACGATCCGCCTGGCGTTCATCGCCGCGCTGCAGCATCTGCCCCCCAAGCAGCGAGCGGTGCTCGTGCTGCGCGACGTCCTGCGGTGGAGCGCGGCCGAGGTCGCGGAGCTCCTGGGCACGTCGGTCGCGTCGGTGAACAGTGCCCTGCAGCGCGCCCATGCGACGCTCGCCGCCTCCGGCGACGCGACGGAGCCGCCGGCGCCCATGGACGATGCACAGCGTGGGCTCCTCGCCCGGTACGTGGACGCGTTCGAGCGTTACGACATGGACTCCCTCACCTCGCTGCTGCGCGAGGACGCCTCCTGGTCGATGCCGCCCTACGCGCTGTGGCTCCAGACCCACGACGACATCAGGCGGTGGTGCCTGGGTCCCGGGATCGGATGCCGGGGCTCACGGCTCGTGCCGACCAGGGCGAACGGCGCGCCCGCGTTCGGGCAGTACAAGCCCGCGCCCGGGGGTGGCTACGAGCCCTGGTCCCTCCAGGTCCTCGACCTGTCAGGCGACGGGATCCGGGGGATCGTCTTCTTCCTGGACACCCCGACACTGTTCCCGCTCTTCGGCCTGCCCGACCGTCTCGAGCCGTAGCGCCGCGCCGAGCGGGAGCACACCCGGCAATCCGACGAGCGCGATGAGTTCGCGGAGATCGTCCGGGGCGCGTCGCAACCACAGCCGGCGCCCCGCGCGGGTGGCCACCAGCTGCAGCCTGGCCAGCGCATCGATGGTCAGGGCGTCCGGGTGCTCCAGGCCTCCCACGTCGCACACGATCGGACCGGCGCCGCCGAGGCCGATCACCGCGCCCATACGTGCACACAGCGCCTCGACGTCCTGGGGGCCGATCGATCCGACGAGCACCAGGACGGCCTGCTTCGACCCCGGATGCGGTCGCATGCGAAGAAGGACCAGCCAGAAGACGGAGAATCATCGGCCGGGAATCATCGGCCCGGGGATCGGCCTACGTGGGCGAGGTCGTCGGGGAGGCCGTGGGCAGCGGCTGCTCGACCATGCGAGTCGTCCGGAGCCGGGTCGACGCAGGTCCGGTGGCAGGCCCGCCGGTGAACAGCGTGCTCACCGACCAGCGGTAGAGCGTGCGGTGCGCGCCGATCGAGAGCCTCCGGAGAGGCACGCGGACCTCGACGCCGCTGCCGCCGCGCTTGCGGACGTCGACCGCGAACAGCCGGCGGTCCGAGGCGCCCGTCGCGGTCGCGCCACATGCTCGCCACGAGCCGGACCGATCGGCCCGCACGAGCACGTAGTAGTCGGCCGCGGGGCGACCCGAGGGTGTCCAGGAACAGCAGCACGTAGCCGCGGTCCCAGAGTTGGCGCGACGGTCCAGTCGCGGAACGTGATCACGGTCCAGGACGGCGGCTCTCCGGCCGGGTCCCGGAAGCGGACCTCGTGCACGTCCAGCGGGCCGGCGGTGTCGTTGGGATCCTCGACCGCCAGGATCCGCGCCGCCAGGAGCGGCACCGCGAGCCCACCCAGCAGCGCGAGCACGTGACGATCACGGCGAGCGGGCGGACGCGGCGGTGCGGGCGTCTCCCCGGGACCCGACCCCTCAGGCTCGTCGTCCCCGGCCGAGCCAGCTCGCGCTCCTCCACGCCGTCAAGACTGCCACGGCGACCGCCGAGGTGGCCACCGCGACGGGCAGGGCTCTCCCGGCTCCGGCGCGCCGGGCCACCAGCCGACGTGGACCGCGGGAGGCGGCCAGGCCCGCGACGGCGGCGGCGGCCAGTGCGGCGTTGCGGGCGAGGAGCAGCCGGTAGTCGCGGGATCGCGAGCCGCCGAAGCACCCGCACGCGACGGCGTCCCGGCCGTCGCGAACGCGCGTCCGCACGATCGCGACGGAGAAGCCGACGAGCGACACCAGGGCGATCGCGGCGGCCGCGGCCGGTGCGCCGAGGATCACCGCCGCGGGCACGGCGGCCTCCACCGCGGGCACGGCGGCCGCGGCCACGCGGGTCGGCCGCGCGGCAGGGCCTGCGCGGCCAGCGTCCGGCGCCACACCGCCGGCATGACCAGCTTCGCGGCCGCGGACCATCCGAACGCGATCGCCAGACACCGACGGCGGCCGCGGCCGGGATCGTGGACCGGAGCGCGCCGGCGGATCGATCCGAGCGAGCCGGAGCAGCACGGCCGCGCCCACGAGGAGCAGCGCGGCGGCGTTCACGCGGCGCCACCACGCCGGATCGCGCGCGGCGAGCCGGTCGACGAGCGCGGCGCCGGCCTCGCGCGTTCGGACGGGGCGGGCGGCGAGCGCGGAGAGCCCGCGCGCGAGCCCGAACGCGCCCCACCACCACGGCGCCCGTGGTGGGCCGGCCCGAGAGCCACGGCGGCGAACGCGACCACCACGAGCCCGCCGTTCGTGAGGAACGTGAGGAAGCCGATCCCCAGGCCGGCGCCGTAGAGCGTCGCGGCAACCGGCCAGGAGAAGAAGGAGCGCCACCAGTCCGGGACCTGCCGGCGCGCAGCGGGGACCGGCAGCGGCAGACCGAACGCGCTCGCGTGCCGCGTAAGCGAGGGCGGCAGCCGCCAGACGCCGAGCCCGCGCGGCTCCCCAGGGCGCGTGCAGCACCGACCCCACCGCGCCGAGCGCCGCGCCGAACGCGGCAGCGGTCACCGTGGCGCCCAGGGTGTGCAGCGCCACCGCCGCGAGCCACCTGCCGGTTCGACCCCCGTACCCGACGGGGCTGATGGTCTCCACCATCGACAGGCCTCAGGGGCCGAAGAGCGTGGAGATCCCGGCGACGACGGAGGCGATCACGAGCGGGACCAGGACGGAGCCGCTCAACACGTGACGGTGAGCTCTCGGTACGTGATGCAGAACACCTTCAGGCGGCGGCGGACAGTAGCCCCGCACCGCCGCGTCGCCGTTGATGCGGATGTCCGAGGTCGAGCAGCAGTCCTGGATGTGACGCAGCCGTCCCGAGCAGCAGCGCGTCCACCCGCCGCCGTAGCGCGGGTGGCTCACGAACCCGTAGCGATCCGGCACGATCTGCTCGCAGATCTTCCTGCGGCGTCTGCGTCGCCGGGTCGTGGTACAGGGCGCCCGTGTCGTCGACGGGATACCCGTAGGTGGGATGGACCGGGAAGCCGTACCGGTCGGTGCGCGACAGCGGCGAGTACGGGTGCGGGCAGGAGCCGGTGGTGAACGTGTGCCCGCAGATGTGGTGGGCCTCGGCCCGGGTCCGGGCGAGCGCCGCCGCCACGAAGCCGCCGCCGGCGAGGGCGACCACACCCGCGACCCAGCCGGCCCAGGAAGCCCCGGCGGCTCGTCCGCCGCGCGAGCCGCACGCCCGCCTCCTCGATCGGTGCGGACGGGCCGATCAACTCGCCTCCCGCGCGACCGGTCCTCGGCGATCCTGCGCTCCGCGGTGTCGACGAGCCCCTCGATCTGCTCGAGGTTGTTCACGGTCCCCTTCGCCCGGACGACCCCGGCGGCGTCCATCACCACGGCGAAGGGGGTGCCCGGGACGTTCCAGCAGTCGTTCGGCGTCGGGATCGTGCACCAGCTGCGCGGCCAGGCCCGGCCGAGGACGCCGCCGCGGGCACCGACGGCTTCACCTCCTCGCAGATCGGGCAGGTCGGGGAGACGAACAGCACCAGCCGCGGCGACTCCCGGTCCGCCGAGCATGGCGCGGCCGCCGCCCTCGAGGACGACGGGCCGCGGAGGCGGCGCCTCGCCCAGCGGCGGCCCCTCCGTGTCGATCTCGAGGGCGCCGCGGGGGCCCATGCGCAGGTGCAGCGTGCCGACCTGTCGCGCGAGCGCCACGACGACGACGCAGAGCACGACGACGAGCGCCCACTGCGCCACGAACGCGACCGCCCACCATCACCCGGTCACTGGCCCATCATGTCGCCGTCCCGTCATCGGATCGTCTGGGACGGTCGCTTCGCGTCGTCCAGGAACTGGACGAACGGCGTGCCGTCGTCCGCGAGGCCCACCACCGCCCGCATCTCGCCGTCGCGGTCGAGCATCCGCAGCACGGGCGAACCCTCGGCGGCCAGACCCAGCCGCATCCGCACCTTGCCGGTGCGGTCGTAGAGGCCCATGGTGGGCGAGCCCTGCTCCGCCAGCGTGAGGACGTGATGCAGCTCGCCGCCCTCCCGGACCTGCATCGCGAACGTCGGCGCCGTCTCCTGCGCGAGGCCGAACTTCGCCCGCACCTTGCCGTTCTTGTCGCCGAACGCGAGGCTCGCGGACCCGTCGGAGGACAGACCGAACGTGGCACGGGTCTTGCCCTGATCGTCGCCGATCGCGAGGCCGGCCGACCCGTCCGCGCCGATCGCGAAGCGGGCGCGCACCCGGCCGGCATCGTCGTGCAACGAGACGAACGGCTCGTCGCCGCCCGACACGCCGAGGCGCACGCGAACGCGGCCCTGCTCGTCGACGACCTCGAAGGTCTCAGCCTGAACGACGTGCTTCTTCACCAGAGGGCTAGTGTGCAGCCCGACCGGACCCGCCTCAAGAACCGGACCTGCGAAAAGCGAGAGACCGCCGAAACCCGGGGGCTCCAGCGGTCTCTCGAGGAGGAGGCTACGGCGCGGCTCGGTTCGCGGTCAAGCCGAAGACGCCGGTCTTGTCACTCTTTCGCCGATCCGATCTGCAGGAACATCCGGATCGTCTGGCGCCGCTCGTCGGACTCCCCGCCGACCACGAACGCGGAGAGCGGCGCGATGTTCGGCGCCACGTCCTCGTCGTAGGCGGCCTGAGCCTCGGGCGGCAGGTTCTGCCGCACGGTACCGGCGATCGCCTGGATGTCCAGGAAGAACACGCTCTCCACCGTCGGGCACGGTCGCGGTGGCGGAGGCGTACACGCTCGCTGTCCGCACGTCCTCACCCGACGCGTTCGTGTCGATCAGCTGGCGGATCTCCTCCGGAGAGGTCGCGATCACCGCGGCGCCGTCCAGCACCGCCCAGGCGGGTGTGACGCCCACCTGCGCCAGCGAGGGTTCCTCGAGGAAGGAGATCGTGACCCCCTCGTACTCCTCGGTCGACGGCGGCGTCGGCTCCGCCGGCGCCCCGCCCCCCGGCCCGCCCGCGCCCGAGTAGAACTCGTTCAGCGTCTCTCGCTGGCACCGGGCGATCTGCCGTGACGTGCCCTGGCACGCCTGCATCTGCGCCGCGAGGTCCTCCGAGGCGCCCGCCTCGAAGGCGTCCTGCGCCGCCAACCCCTGCGACGCGAGCATCCCCAGGCCGTCGAGGAAGGTCTGCATCTCGCCGGCGTCGTCGGTCCCCACGAGGAGCGCGCCGGAGACCGGGCCGTCGGTGCCGGGGCCGACCTCGAGGGCGATGTCGCCGGTCATGGCCTCGACGAACTCGCGGATACCGGCCTGGTCGATCACGTCCGCGCCGTCGGGGGTCTGCTCCTCGAACATGTCCAGCGCAGACAGCAGCCCGACGTCGGTGTGCTCGGCCCCGATCACGGCGAACGCGTCGGCCGGCACGAACGACATGGTGACGTTCTCGTGATCGGGCGCCGTCAGGACGTCACGCTGCTCGGGGCTGAGCTTCGACGTGTCGTAGTTCGTCGTCAGGTCGAGGGCGATGCCGTCGGGCTCGGCGGACAGGGACATCCCGATGCTCTCGATCGACTCCAGCTCACCCAGGCCGCCGGCGCCGAGCGCCGCCGAGGCGGCGGTCTCGGATCCGAACTGCTCCACCAGTCCCTTGACGTTCACGTAGGCGACCCCCAGCTTGCCGTCCGGCAGGCCCGCGAGGGTGTCGGTGTACGTCTGCGCGTCGCCCAGGTTCGGCAGCGTGCCGTGCGCGGCGTCGATCGCCCGCTTCACGGTGGTCTCGTCGGTGGCCAGCACCACGGCGTCGTCGAGGATCGCGTATGCCCCCTCGCCGCCGGCGCGTCACGGAGATCTCGACGCCGTCGTAGTCGGCTCAGGCGGACGTCCTGCCGGCCACGGCCTTCTCGATCGCGTCGCGGGAGGCGTCGGGGTCGGTCGTCGCGATCAGCGCCGCCGCGTGCGGGGTGCCGTCCTCCGCGATCTCCACCGATACACCCAGCTGCGACCCCAACCAGGGCATGACGTCCTCGTGCGTGAGTCCGGCGTCGGACAGCGCCTCGTCCAGCAGATCGTCGACCTGTCTCGACACGTCCTCCTCGTCGCCCAGGTCCGGGAACTGCTCCGCGAGCGACAGGAGGTTCACCTTCTGGCCCGCCGAGGGGTCCAGGTACACCGTGGCGAACACGTCCGCCTCCGCCGGCACGAGACCGACGAGCTGCTCGGACGAGCCGCGCATCAGGAAGAACGCCGTGGCCGCCCCGGCGCCCAGCACCACGACGGCGGCGGCCACCACTGCGATCAGCACCCGGCGGCCGCGGGGCCTCGAGCCGGGTGGCGGGCCGTCGCCGGCCGGTGGGACCGGAGGTGGCGGCGGACCGTCGGCGAGGCCCGGCGGCGGAGCGGGCGCGGCGGCCGGAGGATCCAGGGGCGGGGGCGGCGTGGGCTCCGGGGGCACGGTGGGGTCGCGCGGTTCGTCGGACATTCGGATGCTCCTCCTCGGGGGCGCCAGGGTAGCGCCGTACGGCAACGGATCGTGGGACGGGAACGGATCGAGCGCCTACGGACGCAGTGTCTCGACCCGCACGGTGCAAACCTTGAGGCGGTCCGCTCGTGGCTCCACACCGATCCCTGCCCCCGTAGGCACGGCCATGGTGCCGTCGGCCGCCATCTCGAACGGCGGGGTGAGGTCGTCGGTGAAGTAGCGCGCCGAGGCGCTGGTGTCACCCGGCAGCGTGAAGCCGGGGAGCGCCGCGAGCGCCAGGTTCGCCGCCCGCCCGATGCCGGTCTCGAGCATCCCGCCGCACCACACGGGCGCGCCCTGACTCCGGACCACATCGTGGACGCGGCGGGCCTCCAGCAGCCCGCCCACGCGCCCCTGCTTGATGTTCACGAGCCGGCACGCGCCGAGCTCGAGCGCGGCCGACGCATCGGCCGCCGAGCGGATCGACTCGTCCAGGCAGATGTCGGTCGCGATCTGTCCCTGCAGCGTGGCGTGCTCCACCAGGTCGTCGTGGTGCAGCGGTTGCTCGATCATGAGCAGGCGGTAGGCGTCGAGATCGCGGAACGTGCCGGCGTCGGCCAGGCTGTACGCGGCGTTCGCGTCCACCGAGAGCAGGATGTCGGGGTTCGCCTCGCGGACCGCGCCGACCCGCTCGACGTCGATCCCCGGCTCGATCTTCAGCTTGATCCGCCGGTATCCCTCCGCAAGGTAGCCGCCGACCTGCTCGACGAGCTCGCCGACGGTCGGCGTGATGCCCACCGAGACCCCGCACTCCACGCGGTCGCGCTCGGCGCCCAGGTAGCTCGCGAGCGAACGGCCCTGTTCGCGGAGCTCCGCGTCGAGCACCGCGTTGATCAAGCGTGGCCTTCGCCATGGGATGGCCGCGCACCCCGGACATCGTCGCCGCCAGGCCGTCGGCGCTCACGTCACCCGCCGCGAACGCGGCGGGCGCCAGGAAGTCCCGCAGGATCAACCACAGGCCCTCGTTCCACTCCTCGGAGAATCCGGGGTCGGGCCCCGTCACGCTCTCCCCCCAACCCACCGCGCCGTCGGCGGACTCGACGCGGACCAGCACGCACTCCTTGGCGGTCTCCGTGCCGAAACTCGTGCGGAAGGGCCGGACCAACGGCAGACCGATCAGCCGGAGCTCGATGGAGGCCAGGCGCATCAGGACCGGTCCACCAGGTACGCGG
Organism: uncultured Actinomycetes bacterium; assembly: GCA_963832225.1. Classification (GTDB taxonomy): domain Bacteria; phylum Actinomycetota; class UBA4738; order UBA4738; family HRBIN12; genus JALYMB01. The sequence goes on from CAWHTI010000012.1 coordinate 60,202, forward strand.
AGCGCTCGCGGTCGAACCCGACGACCCGGCGTCCATCTCCAAGGTGCGTCTCCAGCGCGGCGGCCGTCTCGTCGCGGGCTTCACGCGCGGCCTCCGGATCCCTCGAACGGAGCTCCGGGTAGTCGACCGGGACGGTCACCGTGACGGCGTCCGGGGACGCAGAGCGGGGGCCGGGGTCCCGGTCCAGATCCCACCGAACCACAAGCCGGTCGCTGCGTTCACCCTCGTTCAGGGTGTCGGCCATCTCCCCGTAGAAGTTGCGACGGAACCGATCGGCGAGGGCACCGAGCTTCCCGAGGTTCACCCAGGCGTTGCGGGCCACCATGGGATCGAACGTCCATCGCACCACGTGGATCCCCTGGTCGAGGGCCTGGGCGCGCTGAGCGAGCTTGAGCGCGAACCCCACGCCACGATGCCGCCGATCGGGCAGCGCGGCCAGCATGTGGGAGTGGACGTGCAGCCCCTCCTCGTCGACGCCCGCCCAGCCCAGGACGTAGCCGTTCAGCAGGTCGTTGCCGTCGACGGCGCCGTAGGGCACGTTCCCGCTCTCGGCCAGCGCGACGATCATCTCCCGGGGCAGCAACTGATGGTCGCCCCAGGTCGCGATCATGACCTCGAGGATGGCGTCGGCGTCACCGACGGTGGTGAGCGGTCGCAGCGTCACGTCCGCCGCTGCAGCGGCGGCGTGGGCGATCGCCCAGGGAGACCGATCCAAGCGGGGCTCAGCCGCCGGCCGGCGGGGGGAGCTCCTGCCACTCGGTGTCGTCGAGGTCGGCGCCGCGGCGCCGCTTGAAGAACTGCACGACCGCCGCCACGATGGCGCCGATCACCGCGATCTTCATGAGCTTGCGGAAGAATCCGCCCTTCTTCTCCTGAACGTCGGTGTCGTCACCCATGACGTGGGCCTCCTTGCTTCCGGGTGGCCTGCCGGTCTCGTTGATGTGGAGAGACGAGCCTACTCACTCGACCAGGGTTCTGGAAACCCCCAAGTCACGACCGCGAGCGTCGATATACTCCGCCGATGCCGGCCGCGGGGATCTCCGACGAGTCGGGAGGTGCCCCGGCACGCCGGCGCCTGCTGGTCGCGAGCTTCCTGATGCTGTTCGTGGAGCTGGCGCTGATCAGGGGCGCCGCCGCCAACATCGTCTACCTGACCTTCTTCACCAACTTCATCCTGTTGGCGAGCTTCCTGGGGATCGGCATCGGGTTCTTACGGTCCCGTAGCGCCGACCTGTTCCGCTGGGTACCCGCCCTGCTGGCCGTGATCGCCCTGTACGTCGTCCTGTTCCCGGCGACGATCGGATCCCGCGACGGACAGCCTGTGTTCGTGGGTCTTCGCGGAGGCTGGGCGATCCCCCAGCCGATCTCGCTGACGATCGTGTTCCTGCTGACGACCGCGGTGATGGCCTGCGTCGCGCAGCGCGTGGCCCAGCTCTTCTCGATGTTCCGGCCCCTCGACGCGTACCGCGTCGACGTGCTGGGCAGCGTCGCCGGCATCGCGGTCTTCTCGGTGCTGTCATTCCTGCACGCGGGGCCGGTGGTGTGGGGCGTGGTGGTGATCCTCGCCTGCGTCTACCTCCTGGGGCGGCGCGGCGTGCCACGGTGGGTGTGGGCGAGCCTCGTCGTGCTGGGGATCCTGGTCGCCGGCATCTCCGCCGCACCGCGGGACGTGTGGTCTCCGTACTACCGGGTCACGGTGGCGCCGCCGAACCCCGCGGGCGAGGTGGCGATCCGCGTGAACGGCAAGCCACACCAGACGATGTACCGGGTCGAGGACATCCTGACCGTTCGTCCGTTCTACGGCGCCCTCTACGGACACCTGCCGTCCGACACGGACCTGGGCGAGGTCGCGATCGTCGGCGCGGGCAGCGGCAACGACGTCGCGCTCGCGCTGTCCAAGGGTGCGTCGCACGTGGACGCCGTGGAGATCGATCCGGTGATCCAGCGGCTGGGCGCCGAGATGCATCCCAGCCGTCCCTACGACGACCCGCGCGTCGGCGTGCACATCCAGGACGGCCGCGCCTTCCTGGAGCAGGCGTCGCAGACCTACGACCTGGTGATGTTCGCGCTGCCCGACTCGTTGACCCTGGTGTCGGGCGCCGGCGCGCTGCGGCTGGAGAGCTACCTGTTCACGGCGGAGTCCATGGAGGCGGTGAAGCGCCGGCTGCGGCCGGACGGCGTCTTCGCGATGTACAACTACTACCGTCCCGACGTGTTCGACCGGTACGGGGCGACGCTGACGCAGGTCTTCGGCCATCCCCCGTGCCTGGATCAGGGCGAGTTCGGCGCGGGGACACGGCAACAGGGCGCGCTCACGATCGGGCTGCGGCCGGAGTCGGTGTCCTGCTCCCACCTCTGGGCGCCGACCGAGGGCACCCTGCAGCCCGCCACCGACGATCACCCCTTCCCGTACCTGACCGGGCGCACGATCCCGAACTACTACCTGGTGGCGCTGGGCGCGATCCTGCTGAGCTCGCTCCTGTTGGTGCGCGTTGCGGGCGGTCCGCTGAGCGCGATGGGCGGCTACCTCGACCTCTTCTTCATGGGCGCGGCGTTCCTGCTGCTGGAGACGAAGAACGTGGTGCAGTTCGCGCTGCTCTTCGGGACGACATGGTTCGTGAACTCGTTGGTGTTCGCCGGCATCCTGCTGTCGGTGCTGGCCGCGGTGGAGATCGCTCGGCGCGTCCGGCTGCCGAGCCCACGGGTGCTGTACGCCCTGCTCGCGCTGAGCCTGGTGCTGGCGTTCCTCGTGCAGCCGGAGCGGCTGCTCGCCCTCGGACCGGTGCCGCGCTTCCTGGCCGCCGCGATCATCGCGTTCCTGCCGGTGATGCTCGCGAACCTGATCTTCGCGCAGCGCTTCCGGGACGTGGAGTCGTCCACGGCGGCGTTCGCCGCCAACCTGCTCGGCGCGATGGTGGGCGGCGTGCTCGAGTACGGCGCGATCATCGTGGGATACCGCAACCTGCTGATCGTGGTCGCGTTCCTGTACGGGATGGCGTTCCTGATCGCCCGGCTCCGGCCCCCGGGCCGCGAGACCGTCGCGGCCGCCGAGGGCCGGGCCGTCTCGGTCGCCTCGTAGTCCGCCCCCGGCTCAGAGGACGGGCTGCTGCTCCAGCTGGTCCTTCCGCTCCTGCATCCGCGCTCCGAGCTCCTCGAGCTCATCGTCGCTGAAGACCTGACGGGCCTGCTTCCACATCTCGTTCTCTTCCTCCTCGATGTGGTGCTCGAGGTTCTCCTTCATGACCGTGAGCTTCGCGCCCCACTTCTCGTCGTCGAACGGGAGGCCGTCGATCTCGGCCATCACGTTGTCGACCACGTGATGCTCCTCGTAGGCCTCCAGCACCAGCTCCTTGGCCTTCGGGTGGTCCTTGAGCGCCGGGTAGAAGATCTCCTCCTCGATCGCCTCGTGGACCGTGAGCTCCTGCTTCACCTTGGTGAACAGCTCCTCGCGGGTCTTGACGCCCCGCTCGGTGGTCGAATCCAGATCGGACAGGATCTTCTTGACCTTCTTGTGGTCCGCTTCCAGCAGCTTCAGCGCGTCCATCGCACACTCCCATCGATCGGCCGGTCGGTCGGACAACGCTGATGCCCTGCGGGAGACGTGGGCAAACAGGACTTGGCCATACAATCGCGCGGTGTCCGGCCACGATGAGGATCGAGCGCCCGCCGGCACGCGACCATCCGGCTCGCCCCTCGACGATCGGCGCGTCGCCCGGGGGTTGATCGCGCTCCTGATCGCCGTCCGGGTGGCGGCGATCCTGTGGGGCCTCGACCGCCTTCCCACGGACGAGGCGGGAACGGGGCTCGGCAACGACGCCAGGCGCTTCCACGACATCACCACGACGGCCGGCCGGCCCTACCGGGACTTCCCGGTCGAGATCCCGCCGGTGGCGATCGGGGCGATCGAGCTGCTCGATCCGGGCTCGAGCCGCACACTCGCCACGAACCTGGCCGTGGCGATGCTCGCCTGCGACCTGGCGACGGCCGCGATGCTGGGACTGACGTGGGGCCGCCGCACGGCACTCACCTACCTCGTCCTGGGGGCGCCGCTCGCGATCTTCGTGTACTTCCGTCTGGATCTGCTGTCGGTCGCGCTCGCCGTCGCCGCCGTGGTCGCCGCGCGCCGGGGCGCCCAGCGAACCGCCGGCCTGACCCTGGCGGCCGCGGCCCTCACCAAGGTCTGGCCCGTCGTCCTGCTTCCGCTCCTGGCGATCCACCGGCGAAGCCGCGCCGTGGCCTTCGCCCTCGGCGGCATGGCGATCGGCGGGCTCGCGTGGGTCTGGTGGGGCGGCTCGGACGGCCCCGCCCAGGTGCTGACGGCCCGGCACGCCACCGGCTGGGAGGTTGAGAGCCCGATCGGTGTGGTCGTCTGGGTGGCCACCGGTGAGGAGCCACACTTCCAGGGCGGCGCCCACCGCGTGGGCACGATCCCTCCGATCGTGCGCGCGGCGGTGCTGGTTTTCCTGGTGGCGCTCGTGGCGTGGATCTGGATCCGATCGAAGGATGATCCCGCGGTCGCCGAGTCCTGGGGCGCGGTCGGCGCCGTGGCGGCGGTGCTGGTGATGTCCACCATCCTGTCGCACCAGTACCTGACATGGTTGCTGCCGTGGGCGGCGCTCACCGACAGCCGAGCGATCCGCGGCTGGATGTTCCTGGCCGCGTCGTGCGCCGCGGCGATGCTGCTCTCGGCCTCGTACGCCAGCTCGGTCGCCGTCGACGCGACCATCGGGATCCTGGTGCTTCGCGACATCGCCGTCATCGCGATCCTGGTGCTCGTCGTCCGGCGGTTCGCCCGCGCGCCGGTCGAGTCCGCTTAGCGGCATCGTCGGCCGGCCTCAGGGCGACGAAGCTCACCCGCCGGACCTGGTTCCGATCACGACGCTGACGTCGAGCTCGACGGAGGCGGCCACCCGAGCGACCAGGCCGGCCCCGGAGACAGCGTCGAGCAGGGTGGGCGCCTGGCGCCCGCTCGTCTCGGTGAGCACGTGTCCGCCCGGAGCCAGCCATGCCGGAGCCGCCGTGATCAGGCGCAGCTGCACGTCGATCCCGTCGGGGCCGCCGTCGAGCGCGGCCCAGGGCTCGTGGAGACGGGCCTCCGCGGGGAGCAACTCCACGGACGCGGACGGGACGTACGGCGCGTTGGCCACCAGGACATCGACCCGACCCCGAAGATCGGCCGGCACCGGCTCGACCAGGTCGCCCCGGTACACGTGGCCGCCCACCGCGGCGAGGTTGCGCTGAGCGCAGCGCACGGCGGCGGCATCGATGTCGACGGCGTGCAGCTCGACGTGGCCCAGCGCAGCGGCCAGCGCGGCGCCGACCGCGCCCGAGCCACAGCACAGGTCGACGACGACGGTGCCGGAGGTGGCGAGGGCGGCGGCCTGGCGGACCAGGAACTCCGTGCGGCGTCGCGGGACGAAGACGCCGGGATCCACCGCGATCCGCAGACCGCAGAACTCCGCCCAGCCCAGGACGTGCTCCAACGGGAGGCCGGCGGCGCGACGATCCACCATGGCTGCGAGATCCGCCGGCGTCGGGGCCGCCGAGACCAGCAGCCGTGCCTCCTCCTCCGCGAAGACGCAGCCGGCGTCCCGGAGCGTGGCGACGACCCACGGCGGAGGAGACCCGTCGATCAGGAAACCTCCCGCGGCGGGATCAGACGGCGTCCGTGCGGTACACCGCCTCGCCACCGATCATGGTCATCTCCACCTGCGTGGTGGAGACGTCGGTCAGTGGCACGCGGAACAGGTTGCGATCCAGGACGACCAGATCGGCCCACCTGCCGGGCTTGAGCACGCCGCTCCGCCGCTCGCGATGCAACTGATAGGCCGAGTTCCGCGTGTGCATCGCGATGGACTCTGCGATGGCCAGCCCCTGCTCACCGTTCAACGGTTTGCGATAGCCCCCGTAGACCTCATCCGCCGTTCGGTTCACGGCCATCTCGATCTGCCGGAACGGCAGCAACGGGTCCACCGGCCAGTCGCTCCCCCCGCAGACCCGCGCGCCGTTCTCCCACAGGCTTCCGGCCGCGTACAGGCGGCGCCAGCGAGCCGTGCCGATGTACGGCTTCAGATAGTCCATCGTGTACGTGTCGCGCTCGGCCCACTGCATCTGCATGTTCGCCATCGCCCCCAGGCGATGGAACCGGTCGTAGTCGTGCTGGCTGATCGCCTCGATGTGGGCCAGCGTGTGCCGACGCCCCAGGTCCCCGTTGGTGTCTCGCGCGTACTCGATGGCATCGAGCGCGCTGCGGACCGCCCGGTCGCCGATGGCGTGGATGTGGATCTGCCACCCCGCCTCGTCCAGCGCCGCGAATCCCGGGTTCGCGATCTCCTGCGGGAAGTACGTGGGACCGATCGAGTCGCCGGGCACCCAGTGCGGATCCCGCTTCGTCCCCTCGTTCACGCGGTAGGGCTTCAGCATGGCCGCCGTCTGGGTCGGGAACTCGATCACGCCGTCGAAGAACAGCTTCACCGTGTCCACGGTGACGCCGGGACGCGCATAGGCGGCGCGCAGCTCGTCGAGCTCTCCGAGCAGCCTCGAGGGATGCTCGAACTGCTCGGGCGCCGCGAACAACGCGACGTGTGGCCGCACGGTCAGCCGCCCTGCGTCGCTCAGGGTCGCCAGGGCGGCGAGCTGGTCCGCGCCGGCGGAGGCGTCCAGGTACGTGGTGATCCCCTGGCGGGCCATCTCGTCGAACGCGGCGGCCAGGGCCGCGGCGTTCTGGGTGACCGTGGGCGGAGGAATCACCGAGGTGACGAGGTCGATCGCGCCGTCGTACAGGATGCCCGTGGGCTCGCCGCCGGCGTCGTGCGCGATCTCACCGTCCGGAGGGTCGGGCGTGGCCGCGGTCACACCGGCCAACTCGAGCGCCCGTGAGTTCGCCAGGAGGATGTGGCCGTCCAGACTGCGGACGACGATCGGACGAGCGGTCGGCAGCGCATCGAGGTCGTCTTTGGTGGGCAGACCACCCATGGCGATCGCATCCCATTGCCCAACCCGAAGCCAGCCGTCGGGCTCCTCCTCCGGGGAGGCGGCCAGGAACGCCGCGATCCTGTCCAGGAATTCGTTGAGGGTGAGCTGCTCGTAGTTCAGCGTGGGCGCGGTGAGCGCGCGCCCTCCCGACATGGGATGGACGTGCCCGTCGTGGATGCCGGGCATCACCATCCGGCCGCCGAGGTCGATCACCTCGGTGCCGTTGCCGACATGCTCCGCGAGCGACGAGGCGCTCCCAAGCGCGACGATCCTGCCGTTCTTGATGGCGATGGCCCGCGCCATCGGCGTCGACGGGTCGACCGTCCAGATCCGGCCGTTCGTCAGGACGGTGTCGGCCGTGCCCGAGCCTCGGGCCCACGCCGACGAGCTCCCGGCGAGGACCAACCCACCGGCGGCGGCACCCGCACGAAGGAACGCGCGTCGGGAGAGCCGGCTTCGAACGGACGGATGCGGGCGTGCGGATGGGTCTTCCATCGACGTCCCCCTCTTCGCGGCGGGCTGCAGGTCGAAGGCCCCGCTTCGACCTCACGGTATGCCTCAGCCTATGAGCACGGAGTCGGCCGGCGCAAGATGAGGCCGGGCGCATCGGCGCCAAGAGCGCGTCGCGGCCAACCCGGTCAGTGGCAGCTCGCCGAGCCGCCGTCGGTGAACGACCCTCCCAGCACCGGTCGGAAGGAGAAGCTGTAGCCCCCAGAGCGCAGGGTCATCTTCAGGACGCCGTAGCTGGACGTGTTGCGCGCGCGGCTGTTGGCGTCCGCGGGTCCCATGGGATAGAGGCTGTGCCCGCCGGTGCCCACGACGAACTGCACGATGCCACGCTCCGTGTCGAGCGCGCCCGCGGGCGTCTGCGGAGCGTACCGCTCGTAGTTGTGTTCGTGTCCGCTCAGCACGACCTCGGCGCCCGCGTTGTAGAGGAGGTCGACGAACGGCCCGACCTGACTGGAGTTGCCGTGCGCCGTGCCCGAGGACCAACGCGGATGATGGAAGTAGGCCAGGGTGCACCTCGTGGGATGGGCCGCGAGATCGGCCTTCAGCCACTCGTACTGCCGCGACCCGGAGCCGCAGCCTCCTGCGAAGGTGCAGTTCGAGTCGAGCGAGATCAGGTGCCATGCACCGACGTTGAAGGAGTAGTAGTTGTCCGGCGCCCGCCCGCCGAAGTACCCGAAGTAGCCCGCCGCGGTCGAGCTGCTCTTGTACTCGTGGTTGCCGACCGCCGGCCGCGTCCGGGAGAGGAACGCACCCCACGTGGTGCCGTAGCCGGTGCGGAAGTCGGCCAGGGCCCCGGTCTCGTATTGATTGTCGCCGAGGGTCAGCGCCACCGTCGGGTTGATCGCACTCACGAGCTGCGCGGTCGCCTTGGTCGCGGCGGTGGGCGTGGGATCGGCGATATCGCCGGCGGCCGTGATCACCACGTCGCCGGATGGTGGCGGTGACGCGGTCGGCGACGGGCATGGATGTGCGGGATTGCAGGGCTTGGCCTCCACGTCGCGCGTGAGGAGGGCGCCGGCCACCATCGCCGCAGCCACCACGGCCAGGGCCAGCACGAGGATCGTTCGTCGTGACATCGTCTTTCCCTCCGGGGGGTCGAGGGACGACCGGCGGCTCGGCGTCGATCGATCGGGGTGGATGCAGCCGCGCAGCCGGATACCCGAGCCGAGCTGCCTCGAACCATCCCCACTGATCGGTCGATGTCCGGCCGACGTTGCAACGGTGTGAGATGCAGGTCAATACGTAGCGGCAGCAGGGACACCGTAGGAGCGAGCGGTCTCGGCGCGTAGACGCTCAACGCGACCGCACACCGAGTCGCGGTTCGACGTTGCATCGGCGACCGCACGTTCCCACCCGCGACCTCCGGACTTGCGCGTCGGTTGGGGTCGGGCGCACTATCGACGTCCGGCGCCGAAGGAGGGGCGGAACATGCGCGTTCGAAGGTTCCTGGGCACGTCGATCCTGGTGACATCGCTGATCGGGACCACGGCCATCTCACCGTCGATTCCGGCGACGGCGGGTCCCACCGTCGCCGCTCCGAGCCGCGTCCTCATCATCGTCGTCGACCAGATGCGTCCGGATTACGTGCAGCGGTTCGACATGGACACGATCGCGTCGCTGATGGACCACGGCGTGAAGTATCCGAGCGGCGATCCTGGGACACATGGCCGCGACGACGGTGGTGAGCCACAACGTCATCACGAGCGGCATGTTCCCGAAGCACAGGGATGGACGAACGAGGTCTTCCGCGACGTCGGCGACGTCCTGGGCGCCGGGGAAGGCGCGTACCACGTGACCAGCAGCCTCGGCCTGCGAGGACTTCGGCACGTTGATCGAGGCGAGCGGCTACCCCAAGCTCGAGGACTACCTCGGCCAGGGCGGCGACGCGAAGTTCGTCTCGATCGGCCAGAAGACGACATCGTCGTGTCCCGCCGGCATGCCCGTGACCGAGGGCGTGGACAACGACATCATCGTCCGGATGGGGAGCAGCGTGACGCTCGACTGCGACGAGGACGGCACGGATGAGAGCTGGCGCGGTCCGTCCGGCGTGAACGTCCCCGCCTACCTCTCGACCTCCTGCCGGACGGTTCTACGTGCCGACCTCGGACGACTTCGGGACCGCGACGACGTCCCCGGCGTGGATGTACCCGCTCGACGGCGCTCGCTACGCGGTCGGCACCGATCCGGAGCACCTCGGCGGCGACGTGTGGGCCGCGGATGCCGCGATCAAGGTCATGCGCCACGACGCCGACTGGGACGGCATGCTGGTGAGCCTCCCGTCGATCGACAAGATGGCCCACATGTGGGGGACCGACGACACGGTCCCTCGGGCGTCGGGGACGACGTGTACGAGTTCGCGCACCTGCCGCGCGCGGCGCGGATCGCCGACCGCCAGGTGGGCAAGCTCCTCGGGGAGCTGGAGGCCCAGGGGATCGACGACGAGACGCTCGTCGTCCTGACCGCGGACCACGGCGGGCAGACCGCCCGGACCTTCTACGGCGAGGACGGACCCGGCCGCGGCAACTACAACTGGTACTACGGCCAGGACGCCGACGAGGACTACCGCGACCCGAGCCCGGCGATCCAGTCGCTCCTCGACGCGCTCGGGGGCAACGTCGATTTCACGTACCAGGACGGGCACATCGGCGTGTGGTTGCACGACCGGAGGCCCGCGAAGAGGACCGAGGCCGCGCTCGCGCTGGCGGACCTCCCGAGCCGTGATCGCGACGTACACGCGTGCCGGAGACGATACCGGCTGCGGTGGCACAACGGCACCAGCGAGCCACTCGGAGCGCCACTGGTGGCGTCGAGCACGCGCAACAGCTCATCGACACGATGGCGGCGCCGAACGGCCCGGACGCCGTGGCGCTCCTGCGCGACGACGTCTCGTACGGCGTCGAGGGGGACCACGGCGGCCACCAGCGTGCGATCCAACGCATCCCGATGGTCTTCAGCTGGCCCGGGCTCGAGTCGGGAGCGCAGCCGCGGGCTCGCATCCGATCGGTGGACATCCTGCCGACGATCCTGGATCTGATGGGCATCGCCGAGGATCCGACGTATCCACTGGACGGGCGCGCGAGGCCCCTGCCCCTGGCGCCGTAGCTCGCGCTCCCGCCGTGGGATCGTGAGCATCCCGAGGATCCTGCACCAGATCTGGATCGGGCCGCGGCCGTCGCCGCTGGCCTGGACCACGACGTGGCGGGAGATGAATCCCGACTTCGCCTACCGGCTGTGGGACGGGGAGGCGATCGATGCCTTCAGCCTGCGCAATCAGGACGTGTACCGCCGCTTCATGGATGCGGGCATCCACGACGGCGCGGCCGACGTCGCGCGGGTCGAGATCCTGCACCGGCACGGCGGCGTCTACGCCGACGCGGACTCGGTGGCCCTTCGTCCCATCGGCGACGCGCCGTTCATGGATGCCGGATTCTTCGCGCAGCGAGAGCCGAACGAGGAGATCCCCGGGCTGATCACCAACGCGTTCATGGGCGCGATCCCCGGGCACGACGTGCTGGAGCGGTACATCGGGGCCCTCTCCGCGATCTCGGCACTGCGGCCCATGTGGCGGGTGTCGGGTCCGGGTGCGTTGACCGACGTCCTGGCGTCTCGGCCGAGTCCCGACGTGATGATCCTGCCCTGGTGGACGTTCTTCTCGGCCCAGCTCCGCGGCGATGAGGAGCCGGCCGGCGAGCCGTACGCTCGGCACTTCTGGTCGACGACCGCCGAGCGGTGGGGCCACGAGCGCGCCACCCCCTACCCACGGGATGCCTCGGACGCTGGGGCGGCGCAGGGATCCGGACACGGCTCCACGGCGGATCCCGGTGATCCGTAAGAACATGCCGGGTCACGAAGGGAGCTCGCATGTTCGAAGGATTCAGCCTTGAGCACATCGACCTTGGGGACGTCGTCCTGCGGGTTCGTCACGGAGGTGCCGGCCCACCCGTCCTGCTGCTGCACGGCCATCCCCGCACGCACGCGACCTGGCACCGCGTGGCTCCGGTGTTGGCGCAGCATCACACCGTCGTCTGCCCCGACCTGCGCGGCTACGGTGGATCGTCCAAGCCGCCGGTCACCGACGACCACGCCAATCACTCCAAGCGGGCGATGGCGGCCGACTGCGTCGCCCTGATGGACCGGCTCAGTCACGAGCGCTTCGCGGTGGTGGGACACGATCGCGGCTCCTACGTCGCCCAGCGCGCCGCACTGGATCACCCCCAGCGGATCAGCCATCTGGTGGCCCTCGACAGCGTCCCGATCGGCGAGGCGCTGGCCCGTTGCGACGCGCGGTTCGCGACCGCATGGTGGCACTGGTTCTTCTACGGCCAGACCGCCAAGCCCGCCGAGCGCGTCATCTCCGCCGACCCGGACGCATGGTACGGAGGCGATCCCGACCGCATGGGTGCCGAGGCGTACGAGGACTATCGGCGGGCGATCCACGATCCCGAGACGGTGCGCGCGATGATGGAGGACTACCGGGCCGGACTCACGATCGATCGCGCCACCGACGACGAGGACCGGGCGACCGGGCGGCGTCTCGAGTGTCCCGTCCGGGTGCTGTGGGCGTCCCGCGACGACATGGTCGACCTCTACGGCGATCCGCTCGCGGTCTGGCGCACCTGGGCCGAGGACGTCGACGGACGCCAGATCGACAGCGGGCACCATCTCGCGGAGGACGCGCCCGAGGAGCTGGCCGCGGAGCTGTTGACGTTCCTCCGGCGCTGACCGGACCCCTGCCCGGCTCGGGACCGCGGCCCGCTGTCAGGTGGCCGGGAGGGGTGCGGGTGGCATCGTCGGCACGGTTTCCCGGTTCCCCGTGCGCCTCGCCGCCGTCAGCATCACACCGAACCCGAAGATGGTCACCAGCACCCAGGTCAGGCCACCCACGATCGGGATCAGCCCCAAGAGCCGGACGATCGCCAGACCGGCGAGGAATGCGACGTATCGGGACTTCGGCTCCTGGACCACCCGCCGGCCGATCGCATGCGCGCCCAGGACGTACGCGGCCGTGTAGAGCAACGAAAGCGCCAGCAGCAGGAAGAGGCCGAGCGGGATCCCGACGATCGTGACGAGCAGGAGCGCGGCGACGATCGGCAGCAGGACGAAGACCGCCAGCCCGATCCCGAGGGCCGCTCCCGTCCGTTCACGCGCGGCCCACGCGACCGCCGGGTCGACCCGCGGCGCCACGAGCAGCAGGATCAGGCCCAGGATGAGCGTCGAGATGGTGTAGGCAACCCACCAGGCGAACCTTCCGGCGAACCCGATGTCGGCCCAGTCCGTGCCGGTGGCGATGGATCGCTGCTCGCCGCCGATGACGGCGCCCTCCTCGACCGTCGTCGTGCCCCGGGTCACGAGGTTCCCGTCGATCTGCGCTCCGGCGCGGACCACGACGTCACCGTTGAACACGACGACATCCCGGCGGACCGTCCCGGTGATCTCGACGCGACCGTTGAAGACCACCAGCGCCTCCATGACGGTCCCCTCCACCCGCGCCGGGCCGTCGAAGATGACGGCGGAATCGACCGTCTCCCCCTCGGCCACCACGAGCTCGCCGTGCAGGACGATCTGGTCGTCGTCGGTCGCCTCGTCGCCCTGAGCCTGAGCCAGCGCCGACGGTGCCAGGGCCAGCACCGCGATCAGCGCCGCACCCATCACCGTCCACATCCGCGCGCGTCGTCGAGGCCGATGGCTCATACCGACCACCCTATATCCAGCCGGAGCTGCGCCTACCCGTCGTTAGCCCTACGACCGCGTACGCAGCGCGCCGGTGGAGGGACGGTCCGTCCAGCGTCGACATTTGACCGCCCGCGAAGCGCCGGAGTAGCTTCGAGGCTCGCCAGGCACTGATCCCTGCGCCCGCGGGAGAGGAGCACCCTGTGGGCTACGACGACGGAGAGAACCAGGCCAGGAGACCGGGTGCATCCGCCGACCCGGCGGTCCCGTTCCGGACGCCGCACGGTGGCGACGTTGCTCGCCTCGGCGCTGGCGCTCGCCCTGGCTGCGGGAAGTCCCGCCGTGGCTGGTTCCCTGACCGTCAGATCCGACCCGAACGACATGCGCAGCCGGCCCGACATCCGCAGGGTGTGGACCGACGTCTCGCGCCGGGGGGTCTTTCTCCAGGTGGGAACGTGGGATGCGATCCGCAACGACGGGTTCAGCATCATCCTGGACACGCGGGCTTCGCCCGACCCGGATCGGCTCGTCGAGATGACCGTGTTCGGCTGCAGGGTGGTGAAGCTGAACCGGAGCGGGTCGCTGGGCGCGCTCATCGGGCGGCGGGACGCGCGACGCCCCGGCCGCAGGACCATCTCCTGTCGCGTCCCGACCGGCTGGTTCGGCATCCGCACGACCGTGCGCTTCCTCGTGAAGTCGGAGCTCGTCGGTGTGCGGCACGAGGATCGAGCACCGGACGACCGACGCTACATCGGCCTCTGACCGCGGGAAGCGCATCAGTCCTGAGCCGGCGCGACCTGGTTCGTCGACGGCATGCATCCCTGCTCACCGCAGAACGGGGCGCTCGCGACCAGCTCTCCGTTCGCGTCGAAGGACTCCAGGGATCCGCTCACGGACGACGGCGGGAACACCGCGAAGGCAGCGTGGTTCCACTCGTTGGGGAAGTGCAGCAGGTCCACATCGGCCCGCGTGCCGTCCGACAGACGGATGCCGAGCCGCGCGACGCGATCGGTGGCGAAGCCCATGTACATGATCGGGTCCTGCCCCCACGGTCGCATCACGAGATCCGCACCGTGCGGGAAGTCGGGCCACCCCTGCTCCAACTGCACCGCCGGCACCTGTCGATCCAGGCAGAAGCCGCCGACCCCGCCGGACTCCTCCGGGATCTGTGGGCCGGCGCTTGGGGGCGGGGCTCCCGTCACGGCGGGTCCGGCCATCTGCAGGCAGACGCTCTCGCTCGCCGCCTGGGCGGAGTAGCCCACCACGGAGAACTCAGCACCCTCGACCGTGCCGGACATGAGCGGGTACTTCTCTCCCTGCACGCTTGAGTCGTCGGGACCGATGTAGGCCTCGTCGAGATCCTCCAGGACCACCACCGGCCATCCGGGAGGTACCGACACCACGCCCGTCGTCGTCGTGGCCGCCGATCCCGCGGCCGGGCGCCGCGGCTCCGATGTCCCATGCGGGATGGCCCACACGACCCCGATCGCGAAGGCCGACAGACCGACGCCCAGAGCGGCCGTGCGTGCCGACCTGCGGGCGCCGACCCGGGCACGAGTGCCCTTCGGCATGGTCCTGGGCGTAACGGCGCCGGTGCGGTGCAGCGCGGTGCGCAGGCGATCATCGAGGTCGTTCATCGGTCCTTCTCCTTGGTCGGTTCGTCGAGCGCCTCTCGGAGCGAGGCCTTCGCCCGATCGATCAGTCCGTTCACAGCCTTGGCCGAGCATCCGAGCACCTGTGCGACGCGCTCCTCCGTCAGGTCCTCGTAGAAGCGCAGCACCACCGCCTCCCGCTGGCGGCGAGGGAGGGCGAGCACGGCCGTCCAGACGGCGTCGCGCTCCTCGGGGGCCGGTCCCGCGGCGGGTGCGGGCTCGCGCTCCCGCCGCAACCAGGCGCGCTCGACGGCGTGGCGACGACCGCGCGAGCGGCAGAGGTTCACGACGGCGCGGAGCAGGTAGGCGTCGAACCGCCCGGGATCGCGCATCGCCCCCAGTCGCGAGGCGGAGCGGATGAACGCGTCGTGCGCGATGTCCTCGGCGGCATGGGCGTCGCCGGTGAGCAGCCGGGCGAGCGCGACCATCCGCCCGACGGAGCGCTCGTACAGCTCGGCCAGCGGATCCGCGGTTGGTTCGTGCACGTGAATGAGACGTTCGTCGTGCATGTCCACGGCAATATGACGCGTGGGAGGGCCCGGAGACCCCGCTCCTTGCGGGATGAGTCGGCGGGCGGCGGACCGAGCGCCTCCGGTGGTCCGGACCCGGATGGCGAGGAAGCCGCTGTCAGACGGTGATGACGACCTTTCCCTGGGCTCGCCCGGTCTCCAGGTAGCGGATCGCCTCGGGCACCTCGCCGAGCGGATAGGTCCGGTCGATGACGGGCGTGAGCGTCCCCGCTTCGAGGAGGTCCTTCAAGACGACCAACCGGTCCCCGGGGTCCTTCGCGCCTCGGAAGGGGTGGAGGTTCCGCTCGAACGGGGACACCACGATGAGCTTGGCGAACCGACCCAGGCTTCCGAACCAGCGATGGCCGGAGCTCCCGAACTGGTCGTACCCGCTGAGGACGTACGTCCCGTCGGGCGTGAGCGCCCGCTTGCACTCGGACCACGGTCGCGCCCCCGCCAGGTCGAGGATCAGGTCGTAGCGCTCGTCCCCGCGGGTGAAGTCCTCCTGCGTGTAGTCGATGACCCGATCCGCACCGATCGACCAGAGCATGTCGAGCTTGTCGGGAGCGTCCACGCCCGTGACCTGGGCTCCGGAGGCCGCGGCGAGCTGCACCGCGAACGTCCCCACGGCCCCGCCGGCGCCGTTGATCAGGACACGCTGACCCGGCTGGACCCGCCCCTCGTCGCGGACGCCCTGCACCGCGAGCGTTCCGGAGGTAGGGACGGCCGCGGCCTGCTCGAACGTCAGCCTGGCCGGCTTCAGCTCGAGGCGGGACGCCGGCACGGCCGCGCACTCGGCGAGGGCACCGCCGTGGCGCCACAGGTTCCCGACGAAGCTCTGCCCGAAGACCTGGTCGCCAGCCCGGAAGCGCGTCACCTTCGTTCCGACCGCCTGCACCTGGCCCGCCAGGTCCGTTCCCGGGATGCGGTTCCTGGGCGTGCGCAGCCCGGAACCCAGGATGCGGAGGACGTACGGCTGACCTCGCATGGCGTGCCAGACGTCGGCATGGACCGAGGCCGCGCGAACGCGGACCAGCACCGAATCGTCTCCCACCACCGGCTCCTCGACCTCGCGGAGCTGGAGGGTGTCGGCGGAGCCGTACCGATCCTGGACGATCGCCTTCATGGAGACACGTCCACGCATGACCGCAGCGGCTCGATCATCGGTCGAGCATAGAGTGACGGGTGCAGATCAGGTCGGTTGCCCTCCGGGGTGACCATCTGCTTCACTGTCCGGACCGGCCGACCAGAAGGAGATCCGCATGAAGGCGTTCATGTCCATCCAGAGGGGAGACACCTATCTGAAGGACATGACGCATCGTGCGAACACTCAACCTGGGGATCCTGGCGCACGTCGACGCCGGTAAGACCACACTGACCGAACGGCTGCTCTTCGCCGCCGGCGTCATCGACCGGGTCGGCAGCGTCGACGAGGGCAGCACGCAGACCGACTCACTGGCGTTGGAGCGGCAGCGTGGCATCACGATCAAGTCGGCCGTCGTGTCCTTCGTGGTCGGGGACGTCACCGTCAACCTGATCGACACGCCGGGCCACCCGGAGTTCATCGCCGAGGTGGAGCGTGCGTTGAGCGTGCTGGACGGCGCCGTGCTGGTGATCTCCGCGGTCGAGGGCGTCCAGTCGCAGACTCGGGTGCTGATGCGGACGCTCCAGCGGCTGGAGATCCCCACGCTCCTCTTCGTGAACAAGATCGACCGGCGTGGCGCCGACGACGAACGGGTCCTGCGGGAGATCTCCGATCGGCTCACGCCGTCCGTCGTCCAGATGGGATCGGTGCAGGGTCTCGGCACGCGCTCCGCGGGATCCACACCGTTCGATGCCGCCGACGTGGCGTTCACCGACAGGCTGGGCGACCTGCTCGCCGACCATGACGACGCCCTGCTTGCCGCCTACGTCGAGGACGAGGCGACGGTCCCGCACCCCCGACTCCGGGATGCGCTCGCTGCGCAGACCGGGCGGGCGGAGGTGCACCCCGTGTTCTTCGGGTCGGCCATCACCGGCGCCGGCGTGGGTCCACTGATCGACGGCATCGCAGCGCTGCTCCCGGCGACCGAGGGCGACGCCGACGGCCCCGTCTCGGGCTCCGTCTTCAAGATCGAGCGAGGTCCGGCCGGAGAGAAGGTCGCGTACGTCCGCATGTTCTCGGGGCGGCTCGGGACGCGGGATCGGGTGCGATTCGGCCCCGACCACGAGGGGAAGGTCACGGCGATCAGCGCCGTCGACGACGGTCCGGCCGCCCGGCGTGGCTCGGTCGCCGCGGGACAGATCGGCAAGGTCTGGGGGCTCAGCGAGATCCGGATCGGCGACGCGATCGGCAGCCCGGGACTGAGCTCGGATCGCCACCACTTCGCGCCGCCGACCCTGGAGACCGTCGTCGTACCCGACCGAGCCGCCGACCGTGGCGCGCTCCACGGTGCGCTCACCCAGCTCGCCGAGCAGGACCCCCTGATCAACCTCCGGCAGGACGACATCCGACATGAGCTGTTCGTCTCGCTCTACGGGGAGGTGCAGAAGGAGGTCATCCAGGCGACGCTCGCGAACGAGTTCGGCGTCGCCGTCGGGTTCCGCGAGACGACCACGATCTGCGTCGAACGACTCGTCGGCGAGGGCGCGGCGGTCGAGACGATCGACGTTGCGCCGAATCCGTTCCTCGCGACCGTCGGGCTGCGCGTGGAGCCGGCCCCGATCGGCGGCGGCGTGACGTTCCGGCTGGAGATCGAGCCGGGAGCGCTCCCCCGCTCCTTCCTGACGGCCGTCGAGGAGACGGTGCGGGAGACGCTTCACCAGGGGATCTACGGCTGGGACGTCGCCGACTGCACGGTCACGATGACGCACTCCGGCTACTGGGCACGCCAGAGCGCACGTGGTCAAGGCTTCGACAAGAGCAGCTCGAGCACCGCCGGCGACTTCCGGAACCTGACGCCATTGGTGGTGATGAGCGCGTTGCAGCAGGCCGGCACGAGGGTCTACGAGCCGATGCATCGCTTCGACCTCGAGGTCCCAGTGGACACGATCGGCTCGATCTTCCCGGTGCTCACCCGGCTGGGCGCGGTGCCGGACGTACCCACCGTGCACGGCTCGACGTGCACGCTCCGAGGGGAGATCCCGGCGGCGCGGGTGCACGAGCTGCAGCAACAGGTGCCGGGGCTCACGCGCGGCGAGGGCGTCCTGGAATGCGCCTTCGGCCGCTACCAACCGGTGCGCGGCACGATCCCGACCCGGCCGCGGACGGACCACGATCCGCTGCACCGCAGAAATTACCTCCTGCGGGTCATGCGGCGCTTCTCGTCCTCCGATTGAGCCGCCCCCGCGGCGGCGGTCAGACCGCCTCCGCGCGGGCCACGTTGAAGCTGAACATCATCCCGCTCGCCGCGTGCTCGGCGATGTGGCAATGCGCCATCCACAGACCGGGGTTCGACACGTCGAGCAGGATGTCGACAACCTCGCCGGTCCTGACCAGGACGGTGTCCTTCCAGACGAGGTTCGGTTCGGTGACACCGTCACGCGACAACACTAGGAAGCGGCCCGCACCGTGGATGTGGAAGGGATGGTGCATCGGATGATCGGAGTCCATCTCGTTGACGAGCCGGATCTTCACCCGATCCCCGACCGTGAAGGCCCATTCGACGCCGGCGTTCTGAGCGCCGGTCTGACGGTCCACCAGCAGCCACCGCGTGTTGCCGGAGGTGGTCATCCGGTTCACGTCCTCCATCGTGTCTTCCCACTCGATGGTTCCAGCGGCGTGACCGTGCTCCTCGTGGCCTCCCGCGTGCTCGCTCCCGTGCAGCGACTCGTCCAACAGCGCGAGCGCGGCCGGCACGAGGTCGATCGGGAGGAGCTTCATCCAGCACTTCGGGCAGCGGCCCGGCACATCGCTCACGATCTCCGGGTCCATGGGACACGCGAACCGCGGCCCCTCAGTCCTCGCCGTGTCACCGCCGGACGGGGCGGCCACGTCCATCTCGGCGACCAGGGCGAGCACCTTGTCCGGCTCTCGCTGGAGGTCCGCGCGGATCCGCTCCCGTTCGGACTCGAGTTCCCGACTGCGCCGCAGGGTCCGGAACGAGCCGACGGCCGCCGACGGGGTCCCCTGGTCCGAGATCGAGATCCGGCCGAGCGCGGAGACCTGGTCGGGTGTGGCGTGTTCGAGGACGGCCTCGCCCGGCTCATCGAACAGCACGTCGACCACGGCGCGCTCGGAGGGAGCGATCATGACCTCCTCGACGAACTCCTCGTGCTCGTACCGGCCGCTGTCGCCCCCGACGAGCTTCATGGTCGCGCCGGCGAACCGCAGGTTGAAGACGCGAGTGTTCGCCATGTTCGTGAGGAAGAACCGGACGACCTCCCAACGGCGCACGTCGAGCGACCACTCGGACGCGCCGTTGACGAGGAGCACGTTGCCGAACCGGCCCATCGCGACGTGGTCCGGGCCCGAGCGATCGTACGTGGCCGCCCTGCCCTCCTCGAGGAGGAAGTCGTCGATCGCCAGCACCACGTCGCGATCCACGGCCGGCCAGTAGTCCAGATCGGACGGCTCGACGATGATGTTGCCGTAGAGCCCCATGTCGAGCGTGTAATCCTCGCGGATGTGCGGGTGGTACCAGTACAGCCCCTCGTCCGGGAACCGGACCCGATAGGTGAACATCCCGCCGACCGGGATCGGCTGTTGTGTCTCATGCGGCACGCCGTCGTACCGGTTCTCCAGGCGGAGCCCGTGCCAGTGCACCGTGGCATCGACGTCACCCTCGTTCGTGACGTTGACGACGATCTCGGACCCCTGCCTCACCCGAAGCGTCGGCCCGGGGATCGATCCGTTGTACGCCAGCATCCGGACGACGGCGTCCCCGATCCGGTTCGCCACCGGCCCGATCCGGAGGTCGAGCCGGTCGCCGTCCGCAAGCCGCAGGTCCGGTGTCGCGCTCGCGGACGGGAGGCCGTCGATCTCACGCGGGAAGCTGCCCGTGCCGGTCGGAATGTGATGCTGCATCTGTCTCCCCCTCATCGGATCGGCAGTTGGGACGATGGCGGCACCGGGACGGCCGATGGTCCGGGATCCTCGTACCGCCACGTACCTAGTTACCCGGGAACCCGCTCCTGGAATCCGAAGGGTCGCTCGGGTGGGCTGCCGGCGACCCAGCGTCTCGAGGCAGGCATGTATGTGCCGGTTGGTCTACCGAGCAGGCGGCACGACCTGGGACGCAAGAGGACCCGGGTCGATGACCCGGGTCCTCCACCCAGCCGGATCGATCTCAGCTCGCCCAGGCGTTCAGGAACTCGTCCCGTGGTGGCCGCCCAGTCCGTGTTCGGGTAGTACCACCAGTTGATCCACGTTTCACGATCCGGAGATGATGCCGCATCCGTGCGCTTCACGTTTCGATCCGTTAGCACGCGAGCGTTGGCGGAGGATCATCGGGGTCGTTCGGGCTGATCTCGACGGCTTCGGAGCACACGTACACTCCGCCCGCCGACACGATCCCACCGCCTGCGACTCCCGCCGTATTGCCGACCACCGAGGCGGTGCCGTACAGCCTCACGGATGCGGCACCCGCGGGGTCTGCATAGGTCCAGGTCCAGATCCCCCCGCCGTAGTTCGCCGCCGTGTTCCCGGTGACCGACGCCGAACCGCGCACCGCGACGCCTCGGAGGCGTGCAACGATACCGCCTCCCCGGGTGGCCGAGTTCCCGGCGACCGACGACGAGTCGTTCATGATGACTCCGGTCCACGAGAAGATGCCGCCACCATCGTCCTCGACTGTATTGCCGATCACTGACGCCGAACCGTTCAGCGTCACCCTGCCGCTCGCGGCGATCCCGCCACCGCGGCTGGCCCCGTCGCCCGTCCCCGTGGTGACGTTCGCGCTCACCGTGGCCGAATCGTTCATGATGACGATGCCGCGGCAGCACGCGTAGATGCCTCCGCCCGCGATCACCGAGGTGTTGCCCGTGATCGCAGCGTGATCGTTGAGCGTGATGGAACCTGCGGCGCTGACCCCGCCGCCCCGGCTTGCGGACGTGTTGGCGTCGACGGAGGAGTTCCCGCTCAGGACGATGCTGCCCGGGCCGGATGCCAGGATCCCACCGCCGTCCTCGCCCGCGCTATTCCCGCTGATGGACGCGGCACCGTGCAACGCGACGGTGGCGTGCTTGGCGTTGACGCCGCCTCCGTACAGACTCGCGCTGTTGCCCGTGATCGCGGTGGAGCCCCTCAGCGAGAGTGCACTCAAGCGACTCAGACGTACGCCGCCTCCGCGTGCGGCTGCTCCATCCGTCACCATCAGATCCACGAGCACGACGCGCGCCTCACGACGAACGTTCAGCACTGTGCCCATCCCACCGCCATCCAGGGTCGGCTCGGGTTCCTCGGCGGTGGGCACTCCTTCGAGGCGAAGCGACGTGCCTTCGATCACGGTGTTGCCGACGCACCGACCGTGCACGAGCAGGGTGTCCCCGTCCTTCGCGGTGTCGACGGCGGGTTGGAGGGTGGTGTAGTCATCACCGGAACGTCCGTTCTCGACTGAGCACGTCGCCGTGCCGGCGCGAGCGGTCGGCGCGAGAGCCATGAACGATGCGATCGCCACGAGCAGACCTGCCCGTACGGCGGTGGACGTTCCTCGGAGTGCGTCCACGTTGTCCTCTCACGTGTGACGGGTTCTGCGCAGGCGCAGTCTCGGACACTACGTCAGGGTTCCCTTTCGAGTCAACCCTCCAGGCCGACGAACCGCTTCGGGTGCGGTCCCGCCCGAGCCGTGCATCAACTCGATGTCACGTGGGTCGTCTGTTGTCGGGTTGCTTGATCCACCACCTGAGCCCTTTCCCCGCGTGAGGTTCATCGAGCCAGCGTGGGACGACGTGGAGGTGAGCGTGCGCCACGACCTGCCCGCCCGCTGCGTGGACGTTCCAGCCAACGTTGTACCCGTCAGGGACGACGCGCTCGTCGATGTGAGCCTTCACACTGATCAACAACGACCCCGTCTCCTGCCACTCCTCGGGTGAAAGCTCGAACACGGTCTCACGATGGGCGCGCGGACAGATCAGGACACCACCCTCGGGCGGCTCGTAGGCCCAGACCGCGTAGCACATCGGCGATTCCAGGAACGGGGCCGTGGGAGTGCAGTGTGGGCAGCTGGTCGCCACGCTCGCGAGCGTACAGCAGTCGGTCGTGCACTCACGCGTTGCCTGAAACCACCGCGGCAACGACAGGCTGGGCCGGGTGGCGGAGACGACCTCGAGAGTCGGTCTCGTCCTACCGTGAGCGTCCAGTGCCGGTCGCCAGATAGATCGCGAGCAAGAGGACCGCAGCCAGGACGGAGCAGATCATGCCCGGTAGCGGAAACGAGCTCCCGTGAGTTGAGGAGACGCACCCGCGAGTGATGCAGATGGCTCCGCTGAACGTCCCTGCCAGAAAGAATGCGGCTGCCGACCCCAGCAGAACGAGCGCACCTTTGATCAGGCCAAGATGCGCCGGACGGCCAGACAGCCCCCGGCGCCTCGCCCGGAGTTCTCCGACGACGACCAGGACGAGGCCAGCAGCGTCGCCCCCGACGCCCAGCGCCATGAGAGCTGCATAGGTCTCTGGACCCCCTCCGGCAAGCACCAGCGTTCATCGTATTGCACTGCGCGCGGCGACTCCCGGACCTGCCGCATCCGCGGAGCCCGCCCTCACCGTTGGGCCGCGGTTAGGCGAAGCGCGTCTCGATCCATGCGACCGCGAACTCCACCAACTCGGCTGCGGGAAACAGCACGCTGGTCGAGGCCCCGACGGGCCCTCGCACGCCGACACCCGCTGCGATCGCGGCCTCCCCGATCACCTCGAACGCATCCGCCTCACTCACGCTCGCGTAGTCGTATGCCCCGTTCGTCGAATCGATGTCAGTGACCATGCACCAGGTCCGCTGGCCCTCCTCCATGACGGGAACGGGATACCGAACGAGTCTCTTGTTCGGTGCGGCGGCGATCGTCTCCGCGTGATGCAGGAGCGTGATCGTCTCGAGCGGCGCTCCGAGCATGAGTACCTTCCCCCTGGCCTCGACCAGGCGCGCGAGTGGCGAACCCTCGCTCGAGGGGAAGTCACGCGGATGCGGGTCCAGCAACCACTGGGCCCTTGGGCCGATCGCGACGAGGCTCGACTCGGGGTGTGTACTCCGGATCGCCCCGGGCCAGGTCCGGATCCGTTCGGGGATCCGGCCGACCTCGGGAGTCGCCTCGCTCCGCTCGGGGTCGAACGCGGGCATCTCGGCCCGATACAGCTCCTGCATCGAGGTGGGCCAGCGTTCGAAGCCGTACCACGTGTCGCTGTGCCACCCGCACGTCGCGACCAGCGTGCCTTCCGGTCCGACCGCGTCCAGCAATGCCTGTACGACCGTGTCGGCCCCACCGACCACCCACCCCAGGCTCTTCATGGACACATGGACCATGACAACGTCGTGAGCCGCAACGCCGAGGCGACGGACCTCCCCGAGGAGGCGACGACGCGAGATCATGGGCTCGGGCGGCGGCTCGACCAGGGTCTCTACGAACGGAGACACGCTCAGACCCTACCCACCTCGTTCTCCACGTGCCGCCAGGCCCGGACGGACGCCCCGTAGGAGGTTCTTACCCACCGATGTGTGCCGGGGCGGGCGCTCTGGGTACGTGCGTGGTCCACCACGGATCAAGGACCGTGTTGGTCTTCGACCGCTCCGACTGATCAACGAAGCCGGAAGGCAGTCAGCTCCGACCCGCCGAGCAGCACGATGTCCTCGCCGATCACCGGCTGGATGATTCGCGCATAGAGCACCTGGGATCCTCCGTACGGCCACGTCATGATCGGTTGGCACACCGGTTGACCGCAGCCGGCGGTGTCGAACGCCGCCATCGACTCGCTCGCACTCACCAACGCCACATCGTTGGTGACGCTCACTCCCGTCGCATAGATGTCATCCCCGATCCACGAGACCTGACAGACCGAGACACCGCAGCCCTCGGCGGCAGTCACGATGAGCCGGCGGTTGGCGATGTACACCTGACGTCCGTCCACCGCCATGCCGCCGATCCCGTTGACCCCGGTGCCGACGGTCCAGGAGGGCTCGCATGGACTCGAGGCGCAACCGGCAACGGGATAGACGGCAAGCCTCTGTGAGGACTGGATGAGGACCGTCGCCGATGTGGCGATCGGGTTGGCGTAGCCGATCCGGGCCGACCACAGGGGAAGACACGTAGGTTCGCCGCACCCGTCCGCAGGGTACGCGGCCACGTCCTGGGACGCGTCCTGCGCGTACACGCGATCGCCGGCAACCGTCGCAGCCCCGTACCCGTAGTCGTGAGGCGCGGTCCACACCGGCTCGCACGTCGCCGCACCGCAGCCGTCGGCATCGAAGACGAGCAGTCGGGTGATGCTGTTCACGTAGACGTGTCCGCGGGCGACCGTGGCCTGCCCGTCGCCGACCAGGAATTCGCCCTCGCTCACACCTTGGTACCAGGACGCCGTCCAGATCGGCTTGCAGCGCAAGCTCCCACATCCCTGCACCGGGTAAGCTGCGAGATGGGCGTCGGGATACCCTCTCCAACCATCGACCTCGGTCACGTAGACGAACCCATGCGCGATCACCGGCTGGCCGGATACTCCGCTCGGAAGCCCACTCCCGCGCCAGAGCGTCCGCCCGGTGTCCGCGTCGAGCACGAGGAGGACCGTGCGATCCGCGCTGCGTGAGACCGCCGCGAAGACCTTTCCGCGAGCGTAGGCCGGGGAGAGCTCCCCGATGCCAGGGTCGCGCCTCCAGGCCAGCGTCAGGTCCTGGATGTTGTCGCTCGTGAACACGGT
This sequence comes from uncultured Actinomycetes bacterium, assembly GCA_963832225.1. Lineage (GTDB taxonomy): Bacteria > Actinomycetota > UBA4738 > UBA4738 > HRBIN12 > JALYMB01. The sequence goes on from CAWHTI010000012.1 coordinate 85,335, forward strand.
CGATCCCCGAGTCGTTCCGGTGTGCGCAGGGTTCCCCCCGAACTGCTTCCAGCTCGTCGGTGCGGCGGCATGCCCTGGCTCGGCCGCAGTGATGAGGAGCACCGCGACTGCAGCGAGGAACGCAAGGAAGGCGGTGGAGGTCGAGGGTCGTGAAGAAGTCACTTCGCCACCCTATGCGCGGTTGTCATGTCGCGCAACCCTACGGATCGCGTACAACGTCGGTGATCACGCCGCCGCGGGGTGGAGGGCGACGATCCCCTGACCGCTGAGCAGCACCATCCCTTCGCCGATGATCGGGCGGGACCCGATCGTGAATCCGTCGGGAAGATCGATGGGCGGCGCGATCGGGTCGCACTCGGATCCGCCGCACCCCGCCTCGTCGAAGATGGAGACCGATCCGAAACCGGCGACGTAGACGAGATCGTTCGCGATGCTCACATCGTGCGCACCGGAGACGGATCCGGACCATGCGGGAGCACAGGTCGGTGCGCCGCATCCACCGACCGGGAACGCGGTCAGCCCTCCGTTCGCCACGAAGGCGGCGTCGGCCCCGACCGCGAGGCCGCCCGTGTGATTGACCCCGGTCACACCGCGCCAGGTTTCGCAGGCTCCCGCGCGACACGCGCCGAGATCGAGCGCCTCCAGGCTCTGCGAGAACTGCACGAACGCCGTCCCCACGCGGTTGCTGACGTCGGACCATCCCAGGAAGGGCGTGCCGCCGGGCTCCGTGTGGTGCTTCCAGAGGGACGAGCAGACCGATGCGCCGCAGCCGCCCACGGGGTACGCCTCCAGCCACTGCCGATGCTCGGCGTCGGGGTCGAACCCCGCGACGACCACCTCGCCGTGATCGACGGACGGTGTGAGCGCGTTGTCGGTCGGCCCGGTCCAGGCCGGATCGCACACGGGCTGCCCGCACCCGTCGAGCCGGTACGCTCGCAGGCCGCCCTGTCCACCGCCCACGTAGATCCAGCCGTTCTTCACGATCGGCGTCGGCGGGTCCTGGTCGTCGATCCCCGTTGACCAGATGGACGAGCTCCAGATCGCCCCGCAGCGATCGTCGGCGCACCGGGCCGGTAGGACGTGCACGCTGCCGTTGAGCACGGTCGAGACCGGACCACCCGAGGCGATCACGATCCGTCCGTCGACGACAGAAGGAGGGCCGAGCGTGCCTCCGCCGGCGTCCACCCGCGCCCGCCACAGCGTGGCGCCGGTGCGCGCGTTGAGCACCCACAGCATGTCGGCGCAGCCACTGACGCAGATCGTGCCGGTGGCGTAGACGCGGCCACCGACGATGGCGGTGTGGACGAATGAGGAATGCCCCCGGAGCGGCTTCGTCCACGCGATCTCGAGCCCGCCGACGTTGCCGGCGGTGATCTCCCGCTCCCGCAGGTTCTCCCCGATGTTGCGGGCGTTGTACCCGCCCTGCCGCCACGGTGTCCCCGCCCACGCCGGAGCCACGCTGGTCACAAGCACGCAGACGATCACGGCGACCCGGACCAGAGCACGAGGGGTTCGACGCACGGGCATGATGAGGATTCTCATCTGTGATGCGCCGTCGCGCAACCGGACGAATGGCCCAAACCTCGGCTACCCCGACCCCAGCTGGTCGTACGTACCCCCTGCTACCGCCGATGGACGGTTCACGAGCCCGACCACAGGGGTTGACTGGAACGTCACCTGCCAGGAGGTCCCATGAACCTCGCCCGCTCCGCCGCCCGGCCCTCGCGGAGCCGGCTCCGTGTCGTCCTCGTGGCGGTCGTGGGGCTCGGCGTGCTCGGAGCCGGAGCGGTCCCGCGCACAGCGTCGGCGGCGACCGATCCCCAGCTCCCCACGAACGGCCGGATCGTCTTCACGCACGGACACGTCGTCGGCGATGAGGTCCGATCAGAGATCCGGTCCATGGAGGCGGACGGCAGCGCGAACACACCCTTGGTCAGAGCGGTGGGATCCGAAGCGTACGTGAGGACGCTCAGAGCCTCACCGGACGGCACGCAGATCGCCTACGCGACCTCCTACGGGAGCGAGGTCCATGTCGTCAACATCGACGGATCGGGTGAGCATCTCGTCACGCCGGACAGCGGGGACGTGTGGTACTGGGGCGGCACCACGGTCGCGAAGATCATCGACGGCAAGCTGTACACCACGCCCCTCGGTGGAGGAGACCTGCAGCTGGTCAGCGGAGACATCGCGAAGCTCGAGACCTATGCGATCTGGTCGCCGGACCGCACGCGTCTGGCGTTCGGGGCCCAGGATCCCTCCACGCACCAGGACGGGCTCTACATCGCGGCGGCGGACGGCTCCTCGCTCGATCGGATCGATGTCGGGGAGCCGGGGACGTGTGGGGACTGTTGGGCAGGCGTCGACAGACTGACCTGGTCGCCGGACGGCTCGACGATCGCCTACACCCTCATGCACGACATCTGGACGGTCCATCCCGACGGGACGGGGGCCACCCGACTCCTCTCCGGTTTCCACGACTACGGCAGACCGGAATGGTCGCCGACCAGCGAGCAGCTCCTGTACATCCGCGACGGCATCGACGATCTCGGGTCCCCGGGGTTCCTCGGCGTCGTGGACGCGGACGGGCAGAACGAGCGCACGATCCCCGAGGCGTGGGTGGACAGCGCCGAGTGGTCGCCGGACGGCACGGCGATCGTCTACGAGGGGGAACAGGACTACCGGCATGGCGAGATCTACACGGCGCCCGCCGCCGGTGGCACACCGACCCGGCTGACGTTCAGCCGCGCGGCGGACAGGCTCCCGATCTGGGCGCCGGGGTGCTCCATCACCGGGACGTCCGGGCCAGACGTGCTCGAGGGCACGCCGGAGCGCGACTTCATCTGCGGAGGTTCGGGCGACGACGTGATCTCCGGACTCGGTGGGGACGACGTGTTGCTGGGCGGCGGGGGAGCCGACATCGTCCTGGGCGGCGCCGGGAACGACGTGGTGGCCGGCGAGGGCGGCGCGGATCAGCTCCGAGGCGGCCCAGGTGACGACACCGTGAACGGTCGGGACGGGGGCACCGGCGAACGGCTGACGGCAGGGCAGGGGAACGATCGATGTCGAAAGGACCGGAGCGACGTGCCGGTGTCGTGCGAGACGATCGACCGGGATCCATGACCGAGCGTCTGCGGCTCACCTGCGGCAGGATCCGGTTGCGGCCGTTCCAGATCGTCTGCCTGGCGTTCGCGATCCTCCTGGTCGTTCCGGCGAGCGTCGACGCCTCCGTGGCTACGCCGCACGGGACCACCCCGCTCCCCACGAACGGTCGGATCGTCTTCACCCAGACACGCCTCGTCAACGATGCCCTCCGGTCAGAGATCCGATCCATGGAGACGGACGGCACCGGGACCATGTCCGTGGCCAGACAACCTGGATCCGAGGCGTACCCGAGGGCCATCAGGGTCTCGCCCGACGGGACGCAGATCGCGTATGTGTCCTTCCCCGTCGGCGTCATCATCGTGAACATCGACGGATCCGGTGAGCATCTCGTCGCCTCGGACAGCGGGGACGAGTGGTACTGGGGCGGCACCACCGTCGCCAGGGTCATCGAGGGCAAGCTCTACACCGAGCCCGTCGGCGGTGGGGACCTGCTGCTGGTCAGCGGCGACGTCGCGAAGCTGGAGACCAATCCGATCTGGTCCCCCGACCGCACACGTCTCGCGTTCGGTGCCCGGGATCCCTCCACGTCCCACGACGCTCTCTACATCGCGGCCGCCGACGGCTCCTCGCTCGACCATTTCGAGGTCGACGACGGGGAGCCTGGGACGTGTGGGGACTGTTGGGCAGGCGAGGATTCGCTGGACTGGTCCCCCGACGGCTCAACGATCGCCTACAGCTACATGGACGACATCTGGACGGTTCACCCGGACGGGACGGGGGCGACCCGGCTCCTCTTCACTCGTGACTACGGCGATCCGGAGTGGTCGCCGACTGGCGAGCAGTTGCTGTTCGTCGCCGACGCCCTCAAGTCCCCGGGGAGCCTCGGCGTCGTGGACGCGGACGGGCAGAACGAGCACCACATCCCCGAGGCGTGGGTGTGGAGCGCCGACTGGTCGCCGGACGGCACGGAGATCGTCTACGAGGGGGTCCAGGACCACCGAAGGGGCGAGATCTACACGGCCCCCGCCACGGGTGGCCCACCGACCCGGCTGACGTTCAACAACCACTCCGACGACCTGCCGCTCTGGGCGCCGGGATGTTCCGTCACCGGCACGTCCGAGCCGGATGTGCTCGAGGGCACGCCGGAGCGCGACTTCATCTGCGGGGGCACGGGCGACGACGTGATCTCCGGTCTCGGTGGGGACGACGTGCTGCTAGGCGGTGGGGGCGATGACACGGTCATCGGCGGTGCCGGGAACGATGTTGTCGCCGGCGAGCGCGGCGCGGATCAGCTCCGTGGCGGTGCCGGCGACGACACCGTGAACGGTCGCGACGGGCGCATCGGCGAACGACTGACGGCGGGGCGTGGGAACGATCGATGTCGAAAGGACCGGGGCGATGTCCCGGTCTCGTGCGAGACGATCGAGCACGGTCTCTGACCGCGCCATCGAGGAGCGTTCCGTCACGTGAGGAACGACGCCGTCGCTCGTGTCACGGAGCGACGGCCCTCCACGACCAGGCGTACTCGTCGGCCCGTGGAGATTCGGTGAGCCGTCGCATGCGTGAACCATACGTCCACTGAACCGGCGAGCTGAGGTTCATCCGGCCGGAGGAGCGGAGATCCATACGCCGGAACGGCCGGCTCGATCGCGTCCGGGCCGACCTAGCAATGGCGAAGGGCGGTTGGGTGGGCGAGGCCGGCAGTGATGTCCCAACGAGAGCCGATCGCCCACACCTGATCCGTGCCGGTCACCCCGGCGACGGAGCCCAGGCCGTCCCCCGTGTCCGGCGGGAGTCGGGACAGCCTCCATGTCGAACCATCCCAATGCTCCACGAGGTCGACGTTTCGATCGAACGGGACATCGGGCACGTATGCCGTTCCGACCGCCCACGCATCGGTCCCCGACATGGCCACCACGTCGGTGATCTCGGTTCGCCGATAGTCGGTCACGGCCGACGGCACGACCGTCCAGTCGGTTCCGTCATAGTGCGCGAACAGGGCGTGCGCACCATCCACGCCCGCTGCCCACACCTGATCGGTTCCCGGAACGGATGCGATCCCCCCGAACGATGCGTCGGAGCCATCGTCGGGCAACTGGACCACCCTCCACCTCCGCCCGTTCCAATGTTCGATCAGGGTTCGGCGCTTGTTGCTTCGCCATCCCGCGGCCCACGCGTCGTTCGGCGACAGCATCGCCACGCTCTGTAGACGCCCAGAGCGGGGAGTCGGCGAGTCCTGAAGGCTCCAGGCGCCACCGTCCCAGCGCATGATGAGCGGCTGAGACCCGAGCGACCCCACGGCGATCGCACGGCGCGGTCTGGCATCGACGGAGCTCAGCGGGCTCCACGGGATCGATGCCGCGGGAGACGGGATCTCGGACCAGGATGATCCGTCGTAATGAAGGACGTAGGCCCTCGCGGTCTCGTCCACGTAGCGATGCCCCACGGCCCAGATGTTCGTCGGGGACACCGCCGAGACGCTGGAAAGGGCGCTGTTGAGCTGGAACGGATGCTCGACGGGTGACCATGACACCCCGTCCCATCGGGCGATCACCGACTGCGAATCAGCATCGACGTCCTGAGGGATCCGGAATCCGACGGCTAGGACGTCGGTCGCCGAGAGAGCAGCGACATCCATCCACTTCGTCGACTCACTCGTCGTGCTCGGGCTTTCGTCGGCCCAGGAGCACGCCGCCATCGCAGGACCCACGCCGACGACCAGGGATGACGCCGACACGGCGACGATGACAACGAGTTCACGAACACGTCCGTTCGTTCGTTCACGCAGGGGATGCACCTCGCACACTCATCGACCTAGGTGGTCACGCGGTCGGGTCGGATTGACCCAGTCATGGCAATCTTCGGTGGGGATGCTCCAGACGTCAACCCCCTGTCACCCCCCGCCCTGATGCGAATGGTGGACCAGCTCGCCCGTCCTCCCGTCCGATCCCTTGACGCGGTGCGCAGCCGTGGCGTAGCGGGCGCTTCACGAGGGCGCAGCGTCGAGCGAGCGGGACATCGGGCACGACGCCGCGCCGTCAGGCCCGGCTGCGCCCATCACGCAACGGCCGGATCACACGGTCTCGAGCTCGGGCGGTGACACCTCGAGGTCCTCGCCCTCGACGGCGACCCGCGGGAGGGCACGATCGAGCCATCTCGGCAGCCACCAGTTGGCGTCGCCGAGGAGCTCCATCGTGGCGGGCACCAGCAGCATGCGGACGATGGTGGCGTCGAGGAGCACCGCGCTGGCGAGGCCGACGCCGAACAGCTTGATGATGCGGTCGCTCTCGCCGATGAAGCTGCCGAACACCACGACCATGATGGCCGCCGCCGCCGTGATCACCCGTGCGGTGGCCGCCAGGCCGTCGGCGACCGAGAGTCGGCTATCCCCGGTTCGCACGTACTCCTCGCGGATCCGGGACAGCAGGAACACCTCGTAGTCCATGGACAGGCCGAACACGATGGCGAACATCATCATCGGGACGAACGGTTCGATCGGGGCGGGTTCGATGTTGAGCACGCTTCCGAACCAGCCCCATTGGAAGATCGCGGTGGCCACGCCGTACGCCGCTCCGATCGACAGCAGGTTCATCACGACCGCCTTGAGGGGAACCAGCAACGACCGGAACACCAGCATCAGCAGGAGGAAGGACAGACCCAGGACGACGCCGATGAACAGTGGCATGCGCGCTGCGAGATACCGTGAGAAGTCGACCGACGCCGCGACCCCTCCCGAGACGGCCACGTCCAGCCCCGTCCCCTGCGTGGCGGCCGGAATGACGTCGTCGCGCAGTCGAGAGACCAGGTCGGTGGTCGCCTCGTCCTGTGGAGCGGTCGTCGGGAAGAGCCGCCACAGTGCGGCGGTGGGCTGTTCGGGATCGTTCGGGACGGCGGGGGTCACGAAGGCCACCCCCGGATCGGCCGCCAGGGCCTGGGTCACCGACTCGAGCGTCGTCGGGTCCGTCCCCTCGGGGACCTCGGTGCTGAGCAGCAGCGGCCCGTTGAAGCCCGGTCCAAAGCCTGCCGCCAGCAGGTCGTAGGCCTTGCGGGTGGTCGTCTCCTCCGGGTAGTTGCCCTCGTCGGAGAACCCGAGCCGAAGGCTGAAGAACGGGACCGCCAGCGCGAGCAGGATGAGCGCGCCGCTGATCGCAGAGGTCCACGGGCGGCGCTGGATGAACCGGCTCCATCGGTAGGCGGGGGTCTCGTCGAGCGGTCGTGGTCGGCGGTGGGGAACCTCCCGCCGGAGCGGTGCGAAGGCGAAGCTCGCGGCCATCACGACGACGGCCAGCGAGATCCCGACGATGGCCAACGGCTGGAAGGTGAGCGCAACGCCGACGAGACCCGTCGCTACCAGGAGAGCCGCGATCAGCCCCCGCCACCGGGTCACCTCGACCCGCTGGGCAGCGAAGCCGAGGAGCGCCGGGAGCAATGTGAGGGACGCGACCGCCGTGACCGCGACGACGACGGCAGCGCAGGCGGCGAGTCCCGTGATGAACGCCAGACCCATCAGGACCATGCCGAGCAGCGAGATGACGACGGTCGTCCCCGCGAACGCGACCGCCCGGCCCGCGGTGTCGATCGCAACGACGGTCGCGTCCTCGACGGATGCCCCCTTGTGCAGGTTCTCCCGGTACCGGGTCACGATGAACAGCGCGTAGTCGATACCGACACCGAGGCCGAGCATGACGGCCACCGTGGTGGCGAAGTCCGGGATCGACAGGACGTGGCTGAGCAGCCCGGCGAGGATCGTGCCCACGCCGATGCCGGCCAGGGCGATGCCCACGGGCAGGCCCATGGCGAGCACCGACCCGAAGGCGAGGATGAGCACGATGATGGCGAACGAAAGGCCGAGCAGCTCCGAGCTCGGGACCTCGAACTCGGCGAGCAGCGCTCCTCCGATCTCGATCTGGACACCCGGGATCTCCGGTATCAGCCCCCGCAGCTCCGCGCTGATGGCCGTCGCCTCCTCGATCGTGATGGTGCGAGGAAGCCCGATCTGGGCATAGGCGACGCGCCCGGCCTCCGGACCCTGCGAGGCGATCTGCTGAGCCCCCTCCGGCGTGTACGGGCTGGTGAGCGTGAGGCCCTCGATCTTGCTGGCCTCATCGAAGAAGGCGGTCATCGGTCGCTGCACATCGGGGTCGGTGACGCCCTGCTCGGCGCGGAACACGATCGTTCCGCCCTCCCCACCCGCGCCCGAGTCGGCGAAGTGCTCATCGAGGATGTCGAACCCGCGGCGGCTCTCCACGTCGGGAAGCGCGAACTCCGTGTTGTACGCGGTGCCGAGCATGCTGCTGAGGCCGCCGGTCACGATCAGCGCGGCGAGCCAGAGCAGGACGACCTTGCCCCGGTTGCGAACACACCAACGTCCGAGCTTGGCAAACACGGCTGCTCCTCCTAGGTGACCCTCACGGAACGAGAGACCTTACCCGACATCGAGATCTCCCTGGTGTGCCAGCTCACGACGCCGGCGAGGAGATGCAGGGACCGGACGCCGCTCGGCGCTACGCCATCCGGATCGCGACCTTGCCGCGAGCATGACGCGTACCGACCAGACCGAGCGCCCGCGGGATCTCGTCGAACCCGTACGTCTCGATGAGCGGGACCAGGAATCCCGCGCTCGGCGTCTCGTCCGCCAGCCCGAACGCTCGCATCGTGTCAACCATCGTCCAACTCCCCTCTCACCGGCTTGGCCGATGCAACCAACGTGGCCAATGGATTCTTCCCGGTTCGGGGATTCTGCCCATGTGAGCAGCAGGAGCTCGGCGCGTTCGCGGGTCAGACCGTGGACACCGGGCCTGAGGCCGAGGGCGTTCTCCCGCTATATCGGGGGGCATCTCGCTGAGGTGAACGACGGCAAGACGAACTCGGAGACGAGCTCGGCGGCACGTGAAGAAGGATTGGATCCCAAGACGGCGGCCGACCTGCAGGTGAAGGCCGACACGCTGTTCAAGGGAGAGACCCTTCGATCGATCCTGCTGAACGCCTACGGCTGGTGGACGGTCGCGACGATCGCGCTGTGCGTCGGCTTCGCGCTGATCGTGGCCGGTCTCATGCTCGCGGTCCTTTCGATGCTCGGATTCCGCCACGCACGTCACGCTGGCGCGTCGGCAGTCGGTTGATCAAAGGTCGCGCCCTCCCCGCGTCCGCCCGGTCGCTGGCGACCTTCGCGAGCGACCGGGCTGGTCGTGGCTGCGATTGCACGCTAAGAAAAGCCGGGGCTCACCGGAGTAGTAGGAGAACCAACCCCACCATGACCGCGATGGCCACCACCAGCATGATGACTGCGCCCAGCCGTGACACACGCTCGCCGGACTTACGCGACCACGGCATCGGCCCACGGTTCGGCTCGTACGGACGCTCAGGCATCCGTCCTCCTCTCGATCGGTAGCTGCGATCCGCGGCTCTGCCTACTGTCGCAAGCGGACGATCACGGGGACCTTCGAGCCGCCAAGACAGACTTCGGGCTTGGATGCACGATGCCTCCGATCCGCCGGACATGCTCGAGATAGTAGTCGGGTCTCACTCGCTCACGGCTCCGAACCCCACATGCGCACCGCCTCGATCCGGCCCGTTGGGCTCCCGATGCCTGGACCATTGAATGCATAGATGCCAGCTCGCGAGAATGCGGGAGAGCAGGCACCCCTGTGGAGATAGACAAGCGCACGGCCGGCATCGTCTCATCCAAGCGCGGTGGAGGCCGGTGCATCCGCCAATGTCGCCTCGCCCGTCACCGGTGCGGCGGGAGCGACTCCATCAGCATCGACGAACATCGCATGCAGTACCTCGCACTCGCCGGACCATCGCCAGTTTCGACGTGCCATTCGCGTCCGGCAACACGAACGCCCATCTCCCGGCCATGTCGACCGCGTCGTCGTGCGGCGGCATCGGAAGGTCGATGTCCGACTGGAACTGCGGCGACAGGTCGGACGCGGTGTCTCGGCTGGCTAAAGACTCCAGCACGCCTCGGTCGATGTTGAGTTGGTAGAAGGTGCCGCCTCGCCGCACGACGACCGGGCCAGGTACCGTCCTCTCGTAGTAGAGGCGGACATGGTCCAGGCTCGCGAGGGTGTCCCCGTCCGTTGTGAGGAACAGGAGGTCACCTCCGCGACCGATGACCAGCCCCTTCCTGGGGGAGATCCTTCGATCCCTGTTCAAGTATCCGCAAGGGGGACCCAGTGGTTGCCGCACCAGGGTCTTCGTGAGTCGAGGATGGTGCGGCCTCGCTACCGGCAAGCAGACCGGCATGTTGAGCCTGGCATCCCGCATCCACCAACAAGAAGAACCCCAGCGCGACGACCAGGTGCCGTCGACCAGGATCACCGCTCATCGATCAAGCATCCTCGTACTGAGACATCAGACACCTCAGGAAATCCCCCGGTTCCGCTGAACATGCCATGCATGGCCGGTAACGAGGGAGTCAGCAGCGCTGTCCTTCTCAGTCCCGGTGTCGGCGTACTACGGCCGAGGTCGCCACGAGGGGTCGTACTCCCGCCGCCGGCCCGTCTGCCCGGTGCGACCGCCAACCAGCGCCCGGTGCCGTGTCGTACTTCTCACCCGCCGGGGAACGTATCCGGGATCTCGGCGGGTGGTGTGCCGATGACGATCGCGATCTCCTGACCGTCGCTGAGGACGATGTCAGCGGGGTTCCCCGAATGGCGTTGCCCGTCGACGAATACCTCCACGGGGACGTCCGGCGTGCAGAACTCGTCCACGCACGAAGCGTCGAGTGGGACGGCCAGCTCCACGAAGAACTGGCCGAGTGTGAATCGGGCATCGGACGGCGCCTCGGTATGGATCACTCCATCCGGGTCGTGTGTGTGGAGGGGAGAGATGCAGACCTGCTCGCATCCCTCCTCCGGGATCCCGCCGTAACTGGAACCGAACGCCTGCACGGCAGGATCGCTGATCTCGATGCCGATCCCCCCGGGGATCTCCACGGGGTGCCCATCCACGAAGACGTCCAGATGGGCGTGCACGTGGTAGGTGAGGTATTCCTTCGTGTCGGGCGTCAGCCCGGCCTCCCGCGCGAGGGACATCGGATCGGCGGGAAGGGACCACGAAGGCACCTGGAGGTCGGACGCAGCGGCCGGCGGCTTCGAGGCATCCGACGAAGACGACCCCCCGCTGCACGCGGTGAGGAGCAGCAAGCACAACGAGACCAGGGCCCTCTGCGGCCATTCCATGGCTACTCCTTCTCCGTCAGGCTACGGCCGTGCGCGTCGAACTTCGATCCGGTGCTGACGGTAATGCATGATGTCCCATGCGATGAGCGCCCAGCACACCGCCGTGACGAGCGCGAGCGATGCGAGCGCCGGGACCTCGACCGCCACCGGGATGAGCGCGAGCAACACGACGCCGGCCGCGAGCCTCCCGGGCCCGATCCACGCCGGACGCTCCTCGGTACTGAGGCGCATGGAGTGGACCAGGCGGATGCGCTCCGCGACGTCGGCAAGGTAGTAGAGCGAGAGACCGCCGCAGAGCGCGGCGGCGGAGACCCCTGCCAACGGCTCATCGACGTGTTCGACCGTCTTCTCGAGCGCGAGCGCGGGAGGACGATCCCGGCGATCATCGGCAGGTGCAGGTAGGGATACAGATCACGTGCGAGCCGGGCCCGCACCGCACCACTCGTGCGCGAGAGCTGACGTTGCACGCGGAGCGCGATGACGTCGAAATACGCCCACCACAGGGCAGCGATGACGGCGATACCGAGTACGACTGCTGCGACGGCACCGGAGTCGAGCGCGACGCCCTCGGCGCCGAAGCCGATCGCGATGACGGACTCCCGGAGCGCGATGATCACGATGAGCCCATAGCGTTCCGCGAAGTGGGCGGGTGAGACGTGCCACCCCTTGCCGTGACCGATCAGGGCGCTCGCGTACATCACGGCGAGCGCCACGACCCACAGGGTCGCACGCCAGGGACCCTCGACGGATGCGGCTGCGAGGATCGCGAGCGGTCCGATCGTCACCGTGGGGAGGGCCCGCGCGGCGGGCCTGAGGAGGCTCGGGACCCGTCGCCCCGCGATCGGGAACAGGACCAGGTTCAGCAGACCCACCACGAAGTAGGCGACGGCGAACAGCATCGCATCCTCACCGAACGCATCGGGGATCGCCAAGGCGACGACGAGCATCGCGGCCATCGCCCCGAACATGCCGGCGCAGACGTTCCCCTCCTCCGGCTCGAGCGCGTTCGTGAGCCACGCGTAGCCCGTCCATGTCCACCAGATCGCGGCGAGCACGGCGAGGCCGCGCCCCACGCCCTGCCAGGTGGGATCCCGGGCCATGAGCCGCGTCACCTGCGTGATCGCGTAGACGAAGACGAGATCGAAGAAGAGCTCGAGCGGTGTGACGCGCTGTTCGTGCTCCTCGGGTGGTTCGTCCATCACGGCGCAGTCTGCCGAAGTCGGCCGAGATCGACATGCCGAAGGGGCGGGCCTGCTCGGCCCGCCCCTTCAGCGTGAGTCCGATCTCAGTACAGGTACCGGCGACCCTTGACGAAGTCGAGCCGCTGCCATGCCTTCCCGAGCCCGTAGTATCGGCCTGCATTCGCCAGGAACAGCCCTGCCAGCACGACCGCCTCGATGATGTGGTTATCCAGGAACGGGTTGTTGTCGGGCCAGATCGCCGTGGCGGTGAAGAAGATGGCCATCCACGCGATCCCACCGAGAGCGGCGAGCCGAGTGCCGATCCCCAAGATCAGCGCCACGCCGATCGCCAGCATCGACACCATGTAGACCCAGTCGATCCAGGCGGCGGCCTGTGGTCCGGCAGCGCCCATCGTGTAGCCGGTGATCGTCTGGTAGAAGCCCTTGAATGGTCCCTTCAGGGCGAACCCCAGCACGCCGACGGTGGGAGATCCACCGTTGACCCACGCGTCCGGGCCTCCGAAGACGATGGCGCCGGTCTCAGCGTTGCGGCCGGTTCCGAAGCCGAGCCCGAAGGCCTTGTCCAGGAACGCCCACAGGAACGTCCAGCCCATCGCCACGCGAAGGATTCCGAACACCCGCTGCAACCCCTTGGTGTGGACCGACTCGAGCCGCTCCACCGGGGGCATCTCGAGCGCGGTTGGCTCCCGCATCGTCATGGTTCGCGACCTCTCGGTCATGGTTCCCACCTCCCCTGTCATGGTTCCCTGCGTGTTCATGGCCCTAGCATCGCCGGGGGAGGTGGCGGCGACACCGGCCGGATGGCCTGCCACGGGCGGGACTTCGACGGGAAGGGTCGGGACCTTCGGCCCCGAGGCGAGTGCTCCTGGCCGTTACTCGAATGTGCCCGGCGTGGTGGTGTGACGAGCGAGGTACGCGGCCGCCTCGGCGCGACGCGCAACCTCGAGCTTGGAAAGGATGCTCGAGACGTAATTCTTCACCGTCTTCTCTGCCAGGCCGAGCTCCTCGCCGATCTCCCGGTTGGTTCCCCCGTCCGCCACCGAGCTGAGGATCCGTTCCTCCTGCGGCGACAGGCGCGCGAGCCGCTCGTCCTGCATGAGGTGCTTCCCCTTCCGCAGGCGATCCAGCACCGACGTCGTGACCGCGGGATCGAGCAGACTCTCCCCCCGGCCCAGCGCACGGATCGCCCGGAGGAGTTCCGCGGAGTTCACCTGTTTGAGGACGTAACCGGAGGCGCCGGCCATGATCGAGGCGAACAGCGCGTCATCGTCGGCGAACGAGGTGAGCATGAGGACCTTCGTCGCCGGTCGGTCGGCGCGGATCTGACGGGTCGCTTCGATGCCGCTGCCGTCCGTGAGCCGGACGTCCATCACGATGACGTCCGGGCGTGACCTCGCCGCTTCGTCGATCGCCTCCCGGACGGATGCCGCCTCGGCGGTCACGATGATGTCCTCCGTGGTCTCCAGCATCGCCCGGACCCCGCCACGGACGACCTCATGGTCGTCCACCAACATCACGCGGAGCGGTGGCTCGACCATGGGACCCATGCTAGCCGTGTGGCGCGGACACCAGGGAGGCGCCGTCGAGCATCGCCGTCGCGATCCGATCGAGGAAGTCCTTCATCGTCGCCTCCGCGATCCGGTGCAGGAGTGCGCGGTCGATCGTGGATCCCAGCGAACCCAGCGGCGGCACGTAGCGCGCGCTGACCGACAGCTGCGTGGTCCCCGGCGTCAACCGCGCGACCTCGAGATCGGCGTCGAGGACCGGGAAGAGCGTTTTCGGCGCCTGCTGCCTGCCAGTGCAGCGGCAACACGAGCTTCGACGGGAGCCGCACCGGATGGCCGACCTCCACGAGCACTCGCTTCGCCACGCGAAGCCTCTCCCCGAACCCAACCTCCGTGAGGAGTCGTTGCCCGTACGCGTGCGCATCATCCGCCATGGTCGGCAACCACGAGGCGGGCGAGGCCATCAGGCGCGTCTCGATCCGGTCGATGTGGACCGGAAGCTCGACGTAATAGCGCACGAACATGCCTCCATCAACGGGGCTTGTCCACCCCGTGCCGGGGGCCGAACGTCCCGCAAGCTCGGGGACCTTGGGTCCGACCGTCCGGCTCAGAGGGGGATCGTGAGCCGGACGGTCGTGCCGGTTCCGACCGCGCTCTCGATCGCGAGGTCCCCGCCGAGCGACGCCGCGCGCTCCCGCGCGTTCTCGAGCCCCATGCCGGCACCGGGTCCTTCCGGAGGGACGCCGACGCCGTCGTCGTCGATCTCCAGGAGGGCGAATCCTTCCGGGGCTCCCCGCCGCAGGGAGACCCGGCAGGTCTCGGCCTTCGCGTGACGTCCGACGTTGGAGAGGGCCTCGCGCGTGATCTGCACCAGGTCGCCGGCTCGAGAGGCGAGCGCTCCGGCGATCTCCTCGTCGATGTCCACCACCGTGACCACGCCGGATCTCGATTCGAACTCCGTGCCGAGGTCCTGCAACGCCTGGCGGAGCTGCCGGTCGGCGAGGATCCCCGGTCGTAGCCCGAAGATGTAGTTGCGCAGGTCGCGGATCGCGCGATCGATCTCCTCGACGGCGCCCTCGATGCGACGGCCCAACTCTTCGTCCTTGGCGAAGGAAGCGGCCCCCTGTAGACCCATCCCGACGGCGAACAGCGACTGGATCACACCGTCGTGCAGCTCCTTCGCGATGCGTTCGCGATCTTCGAGGACCGACAGGCGCTGGAGCTCCCGCTGCTGCCGCTGGATCTCCTCGTAGAGGCGCGCGTTCTCGATCGCGATGCCGGCCTGCGCTGCCAGCACGATGAGCGTGGCTTCGTCATCGCTGGTGAACTCGGGCGCGTCATTCTTCTCGGTGAGGTAGATGTTGCCGAACACCGTTCCCCGGGACACCACCGGGGCTCCCAGGAACGACCGCATCGGAGGATGATTCGGTGGGAACCCCACCGATCGCGGGTCTGCGCCGATGTTCGGCATCCGGAGCGGCCCGACCTCCTCGATGAGCAGCCCCAGCACCCCGTGACCGACGGGCGGATCACCGATCGCGGCGCGCCCCTCCGCGGTGACCCCGACCGTGATGAACTCCTCGATCGCGCGGCGGTCGGGTGTCAACACGCCCAGTGCCCCGTAGCGCGCGTCGGAGATCTCGACCGCGAGTTCCACGATCCGTTGCAGGACCGCGTCGAGCGACAGCTCCGAGGCGAGGATCATCCCTGCCTCGATCAGGATGTGATCGCGCCGGCTCGGTGGGGTCGGCATCGTTGAAGCGTAGCGCCCATCCTCGAAGCATGAGATGAAGGCGGTCGTCAGCGGTCGCTCGATGTCCGGTGCCGCCCCGGGCGTTCTCCCCCTCAGTCTCGGGGAGCAGCACTCAGGACAGAACGACGCTCTCGACGCCCGACGAACGGAGGGAGCCGACGAGCTCGAGGAGATGTGCGTCGTTGGGCTTGATGCCGGCGGATCGGCCCAGGGCGAACGTGATGTGCGTGACTCCCTCGTCGATCTCGGGATCCAGCTCGTGTCGGAGCAACTCCCAATCCGGCGGAATGACGTCCGGCAGCAGCACGTGAAGGTACGGGCCGTCCGTTGTGATCTGACGGGTCGTGTGCCACGTCGGAGCAGACCAACTACGAGTTCGACGCCGATGGGTTCACCATCTCGAGGGATGGGTCTCGCGTGGCGTTCGACAGCGACGAGGCCGATCCGCTCGAGTGCGAGGACCCCGCACGGCTCTGGCTGCTCGACCGGGCGGTGCCGACGCCGGCCCCGACGCCGCCGGTGTTCACGTCGCAACCCGACGTGACGATCGACGAGGGCCGTGTCAGTGAGGGTGTCCCGATGCGCATCACGTGGGACGCGACGGACGACGAGCAGCTCCGATTCTTCGTCGAGCGCTCGGCCCTGGGCGGCGGCCAGAGCCAGCTCCTCATCGACTTCAACCACCGACACTTCAACGAGCAGGTCGCCAGGGACCGGCTGCGGCTCGGCAGCCGGGGGCTTCCGTACGCGGTGTTCGCGTGCGACTCCACGAGCGAGACGCGTGCGCTCGCACCGATGTTCGTCCTGCGGGGTCCCCAGGAGGACAGCGAGCACGTCGCCTACGAGGGCACGTGGCGCCAGGTTCGCCTCTCGGAGGCATGGCGCAACGGGCTCAGTGTCGCCGCCGAGGCCGGAGCGGCGGCGACGCTCACGTTCGACGGCTCGCAGGTCGCATGGGTGGCGAGGACGGGACCTCAACAGGGCGCCGCGACGGTGAGCGTCGACGGGGGGGTCGCCGCGACGGTCGACCTGTTCGAAGCGGACCGCCAGGACGCGTCCATCGTCTTCCGGTGGCGGGGCGACCCCGGTCCGCACACGCTGCGGATCGAGACCCTCGGCTCCGAGCCCGTCAGCCTGGACGGGTTCGCGGTGATCCACCCCACCGAGGATGAGTAGAGGTGTAGCGGAGGCTGTCTGAGGGACGATCAAGCATGGCCTCAGTCGTCAACGCGTGGATCACCCAGCGGACCGAGAGGTCCATCGACAGAAGGGTGCAATGGCGCGAAGAGGACTGATCGGGAGCCGCAACGTCTGGCTGACGGTGGTCGCGCTGCTCGTGCTCGGTGCCTCGCCCGCCGTCGCCGCCGACCCCCGGCGCCCTGGATCTCAGCTTCTCGGGGGACGGTGTCGCCTTCGTGGGGTTCCCTACGGAGGCCGGCGGAAAGGCGGCGGTGCTTGACTCCGAGGGCCGACTCGTCGTGGCCGGTGTGTCGAACAATCGCGCCATGCTCGCGAGGTTGCTCCCGAACGGTGACCTCGATCCCTCGTTCGGTGGTGACGGGAAGGTGCGGTTGCCGGGCGGCCACATCAAGGACATCGCGTTCATGCCGGACGGCCGGATCGTCGGTGTGGGCTTTACCTGGAACGAGGGCGGGTGGTACGTGGTCATGGTCACGTCCGACGGCGAGCTGGATGCGACGTTCGGAACGGGCGGGGTGGGGGAGTCCGCCTATCCCTACGAGTCTGCGTTCGGGGTCGCGGTGGATCCCCGAGGTCGTATCGTCGCCGTCGGGGACCAGCATGACAACGCGGTGGTCGTCCGGTACCTCCCGACGGGCCCGCTGGATCCCTCCTTCAGCGGGGATGGCCGACGGGTGGTGCCGCTCGGTGAGTCCGGGAAGGATGACTCCTACGACGACTATCTGTACGACGTTGCCCTCGCGCCCGACGGGGATCTGATCGCGGTCGGCCGTATCGACTGGGGCTCGATCGGGGTCGTCCGGCTCGACGACAGTGGCGATCTCGTCGAGGCGTTCGGGGGACGGCGGATCGATCGTGCAGCCCATCGGTGACGTGAACGCCCACGCCAGATCCGTCATCGTGCAGGCCGATCGCATCGTGGTCGGACGGTAATCGAGGAGAGCTTGGGGGCGCTCGCGTACACGAGCGACGGCACACCGGACGAGACGTTCGGCGGTGGAGACGGGATCGTGGTCGTCGGCCGACCCATCTCGATACCCCAGGACCCGCGATCGCGAGCACTCCGGGGGCGGGTACGTCATGGCGGGCGCTGTCTTTCGGCGCCAGCAACTGGACGTGCTGGTCTTCCGTCTCGACCACGATGGCGGCCCGGATGCGACGTTCGGGGACGGAGGCGAGAGGCAGGTCCGGCTCCCACGGGACGACGTTCCCTCGGACGTCGACGTGCGCCCGGACGGTCGGATCGTCGTGACCGGGACCCGCTACGTTGGCTCCGATGACTCCAAGATCAAGTTCCAGGTCCTGCAGCTCCACGGCTGAGCGTCGGGCCGGACGTCGTCACCGAAGCGCGCGTCGGAATCCTCGCTGAACCCGACGCAATCACGGAGAAGGCCTGCGCTCGGTCGAGGTCCGAGGCGGGCACGAAGACGACCTCCAGGCGCCAATCCATCAGGCGCTCCTCGCCCCGGAAGCCGTTCGAGTGATCGCCGCGTCGCGATGCTCGCGGCCGAGAGGACGCACGAGCACCAACGACGCGGCCAGGCAGCTCAGACCTCCCACGAAGTACGCACCCCGCGGGCCGATCGCGTCGACCACCTCGCCGCCGAAGGCGAACGATAGCGCGAGCGCGATCAAGATCGCCGACTCGCTCGCACCGATCACCCGGCTCCGCACGTGGTCGGGCGTGCGTCGCTGCATGATTCCCTGCTCCGCGACGCCGCCGACGCCCTCGCCCGTGCCGGCGCCCACCATCAGGCCGACGGCGAGCGGCAACCAGGGCGCGACCCCGATCAGCCCGAGACATACCCCAACCAGCGCCACGCCCCAGATCAAGGCCCGCGCCTCGTACCGCTCACGCAGGTAGCGCTGGGCGAGGAAGGAACCCAACGCCGCACCGCCGCCCCAACCGGCGTTCAACAGGCCGTAGCCGATCGCACCGGCGTCGAGCTCCTCGGCGAGCGCGACCTCGGCGACCAGCGTGAAGCCCGCGCCGAGCAGCAGCACGACCCACGCCAGCGTGATCGCCCGCAGCACGCGATCGCGCAGGAGGAATACGACGCCGTCGCGGAGACCGCCGAAGCGATGATCCTCGTCGCGCTCGCCCGAGAACGATCCGGGGGTCGTGGCGATCAGCCACGCCGAGCCGGCGAACGACACCGCGTTCAGACCGAACACCCAGTAGCCGGCCACCTGCAGCTGGTCGGGCGTGGAGTCGGGCGCGAGCACAGCGACGAGCACGCCGCCGAGGATCGGACCGACGAGGTTGCCGATGTTGCGGCCGACCGCGACCATCCCGTTGGCCCAGGTGAGGTCGGCGGGCTCGACGAGGTTGGGCACCGCGGCCGCCGAGACCGACCAGATCGGCGACTCGAGGGTCGCGGTGACGAACGCCATCACGAGCAGCTGTCCCGGGGTGCGCGCGAAGGTGAGGGCGACGAAGCCCACCGCGGCGGCGAGATCGGCGATCACGAGGACCCTGCGGCGGTCGAACCGGTCACCGAGGGCGCTACCGAGCGGCGCGAACACCCCTTGTGCTCCGAACGTGAGCAACAGCGTCCACGACACCCAGCGAGACTCGCCCGTGAGCTGGAACATGATGTAGGCGAGCGCCGCGAACGCGGCCCCGCTGCCCGTGAGCGAGATCAGCCGAGCGGCCGCGAGCCGGCGCACGGCCGCGCGCTCGCGTGCCGACGGCACGTGGCGAGGCTCCGGGACGGCGGTGCTCGGGGTTTGGCTCATGAAGCGGTGCTCCTTGCGAGGTAGTGCTGGCGAGATCCTGAACGCGGGTGATTCGCTAGCGCTCGGCGCGCCACCCGAGAAGCCAGAGCGCGGCCATGCAGCGTCGTCCATCGCCGCTTCATCGCCATCTTGGACATCAGGTAACCGAGCAGATTGTCTACCAGGTCAAGCGGAGGAGCCGACCCGCCCACGCAGCTCCGCTACCGACGACCTCGATATCTCCTCGCCGACCTTCGGGGCCACTCGCGACTACCCGCTCATACGCCGTGAACTCCGGGGACCAACCAGTTGTCATGGCACGCCCACTGATGCGAGGTGATGTCCCAGCGATAGTAGGAGTCTCCCGGGACCGCGAGTTCCTGATCGCACCTCGTCCGATCGCGCTCGTTCGGAGCGATCCGCAAGCCAGGGATCAGGTTGTACAGATACGCTAACGCTACCGCAGCCACGAGGAAGCCGATGAAGATGGGGCTTCCCGGCCCACGCGAACTGCGCACGAGGACGAGCGCGGCTAGCGCGATGAGAATGACGACCATCACCAGCCCGAAGATGGTGGTCACACGATCGGCTCCGGCGGACATCTTGCTCGAGCGTAATCCCACTCGCTTCTGCCCGCCGTGTCGATCCGATGACAAATCGGTCTCACGGCCGACACGCCAACAAGACCGTCTCAGGTGGAGTTGGCGCGTCGAACTTGCTCCAAGTGGTACTCGCCATGTCGGCGCATCTCGTCGAACTCCGAACGCAGCCAGCACCACGTCGCAACCCACGCACTATTCAGGGTGCGAAGCAGGCCTAGCAGTTCGGGGTCAGCCGCAGGGAACACAGAGACCGCTTCCTCCGGGAGGAACGCCAGGTCCCATTCAAGCGGCCCCACGCACACTCCCTCCAGATCGATCCACCGCAGACCCACCGGTGTTGCCAGCACATTTCCGCGATGAGGCTCGCCATGAAGGGGCTGCGCGCCGTAGTCGAGCGCATCCACCTCCTCACGTACGCGATCGAACACCGCCCGGAGCATCTGGAGATCACCAGCCGGAAGCGCCGCCATTCGCCGGTCATCGGCAAGCGCAGCGCGCGCCAAGCTAAGTTTGACCTGGAAGCTCGGGAGCTCACCCTTGTAGCGAGCGAGATCGTCGTGGAGCCGCGATAGGGAAGTACTCAGGTCTGCGGGCTCGACTCTGAACGCGGGAGCATGAGCGAGTCGCGTCCAGAGTGTCACGAGGAAGCCGGTCTCCTCGTCCAGCATTGGCTCCGCACCTGCCAGCGGTGGCGCGATCGGCGCGCCACCCGCCGCGAGTACGACTGCGACAGCGTGTTCGCGAACGAGGGTTTCGACACTATGCGGCCACGGGCCGACCTTCGCGATGAGTGGGTGCGGGCGTAGCCACACAACGGTGTTGTTGGATTCCTGCAAGACAACGGGGTCCTCGGCGGAGTAGCCGTGGCTTGCTCCGACTCGGGAGGCGGCCGAGGCCGCGATCGATGTCACCAGTACCGCCTCCCTCAGCGAAACTCGATCCAACGACTTGTCACACGAGTACCGCTAAGCCCTGCCTGGTGCGGTCGGCGCCCCGACCCCCCGCGACCGATCTGCCATGTTCGGCAGCTGACGTCAGCGCATCTTGCGTTTGGAGCGACATGCCTCGGCTCCCTCCTCTGCTATGCGCGGCTGCACCTCACCACTCCTTTCTAACGCTGAGACAAGATAAGGTTTGGCGGTTATCCTTATCTTACGTCGAGGTAAGAGAAGCCTGGTCATAGGGAAGATGAGGCTCCATGCCAAGCGGACGGTCCGGGGTCTATGTGAGGCAGCCAGAGGGCTACAGGGCGTTCATACCCAAGCCCCTGCCTCCAGAGGACCTACTCCTCGACACCGAGCTTCAGGCCCTGGTCTCCAAGGCTGACATGGCGGTTGGCCGCCTGGATGGAGCCGTTCAGGTCCTTCCGGACCCAGACCTGTTCGTCCTCCAGTACGTTCGCCGGGAGGCTGTGTTTTCGAGCCAGATCGAGGGGACAAACGCCTCATTGATGGATGTCCTGGAGTTTGAAGCGCAGATGGAGCAAGCGGAGACTCGGGTGGACATCGCCGAGGTCATCAACTACATCGCCGCGATGAATCATGGCATCGCCCGGCTTAGCGACCTTCCCATCTCACGCCGCCTGTTGTGCGAGGTCCACGGGGTGCTCATGAAGGATGTGAGGGGCGGCGAGCCGCACAAGACTCCCGGGGAGTTCAGGCGCTCCCAGAATTGGATCGGTGGGGCCTCCCCGGCAACAGCTCGCTTCGTGCCTCCTCCGCACGAACAGGTAGGCGGCGCGTTCGCCAACCTTGAAAAGTTCCTGCACGATCCCGAGCCGATGCCCGCTCTTGTCAAGGCGGGGCTGGCCCACGCTCAGTTTGAAACGATCCACCCATTCTTGGACGGCAACGGGCGAACGGGACGGCTCCTCATCACAATCTGGCTCGTAGAAGAAGGCATCCTTCAGCGACCCTTGCTCTACCCCTCGCTCGTCTTCAAGGAGCAGCGGGAAGAGTACGTCAATCGGCTCCAGGCGATCAGAGACGACGGAGCGTGGGAACCATGGCTGGCCTTCTTCCTTGACGGCATCGCCCAGGTCGCGACCGAGGCTACCGAGACGGCGACCCGGATCATGCAACTCAGGGAGCACGATCGCGGCCGCATCATCGATGCTCTCGGAAGGCGATCGGGGAATGGACTTGCGCTTCTCGACGAACTCTTCGAGCGTCCTGTCGTTCGGACCAAGGCTGTGGAGCAGATGCTTCAGGTGTCCCAACCCACAGCTTCGGCGCTTGTCCGGGACCTTCTGCAACTTGGGCTTCTCCGGGAGCTGACCGGGAAGCAGCGGTACCGAGTCTTCGCCTACGCGGACTATCTCAACTTGTTCCCAGGCGCGGAGCAACGCACCTAGCGTGCTCGAAGCCGAGGGCCCGCTCTGCCTCCCTTGTCAGCGGCACGGGGTCCAATAGGCTACGGCAAGTCATCACGCACCCACGGACGCCTGCGCGGCCACCACGCGGGCACGGCGCGTCGGTAGGTCTCGTACGACGCCCCGAACCGGCGGGAGAGCTCGGGCTCCTCGTATCCCCGGACGAACACCACGAAGGCGCTCATGACGATCACCCCGTACTACAGGAGGGATGGCTTCCCGAGCACCAATGCCTGCCCCACGATGATCGCTTCGACCGCGAGATACATCGGGTTGCGGACATACCGATAGAGCCCCCCAACGACCAGCTGTTCGGTCGGTGCGACGGGTGCCGGGGTGCCCGATCCCTCGACGACGAACCGCACGAAGGCCAGGACGAGCACGCCGGCACCGACCACGATGGCAGCGACACCGATCACTCGGAATGGGATCGACAGTGGTGGCTGCCGCGCATCCCAACGAGTCAGCCACCAGGGAAGCAGGCCCGCGACGACCGTCGGCGCCGCGATGAAGAAGACCGAGCTACCGATGGCGGCGTTGGCTCTCCGCATCCGGCACTACGGCTTAGACGGTGCGGGGTCGCCACGGCTCGTGCTCGTGCGCGAGCCAGACCATCTCGGGGTCGAGCGCAAGCACCCGCTTCCGGCCTTCGGTGGGCGGCTCGTCGAACTCGCCGAACCACACCGCCACGTCGCCGCCGATGACGACCGGACGCCCGCCGGTCTCGACGACGACCACCTGCGTGCCGGGTGTGTGGCCCGGTGCCGGGAGGAGTCGGACCCCGGGAAGCAGCTCGAGCTCGCCGTCGACCGGGACGTACCGCACGCCGGGCGCTTCGAGCCACTCGCGGATGGTGTAGTCGTCCTGGCTGCGCGCGTCGTCGAGCTCCCGACGCTGGACGTAGATCGGCCTGCCGGCGAAGAGGTGGTTGCCGCCGCAGTGGTCGCCGTGCAGGTGTGTGTTGACGACGATGTCGATGCCGGCGCGATCGAAGTCCTGCTCGCTCAGCGGCCGGAGGCGGGGATCCATGTCGGCCAGCCACGGGTGCAGCTCCGTCATGCCGGTGTCGACCAGCACCCGCGCCTCGGGGTGGTCGATGACGTGCACGTAGATCGGCATCCGCTCGCCCTCGACGTGCAGGTCGGCAACGAAGACCGGCGTGATGGTGATCGAGGCGGGAGCGTTCATCGTGTACGAACCGCCTCGGTGGTGGTTGAACACTGATTCATCATGACCTCCTGTACCGGTTCCTGGCTGACGAACGGCCGGCCGCACTGCCTCGCGCGCGCTGGCGAACAGCTCCTTCAGTCTGTCGGCTGGTAGAGGAGTGAGCCCCGTGTGACCAGGGGTTCTCCTTGTGGGCCTGGATGGACTTGAACCATCGACCTCTTCCCTATCAGGGAAGCCTAGCGCAAGGCTCCGACCTGCATCGTTGCAGCTCGCAGTGCTGACGGGTTGTCACACGAGTACCGTCAAGTGCTGCCTGGTTCGTCGGCTCCTTGACCAGGTGTTGACCAGCCCCCACGACCGCGCCAGGCGTCCGCGGCTACTCCGGGACGAGACCCTCCCGCCTCGAGTAGCCGCCACTCCTCCCGAGCTACCCAGCCGATTCGAGTTGGTGTGATGATTGCCACGGCGACTGGAGGGCACCGATGCCATTCGCAACGAACGCCCGTGACGGGAGGCGGGTGTACTTCGAGGATGATGGTGGACAGGGTGAACCTGTCCTGATCCTCGGAGGATTCCTCGATCCGGTCGAGCTGGTCCGAGGCGCTCCGATCGCCCGAGCGCTGCAGGAGCTCTCCGAAGAGTTTCGACTCGTCTACGTCGATCACCGAGGTCACGGTCGGAGCGCCAAACCGCATGCAGCGAACGCGTACGCCATACAGTTGCGCGTAGCAGACGTGGTCGCGGTCATCGACGCACTCGGTTTCGAACGAGCGCACTTCATCGGGATCTCCTGGGGCGGACGACTCTGTTTCGGCATCGGCGAACATGTGCCCGAGCGCGTTCGCTCGCTCGTCATCATCGGGCAGCAGCCCTTTGCGATCGAACCGGATGGCCCTCTCGCCCGTGTGGTCGGGAGCGCCTTGAACGCCTCAAGAGCGCGGGGCATCGAGGCGCTCGTTGAGGCCTTCGAAGACATCGCCGGGCGCTACCCCGCGTCAGTTCGAGCCTTGTACCTCGACAGTGATGCGGCAGCGATGCGGGCGGCGTGGAGTGCCGCCCTGAACGAGGGTGCTCTCTGCAACGACCTGAGAGGGTGGGACTTGCGATGTCTCATCTGCGTAGCGGCGAACGACGTGGATTTCTTCGATCAAGCTCGACGCGCCGCAGACGAGATCCCGGGTGCGGAGTTCGCCGTGATCGGCGGGAGAGACCACCTCGGCATGGACACCGCTGAGGTCGACCCGATCCTTCCAGTGGTGCTGAGAACGCTGCGGGAAGCGACTGAGCGAGCCGATACCCAGGAAGGGTCACGGCCGCCTCATCAGTCAGTTCATGATGGTGGTCGGAGGAGGGCCTGAGTGCTTGAACAGCCGTCAACGGCTCGCGCTGAGAGGAGCTGACCTTGAGTGGACCGTTCATCTTCATCGGCACGCATCGTGTGAAGGAAGGGAAGCTCGAGGAGTTCCGGGCCGACGCCATCGCCTTGGCCGCACTGGTGGAGGAGCGCGAGCCGCAACTCCTCGGTTTCAACTTCTACTTCAACGAGGACGAGACGGAAGCGACCATCGTCCAGGTGCATCCGGACGCTGACGCCGTGCTCGGGTTGATCACGAGCTCACCCAGGCCGGCGTACCGATCAGCGTGAAGCCGCATCATCTCGCTGGCTTCATGCGGTCTCGAAGCTGAGGACGGCGTCAGTCGGTCTCAGCAGCCCAGGTACGGAATGCATCCTGGAGCTGCTGTCTCCGTTCCTCCGGGATCTCGTCCTCGTTGACCATCCCGGTGAGACGGATCATCTCGCGCATCTGCTCGAGGTAGTTCGTGCATCCCGGACAGGCGCGGAGGTGGTCCTCCACACGAAGGCGGTCCGCCGGCGACAGCGCATCCTCGAGGTAGTCGGTGATGATCTCGACCACATCGTGGCACGTGAGTGTCTGCTCGCTCATCGGTGGCCCCGTCCTCCCGACAGGTAGCCGTCCAGCTCCCGGCGCACGCGACTGCGCGCTCGATGGAGGAGCACCCGCTGATTGGTCTCCGACAGGTCCAGGGCGTTACAGACCTCGTCCGAGGTCCAGCCGAGCACATCGCGGAGACGCAGGACCTGGGCCTGCATCGGAGGCAGCGCGTCGATCGCCTGGCCGATCATCTGCAGCGTCTCGTGGCCGATGACCCGATCCTCCGGGATGCCGCGCCAATCGTCCGGAAACGTCCGCCATCCGCCCGGGAACCGCTCCTCCGCGCCCTGGAACCACTCGGGGTCGATCGCGGAGTCCACGTCGTCACCCGCGAGCGCCGAGAAGGGCACGCTCCGTCCCTCCCGCTGGCCACGCGTCTTCGCCACGTTCGTGACGATCCGGTACATCCAGGTTCGGAGCGACGAGCGACCCTCGAACCGGTCGAGGCCCTTGAGGATCCCGAGCCATGCCTCCTGGACAACGTCCTCGGCAACAGCCCGCGAGGAGACATACATCCGCGCGATCCGAAGCATCGGCGCCTGATGCTGCTGCACCAGCATCATGAACGTGGCCTCGTCGCCGCCGCGCAGGCGGTCTACGACGGCGAGGTCCGTCGTCGAAGCCGCTGGCGAAGTATCGCTCACCCACTGCATCCTATCGGGCGGCGATAAATGATCGCGAACGACGGAGCGGAGGGCCGGGGAGCCCTCCGCTGTCGATCCGCCGTGCGTGATGTGTCAGACGGCGACCATGCCGGCCCATCCGATACCGAGCCCGCTCGGGCCGCCGATCGAGGTCAGCGTCCCGTCGGCAGCGTTGACCGAGAACCCGGTGATCGCCCCGGAACTGCTGCTGAGGACGTACAGATACGAACCGGCGTCGGTGAGATCGAGGTCGACCGGGCCGGGCGGCGTCGAGCCGTTGTCTCCGCCGCCCACGAGGGACAGGGCACCGTTCGACGCGATGACGTACTGGCTGACGTTCGCCGTGGCGGCGTTCGCCGTGTACGCGAAGCGACCGTCGGAGCTCACGACGAGCCAGCACGCGGCGCCCTGGCCGTTGCCGAGCGAGGCAGTGATCGGCGACAGCGTGCCGGCCGGAGCGACGTCGTACGACGACGCCGCGCTGCCGGGCGCCTCGGAGACGTAGAGCCGCCCATCCGGGCCGAACTGGAAGCCGAACGGGGTGGCCCCGACGGACGGTTGCACGTTCGGGCCGACGGCCCGGCCGTTCGGTCGCACGACGTACGTATCGATCGTCTGCGTCC
Source organism: uncultured Actinomycetes bacterium (assembly GCA_963832225.1). Classification (GTDB taxonomy): domain Bacteria; phylum Actinomycetota; class UBA4738; order UBA4738; family HRBIN12; genus JALYMB01. The sequence goes on from CAWHTI010000012.1 coordinate 112,366, forward strand.
CCTTCTCCGTGACGGCGAGGACCTTGCCGTCCGGGCTGAACGCGACCTGCGCGGCGGCCACGGACGGACCGGAGAGCGGGCGCGTGGACTTCGGGATATCGACGAGCGTGTGGGCACCGGTGATACGCAGAGCCTGGATCGTGTCGGCGCCTTGATTCAGCACGTACACGAGCCGGCCGGACACAGCGACGCTCACCGGCACGTCGCCGACGGGGGCGATGTCGGCTAGGTGCAGTCCACCGGCGTCGATCTCGAACAAGGACACGTCGTCGCTGCCGGCGTTCGTCACGAGCAGGTTGTCGCCGTCGGCGGTGATCGCGACCGAGCCCTGACTGCCGACCCCCGTCGGCGCGATGCCGGTACCGCCGGTCCGGATCCTCTGCTCCCGAGACAGCGATCCGTCGGATGCGCGGGCGAACGCGACGACCCGGTTGCCGTTCGCCTCGTTCGTCTGCACGTACAGGTGACCGGCGGGTGCCGGCGACGCCGCCGCGGGCGTGGCGATGGTGATCGCCGCGCCGAGCGTGAATATCAGCGCGAGCCCGCCCAGGCGAGCCAGGTGCGTGATGCGACCCATGTCGAACCTCCTTCGGTCGATCGAGAACCAACGTGCGCACGGGCCGGGATCCGCGGCACCGACGCATCAGCCCGGGATGTGTCGCCACGCCCCGCGACCGTTACACATCGGCCGCGATCCGTTCCGATCGGGAACGGATCCCTACCAGGGACGTAACGCTCCGGCCGCCTTCCGTGACATACCGGCATCGTCTACACGGGGGAGGGGTCGAGATGAACCAGGAGATGACGATCGGATCCGGCGCCGTCTTCGTCCAGTCGAACGAGGAGCGCAATCGCGTGCTCGCCTTCGCCCGTACCGGGGAGGGCGCCCTCGCCGAGCCGATGTCGTTCGAGACGGGCGGGCGTGGCACGATGGCCGCGCACCTGCCCTCCCAGGGTTCGGTCGTGCTGTCGGAGGACGGTCGGTTCCTCCTCGTCGCGAACGCCGGGAGCAACGACGTGAGCGTCCTCCGGGTCGACGGCGCCCGCCTGAGGATGATCGGCACTTTCGCGTCCGGCGGCGAAGCCCCGCGCAGCATCTCCGAGCATGCCGGGATCGTGGTCGTCATGAACACCGGCAAGCCGGGACTCGCGTCCTTTCGGCTCACCGACGAGGGCATGTCACCGGTCGTCGGCGGCGAGACGACGCTGTCCGCCGCAGATGCGGATCCTGCACAGGTCGGGTTCGCGCCCGACGGGCGGACGCTGATCCTTACGCAGCGCGGGATCGACTCGATCGCCACGTACCCGGTGCGCGAGGATGGCACGTTCGGCGAACCCACGACGATCGAGTCGTCGGGTCCCACGCCGTACGGGTTCGCGTTCTCGTCGAACGGCACACTCGTCGTCACCGAGGCGTTCCGGGCGGAGGCCGGCGCCGCCGCAGCTTCCTCCTACACGATGAGTGACGGTCGGCTCGCGCCGAAGACACGCTCGCTCGGCAACGGGATGAGCGAGATCTGTTGGGCCGTCGTGACGTCCGATGATCGGTTCGCGTACACGACGAACTTCGCCGACAGCACCGTGTCGCGATTCGGCATGGGGACGGACGGCACCATCAGGCTGGAGGACGCCGCTGCCGGGTCCGTCGGAGAGCGCCGGCCCGGGCTGCGGGACATTGGCGTGACGAACGACGGCCGGTTCCTCTTCGCGATCGACGCTGACGGCGGCTCGCTCGTCGGTTGGCGGATCGACATGGACGGATCGCTCTCGGAGGCCGGTTCGTGGAAGGGCTTGCCGACGACGATCGCGGGCCTCGCGACCCGCTAGCAAGGAAAGGGATACGGCTGGAAAGCCTGTGCCGCGCAGGTTCTCGCAGATGGGCGCTGGGCTCCTCGACTCACCGCGTCGAGCTGTCCGATATCGGCGACGACGCTCCCATCGACCTCCGCTCGGTCCAGACGTTCCTGATGGAAACTCCGTGTTGACTAGCCGTAGGAACGGGTTCAGGGACTGCCGCGCTCCAGATCCGGAACACCCGGCCACCAGCGATTGGGGTGGGCAAGGATGGACTTAAACCATCGACCTCTTCCTTATCAGGGAAGCCTAGGAGAACCCTCTGACCCGCGTCTTTGCAGCTCAGAGGGGTGACGGGTTGTTACACGAGTACCGTCAAGTCCTGCCTGGTTCGGTCGGCTCCTTGACCAGGTGTTGACGAGATGTGCCGTCGGGGACCACCTGCTAGTTGAGTCCACGATGTCTGCGATTCCTCCCCGTCCGGAAATCGGCGTCCGGAAATCGGCGCCGCATTGCGTACGGACCTGACGGTGTTGCAGAAGGCCGACCTCACCGCCATCTACGCGTTGGCATCTGGGCAGCATGTGTAGAACACGACGCCGCAGCCCCCGCTACCACCCGGCCATGATGAAGGTCACCTGAGCGAAGTGACCTACTTCACCACTCGGTAGAGACGCAGCGGTCCGGGACGCCCTTCAGCACGGCCGATGCTCCTGACCTCTCACGCGATCACTCGATACAGCCGCCACGTGTCCGGGACGCCCTTCAGCTCGTGCTCGCCAGCGTCCTCGAACACGAGTCCGGAACCGGCCGTGAGGTCTTTCACGGTCGATGACACCAACACCTCTGATGGACCCGCGAGCGCGCCGATCCGCGCGCCGATCGCGACCCCGATGCCGCCGATCTTCCCGTCGATCAGGTCGCATTCCCCCGTGTGGACCCCGGCCCGGATCTCGAGGTCGAGCCGGTTGCTGGACGACGCGATGGTCAGCGCGCAGCGCACGGCGCGAGCCGGGCCGTCGAAGGTCGCGAAGAAGCCGTCTCCGGCGGTGTCGATCTCAACGCCGCGGTGTCGAGCGAGCTCCGTTCTCACGAGCGCGTAGTGATCTTCGAGGACGTTCCGCCATCGCGCGTCGCCGAGCTCTGCCGCGCGCGCGGTCGACGCGACGATGTCGGTGAAGAGCACCGTCGCCAGCGCTCGATCGGGATCCGGTCCTCGTCGGGTTCCCGTCAGGAACTCCTCGACCTCGTCGAGCAGGGCATCCTGATCACCTGCCCACGGAAGGTGGTCATCGCCGCTGAGCTCCACGAAGCGCGCACCGGGGATCCGCGAGCTCAGACTTCGTCCGGCATCGACAGATTCGATCGCGTCGCCAGTGCGGTGCACCACCAGGGTGGGGACGGCGATGGAGGGCAACACGGCGCGCATGTCGATGTCACGCCAGATCGACTCGATCGCCATAACGGCAGACGGGCTCGCGGCGAGCCGTTGGTAGGTCACGAACCATTGCCGAACATGCAGGTCGTCGTACGCGCTCGGGGCGGCCCATCGCAGGATCGATTCGATGTAGTCCCGGTGCCCCCAGCCCTCGCCCAGCTCCTGAAGGTATCGCTGCCACTCGTCCGAGCTCCATGCCCATGGTTCATCGGGGGTGCGGGTGCCCACAGCCGAGGCTCCGTAGAGGATCAGCGCCGACGCTCGATCGGGGTGCGATGCGGCGAACAAGGCACAGAGGTCGGCGCCGTCGGCGAAGCCGAAGAGCGCCGCTCGCTCGACGCCGGCGTCGTCGAGGACCGCGCGGAGGTCGGCGACGAGCACCTCGATCGGGGGCAGATCGCTCGCGGAGAGGCGATCCGAAAGCCCAGTTCCGCGCCGGTCGACGACGACGAGTCGAGAGAACGAGGCGAGCCGGCTCAGGAACCGCGCGTACCTTGGGTTCCCCCAGTTCAGCTCCAAGTTCGAAGCGAAGCCGGGAACGTAGGCGAGCACCGACTTGCCCCGTCCGACGAGCTGATACGCCAGCGCGACCCCGTCGTTCTTCACGTATCGGGTCTCCGGGATCTCCATGTCAACCGGCGACCCGATCGAGACGCCAGTCCGAACCTGCGACGAAATTCTTCACGGTGCTCGAGACGAGCATCTCTGACGGGTCGGCCAGCGCGCTCACACGCGCCCCGATGAGAACCGCGATGCCTCCCACATCGGCCGGGGCAGTGCCGTCCTGGGTGCGCGCGTAGTCGGTCTCGTGGAGTCCCACATCTCATCCTCCGCCGCAGGCTGCGGGGTCCGCAAGCTGGTCCGGCTCAGGGGCGTTTCGAAGCGCAGGCGCCGACGATCGCGGCCCTCTCTACCGGTCGTGACACCGATAGGTGGTGTCGATCGGGGTCGCACCCACGGACGCGGTTGCTTGTGGGCCTGGATGGACTTGAACCATCGACCTCTTCCTTATCAGGGAAGCCTAGCGCAGGGCTGTGACCTGCGTGTTTGCAGCTCAGAGGGCTGACGAGTTGTCACACGAGTACCGTCAAGTACTGCCTGGTTCGGTCGGCTCCTTGACCAGATGTTGACCAGATGCTCGGTTGTCATGGGTCTGCGATCGGCTGACGTAACGATCAGTTCAGACCCTCCCTGAACAACGAGACTCAGCCGATCTAGGGCTCGTGGAGGACCGCGATACCGCTCACGAGTTGGCCCCTCCGCTCGTGACGTCGACATGGCGACCACATGGCAATCCAACCGCCGGGGTCCGGGGCGACCACCCCGAGGGGTACGTTCGGGCTATGCCCACGCCGCCTGGCGTCGGGGCGCCGAGGGCTTAGGGGTCGTAGGTGAGCGAGCAAAGCACAGGTCGCGAGGCATGGTAAGGGAGGTCGGGAGTACGGGCCGGTGCTGCGAGCGACGCTCGTCGGCGTCCTCGGCGTGACGTTCGGAGTTGCCACCGCCTACGCGCAGGCATGGTTGCCTCATGAGCTCGGGTCTCTCGCCAACTCCGTGGGGTCATGGGCGTTACTCGCGTTCCTGCTTGCGCTCCTCGGCACCACCCCGCGCGCCGCCGCGTCGCTCGGCTTCGTAGCGCTCGCCATGTTGCTCGCAGGCTACGTGCTCGGGGCATCGGTCCGGGGCGATCCTTCATCGAGCTCGCTCATAGCGTTCTGGGGTCTGGCGTCGCTCGTCGCCGGGCCGGTCCTCGGCCTCAGCGCGTATTGGGTCCGAACCGACCGCGGGTACCTCGGAGCGGCAGGGATCGGAGTGATCAGCGGCATCTTGATCGGCGAGGGGGTCTACGGACTGTCGACCATCGCCGACACGACGTACCCGCCGTATTGGAGAGGCCAGATCGTGGTCGGCGTCCTCATCCTTGCGTCGGTCGCGGTCCGGCGCCCCAGGCACCTGAGGCGCGTCACAGTTGCGGTCGTGTGCAGCCTCCTGGTGGCGGCGTCGTTCGTCGCCGTCTACCGCCTGGACCTCATCTCGCTCTTTCCGTAGAACACCTGCGTCGAAACGTCAGCGTGACGGATGAGACCGCAGGATGACCGCGAAACGTCCGGTCCTCATGCCTCGGAAGCAGCCGGCGGGAGGTATCGGCCGATCGAGGTTGCTTCCCGCGGCCGAAGGCGTCTAGGCTCCATGGGAACCGATGGGGGGCAAGGCCGTGCCGAGAATCATCGTCCGACGGATCGTCCTACTCGCCGCGATCTCGGCTCTGGTGACCGTGGCCTGTGCCGACGATGAGCCAACTCCGAGTTCTGCGGCCCCGGCCGCGGGCTCCGGGTCCCCCACCACCTCCGCCCCACTCGCGAACGCGTGCCCGCTCGACGGCTGTGCCATCCGGATCGTCGACGCCACCAAGGACGGCAAGGAGATCGCCGTCACGTGGGAGGCCAACTTCGCACCCGACGTCTCCAAGAACCACATCCACGTGTACTGGGACATCTACACCGCCGACGAGGTGAGCAGCGACGCGGAAGCGCGGGGCGAGAAGCAGGGGGAGTGGGTCCCCACCGACGTCGTTCCCACCTACGTCACGGAGTCGGCGGTCTCCGTCAAGACCCGCGGGGACTCCACGACGATCTGCGTCACCGCCGGCGACCGCGACCACGCCGTGATCGACTCGTCGATCGTGGACTGTCGTGACGTCGCCGACCTCCTCGCCTGATCGTGCGGCGGGACACCGACTCCCCCGCGATCCAGGTCGGCGGACCCGCACTCCTGACCTTCCTCATCGCCGACGTCCGCGGCTACACCACGTTCACCCAGGAACACGGTGACGAGGCCGCGGCCGAGCTCGCGATGGGGTTCGCGTCGATCGCTCGCAGCACGCTCGAGGCGGCCGGGGGAACGGGCCTCGAGTTCCGCGGAGACGAGGTGCTCGCCGTCTTCGCCTCGGCGCGGCAGGCGATCCGCGCCGCCGCCGACCTCCAGGCCGCCTTCGTCGAGGCCACGATCGCCGACCCGTCCAAGGCCCTCCCGGTCGGAATCGGGCTGGACGCCGGCGAGGCCGTCGCGGTCGACGACGGCTATCGTGGCGCGGCGCTGAACATGGCGGCGCGGCTCTGCTCGATCGCCGGTCCGGGAGAGATCCTGGCCAGCCAGGAGGTCGTGCACCTGGCCGGACGAGTCGAGGGCATCGACCGGGCCGACCGGGGCTCGGTCCGGCTCAAGGGCATCGCCGAGCCCGTGCGGGTGAGCCGGCTCACCCGCACGGGATGGGACCCCGATCGCGACGACGCATTCCAGCGTGCGCTTGGCCCGCGTGGCCGCCGATCGACGGCCGCGGCGACCGCGGTGTGCCCGTACCGGGGGCTCGCCGCGTTCCAGCCCGAGGACGCCGACCGGTTCTTCGGGCGAGCGGCACTCGTGACGGAGCTGGTCGACCGGCTGGATCACGGCCGGATGCTCGTCGTGGTCGGACCCTCCGGGAGCGGCAAGTCCTCGGTGGTCCGGGCGGGGCTGATCCCCGCGATCCGGACCGGAGCGCTCGCGGGGAGCGATCGATGGCCCGTGGCGCTCCTGTCGCCCCGATCGGACGCCGTCGGCGAGCTCTCGTATCAGCTCCGGCGGATCGCGGGGGCGGCGGGGGATCGCACGAGCGACACCGGCGAACCGTTCGCCGCCCTGGGTGCCCACGAGGCCCGGCGGTTGACGGATCCGATCGCCGCCGACGCGGGCGGCCTCCTGATGGTGATCGATCAGTTCGAGGAGCTCTTCACGCTGAACCAGCGGCGCGAGCAGGACGCCTTCCTGGAGATCCTGGCCGCACTGACGGATCCGGCCGGCGGGGGGGTCCGCGTGGTGCTCGCCATGCGCGCGGACTTCTACGGGATCTGCGCGACGTTCCCCTGGCTCGCGCGGCGCGTGCCCGCCAATCAGGTGCTGGTGGGACCCATGAGCCGGGGCGAGCTGCGCACGGCGATCGAGCAGCCCGGCGCGGCGGAGGGGCTCCGGTTGGAGGAGGGACTGGTCGACGCCGTGCTCGAGGACGGCGGGAGCGAGCCCGCCGCGCTCCCGCTCGTCTCGCACGCGATGGCGGAGACGTGGCGGCGGCGGGACGGAGACACCCTGACCCTCGCCGGGTACCGGGAGGCCGGGGGCGTGGCGGGCTCGATCTCGACGACGGCGGACGCGCTCTACAAGACGGTGTTCGACGAGGCACAGCAGCACGCGTGCCGGCGTCTCATGCTGCAGCTCGTGGTGCCCGGGGAGGGCACGTCCGACACGCGACGCCGCCTCGCCATGCGCACCCTGGACTCGGCCCACGACGCCGAGATCATGCGGCGGGTTGCTCCCGAGATGATCGACGCCCGGCTGCTCACGGTCGATCGCGACTCGCTCGAGATCGCCCACGAGGCCCTGCTCCGCAGCTGGCCACGTCTTCGCGGCTGGATCGATGAGGCCCGGGACGATCTGCGTATCCGTCAGCGGGTCGCCTACGCGGCGGCCGAGTGGGAGGCGCAGGACCGCGATCCCGACCTGCTCTACCGGGGGACGCCGCTGCAGGCGGTCCTCGACTGGGCCGAGGAGCACGCGAACGAGCTCTGGCCGAGCGAGGAGGGGTTCCTCGCGGCGAGCCGGGAGGCATCGCTGCGTGCGTCGGCGCAGGCGGAGGAGGCGGCGAGGCGCTCCCGGCGGCTGCGGCGCATCGCCGTCGCGATCCTCGCGACACTCGCCGTCGCGGCTGCGGGGGCGTCGGTGGTGGCGTTCTCCGCCCTCGGGCAGGCGAGAGCGCGGTACGGCGAGGCGCTCGCCGGGCAGGCCACCTTCCTCGCCGGCGACGATCCGCGGAGGGCGATCACGTTCGCCCTGGAGGCGGCGGCGCGCGGGCAGGCCGGCTCGATCGACACACGGATCGCGCTGGTGGATGCGAGTCAGGCGCTCGCCGACATGCCGTACGTGCCGCAGGGCGCCCCCGTGCCGGTCGGCGACGCGAGCTCGATCGTCGTGAGCCCTGACGGGCAGATCGTCGTGACCGGCAACCGGGACGGCTCTATCTCCACGTGGCGCGCGAGCGGGGCGGCCCTCGCCGGCAACGTGCCGGGTCACGCGAAGGCCATCGAGGAGATGGACCTCACACCCGACGGTCGGACGCTCGTCACCGGTGCCGACGACGGCACGGTGCTGCTGTGGGATCTCGCGGACCCCGCCGATGTGCCCGCGCCCACGCTGCTCGGGGAGACCGGTGAGATCGTGTGGAGCGTGGCCGTGGCCCCCGACGGCGGCACGGCGGCGACCGCCTCCGAGGACGGCTCGATCCATCTCTGGGACCTGGGCGCGAGATCGCAGACGGCCTCCCGGTTCGCCGACCTCCACCCGGACGCCCTCACGGTGGCGTTCAGTCCGGACGGCGAGCTGCTCCTGGCCGGCAACGGTGCCGGCGAGGTCACCGGGTGGACGCTGGCCGACGGGCGGCTCGCGATCCCGTCCTTCCACGCGCACCGCAGCGACGTCTGGGAGATCGAGTTCGATCCGAGCGGCAACCGGTTCGCGACGGCGAGCAGCGACGGTCGTATCCAGGTGTGGGACACCACGACGGGCGAGCGCCCGACCGAGCCGTTCGAAGGAACAACGGCCGACGACGTCCGCGGGGTGCTGATGGACGACGAGGGCCGCGTGCTGGCCGGTGACGAGCAGGGCCGACTGCTGGTCGCCGCCCTCGACGGGTCGACCGAACCGGTCGCGTCCGATCCTCGGCACGCGACGCAGGTCGTCGACGCGGCGCTCGGAGCCGGCACGCTCGCGACGCTCGGCATGGATCAGAAGATGCAGGTGTGGTCTCCGAGCGAGCCGACCGCGCTCACGATCGTCGAGCAGAACGCCGGCGCCTTCGCTCTGGCCGCGAGTCCGGACGGAACCCGGATCGCCACCGGCGACGGCGCGGGGAACCTCCGAATCTTCTCGGCCACGACCGGAGGGCGCGAGCTGGGACCGCTGCAGCTCGGCTCAGGCAGGCTCCTGTCGCTCGCGTTCTCACAGGACGGCACGAGGCTGGCGTCGGGAAGCGAAGACGGGGACGTGGAGGTGATCGACACCACCAGCGGCGAGCACCTGGCCTCCCCGCCCCGGAGCGCCAAGGCGGTCAATGTCGTCCTGTTCACCGATGAGGGCCTGCTCACCGCGGGCGACGCCGGCGTGGTCCGGATCTGGGACGGCGAGGTCGTCGTGGCGGAGCTCACGGCGGACACCGATGCCGTCGCCGCCATGGCCGTCTCACCGGATGGCGTCCTGGCCGTGGCCGATGCGGGCGGCGGGGTGCATCTGTGGGACTTGAGCGAGCGGCGGCAGCTCGGCGAGCCGCTGGACCACGACAACTTGGTGGGGGGACTGGCCTGGTCTGCGGACGGAGAGATCCTGGCGATCGCCCTTCACGACGAGCGTGTGGAGCTGGTGGACGTCTCTTCACGGACGACGTTGCACTCACTGACACCGCATCCGGGAGGTGCGCTGGCGGTTACGTTCCTGGACGACGGCGTGACGATCGCGACCACCGACCGCGACGACGGGTCCGTGCGACTGTGGGATGTCGAGACGGGGACCGACCTCGGAGGTGCGCTCACCGGGCACGCAGGCGCGGCGTGGGGGGCCGTCTCACTGCCGGGGGCGCGGTTCGCGACCAGTTCCGAGGACGGCACGGTCCGGATCTGGGACGTGCTCGACCAGCGGCGAGCGTGCGATCGAGCTCGAGGATCGATCGGTCTCCTCCCTGGGGTGCTGAGCAAGGGCGAAGAGCGGCTCGCCTGCGTCGAGAACTGAAGGAGCGGAGCGAGGCACCATCGGCTCCGATCGCTCACGGGTACCGGCGAGCGACCTCTTCGAGACATCGGCACACTCCTCACGTCGGCGTCGGGAGGAGTGTGCATGACAGGACCAACTCCACTCGGTCGGTTGGACCGACCTTCCTCTCGACAATCATCGACTCGAGACAGCGAGCATGTGGCCTACGAAGGAACGTGGCGCCAGGTTCGCGCCTCGGAGGCATGGCGCAAACGGACTCCGCGTCGCCTCTGGGGCCGGATCCGCGGCCACACTCGTGTTCGACGGCTCGCAGGTGGCATGGGTGGCGAGGACGGGCCCTCAACAGGGCACCGCGACAGTCAGTGTGGACGGGGCGGTCGTCGCGACGGTCGACCTGTTCGAGGCGGAGCGCCATCACGCGTCTATCGCCTTCCGGTGGCGGGGTGACCCAGGCCCGCACACGCTGCGGATCGAGACCCTGGGCTCGGAGCCGGTCAGCCTGGACGGGTTCGCGGTGATCCGCCCCACCGAGGATGAGTAGCCACCGCTTGGGACGCGTCGCCGCACGGCCGCATTCTCCAGATACGACTGCATATGGGATGTACTGGCTTCGACTTGACCAGTGTTGACCAACGGCCTGAAACCAGGCGGGGAGGGCGGCGAATCTACGGGCTGACCTGCGTCTTAGGAGTGGGCCTGGATGGACTTGAACCATCGACCTCTTCCTTATCAGGAAAGGCTAGCGCAAGGCTTTGACCTGCGTCTTTCCTGCTCAGAGGGCTCGGCGATAGTCGCACGAGTACGGTTAGGTCCTGCCTGGTTCGGTCGGCTCCTTGACCGGATGTTGACCAGAAGGACGTGACCTTGCTCTCGGCTGCGTCTGTTCGACGGCCCGCGTATCGCCATAGACGATGAGGTCGCAGTACTCGGTGTGGGCTACTCGACCCAGCGTTGTGCGGCATGGGTCTCGTTCCCGCCGCAGGGTGGAGGCAGCACCCCCAACCTTGGTACTCATCGAGGGAACGAGCTGTTCACACCTGTGCACCATCTCTGATTGGCGTACATCCGCCTAGCTCGCGGCAGGCTCTGTACAGCTCATGGACGGTTTCCTACCAGCGGCAATGGCGGAGGATGAGCCTTTCAGGCGGTGCTCGAGGGGGAGGAATGACCAGCACCGAGCGAAGACGTATCTGATGGGGGAAACCATGCGGAACCGGAAGGTCTTGTCAGCCTGCGTAATCGCCGTTGCTCTGGCAGTGATGGCTCCGGCAGCGCGAGCGGCGACTGTGACGGTGGCTGCTGCAGGGGATATCGGGAGGAAGGATGCGCCGGGCACACCTCAGACGCAGACCGCGGACCTCATCACCAACAGGATCAACCCGAGCAAGGTCTTCGTGCTCGGAGACGAGCAGTACGAGGCCGGGGAATTCAGCCAGTTTCAGGTGTCGTACGACCCGACCTGGGGCGCCTTCAAAGGTATGAGCGCGCCCGTGCCCGGCAACCACGAGTACTCAACGCCTGGGGCGGCCGGCTACTTCCAGTACTTCGACTCGGAGCTGAGCGGCTACGGCGACTCCGCGATCGATCCGAGTCGTGGCTACTACAGCTTCGACGTCGGGGACTGGCACATCGCTGCGCTGAACTCGAACTGCAGCGTGGTCGACTGCTTGGCGGAGCGGACGTGGCTGAATCAGGACCTGGCCTCGGACGATCACCTCTGTGAACTGGCCTTCTACCACCATTCCAACAACAAGGGATTCGCGAAACGGATGGCCCTATCGGGCGGTGAGCTCGTGCTCGCCGGACACGTTCACGCCTACGAGCGGTTCGACAACGTCTTCGGCCTCGCCATTCGTCAGATCGTGGCCGGCACCGGAGGCCATTCGGTTCGCCTGCCCGATCCTGCCGCCGACGCTGGCGTGAAGGCCTACGGCGTACTGAAGCTGAAGCTGGCCGCCTCGAGCTACTCGTGGTCGTTCATCGACGTCAACGGCAACGTCCGCGACTCAGGCTCCGACACCTGCCATAGCTAGCGCGCCTTCAGCGTGCACCGCGGGCAGCGTCCTTGAGCGGGTGAATGGGGATGTCGTGTTGGACAGCGCGGCAGCGTGACGGGCGGGAGCCTCCGCGTAGATGCCTTCGAGATCGCGCCGGGCTTGTGAGGGCTTGTTCATGGCCTGGTAGGTCAGGGCACGGGCGTATCGGACGCGCGGAGCACGTCGGGGTCCGCCTCTTCAGTCGGAGCGCCTCCTTCGCGCTCGTGATCGAGGGTTCGTGCAGTCATAGCTCTCTAAGCGCCTCAGTTCGGAAGGAGAGGATCAGCCACTGAGCTGGAGGTTTGCGTGTGGGCCTGGATGGACCTGCACCATCGGCCTCTCCTATCAGAAAGCCTGGCGCAAGGCTGTGACCTGCGTCGTTGCAGCGCAGAGGGCTGGCGACTTGTCACACGAGTGCCGTCAGGTCCTGCCTGGTTCGGTCGGCTCCTTGACCAGATGTTGACCAGCCGGCGTCCCTGAGAGCTTCCGGGACCACCGCGAGCCGGTGAGTCCAACCTGACGTGGAACAGTCAGACCCTCGACTCAGGACAGTTCCACGCGGAGCTCTCGCGCCTCGGGATCTTCGGCAGACCCGTACCGTGACGGCGAACGAGCCGACCGGGAGCGTCTCGGACCGGAGGACCTGCTCGATCGCGCCGAACAGCCGATCGGCATCGGGGCCGTACAGGTACAGGGTCCTCCACGGTCCGAGACGCTCCCACCATCTGCTCATGCCGCCAGCTTGCCGACCGCGACGACCGTCCCGTCACCGAGATCGCGGCCTATTGGGGATGCGAGAAGGCACGGTGCGCACCCACCTCGCTCGGGCGCGAGCGACGTTGCGCTCCGGCCTGAAAGGAGCACGCGATGGCTCAGAGCGATGAGGACCTGAGGACGCTTGGAACGACGCCAAGTGGCCTTCCGAGCTTCGCCCCGGATCTTTCCGACGTGTCGCGAAGATCGCGTCGCCGGCGCGTCGTTCGAGGGATCGTCCTGACCGTTGCGGCCATCGCTGTGGTCGGTACGTTGGCCGTGCCCTTGTGGGCGCTGCGTGGGCTCGGCGACGGAGACGTTGCACCGGGAAGCGGGACCGTCCGCGTGATCCGCGTGCCCGATCACGACTTCCTCCGATCGAAGCCCTACGACGGGACCCCGCTCATCGACCAGCGTCCGTGACGGATCGGTCGTACACGAATGGATCCAACTTTGACGCCCTGCAGGCGGGTGCGTAAGGGGTAGCGGCGTGGGAAAGCACCTACGGGGGCATCTGCGAGGAGAGTGGCGCGGGTGAGGCCCAACCTGTTCGTCGAGCTTCCCACTCCGACTCCCGGAGGACAAGGGGCAGAATGTCCTCGTCTCGGCGGCGGAGAAGACAGAATCGATCAGCGGCCTCGAACTCGGTTCCCACCGCGGTCGTCGCATGTTCATACACGTACTGCATGCACTCCCAATATGGATCTGACGACGGACGTCGGGGCTCCTGGAACGCAACGACGAACACCAGGACAGCGAGCACGGCGCTTAACGCGACCCAGGCAAGCAGAGGGATCACCGTCACCCACGCAACCCAGCGCCTTACCTTCATTCCAGACCCCTGCACGCGCAGTCGCGCCGTCGCGAGGTACATCTCTGGTGGGAGTCTCGCACCGTTATCTCACTGGCAAGATGACGGTTCAAGCAGTTACTCCATCACCAACCCGAGCGCCCCCTGGACACCATTGACGTGTTCATTGACCAGCCCCAAATTTACCTTCAAGGCGACCACTTTGCTGCGTTAGAGGCGCAGAACTCAACTCCTGATGGATCGATGCGGCAAGGAGGCTTGTCAGCAATCACTCGCTCTGCAGCTCGTCAACAGTTGACCGAGAGAGTCGTTGGTTCTGTGCTTTGAAGGACCATACCGCCAACGTCCACAGCAATGTCTGACTCGGCCCCGTCAGTCGAGGGCAGGCTGAACCTCCATGAGCTAGACACCCCGTCATCCTCGATTGATGAGATGAAGAAGGCAGGTGGCGGAAGCCCTACGTCGCCCAAGCGAGCCGACAGGCTGACGTCGGACACTTGTAACCCATCAGGGAGAGGTTCAGCGACCTCGACTGACCCAGTGAGGAGCGCAGCATCCCCACTAACCCTTGCCGAACGGATGCTTAGGGTTCCCCCTTCGATCGTGATGGGTTTCCGCGCAAGCCGCGAGAATGCAATGGTCACTAGACTGTCGCCCACAGGCGGCGTTGCCTCTAGCCCGGTGAAGACGAGTGTTCGAGGAGGCGCAGACGACTCGATCTCAATCCGAACGCGCAACGATCCCTCCTCTGGGATGATCCTCCAAACGGGACTGCTCTTGGCACCCGCTTGATCAGTCATCGACATAGCTACGCCCCCACGGATTTGGACGGGCTCCCCGGTACGGCCGATCGCCGCCAGCACAGTCACGGAGTAGCCAGGGCCGTCCAGCGGTTGGCACGATGGTTCCCCGAGCTCGAAAGCCGATGTCCTCGATTGACCAGTTTGGGAGGGTGATTGACTCGTTGGGGGAGGCGAAGCGTCTGAACAGGACACCATGCAGATTGTCAATCCAAAGAGAACCCTCCAGGCATTCCTCATATCGGCTTGGGGCCGGAGAATGAGAACCTGTCTCCGTAGATTGGATTCACAGCTCCTCTAACAGAGAACGCTCCGCCCGTAAAGTGCGGGTAGGTAAGGAGCACGGTACGGAGTTCGACAGGGAAAACCGTAGGGAATCCTGTAGACGTCCACTCTGACGAGCGAGACACGGCCAAGCGCGCGGTGGCGCCCCCGCCATTGGCCGTGTCTCCCGTGCTCGTGGGGGTCCCGCCGACATACTCCGTCGCGAACTGCTGGGTAGTTCGATTATAGGTAATGAGTTCATACGAGATGCCGTAGAAACCGTTGGAGCCTTTCCCTGACCAAGCTTGAGTCTTCGCTTCCAGCGTCCAACCTGAAACAATTGGCTGGCCGGATCCACTCATTCCCTCCCGAGTTTTGACGACGAGACTGGTCGCCGCACCGAATCCGTTCGGGGAACCCGCGTCACCCAGGGGCCCAGGAGCAGTCGGCGATAACCCGTTCGCGACACCTGTTCCGAAGATCGCGAGCACGGCCTCAACTAACTGGGCAATCTCGTTCACAGTTCCTGGCGTAAGACGGAAGGAAGCGTAATGAGTTCCCTCAGCGTACGAGCCGAATGTCCCTAGGATTGGCTGATTCCACAGGGACGAGGACGGCGAGTAGCTGTCTGTGCTCGATGCCCCATAGGCGGAAGAACCTGCGGAAGAATCGGCGCTAGAGCCGGAGCTCGTATCTCCTCCGCTGTACCCGTGATACTGATGCTCTCCGCCCTTCGTCGGATCGTCATCTTGGGGCTCACCAGTGCCCATCCCAGTCGGGTCGTTGTGCCTAACCGGGCTTGCGAGCCCGTACACAAACTGGTTCATGCTCATTGCGTCGTTGGGTTCTCCGAAGAGCACATCACGTGAGCTGAACCGCCCCAGGGACGGCACGTACAGCCGCGTTCCCATGTCGACGGTGCCAGTGGCGGGATCGCTCAGATCACCCTGGTATCCGAGCATCGATGACCCCCCTGCCAGGGTCTTCTGCTCGCCGTAAGGCGAGTACCAGTATTCCTCGCTCATCGACGTCGTCGCGCCGGTCGCGAATGCCCCGACCACATCTCCATGGACGTCGGTGAGCGAGAACTTCGTGGTGCCGCCGCCGGAGGTCGCAAGCACGCCCGCAGGGCTGTACGCGTAGCTCGTTGTTCCATCGGACGCGAGATCCTCTGATGTTCCGGCGTAGCGGTATTGGGCAGCGGTGGCGGTGTTGACCTGTCGGCTGATCGTCCTGCCGTAAGGGTCAAGCGTGTACGTAAGGTTCGTCGAACCAGCAGAGGCGTTGGTGGTAAGGCCCCATGTGTCGTACGAAAAGGTCCGGTCGTTCGCAGTCCCGGTCAAGTCATCGATCGAGCTGAGCTCCCCATCCGCGTAGTAACTGTACGTGACGTCGTCGGTGAGATTTCCGGACGTCCCAGCATCCGACCGGGTCGGCCACCCTTGCAGGTCCGTCGTGTACAGCGTTGTGGTACCGGCCACCGAGAGCGACGTGCGGTTGCCCATACCGTCGTACCCGTAGCTCCAAGTCCGGGAGACTCCAGCCTGATCCGGCCCGGCAGCCGAGGTCATCCGCCCAGCCCCGTCGTAGCCATAGGTCCAGCTTCCTGTGCCAACGTCCCCAGCGCCGGACGTTCCCGTCGCCCCGCTCTTCCACAGCTTCTGGATCCGGCTCGAGACGTTCGCTGCCTCGTCGTAGCCGAGGTCGATCCACTCGTAAACCTTCGAGCTCTTCAGGATCTTCTGTGTGTTGACGAGCCCTGTCTGGTCTTCATACCGGCGCTCCCATGTGAGCCCGGCCGGATCGGTCCGGTCGGTCGCCCTCCCGGCGGTGTCATAGGTCCAGGCCGTTGGCGACGTCGTGAACGGGTCCTTGATGGACTTCAGCAGACCGATCGAGCCGCCCGTCTCCCCCGCTGCATAGTAGGCATACTGCATCGCTGTGGCTGATGCTGGAGTGGTCGCGGAGGCCATCTGTCCGAGCCCGTTGAACGTGTACGTCGTTTCGTTGCCCGTGTCGAGGCTGCTCCCGTTCTTGGCGATGATTCCCGTCATCCTCGAAGCGGTGTCGTACACCAGATCGTATCGGCGTCCAGCCGTGGACGTCCCACGGCGGAGCCAGGCCACGGACCCGTCGGCGTTGTAGGCGGTCACGATCTCGTCGGTGGTCGTGCCTGAACCGGAGCACGCCGTTGACACGAGCGCGACTTGGCAGCGCGCCGTCTCGCGACCTAGGTCATCGTAGTCGAACCGTCGGACGAACCCGCGGGGATCCGAGACGCCCACCAGGCGGCCGGCCGGGTCGTAGGTGTTCGTGGTCACCACATCGCCGGTGGCCCAACCCGGGAGGGCTTGACCGTGAACCTCCGTCGTCGTCTCGACCTGGCCAGCCTTCGTGTAGGTGAATCTCCGGACCTGCTGACGGCTGGCATCAGCGGTGAGATCCGACTTGATGCGCACGCGCTCGCCGGCGTCGTTGTACGTGATGGTTGTCGTGAAGCTCTCGGGAGTGGCTCCCGCCTTCGTCCACATCGTGGCGGTCTTGAGGCGACCGTCCTTATCGTAGGTGTAGTCCATCTGGTCCTTGTGGTTGGCATCGTCGGTGAGCGGCCCCTCCACGCGCTTCAGCCATCCTGTGTTCTGGAAGTAGCTGGACGCGGTCGTCACCGCCACCGTGTTCGTGCCGTCGAACCACGGGCGGCGCTCGTCGGTGACCGCTCCCCATGCATCGTGATCTGTCTCAGACCATGAGACCGTTCCGGCGTTCCCCGTCGTCGTGCCGCTGCAGGCTGTGCCCGAGGACCTGACCTCCGTCCGCTCGACGTTCCCGACCTCGTCGTAGCAGGTATTGGTTGGGTCAAGCACGGTCGTGAAGGACCCGCTGTTCAGATAGCCAGTGTTGGTGCTCGTCGTACGACCGAGCACGTCGGCCGTGGTCCGAGTGACCGAGCCGTCCGGCGCTGTCGTGAGCGTCACGGACGCGTCCGTGCCCGAGCCTGAGCCAGGCCCGAACAGATACTTCGTGGTCGTCACGAGCGCGGGATTACCCGTCCCGACTCCGTCGGGATCTGGCGTACTTGTTGCGACGACACGATTCTGCGCATCGTAGGTGGTCGGCCAGACAGCCTGGGTCCTGGGGTCCGTGCGCGACTTCTCGTTGCCCACCCAGTCGTACGTGTGGGTGATCACGGGCGAAGTGAGGCTTCCGGAAGGCCTGTCGGGGTCGGGTTGCGTCTCCGTCATCGTCGGGAGGTTCCCGGCAGTGGGGTAGTCGACGTAGGTCGTCCCGGTGTGCGCGAATGGATCGGAAGCGATATCGGTTCCCGACAGCAGCACGTCGTGCGAGGTCGTCCGCCCCGAGCGGTCGTAAGCGAACGCCTCAACGCCTGGGCCGGCGTGCTCCACGAGGGTCGGACGGCCCATCTCGTCGTAGGTCGTCGTCGTCGTCCGCGTCTCGCCAGTCTGCAGACCGCCGATCGCACTGATCACAACGCTCGTCTCGATCACGTCGCCGGACTCGTTGCAGACGTAGTCCGTCTCGGCGCCGGTCGGGTCGACCACCCTCGTCATGCAGGATGTTTCGTTGTTCGCCGAGTCGGCGAAGGTCCGCACCGTCTCGGCCGCGTCGGTCGTGCCGGCGAACTGCGTGATGTGGGTCCTGCGCCCGTACTCATCGTAGACGAACTCGGTCTCTGACCTGCGTCGTTGCAGCTCAGACGGCTGTCGAGTTGTCACACGAGTACCGTCGAGTCCCGCCTAGTTTGGTCGGCTCCTTGACCAGATGTTGACCAGATGCTCGTCGGCCAACTGTTGCCAAGGTGCGCGGGCGGGCGGTCCGCTTGGTACTGCTAGGGATCATTCGAGGGGAGGCCTCGCATGGAGCGCCCGAGACGGATCAACCCATAGCCGGCAGCGATGATGAGGCGCCGGCCAACACCAAGGGAAGCCTGGCACCTTCGTTGAACATGGTCGATTCCGGCGTGATCAGACGGATCACTGCGATGACCACACCGACGAGGCCGAGGCTGTAACCGAAGCCGACCACCACCGTCCCTAAGCGCCGCTGCATCGATCCAGGGTGCGCTCGCAGATGCCAGGTCGCAACCCGCGACCCTCTCGTCCGGGTTCACGGGAATGTTCAGATCCTGTCGCCGGGACCGCGGACCAGGAGCCCCGCCTGGCTGGCGGTCATGTCGTGGGACACCTCGTTCAGCGAGGATCGGGGCGAGCCGGGATGGTGATGACAGCCGGCCGCTTCCGCAGCCATCGCAAGGTCCTCGCTGAGAACAGCGCCGCCACCAGGAGAAGACCCGGAATCACAGCGAAGTAGATCCCTACCATGACCGAAGACGGGTTGGTGATGTCGGGACCTTGAACGATGATCAACGCGCCGACAAGCAGCTCGAAGCCGGCTACGCCCAGGGCGAGGAACCACGCCCATCTCTGACCGAGCGCCAGGCCGATGCCGGCGATGCCTCCCCACGCGGCGACTGCGACGTTGATCGTCCTCACCGCTCCGGGAGAGCTGGCATCGAGCAAGGTTCCACCGATGAACCACACGGCCAGGATTGCACCGGCGAGCCGCAGGTACCTAGGCGGTCGTTCTATGCCTTCGTCCTGCGCATCCATCTCTACCAGGCTATCTGCTCCTAGTTCCTCGAGTACGCAGGAGCGAGCCGCCGCAGACTCTGCCGATCGCCTTGAGCTCACGCCTATCATGCCGGGCGTGGACGATGAGATCAGACACATCACAGTTGAGCTCTGGGAGGCGGATGCGATCGTCCTCTTCGATTGGCTCACGAGCATCGACCTCGACACGGTCCCGATCAGTCACCGGTCGGAGAAGCAGGCGCTGTTGGACTTGCTCACTCGACTTGAGGAAACCAGGGCCGCCCATGCCTCTGATGAGCAGGTCAAGGCCGCACAGGAGTGGGTTGCACGGGACATGGGCTGGTAGGCCGTATCAGTCGCGCCGGGCATCGCGCCCGTTGCTTGAGATTGCTTCCCGCGGTCACGGCTGAGGGAGCGATCACGCTCCCCATGATCCCGAGAACCAGCACCAGACTCACCACAGCCCACCCGACACCGCTTCCACCGTCGGGCTCTGCAGAGAGTGCCAAGAGGATGGCGGCGATTGTGCTTATTGATGCAATCAGGATTCCGATCAGAACTGGCTGAGTACCGCCCGGGTTCCGCCCTTCGAAGAAGAACCCGCAGCCGATCGCAACCGCGATCGGACCCCCGAACATAAGCAGGAACCCGGCGGCATCGCACGTCTTGGAGCAGGACAGACCGAGCACTAGGGCCGCGATGACTTGAACGCAGGCGGATACCAGGGCGATCGGAACGATACGCCTCAACATGGACTTCACCACCTGAATGCGGTCACGGGCCGGCCACCGACGGGAGCCTCGGGCGCATCTTCTACCAACCTAGGAGGCTGCGGCCACCCGGCGGAGGCTCCCTGCCCGCAGGCGTCGCGCTCCTGCCGACCTCGTTGACCCCGTGTTGACTAGAGGCAAGACGGGCTCAAACGACCAAGGCGGCCGAGTCCGGAACGCCTTGGCACCCAGGGGGTTTGGGGTGGGCCTGGATGGACTTGAACCATCGGCCTCTTTCCTTATCAGGGAAGCCTAGCGCAAGGCTCTGACCTGCGTCTTTGCAGCTCAGACGGCTGTCGAGTTGTCACACGAGTACCGTCGAGTCCCGCCTAGTTCGGTCGGCTCCTTGACCAGATGTTGACCAGAATCAGCGAGGAAGCACGGGGCTCCCTCACATGCAGGTTTCCGTTTTCTCCAGACGCCCGGACCCGAGCCCTCACTCGGTAACAGGTTGGCCCTGTAGCTCCGCGCGACCGGGCCGATCGCAATGGCGCGACCAGTCAGCTCCAGGGACCTGCGCCGGCGGGGATCGAACCAGCTCGGTATGCCTGCAGGAGACGGGCGCACTCCCGCCGCTTGGGAACGATCTCCTCCTCGGGATCAAGGTGCGTAACACCTGCGAAGTGCGTCACGGCCATCGATGACAGCTCGTATCGCAGCCCATGTGTTGCTAGAGCCAATGACGCCAGGCCGAGCGTATCCGCGAAGCCGCCCACCGTCTCGTCCTGACTGATCACCACGGAGGCCGAAAGCCCGAGCGTCGTAGCCACCCGAAGGAAGACATCCGAGTTGCGGATGACGGCGCAGAAGGGATTGCACCGGGGCTTGTGCAGCCCCTCGAAGAACCCTTCGGGCGGCGCCTCCACGCTCGCCCAGATCCTCTGATGGTGACCGCTCCACACATCGAGGCTCGCGCCCGCCCCGACGTTCGCCTCGATCCAGTGGTACCTCGCCTGGATCGCCCACACCTCGGGAGGGGCAGCGTCGAGTTCGTCGATCATCGTCCACACCGTGTTCGGATGGTCGAACATCACGTCTGCATCCAGGAAGAGGAAGTAGTCAGCATCCTGGTGCGCGAGCACGAAGTCCCGAAGGACATCACCATGGGTATTGACCCGCGCCTCTCCCGCGGGCCAACGGCTCATGATGAAGGCGGCACCGAGCTGGGCAGCGGCCGCCTCCAGCTCTGCGACACCGTCCTCGGAGTGATTGTCGATGATCCAGAGCCGGGAGCTGGTGGAGGGGCGGTCGGCGGGGTGCATCGCGGCGAACGAGCGGAGGGCAAGCTCAGCGAACGCCGACGTGTTGTGGTTCACGATGCACGCTTCCAGCTCCGTCACGCTCGGCGAGCCTCCTCCGACGTCCGATCCCAGGAGTGAAGGCTACGTGCCCTGGGGGCCCTCGGGCTCGCCGATCTTCACGACTCGGATGCTGGTGGCGGCATCCGCCACACGATCCTCTCCTGGAACCCTCCGGCGTACTCGACCTTCGCCCGCCGGGTGTTTTCGACGGACGCCTCGGTCGATCCGATGGCGCCTGCCAGCGCCTTCACCACCTCGAGGACGTCGGCGAGCTCCTCGGGATCCTTCGACGCCGCGAGCTCCTCGGTCTCCTCGCGCAGCTTCGCGATCAGCAGGTCAAACATCTCGGAGCGATCGGCCACCCGATAGACAGGGGCGTCTGCGTTCAGGCCGTAGAGCGCCGGCACCCCGTCCCGGACCAGCTTCTCGCCCATGAGAACATCGTATGTCTATCGGCACATCGTTCAGCGGCCCTGTCGGCGGATCCGGACTCCGAACACGACAAACAGCCCTGCCATGAACGACGCGAGTGCCGAGACGGTGAGACCTGCTAGCAGAGGTGGCCCAGCCAGCAAGAGAGCCGAAGCTCCGGCACCGACGAGGGCTGTTCGGCTCAGAGGAGCACTCTTCATTCCCTCACGACGTTCCGCAAGCCGGAAGACGAGCGGGGCCGCAGATCCTCCCACAACAGCCGCCACTACGGTCAAGATGGCGTCCTGGGTCCTCCACAGGCTCACCGGATAGACGAGCACCACGAGAACCGCTCCCAGGGCGATGAACCCAACGGCGATCACGTAGCACCAGTTCTCAGATGGAGATGGTCTTCGCGGGTCCGCCATCAAACCGTACAGCCATTGCCACCGCAGCCCTCGAGAGTGACAGCGGTGGTAGGTGGAGTTGTGTTTGGCGCTTCCAACATGACGCAGTCACCTCTATCCCGTAGCCCGGATCAACAAGATCAGCGTGCCCAGCAGACGCTCCATCAATCCAGGGTGGCTGCCAGACTCATGGAAGGCACGCCAACGCTGAGCTCATGGGGCCGTCACAGGGACTAGCCTTCGCCCATGGCTGAGTCCCGTCCTTGGTGGCGGAGGTTCTATCGGGTGCGTGCGCTCGTCTTGGCGGGGGCCGCCTGTGGACTGCTCATCACAAGCTGGAACGACGGCGGTCCTGAATTCCCCATCGTCGCATTGGTTGTCATGGCTTGGGGCATGAGCGTCTTGCTCTGGCGAAAATCTCTCCGCGAGGACTAGTCGGGGAGCGGAGCAGATCAAGGCCGCACAGGAGCGGGTTGCACGGGACATGGGCTGCTGAGCCGCAGAAACGACGAGACCTACTCGACACGGTCTGCCACGTGGGCATGGGGCCTTCTCGGAAGGCGCCGCGAGGCCCGAAGCCCTGATCGCCTACTAGGCGGGGAAGGCGTCGCCGTTGCCGACTCCGTTGACCCCGTGTTGACTAGAGGTTGGAGCGGGATCAGGTGACCAGGGCGACTAGACCCGAAACGCCCTGGCCTCCAGGGGGTTTGGGGTGGGCCTGGATGGACTTGAACCATCGACCTCTTCCTTATCAGGGAAGCGCTCTAACCGGGCTGAGCTACAGGCCCCACAGGTGGAGGGAACGGTCGTGCCGGCCCCTCGCGAGGCGAGGGTAGCCACCGGTTCGAGAGGGTGTCAAACGGCTGCGGCCGGCGAGGCTGTCGTGCCTACTTCTTCTCCGCCAGCGTGATCTCCACGCCGCCCACGACGTCGGAGATCAGGTTGTAGAGGAACGCCACCATCACGTTGATGCACGACCAGATGATCACCATGCCGCAGCCGACGAAGAAGAGCCTGGGGAGCAGGTATCCCGGCTGGATCTGGAACGTGCCGCCGTCGGTCTGCGGGAAGATCTTCGTGACCCACTCCTCGACCGTGTCGATCACCCCGACCGCCTGCAGGATCATGTACAGGAACACGAAGCCCAGGAAGATCGCCAGCATCGCGCAGAAGTAGAAGATCAGCGAGAACTTCAGGACCGACAGCGGTCCCACGCTGCGCACCGTGACCCGGGTGCGGCGCTGCTGCGGCTTCTTGCGGATGGGGCGCGGGATCCTGCGAGGCGCTGCCTCCGGAGCACCCTGCTCCTGCGTCGGAGCGGGTGGTGCGGCGGGTGCGACCGGCGCCGTCACCGACGCGGACCCGCCGGGAGGCGGTGGAACCCGCGGACCCGACGCGGCCGCGGCGCGTTGCTCACCGGCCGGCGTCGGTCCATCCACGATCTGCGCCACCTTCCCCTCTCCTCGTCCTGCCGTCGCTGCCGCCGGGGGCGGAGGTCCAAGGGTACGCCCTGGGAGCCCCGGCATCATGACATCCGTGCCTGGAACGACCCACACTCAGGTGCGCCGAGGCCCGTCCCCGGCGAAGAGCAGACGGTCGTGCAGCAGCGCGAGTGCCCCCACGATCAGGGGCGTGAGCACCCATTCCAGCGTCGAGGCCCCGTCCTGGAGTCCGATCGCCCCGAGCCCCACCACCGCGGCGCCCGTCACCAGCACGGCGGTCCGCACGGCGGGCGGCAGCCGGTCCCGCAGCAGCAGGCTCGAGAGCACCCACACCACGACGCCGGCCGCGAGCACCGCTCCCCACACCACGGACGCGATTATCGTGCCCGCGTGGCCGCTCTGTCCTCCGTCGAGTCCGACCTGCGTTCGATCCTGTGGATCCAGGCCCTGCGCGCGTTCGTCTACGGCTTCGGCGTGGTGGTCCTGGGGACGGCGCTCGCGCGCAGCGGCCTGTCCGACGCCGAGGTGACGCTCGTGTTCACCGCGATGCTGGCGGGGATGGCGCTGGCCTCGATCGTGGTCGGCTGGATCGGCGACCGCGTGGGGCGGCGCCGGCTGTACGCGATCCTGCTGGCCCTGATGGGCGCGACCGGCGTGGTGTTCGCGCTCTCGGAGAGCCTGTGGCTGCTCTGCGTCGTGGCGCTCACCGGCACCTTGTCCACGGACGCGAACGAGTCGGGCCCGATCACCTCGCTGGAGCAGGCGATGATCGGGCAGGCTCCGGCCGCGGCCCGCGTCCACGTCTTCGGGCGATACAACGCGGTGGCCTACCTGGCGGGCGCGGTGGGTGCGCTCGCCGCGGGCGGGCCGGTGTTCCTACGGAGCGTGTGGAGCGGATCGCCCGGCAGCCAGCGATGGCTGCTGGTCTTCCCGCTGGTGGCCGCGGTCTCCATGGCCCTGGCGCTGCGGCTCAGCCCCCTGGTGGAGGGCGGGGACGATCGGGCCGAACGTCCACTGGTCCGATCGCGCCGCAACGTGCTGCGCCTGTCCGCGCTGTTCGCGACCGACGCGTTCGCCGGAGGGTTCGTAGTGGCCTCGTTCCTGACGTTCTGGTTCTCGCGACGGTTCGGCGCGTCGGTGGAGCTGATGAGCGCGGTGTTCTTCGCCGGCGGGCTGCTCCAGGCGGGATCTTCGATCGTGGCGGCGCGCGTGGGCGCGCGGTTCGGGTTGCTGAACACGATGGTGTTCACCCACCTGCCCTCGAACCTGCTGCTCATAGCGGTGCCCCTGATGCCCTCGGTGGAGCCGGCGATCGTCTGTCTGCTGGCGCGGTTCGCGCTGAGCCAGATGGACGTGCCGACGCGGCAGGCCTACATCGCGGCGATGGTGGATCCACAGGAGCGCACGGCCGCCGCCGCGTTCACGAACACGTCACGGTACGTGGCCCGGCCGTTCGGGCAGATCCTGGCCGGTCCGTTGATGGCGAACGTGGCGCTGGGCGCCCCGTTCGTGGTGGCCGGCGTCATCAAGTGCGGCTACGACCTGGTGCTGTGGCGTGTGTTCCGTCCGGTGCGGCTGGATCCCTAGGGCGAATCTCCGCCTCCAGGCCCGCGGACGACGTTCCGATGATCTGTGCGATGGCTGAGCGGACGGTTCCTGCGACCTGCGACGAACTGCGAGCACGGCGGTTCCGGCGGGACCTGCTGATCTGCGTCGTCGTCGCCGTCGGGGTGGGCGTCCTGCTGCCGGTCATGCTGGCGGGAGGCCAGGGATCGGGGGCGGACATCGGCACCCTGGTGTTCGTCGCCGTCGCGATCAGGAATCTGCCTCGGGCGCGGCGCCTGGGATCGCTCGGGGGCCACGGGGTCCTGGCCGCCAGGATCCTGGGAACAGTGCTGGTGACGCCGATCGTCGCGCTCGTGGGGTACGCCGCGACGATGAACGTGTTGTTCCGCAACGCCGACTTCCCGTTCTGAGCCGGCGCTATTCCTCGTCGTCCATCTGCGTGATGACGGGGGCCAGCGCCACGACGTGCGCGCCCTCCTCGACCCGCATCGTACGCACGCCCTGGCTGCTGCGGCCGACGCGGCGGATGTCGCCGGCCGTGACACGGATCACCGTGCCGCTGGAGCTGATCACGAACATGTCCTGGTCCTTCGAGCCGATGTAGGCGCCGGCCAGCAGCCCGGTCTTCGTGGTGAGCTGGTGGCCGATCACGCCCTTGCCGCCGCGGCCCTTCGGTGGGTAGTCCGTGAGCTTCGAGCGTTTGCCGTAGCCCTGCTCCGTGACGCTGATCATCTCGTCGCCGTCGGAGCCCAGCCCCGAGCACAGCACCACGTCGTCGTCGGCCAGGCGCATGCCGATCACGCCGCCGGCGTCGCGGCCCATGGGCCGCACCAGCGACTCCTTGAACCGGATCGCCTGGCCCCTGCGGGAGACCAGGAACACCTCGTCCTTGCCGTCGGTGAGGCGGACGTCGATCAGCTCGTCGTCGCCGCGGAGCTTCACGGCGATCAGGCCGGTGCGCGAGGAGTCGTACTCCGGCAGCTTCGTCTTCTTCACGATGCCCTTGCGCGTCGCGAAGAGCAGGTTGCGGCCCTCCGCGTACTCCTTCAGGTCGATCACGGCGCTGATCTTCTCGTCGCCGTCCAGGGCCACGCCCGGCAGGTTCGCGGCGTAGAGACCACGCGCGGTCTTGGAGGACTCGGGGATCGCGTGCGCCTTCACCCGGTACACGCGGCCCTTCGTGGTGAAGAACAGCATCCAGTGGTGGGTGGTCGTGGTGAAGACGTGCTTCACCACGTCCTCCTCCTTGAGGTTCTGCCCGCGCACGCCCTTGCCGCCGCGACCCTGCCGTCGGAAGGCATCCACCGGGAGGCGCTTCACGTAGCCGGCGCGGCTCACCGTGATGATCACGTCCTCCTCGGCGATCAGATCCTCGATGTCGAAGTCGCCCTCGTCGGCCCCGATCTTGGTTCGCCGTGCGTCGCTGTGCTTCTTGCGGATCTCGGCGAGCTCCTCCTTGATCACGGCGCGGAGCTTCTTGGGGTCCTTCAGCAGCGAGTTGAAGTACTTGATGTCCTGCAGCAGTCGCTTGTGCTCTTCCTCGAGCTCCGTGCGGGCGAGCTTCGTGAGCCGGCGCAGCGGCATGTCCAGGATGTGGTTGGCCTGGATCTCGCTGAGCTTGAACTTCTTCATCAGCCCGCTGCGTGCGGTCTCGGCGTCGTTCGAGGCCCGGATCAGCTTGATGACCTCGTCGAGGTGGTCCAGCGCGATCAGCAGGCCCAGGACGATGTGGTCGCGCTCCTCGGCGCGGCGCAGCTGGTAGCGCGTGCGGCGGGTGACGACGTCCACCTGGTGGTCGACGTAGTAGCCGACCATCTCCGCGAGGTTCAGGGTGCGCGGCACGCCGTCGACGAGCGCAAGCATGATCACGCCGAAGTTGTCCTGGAGCTGTGTCTGCTTGTAGAGCTGGTTCAGGACCACCTGGGCGTTCGCGCCCTTCTTGCATTCGACCACCAGGCGCATGCCCTGCCGGTTGGACTCGTCGCGCAGGTCGGCGATCTCCTTGATCTTGCCGAGCTTCACGAGGTCGGCGATCTTCTCCGCCAGACGCGCCTTGTTCACCTGGTACGGCAGCTGCGTGACGACCAGTCGTGGGCGGCCGTTGGTGCCCTCCTCGATGGAGATCACCGCGCGGACCTTGATGGAGCCGCGGCCGGTCTCGTATGCGTCTCGGATCCCCTGGCGGCCCATGATCGTTGCCCCCGTGGGGAAGTCGGGGCCCTTGATGAACTTCATCAGGTCTGACGGCGTGGAGTCCGGATTGTCCAGGTAGTGCGCGACGGCGTCGCAGACCTCACCCAGGTTGTGCGGGGGGATGTTCGTGGCCATGCCGACCGCGATGCCGCCGGCGCCGTTGACCAGCAGGTTCGGCCAGCGCGCCGGCAGGACGAGCGGCTCCTGCTCGTAGCCGTCGTAGTTCGGAACGAAGTCGACGGTCTCGGCGTCGATGTCGCGCAGCAGCTCCATGGTGACCGGCGCCAGCCGCGCCTCGGTGTTGTGACTGATCAGCCCATTCGTCACGAATGCGTGATCGTCCGACTCGACGCGGACCGAGAAGACCGGGGCGGGGCCGGCCGGCGTGACCGAGGCGACCTCGGCATAGAAGTAGTCACCGTGCACGAGCGGCGCGATGACGCTCACGACCTCGTCGTTGGTGATGTGATCGAGGATCTCGTCGCCATCGCGTTCCCACCGCTCAACTCGATCGACGTTGTGACGACGCAACCAATCCCGGTCGGTGAAGCTCGTCGCGCCCTCCGCCCGGATGTACGCGGCGATGAACGGCACGTGGTCCGAGCTCATCGCCGTGCTGGCGACCGGCACCCTCAGCAACTGGTCGAGGAGCCGGGACTGCTTCGCGCCGAGGAACCCGACGTGCAGGGCGAACAGGCGGGCGTCGCGGCGATTGGTGAGTACCACCTTCCACTCCCCGGAGGCGTGATGGGTGCGGCGGGAGACGACCCCGAGCTCGAGCAGGAGTTGTTGGACCTCGCGCCCAAGGCGTTCGCTCCGGGTCGAGTACGACACTTGGATGGTGCCGCGCGGTAGCACGGAGGAGGATCCGTCTCCTTCGAAGAGGGACCGCAGGAACATCCGCTTGAAGGCCGGGCCCGCGGACCACACGAAGGAGGGCACCCGCTTGGCGTCGCTCCGGTGCCCGATCAGCTCGCCGAGCGGGCTGCGGCGGAACGACGCGAGGTTCTGCACATCCAGCTCGTGCAGACGCCTGCCCGAGCGGATCGTGCGCTCCGAGACGTAGTGCGGGCCGCCGACGACGCGCGCGTAGGCATCCGCGACCCGACCGAAGTACTGGCCGTCGACGTTGTTGAAGCCCGCCCGCCGCTCGGACGCGAAGCCCTCTGATACCCATGCACCGGCCAGGACGGCGAGATCCTCCTCCGCAGGGCTCAGGACCTCGATCTCGGACGGGCGGGCGCGCTGCACGACCACGCGGTCGCCGGCCTCGACCTCCTCGAGCAGCTTCCACAGGAGCATGGGGACACCCGCCACCGAGACGAGACACAGAACGGGGTGATTGCCGGTGCCGCGCACCGAGAAGCCCTCGCGCGTCGAGAGCAACAGGGTGTCGTGCGTGCCGGAATGGAAGAGCGTGGACGCGAGGACGGGCGCAAACCGGCCGGCAAGCTTCTCGGCGATCGCGGTGTCGGAATCCGGCTCCGCCTCCGGCGCCAGGCTCGCGATCGGGGCGGTGCTGCCGTCCGCTCTGCGCACCAACGTGTCTCCGGTGACACAGTATCTCATGGCGGCTGCAGGGTCGCCGTCGACGGAGCCGAAGTTGCCGTGGCCTTGGACGAGCGGCACGCGCAGCGACCAATCCTGCGCCATGCGCACGAGGGCGTCGTACACGCTGGTGTCGCCGTGCGGGTGGTACTTCTTCAGCACCTCGCCCACCGCGGCCGCCGACTTGCGGTGCGGGCGGTCCGGCCGGTAGCCGGACTCGAGCATCGACCACAGGATGCGGCGGTGGACCGGCTTCAGCCCGTCGCGGACGTCGGGCAGCGCGCGTCCGACGATGACCGACATGGCGTAGTCGAGGTACGACCGCTGGATCTCCTCCTCCAGCTCGACGTTCTCGATGTTGCCCGCGAACAGGCCCTCCTGCGGCATGGCGGCGGTTCAGCTCCCCTCTAGACGTCCAGGTTGCGGACGTACTTCGCGTTGGTCTCGATGAACGACTTGCGGGCCGGGACGTCCTCGCCCATGAGGATCGAGAAGAGGCGGCCGGCCTCGACCGCGTCCTCGAGCGTCACCTTCAGCAGCGTGCGGTGCTCCGGGTCCATCGTGGTGTTCCACAGCTGGATCGCGTCCATCTCGCCGAGGCCTTTGAAGCGCTGCGGGTCGAGCTTGCGGCCGTTCGCGTTCTTGCGGTACTCGTCCCATTCGCGCTCGGTGTAGAAGTACTTCTCCTGCTTGCTCTCCTTGATCAGGTACAGCGGCGGCTGCGCGAGGTACACGTAGCCGGCGTCGATCAGCTGCGGCATGTTGCGGAAGAAGAACGTGAGCAGCAGCGTGCGGATGTGCGCGCCGTCCACGTCGGCGTCGGCCATCAGCACGATGCGGTGGTACCGCGTCTTCTCCAGGTCGAACTCGTCGCCGATGCCGGTGCCGATCGCGGTGATGAGCGCCTGGATCTCGTTGTTCTCCAGGATCTTGTGCAGCCGCGCCTTCTCGACGTTGAGGATCTTGCCGCGGATCGGCAGGATCGCCTGCGTCGCACGGTCTCGCGCGCTCTTGGCGCTGCCACCCGCGCTGTCGCCCTCCACGATGTACAGCTCGCAGCTGGCCGGGTCGCTGAGCTGACAGTCGGCCAGCTTGCCCGGGAGCGACCCGGACTCCAGGAACGACTTGCGGCGCGTGAGGTCGCGGGCCTGGCGGGCGGCCAGACGCGCCTTCGCGGCGCTGGAGGCCTTCGTGAAGATGCGCTTGGCGTCTGCCGGGTGCTCCTCCAGCCACGTGGAGAACTGCGCGTTCATGGTGGTCTCCACGAGCGAGCGCATGCTGGCGTTGCCGAGCTTGGTCTTCGTCTGCCCCTCGAACTGCGGGTCGCGCAGCTTCACGGAGATGATCGCGATCAGGCCCTCGCGGACGTCCTCGCCGATCAGGTTGTCGTCCTTCTCCTTCAGCAGGCCCTTCTGGCGCGCCCACCGGTTCAGCACGTTCGTGAGCGCCTTCTTCAGGCCCTCCTCGTGCATGCCGCCCTCGTGCGTGTTGATCGTGTTCGCGAACGAGTAGAACGACTCCGTGTAGCCGCCGGTCCATTGCATGGCGACCTCGACCTCGCCGTCGTCGCCCTTCGTCTCGATCGGGATCACCCGGTGGACGGTCTCCTTGCCCTGGGCGAGGTACTTCACGAAGTCCACGAGGCCGCCGGAAGCCTTGAACGTCTCCTTGTGCACGGGGCTCTCACGCTCGTCCGTGAGCGTGATCTCGGCGCCCTTGTTCAGGAACGCCAGCTCGCGCATGCGCTCGGCGATCGTCTCGCGCCTGAACTCGAGGGTCTCCACGAAGATCTCGGGGTCGGGCCAGAACGTGATCTTCGTGCCACCCTTCGTGGTGGCCTTGCCCTTCTTGAGGGGCGACAGGCGCTTGCCGCGCTCGTAGGACTGGGTCCACGTGAAGCCGTCGCGCTGGATCTCCACGGTGAGCTTCTGGGAGAGCGCGTTCACGACGGAGACGCCGACGCCGTGCAACCCGCCCGAGATGGCGTAACCGCCGCCGCCGAACTTGCCGCCGGCGTGCAGCACGGTGAGCACGACCTCGACCGCGGGCCGGCGATCCTTCGCGCCGGGGATGGGCTTGACCGGGATCCCGCGCCCGTTGTCGATCACGGTGACGGAGTTGTCCGCGTGGATCGTGACCGTGATCTTGTCCGCGGCCCCCGCCATGGCCTCGTCGATCGCGTTGTCCACGACCTCGTAGACCAGGTGGTGCAGACCCCTGGCGCTGGTGGTGCCGATGTACATCCCGGGCCGCTTGCGGACCGGTTCGAGACCCTCGAGAACCTGGATGTTGCTGGAGTCGTAGCCGTCGTTCTTCTTCGTTGACCTCTTCGCCCTGGCCGTTGCCAAACGTCCTCCGATCGGGGCCGCGCGAGACCCCGCAGCGGGGTGCTGGGGGGCCGTGCGCGGCGGTGCCGCACGTACCCGGTGATTCTACCAATCGGGGGTGACGGACGACCGGTTTTCGGGGGTCGAAATCCGCCACGTGACCTGCGGTTTCGCCCGAACGGAGGGCCGCGGCCCGCGCGGGCGCCGCCGGGGCCTCAACGGGGCTTCACGACGACGTGCACCCGGGTGATCCGGCCGCCGCCGAGGGCCTCGTCGGCGAGCCGCCGGATCTCCTCGTTGAGGAACTTCGCCTGGGCTCCCCAGGGCCCGTTCGTGGCCTCCACCGTGAGGACCCCGCCCTCCAGCGAGGACGGCGCGGTCTCGGCCGCGAGCCGCTCGCCGACGAGCTGCGGCCACAGGGACGCGAGCCGCCCGATCGGCAGACCGCGCGCGAACAGCTCCTCGCTCAGCAGGCCCTCGACGATGTCGCCGATGGGCGAGGATTCGGCGCTGCGCGGGTCCGTGCGCGCCCGCCAGCCCTTCGAGTGCGGCATGGCCTAGGCCGCCCCCTCACGAGGCGTCACGGAGCCGCCCAGGACGTCCCAGACGGCGTCCGCGCGCGCCGGGACGTCTGCCTCGTCCGCCACCGAGATCACGACCTGGCCGCCGCGGCCCGCGAGGTGCTCCCCCACCTGATCGCGCCGGCGCGGGTCGAGCGCGCTGAACGGGTCGTCGACGAGCAGGACCGGCGGCTCGCCGATCTCGGCCTCGACGGCGGTGGCCAGGCCCAGGCGGAGCGTGAGCGCGGCGGCCCACGCCTCGCCGTGGCTCGCGAAGCTCCGCGCGCCGAGGTCCCGCACCGCCAAGGCGAGGTCGTCCCGGTGCGGCCCCACGAGGGTGGTGCGCCGCTGGAGCTCGTCGGCGCGCCGCTCGGCCAGGCGCACCCGGAACGCGTCCTCCACGACGCCCTCGTCCGTGGACGCGGCCTGCAGGTTCGGGGCGTAGTCGCAGGCAAGCTCGTAGCCGGCCAGCCAGGAGAACGCCTCGGAGGCGTGGGGCGCCAGTGCCGAGACGGACTCGGACCGCGCGCGGATCACGGCAGCCCCGGCCGTGACGAGCTCCTCGTCCCAGGCCTCGATGCCCGCGGGTACCCCGGGCCGGTCCCACTCCTTCAGCAGCCGGTTGCGCTGCCGCAGCGCGCGGTCGTAGGCGGTCAGGAGCGACTCCCTGAGCGGCCAGAGCGCCACGAGCGCCTCGTCCAGGAACCGTCGCCGATGACCCGGCTCGCCGCGCACCACGTCGAGATCGTCGGGTCCGAAGAACACGGCGCGCACCTGCCGACGCAGATCGCGCTTGCGGCGGACCGGGCTGCGGTTCACCTGCACGCGGCTCGCGCCCTGTGTAGGGATCTCCACCTCGACGAGGACCTTCGCGTCGCGCGTGAACACCTCACCCCGCGAGTACGCGGCGTCCGCGCCCTCGCGCACCAGCGGCAGGTTCGCCGACACGCGCGGCGACGTGAGCGAGAACAGGAAGTACATACCTTCCATGAGGTTCGTCTTGCCCTCACCGTTGGGACCCACCGCGACGACCAGCCCGTCCGGCACGGGATCGATGCGGGTCAGCCGATGGTTCCGGAAGTCGCGCAGCTCCACCCAGCTCAGATGCATGTGGTCCGGAGGCGCTGCAGCGCAGTCTCTCCCGGCCTCATATCGTTGGGCCTCAGCTGACAGGCGCGGGGAGGCGCACCGGCATCACGAGATACGTGAACTCGTCGCCGTCGCCACGGACCACGCCGGGCTTCAGTCCGTCCCGCACGTCGAGCCGGACCACGTCGCCGACCGCGGCCGTGAGCCCGTCGGCGAGGTAATGCGGGTTGAACGCGACGGTGAGGTCCTCGCCCTCGTACCGAGCCTCGACCGTCTCCACGGCCTGACCGAGATCGGGGCTGCTGGAACTGAGCTTCACGCCGAGCGCGTTGAACTCCAGGCGCACCGGCGTGGTGTCGCGCGCCAAGAGGCCGACGCGGCGCACGGCGTCCAGCAGCTGCTGGCGAGAGATGTTCAGCCGGCTCTCGTGGACGTCGGGCAGGAGCTGGCGGTAGTTCGGGAACTCTCCCTCGATCAGCCGCGAGGTGAGCATGAGCCCCCCGACCTTGAACGAGACCTGGGCCTCGTCGACGAAGAGCTCCACACTGCCCTTCTCGTCCGCGGCCGCCGCGCGGCCGGCCTCGGTGAGCGCCCGCTCCGGGACGATCGCCTTGGCCTCGGCGTCGGCGCTGGCGACGAGCTCCCGGATCGACAGGCGGTAGGAGTCCGTGGCCACGAGGACCACGCCCTCGCGGCTGACCTCGAGCAGGACGCCGGTGAGGACCGGCCGGGCCTCGTCGCGGCTGGCGGCGCGGCCGACCTGCGAGACCGCCTCGGCGAACCGGTTGGCCTCGACCTGGATCCGGACGCCGCTGGGCTCCTGCAGCGCCGGGAAGTCCTCGGCCGGGAGCAGCCGCAGCGTGCCCTCGTAGGCGGCGCAGCGCAGACGCGCCTGGCTCTGGTCGGTCTCGAACTCCACCGGCGCGTCCGAGAGCGATTTCACGGTGTCGCCCACGAGTCGCGCCGGCACCAGCGCCACGCCGGGCTCCGTGACCTGCACCTCGACCGAGAGCCGGGCCGAGACCTCGAGGTCGGTGGTCATGAGCGTGAGCTGGCCGCCCTCCACGGCCTCCATGCGCACACCGGTGAGCGCCGGGATCCCCGGGCGGGACGACACCCCCCGCTGGACGGTCTGCAGCGCCTCGGAGAGCGCATCGCGGTCGCATCGGAACTTCACCGTGCCCACCCCCTGTCTCTAAAGGTCCTCTGCAAGTCATAGTGGTAGTAGTGCCGGTGGAAAGGTGCACAACGTGCCCGTTCCTCCAGCGTAGCGGGGTTGTCCGACATGTGGATCCTCTGTGGACGACCGAACGCCAGGCCCGGGCCGATGGCCGGAACGCGCCCGCAACCCACCGCGGGGACACGGGTTTTCCCCAGGCTCACGACGACCCCCTGACCCGCCCTCGGATGATGCGGGTGAGGTCCTGGACCTGCCGGAACGTGGCGTCCCGCGCCCTCATGTCCGCCTCGACCTTCTTGATCCCGTGCAGCGCCGTGGTGTGGTCGCGGTTGAAGGCCTCGCCGATCTTGATCAGGGACAGGCCCGTGCACTCGCGGATCAGGTACATGGCGATGTGGCGCGCCTGCGTGAGCGGCCTCGAGCGGCTCTTCGAGACCAGGTCGGCGGTCGACAGCGTGAAGTACGACGCGGTCTCCTCCATGATCAGCTGCGGCGGGATCTCGTTCTCGGTCTGTGGCAGCAGGTCCTGCAACGCGCGCTCGGTCAGCTCGATGCCGATCGCCTGGCCGGTGAGCTCGCTCCACGCCACGACGCGCACCAGCGCCCCCTCCAGCTCCCGGACGCTCTGGTCGAACTTGGAGGCCACGTACTCCACGACGTCCGGAGGCACCCGGATGTCGTCGCGCTCCGCCTTGAGCTGCAGGATCGCGATCCGCGTCTCCAGGTCGGGCGGCTGGACGTCCACGCACAGGCCCCACCGGAAGCGGCTGACCAGGCGGTCCTCCAGACCCGAGAGCTCGTGCGGCGGCCGGTCCGACGCGATCACGATCTGGTGGCCGGCGCCGTGCAGGTGGTTGAACGTGTGGAAGAACTCGGTCTGGGTCTCCTCGCGCTTGGCGAGGAACTGGATGTCGTCGACGAGCAGGACATCGACCTCGCGGTAGCGCTGGCGGAAGGCGTCGCCCTGGCGTTCGCGCACCGCCTTGATGAACTCCGTGACGAACCGCTCCGACGTGACGTACTTCACGCGGACGCCGGGGTTGAGCCGGTACATGTGGTGACCGACCGCGATCAGCAGGTGCGTCTTGCCCAGACCCACACCGCCGTAGATGAACAGCGGGTTGTAGGCCTTGCTGGGCGGCGCCTCGGCGACGGCCATGGCGGCCGCGTGGGCGAACCGGTTCGACGGGCCGGGTACGAACGCGTCGAACGTGTAGGCGGGGAACGGCAGGCCGGGAGCGCCGAGCTCCCGCTGCGCCGCCGTCGGCGCCAGCACGGAGCGGGTCGTCGCGGGTTCCGCAGGCTGCGCCGGCGGACGGTCCATGACCAGCGGCGCCTCGTGCTCGGTGATGTCGACCGCCCCGCGCAGGTCGGCGTCGATCTCCAGGCGCACGGTCACGGGGTGGCCGGCGGATTCGGATGCCGCGGACCTGATCAGACCTAAGTGGTTGCGCGCCAGCCGATCTCGCACGTATTCCGACGGGGCGAAGAGCTCCAGGACGTCATCCTCGAGGGCGGCGGGCCGGACCTCTGCGAACCACATCGAGATCGTGCTCTCCGGCAGCGCGGCTCTCGCCCGTTCGACGACGTGTGACCATGCCTGGCGGGCGTCGTGCTCGGAGGGTGCGATGGCCATACCTATCCACAGAACCTTTCCACAGCGGTGGAAAACTCTCGGGGAAGGCCGGACGCGTCCTCGCCCGCGGTCGACCGGCGGGCCCGTCGGGGGGAAGCCGGGCCGGACTATAGCACCGGGGTTTTCCACACCCGACGCCGTGCCTGGGGTCTTGACACTCTTTCGGTTGTCAAGCCCTTTGTCCTGCGACGACGGCCGCCCGTATACTGGCGCGCGCGCCGGCCGGTCGCCGTCGCGACATCGCCGATCCTCCTCGAAAGGCCCCCGCCGCATGTCCAAGCGTACGTTCCAACCCAACACCCGCCGCCGCGCGAAGACCCATGGGTTCCGTCATCGGATGCGGACGCGCGCCGGACGCACGATCCTGGCGCGCCGCCGCGCCAAGGGCCGCTCCCGCCTCTCCGGGTAGGCTCCCGTGCACGCGCCCCGGGTGCGAGCCGTGCTGGAGACCGGCACCCGCCTGCACGGAGGGCGGGTGATACTGTTTGTCGCGCCCGGTTCGGGACAGGCCGCGGTCGTGGCCGCGCGCCGGATCGGCGGTGCGGTCCAGCGGAACCGAGCCCGGCGGATCCTTCGTGCGGCCTGGCGACAGGTCGCGCCGCATCCGGATGACCGAGACGTCGTCCTGGTGGCCCGCGAGGCCATCCGGGGCGCCACGACGCAGGACCTGGTGACCGAGATGACCGAACTGCTCCACCGCAGGGGGCTCGCGCACCTGTGATCCGGGTCCGATCCGTCCTTCGGGCCCTCGGGGCCCCGCTCCGCTGGGCGCTGCTCGGGCGCCATCCGTGTGTATCGAGTCACGCTGTCGGGCTGGCTCGGCGGGCAGTGTCGCTTCACCCCGAGCTGCTCGCACTACGCCGAGGAGGCGATCCGGACCCACGGCGCTGTGCGGGGAGCCGGCCTCTCGGTCTGGAGGGTCCTGCGGTGCAACCCATTCGGGCGTGGCGGCGTCGACCACGTGCCCGGCCCGCATCCGTATGAGGTCGTCATACCCGACCCGTCCGAACCGGGAGCGTCCGGACGAGCAACGTCCGCGCGAGGGGCCTCGGCATGAGCCTGCTGGCCGCGCTCCCCTGGTCGCCGCTGTTCCAGGGGTTGCTGGACGGCATCGGCGCGGTGCTGGCCTGGCTCTACGGCCTCATCGGCAACTACGGGGTCTCGATCATCATCCTCACCGTGCTGATCCGCGTGATCCTGCTGCCGCTCGGCGTCAAGCAGATCAAGTCGATGCAGGCGATGCAGGCGATCCAGCCCAAGGTCAAGGAGATCCAGAAGAAGTACAAGAACAACAAGCAGAAGGCCCAGGAAGAGACGATGAAGCTCTACCGGGAGTCGGGGGTGAACCCGCTCGGTGGATGCCTTCCACTGCTCCTGCAGTTCCCGATCCTCATCTCGATGTACGCGGTCCTCCGTGCGCCCGAGGTGATCCCGCAGACCGCCGACGGTCAGGTCGCGCAGACGCAGGAGGAGACCGCGTACTACGAGATCCACAACAACCATCTGCCGGTGGACTCAGAGCTCTTCCGGAACTCGGTGAACCACCAGGGAACGGACTTCCTGTTCATGAACCTCCAGTGCTCGGCCGCCCAGGCGGGGAACGACGTTCCCCTGAAGGACAACCAGGGCCGGCCGATCGTGAGCGAGAAGCCGCTCGAGGTGGCCGGTGAGGTGGTCGGGTCGTCCCGGCCCGTCCTCGACTGCGGCGACGGCATCCCGGTGAAGATCCCCTACTTCGTGATACTGATCCTGATGATCGGCACCACGTTCTACCAGCAGCGCCAGATGACGAAGGCCAGCCCCGCCGGTGCCCAGTCCTCGCAGCAGCAGGCGATCCTGAAGATCATGCCCATCATGTTCGGCATCTTCGGGTACACGTTCCCGGCCGGCCTGGTCGTCTATTGGACCACCTCGAACCTGTGGCAGATCGGCCAGCAGGCCGCGCTGCTCCGAGCGGGGCACATCGGGCCGGACGCCCTCGAGCGCCGGCGTCAGGAGATCGCCAACAAGCCGCCGAAGCAGGGGGGCATGTTCTCCGGGATGATGAGTCGGGCCGAGGAGGAGCGGAAGCGCAAGGCCTCGGGGTCCGGGGGCGGTCAGCGGAGCGGCGGCTCGAGCGGATCCCGCGGGAGCGGCGGCCGGCCGGCCGGCTCGAAGGGGTCCTCCGGCGGGAAGCCGAAGGGGGCGTCCCCAGGCTCGTCCGGCACGCGGGGCCTGAAGGGCACGTCGTCGGGCGGGACGAGCTCCAGCGGCAAGGGCGGCTCGGGCGGAGGAACGCCTCCCCCGGGAGGCGGGGCGTCGAAGAAGGGTCGCGCCACTCCCCCGCAGCGTCCCAAGCCCAAGCGACCGGAGGGAGACGACACCGGTGGCTCGTGAGACGGAGGCCCGCGGCGCCAGCGTGGAGGAGGCGGTCGACGCCGCCCTCGCGGAGCTGGGCGCCACCGAGAAGGAGGTCCGGGTCGAGGTCATCCAGGACCCGAAGGCCGGGTTCCTGGGCGTGGGGGGGCAGGAGGCCGTGGTCCGTGTCCGGATGGCGGCGGAGCCCGCACGCGCCGAGCTGGACATCGATGACCTCGAGGAGCAGGCGGACACGGCGGCGGACTTCGTCGAGGATCTGCTGGCGAAGATGGGGATCGACGCGACGGCCGAGCCCAACGTGGTGAACGACCACATGTACGTCGACATCCTCGGGGACGACGAGGACGACATGGCCCTGCTGATCGGGAGGCACGGCGCGACCCTCGAGGCCATCCAGGAGCTCACCCGGATGGTCGTGGGTCGCCGGCTGGACCAGCGGGTCCGGGTCATCGTGGACGTCGAGGACTACCGCAAGCGCCGGGAGGAGCGGATGATCGAGCGGGCCCTGGAGGTCGCTCGATCGGTGCTGGAGACCGGCCAGGAGCAGGTCCTCGACCCGATGAACCCCTACGAACGCAAGTTGGTGCACGACGCGGTGGCCGATCTCGGCGGGCTGGAGACCAGCTCGCGCGGCGAGGAGCCGGACCGTGCCGTCGTGATCCGACGCCCTTGACGCGTTCCCAGGCGTGGCGGCCTCGGGTGCCGGGAGGGGGGTGTTTCACGTGAAACATGAGGGTCTGACCGCGGCCGCTGCCTCGCTGAGCGTGACCCTCGACGCCACGCAGACGGACCGCCTGGAGCGCTACGAGACGCTCCTGCGGGACCGGGCCGCCGCCCTCGGGATGATCGCTCGGGGTGACCTGACTCGGCTCCGGGAACGCCACGTCCTCGACAGCCTCCGAGCGGCGCCCGCGCTGCCGGAGGCCGTCCGGTCGGTGCTCGATCTGGGTTCGGGCGCGGGTCTGCCGGGTATCCCCCTCGCGATCGCCCGGCCAGATCTGGCCGTCACGCTCGCCGAGACTCGGCATCAGCGGATCGCCTTCTTGGAGCTCGCCGTGGCGGAGCTCGGCCTCGATCGGGTCTCCGTCCACGCGAGCCGCGCGGAGGACGCGCCCGGCCCTGTCGACGCCTGCCTGGCCCGGGCGTTCCGGGACGCCGAGGGCTCCTGGAAGGTGTCCCAGCGGCTCCTGAGCCCTGACGGATGCCTGGTGTACTTCGCGGGCTCGCGCTTCGACCTCGAGCACGATATCCCCGCGGGCGTCTCGGCGAGCGTGGCCCCGACCTCGTCGCTTGCGAATGCGGGACCGCTCGTTATCATGACCCGGCAGTGACGAAGTCCGGCCCCAGCGCTACCGCTCGTTCCGGTCCGTCCCCCACCTCCTCCGGTGGTTCGGCGTCCCCGAAGCAGGGCCCTCAGGACAGCCCGCCTTCGGCACGCCCGGAGGGCACGCGGATCGTGGCGATCGCGAATCAGAAGGGCGGCGTGGGCAAGTCCACGACCGCCGTGAGCCTGGGCGCGGCTCTGGCCGAGGCCGGCCGGCGGGTCCTGGTGCTCGACCTGGATCCCCAGGGCAACGCCTCCACCGGGATGGGGATCCGGCATGACGCCCGCGAGATCACCGTGTATGACGTCGTCGTCGGCGAGGCGCCGATCACCGACGCGGTCGTCCAGACGCCCGTTCCCAACCTGTGGGCGATCCCCTCGACGATCGACCTGGCCGGGGCCGAGATCGAGCTCGTGAGCCAGTTCTCCCGGGAGCTCCGGCTCCGCAAGGCGCTGGAGCCGGTGCGGGAGGCCTCCACGTACGACTACATCCTTCTGGACTGCCCGCCGTCGCTGGGCCTGCTCACCATCAACGCGCTCGCGGCCGCCCGGGAGCTGATCGTGCCGATCCAGTGCGAGTACTACGCGCTCGAGGGCCTCGGCCAACTGCTGCGGAACGTCGGGCTGGTCCAGCAGAACATCAACCCGAACCTGCAGCTCACGGGCATCGTGATGACGATGTACGACCCCCGGACGAAGCTGTCGGAGCAGGTCGTGGAGGAGGTGCAGCGGTACTTCGGCGACCGGGTGTACGACGTCATCATCCCCCGGACCGTTCGGCTGTCCGAGGCCCCGGGCTTCGGCCAGCCGATCACCGTCTACGATCCAAAGTCCAAGGGTGCCACGACGTATCGCGAGCTGGCCAGGGAGGTCGACGTGAAGCCGCCGCCCTCGGCGCCGATGCCGTCGATGGACGATCTGCCGACCGTGGTCGTTCCGCCGCCCGCGTCGAGCGGGCCGGCGGCGATGTCGGGGGAGGCCGCCGAGCTCGAGCAGATGCCCACGCCCACCGTCCACGACCTGGTCGAGGTGGAACTCGAGCCCGTCGAGCCATCGGCGGCGCCCGCCCCGACGGCGCCGCGGGTGCCACGCCCGGACCCGAAGCCACGCCCGCCGGCGCCCACCGAGCAGCAGGCGACGACGCCACGCCCGCCGGCGCCCACCGAGCAGCAGGCGGCCCCGACGCAGAGCCCGCGGCCACCCGCGCAGGCTCGCCCGTCGGCGCCCACACAGCGACCGGCAGCCCCAGCACCGGCCCGATCGTCCACATCGGCGCGAGGGGAACCGCCCCCGGCCGCCTCGCCGCCGCCGCCCGCCCCGATCTCGGACGACGACGAGGCCGCGCAGTGGCTGGAGGAGCTCACGCTCGAGGCCGAACGCACCGTGGCGATCACCAGCAGCGACATCCTGGCGCAGGTCGCCGCCGAGGCGGAGGACGACGAGATCTGGGATCAGGAGTCGGTCGAGGCCGCGGAGGGCCCGCGGCCCGAGCCCGAGGCCACCCCCGACCGGCGGGTCGTGGTGATCGACGAGAGCGCCGAGATCCCGGTCGCGGACCCGCCGGCCGGTACCGGCGAGCGCGAGCCCCAAACGGGCGGGGCACGCGTGGGAGCGACGCTCGAGGACGAGGGAAGCCCGAAGAAGCGCTGGCGGCTGTTCCGCAAGGGAGGGGAGTAGATGTCCAAGCGAGGTGGGCTCGGCAGGGGACTGTCGGCGTTGATCCCGGGCGCGGTCGAGGAATCGATGGGCAGCGGTCTCCTGGAGATCCCGATCCAGGGGGTGAGCCCGAACCCGAAGCAACCTCGGACGCGGTTCGACGAGGAGACGATCGACTCGCTCGCCGCCTCGATCCGGGAGGTGGGCGTGCTCCAGCCCATCGTGGTCCGCCGCGCCCAGAACGGCTACGAGCTGATCGCGGGGGAGCGGCGCCTGCGGGCGGCGAAGAAGGCCGGCCTCGCCACGATCCCGGCGGTCATCCGCGACTCCGAGGACGCGGACACCCTGCGTGAGGCGATCATCGAGAACATCCACCGGGAGGACCTCGGTCCGATCGAGCTCGCGGACGCCTTCCGGGCGCTCCTGGACGACCTGGGTCTGAAGCAGGAGACGCTCGCGGAGCGCCTCGGTGTGTCGCGGTCACACATCGCGAACACGATCCGGTTGCTGCAGCTCTCCCCCGACGTACAGCAACTGCTGACCGACGGCAAGATCCAGGCGGGCCACGCCCGGGCGCTGCTGGGGCTTCCCGATCAGGAGGCGCAGGCCTCCCTCGCGCTGCGCGCGGCCGCCGAGGGCCTGTCGGTCCGCGAGGTCGAGGAGCTCGTGCGCCTCTTCGTGGACGGTCCGCCGCCGAAGGTCGTCGAGCCCGCGACCGCCACGGAGACGCCGAAGACGACCCGAGAAGCCGGCATGGTCGAGATCGAGGAGATCCTGTCCGAGCAGCTGGCCACCAGGGTCCAGATCGAGTTCGCGAAGAAGCGGGGCCGGGTGGTCATCGAGTTCGGCAGCGCTGACGACCTGGAGCGCATCGTCTCGGAGATCGTCGGGTCCGGCCCCGGGCTCGCGCCCGACTGAGCCTCGGGCGCCCCGGCTCCGGCGAGGAAGCCTCGACCGACCTCAGCGTGCCTGCGCCGACCTGAGGACGCCGTCACACAGGTCGGCGAGCGACCGCCCCGCCGCCTGCGCGGCCATCGGCAGCAGCGAGGTCTCGGTCATCCCCGGCGCGACGTTGACCTCGAGGACCCACGGACGACCGTCGGCGCCCACGATCGCGTCGACCCGGGTGACGTCCCGCAACCCCAGGGCCTCCGCGGCGCGGATCGCAGCCTGCGTGCAGGCCGAGGCGACCTGGCCGTCCACGCGCGCGGGTGCGAAGTACTCCGTCGCCCCCGCTGTATAGCGTGCGGCGTAGTCATACACGCCGCCCTTCGGCACGATCTCGACCAGCGGCAACGCCTCCCACGGGAAGCCCACGAGGCCGATCGCGATCTCCGTACCCTCGACCTTCGCCTCGACCACCGCGGCGTCGCTGAACGACAGGGCCGCCATCACCGCCGCCGGCAGATCCGCCGGCCGCTCGACGAAGCCGACCCCCATCGCCGATCCGCTGCGGCTGGGCTTCACCACGCAGGGGAGTCCGACCCGGTCGAGGACGGCCGCGAGCGCCGACCCGGCCCCGAGATCCCGGAGCGCCCGGTCCTCCACCACCGCCCACGCCGGGGTGGGCACGCCCGCGCGGCGGAGGGCGTCCTTCGCGAGCACCTTGTCGAAGGCGATCTCGCAGTCGTACGGGCCGGTGCCCGTGTAGGGGAGGCCCACCAGCTCCAGCAGCCGCTGGACCGTCCCGTCCTC
The DNA here is from genome assembly GCA_963832225.1 of uncultured Actinomycetes bacterium. Classification (GTDB taxonomy): domain Bacteria; phylum Actinomycetota; class UBA4738; order UBA4738; family HRBIN12; genus JALYMB01. The sequence goes on from CAWHTI010000012.1 coordinate 155,127, forward strand.
GCCCTGCGCCCCGTGGAGCGTGAGGTAGCAGATGTCCGGCGCCCGTTCGAGGAGCGTCTCGGCCAGCGGCACCTCGCCGGGGTCGACCAGCACGGCCTCGTGGCCGATCGAACCGAGCGCGGTCAGCACGCGGTGCCCGGAGCGCAGGGAGACCTCGCGCTCGTGGGACCGCCCGCCGCCCAGGACCGCGACCCTCATCCGCCCTGCAGCGACCGGTACCGCCGCTCCTGGTCGTCCAGCAGCGAGCCGAGCCGCCCGATCCCCTCGCGGATCCGATCCTCCGGGGGATAGCAGAAAGCCAGCCGCATCTGGTCGGTCCCTCGGCCGTCGGGGTAGAACGCCGTGCCGGGCACGTAGGCGACCTTGTGCTCGACGGCCGCCGCCAGCATCGACCCGGTGTCGAGGTGCTCCGGCAGGGTCGCCCAGACGTAGAAGCCGCCCGCCGGCCGCGTCCAGGTGGCGCCGGCGGGGAAGTGCTCCGAGAGGGCCTCGAGCATGGCGTCCCGGCGCGAGCGGTACACGTCGACCAGCGCGGCCAGGTTCGTCCGCCACCGGTCGCCGGCGAAGTACCGCTCGGTGAGCGCCATCGTGAACGACGAGCCGCACAGGTCGGCAGCCTCCTTCGCCAGGATCAGGCGCTGGATCACGCTCTGCTCGCCCAGCGCCCAGCCGACCCGCACCCCGGGCGCGAACACCTTCGACACGGTGCCGAGGTAGATGACGTTGTCGGGGTCGAGGGTTCGCAGGCACGGGAGCGGCTCCCCCTCGAACCGGAGCATCCCGTAGGGGTTGTCCTCGAGGATCGGGATCCCGGCCTCGCGGCAGAGCGACACCAGACGCTCTCGTCGACTGTATGACATCGTCACACCGGCGGGATTGCCGAAGTTCGGCACCGTGTAGACGAACTTGGGCCGAGCCCCGCCCACCAGCAGCTGCTCGAGCTGCTCCACGATCATCCCGTCGTCGTCGAGGTCGACCTGCAGGTACCGGGGTTGATACGCGCTGAACGCGCTGAGCGCCCCCACGTAGGCCGGCGCCTCCACCACGATCTCGTCGCCGGGGTCGATGAAGATCTTCGCCACCAGGTCCAGGGCCTGCTGTGCGCCCGTGGTGATCACCATGTCCTCGGGGTCCGCCTCCACGCCCTCCTCCGCCATCAACGGCACCAGACGTTCGCGCAGCGAGGCCTGCCCCTGGCCGCCGCCGTACTGCAGCGCCATGGCTCCGTGCTCGGCGAGCGCCTGCTCGACGACGTCGAGGACGTCCGCCTGCGGCAGCGCCTGCACGAACGGCATGCCCCCCGCCAGCGAGACGACGTCGGGCTGGGCCGCGACCGCGAACAGCGCACGCACCTCCGACGCGGACATGCCGGCGGCGCGCTGCGCGTAGAGGTCGACGAACCGATCGATCGAGAGCTCGGCCATGGGGACGGCCAGCCTAGCATCGCCGCAGGTCAGGTCCCCTGCAGCGGCCCTCAATACCCTGCGGTGGTTCCGAACTCGATCGGGATGCACGCGGCCGTGATCGGCGCGGCCTCCTCGCTCGCGAGGAACGCCACGAGCGCCGCGACCTCCTGCGGGCGGACGAACCGCGCCCGCGGGCCCGCGGGATACTTCGCGAGCAGGGCGTCCAGGTACCCCTGTTCGTCATCCCCGCCGAAGTCCCGCGCCTGCCCCGCGAGCATCGGCGTGTCGACGTCGGCCGGACACACCGCGTTCACGCGAACGCCGAGCGGCGCGAGCTCCAGCCCCAGCGACGCCGTCAGTCCGTTCACGCCGAACTTCGAGGCGTTGTAGATCGCGCATCCCGGGTTGCCGCCGATCCCGGAGTCGCTCGACATGTTCACGATGCAGCCCTGCGTGCGCTGCAGATGCGGGATCGCCGCGCGGCACGCGAAGAACGTGCCCTTGAGGTTCACGTCGATCGTGCGGTCCCACTGCTCCTCGGTCATGGTCGCGGTGGAGCCCTCCACCCACACGCCGGCGCAGTTCACCAGCACGTCCAGGCGGCCGGCCGTCTCGACCGCCTGCGCCACCATCCGGTCGCAGTCGCCGACGACGCTGACGTCCGCCAGCACCGACGTCACCGCACCGGGGAGCGCGGCCACCGCGGCCTCGAGGCCCTCCGGCGAGCGATCCGCCAGGACGACGGTGTCGCCCAGCGAGAGGAACCGCTCGGCCACCGCGGTCCCGATGCCGCCGGCGCCCCCCGTGACCAGCACGATCCGATCGGTCACCGACTCGCCCATCTCAGTCCCCGGTGGCCCCGTCGATCCGCTCCCGCATCAGGTCGGCGTGCCCGAGGTGACGCGCCAGCTCCTCGACCATGTGCAGCAGGACCCACCGAAGGGAGACCGACACGTCGTGGTGGGCAGACATCGCGTCCAGCTCGGCCGCCGCGGCGATCTGTCGCGACCGCTCGGCCTCCCCGAGATACAGCGAGACGATCTCCTGCGCGCTCTCGCCGGCGGCGGGGCGCCAGTCGGCGTCGGGATCGTCGTCGCTGTACGGCATCGTGACGGCCTCGCCGGCGAACACCTCCTGGAACCAGTACCGCTCGATGTACGCGAGGTGCTTCACGAGACCCAGCAGCGTGAGGCCGGTCGGCGTCATCGTGCGGCGCAGGTCGTCCTCGTCGAGGCCGCCCACCTTCCGCAGCAGCACCGCCCGCTGGTAGTCGACCATGGCGCACAGGAGCGTGCGCTCGTCGCCCGCGCGCGGGGCCGTGCCGGGCCGGTCCGGCAGCGGAAGGATCACGTCGTCAACCTCGGGACGACCTCCGCCGCAAGCACATCCAGCATGTCGAGATCATCGAACAGCTCGTGGTTCAGCATCACCCGCTGCACGCCGGCGTCCGCGTACTCGCGCAGCCGGGCCACCGCACGATCGGGCGTGCCCACGATGCAGTCGACCTCGAGCTCCGCCAGGTGCTCGTCGAACGGACCCGCGTCCGGATCCTTCCGGCGGGCCCCCTCCACGCGGTCGCGCCACTCGTCCTCCGTTCGTCCCACGAAGCACCAGGTCATGAACGACGTGGTGAGCGAGTCCTGCGTCCGGCCCGCGCGGTCGGCCGCGCCCCGCGCGCGGTCGATCCGCTCGCGGACCTCCTGCGGCGTGCCGCCCACCGTGTTGAACTCGTCGGCGTAGGTCGCGATGAGCCGCTGCATCCGCGGGCCCACGGTGGTACCGCCCAGCACGATCGGCATGCGCGGACGCTGGACCGGCTTCGGCCAGAACGGCGCGTCCCGCAGCTGGTAGTGCGTGCCGGCGAACGAGAACCGCTCCTGCGTGAGCAGTCCCTGCACGATCGCCAGCTGCTCCTCGAGGCGCTCGAAGCGCTCGGGGACCGGCGGGAACGCGAATCCGTGGGTCCGGTGCTCCTCCTCCAACCACCCCGCCCCCATGCCCAGCTCCACGCGTCCGCCGCTGACGTGGTCGACGGTCGTCGCGGCCTTGGCCAGCACCGCCGGCTCGCGGAACGTGACGGGGGAGACGAGGGTTCCCAGCCGGATCGTGGACGTCCGCGCAGCCAGCGCGGAGAGCATCGTCCAGGCATCGGACGAGCCGCGCTCGGTGTCGCCCTGCACACTGAGGTAATGGTCAGACGTGAACAGCGCCTCGAATCCCAGGCGTTCCGCGGTCTCCGCCATGGCGAGCCACTGTGACCAGGTCACACCCTCCTGGCCCTCGAGCATCAGGCAGGTCCGCATCGCGAAAGGCTACCCTAGCGAGCCCATGGCGCCCGACGTGCAGCCCGACGTGCAGACCGAGCCGAGCGAACGCCGGCGGGCGTACCGGGCGATGGTGCTGGGGGCCGTCCTCGGCGCGGCGCTCGCGATGCTGGCGCGCACGCCCCGGCGCGGCGCCCGCTAGCGCCCCGGGGCGAAGAAGCGCGCAAGGCCGGTGGCGATCGCCCCCGCGACCGCCGCGGGATCCAGCGCGCCGTGCACGGCCGGTTCCACCTGCACCGCAGGCATCCTCGTCTCGCGAAGCAGGGCCGCGGCCAGCAGTTCGGTCGTGCCGGCGGTCCCGAACGCGAGCGCGAGCTCCTCCACGATCAGCTGCGCGAGCCGCATGCCCATGGGGGAGTGAGTGCTCGCGCTGCCGAACGAGAAACACACGGGCCCCGACGTGATGCGGTCGCGGTCCACGTGGATCGAGACACATGCCGCGGCGTCGACCTCGTTCGCGGCGGCCGCGCGCTCGCTCGGCGTCGGATCGTCGTCCGCGGCGCGGAGGAGGGCGGGCTTGGCGCCGAGCCGGCCGAGCTCGTCGGCGAGCATCGTCGCCACGGTGAACGTCTCCTCGTCCGTCCCGGCGGGGTCGATCGCCACCACCGCGCCGGCCAGCACGGCCTGCAGCCCGCGCAGCGTCTCACCCTCCCGGACGACCGCGCGGCTGGGAGAGTCCAGCGACGGACGGAGCCGGTCGAACGCGGCCAAGGTGTCCGGCCCCACGATCCCGTCGGGCACCTGGCCGACGTTGCGCTGGAACTCGCGCAGCGCGCCGTCCGTCTGCGCCCCGAGGAACCCGTCCTCGCGCCCGGCGTCGAAGCCCAGCGCGTTCAATCGCCGCTGGAGCGCCCGGACGTCGTCGCCGCGGAAGCTCGGCGAGCGCAGGTACAGCGTCCGGTCTCCCAGTGACCAGCCGGCCTCGACCAGCTGATGCCAGGTGTCCGGCCCCACCAGGCCGTCCACCCGGAGGCTCCGCCGCGCCTGGAACTCGCGCACCGCGGCGTCCGTGGACGGTCCGAACCGGCCCTCGAGCTCGCCGGCGTCCACGTGGAAGCCGAGGGCCGTCAGGCGCTGCTGGATGTCGTGGATCTCGATGCCGACATCGGCGAGGCGGTAGATGCGCACCCGTCGAGTGTGCGCGCGGACCGCGCCGCCGACAAACCGACGGCCCGGGTCAGCCGAGGTGCGGCGTCAGGTCCCGCAGGATCGCGTCCTTGGGTTTCGCACCCACGATGCGCGCCACCTCCTGGCCACCTTTGAACAGGATCAGCGAGGGGATGCTCATCACGCCGTAGGTGCGGGTCGCGTCCGGGTTGTCGTCGATGTTCAGCTTGACGACGGACAGGTTCTCGCCCTGCTCGGTGCCGATCTCCTCGACGGTCGGGGAGACCATGTGGCACGGCACGCACCACTCGGCCCAGAAGTCCACGAGCACGGGTGTCTCCGAGTCCAGGACCTTGCCCTGGAACTCGGTGTCGGTCACGTCTCCGAGGTTCGCCATCAGGCCGTTCCTTTCGTTCTTCGTCTCGTTCTTCATCGATGGCCCCGGGCGGGTCGCCGCTGGCCGTGATCGTTGCAACCTCGCCGGGGGCGCCCGGATTCCCTCAGTGGTGGATGCCGTGCGAGGCCAGGAACCGCTCGGCGTCGATCGCCGCCTTGCAGCCCATCCCCGCCGCGGTGATCGCCTGGCGGTAGATCCGGTCCACCACGTCGCCCGCCGCGTACACGCCCGGCTCGCTGGTGAGGGTGCGAGGCTCCTGCACCGGGATGTATCCGTCCTCCAGATCGAGCTGCCCCTCGAACAGCGTGGTGTTGGGCGTGTGGCCGATCGCGACGAACACGCCGTCGGTCTCGACGACCTCCTCCTCGCCGGTCGCCGTGTCCCGCAGGCGCGCACCGGTCACGGCGCCGTCCCCGAGGATCTCCTCGATCGTGGCGTTCCAGCGCACGTCGATCTTCGGGTCGTTCATGGCGCGATCGATCATGATCTGCGACGCGCGGAACTCGTCGCGGCGGTGCACGATGGTGACGGTGCTCGCGAACTTCGTGAGGAACGTGGCCTCCTCCATCGCGGTGTCGCCGCCGCCGACCACCACCAGCTTGCGATCGCGGAAGAAGAATCCGTCGCACGTGGCGCAGCTGCTGACGCCGCGCCCGCGGAGCGTGTCCTCGCCGGGGACGCCCAGCCACTTCGCGCTGGCGCCGGTGGAGATGATCACCGTGTGGGCACGGTACTCGTGGTCGCCGGCCCACACGCCGAACGGCCGCTGGGACAGGTCGACGCGCGTGGCCGATTGGTGCAGCAGCTCCGCCTCGAAGCGCTCGGCCTGCTTCTCCATCTGCTCCATCAGCTCGGGCCCCATGATCCCGTCCGCGAATCCGGGGTAGTTCTCGACCTCCGTCGTGAGCATCAGCTGGCCGCCGGCGTCCAAGCCCTTCAGGACCAGTGGACGCAGGCGGGCCCGGGCCGCGTACAACGCCGCGGTGTAACCGGCGGGCCCGCTGCCCAGGATGATCACGTTCCTCGTCTCGGTCATGTCCGAATCCTCCCATAGGCAGGAACGCTCGCCTATTCCGCGAACGGGGCGAACGTCGTGCCCTCCGGAGGGCTACGGGGCGACGGCGAGCAGGCGGCAGTCGCGGGACGCGGCCGCCACCACCAGGATCTGGCGGCTCTCGTCGGGGCCCACGGCGAAGACGGCGATGTCGGCGGGGGTTCCCTCGTACGTCGCCGCGATCAGGCGGACGGCCCTGGCCTCCTGAGGGATCGCGTCCCCGCCCGCGTCGCGAGCGCAGGCCACCCGTTCCGTGTCGGGGCTGTTCAGCGCGGCGGAATCCGCGACCGACTGGGTGGGCCCCATCTCCTCGACGAGGCCCAGCAGGGATCTCACGTCGTAGTCCCGCTCGGACTGCTCGAACGCTCCGGGAGCTGCCGCGGTGGCGTCCTGTTGGTCGCCCGCCGCGCGCGAGGCCTCCGCGGCTCCGGACGCCGCTCCGCCGGCCGCCGGCGCCGCCCCGCCGCGGTCGGCCTGCTCGCTCCCCCCGAGATTCGGCACGATCACGGCCGCCAGGCCGATCGCGGCCGCGATCGCCGCGACGGTGGCCGCCCGGTACCACCGGGGCGAACCGGCCGCCACCGATCGGTCCGCCGGGCCGCCCACCGATCGCACGGTCGTGGCGCCCCCACCGCGGCCGGCGAGCTCCTCCCTCACCGCGGCGGCGATGTCGGTGGGCGGGCGCAGCTCCGTGGGGAGCGCCCGCAACGCGGCCCGTGCACCCTCCGCCAGTTCCAGATCACCACGACACCGCGCGCAGACCTCCAGGTGTGCGTCGGCCGCCTCACGCTCGGTCGGGGACAGGGTCCCGTCGAGGTGGGCGGCCAGCAGCTCGTCCGGAAGATGCTCGCTCATGGTTCCTCCTCCGACGGCCGCGACGACCCGCCGGGTTCCCGGGCGCGAGCGCCGCGATCGGACTCCAATCCCATCACCCGCGCCAGCGCGATGCGTCCACGATGTACCCGCGACTTCACGGTTCCGATCGGGATCTCCAGGATCTCGGCGATCTCCTCGTAGGGCAGATCGTGCACGTCGGCAAGGATCAGGACGGCGCGGAAGTCGTCGGGGACCTCGCGCAGCGCGCGGGCGGCGTCGATGCCGCCCGCGACCTCCCCGGCGTGGTCCTCGACCGGCGGGCCCTGCTCGTGCTCCGGCGCATCCTCCCCCGCGACGTGCAGCATCGGCTGGCGCGCCCGCTTCCGCAGGAGGTCGTAGCAGGCGTTGATCGTGATGCGATGCAGCCAGGTGGTGAACGCCGACTCACCACGGAACTGGCCGGACTTGCGATACAGGGTGAGCAGGGCGTCCTGGGTCGCGTCCAGGGCGTCCTCCTCGCGGCCGAGCATCCGCAGCGCCACCGCGTACACGCGGCGCTCGTGCCGGCGGACGAGTTCGGTGAACGCACCGTCGTCGCCGCTCGCGGCACGGCGGACCAGCAGGTCGTCGGGTTCGGAGCCGGCCACGAGGGGAGTCTAGAGGGGAGGCTCGACGCTCTCGGTCGATTCGAGGTGCGTGTACTCCTCCGTGAAGCTGAGGCGTTCGGCCACGAACGTGCTGGCCGACTTCCGCACGGTGATCGAGGCGATGCCGGTCTTGGGGTCGATCGCGCATCCAGCCGCCGGGATCTTCGCCTTCTCGTCGTGCTCGGCGACATAGGTCACCGCGGCCTGGCACGCCCCATCGATCTCCCCGCCGCTCTTGTAGGCGATCGCCGCGGACGAGGCCGCGCTCGCCGCGAGGTCCTCCACGCGATACTTCGTGAAGGCGATCGAGATGGCGTCGAACCCGGCGACCAGCAGGACGACGCCGAACAGGATCCACACGACGGCGATCTTGCCGACGAGCCCGGCCTGGTCGCGGTGGATGCTATTCGTCATCTGCGGAGCCTCCTCAGGACCGCTACCCGTACCTCATCGGCTTCCTGGATCCTGAAGATAAGCGCCGTGAGCACGAACACAAGCAACCCGACCAGGACGGACAGGCCCAGCTGCAGCAGCTGTCCGGAGACGGAGGCGACCCCGACGGCGCGGTCCAGCACCGCCGCCGTTCCCGCGGCCGCCAGGCCGGTGAGCAGCCCCGCCGGTACCACGCGGGCCAGTGTCGCCACGATCTCCCGGCCGCCCACGCCGCGGAGCCTCCTGCGGAGGATCGCCAGGCAGACCGTGAACGAGAACAGGTAGGAGGTCGCGTGGCCCAGCGCGAGCCCGGCGACGCCCCACCCGGCGACCTCCAGGAAGAACAGGTTCGCCGTCACGTTCACGACGGCGGCGGCCACGTTGACCAGGGCCGGCGTGCGGGAGTCCTGCATCGCGTAGAACGTCCGGGTCAGCAGCTGGAACCCGGAGAAGAACGGCAGCCCGATCGCGAAGGCCCGCAGCACCCGTGCGGTGAGCTCGGCGTCGTCGGCACTGAACTCGCCGTAGCGGAGCACCGCCCTGGTGATCGGCTCCGCCAGGGCCAGATAGCCGAACGCGGCCGGCACGAGGATCACACACATGTCGCGCACCCCGCGGGAGAAGAGCGCTCGGAGCGCGTCGGGGTCGCGCTCGGCCCACGCCTGGGACATCCGCGGCAGCAGCGCGGTGAAGATCGAGACCGTGAAGATCGCGTGCGGGAGCTGGAAGAGGATGAACGCGTACGAGTACACGACGAACCACTCCGCCTGCCGGCCCGAGAGGATCAGCACCACCAGGAATGCGGCCTGGTTCGCCACGACGTAGACGACCACCCACGAGGCCAGCCGCGCGAGTCGGCGCACGGCCACGTGACCCCAGTCGAACCGCAGGTGCCAGCGGAAGCCCACCGAGCGGAGCGACGGCCAGAGCGCGAGCGTCATCGCCGCGACCCCGAGCGTCGTGCCGGCGCCCAGGAGCGTCTTCTGCGCAAGGGTGAGCGAGTCGATCGAGAGGTCCTGCCCGCTCCGTAGCAGGCCGAACAGCACGAGCGTCGCGATCACCGCGAGGTTGTTGAGGATCGGGGCGAACATGGGGGCCGCGAAGCGGCGGTGGGCGTTCAGCAGGCCACCGGCCACCGCCCCGATGCCGTAGAACACGATCTGCGGCATGAACCAGCGGAGGAAGAACACGCCCAGCTCGATCTGCTGCTCGCGTCCGGCCGGCGGGGCGTCGGACAGGTAGAGGCGCATGATCTGCGGCGCCAGCAGCGCCCCGACGAGCGCGAGCGCCCCCAGGATCACGAGCGCCATCGTCAGCACGCGCCGGGCAACGTCCCAGGCCTCCTCGCGGCCGTGGGTGTGCATCCACTCCACGAAGACGGGAACGAAGACCGATGTGAGGATCCCGCCGAGCGCCAGCTCGTACAGGATGTTCGGGGTGGTGTTGGCTCGCGTGTAGACGTTGGCGACGGCGTGGGTGCCCAGGGCCCACGCCGCCACGCTCAACCGCAGGAACCCGGTGATCCGCGAGAGCGCCGTGCCCATGGACATCACCGCGGTGTTGCGGACGACGGCCGCCCGCGAGTCGTCCTCGGGCGGTGCGCCGGGCCCGGCGGTCAGGTCGTCCGTCGGCGTGCGACCAGCCTCCTCACCCAGAGCGCCACCAGGGCCAGCGCCGCGGCGAGGGTGATCCCGATCGCCACCCGGTTGAAGGCCGTCGATCGAACGTCCGGGGTGGTCTCGCTCAGCAGAGCGCCGTTCGGCGCGCGCACCAGCACCGTCACCGGGATCTGGCCGGCGCCGGTCGCCTCGACCTCGAACGTCACGAACTGGTCCTCGTCCGTGATCGTCGTGCGCCGCGCCTGGCGAGCGGGGCGGAGCTGCGCCGACTGCAGCTCGACGATGACGGCCAGCGGCGGTCCCTCGCTGCCGGGGATCCGCAGCGGGATCGTGGTCCGCCCCGACGTGAGCGTGAACGACTGTCCCGGCGCGGGCGCGGCCCGGGCGAAGACCCGCCGGGTCGCCGCGTCCACGGCGTCGATCCAGGCCCGGCCGGCGTCCTCGTTGCCGACGTAGGCCCCGCTCTCCGCGTACAACAGGTCCTGGGTGAGGTTGTCCACCATCTCGGTGGCGGTGGGGATCACCGACCGCAGGGTGTCGATCCGCCGCCGCTCCTGGCGGATCGCGTCCACGTACTCGGAGCGGAAGAACGCGCTCGAGGGCTCCAGCAGCTCGGCGGTGTCCGTCGGCGGGACCAGTTCGACGAGCTCCTCCGCGTGCACCGGGTCCAGGAAGCGGGCCGTGGACACCCTGCGCCCGAACGCCTCCCAGAACCGTGTCGGCAGCGCGAGGTCCTCCGTGAGGTTCACGGCCGCGCCGCGCACGGCCTCATCGGCCGGGACCGGCGACTCCTGCCAGATCGCGGCGAGCGTCCCCAGCGCCTGCTGCGCCGCCAGCACCGGGTCGGTGTGCGCGAGCTCGGAGCCGATCACCGACTGGGCCCCCGGGTCGGGGAGCACCAGACCGATCGGGTCCCCGCTCCCCGGTCCGTCCAGGCCGGCGGTGGGCAGGAGGGCGAGGTCCGAGGGCTGCGCCGGGCGCTCCACGGTGTCCGCGTCCACCAGCAGCGTGGTGGCCCCGTCGGCCGCCAGCCGCTGGATCGCGTTGCCGTCCAGCTGGCCGTAGGGGGCCCGTGCCGCGGTGCGGGAGGGCGTGATGCCCAGAACCGAGGCAACCAGGTCCCGGCCGCGATCGATCTGCAGGTCCAGGTCGCGCGCCAGGCCGCTGCGGAGCATCGCCGGCAGCTGCGGCGCGGCGAACGGGTACACGAAGACCTCCACGTTCGGCTCGCCGAGGACGTTGCCGAGGCCCTCGATCAACGCCCCTGCCCGGCCCGAGCCGGCCTCGCCCTCGGGCACCCGGCGCTCGCCCACGCGGTAGCCGCCGGCCATCCGCTGCAACGTCGAGACCAGCACGGGCGAGAGCGCCACGTTCACGGCTGTGCCCTCCTTGGCGAGCTCGCGCAGCATCTCGACCTGCGCGGTGATGCGCCCGTCCGGGGCGATGTCGCGCTCCATCGTGTCGTCGGCGAAGGCGCCGTCGGGCGCGAACGCGATCGGTGGGGCCAGCTCCACCATCCACGTGAACGCGAGCGGTCTCAGCGGCTTCTGGAAGGAGAAGAGCAGCGGCGTGCGGAGCTCAGCGACCACGACGTCGCCGCTGCGGAGGTCGACGCTCATCGGGTAGATGAGGGAGGCGCCCGGCGCCACGCCGAACTCCAGGACGTCGAAGGAGATCTCGAACGTCCGGGTCTGCCCGGGGTCGAGGGAGCCCTCCTGCGCGCGCGTATCCCCGTCCTGGACCGTGAGCGGGTTCGCGGGATCCATCGCCGCCAGCTCGGCCCCGCGCGTCAGCACGGCCTCGCCGATCACGAAGCCGATCTCGAGGTCCTCCAGCGGCTCGTCGCCGATGTTCGTGGCCGTCACGGCCACGTCGATCGCGCGCTCGTTCGGAGTGGCGATCGGCGTCTGCCGGTCCAGGGTGAGCACGACCGAGGCGTCCTGGGCGCGGGCGGGCACGGCGACCGAGACAACCAGGAGCGCGAGGGTCAGGGCCAGGCGGATGCGCGTGCTCATGCGGCAGCCCATCCTAGGTGTCCCGGACCAGGTGCACGACCTCGCCGACGCCGTACGCGAGCGCCACGACCAGCAGGAACGAGCCCACCAGGAGGCGGAGGGTCCGCTCGCGCGTGCCCAGCGCCAGCGTCGCCCCGATCCGGGCCCCCGGGACCGCCCCCACGCTCAGCGCCGCGAAGATCCCCCAGTCGATGTGACCGAGGGAGGCGTGCACGACCGTGCCGGGGATCACCAGGACGACGATCGCCAGCAGCGAGGTCCCCAGCGCCCGCTTCAACGGCATCCGCAGGACCCCGACGAGCAGGGGGACGATGATGATGCCGCCGCCGATGCCCAGCAGGCCCGACACGAATCCGGCGGCCAGGCCGATGACCGCGAGCTGCAGGGGCGTGCCGGCCGCGGGGTCGCCGGCTGCCTCGCGCCGGCCGGCGCCGCGCAGGATGCCCACCGCCTCGCGTGCCAGCAGGATCGCCGTGACGATCAGGAGCACGTGGGTCTCGACGACGTCGGTCAGGGCTGCGCCGGCCACCGCTCCCACGATGCCCGGACCCACGATCCATCCGGCGGCTCGCCCGTCGAGCTGCCCGCCCTGCCGGTAGGTCCAGGCTCCCGTGATCGCCGTCGGGAAGATCGCCGGCAGCGGCGTGGCGAGGGCGACGATCGGCGGCGCGCCCAGTAACGCCTGCACCGCAGGGGTCATGACGGTTCCGCCGCCGATCCCGAACAGGCCCGACAGCACCCCGGCGGCCAGCCCGCTCAGGATCGCGAGGACGACCTCGACCGGGGTCATCGGAGGCGCTCGGCCGCGCGGGCGAGCACGTCGCGCTCGCCCCGGTAGGCGGCCCGCTTCAAGGAGCGGTCGAGCGGGAACCAGCGCACGTCCTCCATCTCGTCGTCGTGGTCGTTCGTGTCCCCGCCCACCGCGCGCATGAGGAAGAAATGGACGACCTTGCGGACGCGGACCTCGTCCCAGACGTAGAAGTAGCGGGTGTCACCCAGCGAGGCCTCGATCACCGCGTCGATGCCGGTCTCCTCGCGGACCTCGCGGACGGCGGCGGCCTCGATCGTCTCGTCGGGCTCGATGCCGCCCTTCGCCAGGCCCCACGCCAGGTCGCCCCGTCGCGTTCGACGCGCGGCCAGCAGGATCTCCAGGTCGTCCCCGTCGCGCCGGTACACCACACCGCCCGCGGAGATCTCGCGCCGGGTGGCGCGGGCCGGCGTGGCTCCGTCCGCCCCGGAGCCGGCGCGCGCGCGGTTCTGTTGCTTCTTCGTGGCCCCCTTGGCGGCTGTCTGGCCGCCGCCGTCGTCGGAGCTGCCGCGCTTGCCACGCCGCCGCCGCCTGCGTGGGCGACCGCCCGGCGAGGGTTCGGACGGGCCGCTCACCGGGGCGGGAGCGGGTCCGGGGAGCGCATGGGCGGATTCTATGCGGGGACCGCCGCGGCTTCGTGCCCGAAGGGTCGGGGTTCGTGCCCGACCGGCTCATGCCGGGGCCCCGGGCGACCGAAGGAACTGTGAGTCCGATCGCGTCCCCGAACGAGCGAGGAGCCTGTCCAGCAGATGGAGATCGACGAGCTGCTCCGATTCACCGTGGAACGAGGCGCCAGCGACCTCCACCTGAAGGTGGGCAACGTCCCCTTCATCCGGGTCGACGGCGAGCTGCAGCCCACCCACTTCGAGTCGCTGACGGCGGCCCACACGGAGGCGTTCGCCAACGCCTTGATGTCCGACCACAAGAAGCGGGAGTTCGCGGCCTCGAGCGAGGCGGACCTCGGCAGCACCCTGACGGGCGTCGGCCGGTTCCGCGTGAACGTCTTCCGCCAGCGGGGCGTCGTGGGCCTGGCGATCCGCCGCGTGCGCTCCGAGGTGCCGACGTTCGAGGAGCTCCGGCTGCCGCCGGTGCTCGCGAAGCTCGCCGATTCGCCGCGCGGGTTGGTCCTGGTGACCGGACCGACGGGCACCGGCAAGACCACGACGATCGCCTCCATGATCGGCCACATCAACTCCACCCGCCGCGCACACATCGTCACGATCGAGGACCCGATCGAGGTCGTGCACGACGACGAGATGTCGATCATCCAGCAGCGGGAGATCGGCATCGACACCGACTCCTACGGCGCCGCCCTCAAGCACGTGATCCGTCAGGACCCCGACGTGATCTTCGTCGGCGAGATCCGCGACCCCGAGTCCGCCCTGAGCGCCATCCAGGCGGCGGAGACCGGGCATCTGGTCATCAGCACGTTGCACACGGTCGACTGCGTGGAGACGATCAACCGGGTCCTCGACCTGTTCCCGCCGCAGCAGCACAAGGAGCTGCGAACCTCCTTCGCCGGCGCGCTCCGCGGGATCGTGTCGCAGCGGCTGGTCGTGCGGGCCGACGGCAAGGGGCGCGTGCCCTGCGTCGAGGTGCTGGTTGCGAACGGCCGGATCTACGACCGCATCGTGGACGCGAGCGCGACGGAGTCGATCCTCGAGGTGATCCAGGAGGGCGAGTACTACGGGATGCAGACCTTCGACCAGGCGCTCGTGCATCTGGTGCGAGAGGGACTGGTGAAGGACACCGACGCGCGGCGCGCCTCCACCAACCCGCACGACTTCGACCTCGCGCTGCGGGGGATGCTCCAGCGGGGCGCGGTCCAGCTCGACGTCTGAGCTAGTCGGGTTCGCCGGCGGCTCGGCGCGCGGCAACCTCCATCGGGTGACGCCGGTAGCCGAAGCCCACCGCCAGCAGGACGTACACGGGCAGGAACAGCGGACCCCACGCCGAGTACTGCTTGACGTGATGGCGCTCGTGCGTCTCGAGCCGACCGGTGACCGGGTGCGCCGCCAGGATCACGAACCCGACCGTGACGGCCGTCCGGTGCAGCCGCGGCAGCAGCCGGGTGAGGCCCCGCGGCGTCCGGTCGAAGACGATCAGCGCCGCCGGAGGACGGCCGGGGCAGCTGGAACGTCAGCAGCCCGAGCACCAGGCCCAGCAGCGTGTTCGGCAGCGTCCAGAGGTAGCCCAGCCACACCGGCATGCGCGACGCTACCGCGGATGCCCTGCGGGCCGCGGGGTATCCTCCTGCGTGTCATGACCGAACCGAGGGACACGGGCGCCGGCGCCGTCCTCGAGGTCGATCCCCTCGCCATCCAGCTCGGTGAGCGCTTCGCTGCGGCGGGGCATCGCCTGTACCTCGTGGGCGGCGTGGTGCGCGATCTGGTGCTGGGGCGGCTGGCGCCCAGCGCCGACTTCGACTTCGCCACCAACGCCACGCCCACGGAGACCACGAGGCTCCTGCGGGGCTGGGCGGACGCCGTGTACCTCGTGGGCGTGCGGTTCGGGACGGTGGGGGCCCGCTCGGGCGACCGGATCGTGGAGATCACGACCTTCCGGCAGGAGGCCTACGCGGAGGAGCATCGCAAGCCCGCCGTGACGTTCGCGAAGGACATCGAGACGGACCTGTCGCGGCGCGACTTCACGATCAACGCGATGGCGATGGAGCTGCCCAGCGGAGCCCTGGTGGACCCCTACGGCGGCGTCCGGCACCTGGCCGAGCGCACCCTCGACACGCCGCTGGAGCCCGAGATCGCGTTCTCCGACGACCCGCTGCGCATGCTCCGCGCCGCGCGGTTCGCCGCCCAGCTCGAGGTCGCCCCCGCCCCCCGCGTCGTGGACGCGATCGCGGCGATGCGCGAGCGACTGTCCATCGTGAGCGCGCGAGCGGATCCGCGGCGAGCTCACGAAGCTCCTCGCGGTGCCGATGCCGTCGGCCGGTCTCGACCTCGTGGTGCGGACGGGCCTCGCCGACCTGTTCCTGCCGGAGCTGCCCGCGCTCGCGCTGGAACAGGACCCCGTCCACAAGCACAAGGATGTGCTGCGCCACACGTTCGCGGTCGTGGAGAACACCGACGCGACCGACCCCGTCCTGCGCGTCGCGGCCCTGCTGCACGACATCGGCAAGCCGCGCACGCGACAGATCACGCCCGAGGGCGTGCAGTTCCACCACCACGAGGTCGTCGGCGCCCGCATGGCCGCCGACCGTATGCGCGAGCTTCGCTATCCCAATGGCGAGATCGACGACGTGGCGAAGCTGATCGAGCTGCACCTGCGGTTCCACGGCTACGGCGACGGCTGGAGCGACGCCGCGGTCCGCCGGTACGTCCGGGACGCCGGCCCACTGCTGGATCGCCTGAACCAGCTGACGCGCGCCGACGTGACCACGGGCAACCGGTTCCGGGCCAAGCAGTTCCAGGCGCTGCAGGACGATCTGGAGGAACGGATCGCCCGCCTGGCGGAGGAGGAGAACCTCGAGGCGCTGCGCCCGCCGCTGGACGGCCGGCAGGTGATGGAGCGCCTCGGCATCCCGCCTGGCCCGCTGATCGGCGAGGCGCTCGCGTACCTGATGGAGCTCCGGATCGAACGGGGCCCCATCGGCGAGGCCGAGGCGTTCGAGCTGCTCGACGCCTGGGCCGCCGGTCGCGACGCCGGCGGCTGAGCGAGATTCAGACGTCGGCCACGGTGTCCTCGTGCACGTGGTCGGCGGCAAGACCCTCGCCGCCGGCCCGGATCACGTCGAGCGCCGTCTCCGCGGCGAGCACGACGAACACCACCGCCGCGGTCGCCACGGGTCCGAGACCCCGCCCCAGCGCGGCGATGCCCAGGAGCACCGCGATCGCGACGAGCCGGCCGCTCAGCACGACGTCCCAGCGTCGCCGGTTCGCCTCATGGATCACGGCGAGCGCGAACAGGAACGCCGCGGCGCCGCAGCACATCAGCGCGCGCCCGTCGAAGGATGCGTTCGTCGCCGCGCTGTCGATCGCGAGCTCCACCCCCACGGCGGTGACGGCGATCCCGGCGTAGACGAAGAAGTGGCCGTACCCCCACAGGAAGGAGGCCAGCAGCCGGTCGCGGTCGAGCGCCGAGGACGACACCGTCTCGAAGTACGACCACCACAGCGCCGCCGCGATCGCGAAGCCCAGCACGGCCGTCTCCGTGGCCGCCTCATTGAGCCGCACCTCGCCCAGTCCCGCCGCCACCGCCACCACGGACTCCCCCAGCACGATGATCGCGAACAACCCGTACCGCTCGGGGATGTGCCGGCTGTCGAAGGGCTGGCCCGAGTAGGCCCGCACGGCAAGGACCGGCATCGTCATCAGGATCACGACCCCCACCGCCCACAGCCAGTAGCGGAGCGGGGGGTCCACGGCGATCGATCCCACGAAGACCACGCCGCCGAGCAGGTCGCCGATCAGGTAGCGCTGCACGAAGCGCCGCGCGTCACCCGCGTGCGGCAGCACCCGCAGGAACATCACCGCAAGGAGGAACTGCATGCCGGCGTACGCGGCGGCGAACACGGCCTCCTTGCCCGTCTCGCCGTGGCCGACGTCCGGCAGGGTTGCCGCCAGGACGATCACCAGCAGCATCGCGCCCAGCATGAAGAGGCGGAACGCCACGTCGTCGTTGTCCCAGGCCGTCGCGAACCAGGTGAAGGCCATCCAGGCCCACCAAACGGCCACGAAGAGGCCGAGGAACGAGAGCGTGCCCGGGATCGAGTGGTCGAGCTGCAGCCGGGTGGACAGGGACGCGACCGTCGCCACGAAGCACAGGTCGAAGAACAGCTCGAGCCACGTGGCGCGCCGCTCGCCGACGTCGAACTCCCGCATCGGCGAGGGGCGGAGGAACCTCGAGGGATCGGCCATGGCCCCGACATGATGCACAGGGGAGGGGGATCGAGGTCAGATGATCAGCGAGAGCTGCATCCGGCCCCGGTCGTCGACGAAGTACACGAACGTCCCGCCGTAGTGGAGCCGGTCCGACGCCACGATGGCATGACCGTCCGGGGTCCACCCTGCCGCGGAGTCCGCCGCGTCTGGGCGGCTGGTCACGTTCCGAGGTTCATCGCACGGAAGGCTGCACGTCCACGCATCGGCATCGCCCGTCGCGTCGCCCGTGAACAGCAGCGTGCTCCCGTCCGGCGACCAGAACGGGGACCGATCGTCACCGCCCGCATCGATCACGTCCTGGGCGTCGGAACCGTCGGCGTCCGCGATCCAGATGTCCGCGTCGAACGGGTCGTCCACGCTGCCGGCGCTGTAGGCGATCCGGGAGCCGTCCGGCGACCAGCTCGGCGCGGTGGCGCCCGCCTGCTCGGAGACGATCCGGCGCGCGTTCGATCCGTCCGCATCCACGAGCCAGATCTCTCCGCGCTCGCCCAGGTCGACCGCGAAGGCGATCCTCGTGCCGTCGGGTGACCAGTCCGCGGCGACCTCATCGGCGTCCTCCCGGGTGGTCAGGCGCGCCACCGGTCCCGGCCCCCCGTCGTCGCCGAGCGTCATCACCGAGAGGTCCCAGGTGCCGGCCGCATCGGTGGCGAAGACGACCCGGCTCCCGTCCGGGGACAGGTCGGCGCCGAGCTCCTGCGCGGCTGTGCTGGTGAGCCGGGTGACGTGGCCGGCGTCGCCGCGCATCACCCACAGCTCGGCGTTCCCCTCGGGCGCGGCGGTCAGCGCCACGGCCGGGCCGCCCGGCAGCGGGAACTCCTGCGGGTGCGCCACCCCGGGAACGCTCGTGGCGAGCACCCAGGGCAGGACCAGCGCCCCGATCACCAGGACGATCCCCGCCGCGGATCGCGCTGCCCCCGTGGCGACCCGTCCGAGCGCGATCCCGGCCGCGAGGACGAGCGGCGCTCCGGCCGCCAGGATCGCGAGGGCGCGGGGCGGGGGGAACCAGCCGATCGCCCGGTAGGCCGGGAGGGCCGAGATCACCCAGGCCAGCGCCGCGGCGAGACCGAGGACGATCGTCGGTCGGTGCGTGGGGGCCGCCGCGGGCCCGAGGTCGGGCCGGGCGGGTGCGGTCGCCATGCGCCGCATCGTATCCCGGCCCGTGCTGCCGAACGCAACCCCTCAGCGGACGCGGGCGAGGCGCAGCATCCGTTCCAGCGTGGCCACCTCGCCCGGCCAGGCCTCGGCGACCACCTCGCGCCCGGCGCGCCGGACGAGGTGCCGCAGCACCAGCGCCGCGAGGATGGCGTCGTCGAGGGGACCGAGCACCGGGATGAACTCCGGCACCACGTCGATCGGCGAGACGAACCACACCACCGCGATGCCGACGAGCACCTTCGACCCCCGCGGCACCCGCGGGTCGCGCAGCAGCGTCCGGCACATCCGCACCAGGTTCGGCAGGAGCGTGGCGAGCTCACGCGCGGCGAGGCGCCGCCCGACCAGGAACAGCGCCAGGACGACGAGCGCCCACACGGCGACCGCCACGCCGAGCCAGAACAGCCAGGTCGGCATCCCCACAGCGTACGGGCCCGGGCGTCCGGCGGGGCCCTGCCGATAGGCTGCCGATCGATGGCGACCGAGACCGCGACGCTCAGAGGGCTCAGCCCGGCCGAGGTCGCCGAGCGCGTCGCCTCCGGCCGCGTGAACGACGTTCCGGCGGCCCCCACGCGCACGGTCGCGCAGATCGTCCGGGCGAACGTCTTCACGCGGTTCAACGCGCTGCTGGGCGGCATGCTGGCGGTGATCGTCGTCGTCGGCCCCCTCCAGGACGCCCTGTTCGGCTTCGTGCTGGTGGCGAACGCGCTGATCGGGATCGTGCAGGAGCTGCGGGCGAAACGGACCCTGGATCGGCTCACCGTCCTCACGGCGCCCAAGGCCCGCGTGGTGCGCGACGCGGCGGAGCACGAGGTGGCGGTCGGGAGAGGTCGTCCTCGACGACGTCCTGTCGCTGCGTGCCGGCGACCAGGTCGTGGTGGACGGCGAGGTCGTCCAGGCGGGCGCGCTCGAGGTCGACGAGTCGCTGATCACCGGCGAGTCGGATCCGGTGGTCAAGTCCGACGGCGACGAGGTGCTGTCGGGATCGTTCGTGGCGGCAGGCTCGGGCGCCTATCGCGCCACGCGTGTCGGGCGGGAGGCCTACGCGGTGTCGCTCGCCGAGGAGGCTCGGCGGTTCACGCTCACCCACTCGGAGCTCCGCGCCGCGATCGACACGATCCTCACCGTGGTCACGTTCGCGATCGTCCCGACGGCGACGCTGCTGTTCATCAGCCAGCTGCGCAACCACGACAACGTACGGGACGCGCTCTCGGCCTCGGTGGCCGGCACCGTTGCCATGGTGCCGGAGGGGCTCGTGCTGCTGACGAGCCTCGCGTTCGCGGTGGGGGTCCTGCGTCTGGCCAAGCGGCGCGTGTTGGTCCAGGAGCTGCCCGCCGTGGAGGGCCTGGCCCGCATCGACGTGCTGTGCATCGACAAGACGGGCACGCTCACCGAGGGACGCCTGGTGGTGGAGGGTGTGGAGGTCCTCGAGCGGTCGCTCCCGCACGAGGCCGCGCTGGCCTCGCTGGCGGCCGCCGACCCGCATCCGAACGCCACGCTGGCGGCGATCGGGGAGCGGTTCGCCGACAGGCCGGACGACTGGTCCGCGGGTGAGGTCGCACCGTTCTCCTCCGTCCGCAAGTGGAGCGCCGCGTCCTTCGGCCCGGACGGCACGTGGGTGCTGGGCGCCCCCGACGTCCTGGTGGACGGCGATTCCGGCGAGATCCACGACCGGGCCGAGGCGGCTGCGGCGACGGGCAGCCGTGTGGTGCTGCTGGCCCGGACCGACGCCGGGCTCGCCGGCGAGGAGCTGCCCGGCCGGGCTGCGGCCCGCCGCACTCGTGATCCTGGGCGACCGCCCCCGGCCGGACGCCGAGGAGACCCTGCGCTACTTCGCCGAGCAGGACGTGACGGTGAAGGTCATCTCGGGGGACCATCCGCGCACCGTTGCGGCGATCGCGGGCCGCCTCGGCCTCCCCGACGCCGACCCGGTGGACGCCCGGACCATGACGGAGGACCCGGCCGAACTGGCGGACCTGCTCGAGTCCCACTCGATCTTCGGGCGGGTCACGCCACGGCAGAAGCGGGACATGGTGCACGCGCTGCAATCCCGAGGTCACGTGGTGGCCATGACCGGCGACGGCGTGAACGACGTCCTGGCGCTCAAGGACGCCGACATCGGTGTGGCCATGGGCAGCGGCTCCGCCGCCACACGCTCCGTGGCCCAGCTCGTGCTGCTGGACTCCACGTTCGACGCCCTGCCGCCGGTGGTGGCCGAGGGCCGCCGCGTGCTCGGCAACATCGAGCGGACCTCCGGCCTGTACCTGACCAAGACCGTCTACGCCATGCTGATCTCGCTCGCGGTGGGCGTGGCCGGGCTCGTCTTCCCGTTCCTGCCGCGCCACCTGACGCTGGTGGGGTCGATCACGATCGGGATCCCCTCCTTCTTCCTGGCCCTCGCACCCAACGCGGAGCGCGCGCGGCCGGGGTTCCTGCGCCGGGTCGCCAGGTTCGCCGTGCCGGCCGGCGCGCTCGCGGCCATCGCGACGTTCCTGGCCTACCGCCTGGTGGACGAGCAGCCCGGCGCCTCGCTCGGCGAGGCCAGAACCACCGCCGTGATGGTGCTGACCTGGATCGGGCTGCTGGTGCTGTCGATCGTGGCGTCGCCACTCACGCCCCGGCGGCTGATGCTGGTCTGGTCGATGGCCGGCCTCTTCCTGGCGGCCCTGCTGGTGCCGGCGGCGCGGGCGTTCTTCGCGTTGGACACGCCACCGCTGATCGACTGGCTTGCGGGGTTCGGGATCGCCTCGCTCGTCTGGTCCTTCGCTCGGCTGTTCGTTCCGGCGGAGCGTCCCGTGGGACCGCAGGCGCGTCCGAGAGCGTCCGCGCGGACTAGTGGAGGAGGCCGGCCCGGCTCGGGGGCCACATGATCACGAACGCCTTGCCGATGACGTGGTCGATCGGGACGTCCCCGAGGCTGTAGCGCGAGTCGAGCGAGTTGCTGCGGTTGTCGCCCATCACGAACAGGTAGCCCGAGGGCACCTCGTGCTCGTCGAAGACGCCCGTCCGCACGCCGTCGAGGTAGGGCTCGTCCACCTTGGCGCCGTTCACGTAGACGCCGTCGCGCTTGCCCTGGACGGTGTCGCCGGGCAGGCCGATCACCCGCTTGATGTAGTCGGTCTCGCATCCGGTCTCCGGCCGGTCCGGATCGCACTGACCGGAGATCCCCAGGCCCTCCCCGAGCCAGTGCATGAAGCCGCCGACGATGCTGCGGTCCGGCCCCACGGATCCGTTCGGGTTCTCGAACACGATGATGTCCCCGCGCGCGGGATCACCGAAGTAGTAGGGGATCTTGTTCACCAGCACGCGATCGCCGGGGATCAGCGTCGGCTCCATGGACCCCGTGGGGATGAAGAACGCCTGGAAGAGGAAGGTCTTGATCAGGATGGCCAGGAGCAGCGCCATGATGAGCAGGCCCGGCAGCTCGCCCAGGAACTGGATGACGGGATTGTGGTGCCGCTGGCCCTGTGGGTCCGCGTCGGGGGGGTCGGACGCCGCGCCCGTCTCGCGAGGGGTTGTCTTCACCGGGCAAGCCTACCGGCTGCTACGAGCTACGGGGAGGGGCGATCCGCGGGCGTCACACCGACTCGACCTGGAGCTCGACGGTCTTGAACGCGACCCATACGCGGTCGCCCTCGTGAACGCCGAGCCGGTCGACGGACCCGGCCGTGACCTCGGCGACGACCGGGGGCCGGGACTCCACACGGATCCGCGCCCGGCCGCCGTCGATCGCGACCTCCCGGACGCGGCCCTCCAGGACGTTGCGGGGCGATCCCTCGGGCTCGCGCAGGTGGATCGCCACGTCGGTCGGGGCCAGGAGGGCGACCACCTCCCCGCCGCCGGGGCCCGCCCACGGGACCACGACCTCGCCGCCGTCGCCGGTGACGAGCCGCCCCACCCCCGGTTCCACGGGGGTGACGTGACCCTGGAACAGGTTCGTGCCGACGAGTGCCGCGGTGTAGCGGCTGCGCGGGGCGCGCCGCAGCTCCTCGGGCGAACCGACCTGTGTCACCTGCCCCTCCTCCAGCACCACGACACGGTCGGCGAGCGTCAGCGCCTCCACCGGGTCGTGGGTGACCAGGACGCTCACGCCGTCGAACGAGGCCAGGACCCGGCGCAGGAGCGATCGCACGTCGGCGCGCGCGGCCACGTCGAGCGCGGCGAGCGGCTCGTCGAGGAGCAGCAGGCGCGGCTCGGCGATCAGCGCGCGCGCCAGCGCCACCCGCTGCTGTTCGCCGCCGGAGAGGGCCGACGGACGCGCGTCGGGGCGGACCCCGGGCGCCAGCCGTTCGAGCTGCTGCATCGCCCGCGCTCGGGCCTCGGCCCGACGCGTTCCGCCGGCGCGCAGCGGGAGGGCCACGTTGTCCAGCGCGGACAGATGCGGGAAGAGCAGGCGGTCCTGGAAGACGACGCCGGCTCCGCGGGCCTCGGGCTCGACGTGTGTGCCGTCGGCGACGTCGTCGAGCGCCCGGCCCGCTAACGTGATCCGTCCCGAGTCGGGGGGCAGCAGGCCGGCGAGCGTCGCGACGACGGTGCTCTTGCCCGCTCCGTTCGGGCCCAGCAGCGCCACCGTGCCGGGACCGGCCCGGAACGCCGCCGCCACCTCGAACGTCCCGGCGCGCACGTGGACGTCGACCTCGAGCGTCATCGTGCGAAGAGCCGATCTCGCATGGCCACCAGCACCCCGACGGACAGCGTCACCAGCAGGAGCGACATCACGATCGCCGCGCCGGCATCGGTCTGCCGGGCCTCGAACACCGCGAGCGGGAGCGTCTGGGTCCTGCCCTGCAGGTTGCCGGCGAACGTGATCGTGGCGCCGAACTCCCCGAGCGCACGCGCCCAGGCCAGGACCGCGCCGGCCACGAGCTGGGGGCGGAGGAGCGGCAGGATCACGTGCCGCATGCGGAAGCCGGGACGTGCGCCGAGCGTCGCGGCCGCGTCCTCGTACCGCACGTCGAGCGACCGCACCCCCGCCTCCACCGCGATCACGACGAGCGGCATCGAGACGAAGGTGGCGGCGATCACCGAGGCGGCCGTGGTGAACGTGATCTGGACGCCCGTCTCGTAGAGGAGCCGGCCAGCCAGGCCGCTGCGCCCCAGCGCAGCCAGCAGGCCGATGCCGGCGACCACTGGCGGGAGCACCAGCGGCAGGATCACGACGGCCCGCAGCAGCGACCGGCCGCGGAACCTGGAGCGCGCGAGGAGCCAGCCGAGCGGCGCCCCCAGGAGCACGGAGGCGAGCGTCGCGAGGACCGAGACCTCCAGCGAGAGCCGGAGCGCGGTGAGCGCCGCCTCGCCGGTGATCGTCGCCCACGCAGTGCTCCACGGGGCACGGACCAGCAGTGCTGCCAGCGGGAGGCAGACGAACGCGGCGCCCGCGACCGCCAGGATGCGGATCGCCCAGGGGGTGGCGTGGAGACGCCGCCCGTCCATGAGCCTTATCCGCTGGCCGGCAGGAAGCCGAACTCGGACACGAGCCGCTCCTGTCCCTCGCCCGTCGTCACGAAGTCGATCCACGCCTGCGCGAGCTCGGCGTCGGCGGCGTCCTGCATGACCGCGATCGGATAGGTCGCGGTCACGTTGACGTCGTCGGGGATCTCGATCGCGTTCACCTCTGGCGCGACGTCGGCCGTGACGTCGGAGACGTAGACGATACCGGCGTCGGCCTCACCCGAGGTGATCGTGGCCACGACGGCCGCGTCGTCCTCCGCGTTCGACACCACGTTCTTCAGGACCGCGTCGTCGATCTTCGCGCTCTGCAGCGACTCCCGCGCGTAGTCGCCCACCGGCACGCCCTCCGCGGCCAGGACCACCTGCACGCCCTCGGCGCCGAGATCCTCCAGCGAGGAGATGCCGGCGGGGTTGTCGGGCGGGGTGATCACGACGAGCTCGTTCGTGACGAAGTCGGCGCGCCCGGTGACCCCGGTCTTGTCCTCGACGTCGTCCATCCAGGTCTGGCTGGCCGATGCGAACACGTCGGCTCCCCCCTCGGAGTCGATCTGGGCTGCCAGCCCGTCGGACGGCCCGAAGTTGAACGTGACCGTCACGCCCGGATGCTCGGCCTCGAAGTCCGCGGCCAGCGATTCGAACGCCGTGGTGAGCGAGGAGCCGGCGAAGACCGTCAGCTCGGTGGCCTGGGCCTCACTCGAGCTGCCTGCCGCGCTCGGCGTGTCGTCCGAGCAGCCGGTCAGCACGGACAGGACGCATGCGACCACGATCGCGCTCCGTCTCACGCCCGGCTTCTTCGCACCCATGCGAGAACAGTATATTTGTCATACGAACGCTAGGCAAACCTGGGAAGACGCCTAGAAAACCTAGACTCGTTCGCGGTCTGCATGCGCCTGGGGAACCGGATCTGCCTTCCTACTCGGGAAGGTTCACCATCACGCTCGTGGCTTTCACGGTCGCCACGGCCTGCATGCCCGGCCGCAGGCCCATCTCTTCGGCGGCCTCGCGCGTGATGAACGCCAGCACGCGGTTCGGCCCCGCCTGGATCTCCACGGTCGCCGCGAGACCCTCGACCTTGACATCGGTGATGACGCCCGGAAAGCGGTTCCGCGCGCTCGCGGCGGCGATCTGCTGCTTCGGCTGCTGCTCGGCGATCAGCCTCGCCACCTCCGTGGCCGGCACCCGTCGCTGCCCGCCCGAGGTCCGCTCGGTCCTGAGTCGTCCGTCGCGCTCCCACCGCCGCAACGTCTCCACGCGCACGCCCAGCAGCTCCGCCGCCTCACCGATCCGATAGCTCTCCGGCATCGGGCGGATTCTAGGCCGGGCACGTAAACGTCCGCACCGGCGGATCCCTCTATCTCTCGGACATGCAGACGATGGATATGGCGACCATGATGCGGCGGATGGAGGACGTGAGCGCTCCCTCGGAGGACGAGCACGACTTCGACCGGCTCTTCCGCGAGGACGGCCCCAGGGTGTGGCGCACGATCTACGCCTTCACCGGCGGCCGCCGCGACGTGGCGGAGGAGGCGGTGGCCGAGGCGTTCGCGCGCGCCCTGCAGCACGCCGGTGGCATCCGGGACCCGATCGCGTGGATCTATCGCACGGCGTTCCGCATCGCCCGCGAAGAGATGCGGCGCGACGCGCGGCACGGTGCGGCGGTCGACACCGGCGCCGAGGACGCGGCAGGCACCGGCGAGTTGATGCGCGCGCTCCGCCAGCTCAGCCCGAACCAGCGCGCCGCGATCGTCCTGCGGTACGAGGCAGATCTGCCGGTCGACGACGTCGCGCGCCGCATGGGGATCGCGGCGCCCACCGTGCGTGTCCATCTGCACCGCGGTCGCACGCGACTCCGTGAACTCCTGGGCTCCGAGGAGGATTGAGGAACGATGCCCGAACGCTGGCAGCGTGAGCTGAGGAAGCTCCGCGACGAGGAGATGCCGGACACGCTTCGCGAGCTCGCCGAGCGAGGCCCGCAACGCGACCTGCCGCACGATGGCCGCCAGCGCCTGGTGGCCGGCCTCGTCGCGTTCGCGGTGTTCGCTGCGGCAGGAGCGTTCGCCTGGCGGGCATTCGACGGGGAGCAGACGATCCAGGACAGCCCCGTCGTGATGGACGACACGATCCGCGTTCGGCTCCAGGTGGAGGAGTTCGACATCGGAACGGGCGGAGCTTCGACCTATCCGGACGGGACCCTGTCCTACGCGGGGGTCTCGCTCGAGGGATCCAGCCCTTCCTTCTCGTGGGAGAGTGGGATCTTCGACACGTTCGGGCCGATCTTCGACGACGTGGTCTACCTGCCCGTCCCGGTCGGCACGCAGGTCGTGATCGACAGCTCGGCGGAACGAACCGCGGTAAGCGTGGATCACGTCGGGCAGGCCGGATCGTTCGAACCGATCGAGGGGACGCGGACGACCTCGTCCACCACGACGCTCGATCATCTCGGTCGGCTCGCCCTGGTCGTGGATGGTCACTGGGCGGAGGGCGACCGGAGCTGGTACTTCCCCGTCGAGGTGATGGAGCCCGACGACGTGCCCGCGATCGGTGTGATCGACGTCTCGCAGGAGTCTCTTCCTCAGGTGTCCGTCGCGGGCGTGAGCGGCGCCGGCGAGCTTCGTCCCGCGGAGATGCGCGGCGGGGACGTACTCGTCGCGTCGGAGCCACCCGTCGCCGCGGATCCGATCCGGGTTCCGGCCGCCGCCCGGCTGTGGATCGACGCTCACGACGCCGAGCGGCTCGACTACAGCTGGGTCAGCCGATCGGGTGGCTCGATCGAGCAGCTGATCCCACGGAGGTTCGCGTACGCGTCGGTGGCGGTCGATCTTGCCGAGATCCGACCGGGGCAGCACGATCTCCTGATCGGTGGCCGCTGGCCGGACGGCGAGGTGTTCGGGATCGGCTTCAGCGTCGACGTGCAGCCTCCGAACGATCGGGCCACTGTCCCCGACGTCCTGCATCTGACCTGCACTCCGGGGACCGCGACGCTCGACCAAGAGGTCGTACGGACGCAGCCCGACGGTGTGCACATCACGGTCGACGCGAGCGATGACGTTCGCGGCGTGGACATCGTGACCGGTCCGGATGCGCGGGAGTTCTCCGGCATGGGTTTCCCCGTTGACGGGCGCGATGCTCACGTGATCCCACTCGAGCCCGGCTCCTGGCACGTCGGCTGTTACGGCGGAGGGCGAAGTGGCGTGGCGCCCTCGGACGTCGGCACCGAGCGTGCAGCCGCGTTCACGGTCGTGGATCCCGACGGGTTCTACGCGCCGGTCGACCTTGCGTGCGAGGACTTCACGACACGTCTGTTCCCCGTCACCGGCACGCCGTCGGCCGGTGTCGCCGACGCGTACGAGCCGTCGCCGGTCACCGTCGAGGAAAGCGCTGCGGCGGTGCCGGGCATCCTGCCGACCGACGTCGTGCGCGAGGCCGGCTACGCGGACGGGCCGGGGTTCAAGAGCGGCCCGTTGTACTCCGTGCTGCGCGACGGCCGAACGGTTGCACGGCTCCACGTCCCGGTGGAGGTCGGGGCTACCTGGGGCGTCTCCGTCGAAGCCTGCCCTGGCAGCGGCATCGGTCCGGACGCGCCGCCCGGGGCTGCCGGTCCCACCCCGGACACGGCGGTCGTCCGGTGCCTGGAGTCACGCACCGAGGTGGCGACGCCGATCGTGAACACGCAGCCCGACGGCCTGCACATCGAGGTCCAGAATCCCTGGGGGTCGCAGGCGCTCGTCGTCGTCGGCGGGTGGGAGCGCGATCGCACCTTCACGATCCCGATCGAGGATCAGATGGCATCGATCGTGGTCCCCGTCCGTCCCGGACATGTGCAGATCTCCTGTCGCTCGAACGCCGAGACCGAGAACGCGGACCCGTTCTCGGATCGGCTCGCCGGCGGTCTGCAACTCCAGGACCCGGCCGGTCACTTCCTCCCGTACGCGCCATCGTGCGACTCGTCGGAGGAGATCCCGATCGTCCCGCCGAGGGACTTCGTCCAGCCAGCGGGTGAGGCATTCGTCCGCGGCAACCTCTCCGGCGTGCTGAACTCCGACACGGTCGAGCGCGCGGGCTACCTGGAGGGCCGCAACGACGAGGGTCCGTGGCGCATCGTGCGCGACGGCGAGGTCGTCGCGCAGGTCGAGTTCCCGTCGCTCGAGGGCATCACGTGCCGTGGCGCCGGGATCACCGGACGGCGGTAGCTACACCGCGAAGCGCACGTGGAGGATGTCGCCCTCGGCGACCTCGTAGTCCTTGCCCTCCACCCGGATCTTGCCGGCGGACTTGGCGCTCTCCATCGAGCCCGCGGCGAGGAGGTCTTCGTAGCCGATCACCTCGGCGCGGATGAACCCGCGCTCCAGGTCCGTGTGGATGACGCCGGCCGCCTCCGGCGCCCTCGCGCCGCGGCGCACCTCCCACGCCCGCGTCTCGTCCTCGCCGGTGGTGAGGAACGTGATGAGGTCGATCGCCGAGTAGCTCGCGGCGATCACACGATCGAGGCCCGGCTGCGCCACCCCGAACTCCTCCAGGAGCGCGCGCGCCTCCTCCGGGTCCATCTCGGCGGTCTCCGCCTCGATCGACGCGTATACGCCGACCGCGTCCGCTGGCAGATCCCGCGGCACCTCGGTCCCCTCCTCGAGGTTCGCCACCACCACGAACGGCTTCATCGTGAGCGGCGAGATGCCGCGCAGATGCTCGGCATCGGCCTCATCGAGTTTCGCGTCGCGCAGCGGCGTCTCGGTGGACAGTGCCCCGTGCGCCCGCTGCAGCGCGTCCACCTCCGGCGAGCCCTTCCCCTTCGCGCGCTTCTGCGCCTTCTCGAGCGCGGAGTCGATCACCGCGAGGTCGGCCAGCAGCAGCTCGTCGTGGACGTTCGCCAGCTCCGATCCGGGTGTCGCGTCGCCGCCGAAGCACCGCACGACCACGGCCAGCGCGTCGACCTCCCGCAGCTTCGCGATCCCCTGCGCGCTGGACACGCCGCCCGGCACGTCCACGAATCGAACCTGCGCCGCAACGGTCTTCGCGCTGCGCTCCATCTCCGTCAGCACCTGCAAGCGGGGATCCGGGACGGAGACGACGGCCTGGTTCGCCTGCCCGCCCGCCGCGCCGGCGCGGGTGAGCGCCGTGAACAGCGTGGATCTTCCGCTGAACGGCACGCCGACGAGCCCGATGTCCTTCACGGCCGGGAGGCTATCAGCCGTCCGGACCACGACTGCCGCCGTTCGGTCCCTGCGCCGTGTCCCGCGAGCGGCCGATACCTCCCGGACAAGCCCGGGTGGCGGGGAGGGTCCGGAGGAGGGCCCTCCCACTCCGCGGGACACCGAAACGTAGAGGGGGAAGGTACGTGGACGGACGGAGGACACGGCACACGGCCCGGGTCACGGTCGGCCTGCTGGCGGCGATGGTCACGATCATCGGCATGTTGGGGGCGGCGCCCGCGCTCGCGGGCGGCCATCACCATCATCACCGCCCGGCAGACTCGGACCATGACGGGATGCCCGACAAGTGGGAGCGGTCCCACGGACTCGCGGCGCACCACCGCAACGCGACGAAAGACGCCGACCACGACGGGCTGGTGAACCTGGGCGAGTACAAGCACCGCACGCGCCCGCACTCGCCCGACACGGACGGCGACGGACTCGAGGACGGCCCGGAGGTCCATCGGTTCGGCACCAGCCCGAAGCAGGAGGACTCCGATCACGACGGGATCGAGGACGGGAACGAAGACGGCGACGAGGACGGCGTCTGCGACGAGGGCGAGGACGGAGACGGCGAGGGCTTCGTGGGCTCCGTGATCTCCTACCACCCCAAGACGGGGCTGCTGCTCTTCGAGAGCACGCTCGGATTCCCCGTCGTGGGCGTCGTCAACGGCGACACGGAGCTGACGTACGGCGGGGACTGCAGCGGCGAGGCCACCACCACCAGCCTCGTTCCGGGTCAGGACCTCTACGAGGTCCGGTTCCTCCCGGTGGGCCCGCACGACGAGTTCCCGGTGTTCCGGGAGGTCGTGACGGGCTGCCCACCGCCGGAGGATTAGGAGACAGCGCGGGAACCGATCCGGGGAACTCCGACCCCGGCATCGAAGAGGGCGGGGCCGGGATCCGGCTCCGCCCTCGTTCGTTCGCGATGGTTCAGGTCAGGACTTCGTGGCCCAGAAGATCTTCGAGAGCTCGTCCACGGCGTCGAGCAGCTTCTGCCCCTGCGCGGGGTCCTGCGACTTCTTGGCGGCGCCCGCCTCCTTGGTGGCGTTCCAGAACAGCTCGTGCAGGTTCGGATGCGCCTCGAGGTGCTCCGGCTTGAAGTAGTCCGTCCACAGCACCCACAGGTGGTGCTTCACCAGGTCGGCCCGCTCCTCCTTGATGCTCACGGCACGGTCCTTGAAGATCTCGTCGTCGGAGCCCTGATACTTCTCCTGGCACGCCTTCACCGACTCCGCCTCGATCCGCGCCTGCGCCGGATCGTAGACGCCGCAGGGAAGGTCGCAGTGCGCGTGGACGGTTCGGCCGGGCTTGAGGAATGCTTCGAGGATGGACATGCGGCCTCCTTCTCCTGACGAGGGACGTGCACCGGAAACCTACCACCGAGGTCGGAGATGGGTGGTCGGCGTGCCGACGGGGGTCGCGGTCGGCGTCGCGGTCGCCTGGGCCGTCCTGCGGCGCAGGCCGTTCCGCGTGGAGATCGAGGGCGCGAGCATGGTGCCCACGCTGCTGCCGGGCGACTGGGCGCTCGCCGCGCCGATCCGCCGGTACCGGCGCGGCGACGTCGTGGTGGTCGAGCATCCCGGTCGCCCCGGCTACGAGATGGTGAAGCGGCTCGCCGCGGTGCCGGGCGATCGGGTCGGTGACGACCGGGTCCTCGCCGAGGACGAGTACTGGGTCGAGGGCGATCATCCCGCGAGCTCCACGGACAGCAGAGGGTTCGGACCGGTCCGTCGCGGCTCCCTGAGGGCAAGGGTGCTGGTGATCTACTGGCCGTCCGACCGCCGGGGCATGCTCGGTCGTTCTCGCCCGCGTTGAGGCACGGAGGACCAGGGCAGAACGGCCCGTTCGGACCCTCCTCAAGTGATGCGGCCGGTCCTACGATGTTCGTGGTGCGGGCGTGCAACGGCGCCCTTCCGACGAGGAGACGATCGACGTGGATCCGTGGACTCCACCCCGGCCCGACGGGGGAGCGTGGATCGAACTTCTCCCGCCGTTGCCTCCGGCCCCACCGCTCCCCGAACACCATCGCCGTCCGGCGCGTCGCTTCGTCACGGCCGTGGCGATCGTTCTGGCGACCGTCCTGGTCCTGTCCGCGGTCTCCGTCGGCGGCCCTCCCCGCACGCCCACGCCGCAGCAACAGGCGGGGCCGCGCTACACGTTCATCGAGACCACGGCCTCCGGCGACCCGGTTCGTTGGAACCCGTGCTCACCGATCCACTACGTGGTGAACGACGACCTGGCGCGCTACCCGGAGGCCGTCGCCGACGCCGCCGCGGCGGCGGAACGCGTCTCGGAGGCGACCGGCATCGACTTCGTCTACGACGGCGAGACCACCGAGGAGGCCGAGCCGGGTCGCAGCGTGTACCAGCCGGGCCGCTACGGCGACGAGTGGGCGCCGGTCCTGATCGCCTGGACTGATCCGGACGATTCTCCGATCGAGTTCACGCGCGGCGACGACGTGGCCGTGGGCGTGGCGAGCCCGCTGTATCCGACCCACGGGCGGTTCGACATGTTCGTCAGTGGATGGGTGGCCCTCAACGCCGACTATCCGGGTCCCGGAGGCTTCGACACCCCCTCGGCCGTCGGTCTCACGATCCAGCACGAGCTCGGCCACGTGGTCGGCATGGGTCACACCAGGGTCTTCGGCGAGCTGATGCAGGGCGCCGGCGGTGGCGCGCTGGACTGGGGGTCCGGCGATCTGGAGGGTCTGCGACAGCTCGGGGTCGGGGCCGGCTGCCTCACGACGCCGGAGCCGGCTGCGGCCTGAGCCCGGCCGGCGCAGTCAGTCGAGGATGGGCGGGCCTTCGCAGCTGATGACGCGCACATCCGTCGGGTCCGCGTCGCACCGATCGCTGCCCGGACCGCCGAGGAGGCTGTCGGGGTCCGGGCCTCCCGTCAGGAGGTCGGGTCCGTCGCCGCCCTCGATCCAGTCGATGCCGCCGCGTCCGTCGAGGACGTCTCGCCGCGGCCCTCCGTTCAGGAAGTCGTCGTCGGCTCCGCCGACCAGGATGTCCCGTCCCTTTCCACCGGTGGAGTAGGACCGGGCGCTCCCCGCGACCCCCACCAGCAGGTCGTTGTCTCCGTCTCCGCTCAGGAACGCCGCCCAGGTGTTGCGCATCGTGTCGCCACCGTCACCGCCGGACACGTTGCCGGAGCCTGCGACGAGCCGGTCCCTGCCTCGACCCCCGTCCGCCTGGGTGAAGGGACTGTTGATCCGGTCGAGGACCACGCGGTCGGGTCCGCCGCCGGTCTCGATCACCAGCCGGTCCCACCAGCAGTCGCTCCCGCTGCCGCAGTCGCTGTCCGTCAGCGCGAGCAGCTGGACGTCGGCGACGTCGTCGGCGGCGGCGTCGAGGTTCACCTCGGCCTCGCGTCGGATGATGACGTCTGCACCCGAGGAGCCGAGGATCGTCACGACGTCGCCGGCGGATGGACCGGTGTCCACCCGCATCTCGATCTCCGAGGATCCGTCACCCTCATCGGTGCGCCCCGGCGCGAACGGACCGCCGGACAGGTCGATCGTGAGCAGATGGCCGTAGTAGGTGGGCTCCGCGACGCCGGTCACGATGATCGTCTCCGCGCTCGTCACGGTGGCGCCGTCGCACCCCGCACCGTCGACGGCGATAGCATCGCCCAGTCGGGACAGCACCACCGGGGAAGCCCCTGCGACCTGCAGGGGCAGCGACAGGCGCACCCGACCCGTGTCCGCGGAGAACCGGCAGATCGGGGGGTCTCCGGCCCGCACCGGCGTGCTCGGAAGCAGCGTGACGATGAGAACGGCGACGCCGAGGGATCTGCGGATCATGGGTCCATCCAACCGCACCGTTGCGTGGGAAGTCAATACCGTGTGAGGTCGCCGCCCGGGGGCCATTCGCGCCCGAGCATCGCGTAGACCAGCTCGCTCTGCCACTCGTCCTTCACGTACTCGTTCTCGATCAGATGGGCCTCGCGACGCATGCCCAGCTTCTCCAGCACACGGGCCGACCCGATGTTGCGCGCCTCGACGCGCCCGATCACGCGGTGCAGCCCGAGGTCCTCGAAGGCGAGCCGGAGCAGCACCCGCGAGGCCTCCGTCGCGTAGCCGCGACCCTGATGATCCGGATGCACGATGAACCCGATCTCCCCGGACAGGTGCTGCCGGCTGGTCCACTGCAGCACCACGTCGCCGACGAGCTCGCCGGTCGCCCGCAGCTCCGCGGCCAGGAACAGGACGTCTTCCTCCTCGCGGATGGCCGTCGATGCGACCTTCTTCGTCAGGGCCTCGTGGACCTCGGCCTCGGTGCGGGCGTCCCAGTACAGGAAGCGGGCTACGTCCGGCCTCGACTGCATCGCGAACACGGCGTCGACGTCGTCGGGACGAAACGCCCGCAGGATCAGGCGCTCGGTCGGGATCGGGAGCTCCGGTTCCAGGACGTGCGTGGCCGATCCCGTCATGGACAGCACGGTAGCTCCCACACGGTCCACCCGCGTCGCCGTGTCGCGGGCCCCAGACCGGCAGAATGCCGTCATGGCGGCCGACATCCTCACCGACCGGGCACTGAACCGGGCGACCCTCGAGCGGCAGCTCCTCCTGCGCCGGGCGGACATGCCGGCACTGGGCGCCGTCGAGCACTTGGTGGGCATGCAGGCTCAGGTCCCGCTCGATCCCTACACGGCCCTGTGGTCGCGGCTGGAGGCGTTCCGCGCGGACGATCTCGTGCGACCGCTGGTGGACCGGGAGGTGGTGCGCATCGCGGTGATGCGGACCACGATCCACCTGGTCACCGCCGACGACGCCCTGCTGCTCCGCCCGCTCATGCAGCCGATCCTCACCCGGGAGCTCGAGCGGCACCCACAGTTCGGGCCGGCGCTCCGGGGCGTGGATCTGGGGCCGGCGCTCCGCCTCGCCCGCCGGCTCTTCGAGGAGCGCCCCCGGACGGGACCCGAGCTCCGCGGCGCGATGGCGGAGCGCTTCCCGGACGTGGATCCGGCCGCCCTCGCCTACGCCTGCCGCAACCACCTGGCGCTGGTCCAGGTCCCGCCTCGCGGCGTGTGGGGACAGAGCTCCCAGGTCACCACCACCACGGCCCAGGCCTGGCTCGGCCGCCGGCTCATCGTCCGTCCCTCGATCGACGGGGTCGTGCTGCGCTACCTCGGCGCGTTCGGCCCGGCCTCCGTCGCCGACGTCACCACGTGGTGCCGCCTCACCGGCATGCGCGAGGTCGTCGACCGGCTCCGTCCCCGGCTCCGGGTCTTCCGCTCCGCCTCCGGCCGGGAGCTGGTCGATCTGCCCGACGCCCCGAGGCCGGAGCCCGGCACGCCGGCGCCGCCGCGGTTCCTGCCCGAGTACGACAACGTGCTGCTCTCCCACGCCGACCGCTCCCGGTTCGTGGCCGACCCGGGGCGGGCGCGCCTGTGGTCCGGTTCGCGGCTGGGGCGTGGCTCCGTGCTCGTGGACGGCTCGATCCTGGGGCCCTGGCACCTCGAGCGGGACCGGGACACCGCTGGGACCACGCTGGTCGTCGCGCATCTGGGCACGATCTCGACGCGCCGTACCGCCGCGCTCGTCGCCGAGGCTCGCCGCCTGCTCCGGTTCCTGGCGCCGGACGCCGCCGAGCGGGACGTGCGGGTGGAGTCGGTCGAGACGTAGCCGCGCCGCGGTCAGCGCCGGTGGGCGGTGATGTTCAGCCGCACGTAGTCGATCGCGCTCGCCGGCAGCCGGATGGCGACCTCGTGCGCGAAGGCCGCGCGCTCGCGCTCGTCCATGCCATCCACGTGGTCCCCCAGCGCGACCGTGGCCAGGTACGGCTCGAGGTCCTCGCGGTCCAGCGGCGTGGGCTCGTCCTGCAGCCAGGTCTCGATGTCGGTGAAGCCCGCGGACTCCAGGCGCCGGCGCGTGTCGTCTGGCCCGGCGAAGTGCTTGCGCCCCTCGAAGGTCTGGCCCATGTCGCGGAGCGCCGCCTCCACGGACGCGATGTTGCCCCGCCCGCCGCACTGCGCCGCGAGCTGAGCGCCGGGACGCATCACGGCCGCGAGGTTCGCGAACAGCGCGTCGTGGTCGGGGATCCAATGGAACGTCGCGGTGGACAGGACGGCGTCGACCGGCGGGTCCACCGGGAGTGGACGCTGGAGGTCGGCCACCAGGAACTCGATGCGCTCCGCTCCGAGCCGCGTGCGGGCCAGCGCGATCATGGACTCGCTGCCGTCGAGCGCCACGATCTCCCCCGAGGGCAGCCGTTCGCGGAGCATCGCGGTGACCTTCCCTGTGCCGCAGCCGGCGTCCAGCACCCGCTCGTTCCCACGGAGCTCCAGACGGTCGACCACGGTCCGGCCCCACCGGGTCATCGGCACGGCGAGGCGGTCGTACGTGGCGGCGTCCCAGTCGCGAGGACTCAGGGCAGGTACTGCTCCTCGACGTCGACGATCTCGCCACGCTTCACGCGGATCCAGTACGGCGAGGACGTGCCGTGGAAGTCGTCGGTGGGATGGGCGACGTAGCCGGCGAACTCGTCGAACGTGAGATCCACGATGACGTCGCAACAGGAGGACCAATCCAGGACGCTGACCGTCGCATCGGCCGCCGGGACCGTCCGGAGCTTCGGGTTGTCGTTCACGATGTAGACGTCGTTGGGGACCGGCACCTCGTCGCCGCGCTCCTGCGCGATCTCGTTGGCCTCCTCGCCCGAGTAGAACTCCGCCAGGTCGAACGTGAGCTTCCCTCCCTTGGCCCGCTTCACGAACACGAAGTGCCGGCCGTCCTCGATCACGGGCGCCGGCGGGGCTGGGCTTGCGGTATCCGTCTCCGACGGTTCAGGCGACGGGGCCGTGGTCGTGGGCACCGCCGTCGGCGTGTCGGTGCCACCTGCCACCGTGGAGCTGTCGCTCGTGCACGCGG
Organism: uncultured Actinomycetes bacterium; assembly: GCA_963832225.1. GTDB lineage: Bacteria > Actinomycetota > UBA4738 > UBA4738 > HRBIN12 > JALYMB01. The sequence goes on from CAWHTI010000012.1 coordinate 191,313, forward strand.
CGGCGGTCAGGGCCAGCAGCAGTGCCGCTGCCGGCAGGGTCGTCCGTCGCATGCGCATCAGATGGGGCCTCCTCCGGTCGGGCCTCCTTCGAGGCGCGGCCCACGATAGCCCCTGAAACAGGCTGCGCGGGGATAGTTCGTGACACTAGTTAGTTTGGCAAAGTATCATCGTGACATGCCTGTTGCCCCAGCCACCCTCGACCTCACCGAGATCGCCGCCCGGCTTCGTCACGGCGTGGGCCGGCTCGCGCGCCGGCTGCGCCGTGAGGGAGCGGCCCCCGGCCCCGGGCAGCCACAGGTCTCGGCGCTCACGGCGATCGAGCGCCACGGCACCATGACGATGGGCGCGCTCTCCACCCACGAGCAGGTGCAGCCGCCCACCATGACCAAGATCGTGGCGGGCCTCGTGGAGGACGGCCTGGTGGCCCGGGCGCCGGACCCGCTGGACCGGCGGATCGCGTGGCTCACCGTCACGCCGGAGGGCCGCAAGCTCCTGAGCCGGCGCCGCCGCAACATGGACTCGTTCCTGGTGAAGCGCCTGCGAGCCCTCCCTCCGGAGGACGTCGCCACGCTGGAGCGCGCCGCGGAGATCATCGCGGGACTCACCGAGGAGCCGCCGAAGTGAGCCGGTTCGGCACCTCGGTCCGCAGGACGTTCCAGTCGCTGCACAGCTCGCGGAGCTTCCGGCTCTACTTCGTGGGGCAGGTCGTCTCCACCACCGGGACCTGGCTGAACGCGACCGCCACGGCCTGGCTGGTGCTGAAGCTCACGGACTCCGGCGTCGCGCTCGGGGTCAATACCGGCCTGCTGTTCCTGCCGATCCTCCTGGTGGGAGCGTACGGCGGGGTGCTCGCCGACCGCTTCGACAAGCGACGGATCCTGATGTGGACACAGGGCCTCCAGGGCCTGATCTCGCTCGCGCTGTTCGCGCTCGTCGCCACCGACGTCGTCGTGCTCTGGATGGTCTACGCGACCTCGCTCGCCAGCGGGCTGATCGTGGCGCTCGACAACCCCACGCGGCAGAGCTTCTACGTGGAGATGGTGGGCGAGGACGACCTCACGAACGCCGTGAGCCTCAACAGCGCCGTCTTCATGGGCTCGCGGGTGCTGGGGCCGGCGCTCGCAGGGTTGCTGATCCACGCCGTGCACCTGGCGTCGCCGTTCCTCGTTGACGGTCTGTCGTACCTGGCGCTGATCGTGGCCCTCGCGCTGATGCGCCCCGAGGACCTGCACCCCCAGCAGCGGACGACCCGGGCGCGCGGCCACCTCATGGCGGGCTTCCGGTACGTCTGGGGCACGCCCGAGCTGCGCCGGCCACTCCTGGTCCTGGCGGTCGTGTGCACGTTCTCGTTCAACTGGGCGGTACTGGTGCCCCTGCTCGCGGTGCAGACCTTCCACGGTGGTCCCGGGACGTTCGGGTTGATGTCGGCCATGACGGGGATCGGGTCGTTCGTGGGCGCGATCTTCATGGCGAACCGGGCCGCGACGCCCACCATGTACCGCCTGGCCCTGTTCACGACGGGCTCCGGCGTGGCGCTGATCCTGCCGGCGCTCTCCCCCTCGCTGGACTGGGCCTATGTGCTCGTGATCCCCATGGGCCTGGCCATCATGGTCCTGCTGATCACCGCGAACTCCATGTTGCAGCTGTCGGCCAAGCCCCAGGCGCGCGGCCGGGTGATGGCGCTCTACTCGATCGTGCTGTTGGGCTCCACCCCGATCGGCTCGCCGATCACCGGGTGGATCGGCGAGCACCTCGGCGCCCGCTGGGCCTTCGTGATGAACGGCGGCGTGGCCCTCGTGACCGGCCTGGCGTTGTTGGGCGCGCGGCGCCGGACGGGCACGCTGGCGAGGGAGGCCTCCCTGGAGCCGGGCGTCCCGGAGACCCCCGGCGAGGGCTCCGAGCCCGCCGTCGCCTGATCTCCGGAGCGTGGTCCGAACGTGGCGGCGTCAAGGATCTGACATCGCGGCGACGTCGGATCTGACGGAGCATGCGTCGTGAACCCAGGGGGGACAGCGCACGCTCGGGCGACGATGGTCTGGCAGACTCGTCGCCGTGCAGGTCCGCGACCTCACCCCCGCAGACGCCCAGGACATCGCCGGCTGGCGCTATCCCGGCCGGGAGTCCACCTACGACATCACCGAGGTCGTCACGCCCGAGGAGGGCTTCCACGCGGTCGAGCACGAGGACCGTCTGATCGGGTACTGCTGCTTCGGGCCCGAGGCCCGCGTCCCCGGCGTCGGCGAGCAGGAGGGAACGCTCGACGTCGGCTACGGCCTGCGCCCCGAGCTCGTCGGGCACGGGCTCGGCCGGACGTTCGTCGGAACGATCCTGGCCTTCGGGGTCGAATCCTTCACCCCGGAGCGTCTGCGCCTGCTGATCCTGGACTGGAACGAGCGATCCCGGCGCGTCGCCGAGTCGCTCGGCTTCCGGCGGGAGCGCAGCGCCACGAACGACAACGGGACCTTCCTGGTCATGGTCCGGCCCGAGCCCGCCGACGCGTCGTAGACAAAGAAAAACGGACCCGGGAGGAGGGGGCTCCCGGGTCCGTTTCGGGGAAGTTCGGCGAATGTTCCGCCGAGTTCCACTGGTGCCCGGCAACGTCGAGAGGGGGATCGACGCCGCCGGGCCCAGGGGCCTGGCTCAGGAGTAGGCCGGGACGGCCTCCTCCTGAAGCTTCACGAGGCGCTCCTGCGAGGCGGCCAGCAGGGTGGCGTACCAGCTGGGCTCGTAGGTGATGCCGTCGCACTCGGTGCATCCCCGCACGGTCCCGGCTCGGTGTGTGTTGTGGTCCATCTCCGCCTCCGTCTCGACTCGCTGACAAGGGCGAGTGTGCTCCTGAACGGCGTTCAACTCCATACCCACCCTTGTCGGTGTCTGGGTGCCTGGAACTAGGTACAGCAGACTACGTAGTTCGGGCCACGTCAAGGTGGCGCAGTGTGGGCCCGAAGGGGCCCCGGGCGTCCGTACGCCCTGTCCCTCAGTCGGTCCGGAGCCACCGGGGCAGGACGGGCGTCCACAGCACGAACACCACCCCGACCAGCGCCACCGTTCCCGCGTCTCCCAGCCGGGGGAAGAGCGGGATCGCGATGGCCGCCGCCACGACCCTCGACAGGTTGTAGGCGACGTCGTAGACCGCGAACACCCGCCCGCGGTAGCCGTCGGGCAGCGACTCCTGCACCATCGTGTCGACCGGGATCTTCTTCCAGGCGAACGTCGTGCCGGTGGCGAAGCTCGCCAGGAGCACGGAGACGGCCGTCACGTACAGCGACACCGCCAGCAGCACGATCCCGCCGGCCAGGAACGCGCCGGCCACGATCCGCTCCTTCGGGAACCGCTCCTCCAGGGCTCCCACCGTGGCGATGCCCAGGAGCACGCCCAGCCCGCCGGCGCCGATCAGGTTCGAGAACGACCCCACCCCCTCCTGGAACCGCTCCCGGAACACCACGAGCGAGAGCGTGAGGATGACGCCCTGTCCGACCTGGTCGACGGTGATCGACACGATCGGACCCACGGCGCGGGGAGTGCCCGTGAGCTTGCGCACGCCGTCGCGGAACTCCGCCAGCACGCGCCGCACCGCGTGCCGGAGCAGCTCTGGGTCCTCGGGCACGGCCTCCGGCGTGAGATCGCTCCGGATCCTCGAGGCCACGAGGGAGGCGACCAGCCACAGGGCTCCGGAGGCCAGCACGATGCCGGCGTCGCCGTACGCGTCCGCGATCCGACCACCCACGAACACGCCGGTGAGGAGCGCCACCGTCCCGCCCACCGTGGCCATGGAGTTCGCGATCAGCAGATCCTCCCCGGGCACCAGTCGGGGCACCACGGCCTGGGCCGTAGCCAGGAAGAACCGGTTCACCGACAGAACGATCAGCGCGCCGGCGAAGAACGGCACCGCCTGGTGCACCGGGTCGAACAGTATGAGCGCCACCGTGGCCGTCCGCAGCCACGGCGCACGCACCAGGATCCGCCGCCGGGACCACCGGTCGATGAACACGCCGGTGAAGGGGCCGAGCACGGAGAACGGCAGCGAGACCACGAGCGTCGCCTTGAACAGCCCGATGGTGGTGCTCTGCTCCTCCGGGTTGAACACCACCGACGCGATCAGGGCCGCCTGGAACAGACCGTCGGCGAACTGGCTCACGAGTCGGACGCCGAAGAGCCGCCGGAAATCGTGGCTCCGGAGCGCCCCACGGGCCCGATCGAGGGTGCCCGGCCCGGCCATCGCGCCATCGTAGGGCTTCATATCCGTGCGGACGGCTGCCGATACGTCAGGCATGCGCCGCTGGATCCTTCCTCTCGCCCTGCTCGTGGGCGGGACGATCCCTGCCGCGTCGCCGGCCTGGGGGGCCCCGGCAGACGACGCCGGTTCGCGGCCCGGACGAGCCGGGCCGAACGCGAACGACACGCACGTCGAGGTGCACGACCAGTACTTCTCGCCGACCACCGTGCCGGCCCCCCGTGGCGGCACGGTGGTCTTCGACTTCGTGGGCGAGGGCCACCACACGGCCACGGACGACTCCGGCCTGGACCTGTACGACTCCGGGCTCGTGGACGGCGGCGGTCCGAGCCTGTCGGTCGACTTCCCGGCGGCCGGCGCCTACCGGTTCACCTGCACCCCGCACCCGTCCATGGGAGGACGCGTGGAGGTGCCCGTGCGGGTGCGCCCGCGGAAGGGCGACCTCGGCGAGCGCTTCACCGTGACGTGGGCGTCGAGCCCGCCGCCGGAGGGCCTCGTGCAGGACGTCCAGATCCGCCGGCCGGGTGGGACCTGGAAGATCTGGCGCGACGGCGTCGCCGGGACGTCTCGCGTGTTCCGGCCCGACGCGGGCGCCGGCGTCTACCGGTTCCGCGCCCGCCTGCGCGACGGGGCGGACAACGCCGCGTTCTGGTCGCCCGAGGCGACCGCGTCGGTCACTCGCTGACCATGCGAACGGGGCGGGCGCCTGGCGCCCGCCCCGGAGTTCACGCCGCGCGGCGCGTGCGGATCACGCCGGCGCGTTGTCGAAGAACACGGTCCAGTCGGCGTGCTTGCTGGCGCCGTTGCCCAGGATGAACTCCTCGACCATGTCGTGCGCGGCTTCGTCGCTGAACTGCACCGGCGGGCTCTTCATGAAGTACGCGCTGGGTCCGATCAGCGGGCCGGCCACGCCGCGGTCCAGTCCGAGCTTCGCCGCCCGGACGGCGTCGATGACGATGCCGGCGGAGTTCGGGGAGTCCACGACCTCGAGCTTGAGCTCGATCGTCAGCGGCACGTCCCCGAAGGACTGACCCTCCATCCGGATCTGCGCCCACTTGCGGTCCTCGAGCCACGGCACGTGGTCGGAGGGTCCGATGTGGATCGTCTGCTTCTCGAGCGGCTTCTCCAGCTGCGACTGCACCGATTGCGTCTTGGAGATCTTCTTCGAGACGAGGCGGGTGCGCTCGAGCATATTCATGAAGTCCATGTTGCCGCCGAAGTTCAGCTGGTACGTGCGGTTCAGCTTCACGCCACGGTCCTCGAACAGCTTCGTCAGGACGCGGTGCACGATGGTGGCGCCCACCTGGCTCTTGATGTCGTCGCCCACGATCGGCACGCCGGCGTCCACGAATTTGCGCGCCCACTCCTGGTTCGACGCGATGAACACAGGCAGGCAGTTGACGAACGCGACCTTCGCGTCGATCGCGCACTGCGCGTAGTACTTCGCCGCCTCCTCCGATCCGACCGGCAGGTAGCAGACGAGCACGTCGGCGCGGGCCTCGCGCAGGGCGGCCGTCACGTCCACCGGCTCGGTGTCGGATTCGGTGATCATCTCGCGGTAGTACTCGCCCAGGCCGTCGAGCGTTCGACCTCGCTGCACCGTGACGCCGGTCGGCGGCACGTCGGCGAAGCGGACGGTGTTGTTGGGCTCGGAGTAGATCGCCTCGGCCACGTCGCGGCCGACCTTCTTGGCGTCCACGTCGAACGCGGCCACGACCTCGATGTCCCGGATGTGGTAGCCGCCGAGATCCACGTGCATCAATCCGGGCACGCGCTCCTCCGGGCTCGCGTCCTTGTAGTACTCGATCCCCTGGACGAGCGCGGACGCGCAGTTGCCCGTGCCGACGATCGCGAGTCGAACCTTGCTCATGATGTGTGCTCCTTTCTGCGAAGCGCGCGAGGTTCGCGGCGCTTCGTCTCCCCCCGGGTCGCGCCCGTGGATCCATCGTTGCGCTCGGCGGCGATCAGCGACTCGAGCCACTCGATGTCGGACTCGGTGGCGCTTCGGCCGTGCTCCATGAGCGAGAGCGTGTACGTGTCGACCACCCGCTCGCGCGTGGTGCGCAGCGAGTCCTTGATGGTGCTCAGCCGGTCCTCGAGGGTCGCCCGGCGTCGTTCCAGCAACCGGATCCTCGTCTCGGGCGGCAGGTAGCGGAAGAACGCCAGACGCACCCGGAACTTGGTGTCCTCCGTGCTGTTGTCGTGCGGTGTCTCCTGCAGCAGCTCGAAGAAGAGCTTCTCGCCCTTCTCCGTCACCTCGTACGTGGTCTTGCGGCGGGCCCGGGTCTCGCCGTCCGACACGCCCCGCACGGCGCCTGCCTGCTCGAGGCGCCGGAGCGTGGGGTACAGCGAGCCGTAGCTGACCCGCCAGAAGCCGCCGAGCGAGTCGCCGAGCTCCCGTGAGAGCTGGTACCCGTGCATCGGCTGCTCCTTCAGCAGGCCGAGGATCGCGAGTTCGAGCATGTGGTGGTGGGTATCCTTCCCTCTATGGCCCTCTGATGGCCCTCGGGTGTTTCGTGGGTGCCCTCGGAGCGCCAGATTATGCTGGGGCGCTATATCGCTTCGATATATTGAACCGCTACCTCGCACCGGCGTCAAGTCGGGCCGGGAAGGTCTCCACGGCCTCGGCGGTTGCTCCAGGCACACGGACCCGAGGGAGGCAGGCATGGCCGACGAGGACGTCCTGAGCTCGATCAACGAGCTGGCGAACGAGGAGCACGAGCTGTTCCAGCGCGAGGCCCGGGGTGAGGCGTCGGACGCCGACCGCGAGCGCCTGAAGGGCCTCGAGGTCCGCCTCGACCAGTGTTGGGATCTGCTGCATCAGCGTCGCGCCCGTCGCGCGGCAGGCATGGATCCGGACCAGGCCGAGGTCCGCCCGGAGTCCGTGGTGGAGGGGTACGTCCAGTAGGCCCGGTTCAGCGGGGAGGGCCCTCCAGGATGCCCTCGGGCACGGGGTGGCGCCCCGCGGCGAGCGCCAGCGCCGCCGCGACGACGCCGAGGACGCCGCACGCCCCCCACAGGAGCATCGGCTCGGCGTGGAAGGCCGCGGTGCCGGCGATCGGACCGACGACCGCCGCGAGGCCGAACATCGTGCCGAACGCTGCCTGATATCGCCCGCGGAGATGCTCCGGCGACCGGTCGGCCACGAACACCGCGGCCGGCGGCGACTCGAAGATCTCGCCGAAGGTATAGATGGCGGTGCAGGCCGCGAGCGCCAACAGGGTGTGCGCGGAGCCCACCAGCAGGAACCCGATCCCCACCAGGAACGAGCCCAGCGCGACCATCTTCGCGGTGGGGTGGCGCTGGGTGAACGCGCTGAGCGGCAGCTCGAACAACACCACGATCAGTCCGTTCAAGGAGAGCAGCAGCCCGTAGGTCTCGTTCGAGAAGCCCGCCGCCCGAACCTGCAGCGGGAACGTCGTGGCCGTCTGCATGAACAGCACGGCGGCGAAGAAGATCGCCGCGAGGAACAGCAGGAAGCCCCGGTCGGCCAGGACGGACCTGGTGGCCTCGCCGCGGCGTTCGTGCGCTCGCGAACTGCGGACGCCGTGCGGGAGGGCGACGAGGGCGATCACGCCGTACGCCGCCGAGGTCACGGCGTCGGCCGCGAACAGCAGGAAGAAGGATCTCGAGGCCATCACGCCTCCGAGCGCCGGCCCGAGCGCCCACCCCAGATTGACCGCGAGACGATTCAACGCGAACGCGGTGACGCGCTGCTCGGGCGGCACGAAATCGGCGATCAACGCCGAGGCCGCGGGACGGTACGACTCGGCGAAGAGCCCAACCAGGACCGTAAGCGGCAGGATCGTGCCCAGGGTGTGGGCCTGCGAGAGCGCGAGCGTCGACGCGGCGGAGCCGAACATCGATAGCGCCACGGAATGCTTGCGCCCGATGCGGTCGGCCAGGATGCCGCCCACGCCCACCGCGGCGATCCCGCCGACACCGTACATCCCCACCGCGATGCCGCCCTGCGGCGCGGAGTAGCCGAGGTCCCGCAGGTACAGGACCAGGAAGGGCAGGACGAACATGCCGAACCGGTTGATGAAGGTGCCCGCCAGGAGCACCCAGATCGGCCGGGGCATGGCGCGGACGTTGCCGCGCAGGGTTCCGGGGGCCACGGCCACGGGAGGCGCTCAGCTCCGCGGGCGGCGGTAGTCCGTGAGATACCCCGGGGTCGGCAGCGCCGGGTCCAGGTTCGGGTGCGCGACGGGCTCACCCGGCACGAGATGCAAGGGGAGCACGCCCGCCCACACGGGCAGGGCCTCGTCCTCCGGCGGCTCCTCGGAATAGCCCGTCGAGACCTTCGCGGACGCCTCGTCGAGGGGGAGCGCCAAGAAGAGCGTCTGCTTCAGCTCGACCTCGTTCGGCATCCGGGCGTCGGCGCTGCGGCCCGCCGCGACGTGGTCGGTGATGGAGCGGGCGACGACCTCGAGCTCCGCCGCGTCGGTGACGGGACGGGCCCGGCCGTACACCACGACCGAGCGGTAGTTCATGGAGTGCTCGAACATGGAGCGGGCGAAGCGGATGCCGTCCAACAGGGTGATGCACACGGAGACGTCGACGCCGCCCTGCAGGGAGCGGAGGGTGCGGCTGGCCGCGGAGCCGTGGAAGTACAGGGTGTCGTCGATCCGGACGTGGATCGTCGGGATCACGCGGGGTCCCGCCGCGGTCGCGTAGCCGACGTGGCAGATCAGCGCCTCGTCGCAGACGGCGGCGATCGTGTCTCGGTCGTAGACGCCCAGCTCCGGCAGGCGCTTCACCTGGGTGCGGGGGGTTGGCGGAGGCGTGGTCGGCGTCGCGCTGGACGGTTCCGACGGATCGGCGGTCATGTCCGCGAGCTTACCGGGAGTCCTCCACGGCCTCGTCGTCCTCCTTCGCGATCCGCTTGAAGGCGCCGTCGTCGGGCTCGGCCGGTTCCGTCGTCTCCTCGGCTTCGCGCTCGACAGCCTCGTCCGGCACGAAGGCGGCCGGGTCCTCCCACATCGCGGGCGGGATCTTCGCCATGACGCCCTCCTCGGCTCGGGGACGGCTGTGGGATGCCCAGCTGGGTCCGGCCCCAAACCGCTCGGAGCGAGCAGGCCGAGGTTCTCGCACGTGCCCTCGTCAGATGGTTGACGTGATGCGCGCGTCAGATCCTTGACGTCGCACCCCTTGCGACGCCCCACCCTTGCGACGCCCCACCGGCTATCTCCCGCCGGTCTCTCCGCCCTCGGTGTCGCGGAGGAACCGTTCGATCTCACTCGCCAGCTCGTCGCCGGAGGGGATCCGCTGCTCCTCGAGCCCGGCCTCGAGCTGCGTGACGTACGCGCGCGTGTTCTCGTCGCCCTCCACCGCCACGTCCAGACGCTGTCGTTGAGCCAGCGCGTCCTCCGGCAGGGAGCCCAGGCCCACCTCGACCCCCAGGTGGCGCTCCACGTGCTCCAGCAGCGCGATCGAGCCCGACGCGAACGGCCCGCCCACGTAGTGAGGCACCTGCGCGTAGAAGCCCACGCACGGGACGCCGGCGCTCATCACGGACAGCTCCACCGCGGACAGTGCCGCCGACGGGACCCGCAACAGCCCCTGCGGGCCCTGCTCCACGTCGTGGTGCAGGAGCTCGGGCCGCGAGGCGGTCGCGAACACGTTGGTGGCGCGGGTATGCGGCACGGCGGCCGGGATCGCGCCGAGCGTCACCCACTCCACGACGCCGAGCCGCAGCGCCAGCTCGGCCATGTCCTCGCCGAGCTCACGCCACCGGAAGTCCGGCTCCGGGCCCACCAGGACCAGCAGGTCTCGCTCGCCGGCGCGCCGTCGCCGGATCGCCAGCTCGGGCCAGGCCACGTCGTTGAGGACGCCGTCGATCACGTCCAGCACGGGCCGCCGCGAGCGATAGTCCGTGAGGGCGTCGGCATCGAACGACACCACCGTGTCCCCACCCTGGCCCAGCTGGTTGGCGCAACCGGTGGCCGCCCCGGCGGCGTCGATCCAGCCGTCGAACGCGGCCACGAACACGGGGGCCACCAGGTCCTCGATCGAGCCGGTGATGCGATGCAGCGTCATGCACCCAGGATAGGGGTCCCCGCTGCCGGGCACGGTCCGGAGCTCGTGGCGAGCTGGCTTCCCGGGCGGGTCGCCTGGGTAGAGCCACACATGGTTCCCCCTCCGCAACGGGGGCAGGGATCAGGCACAGGAAGGAGGCCTCCATGGCGACGACGAAGCAGCGACAGGCCGCGAAGCGCAACATCAAGAAGGCGGCCGCATCCGCGAAGAAGCGGCGAACGATCGCGAATCTCCCGAAGGCGACCCGGCGGGACCTGAGTCGGAACGCGGCCGCGGCCCATCGTCGCGGCGGCCGGCCCGGCCGTTCCCTCGACGACCGGACCCGCCAGCAGCTCTACGACGAGGCGAAAAAGCGCAACATCGCCGGCCGCTCCCGGATGGGCAAGGCCGAGCTGATCCGCGCGCTCCGCGGCTAGTCGGTCACCAGGTCCGAGAGCGCCGCCAGCCGCTCCTTCCAGTACGCGCGCCGCGCGGTCACGTCGCCGGACCCGGCGAGTTTCGTGTGCGAGACGAGCACGGTGGTGCCGCTCGCAGATCGCTTCTCGAGGTAGATCGTCACGCGCGAGCCGTCGTCCACGTCGAAGTCGGCTGTCGCGCGCTTGGGCTTCGAGCTCCGCGGGGTCAGCGATCCGCGATCGAGCCACCGATTCCGGACCCGCGCCTGCGTGACCGAGCCCGAGACCCGATCGGCCGGCGCACGCATGGTGCGCTGGACGCTGACCTCGAAGCCCCGCGTCGTCTGGTTGCGGGCGCGCATGCCGCGGGCGCGCTCGTAGCCCACCGTCACGCTCTGCGCCCACCATCCGGGAACGCCCTGCTCCTCACGGAGCCATGTGGCGATGTCTCGATGCGGGCGTTCGGTGGCGCCCCAGTCGTCGAGGATCCGGAACCACTCGTCCCAGGTCTTGCCGCTCCCCGCCCGGATCCTGTCGTCGGCCATGCCCGGCTCCTCCACGCGGGGCGGCAGCTTCGAGGCAGTGTGGCGACGGGCGGCGGCGTAGCGCTCCCCGGTCTTGGTCATGCGCTCACCGCGGCTCGCGTGCCGCAACCGGATCGGTGGGGTGTCCCACGTCAGGGTGCGGCGAACTCCGCCCGGACCCCGAGCAGCCGCACCGGGCGGTCGATGTCGAACCGGGCGAGCGCCTCGAGCGAGGCGTCGGCGATGCCGTCGGGATCCGTGGTCGCGTCGGCGAGGGCGACGCCGTGCGTCGACGTGAAGAACGAGCGCACCCGGACCTTCACCACCACACGCGTCACCCGACGACCCGCGGGCAGGTCGTGCGCGAGCTCCAGCGCGATCCGGCGCGTCTCGAGACGGATCGTGTCCGGGTCGGTCAGATCGCGCTGGAACGTCCGTTCGCGGCTCTGGCCCCGCGGCACGTACGGCTCGGCGGAGACGGCGCCGTCGTCCTCGCCGGTGGCCAGGCTCCGGATCCAGGGACCGGTGTTCGGCCCGAACCGCGTGGCCAGCACGTCGCCCGGGGCGGCGGCGAGCTGCTCGACCGTGTGGATGCCGAGCGTCTCGAGCTTGACCGCGGTCTTCCTCCCGATGCCCCACAGTGCGTCGACCGGGCGAGGCCCCATCAGCGAGGGCCATTCGGCGCCGGTCAGCCGGAACACGCCTCGAGGTTTCGCGAACGAGCTGGCGAGCTTGGCGCGATGCTTCGAGTCACCGATCCCCACGGAGCACCACAGGTCGGTGCGCTCGAGCACCGCGCGCTGCACCTCGCGCGCCACGTCCTCGGGCTCGCCGGTCTCGAGAGCCATGAACGCCTCGTCCCATCCCATCGTCTGCACGACCGCCGGAAATGTCCGCAGCGTGTCCATCACCCGTCCGCTCGCCTCGAGGTAGTGGTCGGCGTCGACCGCCAGGAAGACGCAGTCGGGGCATCGTTTCAGCGCGGAGCGCAGCGGCATGCCCGAGCGGACGCCGAACTCGCGGGCGGGGTAGGACGCCGTGGAGACGACGCCCCGCTTCGTCGGGTCGCCGTCACCGCCGACGACCACCGGTGCGCCGCGCAGCTCGGGATGCCGCAACACCTCGACCGCCGCGATGAACTCGTCCATGTCGACGTGGAAGATCCAGCGCGTCACCCGTTCAGCATGCCGGAAGCGAGCCGCCGCGGCGCCCTGGCCGTGGCGGCTCGCCCGGCCTCAGGGTCGCTCCACCATCCGGAACCGGTTCCCGTCGGGATCCCGGAAGGTGAACATCGGCGGCACGCCCTCGCCCATCCGGATCAGGTCCGCGTCGGCCTCGACGTCCTGCTCGAGCAGCGTGGCATGATCCGCCCGGGCGTCGGCGGTCGCGAGGCTCACCTCGATGCCGCCGGCCTGCTGCCGGGGCACCAGCGCGATCGTGGTGATGGCGCCGGGCGGCGCCACCTCGATCCACCGCTGGCCGTCGCCGAAGGTGCCGTCCATCCGCGTCTCGAATCCGAGCTGCTCAACGTAGAACCGCAGCGCCTCGTCCTGGTCACGTACGGGAACGATCACCGTTCCCACGCCCGTGATCCGTGTCGTTGTCATCGCATTCCTCCTGATTCGTCGAGGTTCGGATGAAGACCTGGCCCGAGCTGCGACCTCATCCCTCCAGCACGCGCTGCAGGGCCGTGACGCGCTCGCGCCAGTAGGCCCTCATGCGCTCGCGCTCGGCGGCGTCGGCGAGACGCTCGTGCGAGAGCGACGCCGTGCTCTTCCCGTCACCTTTCGCGGCGAACGTGACGTGCACCCGGCTCGGGCCGTCGCCCCAGTCGAATCGGGCCGACGTCGGCGCCGAGGTGGGGCGCGGCCGGAGGTCGCCGTCGGGCAGCCAGCGCTCCCGCACCGACTCGTCGACGAAGGCTTCGCGGAGCCGGCCGACCGGCACGGCGACGGTCTTCGACGCGGTGATCGTGAAGCCGTCGGGATGCTCGCCGGGCGCGCGCAGGCCGCGAACCCGCTCGTAGCTGGCGGCCACCGCCTGCGCGTTCCAGGCCAGCGGCGCGATACCCTGCTGCTCGGCGATCCATCGGGCGATCTCGCGATGCGGCCGGTCGTCCGCGCCCCACTCGTCGAGCGCGTCGAACCACGCCTCCCACCCGCGGCCGGTGCGTCGCCGGATCTCCTCGTCGGACGTCGCCAGCGGCGGCCTCTCGGTGTCCCCGGGATCCTCCGCCGCGGTCAGCAGCGCGGCGCGCGCGGACGCGTAGCGCTTGCCCGTCTTCTCCATACGCGAACGGACGAGGCGCTTGAACGATCTCTGCTTGGTCATCCGTGCTCCCCTTCGTGGCGGCGGCCCCGCGACTCACGCTCACGACGCCCCGCCGGATAGGGCAGCACACGACCGGCGTTCCGACGGCTCGAGGCCCCCTTTGCCCCCGCTCGGCCGGCGGCGTGAGCGCCAGAACCGGGGGTTCGGCGCGGAACGGCGCCGGAACGAAGAGGTTAGCAACGAGCACGCTCCGCGCGCAAGCCAGGACGCCTCCGGCCAGTCGGTCGACCGGGCGCGTCAGGTGCCGGCGAGGGCGCGGCGGAGGGTGTCGACGTCGTGCATCAGGCGTTCCTCCGGCATCGGCGGAGGCTCCTCCTCCGGGAAGGGGAACGGCCAACCCGGCCGTGGATCGTCCGCGTACCGAGGCACGACGTGCGTGTGCAGGTGCGGGAGGGAGTTGCCCAGCAGGTCGTAGTTCATCTTGACGGGCCGGAACGAGGCCTCGATGGCCCGCCCCACCTCGAGCAGCTCCCGCCAGTACCGGGCGGCCTCGTCCGTGGTCAGCTCGGTTGGCTCCGCGACGTGGCGGCCACGCCACACCACGATCGAGAGCCCACGTTGGATGTCGCTTCGGCGGAGGTAGGCGTCCGCAACCTCGCCGGCAAAGAATCGGACGCCGTCGGAGCTCGCCTCGGGACGGCCGCCGGCGCAAACCGGGCACCGCACGCCGCGCTTCATCTCGTAGAAGCTCTCCGGCCAATCCACCATCGCGAGCCTATCCCGCCTACGATCGTCCCCGATGCCGGAGTCACCCGAGGAGTTGTACGCGCGAGCGGTCGACGCCCTTCGGATGCCTCCGGTCGAGGAGTGGGAGGAGTTCCCGTTCGACGGCGAGATGCGGCCGCGGGCGCTGCTGCCGCCCGTCGACGCCGAGGAGCCTCGCAACGGCGAGGGCGGCGTGGACTGCTGGAGCTGCGCACAGGGCGACGACCGCTATGTGTGGACCGACGAGCGGTGGCGGCTCCTGCCGGCGCGGCCGAACGGCCTGCCGGTCGTGGTCCTGCTGGAGACACGCGAGCACGTCGCCGAGCCCGGAGATCTGACCGACGAGGTCGCGGCGGACCTGGGCGTGATGCTTGCGCGGGTCGAGCGGGCGGTGCGCTCGGTCGGTGAGATCGGGAGGGTCCACGTGTGCCGGTGGGGTGACGGCGCCGAGCACCTGCACTGGTGGTTCATGGCTCGACCCGCGCGCGTCCCGCAACTGATCGGCAGCTTCGCGGCGATCTGGGACGACATCCTGCCTGTCACGCCGGACGACGTGTGGCAGGGGAACCTTGCCCTGGTGCGCAGGGCGATGGACGGGCAGCCCGCCCCGGAGCCGGCCGGCGGGTAGAGGTATAGCAGAGATGCTATACTCCAGGTCACATGGCCGCACACGATCTGATCCGCGAGGCACGCCGGCGGGCCGGCCTGTCCCAGCGCGACCTCGCGGAGCTGGTCGGGACCACGCAATCGGCGATCGCGCGGCTGGAATCCGGCGCCACCGAGCCGTCCTTCGCCCGGGTCGAGCGGCTCCTACGGGCGTGCGGGCTCGAGCTTCGTCCGGCCGTGGTCGCCGCCGACGACTCGGACTGGTCGGTCGCGGCCGGCAACCTCGCGCTCGACCCCGAGGCCCGCGTCCGCCGGCATCAGGCCGCCGTCCGGTTCGCCGAGGCGGGACGACGGGCGCTGGCCGATGCCGCCGGTTGAGTTCCACCCCGAGCGGATCCTCTCGACCCTGGCCGAGCACGGTGTGCAGGCCGTCCTGATCGGCGGCTTCGCGGCGGTGATCCACGGGTCCCCCTACGTCACCACGGACGTCGACATCGCGCCGGACCGCTCGGACGACAACGTGGCTCGCCTGTCCGATGCGCTGCGCGTCATGCACGCGGCGGTGTGGACGGAGGACGAGCCGGACGGCATCCCCTTCGATCACGACGCCACGTCTCTGCGGGCGGCCGACACGTGGAACCTCGTCACGGACTTCGGACGGCTCGACGTCACGTTCGTGCCGAGCGGCACTGCAGGGTACGAGGACCTGGCTCGCGATGCCGTGCACCTGTCGATCATGGGCGCCGAGGTCGACGTCGCCTCGCTGGCCGACGTGGTCCGATCCAAGGAGGCCGCCGGGCGTGAGAAGGATCGTCTGGTGCTTCCGGTGCTCAGGCGGCTGCTGGACCAGCAGCACCGCTAGTCATCGGGGGCCCCGGGGCCCCGGTGCGGCCACCCCTACACTCGGCGCATGACGGAGGTCGCGGTGCCGGCGCAGGGACCGGTCCGTTGGCGCGAGATCTTCCGTGGCCGTCGCGGGCGGCTCACCGCCGGCCTGCTCCTGCTGGAGGCGCTCGTCGCGATCCAGTCGCTCGTGGTCGCGACGATCCTGCCCGACGTGCGAGACGACCTCGGGATGGTGGAGCTGTACGGACTGGTGTTCACCGCGGCCAGCCTCGCGACGATCGCGACGATCCCCATCGCCGGACGGGCGGTCGACCGGTTCGGCGCTCGCCGCACACTGCCGCCGATCCTCGGGCTGTTCGCGGCCGGGCTCGCGGTGTGTGCGGTCGCTCCCTCGATGCCGGTCCTGCTGCTGGGCCAGTTCCTGACCGGCGCGGGCGGTGGCGGCCTGTACGCGATGTCCGTGGGCACGGTCGCGAAGACCTATCCCGACCACATGCGCGCCCGCGTCCTGGCGCTGATGGCCTCCATGTGGATCCTGCCCGGCCTGGTCGGCCCTCCGCTCGGCGCGTTGATCGCGACCACCGTGGGCTGGCGATGGGCGTTCCTGGCGCCGTACCCGGTGCTGGCGGTGGGGTGGGTCCTGCTCGTCCCCGCGCTCGACCTGGTGCCCACCGGACCGGGAACTCGGAGAGCGCCCGCATCGCGGTGCGGTGGCCGGTCCAGCTGATGGTGGGCGCCGGGCTGGTGCTCACGTCGCTGACCGTGGTGCGATGGGAGGCGCTCGTCGGCGTGCTCGCGGGGCTGGCGATCGGCCTGCCGGCGCTCGCCCGGATCGCGCCACCGGGGACGCTCCGGCTGCGTCCGGGTGTTGCGGCCGCCGCGGCATCCGCGTTCCTCTTGTCCCTGGGCTTCCTGGCGATGGACGCGTTCCTGACGCTGATGCTCCGCAACGTCCGGGGACTGTCCGCCGGAGAGGCGGGGCTCGCGATCACGCTCGCAACCCTGACGTGGGCGGCCGGCAGCGCATGGCAGTCCGGCCAGACGGAGCGACACTCACTCGCGTGGCTGCTCCGGGCGGGCACCGCCGTCACGCTGATCGGCGAGCTGGCGGTGGCGGCCGCGCTCATCCGCGAGGTCCCGATCGTCGTCGCCTACGCCGGCTGGATCCTGGTGGGGTTCGGTATGGGCGTGGCGTTCCCCACCATCCCGCTCGCCGCGATGCGAGGGGCGGCCTCGGGCGAGGAGGCGACGGAGATCTCCTCGGTCCTGCTGCTCGACATGCTCGGTGTGGCGATCGGCGCCGGACTTGGCGGCGGGGTGGTCGCCGTCACGGAGGCGCTGGGCATCGAGTTGGCGAAGGGGATCGCCGGCGCGTTCGCGATCGGCATCGCGGCCCTCGTCGTGTTGATCGCGGTCGCCGGTCGCATCTCTGTGCCGGTCAGGGTCGAGGGCCCTCCCTAGGGCGGGTCCGGCCGATCGGTCCCGGCCGAACGTCGGGTGCGCCGTCCGAGTTGGGCGTGCATACTCACCCGATGCGGACCGAGATCACGTTCGTCGAGGGCGGCAGCGAGGCGTTCGAGCTGCCCGCGACCGTGAAGATGACCGATCACGGGATCGAGGTCGTGTACCAGAAG
Organism: uncultured Actinomycetes bacterium; assembly: GCA_963832225.1. GTDB lineage: Bacteria > Actinomycetota > UBA4738 > UBA4738 > HRBIN12 > JALYMB01. The sequence goes on from CAWHTI010000012.1 coordinate 208,628, forward strand.
GACGACGAGATGCTCCGCGTGCTCTTCCCGTGGAACCGGATCGAACGGGTCACGCAGAGCGGCCCCGAGCTCTCCTCGACCTACACGTACTGAGGAACGATCCCCTCCGTCACGCCGCGGTCTCGCGTGTTTGCCGCGCTGCGTCCTCCCCAGCCCGCGCCCCGGAACGCTCGCCGGGCTTGACAAAGCTAACGACGTTAGCTACGGTGGGTGAACAGCGTTAGCCACGAGGCACGCGCGGAAGAGGGAGACGGCGATGCGGGAGCTCACGAGCGAGATCGAGTTCGATGGAACGCCGTCGGAGGCGTGGGACGTGCTCGCCGACCTGCCGGCCTATGGGGAGTGGAACCCGTTCATGCGCGAGATCGCGGGGGAGGTCCGGGTCGGCGCCCGGCTCCGCGTCCGGCTGTCTCCGATCGGTGAGCGTGGCATCACCATGCACCCGACGGTGCTGGTGGCCGAGCCTGGCCGTGAGCTCCGGTGGCTGGGCCACCTGCTGCTCCCGCGGATCTTCGACGGCGAGCACGTGCTGGAGATCAAGGAGGTGCGACCCGGGCGGGTGCGCTTCCTGCAGCACGAACGATTCCGCGGCGTGCTGGTGCCACTGCTCTGGAAGAAGCTCCGGGACGGGGGGACGGCGAAGGGCTTCGCGGCCATGAACCAGGCGCTGGCCGCCCGCGTCGCCTCGCGGAGGGCTCAGCCGGTCTCGTGAGCGAGGCGCCGTCCCCACGGGTGACGGAGGCCGTCCGGGTCGCGCTGGAGATCCTCGAGCGCGACGGTCCGGACGGCCTCACCATGCGCTCGATCGCGTCCGAGATGGGGATCCGGGCGCCCTCGCTCTACAAGCACGTCGAGGGCAAGGAGGAGCTGGAGGCGCTGCTCATCGCCGATTCGCTCAGCCGCTCCGGGCAGGCGATGCACGACGCCGTGACGTCGCTCGGCGCCCGGCCCGGGCGGCGGGCGGCGCTGACGGCGCTCGGCCGCGCCTACCGCGCCTGGGCGCGCGCGCATCCCCACCTGTACCGGCTCGCCACCGGCGGGCCTCTGCCCCGGGAGCGGCTGCCCGCCGGCCTCGAGGCCTGGGCCGCCGAGCCGCTGGTCCGGGCGGCCGGCAGCCCCGAGCGCGCCAGGGCAGCGTGGGCGTTCGCGCACGGCATGACGATCCTCGAGCTCGACGGCCGGTTCCCGCCCGGCGCCGACCTGGACGCGGCGTGGGAGTCGGGCCTGCAGGCGTTGAGCCGTTAAGGATCACGGTCGGCGTGCAGGCGGACCCGCCAAGTCTCGACACATCCTCAGGTCGGCCCACGCATGAGCCGATGCCCTCCCCAGACATGATCAGGCACGAACCGGGGTCGGTGGACGCGGCTCTCGGCGCCGACCGTCTCTTCGCGGCCGCGCCCGAGGCACTGTTCATGCTGCGCGGCAACGACATCGCCCTGGTCAACGAGTCCGGCGCCGAGCTCGTGGGGCACGACCCGTCGGGCTCGCCGGCCGCCGACCTCGTCTCCGGCTGGAGCGATCACGTCGGGAGCGAGGACCCGTTCGAGGCCACGCTCACCAAGGCGGACGGCTCGCAGCTCCCCGTGGAGGTTCGCGTCCGGCCCCTCGAGGACGGCAGCGCGATCGTGGCGATCCGCGACGCGCGCCAGCTGATCGCCGGGCGCGACGCCGCGGTGGCGCTGACGGAGGCCGAGGCGCGATACCGCAGCCTGGTCGAACAGATCCCCGCCGTCGTCTACGCCGACGACGGCACGGTCACCACGTACGTCAGCCCGCAGATCGAGCAGATCCTGGGCGTGACGCCGGACGCGTACCGCGCCGACAACGACCTGTGGCTCTCGCTCATCCATCCCGACGACCGCGCGACCGCGTCGGCGCAGAGCGACGCGTTCATCCGTGGCGAGGGCGACGACATCGACGACTATCGGATGGTTCGGCCCGACGGACGCGTGGTCTGGATCCGCGACCGCGCGTACGCGGTCCGCGACGACGACGGCCGGATCCTCTGGGAGCACGGCCTGCTCTTCGACGTCACCGAGCTGAAGGAGGCCGAGGCCCGGGTGGCACACCTGGCGTACCACGACAGTCTCACCGGATTGGCGAACCGGGAGCTGTTCGAGGAGACGCTGGGGATGGCGGTGGAGCGCGCGAAGCGCAGCCACTCGAACGTCGCGGTCCTCTTCTTCGACCTGGACAACTTCAAGCTGGTGAACGACTCGCTGGGCCACCACGCCGGCGACCTGCTGCTGGTGGAGCTCGCCGAACGCCTCCGCGCGTGCACCCGGGACACGGATCTCGTGGCACGGCAGGGGGGCGACGAGTTCCTCATGTTGTTGAGCGACCTGGACCTCGACACCGCGGACGAGACGATCAGGCTGGTGGCGGCGCGGATCGAGGAGGCGATGCACGACCCGTTCGACCTGCAGGGCACGGAGTTCCATGCGCGAGGCTCGTCCGGGATCAGCGTGTATCCGCGGGACGCACACGACGCCGGCGGGTTGATGCGCAACGCGGACATCGCGATGTACCGCGCCAAGCGGTTGGAGCCCGGTGGGCACGTCTTCTTCGCTGCCGACGGGGACGACGCTCTGGAGCGTCTGTCGTTCAGCACCAGGCTGCGACAGGCCGTGGAGAACGAGAACTGGGTCCTGCACTACCAGCCCGTGGTCGACCTCGCGGACCGCCGCGTGATCGGAGCGGAGGCGTTGATCCGGTGGAAGGACGCGACCGGGGGCATCGTGGCGCCCGGAGAGTTCATCCCGCTGGCCGAGGAGCTCGGCCTGATCGAGGCCATCGGCGACTGGGTCGTGGAGGCCGTGGCCCGACAGCAGCGCGAGTGGCGCGACAACGGCCTGGAGCTCGAGGTCTCCTTCAACCTGTCGCCTCGCCAGCTGTGGACCCCTCGCCTGGCCGAGCGGCTGATCGGACTGCTGCACGACGCCGGCGTGGATCCCGGCACGCTCACCGCCGAGATCACCGAGTCGACCGCCATGGCCGACCCGGATCGCACGCACCGCGTGCTGCGCGACCTGCATGCCTGGGGCCTGCGCCTCGCGATCGACGACTTCGGGACCGGCTACTCGTCGTTGTCGCGACTGAAGCACATGCCGGTGGACGTGTTGAAGATCGACCGCGAGTTCATCCGCGACGTGGATCGGGATGTGCGCCTCGCCGGCATGGTCCGGGCGATGATCCAGGTGGCACAGAGCCTGGACATGATCCCGCTCGCCGAGGGTGTCGAGACCGAGGGCGAGTACGTGTTCCTGCGGTCCAACGGCTGCCGGCTGGCTCAGGGCTTCTGGTTCGCCCATCCGGTCCCCGCCGCCGACCTGGCGGAGATGGTCGCTCGCGAGGGCGGCCTCGGGGCGGCGCCCGAGCTCCGCTGAGCCGCACGGCCCGGACGGACCTCAGAGCTCTCCGAAGGCGAGCTCGCCGGCCAGGATCGTGGCCACGACCCCCACGTCGCGGATCCGCTCGATCGGAGCCCGGAGCGGATCCTCCGACAGGACGGCCAGGTCGGCCCGCCGTCCCGCCTCCAGCATCCCGCGATCTCCGCCGAAGCCGGCGGCGGATGCCGCGTTCGCGGTGTATCCGATCAACGCCTCCGCGACCGTGGTCGACTGCGCGCTCCCCAGCGAGGAGCCGGCCCACGTCCGGCGGGCGACGGAGGTCTGGATGCCGAGCATGACGTCGGTGGGCTCACCCCACGTCGTAGCGGGTGCGTCGGAGCCGAGCGCGACCCGCACGCCCGCGTCGATCATCGCCCGTGCCGGGTTCGCCCACACGCTCCGCTCGTTCCCCAGCCGCTCCAGATAGGCCTCGCCCTCGGCGAACAGGAAGATCGGCTGCATCACGGGCGTCACGCCGAGCCGAGCCATGCGCTGGATGTCGGGCGGGCTCGGAAGCGTGCAGTGCTCGATCCGGCAGCCGGGCCGGGCCGGGTTCTGCGCGACCGCGCGACCCTCTGCCAGCTCCACGGCGTCGAGCGCCATCGAGATGGCCCGGTCGCCCATGGCGTGGATCGCGGCTACCAGGCCTCGCGAGCTGATGTCGGCGCAGAGTCTCGTTCAGCTCCCCGGGGTCGAACACGAACAGCCGATGATCCTCTTCGTCCAGGAAGGGCTCCGCGAGACCTGCTGACCCTCCGGAGACGCTCCCGTCGGCGACGACCTTCACTCCGATGACGTTTAGCGATGTATCGGGCAGATCGGGGCGCTGCCGCCAGAGATCGTGGTGCACCAGGAACGAGATGCCGGGGCGGAAGGCGCCCGATGCCAGCGCCTCGGTCCAGATCTCGGGCTCGGCCGCCCCCTCCGAATAGCCGAGCCAGGCATCGCAGCAGGCGGTGATCCCGTGACGCAGCAGGTCCTCCGAGACGCGCCGCAGCGCACGGAGGACGTGCTCGCGCTCGGAGGATACGTGCCGAAGGACGAGCGACTCCGCGGTCTCCAGCAGGAGTCCGGTCGGCTCACCCGCGGCATCGCGTTCGATCCTGCCGCCGGGCGGATCCGGCGTCGTCGCGTCGATGCCGGCGAGCTCCAGTGCACGCGAGTTCGCCACGCACATGTGGCCGCAGACCCGCGTGAGCACGACCGGGCGACCGGCGGCGGGCGCGTCGAGGTCGTCGCGGGTCGGGTGACGTCCCTCCACGAGCCGCGTGTCGTCGTACCCCTGGCCCCAGATCCATCCATCGGTCTCCCCGCCGAGCGCTTGGTCCTCGATCCCGCGCTGGAGGTCCGCGATCGACGTCACATCCGGCGGGAGGCACGGCACCCCCTCGAGGCTGAGCCCGTAGAAGATCGGGTGGATGTGCGCATCCACGAAGCCCGGCACGACGGTGCGGCCGCGGAGGTCGACGAACTCGGTCCCGGCGGGAGCTCGCTCCCGGACCTCGTGTTCAGAGCCCACCGACGCGATCGCGCCGCTCCGCATGAGGACCGCGTCGGCACGGCGGAGCTCGGAGGCCGACCCGGCAACGGGTGTCAGCACGTTCGCGTTCATCAGCGCTCGGGAACGGGAGTCCGCCGGCATGCCCGGATCCTGTCAGCTCCGCCGTCCGATCGCTCGGCGCGTGCGGTTCGTCGGCCGGGAGCTCAGTCCCAGGCCGCCAAGATCACCGCTGCCAGCATCACGCCGACCAGGTGGTACGCCCAGGTGATCGCGAACCAGAGCATGGAGTGCGGTTTCTTCGGGTCGAAGACCGCGGTCACGAACAGGACCGTGCCGACGAGCCCGACCGCGACCACCAGTCCGAGCACGACGCCCTCGCCGATGGTGTCGGTGCCGGTGGCCTTCGTCAGGAGCCCGAGCGCCACCGAGCCGACGAGGTAGGCGAGCAGCGGCGCCAGGTACGTCGAGGCGCCCGGGTTCGGATCGTCGGGGCTCGGCTCCCAGCCGATCGACCGCATCCACGCGGTGCCGAACGTCTTCGGCAGGTACCAGACCGCGCCGAGCGCGAACCAGACGAACGCCGCGACGATCACCGCGAGCCAATTCAGGTCGTCCAGGACGTCGAAGCTCATGGGGTCGTCTCCTCCGGGGCGGGTTCCGGAGCAACCCTAGGCAGCCGATCTCGGGGATTCAAGCGGTGGCCCGCTCGCGCGAGTCCGGGTCGCCTACAGGAAGTGGTAGAAGCGCGACTCTCCCGGCCTGAGGCAACGCTCGCAGTACGGGAGCTGCTGGTTCGTCTCCAGGTAGATCCGCCATCCGCATTCCATGCAGTAATAGGTGCCGGCGCCGGGCGCCTCGCCGGTGGTATGGGTCGCGGACATGCTGGAACCTGGCCTCCTGTCGGCTCTCATCTCTTGATTGCCCTCGCGGGCGGTCGGGGTTCATGGGTGCCGGCGTCAGGAGGCCTCGATACGCAAACCCACCTCGTTCGTCTCCAGCGCAACCCCAGTCAGGGAGAGCGACTCGTCCGCAGGGGTTCCGCGCGGGCGGACCTCTGCGCGGAACCCGAAGCTGCGGACGGCCTGGATCGCGATCGGCACGCGTGCGGCGAGCAGTTTCTTGCGCAGTCGCTGCACGAGGGCCCGGACGGGCTGGTCGTCCCCGGCGAGATCCGGACCGTCGCCCCACCCCGTGCGTCGCAGATCCCGGAAGCTCCAGGCGCGTCCGGGCCGGGCCATGAGGGCGGCGAGGACCCGGAACTCCAGGTCTGTGAGGTCCAACGGCGTGCCGTCGAACGAGACCCGCCGTGACGACAGATCGACCACGAGGTCGCCGTGTTCGTTCCTCCCGACGGCGGCGTCGGTGGTCTCCGACTCCATCGAGTCGCTCCAGCGGCGCAGGACGTCACGATCCGGAGCCACGACCACGATGGATCCGAGCTGCAGATACTCAGGGATCAGCGCGAGATGGTCCTCGCCCAGCAGATACACCGTCGGCACGTTCATCCATAGGTTGATTGCCTCCGCCGCCCGGTCGGGTTCACGACGTGTGACCCGAGGTCGCAGACGTTCTGGATCGTCCACGAGTCGTCGTCGGGCCGTCATGGAGTGCGCGAGAGGCACTCCCTACCGTCCATCGCAACATCGTCGGGACGGGAGGAACGGTCATGAAGCTTGGAAGCCTTCGGGCGCTGTCGATCTGCGGCGCCATGCTGGCGCTCGTCATCGCGCCGGCCGGATCAGCGGGCGCGGGGTCCGCCACCGGACGCCACTGCGCATATCGCCTGGTGCCCGAGTCGCACCCGAGGCCCCACGTGGTGTCGGCCCGCCTGGAGAAGGTCGGTTGCTTCTCGACATTCGTCGACGCCGTGGCGGCCGGCTCCGGCGGCTCGATCCGGTTGCCGCTGTCGACGTCGCCGCCCCAGCTCACTGACGGACTCATCGCTCGTTCGACCCGCACATTGGCGGGAGACGACACGCTCATCGGCACTGAATGGTTCTCGACGAACTACGGCGGTGCATCGAGGAACTATTGGGCCCCCAACGCCTGTGCCGGAACGACCTACGAGGTTCAGTACGTGCATGACGCGCAGAACGACGCATTCGAGTCCGGCAAGGGGTTTGGCGGTTGCGACAACAACAAGAAGTTTGCCGACTCTGGCTTCGGCGGTGCGGTGCTGACCTGCACGCCCAATTGCTCCGACTATGGCCCGCTCCGGAATGAGGTGTCTTCCCTGAGATGGAAGCCCTGACCCGCGACGCCTAGCCTGTAGAGGTGGCGGTCGAGACCGATGCGCAGTTGGTTCGAAAATCGTTGCGGCACCCGGAGTCGTTCGAGCTCGTCTTCGATCGTCACTACGACGTCGTGCGCGTATACGCGCAGCGTCGTGCCGGGCTCTCGGACGGCGAGGAGATCGCATCCGAGACCTTTGTCCAGGCATTCACTCAGCGCGGTCGATTCGACGCGGATCGGTACTCATCAGCCCGGCCTTGGTTGATGGGCATCGCCAACAATCTGATACGACGCCACTTTCGTCACGAGGACGTCCGTCGGCGTCATTGGCCTGTATCGGTAGCGCTCAGCCAGGTCGAGCCAGAACCGAACCTCGACGCGTTGGCCGCGCACGAACAGGCTCCAGCCCTATTAGAGGCCCTGCGTGGCATACCTCCCGACGATCGGGAGACCTTTCTGATCGTGGTGGTCGGCGAGCTGACGTACGCGGAAGCCGCAGAAGTTCTCCGCATCCCCCAAGGCACCGTTCGTTCCAGGGTGAATCGGGTTCGTTCGACGCTTCGTGAACTCTTGCAGTCCGCTGAGGCAATCAATCCAGGGGACCTCATCGAGGAGTAGATGGTGAGTAGGGAGAGGATCGATGATCTGTTGCACGGCGACGTCGCGTCACGTGACGACGCCGCGCGAGAGCGAGCCCGCCTCCGTCTCCGAGCGGTGATGACGGAAGAGAGCACAACCCCCAGGCGTCGCCGTCGACGGCATCTAGCTCTTGCAGCGGCCGCGCTTACGGCCGCGCTTGTAGCGCTCGTTGCTCAGGTGTGGTTGCCGCTTGGACAAGGAGGCCTTGACTCGAGCGCCGCGGCCGAACTCCGGTTCCTGGGGGAGGTTTCCTCTGGCCGATCGTCGTCTGCCCTAAGGCAGGATGAGTTCATCCATCGTCGCTTCGCTGAGGTGCGTCGCGAGTCCTCAGAGTCACTCTCGACTGGCTTGATCTATTCGATCGATGTGCGCGTAGACGTGGAAGTCTGGCTCTCTCCGGACGGTTCGGGCAAGACCGTTACGACCTACCGCGATGTTGCCTTCTCATCCGCGCAGGATGAGGCGAATTGGGAACGCTCCGGTTCTCCCGAGATCCCACACGTCGGGCAGACCATCTCGCGGCACGACGCGGGGGGCCTCATGTACTACCCCGTGCACGAGCTACCGACGTCTCCCGATGCGCTCCGCCAGGCACTCGCCGACGGCGACGTCATCGAGCCCGCCGCCGGGGATGACAATGAACTGGCCACCATCGGAACCCTGCTCGCGCAGGAAGATGGAGATGGCGCCCTTCGACAGGCACTGTTCGAGGTCGCTGCCACGATCCCCAACGTGACGGTGACGAACGGTGTCGTGGACCCCTTGGGGCGGCCGGCGGTGGAAGTGTCCGTCGTGGATACCAATGGGACGACGTCGTTGCTCTTCGATCCGACCGATGCGCACTTTCTCGGGAGGTCGAGCACGCCGCCGCCGGAGGATGAACGACCCACACTGACCCTGTGGCAGGCCTACGAATATGGGGCCATCGTCTCCCGGATCGGTGCGCGGGGGCCGATTCCGGTTGGGACACGATAGATCGATCGTTCGTTCGCAGATCTCCTTCCAAGTGTCGCCGCCTGGGTGGTTTCCCCGGCTGGTCTGTAGCGGATAGGGCCTTCGAGCTGGAGGTTTTCTTGACCATCTCCCGGTATTGAGCGTATGAATTGAGCAGATGCTCAACAAGCCACTGAGCAGCGGAAGGAGGAGGTCATGACGACGGATACGAACGCGATCCTGGTCTACGCGGTGTACGTCGTGATCGCGATCGGCCTCACCGCATGGCTCGCCAGGACCCTGTTCAACAGTGGGACGGCGTTCCTGCACGACGTGTTCGTGGACCGACCCGAGCTCGCCGAGGCGGTGAATCGCCTGTTGGTGGTGGGCTTCTACATGCTGAACTTGGGTTACGCGCTCTACATCATGCGAGCCTCCCGTGACCTCGACGGCTTCGAGGCGTTCCAGTTCCTAGTGAATCGGCTCGCGCTCCTGTTGGTGACCCTGGCCCTGCTGCACTTCGTGAACGTCTTCGTGTTCTGGCGGATCCGTGGCCGGCGAGAGCAGCGCCACCTTCCGACGCCGATCGCCGCTCAGGCGATCATTCCGCCGCCGTCCCCCACCAACTTCGTCGAGTGAGCCAGTCATGCGCGGCGCGATCACGACCGGCTCGAACCGGGTCGCCAGAGGATCGACGGACCTCACGATCTTGTTCGACGAGCGGTGCACCTTCTGCCTGCGCTGCCGGGATTGGCTGGCGACCCAGCCCTGCCTCGTCCCGGTGGAGCTACTCGCCGCGGGCTCACCCGAGGCACGCCGTCGTTACGGCACCGTCCCGTGGCTCGGTAGCGAGCTGGTCGTGGTCGATGGACTCGGGCGGGTCTGGGTGGGCCCGTCCGCGTTCCTGATGTGCCTGTGGGCGACGGCCCGGTACCGGAGCTGGACGTTCGTGCTGTCCAGGCCCGGTCACGAGCGCCACGCTGAGCGGTTCTTCCACTACGTCTCCCGGCGCCGCAGCGAGTGGGGGAGGTGGCTCGAACGCCGGGACACCGGCTGCACATACTGCGACGAACGTGCGCCTCCGCAGGAGCATCTGACCCCTTCGACGATCGGGTGATCGGAGGAGGGCGGCGACGACTGGCAGACCCGGCCACGTGTGGGGTACCGTGGGAGCTGTTGCGCCTCCAAGGGTGAAGGAGAACCCCCCGCTGCCCGCGGAAGGGAGAGACACGATGCCGCATCGGAGTTCCTCGATCCGGCGGCGCCGCGGAACACTGAGGGCGGTCGTCGCCCGAGCGTGGACACTGGCCCTCCTCGTTCCGGTGCTGATGCTCGGCTCCAGCGCGTCCCCGGCCTCCGCGACGTTCCCCGGCTCCAACGGCCGGATCGTCTTCGACACCGCCGAGGGCCCCGAGGGGTCGCAGATCTACACGATCGATCCCGACGGTACGGATCTCCGGCAGCTCACGCACTTCCGTCACGGAGCGGCCGCGTTCATGCCACGCTGGTCGGCCGACGCACACAGGATCGCCTTCGTCAGCAACGCAAGCGGCAACGACGAGCTGTGGACGATGCGGTGGGACGGGACTCGGAAGCGGCAGATCACCGACGAGCCCGGCGTGGGTCACTACTGGCCGACCTGGTCGCCCGACGGCGGGATCGTCTTCTCCCGATGCGACTTCGCCGCGTTCAGGACCTGCACGATCTCGGCGGTCCGGCGTGACGGTTCGCGCCTGCGCACCATCGTCGGCGGCCACTGGCACCACATCCAGCCGGCGGTCTCGCCGGACGGCGCCTGGGTGGCCTTCACGAGCGACAAGGGCGGCTACGACTCGCGCCTGTGGCTGGTGCACACCGACGGCTCCGACCTGCATCTCGTGGGCGACCTCGCCACCGAGGTGCCCGATCGGCCCGACTGGTCGCCGGACGGTTCGCTCATCACCTTCACCGGCGACCCACGGATGGGGAAGATCTTCACGATCGAGCCGGACGGCTCCGGATTGGCCGAGATCTCAGGGCCGACGATCGCTCGGATCTTCGCGTTCTACTCGCCGGACGGAACGCAGATGGGGGCCCTGAACGATCCCGATACGGACCACACGGTCCTGGTCAGGACCGACACCGCCGGAGAGGTCCTCGGCACGATCACGTCGATGCCCGGCGTCACGTTCGCGGACTGGGGGGTGGCGTCATGAGGAGGAAGCTCTTCGCGCTGGGGTTCGCGGCATCGATCGTGGCGACGGCTGTGGTCGGCGGGTCGACCTCGCCCGCCGGCGCGACCTATCCGGGCATGAACGGACGGATCCTGTTCGACCGCTGCGACGAGGTCACCTGCCAGATCTACACGGTCAACCCCGACGGCTCATCCCTGGACCAGGTCACCACCGAGGGCGTCAACTTCTCCGGCGACTGGTCGCCCGACGGCACGAGGATCGCCTACGTCAGCGACGTGAGCGGCGACTTCACGATCTGGGTCGCGGACGCGGACGGCTCGAACGCCGTGCAACTCACGCCGAACCTACGACGGTCGGACGACTTCTGGCCGCGGTTCACTCCCGACGGCCAACGGGTGCTCTACGTGAGCTGCCTCGGGTTCGACTGCGACGGAGGACTGTACTCCGTGCGGATCGACGGAACCCACCGGCACGCCGTCACGCCCCACAGCGGTGCCTCGTACAACCTCGCGGAGCGGTCGCCGAACCGCCACCGGATGGCGTACATGCGCTGGCACGTCGGCGGCGTCAAGATGGGCATCTACGTCTCGCGGCCCGATGGCTCGAACGAACGGTTGATCACGCCGCCGCGCCTCGAAGGGACGATCCCGGACTGGGCGCCCTCCGGGGCGTCGATCCTATTCACGACGAACGTGTTCTTCGATCGTCCGAACGTGCGCCTGTTCTCCGTCCACCCGGACGGGACCGGACTCGCCGAGCTCACGGACAACACGTGGCGGATCAACGACTGGGACGGCGCCTACTCGCCGGACGGCCGCCGGATCGTCTTCGACTCGGACCGCGCATCGGGCTGTACCGGCTGCGGCGACCTCTACATCATGACCTCGGACGGGGCCCACACCTGGCGTCTCCAGCTGCCATTCGACGCGTACGACGCCCGGTGGGGAACCGCCCCGCTGAGCACGGCGCCGTCGGAGCAGGTGGCGGTGTCGTGGACCGTGCCGGCGACCCCGTTCCGACCGTGGATGGCGATCGCGGGCGCCGCATCCTGAGTCGTGACCAGGCGGCCTGCGTCGTGACCAGGCGGCCTGCGTCGTGACCCGGCGGCCTCCGTCGTCAGGGTGCCGGGTACGCGTACACCAGGATCCGGTCGTGGTACGTGTCGCTCACGTAGATGCGCCCGTCCGGTCCCACGGCCACCTGCTCCGGCTGCGACACGCCGTCGGTGAGCTCAGCGGTCGTCGTCGCCCAGTTGGTGGCGGAGAGCACCGCCACGCGGTCGTTCAGGGTGTCGGCTACGTACGTGCGGCCCAGGTCGTCGCGGGCAACACCGCTCGGCCGCTTGAATCCGCCCCGTGAGCGCACCCAGGAGATCGTGCCGGCGTCCGCGGTGGCGGACAGCTCCACGATCCGATTGTTGTTCGCATCGGCGACCAGCACGTTGCCCGTGACCGGGTCGATCGCCACGCCGCGAGGGGCGTTGAACTGCCCGACGCCCGAGCCCTTCGTGCCGAAGGTGGCCAGGAGCTGGCGCGTCGCCGCCGAGTAGACCTTGATCCGGTTGTTCTTCGTGTCCGCCACCCACATGGTGCCGTCCGAGGCGCGAGCGGCGATCGCGTAGGGCCAGTTGAACTTGTCCGACGAGCTCGTGCCGGAGATCTTCGCCACGAACGAGCAGGCGGACGTGAACACCTGCAGCTGGCTCTGCTTCGTGTCGGCGACCCAGATGTTGCCCGTCGCGGGGTCGACCGCCACGCCGCGCGGCCAGTTGAAGGCGCCGTTCTCCCAGCCGCGCTTGCCGCACCACGGCTCCGCTCCGAAGGGCAGGAGGTCACCCGTGGTCGGGTCGATCTTCACGATCCGCTGGTTCACGCCGTCCATCGCCAGCATGGCGCCGTCCGCGTCGAACGCCACCTGGCGGACCTCGTTGAAGACGGCGTCGGAGGCGAAGGGCGCCGGCTGGTACGTGCGCGGCACGCTGTCGGCGAAGGTGTACGCCCCGCCGGGATCGGTGTGCAGGCTGGAGGCGTCCGCGTGCTCGATCGAGAAGCCCCACAGGTCGGCGCCCCACAGGTCGCCGTCGGGGGAGACCGCGACGCGTCGAAGGGCGGTGAAGCGGCCGGCCACGTTCTCCGCACCGAACTGGCCGAACTGGTCCACGAACGTCCCGTCCGTGTCGAAGACCTGGACGCGGCTGTTGTTCGAGTCCGCCACGAAGACCCGCTCCTCGCCGTCCACGCCGTCGGTGGTCACGCGAACCCCGTACGGGTTCTTGAACTGGCCGGGGCCGTTGCCCTTGACGCCCCACGTGTTCAGGCAGATGCCATCCGGGTCGAGCTTGAGCACGTTGTTCTTCAGGTAGTTCGCCACGTACATGTTGCCGTCGCCGTCGGCGTCCACGTCGCGGATGTTCGAGAACGAGCAGGCCCCGTTGCTGGCAGCGGTGGTGAGCTGATCGGACAGCGCGGCGTCGAAGACGCGCACCTTCAGCTTCGAGCCGTCGGCCACGTACACGCGGTCGGCGCCGTCGAGCGCCGACACGGACAGGCCGATCGGGGATCCGATCTTGTCGCTCTCCGGACCGCGTGTGGACGAGATCCACGAGCCGTCGGAGCCGAGCTTCACGATCCGGGTGTTGCCGGTGTCGGCCACGTAGATCGACCCGTCCGAACCCACGCCCACGTCCCGCGGGTCGTCGAAGCCCCCGTCGCCGGTGCCGTAGCCGCCCACGGACCAGATCAGGTCGCCCGTGACCGGGTCGAACTTCTCGATCCGGTGGTTGCCGGTATCGGCCACCACGAGCGTGTCGTCGGCGGCGGAGTACTCCAGGCCGGAGGGGTACATGCCGGCGTGACCGGGTCCGCCGATGGTCTGCGCGAGCACCGGGTCGTCGTCGGGCGGCGTCACCACCGGCTCGATCGCCAGGTGCTGGAGGCGCTCGTTCCGCTGCTCCGTCACCCACAGCGTGCCGTCGGCCGGGCTCACGTCGATCCCCTGCGGCTGCTGGAACTTCCCCAGGGCCGTCCCGCCGCCGCCGTAGGCCTCCACGAACTGCGCGGTGTCCGTGTTCCACACCTTGAGCTTGTTCGAGCCGGTGTCGGCCACGATCAGCCGGTCGCCCGCGACCTCCAGGTCGAAGGGACCGTTCCACTGGTTGTCGGCGGCGCCCCTGGATCCCAGGGTGCCGAGCCACGTGAACGTCCCGGCTCCCATGTTCACCGCGTAGTGCTTCACCACGTCCTGGCTGGAGTCGGCCACCCACACGCTGCCGTCGGAGGCGTCGACCGCGATGCCGCGCACGAAGTTCAGTTGTCCGCTCTGGGCGCTCGTGCCCTTGGGGTAGGTCGAGGCGAACAGGAATCCACAGTCCGGATCGAACGCCTTCAGGAGGCCGTTTCGCGAGTCGGCGACGAAGATCGTGCCGTCGGCGGCCACGTCCACGCCGTGCGGGTTGCGCATCAGCTCGCCGACGCTGCCCAGGCCACCGGCCCGGCACATGAACGTGCCGTCGTTGGAGAACTTCTTGATCGAATGGTTGTCGGTGTCGGCGACCACCACGGCCTGGTCCGGCGGTGAGACCGCGATCAACCGCGCGTAGTTGAACGCGTAGTCGTCCCGGCCGCGGCTGCCCCAGGAGGTGACGAAGTTCCCTTGGGCGTCGTACTTCACGATCCGCTGGTTGTAGGTGTCGGTCACGAACCGGTTGCCGGTGGCGTCGATCGCCACGCCGCGGGGTCCGTTGAAGCCGCCGGTCGGCGGGGGCGAGTACGCCTCGGGCACGGTGGTGACGACCTGGCCCGTGAGTCCGTCGAAGACCTGGAACCGGAAGCCCGGCATGTCGCCGACCCACACCCGGTGGTGGGCGTCCACCGTGATCTCGCGGCCGCCGTCGGAGAACGCGCCGGCCTCCGGGGCGGTGGGGTTCGCCGCCGTGACGCCGAACGTGCGCAGCCAGGTCCCGTCGGTCGAGAACTTGCGGATCCGGTTGCCGGCCGCGTCCACGACGTAGACCGCGGCGCCCGTGGAACTCTCGGGGTCGGCGGGGTCGATCGCGATCCCGCGAAGGTCGCCGGTGAAGTTCGAGGGCCCCGGGCCGCCCTGTCCGATGCTGTAGAGCCAGTTGCAGCCGGGCCCGTAGACGCTCGCCATGGGGTCGGAGCCGAAGACGTCGATCTGCTTGTTGTTCGCGTCCACCACGAAGAGCCGGTCGTCGGCGATCGAGTCGGTGCCGTCGGGGCCGTACCACCACGTCATCCCGTGCGGCTGCTTCATCTTGCAGCCGGCGCCGGTGCCGAAGGTCCCGAACGTGCCGAGCTCGGTCACGTGCTTGGTCGTCGTGTTCACGTCGTCCACGACGATCTGGTTCGCCCAGGTGTCGGCCACGTACACCCGGCCGTCGGAGCGCACGGCCACCCGCGAGGGGTACAGGAATCTGTTCACACCGTCGCCCTGCGTGCCCCATTCGAGGAGGAAGGTCCCGGATGGGTCGTACACGTCGACGCCGTAGCGGTCGGTGTCGGCCACGTAGATGTTGCCGCTCACCGGGTCCACGCCCAGGCCGTAGGGCGCCTGGTGCTGGCCCGCCTTGAAGCCGGGGTTCGCGATGAAGTTCGGGTCGATGGAGGCGATCGAGCCGTCCGGGTCCAGGACCGCCCGCTGGACCCGCATGTTCCAGTAGTCGCCCATCAGGACGCTGCCGTCGAGCATCGTGGCGGCACCCCAACCGTAGAGCTCGGCGTGGCCCGGCTGCTCCTGCCAGTTCGACGGAGAGACGTCGAGCGGGGTGAAGAGCGTCGCCGCCGCCGCGGACGTCGCCGGGCCTCCCACGAGGGCCCCGGCGGCGAGCGCGGTCGCCAGGATCGCGGGCATGATCCTGGATCTCTCGAGCACGCGCCGGGGCGCGTGGGAGGTGCGCGGGGGGGTCACGTTGTCAGCATCTCCTTGGGGGGTTGTGCCCGTCTGTACCTGGGCGACGGTAGGTGCCTACCCGGACGTTCTGGAATCGGTTCCTGTGAGGCGGCTCGAGGGTCGCGGGACGTCGTGATCGCCGGGCTGGGGCCCCAGGTGGCGACCCAGCAGCATCAGCTCCCGTCGGTTGTGCAGGTCCGCCTTCTTCATGATGTTGCGGACGTGCGTGGCGGCGGTGCTGGGTGAGATGAAGAGCTCGCGGGCGATGTCGCCGTCGCCCAGGCTCCCTCCGGCCAGGACCGTGAGCACCTCTCGCTCGCGCGGGGTGAGGGCGGCGGTCGAGCCCCTCGATTCGTGCGGCAGGCGCTCGACGAGGGTGGCAAGGGCCGTCTCGACGCGCTCGAGCTGCGCGATCACGCGAGCGGCCAGCCAGACGCCTCCGACCAGCAGGATCGTCGTGAGGGTCGAGATCACCACGTACCACCAGGCGTCGAAGAGCCAGTTGAACGAGGCAGGCAGCACGTCGATCTTCACCAGCCGGGCGGCCAGCCGGGCGGCCGCGGTCACCAGGAGGGCTCCCCCGGCCACCGCCAGCGCCGAGCAGAGGAGCCGGGTCCTGGGCACGGTGGAGGCCCGCCGCGAACGGAGGGCGACGGTGATGAGTCCGACGCTCAGCAGGACGTTGGCGATCAGCAGGACGAGGAGGAAGCCCGACACCGGCACATCATGTCACCGACGTCCTCGCTCGGCCTCCGCCGAACGGCCAGGGTCCGGGACCGGTCGGCGAGGGTGCGGGTCGGCGGTCAGGGCCTGCGGAGCACCCGTGCGATCAGCCCGACCAGCAGGATCACCACCAAGAACACCAGGATGACGACGATCCACTCGCTCACGCGGCCAGGTGTCCCACGACGAGTCCATGATGGTGTGAGGGCTGGTGCACGATGCGCGAAGTGTACCGGTGGAGGGAGCGGCGCTCGCATGCATGGAACGACGTGGCTCTTCGGTACACTCTCCCGGTCCTGAACTCCCTGGTGAGAGGCTGAATCGACCATGTCACGAGTGATCCTGATCGCGTGGGACGGCGCCGATTGGCGCATCCTCGACCCGCTCCTCGAGTCCGGCGCCCTGCCGAACCTGCAGGCGCTGATCGACCGGGGGCAGAAGGACGTCCTGCGCTCCACCGTGCCGACGCACAGTTGGTCGGCGTGGCCGTCGTTCCTGACCGGCGTCGATCCGGTGGATCACGGGGTCTACGACATCCTGGACACGGTGCCGGGGACCCACAAGCAATACCCGGTCACCTACAAGTCGATCAAGGCCAGAACGTTCCTGGACGACCTCACCGCCGCGGACAAGAAGGTTCTGTTCTGCGACGTGCCGCTCGACGTTCCCGCCGCCGAACATCCAGGGCAACCTGGTGGCCGGCGGCGTCCTGCCGAAGGGCCGCCAGGTCTCGCAGCCGGAATCGCTGCTGGAGGACCTCGCCAAGGCGGGCCACGAGTGGCCCATCAACGGCATGAGCTGGACCACGTATCACAACCGGCCCGGCCCCTACCTGGACGAGGCGTTCGAGGTCACCGGCAAGCGCATCGCCGCCACCGAGTGGCTGATGGAGAACACCGAATGGGACCTCATGGCCAGCGTCTGGGTGAGCGTCGACCGCACGCAGCACTGCCTGTCCAGCCACATCGCGCCCGACCACCCGGACTACGCGAAGAACCGCACGACGCCGATCGGCGAGAAGGTCGCCGACATCTACCGCCAGCTCGACGACTCGATCGGCCGCATGCTCGCGAAGTCCAGGCCGGACGACCTCGTGCTGTTCATCTCCGACCACGGATTCCAGTCGTGCACGCGCGCGATCCACATGGATCACCTGCTGAAGGACTTCGGCTTCCTGGAGTTCAGCGCCAGCAACGTCGTGTTCGGGCCCATGCAGTGGGGGCCGGTGCGCAAGGTCGCGCGCAAGGTCTACGACACGCTCGGCCTGCACGGGAAGGTCAGCCTCCCGCAGTCGATCAACTGGGCGAAGACGAAGGCCTACACCACGATCCGCTCCACCGGGGAGGGCGTGAGCATCAACCTCGCCGGGCGCGACGTGGACGGCATCGTGGATCCCGGCGACTACGACAAGGTCCGCGACGCGCTGATGGATCGCCTGGCGAGCTTCGTCGACCCGAAGACCGGCAAGAAGCCCGTGAAGGAGATCGCGAAGCGCGAGGAGGTCTTCAAGGGGAGGTTCGCCGACCAGGCGCCCGACATCCTCATGGTGCCGAACGAGGGCTACTCGCTGACGCACGCGAAGTCCTCGATCGAGGACGCCGACTGGGTGAGCGGCGACCATCGCCTGGAGGGCGTGATCGTGGCGGCCGGCCCGAACGTGCGGCCCTTCGAGCAGCCGCCGGCGCTGATCGACATGGCGCCGACGTTCGTGGCCGCGCTGGATGCGCCCACCGCCGTGCAGCCCACCGGCCGCGTCCTGCACGAGCTCCTGGGCGAGGGGAAGGGCATGACCTCGCGCGAGGCCACGGCCGAGGAGGCCGCCTCCGCCGATCCCACGGTCAGCGACACCGAGGCCGACGAGATGGAGGAGCACCTCCGAGGGCTGGGCTACCTGGAGTAGGCGCGCACCTCGAGGCCGTTGCGCTTCCGTCCTACCGGCGTGGCGGTTGTGTCGCGGCCCTTCCCACGTCTGCGCGCAGCACCGATGCTCGGGACATGGACGATTTCGAGATCACCGACATCCCTGTTCCTGATCGGCGCCGCGCTCGCGCTCGCCGGCATCGTCGGCGTCTTCCAACCTCCCGGTCACCGGGGCGGCGTGCTGCTGGCGCTCCTCGCCGGCATCGGGGTGGGTATCGCCGGGCTCGCCCTGAGCTGGTCCTCGCTCGAGAACGGCAACGACCACGACTTCTGGCGTGTCTTCCTGAACTCGTCGATCGCGGGATTCATCACGGTGATCGGGGCGCTGGTGGCGACGTGGTGGCGCGGCCACCGGCCATCCGGTTTGCGAGCCCGCCCGTAGGGACAAGGTAGAGGCTCGATCTCCGGCCCCCGTCTCGAAGGAGGATCCATATGCGCATCGCTGCGTCGCTCCGCCGTTCCCGCCGTGCCGTCGTCACGCTCCTGGCGCTCGGGTCGCTCGTGTTGGCGACCCAGCCGGCCGGTGCCGCGCACGTCGGCGGCCGGATCCCGCTGCCGAACGGCTTCCAGCCCGAGGGAATCGATATCCGGCCCAACGGCACGTTCTACGCGGGCTCGCTCGTCGACGGGACGATCCTGGTCGGCGACGTGAAGACCGGGGCGTGGGAGGTGCTGGTGACGCCGCCGGCCGGCCGCATCTCGGTGGGCCTCGAGACGCACGGCGGTCTGCTGTTCGTGGCCGGCGGGCCCACCGGCGCGTTCGTCTACGACCTCGCCACGGGCGAGACGGTGCGCGTCTACGACGTCGGCCTCGGCGGCTTCGTCAACGACGTGGTGGTCACGAAGGACGCCGCCTAGTTCACGAACTCGTCCGCGGCGGAGCTGTACCGCGTGCCGCTGCGGGCGGGGACGCCCGCAGGCGGACGCGAGACGCTGCCGCTCACCGGCGACTTCGAGCTGCAGGACGGCTTCAACCTCAACGGGATCGAGGCGGCGCCGAACGGCCACGAGCTGCTCGCCGTCCAGTCGAACACCGGCGACGCTGTTCCGGATCGACCCTCGGACCGGCGACACGGTGCGGGTGGACCTCGGCGGCGAGTCGGTGTCATTCGGCGACGGGCTCCTGCTCCAGGGCCACACCCTGTTCGTCGTCCGTAACCAGCTCAACCTCATCGCGGTGGTGCGGCTGAGCGGCGACCTGTCCGGCGGGCGGGTCGTGGACGAGATCACCAGCCCGGACTTCGACGTTCCGACCACGGTGGGGCGCTCGGGCGGCCGCCTGTACGTGATCCAGGCGAGGTTCGGCCCTGCCCCCACGCCCGACACCGCGTACTGGATCGCCGTGGTGCGCGTGCACTGAGCGTTCACGAGGGAGGGCCACCGCCGTTCGGCCCCCTCGGGGTGGCCTTCCGGCCGATGGTCCCGGCGTAGGTGCCGCCGCTACCCTCGAACCATGACCACCTCCCCGCCAGGAGCAGGCACCCGCCGTCGAGACCGAGCTCTCCGAGGCGGAAGCCGCCGAGATCGAGGCGCGGCTGCGGGACCTCGGCTACATCGAGTAGGAGCGGCGCTCCGGCGGGTCGTCGCGAACGATCCGTCCCTCCATACTGGGTGGCCGTGACCGTCTCCGCCGCGCCCCCGTCCGACACAGCCACGCCCTCCGATCAGCGGATCATCCTCGGCAACACCGGACAGAACGTCCTGGGTCTGGTCATCGGGGCCGTCGCCACGATCGGCGCGAACGTCCTCATGGCTCGCCGGCTGGGGCAGCAGCCTTTCGGCGTCGTAACGGCCACCACGCAGTTCGCCTTCATCGCCGCGGCCGCGACGCGCTTCGGCATGGACGTGGCGAACGTGCGCCTGGTCGCGATCCTGGTGGGTCGCGGGCAGTCCGCCCGCGCCCGGGGCCTCGTGCGACGCTCGGTCGCGATCACGGCCGCCGTCAGCCTGCCGATCGGCGCGGCGGTCGTGCTGCTGGCCGGACCGCTCGCCCGCTCGTTCTCGCCCGCGCCGGACGTCGCGGAACCCGCGTTCCGGGCCGCGGGCCTCACCATCCCACTCGCCGCGCTGGCCTTCACCTACATGGGCGCGACGCGGGGTCTGAAGATCATGCGCTACACGCTGTACTCGCAGTGGATCGCGCAGCCGATCGGCTGGATCGTCCTGACGATCGTGCTGTGGATCGGACTGTCGCAGACCGCCGGCATGGCCTCGCTCGCGTTCACGCTGTCGTGGGGTCTCGCCGCGCTGATCGCCTGGTGGGGCTGGGAGCGAGAGCAGCGGCGGTTCCCACAGGTGGACGCGACGGCGGCCGGGATCCCCGAGGAGCACACCGGGGCGCTGCTGCGGTTCGGCGCGCTCCGCGCCCCCGCGACGCTCTTCGCACAGCTGATCTTCTGGACGGACTTCTTCGCGCTGGGCGTGCTGATGCGCCCGGCGGGGGACGCCGGCGCGGAGCAGGTGGGCATCTACGCCGGGGTCCTCCGCTCCGGTCAGGCACTCTTCCTGTTCCTGACGTCCGTCTCGCTGACGTTCAGCCCGTTCGTCGCGGACCTCCATCATCGCGGCGAGCACGAGCAGCTCGACGTCCTCTACAAGCAGGTGACGCGGTGGACGCTCGCGGCCACCGTGCCGGTGCTGATGGTCCTGGCCGTGCTTCCCGGGCCCGTGCTCCACCTGTTCGACGGGGCCGGGCCGGAGGGCGAGGCGGCCCTGCGGATCCTGATCGTGGGCATGATCGTCCCGGTGATGGTCGGGACCGTCGGCTTCATCCTGATCATGGGCGGCCGGACGGGATGGGACCTGCTCATCTACGTGGCGTCGTTCGCGATCGACCTTGGCCTGGCGTTCGCGCTGGCCCGCCCGGAGTCGTTCGGCGTGCGGGGCGCGGCGATCGCCCAGGCCTGCACGCTCACGTTCAGCGCCGTGGCCCGTCTCATGCTCGTGCGGTGGTTCCTGCGGATCTGGCCCTTCGATCGGTGGTTCCTGCGCCTGATCGCGCCGACGGCGATCGGGGTCGCGGTGATGTGGGGCGCGGCGCTGGTGCTTCCCGACGCCAAGTGGCTCGTGGAGCTCGTGATCGCCGGCGCCGTGGGCACCGGCGCCTACGCCGCCGCGGTGCTGGGGATCGGCCTGAAGCCCAACGAGCGGGCCACCGCCCTGCGCATGGCCGGCAAGGTCCTGGGGCGGACGCCTTCGGGACCTCCGCCGTCCGAGCCGACGCTCGCGCCGTGACCGTGCCGCACCTCGAGGTCCGGCGTGTCGACCACCACGACGAGGAATGGATCCGCGCCCTGATGCGCTCGCGCTGGGAGGACGACGCCGTGGTCTCGCGTGGCCGGGTCCATGCGCCGTCCGCGCTGCCCGGCTTCGTGGTGGTCGCGGATCTGATCGAGCCGGTCGGGCTGCTGACCTACTCGCTCCGCGACGAGCAGTGCGAGGTCGTGACGATCGACAGCCTCCGCGAGCGGATCGGCGTCGGGACGAAGCTGATCGACGCGGCGATCCATCTGGCTCGTGACGTGCGGTGCCGCCGAGTCTGGCTCGTCACGACGAACGACAACGTGCATGCCCAGGCGTGGTACGAGGCGCGGGGGTTCCGCCTCGCCGCCGTCCACGCGGGGGCCGTCGCCGCGTCCCGGCTGCTGAAGCCGTCGATCCCCCTCATCGGGCACGCCGGGATGCCCATCACCGACGAGCTCGAGTACGAGTACCCGATCGTCTGAGGCGGGGTTTGCGTGGCTCGGCCGCCCGGATATCGTGGTCGGACGCCGCGGCCGTGCCCGCCACGACGCTGAGGGGGGTCGATCATGGGTGAGTTCGAGCGGGTCGAGACCGTCGTCGTCGGTGGTGGTCAGGCGGGCCTCGCGGTGGGTCACGAGCTCGCCGAGCGTGGGCGGTCGTTCGTGATCCTGGACGCGCACCAGCGGGTGGGCGACGCGTGGCGGCACCGGTGGGACTCGCTGCTGCTCTTCACCCCCGCACGGATCGACGGGTTGCCGGGGATGCGGTTCCCCGGACGGGGGGACGCGTTCATCACGAAGGACCAGATGGCCGACTACCTCGAGGCGTACGCGGCTCGATTCCGCCTCCCCGTGCACACCGGGACCAGGGTGGACCTCGTGCGGCGTCAGGGTGAGCGGTTCACGGTCTCGGCGGGAGATCGGCACGTTCGATGCCGACAACGTCGTGGTCGCCATGTCGAACCATCAGGTGCCGTGGGTGCCGCCCTTCGCTGGCGAGCTCGATCCCCAGATCGTGCAGATCCACACGAAGGAGTATCGGAACCCGTCGCAGCTGCAGGAGGGGCCGGTGTTGGTGGTGGGCCTGGGCAACTCGGGCGCCGACATCGGGCTCGAGGTCGCGCGCTCGCATCCCACGATCGTCGCCGGCACGGAGTTCGGGGTCGTGCCCTTCCGTATCGAGCCGTTCTTCGCCCGGCAGGTCCTGGTGCGGATCGTGCGCTTCGCCGGTCACCACCTGTTGACGGTCGCCACACCGCTCGGGCGGCGCGTTCGGCCGAAGTTCCTCGCCGGAGCGGCGCCGCTCGTCCGGGTGAAGCCCAAGGATCTGACGGCGGCCGGCGTCGAGCGCGTCCCCCGCGTGATCGGCGTGCGGGACGGGCGACCGGTGGTCGAGGGCGATCGTGTCCTGGACGTGGCGAACGTGCTGTGGTGCACGGGATTCAGGTCGGGGTTCTCCTGGATCGACCTCCCCGTGTTCGGTGAGGTCGAGCCGCTGCACGAGCGGGGGATCGTTCCCTCGCAGCCCGGCCTGTACTTCGTGGGGCTGCAGTTCCAGTACGCCGCCTCCTCGGACGTCGTGACGGGAGTGCCCAGGGATGCGCGCCGAGTGGTCCGGCACCTGGTCGCGCGCGGGGGCGCCGCGGCGGCCGGCCCCTCCGCCGCTGCGTGAACAATCGAGCCGCCTGCGGCCGCCGTGTCGTTCGGGGCCGTATCATCGGCCACGATGAGCGAGCAGCCCGCCGCGTCCTCGCGTTCGCCCGACCCCGTCAGCGACCCCAAGGCCTACCAGGACTTCCTGCTGGCCGCCCTCGGCTCGGACGACCCCGCGACGGTGCAGGCCGGCACGCCCGCGGCGATGCGTCAGCTGGTGAGCGAGGCCGGGCTGCACCTGCGCACGCGCCCGGCGCCCGGTGAGTGGTCCGCCCTGGAGGCCCTCGGCCACGTCGTGGACGCGGAGGTCGTGGGCTCGGCCAGGTACCGCTTCGTGGTCGCGCACGACGAGCCACCGCTGATCGGCTACGACCAGGATCTGTGGGTGCAGGGTCTGCACCACAACGACGACGACGTCTCCGCGCTGCTCGACCAGTTCGAGGCGATGCGGCTGGCCAACGTCGCCATGTGGCGCCGGTCCTCGCCCGCGGACCGCGACCGCGTCGGCCTGCACGCGGAGCGGGGTCCCGAGAGCTACGACCTCATGTTCCGGCTCCTGGCCGGCCACGACCGACTCCATCTGTCGCAGGCCCGCGACGCCCTGCAGTCCGCGCGGCGGCGCTGATCGATCGGACCACCCTCGACCGTCTCCAACGTCGACGTCATCCGTCGCGCTGCCAGAGGTGCATCACCGCGTAGGCGCGCCAGGGCCGCCACCGCTCCGCCCGGGCCGCGATCGACCGGGCGTCGTCGGCCAGTCCCAGCGCCGTGAACCCGTGACGGACCCCGAGATCCCCAGTCGGGAACGCGTCGGCGTCCCGCAGCGCCCGCATCGCCACGTAGCCCACGGTCCAGGGCCCCACGCCGGGGATCGCACCCAGACCGGCGCGTGCGGCCCGGAGATCCGTGTCCGCGGAGAGGTCGAGCTCGCCCGCGTCCACACGTCGCGCCAGCTCCCGGATCGCGGCGGCGCGCGCCATCGGCATCGGGAGGTCCTCACGCGAGGCGGCCGCGAGGGCGCCCGGCGTGGGGAACAGATGCGTCAGCGGACCGGCGCCCCCCAGCGGGGTGCCGAGCCGGGCCACGATGCGCCCGAGCGTGGCGCGGGCGCCCGCTACCGACACCTGCTGGCCCACGATCGCTCGAACCGCGAGCTCGAACCCGTCGACGGCGCCCGGAAGGCGGGTGCCGGGCGCGGCCGACACGAGCGGCGCCAGCGCGGGGTCGGCGGAGAGCGACGTGTCGATCGCCGATGGGTCCGCGTCGAGGTCGAACAGACGAACGGCCGCATCCACCAGGCCGGCGGGCTCCCGTCCGGCGGCGTCCGTTCCGGCGGCGCCCAGCAGCACGGCCGGTCCGCTCGGATCGACGGTGAGCTCCAGCCGGCGGCCCGCCCCATCCGCCGTGCGGACGGAGCGACGGTAGGTCCGACCGGAGGCGTGTTCGATGCCCGGCACCGCGCGGGCGCTCAGGAAGGACAGCAGGCGGTCGGCGGCGAACGGCGGCCGCACCGTCAGGCGCAGCTCGCCGACCGGCTCCGGCCCGCGCTCCGGGACGGGGGAGGTCACCCGATGACCGGCACGCGCGATGCTACGCCGGGAACCGGCGGACGTTGTCGCCGGCGATCGGTGGATCGGGCTCCGCGGCCGCCTCGCCGGGGCCGGCGACCGGCTCGTCCAGATCCGGCAGCTCGATCACGCCGTCGCTGCAGCCGGCGCAGGGAGTCGCGGGTGCGCGTGGCGCGCACCGCATCCCTGGCCTCGTCGGGGTTGCGGCCTCGTGTCGGCCAGGAGCTGGTCCCGGCGCTGCACCAGGGTGTCGATCTGCTCCTGGAGGTCCTGCAGGCGCCACTCGAGGAGCTCGTTGCGGGCCTCCATGCCGGCGTTCCAGTTGGAGATCTCCTCCCACCGCCGGTCGACCGCCACGCGGAGCTGCAGCTCCCGGCGCCGGTGGATGGACCCGACGATCCAGGCGGTGGCGATGCGTCGCGACCGAGATGCCCAGGCCGACGCAGACGAACACCTCGAGCGTGGAGGGCGTGGTCGCCACGATCGTGCGGCCGAACAGCACGAAGCGGTCCGTGTCGTCCAAGGTGCTCTCGATGACGATGTCGACCGCCATGGCGCTCCACGCGGTGGCGGGGGCGCCCAGCACGAAACCCACCACTCTCGATTCGGTCCCTTCTCGGGGGGTGGGGAAGGCGCAGAAACCGGTTCGGGACGGAAAGACTGGCAGGGACCAGGCGTTCGGTCAACCTCGAGTTCACCACTCAACCCCACGACCGGCCCAGGATCGCGGCCAGCAGGCTCGCGGCGGCCGTCTTGTCCAAGCGGCTCGTTGCCGTTGCCGCACTTCGGCGACTGGACGCAGCTCGGGCAGCCACGAGAGCACGGGCACTGCGTGATGGCCTCGAGCGTGGCGGCGAGCCACCGCTCGGCGTCGAGGTAGCCCGCGCTCGCTGATGCCGGCGCCGCCCGGGTAGCCGTCGTAGACGAAGATCGTGCAGCTCGCCGGTGTCGGGGTGCATCGGCGTCGAGACCCCGCCCACGTCCCACCGGTCGCAGGTCGCCACGAGGGGCAGCAGCCCGATCGCCGCGTGCTCGGCAGCGTGGACGGCGCCCGGGAGGTCGCGAGCGCTCACCCGTGCACGCGCGATCACGCGCGGCGGGATCGTCCACCACACCGCCCGCGTCTCCAGGGTGACCGGCGGCATCGGCAGCGGGATCTCGTCGATCGTCTCGTTCGTGCTCACGAGCTTCTTCACGTAGCTCACGACCTGGTCGGTGACCCGGACGGTGCCGAAGAACGCCGCGACGTCGCCGGTGCGTCCGCGCTCCTGCAGCGCCTCCACGACCTCGATATCGGTGACGTCCCGCGCCTGCGTGTAGTAGTCGGGGTCGGCCGGGACGACGGTGGCGACGCGGCCCACTAGGTCGAGCTCATCCACCACGTACTGCTCGCCCTGCTGGAGGTAGACGGCGCCGGGGTGGAGCTGCCCGTACGCGCGGCCCTCGTCCGCGGTGCCGAGCAGCTCGCCGGTCTCCCGATCACGATCCGGAAGACGTGACCCGCGCCGGCGCGGACGTCCACGTCGCGGTGCGGATCGCTGGTGCCCGCGGTGGTGCAGCAGGCCCCGGCGCTCGGCGAGGTCGCCGGCCTCGGCGAGACGCTCGGCGGCCCGCGCGCCCTCCGGCCCGAAGAACGTCGCCGACCTCCTCCGGCGAGATCGGTCGTTCGCGCGCCGCGCACCGCAGGTGCGGCTCCAGCACGTAGGGGTTCGTCGGGTCGATCACCGCCGCCTCGGCCGGCCGGTCGAACAGGTCCTCCGGGTGCTGCACCAGGTACTGATCCAGCGGATCGTCCTGGGCCACGAGCACGGCGAGCGAACCCGTGTGGCGGCGCCCGGCGCGCCCGGCCTGCTGCCACATGCTGGCCCGCGTGCCGGGGTACCCGGTGAGCACCGCCGCGTCCAGCGACCCGATGTCGATGCCGAGCTCCAGGGCGCTCGTGGCCGCCACGGCCAGCAGCTCCCCGTCCTGCAGGCGCCGCTCCAGCTTGCGGCGCTCCTCGGGCAGATAGCCTGCGCGGTACGCCTTCACGCGATCGCGCAGCTCGGCCGGCAACGACCGGCGGGTGAACTCCGCCAGCAGCTCCGCGGCCCTTCGGCTGCGCGTGAACCCGATCGAGGGCACGCCGTCCTCGGCCAGGCGAGACAGCATCCACGACGCCTCCGACAGCGCGCTGCGTCGGGCGCCGGTCTCCTCGTCGGTGACCGGCGGGTTCCACAGCGCGAAGAGCTTGCCGCCGCTGGGAGCGTCGGCCTCGACGACGGCGTCGAACTCCAGGCCGGTCAGGCGCCGGGCCAGCTCGTCGGGATTGCCCACGGTGGCCGTCGCGAGGACCCACCGGGGGTCGCCGCCGTAGAACGCGATCAGGCGCCGGAGCCTGCGCAGCACCATCGCCACGTGTGAGCCGAACACGCCGCGGCAGACGTGGGCCTCGTCCACGACCACCATCGACAGGCGGAGGAAGAAGTCGGCCCAGCGCGCGTGGTCGGGCAGCAGCGACAGATGGAGCATGTCCGGGTTGGTCATCACGAGGTTCGCGTTCGTGCGGATCAGCGGGCGCTCGGCGCGCGGCGTGTCGCCGTCGTACACCGCGGCCTTGACCTGCGGGAGCTTGAGCGAACGGATCGCCCGGAGCTGATCGCGCGCGAGCGCCTTCGTGGGGAAGAGGTACAGCGCGGTGGACTTCGCGCGCTCCACGGCCTCCGCCGCGAACGCCACGTTGTACACGAGCGTCTTGCCGCTCGCCGTGCCGGTCGCCATCACCACGTGGCGTCCGGCCGCGAGCGCCTCCAGGCCGCGGGCCTGATGGGGGTAGAGACCGGTGACGCCGGTGAGCTCGAGCCGGTCGCGAACCAGGTCGGGAAGCCCGGCGGGGAACGGCTCCAGCGTCGGCGAGCGGGGCGGCAGCTCGCGCACGTGCACGAGCGAGGTCTGGGCGTCCTCGTCCCGCGTGAGCGATGTGAGGAACGCGCGGGGGTCCATGGACCCCCAGGCTACGGCGTGGGCGCCGGTGGCCCGCCCTCGTCCAGCTCCGCGGTGTCCGCGGCTCCCATCAGCTCCGCCGTGCTCATGGCGGACTCCTCCGGGCCCGTCTCACCGGGAGGCGGGTCACCGGCTGCCCCGTCGGAGGCGGGTCGGAGGACCCGCGAGAGCGCCCATGCCACCAGGACGAAGCCGGTCACGATGATCGCGGTCGGCCACGAGCGGAACACACCGACGACGTCGACGGCCGATGTGCCCAAGGCCACGGTCAGTCCCACGGTGAGGAAGAACGCGCCGAACAGGAACGCGAACGGATCGAACCGGTGTCGCTTCATCGTGCGTCCCTCGGCGCCCGCGCGGCACGGGCGGCGACGTAGGTGATCTCGAACGTGCCGATGCCGATCTCCACGTCCATGAGCAGGGGATCCGCACCCTCCACCCGCAGGGTGTCCTCCAATCCCAGCCCGCCCAGCTCGGAGCCCGTCAGTCGGTCGATCGTGCCGGCGCCCACGGTCGTGTGCACCTCGATCGGCATCCCCTTCGGGAGATGGACCTGCACCGCGCCGATCCCCACCTCGGCATGGATCGGCGCCGGGCGTTCTCCCGGAGCGAGATGCGAGAGATCGAAGACCAGGTTCGCGCCGGACTGCTGGTAGGTGGTGCGGAGATCCGAGGCGCTGGCCGGCGTGATGTACCGGTTCGTCCATCCGGCGTCGAGCGGGACGCGGATCAGGCTCGCGACGAGCGTCGGCGGCACCAACAGCAGCGCCGGCAGGATCGTCCATCTGGACCGCCCGACGACGGAGCCGATCAGCAGACCGGTCCCGAGCACCGCGAGGGGGACACCGAGCACCTGGGCGGGGGACGGATCGGGCGCGCCGCCGTCGTTCAATGCCCACAGCGCCCCGCCGGCCATCAGAGCGATCCCGAACGACAGCCATCCGAGGAGCGCGCGCTCGCGCGGGCGTCTCGGCGGGCGGGAGGTCGCCTCACCCGGCACCGGCGACCAGAGCTCGCTCGGGGTCGGGGCCTCCCACACCTCGGACGTGGCCGCCGCCGGCTCCGCGCGGCCGGACCGATCGGCCTCGCGCCGGTACAGGACCACCCCGAGGCCGATCAGGATGAACGCCGCCGCCACGGTCGGCGTCCACAGGCCCAGCTGCCCGACCAGGAACACGGCGCCGACCACGAGCAGGCCCACCCCGATCCACGACGGCGCGTCGGGGAAGTGCGCCGCGAACCGCTGGCCGGCGGACCGGGGAAGATCGGCGCGGGGGATCACCCACCACAGGAGCAGGTAGATCAGCGCGCCCAGTCCGCCCACCGCAGTGAGCAGCACGAAGGCCACTCGCCACCACAGGGGGTCGGTGCCGGTGCCATCGGCGAGACCGCTCGCAACGCCCGCCGCCCATCGACGGTCGACCCTCCGGACGAGCCTTCTCGCCGCCGGCGGCGTCACGCGTTCGGTCTGCACGACCCCATCCTCCCGGCGCACGTCCGCCGGCGACATCAGGGGTTCACCCTGGTTCGTCCCGGAGATCGAAGCGACGGGTATCAGGGGCGATCCCCGTCGCGCCGCCTCCGGCCGCTGTGAGAACATCGCGCCCGGAGGCCCCGTGAACCGAAGCGCGTCACCGATCTCCCGCACCGACGAGCCCGTCAGGGTGCCCCGTGCCGGACGCCGACTGGTCCGCAGCTCACGCGATCGCGTGATCGCCGGTGTGGCGGGCGGGATCGGCGAACGCCTGGGCGTCGACCCGATCGTGGTGCGGCTGTCGTTCGTCGCGCTGTCGCTCGCCGCCGGCATCGGCGTGGTGGCCTATCTCGTTGCACTGCTCCTGTCCACGGAGCCCGCCGACGCGGCGCCGTCCGTGCCGGTTGCCGGGACCAGCGCGCGGCAGGCGCTCGCCGTGGGCCTCATCGTCCTGGGTGTGCTGCTGCTGCTGCGCGCGTCGGGGCTGTGGTTCGGGGACCGGCTCGTCTGGCCCGCCGTGCTGGTGGCCCTGGGCTCGGCCGTGATCTGGACGCGGGGCGACGAGGCCGACCGCACCCGGTGGTCGGGGCTGATGCGACGCCTGCCCCGGGGAGCCCAGCACCTCCTGGAAGGGTCCGCACCGCGTGTGCGCCTGGCGGCCGGCGCCGTTCTCATGGTGGCCGGCCTCGCGCAGTTCCTGCTCATCAACGGCCCGGATACCCTGCGACGGAACGCTCCGCTGGCGGCGGTCGCCACCTTCGTGGGCGTCGTGGTGATCGCAGGGCCGTGGTTCTGGCGGCTGGCCCGCCAGCTCGCGGAGGAGCGCCGACAGCGGATCCGCTCGCAGGAGCGTGCCGAGGTGGCGGCGCACCTGCACGACTCGGTGCTGCAGACGCTCGCGCTGATCCAGCGGAGCGGTGAGCCGCGGGAGATGACGACGCTCGCCCGTTCGCAGGAGCGTGAGCTTCGGGACTGGCTGTACGGCGGTGTCCGCGCCGCGGACCGCTCCCTGCTGTCGACCGCCATGAACGACACCGCCGCGGAGGTCGAACGGTCGCACCGCGTGGCGATCGACGTCGTGACCGCCGGCGACTGCCGGCTCGACGAGCCGGTCCACGCGCTGGTCCTGGCCGCGCGCGAGGCCATGGTGAACGCGGCCACCCACTCCGGCGCCCACCGGGTCTCGGTGTTCGTGGAGACCGGCGACGGGGAGGTCGCCGCCTTCGTCCGCGACCAGGGTGCGGGCTTCGAGCCCGCAAGCGTTCCTCCGGACCGACGCGGCATCGCCGACTCGATCGCCGGACGCATCTCCCGCTTCGGCGGCTCGGCCGAGGTCCAGTCCGCACCGGGAGCGGGGACCGAGGTCACGATCCGGGTCCCGAGGAGAGCGGCGTGACGCCGGCGGGTGATCGCATCCGCGTGTTCCTGGTGGACGACCATCGGCTCTTCCTCGCGGGTGTCCGGTCCGAGCTCACCGGGGACGTAGAGTTCGTGGGCGAGGCCTCGGACGTGGCCACGGCGATCCGCTCGATCGGCGAAGCCGAGCCCGACGTCGTCCTCGTCGACGTCCACCTGCCCGACGGCACCGGCGCCCAGGTGATCGAGGCGGTGAGCCGGGAGCGTCCCGGGACGAGGTTCCTGGCGTTGTCGGTCTCTGACGCGGCCGAGGACGTGATCGCGACGATCCGCGCCGGAGCCCGGGGGTACGTGACGAAGACGATCGAGCCGGAGGCCCTCGCGGGCGCGATCCGGCGGGTCCACGAGGGCGACGCGGTCTTCTCGCCGCGGCTGGCGGGCTTCGTGCTCGACGCCTTCGCGGGAGAGGCGCCGCCGCTCGATCCCGAGGTCGACTCGCTCACCGCGCGCGAGCGCGAGGTGCTCCGTCACATCGCGCGCGGCTACACCTACCGCGAGGCGGCGCGCGAGCTCCACATCTCCGTGAAGACGGTGGAGACGCACGTGTCCGCGGTCCTTCGGAAGCTCCAGCTCACGAATCGCCGGGAGCTGACGCGCTGGGCCACCGACCGACGCCTGGTGTGATCGCGGCCCGCGTACCTGAGCCTCCGTGAGCGGCCGTCAGGGTAGCTCGCCGCGCTGCTTCGCGTCGTCCATCGCCCGCTCGCCCGACAGCTCCGTGTAGCTCGCCCGGAAGCCGTCGCGGAGCAGTCCCCGCATGCGGGAGCGACCGCCGATCAGCACCCACGCCGCCAGCACCAGGTACACGATGCCCACGCCGATGCGCTCCACGCCGTGGAGGCTCTCCGGCACCAGGGCGCCCAGGATGAACTGCGCCCAGAACAGGCCGAACAGGAACCACGCCTCGCGCAGCGACATGGACAGGTTCGAGATCACTGCAACCGCGAACACGGACTGGGCGGCCGTGAGGAACAGCTCTTCGCGCTGCACCGTGTCCAGGGGGAGCCCGTGGAGGCCGCCGGCAGCCACGGCGAACACGATCGGCAGCGTGCCCACCAGCAGCGTCCACTGGTTCACCTTCGACGAGACCAGCGTCCCGAGCCCTGCGTTCGTGTTGAGCCGCCACGCGTACAGGCCGGCCACCAGCAGCTCGGGGGCCTCCGACGCCAGGGGCGCCACCCACTGCACCAGCAGGAACTCGTTGACGTGCAAGGACTCCCCTGTGGCCACCAGGGCCTCGGCGAAGTGTTCGGCGCACAGCAGGATCACGGCGCCGGCGAACACGCCCATCCCGATCATGGCGGTCCGCCTGGGGACGTCCGCGAAGGTTCCGAGGTAGCGCGCGGGCCCAACCAGGTGCGGCTCCTCGGCCGGTGCCTTGGACACGCGGATCGAGTAGAGAACGAAGATCGTCACCAGCACGGCGGCGTCGACCAGCGTGACCGAGTGCTTCAGCGGGAGCGTCAACGAGTACACCGTGGCGATCGCGAGGTACGCGATCTCGATCGAGTGCTCACGGTCGAGGCGCACCCCCTCCCAGCGCTCGCCCTTCGCGAGGATGCCCTTGGAACGGAGGCGGTAGAAGGCCACGAAGATCACCATCGTCCAACCGATGCCGATCAGGAGGCGGTTCGCTCCGGTCATGTTCGCGAGCGCCAGCGAGCACGGTGACTCCGTGCCCTCGCCGAGCGGCAGGCACGCCGGCCCGGTCTCCTTGAACGAGCGACCGCCCTCGGCGGCGAACACGAAGTCGACCGCGTACTCGGGCAGGACGGCGATCAGCGCAAGGATCGCGATCGCGAGCCCCGCGGAGATGTCGAGCTGCGCGACCTCGGCCGCCCACGACAGCATGAACGCCGCTCCGACGATGGCCAGGCCCCAGAGCAGCGCCGAAACAGGGTCCGGCAGGTCCGGATCGGTGAACCTCGTCACGAGCCCGGGGACGGTCAACGCCACCGCGAGCCCGATCGACACCTTGGAGCGAGCCGGGTGGACGTCGTGTAGATCGTCGTTCAGTGAGGTCACGCTCTGGGCCGCGGGTCGACGGGGTGCGGCGCCGCGAGGCTACCAGCCCCCAGGGGGCTCATGTAGCGAAGCGGGCCCCGAAGGGCACGGGTGCTCATGTAGCGAAGCGGTAGCCCAGACGGGTCGGAGGCGTCTAGGTCTCGTCGGCGGTGGGGCTCTTGGGGACGTTCTTCTTGCTCACGATGCCGTCGTCTGCCAGGTCCTTGTAGATCGTGACGTTGGACGACGGGAGGTTCACCGTGGACATGGTGCCCACCGTCCCGATCGTGCCCGGCACCACCATGTTCTGGACGTGGGTCGGGTTGATCGAGAGGGCGGTGAACGCGAAGTCGAGCACCTCCTGCGTGGAGAGGTCGGTCTGCACGGATCGCAGGCCGGCCCCGATGTAGTCGAACAGCACGCTCGGGTCCTTGGCGTACTGCTTGCGGAGCTGCGTGAGGGCGGCCAGCAGCACACGCCCCTGGTTCTCCGACCGGCCGAAGTCGCCCGACTCCAGCGAGTGGCGGTCCCGCGCGAACGCCAGCGTGTCGTGCCCGTTGAGCGTCTGCACGCCGGCGTCGAAGTTGGAGCGTGAGTAGGGGTCGAACATCGGGAAGGGCACGTCGATCGTGAGGCCGCCGATGTCGTCGACCGCCGTCTGCACGCCCTCGAACGACGTCAGCACGTAGTAGCCGAACGTGATCCCGGTCAGGTTCTCTACCGTCTGCACGGCCAGCTCCGGGCCTCCGAGCGGCATCGCCTGGTTGATCTTGTTCGGGCTGTGGCCGGGGATCGGGACGTAGGAGTCGCGCGGGAATCCCAGGATCGAGACCCGGTGCTTGTCGGGGTTGATCGCGATGATGTGGATCGAGTCCGACAGGCCTCGCTCGATCGGCGTCTCCGGGCGGCTGTCGCTGCCCAGCGCCAGGATGAAGATCGGCTTGTTGCCGCGGATCGACGGCGAGAACTCCGCGTGGGCCTTCCCGACCACCATCGCGGCCCGCGCCGAGGCCGGGGCCGGCGCGCCCGGTCCGATCGAGCCGGCCACGGAGCCCGCCACCCACAGCGCGAGGGCGGCCAGGCCGAAGATCACCCGCCGCCTCACGTGGCGCTCTCCGCGGGACTCGCCTCGGCACTCGGATCGGAGGCGCTCGGCGTGGCCTGCGCCTCCTTCTCGCTGTCGGCGCGGCGCACGTCGAAGGCCACCACCGTCCAGTGGGACCCATCGCGCTCCAGGAAGTACTGCCCGGTGCTCTTGAACAGCGTGTAGCTCCCGTCGTCGTGCATCCCCTTGGCGCTGAAGTACACGAGCGCCACGACCGACACCGGCTTGCCGGCGGCGTCGACGAGCACCCGCGGCCGCACGGTGGCCTTCGCGGGCTCGATCAGGTCGTACGCGGTACCGGCGTCGGACCCCGCCGTGAGCGTGTCGGCCTCGGACTCCGCCTGGGCGGCGGCGGCGTCGGTGAACTGGGTCCACGCATCGTCGTAGTCGGCGCCCTCCCAGCTGCTGGGGTCGAGGAACCCCTCCGTGTAGATCGTGTCCACCACGTCGACGGCTCCCTCGGCCGCGCCGGATGCGGCGCCGGCGAGCTTCTTCGGCGTCTGGCCGGCCGTGACGGGGATCGCCACCACCTTCGCCACCTTGAACGTGAGCTCCGGCGTGGCCGGGTCGACGACCGTGCCGTCGCCGCCGGGGTTGGTCGTCACCGAGCTGCCGTCGTTGCCGAAGAAGACGATGCCGCCGACGACCGCGGCGGCCACCACCACGACGACGGCCGCGATCTTCGCGACACCGCCTCGTGAGCGTTGGGGGGTATGTGCTCCGTCTGCCAAAACGCGGTCGAGCCTACCTGGGTTCCGTCACCGCACCAACGACCGGCACGTGACGAAGTCGTGATGGGGTCCGAGGTCCGATGCTCGGGACCACGATGTCCGTGCCTGTAGGATGACTCCGGACGAAGCTGAGCACCGAAGGTGAGCCGGGAAGACTGGTCGGCAGAGAGGTCGTCATGTCCGGCTCCGATCCCGGCTCCCCGCCGAGGAGGTCCGCCTCCCGGCCACATCCGAGCGCTCCGTCCGAACGGGATCCGGCCGGCCCCTCCAGGAGTTCCTGTCCTCGGCGACCGCGGGGGCCACGCTGCTCCTGCTCGCCGCCGTGGTGGCGTTGGTCTGGACCAACTCGCCGTGGAGCGACGGGTACGACCGGCTGTGGCAGGCACGGTTCGACATCCACCTCGGAGGCTGGGGGATCGAGCTCGATCTGCGGCACTGGGTGAACGACGGCCTCATGGCCCTGTTCTTCCTGGTGGTGGGCCTGGAGATCAAGCGGGAGCTGCTGACCGGCGAGCTGCGGTATCGCCGCGCCGCCGCCCTGCCCGCGATCGCCGCCGTCGGGGGGATGGTGGTGCCGGCCCTGATCTACCTGGCTCTGAACGCCGGCGGGGCGGGATCGCGCGGGTGGGGGATCCCGATGGCGACCGACATCGCGTTCGCCGCGGGCGTGCTCACCCTGGCTGCACGGCACGCTCCAACCGGCATCAGACCGTTCCTGCTGGCGCTGGCCATCGTCGACGACATCGGGGCCGTCGTCGTGATCGCCATCTTCTACTCGGGCGGTGTGGCCTGGGGCTGGCTCGGGGTGGCTGCCGCGCTGGCGCTGGCGATCCTCGGTCTGCACCGTCTCCACGTCCGATCCGCTGCGATCACCGTGGCCCTGGGCTTCCTGCTGTGGCTCGCGACGTTCGAGTCGGGGGTGCATCCCGCGATCGCCGGTGTCGCCCTCGGCCTGCTGACGCCCGCCGTCGCGCACGGGGAGCCGGCCGTCTCGCCGCTCGCGCGCGCGGAGCACCTCCTGTTGCCCTGGACGAGCCTCGTGGTCCTGCCGCTCTTCGCGCTGGCGAACGCCGGGGTGCGCTTGTCGTCGTCCGGCCTTCGGGACGCGATCACGGGCAGGGTCGCGCTCGGCGTCATCCTAGGTTTGGTGCTGGGCAAGACCGTCGGCATCTCGGCGGCCACCTGGGTGGCGGTCCGGCTCGGCGTGGGCCGGTTGCCGGCCGGCGTGGGGTGGTCGCACGTCCTGGGGACGGCCGCCGTCGCGGGGATCGGCTTCACGGTGTCCCTGTTCGTGACGGAGCTCGCCTTCGACGACG
Source organism: uncultured Actinomycetes bacterium (assembly GCA_963832225.1). Lineage (GTDB taxonomy): Bacteria > Actinomycetota > UBA4738 > UBA4738 > HRBIN12 > JALYMB01. Next base: position 244,538 of record CAWHTI010000012.1, read on the forward strand.
CCGGCCTGGTCGACCAGGCCAAGGTGGGCATCCTCTCGGGGTCGATCCTGGCCGGCACCGCCGGGTTCCTGCTGCTTCGCCGAACCTCCCACGCCGAGAGCGCCCCGGTCGAACGCTAGACCGGTTTCCCGCCTTCCGGCGCAGGTCAGGGGGCCGCCGAGGTCCCTATACTTCGGAGGTTCCCGGCGCGGCCGCCCTCGGGCGCCCATGCTCGACATCCTTTTCAGCATCGAAGACCCAAGGAGGCTGCATGCACGTCCTGGCGCAGGAAGGCGGGCCGATCGACGCCGTCTTCGGCTCGTTCGAAGACTCCATGCTGTGGATGCTCGTGGGCATCTCGTTCATCGCCCTCGCCTTCGCCTACTACCTGGTCCGCGAGGTCCTGGCCGCCCCCGAGGGCACGGACAAGATGAAGGAGATCGCGCTCGCGATCCAGGAGGGCGCGAAGGCCTACCTCTCCCGGCAGTTCCGAACGGTGGGGATCTTCATCGGTCTGCTCACCGTCGTGCTCTTCTTCATCCTGCCCGCTCCGGACACCGCCGCGGCGGCCAGCGGCCTCCACTCGGAGTTCGGGATCAAGCTCGGGCGGTCGATCGCCTTCATCCTGGGGGCCGGGTTCAGCGCGATCACCGGCTTCACGGGGATGTGGCTCGCGGTGCGCGCCAACGTCCGGACGGCGAACGCGGCGCGCATCTCCGGTCTGCGCCAGGCGATGCGGCTGGCCTTCCGCGCCGGCGGCGTCGCCGGCATGTTCACCGTCGGCCTCGGTCTGCTGGGGGCCACCGTGATCCTGATCCTGTACAAGCAGGACGCCACCAGCGTGCTGGTGGGCTTCGGGTTCGGCGGCGCGTTGCTGGCCATGTTCATGCGAGTGGGCGGCGGCATCTTCACGAAGGCGGCGGACGTCGGGGCAGACCTCGTCGGCAAGGTGGAGCAGGGCATCCCCGAGGACGATCCACGGAACGCCGCCACCATCGCGGACAACGTCGGGGACAACGTGGGCGACTGCGCCGGCATGGCCGCCGATCTGTTCGAGTCCTACGAGGTCACGCTCGTCGCCTCGCTGATCCTGGGCGTCGCGGCGTACGCAGGCTCGGAGATCGGCGCGATCGCCGGCGTGATGTTTCCGCTGTTCGTCCGCGCCGTCGGCGTCATCACGTCGATCATCGGCATCCTGGCCGTCACGCCCCGTTCCGAGGAGGAGCACGGCATGAAGGCGATCAACCGCGGGTTCTTCCTGTCCGCGGGCATCTCGGCGGCGGCCGTCATCGTCATCTCCATGGTGTACATGGACTCGATCCGCCCGGCGCTCGCGGTGATCATCGGGCTGGTCCTGGCCAGCGTGATCCAGGTGCTGACCCAGTACTTCACCGACACCAAGTTCCGTCCGGTGCAGGAGATCGCCGAGTCGACCGTGACCGGTCCCGCCACCACCGTGCTGTCGGGGTTCTCGATCGGCCTCGAGTCCACCGTGTGGTCGATCCTCGTGGTCGGCGGTGCGATCAGCGCCGCGTTCTTCCTGGCCGACCCATCCTCCACGAACCTGCTCGCCGAGCGCCTGTACTTCATCGCGCTCACCGGCATGGGCATGCTGACCACGGTCGGCGTCATCGTGTCGATGGACACGTACGGGCCGATCAGTGACAACGCTCAGGGCATCGCGGAGATGTCGGGCGAGTTCGAGGGACGGCCCGCGCAGATCCTCGGCGGCCTCGACGCCGTCGGCAACTCCACGAAGGCCATCACGAAGGGCATGGCGATCGCGACCGCCGTGATCGCCGCCACGTCGCTGTTCGGCTCCTTCGAGGAGGCGCTGAAGGCGGCCGGCTTCGACTTCCAGGGGATCCGCGTCGATCATCCGGACGTGCTGGTGGGGCTGCTGCTGGGCGGCTCGGTGGCGTTCCTGTTCAGCTCGCTCGCGATCCGCGCCGTGGGCCGCGCGGCCCAGCAGGTGGTGGTCGAGGTTCGCAACCAGTTCCGCGACCACCCCGGGATCATGGACTACACCGAGAAGCCGGACTACGGCGCCGTGGTCGACATCTGCACGCGGACCTCGCTCCGAGAGCTGATGACGCCGGGGCTGCTTGCGGTGCTCTCTCCGATCATCGCCGGCTTCTTCCTGAAGGCCGAGGCCCTCGGCGCGTTCCTGGCCGGGTCGATCCTCACCGGTCAGCTGCTCGCCGTGATGCTCTCGAACGCCGGCGGCGCCTGGGACAACGCCAAGAAGTACATCGAGGACGGACACTTCGGCGGCAAGGGGTCGGACAGCCACAAGGCCGCGGTGATCGGCGACACGGTCGGCGACCCGTTCAAGGACACCGCGGGTCCCGCGCTCAACCCGTTGATCAAGGTGATGAATCTCGTGGCGCTGCTGATCGCCCCGCTGGTCGTGTCCCACGCGGAGGACACCGGGCTGCGGATCCTGGTGGGCGTGGTGGCGGTGGCGATCCTCGGGGTGATGATCTACCTGTCGAAGACGCGCAAGTCCGAGCTCGACGAGGACTTCAAGAAGGCCAACCAGATGGCCTCGGTCTAGGGGACGGGCCCGGGCGGACATCCGTGGGGTTCCTCAACCGAATCTTCGGCAGGCTCACCGAGAGCGACGAGGCTCGCCTCGCCGAGGAGACCAGGAGCTGGGCGTGCACGGTGCCCGGCACGGTCCCGATCGCCGAGGCGCCGCTGCGCAAGCCGGTGAAGGTCGCGGGCGTGGTGCGGCGGATCACGGTGCTCCCGATGGAGGGCAACGAGTCGCTGGAGGCCGTGGTCTCCGACGGCACCGGCGAGATGACGGTCGTGTTCATGGGTCGTCGCGCGTTGCCGGGCCTGAACCTGGGGACGCGGGTGATCGTGGCGGGCGTCGCCGGCCGACAGCGCGACGGGACGCTGCGCATGGTGAACCCGAAGTTCGAGTTCTCCAAGCCTGGATCCATCCCGTAGCCGGCGTCAGGAACGCGTCAAGGCCGGGCGCGCCACGCGTGAAGAACGCGTCAAGACCCTTCGCGCGGGGACGAGCCGTCCGTACCGTCGTGGTATGCGCTACATCGCTTCCATCTGGGCTTCCATCCGGTCGGGGTCGTAGATGGACCGTCCGCTCGATCGGGAGACCATCGCCTGGTTCGACACGGTCGAGGGCCGCGTCACGATCGGCGACGCGCGTACCGGCCGCGTGCGCATCGTGGGTGATGTGCGGCGGCTGACGTTCTTCCCCGACGGTGGCGAGGGCCGCCTCGAGGCCGTGCTCTGCGACGGGACCGGCGAGCTGCTGGTGTTGCTCCCGCGACGCCACGTGGTCGCCTGGACCCCCGGCACGCTGGTCGCCGTGGAGGGGGAGATCACCGAGCGGAGCGTGCGCACGCTCCGCGAGCTGACGGCCGCCGCCTACGCACCGGTCGAGGTCGACGATCCCGCGCCGCTGCGATGGAGCCGCGTGACGGCGGCCGAGGCGGTCCGGCCCGCTCGTCTCGCCGCACCGCTCACGAACGTGTCGTGATCGGCACCGCTCCGGCGGCCTGACGACCCCGCTTCGGAGCACGACCGAAGCAGAACCGCATCAAGGTCCGCGCTCCCCCTGTCAGGACGTCGTCAAGACGGCCCGCAACGTGGTCCGTCGCACGTACGGTCGCTCCAGGAGGTGGAGTGACATGGGAGACGTGCTCTTCGTGATCCTCACGCTCGCGGTCTTCGCGGCCCTGCTGGGCCTCGTCCGAGGGATCGAGCGGCTGTGATCGGCAACGTCGTCGGACTGGTCGTCGCGGTGGTGCTGCTCGGGTACCTCGTCTACGCGCTGATCCGGCCAGAGCGGTTCTGATGGCCGCCTGGCTGCAGCTGCTCGTCCTGGTCGGCGCCATCGTGGTCGTGTATCGCCCGCTGGGTGACTACATGGCGTGGGTGTTCACCTCCGAGCGTCATCTCCGGCTCGAACGGGGGATCTACCGACTGGCCGGCGTGAACCCGGACGCCGAACAACGGTGGAGCGCATATGCGACCTCCGTGCTGGTGTTCTCGGTCGCCTGCGTGCTGCTCCTGTACGTGTTCCAGCGCGTCCAGGGCTCGCTTCCACTGTCCCTGGGGTTCCCCGGCGTTGCCCCGGACCAGGCGTTCAACACCGCGGTCTCGTTCACCACGAACACGAACTGGCAGTCCTACGCAGGGGAGTCGACGATGGGCCATCTCGTCCAGATGTCGGGACTCGCCGTCCAGAACTTCGCCTCCGCGGCCGTCGGGATCTGTGTGGCGATCGCGCTGGTGCGGGGATTCATCCGGCGCGAGAGCCAGACGCTCGGCAACTTCTGGTCGGACCTGACGCGGTCGACGGTCCGGATCCTCCTGCCCGTCGCCTTCGTGGCTGCGCTCGTCCTGATCTCACAGGGCGTGGTCCAGAACCTCCACGGCTTCACCGATGTCACCACGCTCTCGGGGTCGGCACAGTCGATCCCGGGAGGGCCCGTGGCGTCGCAGGAGGCGATCAAGGAGCTGGGCAACAACGGCGGCGGCTTCTACAACGCCAACTCCGCGCACCCGTTCGAGAACCCGAACGCCCTCTCGAACATCCTCGAGATCTTCCTGATGCTCGTCGTCCCGTTCGCCCTGACCGGAACGTTCGGCAAGATGGTGAAGGATCGCAGGCAGGGGTACGTGCTGGCCGCCGTGATGGCCGGCCTCCTGATCACCGCTTCGCTGCTCGCCTGGAAGTTCGAGGCCGAGCCGAACCCGCAGGTCACGGCCGCCGCAGGAACCCAGGTGGCCGGCGGCAACATGGAGGGCAAGGAGGTGCGGTTCGGCATCCCGGCGAGCGCCACGTTCGCCGCGGCCACCACCGGCACCTCGACCGGATCGGTGAACTCGTCGCACGACTCGATGACCCCGTTCGGCGGTGCGGTGCCGCTCACGAACATCATGCTCTCGGAGATCAATCCCGGCGGCGTCGGCGCGGGCCTGTACGGCCTCCTCGTCCTCGCTGTCCTCGCGGTGTTCGTCGCCGGTCTGATGGTGGGTCGCACGCCGGAGTACCTCGGAAAGAAGATCGAGCCGTACGAGATGAAGCTCGTCTCCCTCTACATCCTGATCGTGCCGTGCGTGATCCTCTCGCTCGCCGCGACGGCGCTCCTGCTGCCCTCGGCGCGGGCCTCGATCTTCAACCCGGGTGCGCACGGCCTGTCCGAGGTGCTCTACGCCTTCACGTCCGCCTCCAACAACAACGGCAGCGCCTTCGGCGGCATCAGCGTGAACACGCCCTTCTACAACACGTCGCTCGGGATCGCCATGCTGATCGGGCGGTTCGCGCTCATGACCCTCACGATCGGGCTCGCCGGATCGCTGGCACGCAAGAAGCACGTGCCGGCGACCGCCGGCACGTTCCCGACCGACTCCGTCCTGTTCGGTGGGCTCCTGACGGGTGTGATCCTCATCGTGACCGCCCTGACCTACTTCCCGGCGCTGTCGCTGGGCCCGATCGTGGAAGGACTGACCCGATGATCGACGCCGGGCTCGTGTGGGCCGCACTGCCCTCGTCGTTGCGGAAGCTCGACCCGCGGATGCAGTGGAGGAACCCGGTGATGTTCGTCGTCGAGGTCGGCTCGGTGCTCACGACGATCCTGTTCGTCCAGGACCCGTCGCTGTTCGCCGGCCTCATCGCCGTGTGGCTGTGGCTGACCGCGCTGTTCGCGAACCTCGCCGAGGCCGTCGCGGAGGGGCGTGGCAAGGCGCAGGCGGCGGCGCTCCGCGCGGCGCGCACGGAGACGATGGCGCGCCGCCTCCGGCCGGACGGAACCGAGGAGTCCGTGTCCGGCACCGCGCTGCGCCCCGGCGACCGGTGCGTGGTCGAGGCCGGCCAGGTCATCCCCGGCGACGGCGACGTGGTCGAGGGTGTGGCCTCCGTGGACGAGAGCGCCATCACGGGCGAGTCGGCCCCGGTGATCCGCGAGTCCGGCGGGGACCGCAGCGCCGTGACCGGCGGCACGAAGGTCCTCTCCGACCGCATCGTCGTGGAGATCACGTCCCGGCCCGGTGAGACGTTCATCGACCGGATGATCGCCCTCGTCGAGGGCGCCCAGCGGCAGAAGACCCCGAACGAGATCGCGCTCAACATCCTCCTCGCGAGCCTCACGATCGTGTTCCTGCTCGCGACCGTCACGCTGCAGCCGTTCGCGATCTACTCGAGGGCCGAGCAGACGGTGGTCGTGCTGATCGCGCTGCTGGTGTGTCTGATCCCCACGACGATCGGGGCGCTGCTGTCGGCGATCGGGATCGCGGGGATGGACCGGCTCGTGCAGCGCAATGTGCTCGCGATGTCGGGTCGGGCCGTGGAGGCCGCCGGCGACGTGAACACCCTGCTGCTCGACAAGACGGGGACGATCACGCTGGGCAACCGCCAGGCCGCCGAGTTCATCGCCGCCCCCGGCGTCGCCGTCGAGGAGCTCGCGGAGGCCGCCCAACTCACCAGCATGGCCGACGAGACCCCGGAGGGCCGGTCGATCGTCGTGCTCGCGAAGGAGCGGTACGGGCTGCGGGGCCGCGACGTCTCCGGCGCCGAGTTCGTGCCGTTCACGGCCCAGACCCGCATGAGCGGCGTCGACATGGACGGGCACCGGCTGCGCAAGGGCGCGGCCGACTCCGTGCGCCGGTGGGTCGAGGAGGGCGGCGGCTCGGTGTCCGAGGAGGTCGAGACGATCATCGCGGGGATCGCCGTGCAGGGGGGTACGCCGCTCACGGTCGCGGACGAGCGCCGTGTGCTGGGCGTGATCCATCTGAAGGACATCGTGAAGGAGGGGATGCGCCAGCGCTTCGACGAGCTCCGGCGGATGGGGATCCGCACCGTGATGATCACCGGCGACAATCCCCGAACGGCACAGGCGATCGCCGCGGAGGCGGGCGTCGACGACTTCCTCGCCGAGGCCACCCCTGAGGACAAGATGGCGCTGATCCGGTCCGAGCAGAGCGGCGGGAAGATGGTCGCGATGACGGGCGACGGCACGAACGACGCCCCCGCCCTGGCGCAGTCGGACGTGGGCGTGGCGATGAACACGGGCACCAGTGCCGCGAAGGAGGCCGGCAACATGGTCGACCTCGACTCGAATCCCACGAAGCTGATCGAGATCGTTGAGATCGGCAAACAGCTGCTGATCACGCGCGGCTCGCTCACGACGTTCTCGATCGCGAACGACGTCGCGAAGTACTTCGCGATCATCCCCGCGATGTTCGCCGCGGTCTATCCCGGTCTCGACGCCCTGAACGTCATGCGCCTGGACTCGCCGAGATCCGCCATCGCGTCGGCCGTGATCTTCAACGCGCTCATCATCGTCGCGCTGATCCCTCTCGCGCTCCGCGGCGTCCGGTACACCCCGCGCTCCGCGGCCGTCATGCTGCGGCGGAACCTCGCGATCTACGGGCTCGGGGGCATCGTCGCGCCCTTCATCGGGATCAAGCTCGTCGACGTCGTCATCAGCTTGGTGGTGCACTGAGATGCGGAGGCAGGCGATCGCCTCGATCCGGATGCTGCTCGTGATCACCCTCGCCGTTGGTGTGGCCTATCCGCTCGTGACGACGGCCGTCGCGCAGGTCGCGATGTCCCATCGCGCGAACGGGAGCCTCGTCCGGGCCGCCGATGGTCGCGTCGTGGGATCGGAGCTGATCGGGCAGGCGTTCGAGGGGCCAGAGTGGTTCCACGGGCGACCTGACGTGTTCGACCCCACCGCCTCGGCTCCGTCGAACCTCGGGCCGTCCAATCCCGAGCTCGGGAAGCTCGTTCGCGAGCGACTCGATGCGATCCGCACCTCCGACGATCCGCAGGGGCCCGTTCCGGTGGACGCGGTGACCGGAAGCGGCAGCGGCCTCGATCCGGACATCTCGCCCGACTATGCGCGTCTGCAGGCAGCTCGCGTCGCCGCCGCTCGCGGGATCCCGGTGGACCGGGTGCTCGCGCTCGTCGACCAGCTCGTCGAGGGGCGGCAGCTCGGCTTCCTGGGCGACCCGCACGTAAACGTCCTGATGCTGAATCTGGCGCTGGAGCGCCTCGCTCGATGAACGCCCACGCGCGCGGCCGGCTCCGGATCTACATGGGCTACGCCGCCGGGGTGGGCAAGACCTTCGCGATGCTGAACGAGGGCAATCGCCGTCGCGAGCGCGGGACCGACGTGGTCATCGGGATCGTCGAGACGCACAGCCGGGCCCACGACCCAGGAGCAGATCGGTGACCTCGAGGTCGTCCCGCGGATCGAGGTCGAGTACCGCGGAGGGACCTTCGAGGAGATGGATCTCGACGGGATCCTTCGACGCGCACCGGACGTCGTCCTCGTCGACGAACTCGCCCACACGAACGTTCCCTGCTCTCGCCACGAGAAGCGGTGGCAGGACGTCGAGGCGCTGCTGGACGCGGGGATCGATGTGATCTCCACGCTCAACATCCAGCATCTGGAGTCGCTGAACGACGTCGACGGAGCGGATCACCGGCGTCCGGCAGCGGGAGACGATCCCCGATGAGGTCGTCCGGCGGGCCGATCAGCAGGAGCTCGTCGACATGACGCCGCAGGCGCTGCAGCGCCGCATGGCGCACGGCAACGTGTACCCGCCGGAGCGGGTCGATGCCGCGCTCTCGAACTACTTCCGTGAGGGGAATCTCGGGGCGCTCCGAGAGCTGGCCCTCCTCTGGGTCGCCGACCGTGTGGACGACGAGTTGCAGGGCTACATGCGCGACCACGGGATCGAGGGGCCGTGGGACACCCGTGAGCGGATCCTCGTCGGCGTCTCGGGCCGCCCAGAGGACGGGCCGCTGATCCGGCGGGCGTCCCGCATGGCGGCTCGGCGCGCGGGCGAGCTCCACGCCGTCTACGTGATCCCGGAGGACGGCGGACCGGTGTCGTCGTCCCTGGATGCGACACGGGACCTGGTGCGCTCCACGGGTGGTGTCTTCCACCAGGTGGTCGGCGCGAGCATCCCCGGCGCGCTGGTGCAGTTCGCCCGAGCCGAGAACATCACGCAGATCGTCATCGGGGCCAGCACGCACTCGAGATGGCGAGAGTTCACCCACGGCTCGGTCGTCCACCGGGTGATCCGGGAATCGGGTCCCATCGACGTGCACGTGATCTCCCAAGCAGCGCGATCCGGGGGCGCACAGCCGGCGGACGCGTCGCGGCGGATCGCGCTCCCTCGCCGCCGGCAGGCGGTGGGTGGCGTCGTGGCGGCAGGCGGCGTGATCCTGCTGACCGCGGTGCTGACCACCGCCCGGGAGGGGCTGGGACTCACGAGCATCTTCCTGCTCTACCTCTCCCTCGTCGTCGTGGTGGCCGCGATCGGCGGCCTGTGGGTGGCGATGGGCGCGGCGGTCGGGTCGTCGCTGGTCCTCAACTGGTATTTCACCCCTCCGATCCACACCTGGACGATCGCCGACACGGACAATCTGCTCGCGCTGCTCGTGTTCACCTCGGTCGGTGCGGTGGTGAGCGTCCTCGTCGACCGCGCCGCCCGCCTGCGCAAGGAGTCGCAGCGTGCTCGCAGCGAGGCGGAGGCACTCGCGCGTCTCGCGGGCTGGCTCGTCGCCGAGGACGATCCGCTCCAGAGCCTGCTCGAGCACCTCCGGACGACGCTGGGGCTCCAGGCGGTCACGATCCTCCGCCGGACCGACGCCGACGCGTGGTCGGTTGAGGCGTCCGCCGGCGACCCGGAGGCGGTCCGCTCGGGTCAGGAGGGAGACAGGATCGACCTCGGCGAGGATGCCGTCCTCGTGATGATGGGTTCGCACCTGCGGGTCGACGAACGGCGAGTACTGACGGCGTTCGCGGCTCAGCTCGCCGTCGCGGTTCGCGGTCGTGAGCTGCAGGCGGAGATCGCGGATGCGGCGGACGTCGCGGCGGTGAACGATCTCCGGGCGGCGATCCTCGCAGCCGTCTCGCACGATCTGCGGACCCCCCTCGCCTCCATCAAGGCGGCGGTCAGCAGCCTTCGACAGGACGACGTGTCCTGGACCCGGAGCGAGTCGAGCGAGTTCCTGGCCACGATCGAGGAGGAGGCCGATCGCCTCGGCTCGCTCGTGGGGAACCTCCTGGACATGAGTCGGATCCAGACCGGCGCGCTGCGCCTCGTGCGACGCCTGACCGGGCTGGACGAGATCGTTCCGAACGCGCTCGCGAGCCTTCCCGATCACGGGCGGTCGGTGCAGGTCGACGTCCCGGAGACGCTCCCCCGCGTCGACGTCGACGCAGCGCTGCTGGAACGGGCCGTTGCGAACGTGGTGGGGAACGCCAGTGCCTGGAGCGTCGAGGCACAGGCCCCGGTGCGCGTCACCGGGTCGACCGCGTCGGGCCGGGTCGAGCTGCGCGTCATCGATCGGGGTCCCGGTATCCCGCAGGACCAGCGGGACCGCGTGTTCGAGCCGTTCCAGCGGCTCGGCGATCGGTCCTCGTCCGACGGTGTGGGCCTCGGCCTCGCGGTCGCTCGCGGCTTCGTCCAGGCGATGGGCGGCGAGATCCGGCTCGAGGACACACCGGGCGGCGGCCTCACGATGGTGCTGTCCTTCGAGGTCGCGGCATGACGCGTCCACAGGTTGGGGACGATGCCACGCGCCCGCGGCTCGACCCGCCGGCGAACCCGTTCCTGCGCGGACGCCTCGCGCGAACGCTCTCCGGATACCTCGTCGCGACCGTCGGGACGGTCCTGCTCGTGCTCGCGCTGCTGTCGATCCGTGATGATGCCGGCCAGCTCATCGAGGGATTCGCCTTCCTCGCGTTCAATTTCTTCTTCATCCGGCCGTTCGGGACGTTCCGCGTCCACGCCGCCGAGGACGTGGTGGTCCTGTCCGTGTTCCTGGGGATCTCGGTGCTGATCTCCGTGCTGGTCGCGAGGGCACGGTCCCGTGCGGAGGCCGCGGAGGCTCGAGAGGAGGAGTTGCGACTGCAGCTCGAGCTGAGCCGGTCGCTGGTCGAGCCTCGTCCGGGGACGGAGAGCTACGGATCCGTACTGCGTCTGGTGGTCGATCGCTTCGGGTTCCGATCGGGCTCGTTGCTGATCTCGCCCGGTGCCGACCAGGGCGGTCTCGTCGAGGTCGCGACCGCGGGCGCGGCCGACGAGGCGGCGGAGCCCGGTCCGGTCGAGCGCCTGGTCCTCAACGTCGGCCGGCGCAATCTCGGCGTGATGGTTCTGAGCGGACCGAGCGCGCCGCTCTCCGGGATCCAGCGCCGGATCCTCGAGACCTTCGGCAATCAGCTCGCCCTGCTCCTGGAGCGCGACCGGTTGCTCCGCACGGCGGTGAGGATGGCGCAGTCAGGGGGGCACCCGAGATAGCGTGCAGCCGAGCGCTGAACGAGGCTCGACCGCATCCCTCGTGGGGGCGGAGCGAGGTTCGACACCCACTCGAGCCGGCGCCGCACAGGATAGCCTCATCAGCATGAGACGCGGACGGATGCGGATCTACATGGGGTACGCGGCGGGCGTCGGCAAGACCTACGCCATGCTGAACGAGGGCAGGCGGCGGATGGAGCGGGGCGGCGATCTGGTGATCGGCTTCGTGGAGGCGCACGGCAGGCCGCGGACCCTGGAGCAGATCGGCGCCCTGGAGGTCGTGCCGCGCCGCCGGATCGAGCATCGCGGCGCCACCTTCGAGGAGATGGATGTGGACGCGATCCTGCGACGGTCGCCGGCGGTCGCGCTCGTCGACGAACTGGCGCACACGAACGTGGTCGGCTCACCCCATGCCAAGCGGTGGGAGGACGTCGAGGAGCTCCTGATCGCCGGGATCGACGTGATCTCGACCCTCAACATCCAGCACCTGGAGTCGCTCAACGACGTGATCGAACGCATCACGGGTGTGCAGCAACGCGAGACGATCCCCGACGCCGTCGTCCGAGCCGCGGAGCAGCAGGAGCTCGTGGACATGACCCCTATGCGCTGCGACGGCGGATGGCGCACGGGAACGTGTACCCGCCCGAGAAGATCGACGCCGCGCTCGGCAACTACTTCCGGGAGGGCAACCTCGGCGCGCTGCGGGAGCTCGCACTGCTGTGGATGGCCGACCGCGTGGACGAGGCGCTCCAGGACTACATGCGCGAGCGCGGCATCGAGGGTCCGTGGGAGACGCGGGAGCGCATCCTGGTCGGCGCTCGCGGGGCTGCCCGGGGACGAGGCCCTGATCCGCCGGGCCTCGCGGATGGCCGCGGGCCGCGGCGGCGAGCTGATCGCCGTCCACGTGATCGCGGAGGACGGGCTCGGCGGATCGCCGCGGCTCGCTGGCGACTCGCGCGAGCTGTCGAGCAGGTCGGTGGCGCGCTTCGACGAGGTGCTGGGCGAGGGATCCCGGAGGCCCTGCTCGACGTGGCCCGGGCGGAGAACGTCACGCAGATCGTGCTGGGCGCCGAGTGACCGGTCGCGTGGCGAGAGCTGACCCGCGGGTCCGTCGTGCACCCCGTGATCCGCGGCTCGGGCCCGGTCGACGTGCACGTGATCTCGCAGGGCGACACCGCCGGACGGGGGAGCCCGCCGTGCGATCGGCCCGCCGGCCGGCGCTGCCGCGGAGGCGCCGGGTGGCCGCGGCCGGTCCTCGGGACGGCGGCGCTGGTCCTGCTGACGGTCGTCGTGAGCGGCTTCCGCGAGCGGTTGGGTCTGTCCGAGCGTCCTGCTGATGTACCTGACGGTCGTGGTCGGCGATCGCCGCCGTGGGCGGCATCGTGGCCCGCGGTCGGCGGCGGCCGTCGGCGGCGTCCCTCGCGATCAACTGGTTCTTCACCGAGCCGATCCACACCTGGACGATCGCGGACCCCGAGCACATCTTCGGGCTCGCGGTCTTCGTCCTCGTCGCGCGTGGTCGTGAGCGTGCTCGTCGACCGCGGCGCCCGGCTGCGGGCTGAGGCGCAGCGAGGCCGTGCCGAGGCGGAGGCCCTGGCCCGCCTCGCCGCGCGACTGGCGGCGGAGGAGGATCCGCTGCCCGGCCTGGTGGAGCACCTGCAGGCGACGTTCGGCCTCGAGGCCGTGGCCGTGCTCCGCCGCTCCGACGACGGGACGTGGACCGCCGAGGCGGCCGCCGGGAACGCGCCGCCCGCTGCTCCGGAGGAGGGGACCGACGCGATCGACCTGGGGCAGGGCGAGCATCCTGGTGGTGCGGGGCGACCGGCTCCGTGCCGAATCGCTGCACGTGCTGGCCGCGTTCGCGGCGCAGCTCGCGTTCGCGGTCCGCAGCCGCGATGCTGGCTCGGGAGGCGTCGGCCGCGTCCTAGCTGGCCGAGGTGAACGAGCTCAGGACGGCGATCCTGGCGGCGGTCTCCCATGACCTGCGTACGCCCCTCGCCTCCATCAAGGCGGCCGTCTCGAGCCTGCGCGAGCCCGACGTGCGGTGGCCGAAGCGGGAGACCGACGAGTTCCTGGCGACGATCGAGGAGGAGTCGGACCGGCTCACGTCGCTCGTCGGCGAACCTGCTCGACATGAGCCGGCTCCAGACCGGCGCGCTCACGCTCGTGCAGCGGCCGGTCGGCCTGGAGGAGGTCGTGTCGCGCGCCCTCGCCAGCCTCTCCGACCGCGGTCGGGACATCCAGGTCGAGGTGGCGGAGTCGCTGCCGCGGATCGACGTCGACGCCGTCCTGCTGGAGCGCGCGGTCGCGAACATCGCGTCCAACGCCCGGGCCTGGAGTCCCGCCGACGCGCCGGTGCGGATCCAGGGATCGCAGGTCGGTCATCGCGTGGAACTGCGCGTGATCGATCGCGGGCCCGGCGTGCCCCCCGACGAGCGCGACCGCATCTTCCAGCCGTTCCAGCGGCTGGGCGACGCCACGACCGGCGACGGCGTGGGTCTCGGCCTGGCTGTCGCGCGGGGGTTCGTGGAGGTGATGGGCGGCCACCTGCTGATCGAGGACACGCCCGGAGGAGGGCTCACCATGGTGATCGTGTTCGAGGCCGCGGCATGACGCGCGTGCTGGTCGTCGACGACGAGGCGCAGCTCCTGCGCGGGCTCCGGACCAACCTCACGGCGCGGGGCTACGAGGTGGAGACCGCCGCCGACGGCGAGCGCGCGCTCGACCTGGCGGCGTCCCGCCGGCCGGATGTGGTGATCCTGGATCTGGGGCTGCCGGGGATCGACGGCGTCGACGTGATCCGAGGCCTCCGCGCCTGGGGCACGATGCCCATCATCGTGCTGTCGGCGCGTGAGCAGGAGCCCGACAAGGTGGCGGCGCTCGACGCCGGCGCGGACGATTACGTCACGAAGCCCTTCGGTATGGGCGAGCTGCTGGCGCGGCTGCGGGCCGCCGAGCGCCGGGCCGCGCCGTCCGGAGAGGAGCTCGCGGAGGTGGTCACCGCGGCGTTCACGGTGGATCTCGCCGCGAAGCGGGTGACCTCGCCCGACGGACCGGTGCACCTCACACCCACCGAGTGGCACCTCGTGGAGATCCTCGTGCGCAACGCCGGGAAGCTCGTGAGCCAGCGGCAGCTCCTGCAGGAGGTGTGGGGCCCGCGCTACGAGGAGGAGACCAACTACCTCCGGGTGTACATGGCGCAGATCCGGCGCAAGCTCGAACCCGAGCCCGCCGTCCCCCGCTACTTCATCACGGAGTCCGGGATGGGCTACCGGTTCGAGCCCGAGGACGAGCCGGTCGACGACTAGAGACTGGCGACGCCGCCCACGCCGCCCACGCCCTCCCGCGGCGTGCCGCCGGACATGGCGTCGCCCACCACGGTCTGGCGCAGCTCCGACTCGGAGCCGGGCGTCGACAGCGCCACGACCTCGTCGCCGGAGGCGAGCACCGTCTCGGGCTGAGGGATCACCACGTGCCCCTCGCGGAGGATCGCCACGATCGCCGAGTCCGTCGGCAGCCGCAGCTCGTACAGGGGCCTGCCGGCGCTCGGTGAGTCGGGCGGAAGCGTCATCTCCACCAGGGAGACGCGACCGCCCTCGAGCCGGATCAGCCGCACGAGGTCGCCCACGGTGACGGCCTCCTCCACCATGGCGGTGAGGATGTGCGGCGGGGAGACCGCCGCGTCCACGCCCCACTGCTCGGTGAAGAGCCACTCGTTCTTCGGGTGGTTCACGCGCGCCAGCACGCGGGGAACCGCGAACTCCTGCTTCGCGAGCAGGGAGGTCACCAGGTTGTCCTCGTCGTCGCCGGTGGCGGCCACGACGACCTCGACCTCGGAGAGATGCGCCTCCTCGAGGACCCACGGCTCGCACGCGTCGCCGTGCACGACGTTCACGCCCTCAGCCCACCTCCCCAGCGTGTCCGCGAGTTGACGCTCCTGCTCGATCAACGTCACCTCGTGGCCCCGTGCCGCGAGGTCAACCGACAGGTGCCTGCCTACCGCTCCGCCGCCCGTCACGACGACCTTCATCAGTGGTGCTCCCCCGCGGCCGCCAGCAGCTCGTCCAGCAGGTCCGTCCCGTCCTTCGTGAGCATGACGATCAGGTAGTCGCCCTCCTGCAGCGTCGTCTCGGAGGTGGGGATGAAGCCCCCGCCACCGCGGGACACGCCCGCCACCAGGACCTTGCCGTCCATGTTGATGGAGGTCGCCGGCCTGCCGGCCAGGTGCGACGGGACCGGTACGCGCAGCCGGAGCAGCTCGCCTCCGCCGAGGCTCTCGCGGATCTCCTTGCGGTCGTGCAGGAGCATGAGCTGGATCTGCTTCACGCCCCACGTCGTGGTGGCGACCGTGGGGATGTTGAGCTTCTGGTAGATCTCCGCCCGCCGCGGATCGTAGATCCGCGCCACGACCTTCGGCACGTGGTAGTACTCCAGCGCCACGCGCGCCGACAGGATGTTGGAGTTGTCGCCGCTCGACACGGCCACGAAGGCGTCGGCGTCCTTCACTCCCGCCTCCTCGAGCACGTCGCGATCGAAGCCCAATCCGATGACCGTTCTGGCACCGTCGCCCGGTGGATAGCGCTCGAAGGCTTCGCGCCGCTTGTCGATGACGGTGACCTCGTGACCCCCCGCCAACAGCTGGATGGCGAGTTCCGAGCCCACTCGGCCGCAGCCCATCACGATCACGCGCATGAGATGGGAGCCTACCGCACGCACCGAGCTACCATGCTCCGATGGCCACCGCCCCTCCCCGCCCTTCGGCCCCGCCCACCCGGGAGCCGGGTTCGGTCGGCGAGGCGCTGAAGCGGCTCCTCGTCGGACGGGCGCTCGCCTCCAACAAGTCCGAGCATCAGCTCCTTCCCAAGTTCCTGGCGCTGCCGGTGTTCTCGTCCGATCCCCTCTCCTCGGTCGCCTACGCCACCGAGGAGATGATGCTGGTCCTCGTGCTGGCCGGTGCGGGCGCCCTGGCCTACAAGATCCCGATCGCGCTGGCGATCGCCGCGCTCCTCCTGATCGTGGTCACCTCCTACCGGCAGACGGTGAAGGCCTATCCGCGCGGCGGCGGCTCCTACATCGTGGCGCGGGAGAACCTCGGGACCGTGCCCGGCCTGATCGCGGCGGCGGCGATCCTCACCGACTACGTCCTGACCGTCGCGGTGAGCATCACCGCCGGGACGATCGCGATCGCCTCCGCCGCGCCGTCCCTGGCGGAGCACCGCGTGCTGATGGCGATCGGGCTCGTGGTCCTCGTCACGCTCGCCAACCTCCGGGGTGTGAAGGAGGCCGGCACCCTGTTCGCGGTCCCCACCTACGGGTTCGTGCTGATGATCGTCCTCACGCTCGCGGTGGGGTTCGCGAAGTGCCTGGGCGGATGTCCGCTGGCGGAGACCGCCAACCTGCACGTCGAGACGACGGCCACCCTCGGCCTGTTCCTGGTCCTCCGTGCGTTCTCCTCGGGGGCCACGGCGCTGACGGGCGTGGAGGCGATCGCCGACGGGGTCCAGGCGTTCCGACGGCCGCAGTCGAAGAACGCCGCCACGACCCTCGCGATCATGGGTGGCATGGCCGTCACGATGTTCCTGGGCATCACGGTGCTGTCGGAGCTGCTGCACGTGCGCGTCGACGAGGAGATCGCCGTGTCGAAGTCGGTGCTGTCGCAGATCGGCCACACCGTGTTCGGCGGCGGCTTCGGATTCATCCTGCTGCAGATCTTCACCGCCGGCATCCTGATCCTCGCCGCCAACACGGCGTTCCAGGACTTCCCCCGGCTGTCGTCGATCCTGGCGCGCGACCGCTTCATGCCCTCGCAGTTCCGCAACCGCGGGGACCGCCTGGTGTTCTCCAACGGCGTGCTGATCCTGGCCGGCCTGGCGTGCGTCCTGATCTACGTGTACGAGGCGAACCTGACGCGGCTGATCCAGCTCTACGTCGTCGGCGTGTTCACCGCGTTCACCCTCTCGCAGTCGGGCATGGTGGTGCACTGGTTCCGGGTGAAGGGGTCGAAGTGGCGGCGCGCGGCCGTCGTCAACGGCATCGGCGCGTTCACGACCGGCGTCGTGCTGATCATCGTCACGATCACCAAGTTCCAGAAGGGCGCGAAGGTCGTGATCGCCGCGATGCCGATCATCGTGTTGTTCTTCCTGCTGGTGCACCGGCACTACGAGCGCGTGGGCCGGGCGCTCCGAGCTCGAGGTCTCACCGCCCGGCAGGATGCGTCGAACACGGTCGTGTTGCTCGTGCGGGACCTCGGGCCCGCCACCCTCGACGCGGTGGCGTACCTGCGCACGATCAGGCCGGAGCGGGTGACCCCACTGTTCGTCGGCCCCGAGGATCGGTACGGAGCGACGGCGGCCGGATGGTCGCAGTGCGCCCCGCGGCTGGGTTCGCTGGAGCTCCTCGGTGGCGCCGACGACCACCTCGTCCGCGCCGTTCGCACCAGGGTGCGGGAGCTGCGCCGGTCGGAGGACGACTTCATCACGGTGATGATCGCGGAGGATCTCCGGAGCGGATCGTGGTGGCAGTTCGTGCGCGATCGCACCACCCTCCTGCTGAAGGGCGCGCTGCTCTTCGAGCCCGGGGTGGTGGTCACCGATCTCCCGCTCCTGCCCGGGGAGCGCACGGACCCCGCGCACGACGCCCGGCCCGTCGAGTTGGAGCGGAGCGTCGTGCTGGTCCCGGTGTCCGCGGTGCACGACGCCACGATCCGCGCGGTCGTCTACGCCAGGTCGCTGAACCCCACGGCGATCCAGGGGCTGTTCCTGGTGACGGACCCCGAGGAGGCCGCCGGCGTCGTCGAGGGGTGGCACGAACGCCTGGTCGACGTGCCGCTCGTGATGCTCGAGGCAGCCTTCCGTGACCTCACGGAGCCGCTGCTGCGGGAGATCCGCCAGCAGACCGGACGTGGGGACACGGTGGTGACGGTTGTGCTGCCGGAGCTGATCCCGGCCCATTGGTGGGAGAACCTGCTGCACAACCAGACGGCCCTCGGCCTCAAGCGCGCTTTGCTGTTCGAGCCGGGCGTGGTCGTGACGAGCGTTCCGTTCCACCTCCGGTCCGGGCCCGCTGCCCGGCCGTAGCATCTCGGCCATGCCACCGACCGCCGCCCCACGCCACCCTGGCGGCGGCAGCGTGGCCAAGCGGCTGCTGGTGGGGCGGGCGGTCGCGAGCTCCCGGCTGGAGCACACCCTGCTGCCGAAGTGGCTCGCCCTGCCGGTCTTCTCCTCGGACGCGTTGTCCTCGGTCGCGTATGCGAGCGAGGAGATCCTGCGCGTCCTGCTGATCGCGAGCCTGGGCTCCGCGCACCTGGTCACGCCGATCGCGATCGCGATCGGCGCGCTGATGGTGATCGTGGTCGCGTCCTACCGTCAGACCGTGCGCGCCTATCCCAGCGGCGGGGGCGCCTACATCGTCAGCAAGGACAACCTCGGGACCGGATACGGCCTGGTGGCGGCCGCCGCGCTGCTGGTCGACTACATGATGACGGTCGTGGTCTCGGTCGTGGCCGGGGTCGTGGCGATCGTCTCGGCGGTTCCCGGCCTCGCGCCGTTCCGCGTCGAGCTCGCCGTGATGTTCGTGGTGCTCATCACGCTCGCGAACCTGCGCGGGGTGAAGGAGGCGGGCACGGTCTTCGCCCTCCCGACCTACGCGTTCGTCGCGTGCGTCGCCGTCCTGATCGCGGTGGGCGTCGGGCGGTGCATCGCCGGCGGGTGCCCGACGTCGGTCCTGCCCGCCGGGATCCATCCCGAGGAGGACCTCGGGACCGCGGTGCGCACGATCGGCGTGTTCACGATCCTGAAGGCGTTCTCCTCCGGCGCCACCGCGCTCACCGGCGTGGAGGCCATCTCCAACGGGGTCCCCGCGTTCCGCCGGCCGCAGGCGAGGAACGCCGCGCAGACCCTGGCGATCATGGGCGCGATCGCCGTCACGATGTTCCTGGGCATCTCGTTCCTCACCACGCACATCCACGGCATCACCGTGAGCCAGGACCGGTCGGTGCTGGCGCAGATCGGATCGGCGGTGTTCGGCGAGGGATCGGCCGGCTTCTACCTGGTGCAGGCGTTCACCGCGGCGATCCTGGTGCTGGCCGCCAACACCGCGTATCAGGACTTCCCGCGCCTCGCGGCGATCCTCGCCCGCGACCGGTTCATGCCG
Organism: uncultured Actinomycetes bacterium; assembly: GCA_963832225.1. Taxonomy (GTDB): domain Bacteria; phylum Actinomycetota; class UBA4738; order UBA4738; family HRBIN12; genus JALYMB01. The sequence continues at coordinate 263,960 of CAWHTI010000012.1, forward strand.
CGGCAGTTCACGAACCGCGGCGACCGGCTGGTCTTCTCCAACGGCGTGATCGGGCTCGGCCTGATGGCCTCCGTCGTGATCGTGGCGTTCAACGCCGACCTGAACCGGCTGATCCAGCTGTACGTGGTCGGGGTGTTCACCTCCTTCACGCTGTCGCAGAGCGGGATGGTTCGGCACTGGTGGAAGGAGCGGCTGAAGGGACCGGAGGCGGCCAGCGGCTGGAAGAGCTCGATCGTGATCAACGCGGTCGGTGCGGTGACGACCGGCGTCGTGCTGCTGGTGGTCACGTCGACGAAGTTCCTGGGCGGAGCGTGGCTGTCGATCACGGTGATGGCGCTGATCGTGCCGCTGTTCCGCGGGATCCATCGGCACTACGAGTGGGTGCACGAGCGGCTGCGCCACGGAACGGTCGAGCCCGGCCGCTTCGGGCCCAACCACGTCGTGCTGTTGGTCCCGGACCTGTCACCGGCCACCGCCGAGGCGCTGGGCTACGTGCGGTCGCTGCGCCCCGCGGACCTGCACGCCGTGTTCCTGGGCGAGCCGGGCCCGGACGTCCGCGGCCGGTGGAGGGCGTTCGCCGGGCCGGAGCTGGAGCTGGAGGGCCTCGGGGTGCGCGGCGACGACCTGCTGTCGCCCGTCCGCGCCCGCCTCCAACGCATCGAGCGGGCGATCGACGATTTCGTCACCGTCGTGCTGCCGGAGACGATCGACACGGGGTTGCTGCGCTACCTGCTGCGCCGGGGGCCACTGGTGCGGCTGAAGGCGGGCCTGCTGCGCGAGCCGAACGTGGTCGTGGCCGACGTGCCGCTGCCGACGGTCGAGGGTGTCCCGCCCGACGTCGACGCGCGTCCCCTGATCCCGCGGCGGACCGTGACCCTCGTGTTCGTCTCCGCCGTCCACGACGCCACGATGCGCGCCGTGAACTACGCGCGGGCCCTCGGCGCGCCCGAGACCCGGGCCGATCTGCTTCGACCTGGATCCCGACGTCGTCCATCGGATCGAGGAGGAGTGGTTCGACCGCCGTCTCGGGATCCCGCTCGACGTCGTCGAGGCTCCGTTCCGCGACCTGACCGGGCCCATGTTGGACGAGGTTCGCCGCTACACGGCGCGCCCTGACACGCTCGTCACGGTGGTGCTGCCCGAGTTCGTCGTCGGCTCGTGGCGCCACCTGCTCCTGCACAACCAGAACGCCCTGTTCGTGAAGCGCCTGTTCCTGTTCGAGGAGCGGGTCGTGCTGTCGAGCGTCCCGTTCGTGCTGAGCGAGGATCCGCCCCGGAGCCGGACGGGCACGACGGAGGCCGATCGGCGCGGATAGTGGCTCCGCCCCCGGGCGTCGCCGGTGCGCTAGGTTCTCCAGGTAGCCGACGCTTCCCGGAGGTGACGCCAACCGTGAACATCCGCCCCGCCACGTCCGAGGACGCCGAGTTCCTGCAGTCCATGCTCTACGAGGCGTCCCGATGGAACCCCGACTGGCCCTTCGAGCCCATGGAGTCCGTGCTGGCCGAGCCCATGGTCCGGCGCTACCACGAGGGCTGGGGGCGCCCCGGCGACGGCGGGGTCATCGCCGAGCTGGACGGCGTTCCGGTGGGTGCCTGCTGGTACCGCACGTTCACGCCCGAGGCCCCCGGCTACGGGTTCGTGGACGAGAAGACCCCCGAGCTCGGCCTCGCCGTGCAGCCGCTGCATCGCCGCAAGGGGATCGGCGAGGCGCTGATCCGCGCCGCCAAGGTCCAGGCACGCGAGGAGGGGTTCCAGTCGCTGTCCCTGTCGGTCGCGGTCCACAACCGCAGCCGGATGATGTACCAGCGCTCCGGATTCGAGCGGGTCGCCGAGGACGGCGACTCCTGGATCATGGTGGCGAACCTCTAGGACTCCTCCGCCGCCTCCGCGGCCTCCGCCGGCTCCTCGACCTGCCGGCGCAGCGTGTCCAGCGCGGCGTACTCCGCTCGAACGGTCCGCCACCGCCGGGCCACGAAGGCCGCGCCGAGCACCAGCACCACGAAGGCGATCAGCCAGGAGAAGGGCTGGAGCGCGTGCTCGACCTCCTCCCAGTTCGCGCCCGCCCGGTAGCCGAGCCACGCGATCACCGACACGAAGGGCAGGCACCCGAGCACGGTGTAGACGGTGAACTTCCACAGGTTCATCCGCGCGATGCCGGCCGGCAGGGAGATGAAGGTACGGATCACGGGCAGGAGGCGCCCGAAGAAGACCGCCGCCTCGCCGTGCCGTTCGAACCAGTCGTGGGCACGGTCGACCTCGTGCGGGCGGACCAGCAGGTAGCGCCCGAACCGCTCGAGGAGCGGCCGGCCGCCCACCGCGCCCCCGGCGTAAGCGAGCCAGGACCCGACCAGGTTGCCCCCGGTGCCCGCCAGGATCACCAGGATCAGGCTCAGCTCCTGGCCCTCGCCGGCGAACCCGGTGCTGGCGAGGGCTCCGCCGACCAGCATGGTGACCTCGCTAGGGATCGGCACGCACGCGGATTCCAGCAGCATGAGCACGAAGACGGCGACGTAGCCGTTGGCCACGATCCAGCTGGTCACGGTGTCGTTGAGGATGGCGAGCAGGGCGGGCTCCGAGCGGTCCGGGGAGGTCCTTCGAGGGTAGCAGCGAGGGCGGGGCCGGGAGAACCCCGGGAATATGACGACCCTGTGACGGCGTTCCCCCGGCTCCGAGGGGTGCTACCGGCTCGTGGCGGGCCCGTGGTCGCCATCGATCGGCCCTGAGGGGCTCGGGGCCGGCCGGCGAAGCGGCTACCGCCCCACCGTTGCACCTGGTGGTACCGTCCCCGCCCGGAGGCACCTCGAGTTCGTCGTCCGCCCTCCGCCTCCCGAGTAGAAGGAATGAGTACCGACATATGTCCGGAACCCTGGTCGTCGTGGAGTCCCCCTCCAAGGCGAAGACCATCGAGAAGTACCTGGGCGGTGACTACACCGTCCGTGCCTCCTACGGGCACATCCGCGACCTGCCCAGAAGCGAGCTGGGGGTCGACGTCGAGTCCGATTTCCGCGTGAAGTACGAGGTGCCGGAGGACTCGAAGAAGCACGTCCAGGAGCTGAAGCGGGCCCTCAAGAACGCCGACGACGTCATCCTGGCCACCGACTACGACCGCGAAGGCGAGGCCATCGCGTTCCACGTGGCCACCCTGCTGGGCCAGGATCCGGCCAGCGCCAAGCGGGTCACGTTCACGGAGATCACGAAGGACGTCATCCTCGAGTCGTTCCGCAACCCCCGGGCGATCGACCTCCGGCTCTTCGACGCCCAGGAGGCCCGCCGCATCCTCGACCGCCTCGTGGGCTACCAGATCAGCCCGATCCTGTGGCGTCGGGTCCGGCCGGGGCTGTCGGCCGGACGCGTCCAGTCGGTGGCCGTGCGCCTGATCGTGGAGCGCGAGCGGGAGATCCAGGCGTTCGTCCCGATCGAGTACTGGAGCGTCGACGTCCGGCTCACACCGGAGGACCCGGAGCAGCCGTTCGTGGCCCGGCTCACCGAGATCCCGGAGGGCAAGCTCGCCTCGGCGCCCGACAAGAAGGGTGTCCACCTCGCGGCCGAGGGCGACGCCGCCGGTCACGTGGAGCGCCTCCGGGGCGCCGGGTACCGGGTCAGGAAGGTGGAGCAGAAGGAGCGCAAGCGGTCTCCGTCGCCGCCGTTCACCACCTCGACGTTGCAGCAGGAGGCCGCCCGCAAGCTCGGCTACGGCGCCCGCCGCACCATGTCGATCGCCCAGCGCCTGTACGAGGGGGTCGACCTGCCGGGCGAGGGCAGCGTGGGGCTCATCACCTACATGCGTACCGACTCCGTCAGCATCGCCGACACCGCGCTGCGCGAGATCGCCGAGCTCGTCAAGACCGAGTACGGCGAGGCATACACGATCGCGGAGCCGCGCCGCTACAAGACCCGATCGCGCAACGCGCAGGAGGCGCACGAGGCGATCCGCCCCACCAGCGTGCTGCGCACGCCCGCCCGGGTCGCCGCCACGCTCGACCGGGATCAGCTGCGGCTCTACACCATGATCTGGCAGCGCACCATGGCCACGCAGATGGCGGAGGCCCGCTTCAACCAGGTGGGCGTCGACATCGAGGCATTGTCCACGGACGGGAGTCGGTACGGGCTCCGCGCCACCGGCCAGACGATGATCTTCGACGGGTTCCGCCGCGTGTACTTCGAGGGGCGCGACGACGCGCCCGACGAAGATGCCGAGTCCATGCTCCCCGAGCTCACGGCCGAGCAGGCGCTCCGCATGCTCGAGGTCCTGCCGGAGCAGCACTTCACGCAGCCGCCGCCGCGGTACTCCGAGGCCTCGCTCGTCAAGACGATGGAGGAGCTTGGCATCGGCCGCCCGTCCACGTACGCGTCCACGATCGGGACGATCCAGGAGCGCAAGTACGTGCGTCTGGAGGACAAGCGATTCTACCCCGAGGACGTCGGCATGGTGGTGACGGACAAGCTGATCGAGCACTTCCCCGATGTCGTGGACGTGAACTTCACGGCGTACATGGAGCGGGAGCTCGACGACATCGCCGAGGGCGACCTGGGCAAGGTGCAGATGCTGCACGAGTTCAACGGTCCGTTCACGCGTGCCCTGGAGAAGGCCGAGCACTCCTTCGAGCGGTTCAAGGAGGAGCTGGACGAGCGCTGCCCGCTGTGTCCCACGGAGGGGCGCGAGCCCGGACAGCTCGAGGTCAAGCTCGGCCGGTTCGGCAAGTTCATCGGCTGCACGAACTATCCCGAGTGCCGCTACATCCGCAACATGGATGGCAGCGAGCGTCCCGAGCCCGAGATGCTCGACGAGGTCTGCCCCCAGTGCCAGACGCACAAGCTGCAGAAGCGCGTGGGGCGGTTCGGTCCGTTCGTCGGGTGCAGCGGCTACCCGGACTGCACGTACATCAAGAAGGATCCGCCGAAGACGATCGGCGTGACCTGCCCGCAGTGCAAGCAGGGCGAGCTGATCGAGAAGCACAGTCGCTTCGGCACCACGTTCTTCAGCTGCGACCGCTACCCGGAATGCGACTTCGCCGCGGGCAACCCGCCGGACCCCGACCATCCGTGCCCCGAGTGCGGCTCGCTGCTGCTGCGGCGTCCGAAGTCCCTGCGGTGCTGGAACTGCGGCGCGGAGCTGGACCTGGACTATCAGGTGACCAAGTCCGGCGACGTGGAGGAGGAGGCCGCCGCCCGCGCGGCCAAGGCCGCTGCGAAGGCCGCCCGCGCGGCCGCCAAGGCCAAGCGGGCACCTGCCCAGAAGACGAAGAAGACGACGAAGAAGACGACGAAGAAGACCACGAAGAAGAAGACCACCGCGAAGAAGCAGACCGCCACGAAGCAGCAGCCCGCCGCCGAGAAGTCGGCCGCGGCGGCGAAGGCGGCGACGGCTGCGGCCGAACGGGCGGCGGCGCCGCCCGCCGCGGAGGGCTAGCCGGCGGTGTCGAGTTTCGCCGACGAGGTCGCGGCGCTCCGCGGGACCCGATCGGCGACCTTCAAGGACCTCCTGACCCTTCCCGCCTTCCAGCGACTGCTGGCGGCCATGACGATCTCGTCGCTCGGCGACTGGGTGGGCTTCACCGCGGTGGTGGCCCTGGTCACCCGGCTCGCCTCCGATTCCGACACCGCGGCGCTGGGCGCCGTGGCGGCGGTCATGACGGCGCGCACCCTGCCGGCGATCCTGTTCGGACCGTTCGCCGGCGCGCTCGTCGATGGCCTGGACCGGCGGAAGATCATGATGGCCGCCGACATCGGCCGCGGCGTGATGTACGCGCTGATGCCCTTCCTCAACGCCGTCTTCCCGATCCTCGTGCTGTCGTTCCTGATCGAGTGCCTGTCCCTGCTGTGGACGCCGGCGCGCGACGCGAGCCTGCCGAACCTCGTGCCGAGGCGACAGCTCTCCAACGCGAACTCGCTCGGGCTGCTCAGCTCGTACGGCACCCTGCCGCTCGGTGGCGGGGTGGCCCTGGTCCTCGCCACGATCTCCGCGGCGATCGGGCAGCAGGTCCCGTACTTCGCCACACACACCGAGTCGCTCGCGCTGTGGCTGGACGCGGGCACGTTCGGGTTCTCCGCCTTCATGGTCTCGGGCGTGCCGCTTCGGGGCCCGACCTCGGACGTCGACGCGCGGCTGGACCTGCGCAGGGTCTGGGCGGACATGAAGGACGGCGTGCGCTTCCTGTTCTCGAACCCGCTCACCCGGGCGATGGCGCCGGGGATCCTCGCCGCGTTCATGGCCACGGGCGCGGTCCTGTCCCTGGGGTCGACGTTCGCGGCCAACACCCTCGGCGCTCGGACCGCCGGGTGGCCGATCCTCGTGACCGCGTTCGGCGCAGGGATGGCGAGCGGCATCATCTCGCTCAACTTCGTGGGCAAGATGCTCGACCGGGAGCTCGTGTTCGGCTCGTCGTTCCTGGTGGCCTCCGTCGCGCTGGCGCTCCTGGCGGTGATGCCGAACATCTCGACGGCCGCCCTCTGCACCGCGGGTCTGGGATTCGCGACCGGCGTGATGTGGGTGACGGGCTACACCCTCCTGCAGGAGAACGTGGCCGACGAGTTCCGCGGGCGGACGTTCGGCTCGATCACGGTGGTGTCGCGCCTGTCGCTGCTGCTGTCGCTCACGGTGTTCCCGACGCTCGCGATCGCCTACGGCAAGCATGCGGTCTTCGTTGGTGGGCAGCGGATCGACCTGTCGGGGACGCGCCTCGCCCTCCTCACGGCCGGGGCCGGCGTTATCCTCGCCGGATGGTTCACTCGATCCGGCCTCAAGCGGCTGCGGCTCACCAGGCCTAAGGCGCTGTCGCTGGTGCCCAAGCTGAAGCGCCCGCCGTCGACCGGACTGTTCATCGCGTTCGAGGGCGTCGAGGGCGCGGGCAAGGGGACCCACGTGAAGCTGCTCGAGGAGCACCTGCGCGGGCTCGGCCACGACGTCCTCGTCACGCGCGAGCCCGGCGGGACCGAGCTCGGCGAGCAGCTCCGTGCGTTGCTGTTGGATCCGCAGACGGGGACCGTCGACGCGCGGACCGAGGCGCTGCTGTTCGCGGCGAGCCGGTCCCAGCACGTGGCAGCGGTGATCAGGCCGGCGCTCGCCGCGGGGAGGATCGTGATCTGCGACCGGTACGTGGACTCCTCGCTGGCCTACCAGGGCTGGGCCAGAGGGCTCGGTGAGCAGGACGTGCTGACCCTCAACGTCTGGGCCACGCAGGGCCTCTTTCCGGACCTGGTGATCCTGCTGCACGTGGAGCCCGAGCTCGGGCTGCTCCGATCCACCGAGGCTCCGGACCGGATGGAGCTCGAGGGCGGCGACTTCCACGCCAAGGTCGCCGACGCGTTCCTGAAGATCGCCGAGGAGCACCCCGAGCGGTTCGTCGTGATCGACTCGAGCAAGGAGCCCGGCATCGTCGGCGACGAGGTCCGCGCGGCCGCCGACCGGCTGCTGCACGATCGGCAGGACGAGCACGGCGAGGCGCCGTATGCCTAGCCCCGTGCTGGAGCGGGTTCCCGGGCAGGACCACGCGATCGCGTTCCTGGTCCAGGCGGCGCAGCGCCCGCATCACGCCTACGTGCTGGCCGGCCCCGAGGGCTCGGGCAAGTCGCTCGCGGCGCGCGCGTTCGCCGCGGCGCTGCTCTGCCCCGAGGGAGGCTGCGGCGGCTGCCGGGCGTGCCGGCTCGCACTCGAGGATCACCACCCGAACGAGTTCATCGTCGAGCCGGAGGGTCGCGACATCCACGTGGACACGGTGCGCGAGGAGGTCTGGCATCCCGCGTACCGCACCGCGCCGGAGCCCGGGCGGAAGGTCTTCCTGATCCGCGAGGCGGATCGCCTCTCGCCGGCGGCGGCGGACACCCTGCTGAAGGTGCTCGAGGAGCCGCCGGCCGACGCGGTATTGCTGCTGCTGTCGGCGCGGGCGCACGAGCTGCCGGACACCGTGCTGTCGCGCTGCCACGTGGTCACGTTCACCGCGCTCGCGGAGTCGTTCGTGGTGCAGGCGCTGACCGCCGAGGGCGTCGAGCCCACCAGGGCCAGGTTGGCGGCGAGGCTCACCGGCGGCAACATGGGCCGCGCGCGGCGGCTCGCCACGGACCCGGGCGGTCTGGCGTTCCGCGATGCCGCGCAGGAGGCGGTGGCGCTCGCGGCGCGGGGTCCGGCGGGCGCGCTCGCCGCCGCCGAGGTCGTGCTGGACGCCGCCAAGACCTACAAGGCCGGCCTGAAGTCGGAGCTCGAGGCCGAGCTCGCTCCGTTCCTGGACGAGAAGGGGCGTCCCGAGGACGCCTACCGTGGCGCGATCCGGCGGATCGAGGTCCGTCACAAGCGCCGGGAGCGCCGCTCCGAGCGCGACTACGTGGACTGGGTGCTGCTGGCCGTCTCCACGCTGCTCCGCGACCGGATCGCCTCGGCCGTTGGCGCCGGCAGCGACCTCCTGATGAACCCGGACCTGATGCCGGACGACGGTCTGTCGGTGCCCCGGGCGGCGGCGGGGCTGTCCGGCGTCGAGGCCGCCCGAGCCGCCCTCGCCGAGGACTTCAACCTCAACACGCGGCTGCTGCTGGAGCAGGCCTTCCTGCGCCTCGGCGAGCTCGCCGCATGATCGATCACCCGGGCCGCCCCGACTCTGTTGGCGCAACTGTGGTGCTGGCACCACTGTCGTTGGGCCCGGACCGCTGGCACCCTGGGGAGTGAGATGACCGTCCGAGTGCTGATCGTGGATGACCAGGAGCCGTTCCGGATGGCGGCGCGCATGGTGGTGGAGATCACCGACGGCTTCGAGGTGGCCGGCGAGGCCGAGACCGGCGAGGACTCCGTACGGATGGCCCAGGAGCTGCAGCCCGACCTGGTGCTGATGGACGTGAACCTGCCCGGGATCAACGGCCTCGACGCGACGCGACAGATCCTGACGGGGTCGAGCCCGGTCGTGGTCCTCCTGCTCTCCACCTACGAGGAGGAGGAGTACGCCCCGCGCGCGGCCGAGTGCGGCGCCGCCGCGTACATCCCCAAGTCGTCGTTCGGTCCCGACCGACTCGAGGCCGCCTGGGCCGCCGCCTCCGCCGGCTGAGCTTCACGTCCGACCCGATAGGTCTTCAGGGACAGGCCTCAAGGAGCGAAGCGATAGGCCATCAAGGAGAAGGCGAGCCTCGCACGGAGAGCTCGGTGAGGCCCACCAGGTAGGCGCCTCGGCGCGGGATCGCGCGGTACCGCACGAAGCGCGCGTGCTCGGTCCCCCCGATCGCCGCGATGTCGCTGATCCGGCCGTCGGGCAGGGGCTCGTCCTGGACCGCCGCCGTGCGCCAAGCGCCGTGGAATGTGCGGGTCTGGATCACGAACCTGAGCACGCCGCCACCCCGGCCGAACCCCATGGGCGCCACCCCGAACCCGGTGATGTCGATCGGACGTCCGAGGTCGACGACCAGATCGATCGGCTGTCCCCGCCTGCGCAGGATGTAGCCAACCCATCCTCGATCGAGGCTCAGGTCGATGGCGTGGCCGGCCCGATACGAGCGGCCGAGCGCACGACCGGTCGCCTTCGCCACCGACCCGCCGGCGATCCGCGCCGCCCAGTCCCGGTGCATAACGATGTCGAACGCGCCGTCGCCGGTGACCGCGACCTCGTCCGTGAGCTCGGGCTCGAACCTGGGAAGCGTCGCGAGCAGGCCGGGATAGGTGGTCAGGGGGACGTTGCGGAACTCGTAGGCGCCGCTCGCGTTCGTCGTCGTCAGGAAGCGTTCCCCCCCGGGGAGCTCCACGCGAACCCCGGCCAGCGGCTCGCCGCTCTCCCCGTCGGTGACGGTGCCGTGCAGCTTGCCGCACTCCTGCGGGCAGATCGGTGGCAGGGAGAAGTCCTCCACGGTGTCCTCGGGCCGCGCGCCCTCGCTCGCGAAGTAGCCCATGCCGCGCGCCGCGAAGACCTGCCAGATCTCGTCGCGGTTTTCGCCGTGATACGCGATCCGGTCGGCGAGCACGATCGAGCTCCGCATCTCCAGGAACGACGGATCCGGCGGCGACAGCTCCATCGCACGGGTGACGACCATCTCCGTGCGTTCGACGCCGATCGCGGACCGCAGGTCCCACAGCGTCTGCGACCAGATCTCCCCGTCGGCGTGCGGATCCCACGAGCTGCCCACCGAGCCCAGGTCGCCCAGGGTGTAGCCGCCGGTGTGGCCGGTGTTGCCGCCGGGGCAGACGGGGTCGGACGAGCCCACCGCGCAGTCCATCGGCTCGCTGCGCACAGGCTGCGCCCGACCGCCCTGGATGAACCCGCCGGTGATGATCTCCCCGTCCGCGGGCGTGTCCGTGATGAAGCCCTGCGACTCCAGGTAGTCCAGGGCGTACCAATCGCTCCACGCCTCGCCCATCGCGTACGCGTCGTAGAAGTTCAGCGCCGCCGATCCGTCCGCGTAGAACAGCAGCCGCGCCGAGAGGCCGTGGCCGTACTCGTGGTAGACGACCGAGGCGTCGATCGCGGAGTCCGACGAGGGCGCGATGTGGTTCTGATAGTTGGCGGGGAACATGAGCATGTACACGCCCGCGTCCTCGCCGTCCGCACCGCCGCTGAAGAACGCGTTCCACGCCCACCCCGGCAGGCCGTGGTTCACGCCGGCCTCGACCTCGGAGAAGCCGAACAGGGGATCGCCGCCGAGCCCCTCTCCGCTCCCGTTCACCAGCTGGAAGTTGCCGGCCGCCTCCGTGAATCCGATCGGCGCGGCCTGCAGGTGGTCGTGGAACGTGTTCAGGTACCAGTAGAGCTGCGTCGAGGCCATGCGCATGTTGGTGCGCCAGCTCCAGGGCACGCGGCTGTCCCAGGTGCAGGCCCAGTGCGTGCTGCAGTGCAGGCCGGTCGTGGTGGTGGTGTCCAGGACCGCGGGGAAGATCCAGGACGGGCCCGGGCCGTTGGCCGGGATCTCGGAAGGTCGCCGCAGCGGCCACTTCATCACGTGCGCGTTGTTGCCCGACAGCGCCGTGCCGTCGGCCACCGGGAACGTGACCGGCTGCTGGGTCCCACCGGCGGGCGGCATCAGGTCGCTTGGGTAGTACCCCCACGCGAGGCCCTGCCCCTCCACGTCGTCGAACCGGACCTGGTTCGAGCGCCACAGCAGGTCGCCGGTGTGCGCGTCCACGATCGCGAGGTACCGCTCGGTGGGGGCGACCGCCGCCTCGACCTTCCAGCCCAGCTTCGGGCCTGTGGCGCTGCCGAACCACGTGAGCGAGGCGGTGTCGCCCCGCTCGAACGTGGTCGCGCGCATCGGGCCGGAGGTCGCGCGGGCGACGGCGCCCGGGGTGCCGGCGTCGGCGTCCACGGAGGCACGCACGACCGCGGCCGCGGCCGGAGCCGCCACACGGGGCGCGACCGACGTCGAGCCGGGCGCATGCAGCGGCGCGCCGCCGATCCACGCGAGCCGGCCCCGTGCCGTGACGGCCGCCCGCAGGTCGTTGTCGAACACGGGGACGCCGCCGAGGCGCTGTTGCCAGACGAGGTGGCGGGTTCCCAAGATGTCGGTGTAGTCGCGCACGAGCGCGAGCGTGTCCAGGTCGCCGGCGTCCAAGCCGAACGCATCGAGGTGGGACCGGACGTACCCCAGCGCCACCCGCGGCGCCGGCGCATGGCTCGCCTCCGTCAGGAATCCGTCGAGCTCGGCGATCGATCGCGGGGTGCCGCTCCGCGGGTCGATCTCCACCACGCCGAGGGTTCCCAGCGATGCCGCGAGGTCCGATCGCGCGCGCGCGACGCGGGCCGGCGGCGTCACCGGGAGGTCGTTGCGACGCGTGTCCAGGGCTCGGAGCGCGGGATCGTGCGAGGCCCTCGCGCCAGAGACGGAGACGGAGACGGAGCCGGATCCGGAGCCGGCGGCGACGGCGCGCACGACGGGGTTCGTCACCGCCTGCGTCGGCTGACCGAGCGCGGTGACGGCGAGCACGGCGGCGGCGATCCCCAGGATCCGTATGCGGTTGGGTCCACGACGCATCGGGAGGCCACCTCCGCCGCCGACCCTAGAGTGGGGTGCGCTGCGGGTCAACCCTCGGTCCCGCCGGCTCGCGGGTGCGCGGGCACGTGTCCGGCGACCGTGGTGCCCTCGCCCGGCGTCGAGATCACCTCGAGGGATCCGCCGATCGCCTCGAGGCGGTCGGACATCCCCCGCAGCCCGGTGCCGGACGCGGCGGCTCGCGGATCGAAGCCCTCGCCGTCGTCGCGGACCTCGAAGGCGAGGCGCCCGTCGCGCTCGTCCAGCCGGACCTCGACGCGCGAGGCGCGTGCGTACTTCGCGACGTTGTTGAGGGCCTCCAGGGAGCAGAAGTAGACGGCCGCCTCCACCTCGGGCGGGTACCGGCCCACGCCGTCGGTCGCGAGCACGACCGGCACGCTCGACTTCCGAGCCTGCCCCTCCAGCGCGGCGGGCAGGCCCTTGTCGGCGAGCAGCGGCGGATAGATCCCCCGCGCGAGGTCGCGCAGGTTCTCCAGGGCCTCGTTCGCCTCCTGCTGCAGCTGGCCGAGGAGCTCGTGCGCCGTGGCCGCATCGCGCTCGACCACGGCGTCCGCGAGGCGGATCTTCACGGCCAGTGAGACGAGCTGCTGCTGCGCCCCGTCGTGGATGTCGCGCTCCAGCCGCTTGGCCCGCTCGTCCTGGGCGCTCACGATCCGCCGGCGCGACGCGCGCAGATCCTCCACGAGCCGCACGTTCCGCAGCGCGAGGCCGGCCTGCGACGCGAGGCCCGCCACCAGCCTCCCCTTCGCCGGATCCATCGGATCGTTGGGCGGCAGGCGCAGGGTGATGGCGCCGAGCAGGTCGCCCTGGTGCGTGACGGGGAACACGGAAGCGTCCTCGAAGGATGGCAGCTCCTCACCGTCGAGGGCCGCCGCCGCCGCCGGCGGGAGCTCGGCGGGCCACGAGGCCACCGGCGAGAGATCCCGGTCGCGCCGCAGCCAGACCCGGGTCTCCGAGGCGCCCGTGCTGGCGCCCAGGAGCTGCGCCATCCGTGGCAGCACCTCGTCGATCGAGTAGGTCTCGCCGACGCGCTCGGAGAACTCGCTCAGAACCTCGAACGGCGTGGCGCGCTTCCCGTACACGATCCGGTCGGCGATCCTCCTCGCCCGCCGCCGAACCGGATTGAACGTGAGCACGAACAGGACGATCGCGGCGATCGATCCCAGCAGGCTGAAGGCCGCGACGGCCAACGTGACGATGTAGATCGCCGTGATGAAGACCGCGACGATCGTGAACACCGCCGCCTTCTTGATCACCAGGTCGAGGTCGTACAGCCGGTACCGGAGGATCGCGATCGCGCTCGCGCCCGGGAGACCGAGCGTCACCGACCCGATCAGGAAGTAGAAGGCGATGTCGTTCGCGGTGGAGGACTGGTCCGGGCCCGCGAAGACGCCGGTGACCACCACCGCGACGATCGAGATGAGGACCAGCGCCGCGGCCCAGGCGAGCCATCGGATCTGCTGGCGCTCCTCTCCGGACGATCCGAGGAACCGCACCACCACCGAGACCAGTGCCGGAGCGGCGCCTGCCGCGAGCAGCAGTGCCCACACCGTCTCCAGCCACGTCCACGACGACAGCGCGCTCACGGCCAGCGGGTTCGCGACGACGGTCCCGCTGTCGAGCGTGTTGGTCGGCGCGACGAACGCCGTGTGGAACAGGCCGGCACACACGGAGGCGACCAGCAGCCACAGGACCGGCCGCCATGGGCGTGACGGGAGATGGCCGTCGGGGAACAACAGGAACGTCGTCAGCATCGAGGCGAGCGCGATGGGGATCATCAGCGTGCCGAGCTCCGCCACCAGCGCGCCGCCGGGGAGCCCGGGCAGGTTGGTGTCGGCCCGAGTCGCGTACTCGCCGGTGACGATCGACATCCCGAACGTGACGGCCGCGACCTGCAAGAGCGGGCCGAGCGGACCCGGCGCCCTCGACGTCAGGACCGCTCCCACACCGGCCATGCCCACGATGCCGATCGCGATCATCACGATCGCGGGGACGTCGCCCGGCGAGGTCGTCGTGTCGCCGACCGTGAGATAGACGGCCGCCGCCAGCTCGACCAGGGTCAGCGCGGCGACCGCCCGGGCGAGCGGGACCCGGATCCTCCCCGTCATCCCGGGCCGCTCGCGTTCGTCTCCAGCGCGCGCGCCGTGATCCGTCCGGTGACGGTGGTGCCCGCGCCGGGTGCGCTCGCGACCTCGAGCGTGCCGTCCAGGGCGTCCACCCGGTCCCGCATGATCTGCAGCCCCATCCCGGATCCGGTCGAGCCGGCGTCGAACCCGCGGCCCCGGTCCGCGACCTCGAACGTGATCGTGTCCGCCGAGGTCGAGAGCCGGACGACGGCCTCGGCGTCCTCGGTGTGGCGGGCCACGTTCTGGAGCGCCTGCAGGCAGCAGAAGTACACGCAGGCCTCCGCCCGGTCGTCGAACCGCAGGTCCGCGAGGCCCGGCTCGGCCTCGATCGTGGCGCGGACGCCGATCTTGCGGATGTGCGCGTCCAGCGCCGCCACGATGCCCTTGTCCGCCAGGAGCGGCGGGAAGATGCCCCGCGCCAGGTCCCGCAGGCCCTCGAGCGTCGCGTTCGCCTGCTCGCCCAGACGGTCCAGCGCGTCGGAGGCCTCGGTCGTCGCGCCGGCAGCCGCGAGCTCGCGCGCCCGGTCCACCCCGGCCGCGATCTCGCCCAGCGTGTGCCGCGGTCCCTCGCTGATGTCGCGCTCCAGCCCGCGGCGCTGCGCGTCGCGGGCGGTCACCAGCCGCTGCCGCGATGTCCGCAGCTGGTCGGCCTGGATCGCCAGCTCCTCGAGCCGGGTCTCGAGCTCGTCGGTGAGCCGCACGTTGTGCAGCGCCAGGCCGGCCTGCGCCGCGAGGTCGCGCAGCAGCGCGTCCTCCGCGGGCAGCAGCGTGTCGCCCGGCGACTTCGTGACGGCGATCTCCCCGATCGGCTCGCCCAGGTGATGCACGTCGATCGACCGGGTGGGAACCGACGCCGGCGCGTCGTCCGGCCACGTCACGACCCGCTCGCCGCCGCCCGGCAGGAACAGCCGGACGCGGCCGGCGGTGGCGCCGACACCCCGCGCCGCCACCTCCGCCATCTGCGGGAGGGCCTCGTCGACGACGAGCGTTCCCGCCATCCGCTGAGAGAACTCGCTCATCACCTCGTACGGGGTCGCCCGCCGCCCGTACACGAGCCGGTTCGCGACCCGCTGCACGCGACGGCGGACGGGCTGGAACGCCAGCGCGATCACCGCCGTGGCGGCGATCTGCAGGCCGGCGCTCGCACGGCCGCCGCCGCCGAGCAGCTCGCCGATCCCCACGACGATGCCCACGTACACCAGCGTGATGAAGGCGGCGAGCGAGCCGAACACGACGGTCCGGTTGAGCACGACGTCGATGTCGTACAGCCGGTGCTTCAGGATCGCGATGCCGCACGCGATCGGGAGGAACGAGAGCAGGATCCCCTGGATCCCGTCGATCCAGGTCTCGTTGCCGTGCTCCACGGGGAGCGAGAACCACACCACCAGCAGGACCGCGGCGAACATCAACCACTTGAGCTGCTCCCGCTCGTCGCGTTCGGCGCGCCGGTACCGGACGAACAGGGACGCCACGCTCAGGATCGCGCAGCCGATCACGACGAGGGCCGCGACCTCTCTGCCGACGTCGAAGATCCGAGCGAGCTCCGGCGTCGTGTACGGGTTCGTCGCGTGCTGGTTCAGGGCGTTCGTATAGTCCGCCTGCTCGAAGGCGAACGAGATCGCCATCGCGGCGATCCCGATCGCGGCGGTCCACGCCACGGGACGCCATCGCGGCGACGGCAGGTGCCCGTCGGGGAACAGGAGGAACCCGAACGTCAGCAGGACCCCGAACGGCGGCACCCACATCCAGTTCGTCAGCCATTCCGCGAGCCGCCCGCCCGGTAGCGATCCCGGGTTCGTGACCAGCGCGTACCGCGCGTAGTCGCTCGTGATGCCGCCCAGCAGCACGATCCCGAGGCCCAGCCCGAGGTAGACCCACCCGAGGGGGTTCCCCGGGCGGTTCGCCGCGACGAACGCCCCCACGGTGGCGATCGACATGAAGGCGACGATCTGGGACACGTCGACGAAGCTCACGCCGTCCCCGTTCGCGATCGTGAGTGGCACGAACGACACGACCACCGCGACCGTGAGGAGCCAGAGGCCCCAGGCGAGCCGGCGCGCCGCACGCGAGCTCATGCGAACACCACCGCCGGCACCCGGCCCGACACGACGGTGCCGCCGCCGGGCGTCGAGCTGACGTCGACGGAGCCGCCCACCGCCGACAGGCGGTCCGCCATCCCCTGGAGGCCGGAGCCCGTCGCCGTCGACGCCGTGTCGAAACCAACGCCGTCGTCGCGCACCTCGAACGTGAGGTTCGGTCCGTCGTGGCCGATCGTGACCCGCACGGTCGACGCTCGTGCGTACTTCGCCGCGTTCTGGATCGCCTCGAGGCAGCAGAAGTACACCGCCGCCTCGGTCTCGATCGGCTGACGGTCGACGCCCTCGGCAGTGACGGTCACGGGAAGGGTGCCGACGCGGGCCTGGGCCTCGAGCGCGGCCGCGATGCCGCGCTCCTCCAGCACCGGCGGGTAGATCCCCAGCGCCAGCGAGGACAGGGTCTGGATCGCGTCATCGACCTCGACCCGCAGCTCGCCCAGCATCGTCGCCGCCCGCCCGGCGTCCCTGGCGAGCAGGCCTCGGGCGAGCCGGAGCTTCACCGCCAGCGCGACCAGGTGCTGCTGCGCCCCGTCGTGGATGTTGCGCTCCAGTCGCCGGCGCTCGGCGTCCTGCGTGGTCACGATCCGTTGCCTGGAAGCCCGGAGCTCGTCGGATCGCCGCGCGATCTCGTCCAGGCGCGACCCCAGCTCGGCGGTGAGCCGGACGTTCGACAGCACCAGGCCCGCCTGGCCGGCGAGGTCCGCGAGCAGCTCGGCCTCCGCCGGCGTCATGGTCTGTCCCTGCTGGGTGCGCACGGTCACGGCCCCGAGGAGCTCGTCGCGGTGGCGGACCGGCACGGCGGCATCGGTGCCGGGGAAGGCGGGCAGCGCCCCGCCGTCGAGGTCGACGGGGGCCGGTGGCGGAGCATCGACCGGCCACGAGGCGCCGGGCCGCATGGTGGTGCCGACCCGCAACCAGACGTCGACCCGCTCCGCGCCCGTGCCCTCGGCGATCACGCGAGCGGTCCGCGGCAGCACGTCCTCGGTGGCGTACGTGGCGCCGATCCGTTCGCTGAAACGGGCGAGCACCTCGTAGGGCGTGGCTCGCTCCCCGTAGACGAGGCGGTTGGCGACCCGCTGCACCCGGACGCGGACCGGTTCGAACAGCACCGCGACCACGGCCGTGGCCGCGATCGCCAGGGCCGGGTTCGTCGTCGTCGCGCCGATCGCCGACCCCAGCAGCACGACCACGCCGACGTAGACGGCGCCGATGAACAGGGCGAGCGCCCCGAACACGATCGTCTTGTTGATCACCACGTCGATGTCGTAGAGGCGGTATCGCAGGACCGCGAAGCCGATCGAGATCGGGATCAATGCGAAGGTCGCGAGCGAGACGTTCTGCAGCGTCAGCAGCCAACCGGGCGTCTCGCCCTCCGCGTGCATCAGCGAGAGCGGCATGACCACGGCGTACACGAGGGCGACCGTCGCGGCCGACGACACCAGCCATTTCATCTGCTGGCGCTCCGCCCCGACGGAGCGGCGGTAGCGGCCCACCAGCGCGACGGCCGCGCCCACCATGCCGATCGGGATCACCAGGAGCGTCATGAGCAGGATGTCGGCGACCGGACGGAGCGCGTCGATCCCGAGCGGGTTCGAGATCTCGGGATGCCCGGTATCGGCGAACGTGCCCGGCACCAGCAGCATCGCCAGGATCGCGACCGCGACGCCGATCCCGACGGCCCACGCGAAGCCCCGCCATCGGGGCGTGGGGAGGTGGCCGTCGGGGAACAGCAGGATCAGGTAGATGGCCGACAGGGCGATGGGCGGCGCCCACAGTGGCTGCAGGACGGCTTCGAGCACATCGCCCCCCGCCCATCCGTGGTCGATGCCGTAGGACGCCAACCCGCCCACGACGTCGCCCAGCGACCAGGACAGGCCGATCGCCAGGACGATCCAGCCGATCGAGTTCCCCGGGCGACGGGTGGTGATCAGGACGCCGACCACGTCGAAGCTCAGCACCATCAACAGGAACGGGATGTTCGACAGCAGGCCGGCGCCGCCCCAGTCGCTGGCCTCCTCCGGCGCCATCGTGAGGTAGGCGACGATCGTGATCGCCCACAGCGCGACGCCGGTCGCGAACAGGATCCACGCCAGGCGGACGCGACGATCGCTGCGAGGCGCCGCGGTCACATCGCTCCCCATGGAACCAATCTTGGCCCCTCGCCGCCCCGCATGCGACGGGGCTGGCCTGCGCGTTGCGGGCGTGCAGGCTCACGAGGGTGTTGGTGGAGGCACCCCCCGCAGATCGTGGTGCCGGCCGGGTCGAGGCGCGCGCCGCTTGGCCCTACGGTTGGCCCGATGGAGAAGGAGGCACACACGATGAGGACGATCCTGGTGGGAACCGACACCACCGCGGCCGCGGATCTGGCGGTCGAGGACGCGGCCGGGCTCGCGCGGGCGCGCGGCGCCGAGCTGCTGGTGCTGTACGTGCGGCCGGACTCGGATCTGCGAGCCGTCGTGGATCCGGATCGCTCACCCGATCCGGACGGCTACCTCGCGAGGATGCGGGACCGCTTCCCCGACGTCGCGACCCGCACGCGGTCGGAGCGCGGAGATCCGGCCGAGACGATCTGCGACGTCGCGGCCGAGGAGTCGGTCGACACGATCGTGATCGGCAACCGCGGAGCGACGGGGAGCCGGTGGGCCGTGCGCGACGCCGTGCCCACGCTGGTGCTGCGCCACGCGCCGTGCTCGGTGTTCATCGTCGACACGCGGAGGGCCCAATGAGGCACCGGCCGGGCACCTCAGGCGGGCGAGGTCTCTCGGAGGAAGGCGAGCACCGCCATCACCCGGCGATGGACGTCCGGCTCCTCCGTGAGGTCGAGCTTGTGGAACAGCGAGTTGATGTGCTTCTCCACGGCGCGCTCGGTGAGGAACAGGCTCTTGGCGATCGCGCCGTTGTTCTGCCCCTGGGCCATGTGCGCGAGGACCTCGCGCTCGCGGTCGGTGAGCTGGCCGAGGGGGGAGTGGGCCATCCGCTCCTTCGCGGCGACCAGGGCCTCCACGACCTTGGGGTCCAGGACGCTGCCGCCGCGGGCGACCTCCGTGAGGGCGCGGACCAGCTCGCCGACGTCGGCGACCCGCTCCTTCAGCAGGTACCCGAGGCCCGCAGCGCCGTCCTT
The DNA here is from genome assembly GCA_963832225.1 of uncultured Actinomycetes bacterium. GTDB lineage: Bacteria > Actinomycetota > UBA4738 > UBA4738 > HRBIN12 > JALYMB01. The sequence continues at coordinate 283,255 of CAWHTI010000012.1, forward strand.
CAGCAGATCGTAGGCATAGTCCTCCTCGGCGAACTGGCTGAGGACCACGACCCCGATCTCCGGATGCCCGGCTCGGATGTGTTTCGCGGCCTCGATGCCCTCGTTCGTTCCGGTGGGGGGCATGCGGATGTCCGTGAGCACGACATCGGGGAGGTGCACCTCGACCGCGTCGAGGAGGCCGTCGCGGTCGGTGGCGGTGCCGACGAGCTCGACCTCGTCCACGGTGCCGAGCAATGCCGCTGTCCCCTCGCGCACCAGATAGTTATCCTCCGCGAAGACCACACGGATCTTCTGCGACGGGGTCATGCGCGGATGGTACACGCGCCCGAGAGGCGCTCGGCGAAGGTGGCGGCATGAGCATCACCGTGGTGTTGGGGGAGGACAACGTGCTCGTGCGCGAGGGCGTGCGGGCCCTGTTGAACTCCTACGACGACATCGACGTCGTCGGCGTCGCCGAGGACGCGCCGAGCCTGCTGGCCACCGCCGCGGAGCACACACCCGATGTCGTGGTCACCGACATCAAGATGCCGCCCTCCTTCCAGCTCGAGGGGATCGACTGCGCGCACCGGATCCGCGACGACCATCCCGACACCGGGGTCGTCGTGCTCTCGGCCCACGACGACGAGGCGTACGCGATCGCTCTGCTCGGCAAGGGCCAGAGCGGCCTCGCGTACCTGTTGAAGGACCGGATCGCTCAGGGCGACGAGCTCGCGCGCGCGATCCGCGAGGTGGCCGCCGGCGGCAGCGTGGTGGACCCGGCGATCGCCGAGCGCCTCTCGGGCCGCGGCGAGACCGCCGCCGAGGACCGGCAGATCCTGGACATGATGTCCCAGGGCATGGGCTACGAGCAGATGTCCGCCGCCCTCGGCACCACCCAGGAGTCGGTGGACCGTCGCGTGACCGAGCTCTTCAGCCGGATGGCCTCGGAGGAGGGCAGCTCCAGCGCCCTCGACGGCGTCAAGCGGCTGCACGCCGCCGTGGTGGAGCAGGCCGGAGCGGCCGGCGCCCTTCGCTCGTTCGTGCCCTCGCAGGTGGCGGAGCACCTGGCCGGCGGCACGATGATGCAGCAGGAGCTCGAGGTCACCGTCCTGTTCAGCGACATCCGCGGCTTCTCCACCATGGCCGAGCGGCTGACGGCGCGCCAGATCGCCGAGATCGTCGGGCGTCATCTGGGCGCCATGGCCGAGGTCGTGGTGGACCACGGTGGCACCATCGACAAGTTCCAGGGCGACGCCGTGATGGCGATCTTCGGCGCGCCCGATCCGCTGCCGGACCACGCTGCGTGCGCGCTGCGGTGCGCGATCGCGATGCAGCGTCGCCAGACCGAGCTGAACGCGCAGGGGTGGGGCTCCGAGGAGGTCCCGCTCCTCGGCGTGGGGATCGGTCTCAACACCGGCACGGTGATCGCCGGCGCGATCGGCGGCGGCGGCCGGCTCGAGTACACGGTGATCGGCGACGCGGTCAACATCGCGCAGCGCCTCCAGTCCGAGGCCGAGGGGGGCGAGATCGTCGCCGCGGCCTCGACCGTCGCGGCCGCGCCCGGCGTCGCGTGCGAGCCGATCGGCATGCGCCAGGTGAAGGGCCGTGAGGAGTCCGTGGAGGTCTTCCGTGTCGTCCTCGACGGTTGAGGCGGCCCGCCCGCAGCGCATGAGCGACGCCGGCCTGCGCCGGCTGGCGTGGGGGCTGATGCTGTTCATGATCGCCGGCGCCGTGACCGGGCTGCTCCTGGACCGGGCCTCCGGCGCGAGCACCGATGGGGCGTTCGCCGTCGCCTTCCTCATCTTCCCGATCATGGGGTTCCTGGTCGTGTTGCGGCGCCCGAGGACCCGGCTGGGCTGGCTCATGGTGGCGATGGGGCTCGTGGTCGGTCTTCCCCTCGAGTCCTACGGCGCGTACGCGCTGACGGTCGAGGGTGGGGCCCCGTTCGGCGCGGTGGCGATGGCGCTGGCCGGCCCGACCTGGATCCCGTTCATCGCGGGCTCCGGATACCTCCTGCTGCTCTTCCCCGACGGTCATCTCCCCTCGCCGCGGTGGCGATGGTTCGCGTGGGGGTGCGGCGTCGGACTCGTGCTCCTGGCCCTGCTGATCGTGTTCGCCCCCGGCACGTTCGAGGACTCGGGCTTCCCCGGTGTGCGCAATCCGCTGGGGATCGACGCGCTCGAGCCGATCGTGTCGGCCGGGTTCGGCCTCGCCGTGTTCGCTCCGATCGTGGTGCTCGGAGGCGCGCTGGGGATCGTCCTGCGGGTGCGCCGCGCGACCGACGACGTCGTGCGCCACCAGTTGCGCTGGCTCTCGTACGCGGCGTCGCTGATCGCCGTCCTCTTCGTACCGGCGTTCCTGTTCAATGATGACTCCGGATGGGCGACATGGGTGCAGGCCGCGGGAGTGTTCGCCTTCGCCCTCATCCCGATCTCGATCGGCGTCGCGATCATGCGGTACCGCCTGTACGACATCGACGTCGTGATCCGCAAGACGCTGGTGTTCGGGCTCCTGGCGGCGTTCATCGCCGTCGTCTACGCCGGCATCGTGGTGGGCGTGGGCGCGTTCGTCGGATCGCGCGCCGGTGCGGTGCTGTCGGCCGCCGCCGCCGCGATCGTCGCGGTCGCGTTCCAGCCCGTCGCGCGGGGCGCCCGCCGGTTCGCGGACCGGGTCGTGTACGGCGAACGCGCGACCCCGTACGAGGTGCTGGCCCAGTTCGTCGATCAGCTCTCGGAGACCTATTCCACCGAGGACGTCCTCCCCCGCACGGCCCGTGTCCTGGCGGAGGGCGTCGGGGCGGAGCGGGCCCGTGTCTGGTTGGTGGTGGGCGAGGATCTGCGTCAGGTCGCCGTCTGGCCGACGGACGCCGCCTCCGGCGAGTCCGACGACTTCACCGCCGAGGTCCGGCATCAGGGCGACCGGCTCGGCGCGCTCTCCGTGGCCATGCCCGCCAACGACCCCATGAACCCGGCGAAGGAGTCGTTGGTGCGGGATCTGGCGGCGCAGGCCGGGCTCGTGCTCCGAAACGTGCGCCTCACCGAGCTGCTCCGCGCGCGCCTGGCGGATCTGCAGGCGGCGCAGAAGCGGCTCGTGGCGGCGCAGGATCAGGAGCGACGCCGGCTCGAGCGCAACATCCACGACGGCGCGCAACAGCAGCTCGTGGCGTTGACGGTGAAGCTGCGCCTCGCCGAGGGCCTGATCGCGCGCGACCCGGCGAAGGCGACGGACCTGCTGAGCCAGCTCCGGGACGATACGCAGACCGCCCTCGAGGACCTCCGCGATCTCGCGCGCGGCATCTACCCGCCGCTCCTGGCCGACAAGGGGCTCGCCGCCGCCCTGGAGGCGCAGGCACGGAAGTCACCGGTTCCGGTCGCTGTCGAGTGGGAGGGGCTGGGACGCTTCCAGCAGGAGGTGGAGGCTGCCGTCTACTTCTCCTGTCTGGAGGCCCTCCAGAACGTTGCGAAGTACGCGGGCGCGTCGCGCGCGACCGTGTCGCTGCGCCACGTGGACGGCTCGCTCACGTTCTCCGTGACCGACGACGGCGTGGGCTTCGACCCCGGTCAGACAGGCTACGGCACGGGCCTGCAGGGGATCGCCGACCGCCTCGGCGCCCTCGACGGCGACCTCGAGGTCCGCAGTCACCGCGGGACGGGGACGACCGTCGTCGGCCGCGTCCCCGTCGAGGCGCCGGCGGAGCCGGCCGGCGCGAGCCCGGCTGTGCGAAGCTGAGCCCGATGCCGTCACCCATGCCGCGATCCCGCAGCCTCCCCCGCCGGTTCGAGCGGTGGGTGATGGGGATCGTCATGAGCGCCGCCGCCTTCTTCATCGAGAAGCTCGTGATGCGCTCGATCCGCAGGAGCGGCGGCACGATGCCGAAGGACACGGCCGACCCGACCCCGTTCACCACCCGGGGCGTCGACATCGAGGGATAGGCCATGGCCGGCTCGCAGCTCGCCGGCGGCGCCGGGTGCGAGCTCCCCGCCGGCGATGTCGCAGGTTCGCGACAACCGGGCCATGCGCGCTCGAGGTATCCCAAGGTGGTGGCGATGCGCAGGAGCCGGCTCGCGGTCGCGGCGGCATGGTTGGTGCTGCTGGTCCCAGCCTGCGTGCCCCGCACCTCGTTCAACCTCGGCGTGATGCCGAGCCCGTTCGGCACGTTGCGCTTCCTCTTCGTGCACTGCGAGGACGCGGGCATCACCGCCGTGTCGCTATCGGCGGCGCGGTCTCCGGGAGCTCCGACGCCTCCCCTCTGGCGCATCCGGGCGGAGACCCCCTCGCCGGCGTCGCTCTTCACCGTCGGGCGCATCCCGGTCGGCTTCTCCGAGGACGTCGCGCTGCGCCGTGATCTGCCCCCGCGGCGGCGTCTCACCGCCCAGGTCGACACCACCGCCGGTCGCTACGCCATGGGATTCCGGGCGCTCGAGCTCGTCCCCGGCCTCGTGCAGCGGCCGACGGACTCGGTGTCCAAGGAGGCGTTCGCGCGGGGCGCGTGCGGCTGAGCGGAGGCCGCTACTTGCCCCGCCGCACCAGGTCGACCAGCAGACCCAGCGTGAGCGCGGCGCCGAGGGCGCCGAGGCTCTGCGGCACCCAGGCCGCCACGCGCTCGGAGCTCGCCGTCATCGCGGCGCCCAGGAGCGCGGCGCCGGCGGTGATGCCCAGTGAGAGCCGACGCCCCGCGCGACGGATCGTCTCCTCCAGGGGCGCGGCACGGAAGTTGACCTCGAGCTTGGCTCCCGGGCGCGCGCCGATCAGCCGCTCGATCGCCTCCACGACCGAGCGGACCCGCACCTTCAGCTTCTGCGACTGGTAGTAGACGCCTTCGGATCGATCTTCGACCGCATGCCGCCCAGGACGCCGCGCATGAGGTAGCTCCCCGCCACCTCGAACGGATCGAGCTCCGGATCGAGCTGCGCGGTCGCGAGCTGCATCTGGGCCATCGCCTTGCCGGTGAGGGCGAGCGACGCGGGCAGCGGCACGTCGTGGCGGATCGAGATCTCCGTCATCTCCTGCAGGATCGGACCGAGCTGCATGTCGCGCAGCGACACGCCGCGGTACTTCGCCATGAGGTCGCCGATCTCCGCGCGGAACGCGTCCGCATCCAGGTCGCTGCGGTCGACCGCGCCGGCGAGCATCAGCGTGACGTCGGTGAGGAACCCCACGTCCTCCTGCCAGAACGCCATGAGCAGGAGCATGAGGTGCTCCCGCATGTCGGATCCGACCTCGCCGACCATCCCGAAGTCCAGGAAGTAGATCGAGTCGCGCCACCACATCAGGTTGCCGGGATGGGGGTCGGCATGGAAGAAGCCGTCGGTGAGGATCTGCTTGTAGTAGGACTCGAGCAGCTGTCGGGCCGCCTCCTAGCGCTCGGGCGATCCCTCCGGCGCCTGCGCGATCGACACGCCCTGGATCTCCTGCATCACGAGGAGCCGCGACGTGGAGAGCTCCCCGTACACATCCGGCACCGCCAGCCGCGAGTAGCCCCCGATCACCTGGCGCATGCGATCGATGTTCGAGGCCTCCTGCCGGAAGTCCAGCTCGCGGTGCAGCGATCGTGGACAGGTGCTCGAACACCGCGCCCATGTCGATCACCTGCCTGAGCTCCTTGCGGTCCGACACCTTCTCGGCGAACAGCTCCAGCAGCGCGAGGTCCTGCTCGATGTCCTCGCGCGCGCCGGGCCGCTGGACCTTCACCACGACGCGGTCGCCGTTGGCGAGCGTGGCACGATGCACCTGGGCGATCGTGCCGGCCGCGAGCGGCGTGGACTCGATCGAGTCGAACACGTCCTCCCACGGGACCCCGAGCTCCTGCTCCATCACCGTGACCACCTGCTCCTCGGAGAGCGGCGGGACGTGGTCCTGCAGCGAGGCCAGCTCCTCGATGAACTCGGGCGGGAGCAGGTCCGGGTCGCGTCGACAGCACCTGACCGAGCTTGGAGAACGTCGGTCCCAGCTCCTCGAGGGCCGACGCGCAGCCGCCTGGCCTGGCGGCGGTTCCCGGTGCTGCCGTCCTCGTCCGGCCGGCCGAAGAGCTCCTTCAGGCCGTGCCGTGGCCATCACCGACGCGATCTTCGTGCCCGCGCGCCATGAGGTGCGGCTCGGCTCACGGCAACCTCGCTGCCCCGGATCGACGGTGCTATGGCGTGGATCGGCCGTCGCGGCCTTCCCGTCGGGGGCGAACGTGTTGACGATGATCACGGTGCATCGCGCGTTGTGGCTGATCCGGTTCGGCACGTTGCCCAGGAGGAACTCCTTGCGCCCGGCCATCCCGGCGTTGCCGACGACCAGGACGTCGATCTCCTCGTCCTCGGTCGCCTGCACGATCGCCATGGCGGGGTCGTCGTCCACCACGACCTTCGCGTGCCCGCGCTCGCCCGCGAGCTGCCGCGCGTAGTGCTGGAGGTCGTCGGCGGCCGCGCCCGCACGGGTGCGCTCGGCGGCGCCGTACTCCGTGTCGGCGGGATGCTCGGGCAGCACGATCTGCACCACGTAGAGGTCCGCCTCGAACCGGTCGGCGAAGCCGGCGGCCCAGCGCACGGCGCGCTCGGCCGTCTCGGACCGGTCGGTTCCCACCATCACCCGGCGAACCGGGCCCTCGATCGTCGCGCTCACGGCGAGCATCATGCCTGAAGGCGGAGCACGAGCCGGCGAGTGTGGCTCCCGGCCCACGTCGCGGTCGTGCCGCCACCAGGGCGCGCCGACGCCCGTTGGTAGAGTGGGCCATCCGCCGGAGTAGCTCAGTGGCAGAGCAACCGCCTCGTAAGTGGTAGGTCATGGGTTCAAATCCCATCTCCGGCTCTCTTCCTCTGTCTCTTCTCTCTCCTCCTCTCGCCTCTCGCTCTCCTGGGCTCGCGTCGCCGCCGCCGGGAACCGTGTCCCTGTTGCTAGAATCCGCCGCGATGAGGTCCCTCCGCTCCCTGCTGGTCTCCGGCCTCGCCGCCCTGCGCGCTCGTGGCCGTCGCCGCCCAGGCTGCGGTGGCGCAGGTCTCGCTCGAACCCCACGGCGACGCCCGGTCGCACAACGACAGCCCCACCGGTCCGCTCGGTCCCCTGCCCTCGATCGCGGCGATCATGTTCGGCCTGGCGTGGTGGTCCTGATCCTCATGATCGTGGTCTCGTACATGCGGTACGCGCCGCGGTTCAGCCGCGACGAGGAGCAGCTCAAGGTCGTGCGCGCGGACCGCGTCCGCCTGGGCCAGGAGCTCCCGCGCCGCGCCGTCGACATCTCGCAGGCCGTGCCCGTCGTCGTGGCACCGCCGGCCGTGCCCGTCGGCCACGCCCGCCGCCGCTCCGGCTCGCCGCCGCTCCGCGCGGCGGCACCGGCTGCTGCCGCCGCCGGCCGCTCCGGCGCCCGCGCACCGCACCGCGCCGCCGACGCCCGCCGCAGCCGCCGAGGCTCCCGCACGCGGCCGCCGACGCCCGCGGCGAGGCCGCACCTGCCGCACGCCGCGGCCGCCGAGGAACGCCCCGAGGTCTCCGCTCGACGAGGAGGTCTTCCAGCAGACGCTCGACGAGCTGCTGGCGAAGGGCACCGAGCCGCCGGGTCGCCGAGGGGCAGGCCCGGCGCGCCGCCATGATCGCCGCTCGGAAGAAGGCCGGGGGGCTAGCCGCCCGCCCATGGGCGCGACCATCCGTCGACTGGTCCATGGGCTCCGCGGCCGCGCGGCTGGCCGACTGGCAGACCGCGCACGACCTCGGGCGGCGCGTCGCCGGCCCGGGGCTCGCCGTGTCACGGCCGTGGAGCGCGCGCGGATGCGCGAGGACTTCGCCGAGATCGTGCCCGAGTGCGAGCACCTGATCCGCGACTTCACCGGCCTGTCGGTCGAGGGATTCCGCTCGCGCGCCTGGGTGATGTCGCGCGGGGAATGGATCGGCGCCAACCTCAAGGGCCTGCAGCGGCTGATCGAGCCGCTCGCCGAGCGGCTCGAGGCCACCAGGCCGGGCGGCCGGGCCGAGGTGCCGGCGCAAGGCGCTCGCGCGTGCAGATCGGCGGGCTGCTCGGCTACGTCGAGCCGCAAGGTCCTCGGGCCAGTACGACGTGTTCCTGCCGCCCGACGACGAGGGGCTGCTCTACTTCGTCGGGCCGAACGTCGCCGAGACCGAGCGGCACTACGCGCTCCCGCACCGCGACTTCCGGCTGTGGATCTCCCTGCACGAGGTCACCCATCGCGTCCAGTTCGGCGGCGCGCCGTGGCTGCGCGCCTACCTGCGCGAGCTGGTCGACATGTACTTCGGCACCGTGCAGTTCGACGGCAAGCAGCTGCTGCACCAGCTGCAGCGGGCGGCGGAGGAGGCGCGGTCCGGCGCGGACTGGCGCGGCGTCGGCGCGTTCTTCCTGCTGCTCACGCCCGGAGCAGCGCGAGATCTTCTACCGGATGCAGTCGGTGATGTCGCTCCTCGAAGGGCACGCGTCGTTCGTGATGAACGAGCTCGCCGAGGGCCGCGTCGCGCGACCTCGCCCGGATGCGCCGGTCGCTGCAGGCGCGCCGGCAGTCGTCGAACCTCGAGCGGACGTTCCAGCGGGCGATCGGATTCGAGTCGAAGGTGAAGCAGTACGACGCCGGGGAGTACTTCGTGCGGACCGCGGTGGAGCGGGTCGGCATGGAAGGGTTCAACCTCGTGTGGGCGGACCGCACGAACCTGCCGACCCTCGCGGAGGTCGCCGAGCCGCAGCTGTGGCTCACGAGGGTCGCCGGCGCCTGAGGCCGCCGGCATGCGCCGACCTCCCGCCGTCGCCCGCGTCCTCGAGCGGGTCACCGCCACCGCCCGCGCGTTCGAGATGTTCGAGCCGGGAGGACCTGGTCCTCGCGTGCGTCTCCGGCGGTCCGGACTCGGTGTGCCTCGTCGAGTCGCTGCTGCGCCTCCGGCGGTTGCTCCGGATCCGGCTCGGCGGTCCTCGCACGTCGATCACGGCCTGCGCCCGGACTCGGCGGGGGACGCGGCCTACGTCCGCCGCCTCGCGGCGCCGGCTCGGCGTCTGCCCTTCGAACACGTCGAGGCGGTCGGCCGCCCGGCGCGCGGCACTCGGTCGAGGCGTGGGCGCGCGAGCAGCGGCGAGCCGCCTCGCTCTCCGTCGCCCGGGAGATGGCGGCCGCCGCGATCGCGACCGGCCACACCCTCGACGATCAGGCCGAGACCGTCCTGATGCGGGTGCTGACGCGGCGCCGGCGCTGCCGGCGCCGCCGGGATCCCGCCCGTGCTGCGGCCCGTGGGTGCGGCCGCTGCTCGACGTCCGGCGTTCGGAGACGGAGGCGTTCTGCCGGTCGCTCGGGCTGCGGCCGCGGACGGACCCGACGAACCGCGATCCCCGGTACCTGCGCAACGCGATCCGGCTCCGCGGCCTGCCGGCCCTCGAGCGGGCGACCGGCCGGGACGTGCGCGAGCGCCCTCGCGCGTACCGGCGCGCTCCTGCGCGAGGACGACGCGGAGCTGACGCGGCAGGCCGAGGCGGCCTTCGACGGGCTCGCCGACCTGGTGGGCGCGCCGGTCGCGACCGACCGTCGAGCTCCGCGCGGCCGGCGCTCGCGGCCGCGCCGCCGGCGATCGCCGGCCGGGTGGTGCTGCCGGGCCGCGTACGCGCTCGGGCGTCACCGGTCGACCCGTGCCGACGTCGAGGCCGTCCTGGACCTGGCGGCCGGCCGGCCGGGCCGCGAGCGTTCCCTCTCGGCAGGATTGCGGGCCCGTCGACGCGGGGCGTATGTTCACCTCGCTCGCCCTTCCCCCGAGCGCTGACCGTCCGGATCGGATCGAGGAGGAGCGGCGTTGTCCGTCACCGATCGCACCCGCGGATCCGTCCCTACACTGTCGGCTCACGTGGAGGCCTACGAACCCGACATCGACCGCGTCCTGATCACCTCCGAGGAGATCCAGGGCAAGCTGCGGGAGATGGGCGAGCGCATCACGGCCGACTACGCCGGCAGCCAGCTGCTGCTCGTCGGGGTCCTCAAGGGCGCCTTCGTGGTGATGGCCGACCTCGCGCGGCACATCCGGCTGCCGCTCGAGTTCGACTTCATGGCCGTCGCCTCCTACGGCTCGGCCACGAAGACCTCGGGCGTCGTGCGCATCCTCAAGGACCTCGACCACGAGCTCGAGGGCCGCGATGTCCTGCTGGTCGAGGACATCGTGGACTCGGGCCTCACGCTGAACTACCTGTTGAAGAACCTCCGCGGCCCGCCGGCCGAAGTCGCTCGAGGTCGCGGCGCTGCTCCAGAAGAAGGACATCCAGCAGGTCCCGATCGACCTTCGGTACCTCGGGTTCGACATCCCGAACGAGTTCGTGATCGGCTACGGCCTCGACTACGCCGAGCGCTACCGGAACCTGCCGTACATCGCCACGCTCAAGCCCGAGGCCTACGGCGGCGCGTGACGCGGGAACCTGCTCGGCCGCCGCCGCGCGTCCCAGGCTGCATGCGACGGTTCGCGCTCCGCTCCTCGCCGTCGCTCCTCGCGACGGCTGCGGCGAGGCCCGGCGCGGCGCGGCTGCAGCGGCATCGAGGGCCGCGTCACGATCGGACCGCAGTGCCCGGTCGAGCAGGCGGGACAGCCCGTGTCCCGATGCGCCGTACGTGGCGACGTGATCACGCGCGACCGCCCGACGGCGAGACCGTCGGCCACGGTGACCGATCGGCGCGCGACGGCGCGTTCCGGATCCCGGTCGGCCCCGGCACGTACACGGTCGTCGCGGGGCCGATCCGACGGGGCGGGCATCGCGATCGGCGCCGCCGGTCGCAGGTCGTCGTGCGACGGCGGGCGCGTTCACCCGGTCGACCTCGTCGGTCGACAGCGGCATCCGGTAGGCCGCGGCCCTCGGCCGAGCGGCCGACCCTGTTGTCGGAGCACGGTGCTACCATCGCCGCGAGGGTCGGTCGCGTCGCATCGCTCGGCCCCGAGCGTCTGCGCCGCGGCCACGCTCCGCGTTCGCGACGCACGAACGAAAGGGAGACGTCCTCTGACCCAGCCCGAGACACCGGTGCGACGCATCCTGCGCACGCCCACGCTGTGGATCCTGCTCGTGGCGGGCACGCTGCTGCTCGCCGTGTCGCTCGCGAACCAGGACGTGCCGGCGAGCGAGCTCACGTTCAGCGAGTTCCAGGCCGCGGTGGCCGGCGGCGAGGTGCAGGACGCCGAGCTGCTCGAGGGATCGCACGGGATCACGGGCTCGCTCACCTCGGGTGAGACGCTACTCCTCGAACTATCCCGGCGAGTCGCAGGACGAGCTCGTGAAGGCCCTGGAGCAGGCGGGCGTTCGCTACGACGTCGACCCGCAGAACGGCTCGCCCATCCTCCTCACGCTCGTCCAGGTCGTGCTCCCGGTCGCTGCTGCTGGCCGGCGTGCTGCTGTGGGTCATGAACCGGTCCCAGGGCGGCGGCGGCCGCGTGATGCAGTTCGGCCGCAGCAAGGCGAAGCTCGTCATCGAAGGACCAGCCGAAGACCACGTTCGCCGACGTCGCCGGCGTGGACGAGGCGATCGAGGAGCTCGAGGAGGTCAAGGACTACCTGCAAGTCGCCCGCCAAGTTCCAGGCGATGGGCGCGAAGATCCCGCGCGGCGTGCTGCTGTTCGGACCTCCGGGGACCGGCAAGACGCTGCTCGCGCGCGCCGTCGCCGGCGAGGCGGGCGTGCCGTTCTTCTCGATCAGCGGCTCGGACTTCGTGGAGATGTTCGTGGGCGTGGGCGCCGCGCGCGTCCGCGACCTGTTCGAGCAGGCGAAGGCGGCGGCGCCGGCGATCGTGTTCATCGACGAGATCGACGCCGTCGGGCCGCCAGCGCGGCGCGGGCCTCGGAGGCGGCCACGACGAGCGCGAGCAGACGCTGAACCAGCTCCTCGTCGAGATGGACGGCTTCGACCAGCGCTCCACCGTGATCCTGATGGCGGCCACGAACCGCCCGGACATCCTGGATCCGGCGCTGCTGCGGCCCGGCCGGTTCGACCGGCAGGTCGTGATCGACCGGCCCGACCTGGAGGGCCGCAAGGCGATCCTGAAGGTGCACGCGCGCGGCAAGCCGCTGGACGCCGGCGGTGAAGCTCGACGTGCTCGCGCGGCGCACGCCGGGGTTCACCGGCGCCGACCTCGCGAACGTGATCAACGAGGCGGCGCTGCTGGCCGCGCGCCGGTCCAAGAAGCTCGATCACCATGCCCGAGGTCGAGGAGGCCGTCGATCGCGTGATGGCCGGTCCCGAGCGCAAGTCGCCGCGTGATGGACGAGCGCGAGAAGCGCCTGATCGCCTATCCACGAGGGCGGTCACGCCATGGTCGCGCACGTGCTGCCCACACCGACGAGGTCCACAAGATCACCGTGATCCCGCGGGGCCGCGCGCTCGGGGTACACGCTCACGCTGCCCGAGCAGGACAAGTTCCTGATGACGCGCGAGCAGCTGCGCGACGAGCTCGCCATGCTGATGGGCGGCCGGGTCGCCGAGGAGATCGTGGCCGGCGACGTCACCACCGGCGCGCAGAACGACATCGAGCGCGCCACGAAGGTCGCCCGGCAGATGGTGACCGAGTACGGGATGTCGGACTCGATCGGCCCGCGGACGCTCGGCCAGAAGCAGGGCGAGGTCTTCCTGGGCCGCGACTGGGGCTCCACGCCCGACTACTCCGACGCCGTGGCGCTGGAGATCGACACCGAGGTTCGGTTCCTGATCGACGAGGCCCACGACGTGGCGCTCGAGATCCTGACGCGAGAACCGCGACAACCTCGAGCAGCTCGCGGCGCTGCTGATCGAGAAGGAGACCCTGGACCGCGAGGAGGTCGAGGCCTTCTTCCGGCGTGTGGAGAAGCGATCGCCGCGCGAGCCCGAGGTCCGCTCGGCCGGCCTCGCCGTGTCGCGTCAGGCCATGCGCTCGCCGCGCGACCAGCGGCCGCCGTCCACGCCCGGCACGCTGTCGTAGATCGCGCCCGCGTTCCTCCACCATCCGGCGTCGGGCCGCGCCGCGGCCTCAATAGACTGCGCGGATGGAGCGGTGGGCGACGTTCGACTGCTACGGAACGCTCGTGGACTGGCACGGCGGGATCCGCGAGACGCTGTCGCGGCTCTGGCCGGACGCGGACGCCGATGCGCTCCTCCGGCGGTACCACTCGATCGAACCCGAGCGGCAGGAGGGACGCGGAACGCCGTACCGGCAGATCATGGCGGAGGCGCTCGCCGGCGTCGCCGCGGACGGAGGGGCTCACGCTGCCCGAGCCGCGAGCACGACGCGCTCGGGCGTGCGTTGCCGACGTGGCGCGTCTTCGCCGAGGTGCCCGCGGCGCTGACGGAGCTCCGCGCGCGCGGCTGGGAGCTCGCGATCCTGTCGAACACCGACCGAGATCTCCTGGACGCCTCGCTCGCCGCATCGGCGTGCCGGTCGACCTCACGGTGGTGGCGTCGGAGATCGGGTCCTACAAGCCGGCGCTCGGACACTGGACGGCGTTCTTCGAGCGGTCCTCGACGCCGCGGAGCGCGCACGTGCACGTCGCCGCGAGCCTGTTCCACGACGTCGCGCCGGCGGCGGAGCTCGGGCTCACCGCGCGTCTGGATCGACCGAACGGACGAGACGAGCGACCTGCCGCAGAGCCGGCGAGCTGCACGGATCTGTCGGCGCTGCCCGACTCCCTGGACGTCGCTGGTCCCCGGGTAGCATGACCGCCGTGAGCGGGCTCCCGGACGGATCCGGATTCGACGACGCGAAGGTCGAGCAGGGCGTGCGCCTGATCCTGGAGGGGATCGGCGAGGACCCCGAGCGCGGCGGCCTGCGCGAGACGCCCGCCCGCGTCGCGCGGATGTACCGCGAGGTGTTCGCCGGGATCGGCCAGGACGCGTCGCAGCTCGTGACGGTCGTCGAGGGCGCCGACCACGACGAGATGATCATGGTCCGCGACATCCCGTCTATTCAGCGTCTGCGAGCACCACCTCATCCCGTTCAGCGGGAAGGCGCACGTCGCCTACATCCCGAACAAGGCGCAGCAGATCACCGGGCTGTCCAAGATCGCCCGCGTGGTGGACCTCCTGTCCAAGCGGCCGCAGGTACAGGAGCGGCTCACCACGCAGATCGCCGAGGCGCTCGACACGGCGCTCTAGCCCCGAGGCGTCTTCGTCGTGATCGAGGCCGAGCACTTCTGCATGACGATGCGCGGCATCAAGAAGCCGGGCGCGCAGACCGTGACCTCGGCGGTGCGCGGGCTGTTCCGAACCGACGCCCGGACGCGGACCGGAGGCCATGCAGCACATCGGCATGCGCTGACGCCGTCCTGCGCGGCGCCCGCGACTAGCATGGGTCGCCATGGAGCGCATCTGGCGGTGCGGCAGCATCGGATCGTCTGCGGCGCACGCACCCTGTTGGTCGGCGTCGTGAACGTCACGCCGGACTCCTTCTCCGACGGCGGACGTGCACCTCGATCCCCGAGGACGCCGTCGCGCATGGTCTGCGCCTGGTGGATGAGGGGGCCGACGTCCTCGACGTCGGTGGCGAGTCGACGCGGCCCGGCGCGGAGCCCGTCCCGGCCGCCGAGGAGATCGCCCGCGTCGCACCCGTGATCGAAGGGCTGGCGGCGAGGATCCCCGGCGTCCCGTCGTCGGTCGACACGCGCAAGCCGCAGGTGGCAGGCGCGGCGCTCGATGCCGGCGCGTCGATCGTGAACGACATCGGCGCGGGCGCCGAGCCGGGCATGTTCGAGGTCGTGGTCGCGCGCGAGGCCGGGATGGTCCTCATGCACATGCAGGGGGAGCCGCGGACGATGCAGGTCGAGCCCACCTACGTCGACGTGGTCGGGAGGTCACGGACTTCCTGCGCGACCGGAGCCGGGCGGCGATCGCTGCCGGGATCGAGCGCGACCGACTCTGCGTCGACCCGGGGATCGGGTTCGGGAAGGACCTGACGCACAATCTGGCGCTGCTGCGCGCCACGCGGGAGATGCGGGACCGGCTGGACCTGCCGCTCCTGGTCGGTCCCTCCCGCAAGCGGTTCATCGGGACGATCACCGGCGTCGACGATCCCGCGGACCGTGTCGAGGGGACCGCGGGCGCCGTGGCGTGGTGCGCGGCCCAGGGCGCCGACCTGGTGCGCGTGCACGACGTCCGCGCGATGCGACGGGTCGTGCAGGTCGTCGACGCGATCGCGCGGCCGGCGGATCGCGCGTGATCCCGGCCGCGCAGCGCGCCCGCACGAGCGGCGGCGAGCTGGCGTATCTGGACGTCGGCGACGGGCCGCCGTCGTCCTGCTCGTCCACGGCTTCCCGCAGACCTCCTCGATGTGGCGCGGACCTGTCGGGCCTGCTGGCCGGGCGGTTCCGCGTCATCGTCCCCGATCTGCTCGGCACCGGGCGACTCGGATCAGCCCCGTGACGCACCGCTGGATCTGGCGGCGCAGTCCGGATACGTGGGCGAGCTCCTCGACCTCTTGGATGTCGAGCGTGTCGCCGCGGTCGGGGAGGGGTTCGGCGGCGGCGTCGCGCAGCGGCTCGCCCTCGACAACCGCGCCGACGCGCTGGTGCTGCTGAATCCCGTCGTCCACGGACACTGGCCATCGGAGCTCGCGCGGACGCTCCTCGGCGAGCAGCGGGAGCCCGATGTGCGCCGCGGCGATCCGATCGGTCGTCGACGCCGGGATGGGGCATCGGGCCAGGCTGCCGGACGCCCGCCTGCGCGAGTACATCCGGCCGTTCGAGGACGCGGCGGGGACGGCCGCGTTCCTCCGATGGGTGCACGCCCTCGACGGGACCGGCCTCGAGGACGAGCGCCGAGGGGTTCGCGCGCATGGAGATCCCGGTGCTGATCCTGTGGGGGGAGGACGATCCGTATGCTCCGGTGGAGGCAGCCGAGCGAGCTGAACGAGTGGATCAGCACCTCCTCGCTGGGCCTGCTTCCCGGGTGCGGGCACTTCGTGCTGGAGGACGCGATCGACACGATCGGGCCCATGATCTACGAGTACCTCCGAGCCCGGTACCTGCGGGCGCCGCACGGACACGGGGCGGATCCCACGGGCGCGGTCATGATCCAGCTCGAGCGGCGCCCGGCCTGGGTCGACCTCGCCGAGTACGACGACGAGCGACGGCGACGACGACGAGGGGGAGGACGAGGAGTGAGCACGAGCCGACTGTTCCTCAGCGGGATCCGGTGCGAGGGGCGCCACGGTGCCAACCCCGGCGAGCAGGACTCGCCCCAGCCGTTCGTGGTCGATCTCGACCTCGAGGTGCGCGTCGACGCCGACGCGATCGGTGGGACCGCCGACTACCGCGCGATCACCCAAGCGGCGCGCGACGCGGTCGCCGGCACCTCCTTCGACCTGTTGGAGTCGATCGCCTCGGCCGTCGCCGGCGCGGTGGCCGGGATGGATCACGTGGTGCGCGCCACCGCCGTCGTGCACAAGCCCAACGCCGCCCGCTCGATCGGGATCGACGGGGTCGCCGCGGCCGCCAGCGCGGGAGGCTGAGATGGGCGCCACCGCGTTCCTGGGACTCGGCACGAACCTCGGGGACCGGTTGGCGAACCTGCAGCGCGCCGTGGACGTCCTGTCGGCAACGCCCGGCGTCCGCGTCGTGCGATCCTCCCGGATCTACGAGACGGCGCCGGTGGGGCCGGCCCAGCCGGACTTCCTCAACGCGGTGATCGAGGTCGACACGGACCTCGAGCCGCACGATCTGCTGGCCGCGGCGGCCGCCGTCGAGCGCGACCTGCACCGCGTCCGAGGCGTGCGGTGGGGACCGCGGACGATCGACGTCGACATCCTCACGTTCGACGACCGGGTGATCGACACGCCCGACCTCACGGTGCCGCACCCCCGGATGCACGAGCGGGGCTTCGTCCTGGCGCCGCTGCTGGAGCTCGAGTTGGATCCGCCGCTCCCCGGCGGTCGACGCGCCGCGGACCTCTCCACCGAGGGATGGTCGGGCGACGTCCGGCTCTTCGCGGCGCCGCTGCGGGTGCCCTGATGACACGCGAGGCCTGCTTCCGGTGCGACTGGGAGGGCGAGGCGGAGGGGCCGGTCTGTCCTCGCTGCGGCACGCCGCTCTACCGTCCTCGGGCGTCTCCTCGACCCGCACCCGCCCGGGAGTCCCCGCGCGAGGCCCCGACGCCGTCTCCCTCGGCCCGCGGTCGATTCCTCCCCAACGTCGAGCGCGAAGACGTCGGAGCGGCACCCGTCCGCCGCCGGCCGTTCCTCGCCTTCGCCGCGCTGGCGGTGCTGCTGACGGGGGTGATCTGGTGGTTCCTGCGGGCGCACGAGGTGCCGGCCGGCTCCGGCGGCGGGACCCCGCCGCCGCCCACGGGCCGGCTCGTCTATACCGCCGGCGCCGCGGGGGCCCAGCGTCTGTGGACCTGGGATCCGCCCGCCGCCGCCGCGACGCCGGGTCCCGCGGTCGACGGCGAGGTCGTGCAGCTCGTGGGCGCGAGGGGCGGCCTCGCGGGGTTGCTCGGCCTCACCGCGCGCGACCGCGCGGGCCGCCTGAGCGCCTCGATCCTGCGATCGCAGACGGCCGACGCGAGCGCCGAACCGGTGGTCACGGCGGACCTGGTGGCATGGGGACCCGACGGTGCCAGCGTTGTCTCGGCCAGGGTGGGCGACACCGTGAACGGCTGCTACGAGCATCCGAGGGTGTTCCGGGAGCTCCTCGACCGGGGCCTGCAGGAGGAGGTCCTCTCTCGGCAGCGGCTCTGCGGGCGGATCTCCACGCTCGGCCAGACCTTCGCCTCGACGTACTTCACATGGGCCCGCGACGCCGGCGTCGGCGTCTTCGTTCTGGGCAACGGGGAGCCGCACGAGCTCCTGCCGGGATGGGCGCTCCTGGGCACGTCGCCGACCTCGGATCTGCTCGTCGCCCCGGCGTCCCCGACGGAGGCGGCGGCCGGCGGAACGGCGCTGTTCTGGCGGGGAGCCCGCCAACCCGACCCGTACCGCTCGGCCGCCGGCGGATCGGTGGAGGTTCGCCGGATCCTGACGTGGACGACGCAGGCCGATGAGGTCCTGGTGGTGGCGACCGTCGACGATCGCGAGGGGCTGTACCTGCTGAACACCACGCCCGGCGGCGACCGCGTTCCGGCCTACGTCGGCGTCGCGCAGGAGCCGGCGTTCGCCACGGCCACCTTCGACGACGCGCTCTACCTCTCGCTGGACGGCCGGCTGGTGCTCTGGCGCGACGGACACATGGCGGATGCCGGCCTGCCGGTGGACGCGCCACCTCCCACCGGGCCGATCGCCTGGCTCCCGGGTTAGGGATACTCGCCCGATGGACGTGGCGGTGGTCGGGGCCGGTCGGGTCGGCACGGCGCTCGCCGTGCTGCTGCAGCGCGCCGGACACCGCGTCACCGCCGTGTCCGGGCGTTCCGCCACCGTCGACCGTGCCGCCGCCCACCTGCCCGGCGTGCCGCTGGTCGGTCCGGTGGAGGCGGCCGGGCAGGGCGAGATCGTCCTGCTGGCCGTGCCCGACGACGCGCTCGCGAACGTGGTCGTCGAGCTGGCGGAGGCCGGCGCCCTCCGAGCGGACGCCTGGGCGGTGCACGTCTCGGGCGCCGCCGGCCTCGGCGTGCTCGCCCCCCTGGTCGCCGCCGGAGCCCGGCGCCTGGCGATGCACCCGCTGCAGACCGTGCCCGACGTGGAGGGCGCGATCGATCGCATCCCGGGCTCCGCCGTGGCCGTCACGGCCGAGGACCCGGACGGGGTCGCGCTGGGTGAGCGGCTGGCCCGTGACGTGGGCGGGCGACCCTTCGTCCTGGCCGACGAGCGCCGCCCCCTGTACCACGCGGCGGCGGTGTTCGCCTCGAATTACGTCGTGGCCGCCGCCGGTATCGCCGTGGAGCTGTTCCGCGAGGCCGGCGTTCCGGACGCCACCGGGGCCCTCCTGCCGCTGTCCCGTGCGTCGCTGGACAACGTGGGACGGCTCGGACCGGACGAGGCGCTGACGGGGCCGGCGGTCCGTGGTGACGCCGGCACCGTCGCGAGCAACCTGGCGGCCCTGCGCGACGCCGCCCCGCATGCGGTCCCCGCCTACGTGGCGCTCTGCCGACTCGCGCTCGACATGGGCGAGCGCGCGGACAGGCTCTCGCCCGAGGGCCGGGCCGCCGTCGAGGAGGTGCTGTCCGACTGGATGTGATCCGCGGAGCCGGCGAACTCCGCGTCGCGGCCGACGCCGCTCGGGCGGCGGGCCACGACGTCGCGCTCGTTCCCACGATGGGCGCGCTGCACGAGGGGCACGCCTCGCTCCTGCGGCGCGCCCGTGCCGAGCGGTCGTTCGTGGTGATGTCGCTGTTCGTGAACCCGCTGCAGTTCGGCGAGGACGAGGACTTCGAGCGTTATCCGCGCGACGAGACCGCCGATCTCGCGATCGCCGAGGGACTCGGCGTGGACGTCGTGTGGGCGCCACCCATCGAGGAGATGTACCCCCCCGGTCGTGACCTCCCCACCCCCGATCCCGGCCCGGTCGGGGACGTCCTCGAGGGCGCCTCGAGACCGGGACACTTCGCCGGGGTGCTGGCAGCGGTGCGCCGACTGCTCGAGGTCTGCGGCCCCTGCGCGGTGTACCTCGGCGAGAAGGACGCGCAGCAGCTCTTCCTGGTGCGACAGATGGTCAAGGACCTTGACGAAGCTGACGCGCGCTTCTTGGTGGTCGGCTGCGCGACCGTCCGTGAGCCGGACGGTCTGGCGCTGTCCTCCCGCAACGCCTTTCTGTCCGCCGACGAGCGGGAGCAGGCCGGGTGCCTGTTCCTGGCCCTGTCGGAGGCCGCGGCCGCGTACCGGTCCGGTGAGCGTTCGGCCGGCGTGCTCCGGGCGGTGATGGCTCGCGAGGTCGGCGCCACGCCGCTGGCGCGCCTCGACTACGCGACGGTGGTGGACGAGGCCACGTTCACCCAGGTGGAGCGCCTCGACGGGCCGGCCCGCGCGCTGGTGGCGGCCCGCATCGGCGCGACGCGGCTGATCGACAACCTGCGGTTGTCGCCCGGCGAGCCAGTGGGACATGCTGAGCCCGCGTCCGGGTCCGGGCGCACGGGCTGAGCCCGGCCGAGGCGGGCCGAGGGCGGAGAAGGGACGAGCGTGCTCCTGGCGGTCGACGTCGGCAACACCGAGATCGTGCTCGGGGTCTTCCGGGGAGCCGGCCTGGAGCACCACTGGCGCCTGTCCACGATGCCGGAGCGAACCTCCGACGAGCTCGCGCTGGTGCTCTCCGGGTTCCTGGCTCAGCGGGACATGGCGTTCGAGTCGATGATCTCCGGCGTCGTGATCGCGAGCGTCGTGCCGGCCGTCACGGAGGCGCTGCGGGAGATGTCCGCCCGCTACTTCCCGTTCCCGCCGGTGGTGGTGGGCCCCGGGACGAAAACCGGCGTCCCGGTCCTGACCGACAACCCCCGGGAGGTCGGCGCGGATCGGATCGTCAACGCGCTCGCGGCCTTCGACCGCTTCGGCGGCCCGGCCATCGTCGTGGACTTCGGAACCGGGACGAACTTCGACGTCGTCTCGCCCGCCGGGGAGTTCCTGGGCGGTGTGATCGCTCCGGGCCTGCAGGTGAGCGCGGCGAGCCTCGTGAGCAGGACGGCGCGTCTCACGCGTGTGGAGCTCACGGCTCCTCGCTCGGTCGTCGGCAAGAACACCGTGGAGGCGATCCAATCCGGCCTGATCTTCGGCACCGCGGGCGAGGTCGACGGGATCGTCACCCGGATCCGGGAGGATCTCGGTGGGGCCGCGGTGTCGATCGCCACCGGCGGCCTCGCGCCGGTGGTGCTGCCGCACTGCCGCACGATCGATCACCACGAGCCGTGGCTGACGCTGGAGGGACTGCGCCTGGTCTTCGAGAAGAACGTGGTCGTCGCCGATGAATGACGGCCCACGGGAGCCGGCCGGAGAGACCGGCGCCGCCGAGGAGGGGGACGGCGGCCGCGAGGCGGAGATCCTCCGCGCGCGCCGCGAGTCGCTCGAACGGCTCCACGCCGCCGGCATCGAGCCGTTCGCGCTGCGCTTCGAGCCGGACGCGCACGCAGCCGAGCTCCATGCCGAGTTCGACGGGCGGCTGGAGCCCGGCGAGGACTCCGGCCGCGATGCAGTCGTCGCGGGGCGTGTCGTGCTGGCGCGCCGGATGGGCAAGCTCACGTTCCTGGTGCTGCGCGACGCCACCGGCGATCTCCAGCTCTTCGTGGAGGGCGCGTCCATGGACGAGCGGAGCCGGACGCTCCTGAGCGACATCGACCTGGGAGACATCGTCGGCGCCGAGGGCGAGGTGATGCGCACCCGGCGCGGCGAGCTCTCGTTACGGGTCCGGTCGCTCACGATGCTCACCAAGGCCCTGCGGCCCCTGCCCGAGAAGTGGCACGGGCTCCGCGACCCCGATCTGCAGCAACGCCGCCGATACCTGCACCTGGCCACCGACCTCGAGGCGCGCCGCCCGGCGCTGGCCCGGGCCGCGCTCCTGCGTACCCTCCGCTCGGAGCTGGACGCCCGGGGGTTCGTCGAGGTGGAGACGCCGGTGCTGCAGACCGTGGCCGGCGGCGCGAACGCGCGACCGTTCACGACGCACCATCGCGTGCTCGACGTGGAGATGAAGCTGCGCATCTCGCTGGAGCTGTATCTCAAACGCCTGATGGTGGGCGGGCTCGAGCGCGTCTATGAGATCGGCCGCATCTTCCGCAACGAGGGGATCGACCGGGACCACAATCCCGAGTTCACGATGCTGGAGCTGTACCAGGCCTACGGCGACTACCACGACATCATGCAGCTCACGCAGGACCTGCTGGTGGCGTCGGCGCGCGCGGTCCTCGGCTCCACCACCGTGACGTTCGCCGGCCACGAGATCCCCCTCGAGGGCGAGTGGTCCCGGATCACCCTCCTCGAGGCCGTGAGCCGCGCGGCCGACGAGCCCGTCGACCTCGGCCGCCCCGACCTGCCGGCGCTCGCCGAGCGGCTCGGCGTGGGCGTCGATCCCGCCTGGGGGCCGGGCAAGATCGTGCAGGAGCTCTACGACAAGCTCGTGGAGCACACCCTGATCGCGCCGACGTTCGTCTGCGACTACCCCCGCGAGGTCTCACCGCTGGCCCGCCCGCACCGGGACGATCCCTCGCTCACGGAGCACTTCGATCTGGTGATCGGCGGCGTGGAGCTCGCGACGGCGTTCAGCGAGCTCACGGATCCCGACGAGCAACGGGCGAAGTTCGAGGCGCAGCTCGCCGCCCGCGCGGCCGGCGACGAGGAGGCCCATCCGCTCGACGAGGACTTCCTGCGGGCGCTCGAACACGGCATGCCGCCGCAGGGCGGGATCGGCATCGGCATCGACCGGCTGCTGAAGTTCCTGCTCGACACCCCGACGCTCCGCGACGTGATCCTCTTCCCCCACCACCGGCCGGAGGCGTAGGCTCCGCGCCGATGCCGCCCGAGGCGTTCCTGCCCAGCCTTCGATCCATGCCGCCGGCGGGCGGCGGCGTCGACCTCGAGCGGGCGCTCCGGGAGGCGCGCGATCGACCGGCGACGGCCGACGTCCCGGCGGCCCTCGAGGCGACGCTCGATCCGGGGCTGCAGCGCCCGAGGCTCGCGCCCGACGTCGAGATCTCCCACCACACGACCCGGTGGGGCGGGGGCTACGCCATGGTGCGGAACCCCCGCGGGCCGATCTATCTGCGCCTGCCCGCCGAGGACGGGTACCTGATGGAGCGGTTCGACGGCGAGCGCACGGTCCGCGAGCTCGTCGTGGGCGAGCTGCAGGAGACGAACTCGCTCGACGTGTCCTCGGCCACGGAGCTGGTCGCGGTCCTGGAGAGCTCCGGGTTCCTCGATCGCCCGTGGATCGAGACCTACGACGTCCTTCGCCACCGGATCGCGCCGGCGCGATCTCGTGCGGCGGCGGCGATCCGGCGGTTCGCGAAGAGCCAGACGATCCACTTCCCCAAGGCGCGCGAGATGACCGAGTGGGGGTACCGCTGGGGCGGGAGGTTCCTGTTCCGCTGGTACGGCCAGGTCGCGCTCACCGCGCTCCTGTTCGGCGGCCTCCTGGCCCTGTGGCGCAACATCGACCAGGATCGCTTCTCCCTGGTCGGCGACTCGCTGGCGACCGGCTTCGGCCTGCTGTTCGTCTTCGACCTGTTCGCCACGATGATCCACGAGGCCGGTCACGCGCTGGCGATCCGCCATGCGAACCGGCAGGTGCTCGCGGCGGGGTTCCAGCTCTACCTCGGCCACCCGGCGTTCTTCATCGACAGCGCCGACATCCTGATGACGCCGCCGCGCGACCGGATCCGCAACGCCTGGTACGGCCCCTACCTCAGCCTCTGCGTCGCCGGTACGGCCTCGATCGTCGCGCTGCTCCTGCCGGTCGACTCCGGCTTCGGCCTCACGATGTTCCGCCTCGCGGTCCTCACGTATCTCACCGCCCTGCTGAACCTGATCCCGTTCCTGGAGCTCGACGGCTACTGGATGATGGTGGACGCGCTCGAGACGCCGGACCTGCGACCGCGCTCTCTGTCGTTCCTGCGCCACGAGCTGCCGGGCAAGCTCCGTCGGCGCCAGCGGTTGACGAAGCAGGAGGCCGGCCTCACCGGGTTCGGCATCGTCGGCGTGCTCTTCACGCTGCTGGCGCTCTGGAGCTCGTACTTCATCTGGTTCCCGCTGTTCGAGACGTTCTGGACGGCGATGTGGCGGCGCGGCATCGTGACGCAGATCCTCGCCGTCGCCCTGTTCGCGTTCATCCTCGGGCCGCTCGTCGCCGGGGTGTTCACGTGGCTGCGCCACATCTGGGCGCAGCTTCGCTACCTGGCTCGACGGATCAGGTTCCAGACCGAGCTCGGATGGCGGCGCGAGGCCGGCGAGCTCATCTCGGAGATGCCCCTCCTCGACGAGCTCCCGGAGGCGGCGCTCAACGCGCTCGCCGGCAAGGTGAAGCTCGTCCGGTTCGCGGAGGGGCGCACGGTGTTCAACGAGGGCGACGTGGCGGACGCCTTCTACGTCGTTCGCGCCGGCCGGTTCGCGGTGGTCGACGAGTCCGCCGGAGGCATCGAGCTGCGGTCGTTGACGCGCGGCGAGTCCTTCGGCGAGATCGCGCTCCTGCAGGGCACACCGCGGACCGCGACCGTCCGCGCCACCGCTGCCTCCGAGGCGTTCGCGATCGATCGCTCGGCGTTCCAGACCTGGCTGGCCGACTCCGTCGTGGCCGAGGGACTCATGGGGTCGGCGATGCAGGTGGCGGAGGTCCGCTCGCTCACCCCGTTCCGGCACCTGTCGGCGGCCGAGATCGAGTCGCTCCGCGAGGCCGGGTCCTGGGTGCAGGTCTCCCCCGGCGAGGACGTCGTCCGGCAGGGGGAGCCGGGCGAATACTTCTACGCCGTCGCGAACGGGAGGTTCGACGTGGTGAAGGACGGCGAGGTCGTGGGCACCGTCAAGCCAGGCGGCTTCTTCGGCGAGCTGGCGCTGCTGAACGACGCGCCGCGGGCGGCGACGGTTCGAGCGGCGACGCCGGCACGGTTGTTCCGTCTGGACCGCGAGGCGTTCGACCAGCTCGTCGCCGCCGCCCTGCGCCCGTCCGCGGTCCGCGAGGACGCAGACGCGGAGCGCGTCGTCGGCCGCACCTGATCCCGCTGTGACGAACGTCACACCCGGATGTGTCGACGGGCACTGCACAGGGGCAGAGGCACGAGGTATCGTCCGCGTGTCGTCGATTCCCAGGAGGGATGGACATGCCGAAGAAGATCAGCCCGGAGTTCGAGGGCAAGCAGGAGAAGAAGGCCGAGGGCAGCACGGAGTCCGAGGCCAAGCGCGCGACGAAGACCGCGCGTTCGGCGAGGTCCGCGCGTTCCGCCAGGTCCGCACGGTCCGCGCGTTCCGCCAGGTCCGCCCGATAACGCCGGACCCGAACCGCTCCACAAGAGGCGCCGCTTCGGCGGCGCCTCTTCTGCGTCTACAGGTCGGCGATCCTCGCGAGCGCCGCCACGTCATGCACGACCCAGCGGCGATCGAGCCGCTCCACGAATCCGCGGCGCCCGAACTCGGCCATGATCCTGGACACGTTCTCGCGACTGCCGCCGCACAGGCTCGCGAAGTCCTCCTGGGTGAGCGAGGAGGGCAGGGTCGCCCCGTCGTCGGCCAGCTCCTCGAGGCTTGGGCTCACGACCTGCAGCAGCCGCTTCGCGACGCGGCCCTTCAGATCCAGGAACAGCAGGTCCTCCACCACGTGCTGGCTCACGCTGATCTGGCGGACCAGCGCACGGAGCAGCCCCCTGGCGACGAGTGGCTCGGTGCCCAGGAACGCCAGGAAGTGGTCGGCCGCGATCGACCACACCACGGTGTCCTCGATCGTCAGGACCGACGCCGTGCGCGGGATGTCGCCCACCACCGCGAAGTAGCCGAGGAAGCAGGTGGGCTCCAGCAGCGTGATGAGCGCCCGCCGTCCCGCCGGCGAGGTGGCGCTCACCTCCAGCCGCCCCTCGAGCAGGAAGCAGACGTCGGGCGCCTCGTCGCCCTGGTGGAACAGGTAGGTCCCGCGTGCGAACTCCCGGAAATGGCCCTGCGACGCCAGGGCGCCCGCCGTCTCGGCGGGAACGCCGGCCAGGATCGGCTCGGCCGCCAGCGCGGCCTCGAGGGCCGACCGGCGGGATCGCTCGATCGCGGGCATCAGTCCAGCTCAGGCAGGTCCACGGGGCTGGGCCGGGGGGAGCAGGCGCCACAGGAGATCGCGTCCTCCACCACGAGCGCCCTGGTGGTCCCGGCACTCCCCGTATAGAGGTCGAGCACGAACGGAGCGGTCTCCACGTGATCCTCGCAGACGGCCCGGCCGCAGAACCTGCAGATCGCCACGGCGGTGCGCTTGCAGTGCCAGCAGTTCACGCGTCCACCCCTCCGATCGGCTCCGTGCCGACCCGTCCGGCGGCTCCCGGACCCGCGACAGCATAGTGGTGCCACCCGAGGCGGGCTTCACGCGTCATCGTCCGGGACGGTAGGCTCGCCGGGCAGAGTGTCGAGGGGAGAACCGATGGACCACGCAGAGACCGTCGAGCAGCTCCGCAACGTCCCGCTCTTCAAGGGATTCTCCGAGGAGGAGCTCGGTCACGTCGCCCAGATGACCAAGCGCGTCGAGTTCCCCGAGGGCAGGACCGTCGCCACGCAGGGGGAGGTCGGCGTCGGGTTCCATCAGATCGTCGAGGGAGCCGCCGACGTGATCCAGGACGGGCGGACGATCGGACACCTGAAGCCCGGCGACTACTTCGGCGAGATATCGCTGATCGACGGTGGGACCCGCTCGGCCACGGTCACGACCACCGCTCCGACCACGACCCTGTCGATCCCCATCTGGGAATTCAGGCGTCTGATCGAACACAACCACCAGGTGACGCAGAAGCTGCTCGTGGGTCTGTGTCACATGCTGCGGTCCAACCGATCGCAACCGTAGGAAGGCTAGGCCTCGTCCTCCGGCTCGGCGGCCTCGTGCAGGACGATCACCAGGTCGTCCAGCCCGATGCCCTTGGCGAGGAAGCCGGACGCGCCGGCCTCACGGGCCTCTCGCTCCACGCCGGGATCGGCGTGCGCGGTGAGGATCACCACGGGCATGTCGGGTTTGGACTCGTGGATCACCTTCATGGCGTCGATGCCCGACAGGTCGGGCATGGACAGGTCCATCAGGATCACGTCGGGCTCGAGCTCGTCGGCCCCCTCGCAGGCGGCCACCCCCCCACCGGCCTCGCCGGCCACCTCGAACCCCTCCACCATGTTCAACGCTGATGTCAGCGCCTTGCGGAAAGCAGGATGGTCGTCAACGACCAGGACACGCACCGTCATCGTCTCCTCACAGGGAAGTAGCGGGCTGGGGGGTGACTCACTACTCGTGGATCTTGATGCGGGAAGTGGGTCGATTGTGCCGGTCGCCATCCGGCACCACAACGGGCCACTCGGGGGACTTTGGGTAGCCCGGATGGGGGATGCGGGCATCGATCATTCGCCAGCCCTAATCTCGACGGCCTCGCCGGCCGAAGAACTCGGAGATGGGCACGAACACGAGCGGTCGTTTCCGAGCGAATGAGGGGTCCTGGGTATACTTGGCCCTGAAGGGCGCCGACGACGACTCCTCGCGTCACCGGCGCCCGCCGCACCTCGAGGGTAGGACGTGGTCCGCAGATCCTCGGGGACTCGGAACATGCGGGTCACGGCCC
Organism: uncultured Actinomycetes bacterium; assembly: GCA_963832225.1. Classification (GTDB taxonomy): domain Bacteria; phylum Actinomycetota; class UBA4738; order UBA4738; family HRBIN12; genus JALYMB01. Next base: position 310,319 of record CAWHTI010000012.1, read on the forward strand.
GGAGGACGCTGACATGTTCGAACGCTTCACGGACCGCGCCAGACGAGTCGTCGTCCTCGCCCAGGAAGAGGCGAGGATGTTGAACCACAACTACATCGGCACCGAGCACATCCTGCTCGGGCTGATCCACGAGGGCGAGGGCGTCGCTGCGAAGGCCCTCGAGAGCCTCAACATCTCCCTGGAGGCCGTGCGCCAGCAGGTCGAGGAGATCATCGGACAGGGCCAGGCGGCTCCCACCGGGCACATCCCCTTCACCCCCCGCGCCAAGAAGGTGCTGGAGCTCTCGCTCCGCGAGGCGCTGCAGCTCGGACACAACTACATCGGCACCGAGCACATCCTGCTCGGCCTGATCCGTGAGGGCGAGGGCGTCGCCGCCCAGGTCCTACAGAAGCTGGGGGCCGATCTCAACCGCGTCCGCCAGACCGTGATCCAGCTGCTGTCGGGTTACACCGGCGGCAAGGGCGAGGGTGCCCCCGGCGGCACGCCCGGCGAGGGCCAGCAGGGCTCCATGGTGCTCGACCAGTTCGGCAGGAACCTCACCCAGCTCGCGCGCGACACCAAGCTCGACCCGGTGATCGGACGCGAGAAGGAGATCGAGCGCGTCATGCAGGTGCTGAGCCGCCGGACCAAGAACAACCCGGTCCTGATCGGCGAGCCCGGGGTTGGCAAGACCGCCGTCGTCGAGGGCCTCGCGCAGGACATCGTGCGCGGCGAGGTGCCGGAGACGCTCAAGAACAAGCAGATCTACACGCTGGATCTCGGCGCCCTCGTGGCCGGCTCGCGCTACCGCGGTGACTTCGAGGAGCGCCTCAAGAAGGTCCTGAAGGAGATCAAGACCCGCGGCGACATCATCCTGTTCATCGACGAGTTGCACACCCTGGTCGGGGCGGGCGCCGCCGAGGGCGCCATCGACGCCGCCAGCATCCTCAAGCCCATGCTCGCCCGGGGCGAGCTGCAGACGATCGGCGCCACCACGCGCGACGAGTACCGCAAGCATCTGGAGAAGGATGCGGCGCTCGAGCGCCGGTTCCAGCCCATCACGGTGCAGGAGCCGTCGGTCGCGCACACGATCGAGATCCTGAAGGGACTGCGCGACCGGTACGAGGCGCACCACCGCGTGAACTTCACGGACGACGCGCTCGTGGCCGCGGCGAACCTCGCCGACCGTTACATCAGCGACCGGTTCCTCCCCGACAAGGCGATCGACCTGATCGACGAGGCCGGCAGCCGCATGCGGATCCGTCGCATGACGGCGCCGCCGGACGTTCGCGAGGTCGACGAGCGGATCGCCGACGTGCGCCTCCGCAAGGAGTCGGCGATTGACGGCCAGGACTTCGAGGGCGCGGCCAGCCTGCGTGACGAGGAGCGTCAGCTGCTCGAGGAGCGCGCGCGCCGCGAGCGCGAGTGGAAGTCGGGTGAGATGGACATCCTGAGCGAGGTCGACGAGGAGGAGATCGCCGAGGTGCTCAGCATCTGGACCGGCATCCCCGTCTTCAAGCTCACCGAGGAGGAGACCGAGAAGCTGCTCCGCATGGAAGACGAGCTGCACAAGCGGATCGTCACGCAGAACGAGGCCATCTCCGCGGTCTCGCGCGCGATGCGCCGCACGCGCAGCGGTCTGAAGGACCCGCGCCGCCCGGCCGGCTCGTTCATCTTCCTCGGACCCTCCGGTGTCGGGAAGACGGAGCTGTCGAAGGCGCTCGCGGAGTTCCTGTTCGGCGACGAGGACGCGCTGATCCAGCTCGACATGTCCGAGTACATGGAGAAGCACACCGTGAGTCGCCTGATCGGGTCTCCTCCCGGCTACGTCGGGTACGAGGAGGGCGGCCAGCTCACGGAGGCGGTGCGCCGCAAGCCGTTCAGCGTCGTGTTGTTCGACGAGATCGAGAAGGCGCACCCCGACGTGTTCAACACCCTCTTGCAGATCCTGGAGGACGGGCATCTCACGGACTCGCAGGGCCGCAAGGTCGACTTCAAGAACACCATCATCATCATGACCTCCAACCTGGGCACCCGCGACATCCAGAAGGGCCCCGGCATCGGCTTCGCCGCCAGCGCGAACGAGGAGGTCACCTACGAGAAGATGCGCGACCGGGTGACCGAGGAGCTGAAGCGGAGCTTCCGGCCGGAGTTCCTCAACCGCATCGACGAGGTCATCGTGTTCCGCTCGCTGCTCCCCGAGGACGTGAAGAACATCGTCGACCTGATGATGCGGCGTGTGGAGGAGCAGCTGAAGGCCAAGGACGTCGACATCGAGCTCACCGACGCCGCGAAGACGTTCCTGGCGGAGAAGGGCTACGACATCGCGCTCGGCGCCCGGCCGCTGCGGCGGACGATCCAGCGGCTGGTCGAGGACCCGCTCGCCGAGAAGCTCCTGTGGAAGGAGTACCGCGCCGGACAGACCATCCTGGTCGACGTCCGCGACGGCGAGATCGTCTTCGACTCGGCGTCCGTGCTCCCGCCCGACAGCCCGCCCGTGGAGCTCGCCGGCTCGCCCGAGGGCTAGCGCGGAACGCCTGACGATCACGGGCCGGGGCGTCTGCCTCGGCCCGTGGCGCGTCCCTGGCCGACCCGTGACGTTGCGCCGCCGATCGGTCTGTCGGTATCCTCGCGACCCCCAACGGATCGGATCCCCCCGTCGTGCGTCGTGCGATCCTGCCCCTCGTCGTCGTCCTCACCCTCGCCCTCGCCGCCCCGACATGGACCCTGGCCGTGGCCTCGGTGGCGTGCGACGGCTCGTTACACGCGTTGCCCACGGACTCCCTCGCCGAGACCGACCTGTTCGCTGTGAGCGCCGCCGCCTCGGACGACGTGTGGATCGTCGGGCGGCATTGGGATGCCAGCCAGCGGTTCGCCATCGCGATGCATTGGGATGGGGCCCTGTGGACGAAGGCGCGGCTGGCGCATCCGCAAAGGATCGACGTCAAGGACGTCGTGGCGTTCTCGGCCACCGATGTGTGGGCGGTCGGGCGCACGACGCGAGTGGGCGGCGGGACCACACGACACACGACGGTCCAGCACTGGGACGGGACGGCGTGGACCGAGACGATGCTGAGGACCGGTCTCTCGATCGCGTGGGGGATCGACGGGACCGGATCCGATGACCTGTGGATCGTCGGCCAACGCAACCGCAGGCACCACCGTCCGTCGCTGCTCGTCTGGCACTTCGACGGACGGGCGTGGACGCGGTTCGACGTTCCGCCTCCCACCAGGGAGCCCAACCCCGCTCTCTTCGACGTGGACGTCCGATCCGCCGACGACGTCTGGGCCGTCGGCCGGTACGGGAGGTACTCCCGGACCCTTGCTGTTCACTGGGACGGCAAGTCGTGGACGAGGGTCGCGACCCCGAGCGCCTCGGGGCAGTACTCGTACAGCGAGCTCCGTGGCGTGGCGGCGATCGCCTCCGACGATGTCTGGGCCGTGGGAACCAGTGATCGGTCCCACCCGCTGGCGGTGCACTACGACGGCGTCTCCTTCAGCGAGAGCGCCTTCCCCACCGCGGATGCGAACCTGACCGATGTCGATGCCGCTGCCACGGACGATGTCTGGGCGGTCGGGTTGGACATCACCTCGTCCGATATCGAACCACCCGGAGCCTGGCACTGGGACGGCGCCGCGTGGTCACGTGTGCAGATCGAGGACGGCACGGAGCGGGGGTACTACGAGGGCGTCGGGGTGGCGCCAGACGGAGAGGTGACCGCGGTCGGAAACGCGGTCGGGGACCTTCATGAGTTCGCGGCGCTCGCCACCGGCTGCGCGCTCTGAACGTCGTGCCTCACGGCCGGAACGGCCGGCGCGAACCGCACCGACACTCCGGGTGAGAACGCCACCGTCGGCGACGCCGACGTGCCCGGCAGGCCCGCGGCCGCCAGCAGCGACTCCGTGCCCTCCGTCAGGCGGGTGTGCCGCAGCGGCCACGGAGGGTGGTCGACGGTCGTCGTCCGCAGGCCGATCGAGCGTGCCGGGAGCGCGAGCGGCGCAGGACTGAAGAGGCGCCAACGCGCCGTCAGGAACCGGTGAAGGTCGTCCGGGGAGGTCATCGGGCCTCCGACGTCCAGGGTGAGGTCCCAAGAGGCGCGGGGTCCTGGCCACCGCCGGACGCCGCGGTACCGGACGCGGGCGCCGGTGCGACGAACGTCCATCCGGGCCCACACGTAGGGGAGTCGATAGGTGCGGCGCGCCATGACGACCGCGCCCAGGCGGGACGCATCGAGGCTCAGGAACCAGATGCCGCGCCGGCCGTCCGGGCCACGGACGTAGGTCCGCACGTTGATCTCGGAGAACCTCGAGACCCAGGGAACGGCCGGCGTGCCGGGCAGCCGGATCGACAGGTGGAACGGGATCACGCTCACCCACGCGGCGCCGTCGAAGGTGTCGGCCTCGAGCTCGGCCGGCAGCAAGCGCTGCACGTCGCCGGGGTCGAACGGCCAGCTGATGAACGCGAGGTCCTCCCAGCGTTGGGCCATCACACCCGGCCGGATGTGCAAGGGCGGACGGAGCGGCAGGTCCTCGAGCGTGTCGATCACGAGCGACCGGAGCGCGGTCACGACGCATCACCCGCCGGAGTTGGCCCGATCAGGCCGAGGTCGGTCACCATCGCGGCGAGCCCGTTGGCCAGCTCGAACAGTCGCTCCGTGCGAGCCGTGTCGCCCTCCAGGTGGCTCAGCAGCTCCAGTCCCAGGAAGGTCGCGACGATCGCGTACGCGGCGTCGTCGGGCGGCACCAGCGCCGCCAGGGGGGACCCGGCGCCGACCCGCTCGACCTGCTCCCGCGCGAACCGGATCCAGGGCTCCATCCGCTCGATGATCTCCGGAGCGAGCGCCGGATCCGACGACGCGCCGGCGATCAGCTCCACCATCACCTTCACGTGCCCGGAGGCGAGGTCCTCCCGGTAGATGCGACCGGCGACCCCCGTCAGCCCGACGAGGTCGCCGGCCCCCTCCGCCGCGGAGCGGTAGGCGGCCATCCGCTCCGCGCTCGTCCGGTCCAGCGCCGCGATCAGCAGCTCTCGGACCGACCCGAAGTGGTAGAAGATCAGCGCCTGGTTGAAGCCCCCCGTCGCGGCGATCGCCCGCGCGCTGGTGCCGGCGTACCCCTCGCGCGTGAGCGTCTCGATCGCCGCATCCACGATCCGGACTCGGGTGGCATCGCCCCTGCTGAGCGTCGCCGATCCTTCGTCCGCCATCGCCGATCCTCCTGAGCGAGTGACTTGAGCAACTGCTCAAAGTATGGGACCCCGCGCGACGCGACGTCAAGGGGTTGAGGCGGCAAACCGGGATGGGGGACACGGTGATCGTGCGCCCCGCGTGTTCCCACGATCGCGCCTGGTTCGGCCATAGCATGCCTCCCATGTGGCTGCGGGGAAGTGCGGTCGGGCGCATCCTGACCGGCGTGCTGACGCTGATGGCCGCGGTCTCGTTCGTCGTCGGCGCGATCTCGCTCGCCGCCCACCGCACGCTGTACGAGCCGGCGCACGCCCCCGACGTCGCCGGACGGCTGCTGGACGAGCCGGCGGTGCGCCTGGCGGTCGCCGAGAAGCTCACGACCAGGATGCAGGTGCTGGATCCGCAGCTCCGCGAGGAGGCTGCGGCCGAGGCCCTCGAGCGGCTGGCCGAGCTCCTCACCACAACGGAGCCGTTCCGCCTGGCGTTCACCGAGTCGGTGGTGGCGCTCCAGCGCGATCTGCTGGAGGGCGGAGCTCCGCAGGTCGTGCTCCGCCTGGACGGCATGCTGGCGGCGATGCAGGAGGGGATGGAGCGGACCGGCGGGGACCTGGGGATCGCCGGCGGCGAGCTCACCGGCGTGATGGTGGTCGACCGGGAGCAGGTGCAGGCGTACCGGCGGCTGGAGGACGTGACCCGAGGGACCGGCTGGCCGTCGATCGTGATCGGACTCCTGTGTGCGGCCGGCGCCGTGTTCGTGTCCGGGCGCAGTTCCGCCGCGCTCCGATGGGTCGGCGCCACCACAGCCGTGGCTGCGGTCCTGGCGCTGGGCGCCCTCGCGCTCGCGAAGACCGCCGCCGCGGGTCAGGCGAACACCGCGAAGGGTCAGGAGGCGGTGGACGCCGTGTGGGATGCGGTGGCCCGGGACATCCGGACCGCGCTCGCCCTCGTGCTACTCGCCGGGCTGGTCGCGATCGTGGCAGGCCTTGCGCTGCAGGCCCACCCGATCGGGCGCCCCACCGACTAGAGCTCGAGGTCGGGGGGCACCAGCTCCGCGAACTCGAAGCCGACCCGCAGGTCGGCGGCCGCCGAGGCCACGTCCAGCTCGATGCCGTACCTGGCGAACCAGGTGCCCACGTTGCGAAGGTCACGTTCGAGCAGATCCCAGGCGTTCGGGTTGAACCGTGGATCCACGGCCTGCGGCAGATCGATGACGCGAAGGCGGTCCTCCCACACCAGGAGGTTGAAGGCGGAGAGGTCGGCGTGGACCACGTTGTGGAAGAGCATGCGTTCGACCTCCCGCATCGTCTGGTCGAACAGGTCCCGGGCCTCGTCGGGATCCGGCGACAGGTCCTTCAGCTGTGGCGCGGCGCCGTCCGCATCGCCGAGGTACTCCATCAGGATCGCGGACCCGAACGTGACGATCGGGGCAGGCACGGCGACGCCCACCTCGTGCATCGCCCGCAACATCTCCCACTCGCGGTCCTGCCAGAGCGCCTCGTCGACCTCGCGGCCGAAGCGCGTCTTCGTGGCGATCGCCCGGCCCGGGCGGCCCCGGACGACGCGCCCGGCGGTGTAGGTCTGGGAGATGTGGAAGTCTCGCCGGTCGCGGGCGCGATAGGCCTTGAGGACGACCAGGTCGTGGCCGGGAGCGAACTCGCCGGCGCGACACAGGTGGATCGTCGCCTCCTTGCCGCTGGAGAGCGGGCGGACCACCTCGGTGATGAAGCCTTCTTCGAAGAAGCGTTCGAGTACGTCGGATTCCAGCAACGGAGTGCCTCCTGGTGTCGGGATCGGGTCGGGGTCGGGATCGACGCGCGCGTCCCCGAGACGACGAGGGCCGCCCGAACGGGCGGCCGGCAGGCACCTGGGAGCTGGAAGGGGCTGCTAGTCCGCGTTCGAGGGACGCGCGGCGACAACGACCGAGGCGGTGGTCATCAGCTCATCCCTCCTTCGTCTTGGCCTTCGTCTGGCCTTCGCATGGGGCGCGCGACGCGCGCCAGCGGACCTGCCGAGGATAGCACTAGCCCACGGCGGGCTGGTCGCGGTCGATCTCGGCGGCGAGCACGGTGACGGCCTCGATGATCGACAGCGGGATGTGGGTGACCGCCCGGAATCCGTCCCCGTCGGGCAGGATCTCCTGCGCGATGGAGAGGAACCGCTGGCCCTCGTTCACCAGGAACCCGACGGTTCGGACCAGGTAGTCGGCGCGGCAGTCCTCGGGGTCGGACTCCTCGAAGTCGAACCAGGCGTCGTGCCACGTGACGAGCACCAGCGGGTAGTCGGGCTCGTCGTCGGCGACGTCCTCCTCGACCGGCTGGACGGGCTCGAGGATGCCGGCATCGGGGGTCCCGAATTCCCCGTCGCCGCCGACGCTGACGACTCGCACGTGTGTCTCCTTCCCATGGTCCCGACGACCGCGAACTGTCCCGTGACAGGTATCGGGTATATCGCCTCCAAGTGGAATCCCCCGGGGCAGGTATTTGTCCGCTAGAGCCGTGTTCGAGCCCTTCGGCCTAGTCCGGGACCGGACCGTACCCGCCGGGTATGACACCGGCCGGGGCGTGTCGGCGCCCCCGGCTAGGGTGGCCGCATGTCGAGACTCCGGGCGGTGTTCGCGTGCGACGGGTGCGGCCACCAGACGGCCCAATGGGTCGGGCGCTGCGGCGGCTGCGGCGCGTGGGGCACCGTGCACGAGTCGGCCCGCCCGGCCACCGCCACCGCCGCCTCGTCGGCCCGGCCGCTGTCGGCGCCGGGCGACGCTGCTCCCGAACCGCGGGTCTCCACGGGCTTCGGCGAGATCGATCGGGTGCTGGGAGGCGGGCTGGTGCCGGGCTCCGTCTCGCTGTTGGCGGGCGAGCCGGGCATCGGCAAGTCCACGCTGCTCCTCCAGGTCGTCGGACGGCTGGCGGCCTCGGGCCATCCGTGCCTGGTGGTATCGGGGGAGGAGTCCCACGCCCAGGTGGCGGATCGCGCCCGGCGACTCGGCGTGGGATGCGACGGCATCGCGTTCGCTCCCGGGCGGGATCTGGCCGAGGTCCTGGCCACGGCCGCGGCGGAGCACCCGTTCCTGGTCGCCGTGGACTCGATCCAGACCCTCCGCGACACCGCCGCCACCCAGCTCCCGGGCGGTCCCGCACAGGTGCGCTCCTGCACCGACGCGCTCGTGGGGCTCGCCAAGAGCCGGCGGATCGCGGTGATGCTCGCCGGCCACGTCACGAAGGACGGCGAGCTCGCCGGGCCACGGACCCTCGAGCACGCGGTCGACGTCGTGCTGACGTTCGACGGGGACCCTCGGTCGGGACTGCGGGTCGTCACGGGCGGCAAGAACCGGTTCGGCGCCGAGGGCGAGTCGGCGTGGTTCGAGATGCGCGCCGACGGCCTCCACCCCATCGATCCGACCGGCATCCTGCTGAGCGGCCAGCACGTCCCCGGGGCCGCCACGGCGCTGCCCCAGGCGGGCCGCCGCGCCCTCGCGGTGGAGGTCCAAGCCTTGGTCGGAAGCTCGGACGGCTCGGCACGGCGGCAGGCCACCGGCCTGGATCTGCGCCGGTTCCAGCTCGTGGCGGCCGTGTTGGAGCGGGCGGGCGGGATCCCGCTGGGGCGCGCCGAACTCTTCGGGGCCTCCACGGGCGGGATCCGCGTGGACGACCCGGCCTGCGACCTCGCCGTCGCGGCGGCGCTCGCCTCGGCGGCCACGGGGATCGCCTGCCCGGCGGATGCCGCCTTCGTGGGCGAGGTGGCGCTGACGGGCCAGCTGCGGCCTGCTCCGGCCCTCGGGCAGCGGCTGGCCGCCGCCCGCGCCGCGGGGATCCGAACCGTCTTCGCGCCCCCCTCCGCCGCAGGTCAGGACGCAGATCAGGGCCCTCGGCTGATCCCCGTCCGGCATCTCCGGGACGCCCTCGGGTGGGTCGTGGACGCCGTGGACCAGGCACGCGTGATGCGTTCGGCGTAGTCCTGCCGGGGTCAGCCGATCCGTCCCACTGGCCCCCTGACCTGCACTTTTGTCTTGCGCCGCAGCGCGTCACCGTGCTATCTTGTGTGACTAGTCAACGCGAACCCGCGTTTTCCGACCGTCTCGAACCACGGGGAGGTTCCGTGTTCCGCAAGGGCGACACCGTTGTGCATCCGGAGCACGGGGCTGCAGTGATCGAAGAGCTTCGAGATCGGGAGTTCCTGGGCGAGAAGCGCAAGTACCTCGTCCTCCGGGTCGCCTACGGCGACCTGACCCTCATGGTGCCGGTGGATTCCACCGAGGAGGTCGGGCTCCGGCAGGTGGTCAGCAAGAACGAGGTGAAGAAGGTCCTGAAGGTCCTGACCGAGGACGAGTCCTCCATGGCCGCCAACTGGAGCCGACGCTTCAAGAACAACATGGAGAAGCTGCACTCGGGCGACCCCTATCAGGTCGCCGAGGTCCTGCGGAACCTGGCCATCCGTGAGCGCGAGAAGGGCCTGTCCGCCGGTGAGAAGCGCATGATCCAGAAGGCCCGCCAGATCCTCATCTCCGAGTTGCACTACGCCACGGGCAACTCCGAGGAGCAGGCCGAGGCCATGATCGACGACGTCCTGGAGAAGGCGCACGGAGGCCGCGTTCCGGCCGAGCTGTAACACCGGAACCCGCTCGGGCGTGATCCCCGCGGCGATACCCTTGTGGTCCGCGGTGGGAGGAAGGACCCTGGGCGCATGAGCGGCGACGGACCCCGAGAGTCTCGAGAGCCCCGCGAGACCCGGGCGCAGCTGCGCGGGAAGCTCGTCGAGGGCGTGCGGCTCATCTTCATCGCCCTGTTCGCCACCGGCGGCTACACGATCGGCGTGCGCACCAACCAGCAGGTCGGTGCCGCCAGGGCGGTCCTCTACGTCTTCCTCGGGGCCGCCACCGGCTACGTCCTGGGCGGGGTCTTCGGCCGCCTGACGATCCGCGCGGTCTCCGGCATGGAGGAGGAGCTCCGTCGCCGTCAGCCGGCCGAGCTCGCGGGCGGCACCGTGGGCCTCGTCATCGCCCTGGTGATCGCCGGGCTCCTCATGATCCCGCTGCTCTTCGTGCCGCCGCTGATCGGCTGGACGATGATCCTGTTCATCTACCTGTTCCTCGGAACGATGGGATTCCACCTCGGACAGGCTCGGTACGAGGATCTCTTCGGTCTGATCGGGATGAAACCGCGTGCCTCGGCCTCGGCCCGGGGCGACATCCACGTGATCGACACCAGCGCGCTCATCGACGGCCGCGTCGCCGACCTGGTGAACACCGGCTTCATCACCGGCACGCTCCTGCTCCACGACGGCGTGCTCCGGGAGCTCCAGTCCATCGCCGATGCCTCGGACCATCGCCGCCGGGCCCGCGGACGCCGCGGTCTGGATATCCTCGTCGAGCTACAGAAGGCCCCCACCGTGCAGATCCAGCTCGTGGAGGAGCTGGGTGTCCAGGACGTGGACGCGGCCCTGGTTCGTCTGGCGAAGGAGCGAGGAGGTACCTTGGTGACGGTGGATCACAACCTTGCCCGCGTGGCGGAGGCTCTGCGGGTTCCGGTGGCGCAGATCAACTCGCTCGCCACGAAGTTCCGAACGCCGTTCAACGCCGGCGACGAGCTCACCGTCCATCTCGTGAAGGAGGGGCGCGAGCACGGGCAGGGCGTGGGTTACCTCGACGACGGGACCATGGTCGTGGTGGAGTCCGCCAACCCGCACATCGGCTCGGACGTCACCGTGCGCGTGAAGAACGTCATCCAGACCACCACGGGCCGCATGATCTTCAGCGCCCTGCCCGAGGAGTCGGGGGCGTGACCGAGGGCCTGGTCACCGCCGTGATCCTCGCCGCCGGCTCCGGCCGTCGGCTGGGCGCCGACGAGCCCAAGGCGTTCCTGTGGATCGGGGGGCGGCCGCTGGTGTCCCTCTCGGCCGCCGCGGCCGCGGCGTCGCCGGCGATCGGCTCGCTGGTGGTCGCCGTCCCCGCCGGCATGGAGGAGCGCGCCACGGAGGTGCTGGCCGAGGTCGATCTGCCGGTGACGGTGGTGATGGGCGGGGAGTCACGCCACGAGTCCGTCGCGCGGGCGCTGGACGCCGTGCCGGCGGGATCCCCGGTGGTGGTGTGCCATGACGCCGCGCGCCCGTTCGCGCCGCCGGATCTGTTCGCAGCCGTGGTCGAGGCGGTCGACGAGCACGTGGACGCGGCGATCCCGGTGGTGCCCATCGCGGACACGGTCAAGCGTGTGCTCTCCGGGCGGATCGTCGGCACCGAGGCCCGGGAGGGGCTCGCGTTGGCCCAGACGCCGCAGGCCTTCCGCCTCGAGGCCCTGCGCGAGGCGCACGAGCGGGCGCAGGAGGCCTCGGTCGCCTTCAGCGACGACGCCGGGGTGATGGAGTGGGCCGGGTATCGCGTGGCCGCGGTCCAGGGCGATCCCCGGAACTTCAAGATCACCACGCTGCTCGACCTCGCCCGGGCGCAGGCCCGCATCCAAGGCGAGCGGTGACGGACGCCCCGCGGGTGGGGCTGGGGTTCGACGTGCATCCACGGGATCCGGGTCGCGCCCTGTGGCTGGGCGGTATCCGGTTCGACGGGGAGCCGGGGTTGGCGGGACATTCGGACGGCGACGCGGTGTGCCATGCCGTGGCCGACGCGATGCTGGGCGCGGCGGCGCTCGGCGACGTGGGCGAGCATTTCCCCGAGACCGATCCCGATCTGGCCGGCATCGCGGGCGTGGACCTGCTCGCGCGGACCGTGGCGATCGTCGCGGGCGCCGGGCTCCGGCCGGCCTCGTGCGACGTGACGGTGATCTGCGACCGTCCCGCCGTCGCCCCGCGCCGCCAGGAGATGCGGGCCGCCCTGGCCGGTCCGTTGGGCGTCGCCGTCGACGCGGTCTCCGTGAAGGCCACGCGGCCCGAGGGGCTGGGGCTCGCCGGCGACGGGGCCGGATGCCTGGCCGTCGCCGTCCTGTCGTGAGCGGAGGCCGTCGCCGCCGGCCCGCCGGTCGCGGACGCGAGGCGAGCGCCGGGATCCGGGGAGACGATGTCGTGGCCGGCCGGCGTGCCGCGGCCGAGGCCGTCGCCGCCGGCCGCGCCTCGGAGGTGCTCGTGGCGCGCGGCTCGAGGGATACGCCGGGGCTGCGCGCGCTGCTGGATGCGGCAGGCGCGGCGGCGGTGCCGGTGGTCGAGGTCGACCGTGACCGCCTGGACCGGCTCGGCGACGACCACCAGGGCGTCGTCGCTCGCCTGGCGAGCGACCGTCCGGCGTCGGCGCCGCTCGGGGAGCGTGAACTCGCAGAGCACGCCTTCGCGGACGACGCGATCGTGGTGGTCCTCGACGGGATCACGGACCCCCAGAACCTGGGCGCCGCCGCGAGGTCCGCGGAGGCCGCCGGCGTCGCCATGCTCGTGACGCGCGTCCACCGGGCGGCGGACGTGACGCCCGCGGCGATCCGCGCCTCCGCGGGGGCGCTGCTGCATCTCCCGCACGCGCGCGTGGCCAACATCGGCCGCGCGATCGGGCGGCTGCAGGAGTCGGGGTTCTTCGTGGTCGGGCTCGCCGCGGAGGCGGAGCAGGGCCTCGGCGACGAGCCGTGTCCGCCGGGCCGCGTGGCGGTCGTCGTGGGCAGCGAGGGCGAGGGTCTCGCCCGGCTCACCCGAGAGCGGTGCGACGCGCTCGTGCGCCTGCCCATGCGTGGGCGGGTCGCGTCGCTGAACGCCGCCGCCTCGCTGGCCGCGGTCCTGTACGCCTACGTGCTGCCGTCGCGGCCCTAGCCGGTCCGCTCACGCCCACCCGCCCCAGGCCCCGGCGCTTCAGTCTGCGGGTCGAAATCCCGATGCCTCGGGTGGATGACGATGTCGCAGGAACCCGTCGTGCCCACCGGCGTGCCCACGCCGCCGCCCTCGCCGCCCCGCCGGACCCCGGTGGTCACGGCGGCCGCCGGTCTGCTCGTCACCGCCGGCGTCCTCTCGCTGCTGGCCGGTCTCATCGTCGTGCTGGCGGGTTCGGACGTGTTGGTCGGCGGCGAGCCGGTCGGGGACGCCGCCCGGACGGTCGCCTCGATCGCGGTCGTCGTCGGCGCCGCCGACATCGTCGTGGGCCTCCTGGTCTGGAGGCTCGTGCGGATCGGACGCGCGGTGGGCTTCATCCTGGCCGGCCTCACCGTGGTGATGGGCCTCGTCTCCGTGGCCCAGGGCAACACCAGATCCTTCCTGCAGGTGCTGCTGGGCGGCGCCACCATCTGGGCGCTGGTTGCCGCCGAACCGGTCTTCCGCCGGCCCGGCCGCCAGTAGAATCCCCGCAGGCCGGCGTGGCGCAGTCCGGTAGCGCAAGCGATTTGTAATCGCTAGGTCGTCGGTTCGAATCCGACCGCCGGCTCTCGGTGGGATGTCTCGAGGCACCGTGCCCACCCTGTCTCGGGACATGCTTCCACGATCACGTGGAGTCCGCTCGAGCCTGCTCGTCACGGTGTCGGCTGCGCGGCCCCCTTCGCGCCTTCGTTGCGTCGGCGCGAAAGGTCATTGGTCGGTCTCTTGGACCTTCGGCCGGATGGCTTCCCGCGTTGATCTGACGGTAGACTGCGCCTCCCCATGCGAACGACCCCCCGGATCCTCGTTGCCACGATCGTTGCTCTGGGCACGCTGGTGGCCCCGGTCGCCCTGCAGCCTGCGAGCGCCGCCGCCTGGCACGTCCCGGGCTTCGTGCGCACGATCGCCGGCCCCGGCGAGGCCGGCGTGTATGCGTGGGGCATGGAGTACAACCCGGTCACCGACGAGATGCTCGTGGGCGACTACTGGAACTACCAGATCCGGCGGTACGACCCCGACAGCGGCCACGAGATCGGCGCCTTCTACCGGCCGCCCTCGCTCTACAAGGGCCAGCCGTACACGATCGAGGTCGACGACCGCGACGGCAGCATCTACGTCCCGGAGCTCGGCAACACCGACCTCTGGAAGGGCTACCTGGCCCACTACGACAAGCACGGCACCTACCTGAACGAGATCCACATCAACGCCGGCTACTGGGTGTGGACCCACGTTGACGGACGGTGGCTGTACGTCTCCGCGGCCCATTACTCGAACTTCCCGAAGGTCATGAAGTACGACCTGGACAACGGCGGCGCGCTCGTGACGAGCTGGGGGACGAAGGGCACCGGCCCCGGCCAGTTCGGCGTCGAGCTGCACGGTCTCGACACCGACGCGGACGGCAACGTGTACGTGGCCGACGCCGACCGCCGGATGGTGCACGTCTTCACGCCGAACGGCACGTGGCTCCGCGACTTCGGCCAGCCCGGCGGCGTCGGCACGGTCGGCGGGTTCACCGGCGACCTGCGCGGACTCGCGATCGATCGGGACAACGGATGGGTCTACGTGGTGGACGCCGAGGGCTCTCAGATCGAGAAGTTCGATCTGATGGGGACGCCGCTCGCGCACTGGGGCACGGAGGGCAGCGGCCCCGGACAGTACGCCGATGGCGGCCGGGAGCTGACGATCGACGACCAGGGCCACGTCTGGGTGGCCGACTACGGGAACTTCCGCTTCTTCGAGTACGACTCGGACGGCACCCTGCTGCACACCTACCCCGATCCCGCGCAACCGCCGGTGGCCGGCCGCTTCGCCGAGGTCCGCGACGTCGCGGTCGACCCGGTGACGGGCAACGTCTGGGGCGCCGACGCGTGGAACAACCGGTTCCAGCAGTTCGCGCCGAACGGCTCGTTCCTGGGAGCCTGGGGCATCCGCAACTCCAACCCCCCGTACGGGATGGACTATCCGCGCGGCGTCGCCGTCGATCCGGCGACCGGTCTCCTGTGGGTCGCCAACACGCGCGAGCACGTGATCCGCGTGTACGGACAGGACGGCACGTATCGGTTCTCCGTGGGATCGGGCCTGGACTCCAGCGAGGTCGGCAGCTTCCGGCTGCCCATGGACATCGAGTTCCACGACGGCCACGCGTACGTGAGCGACTACGGGCTCCTGTGGAACGGCGATCCCAACTCGTGCACGTTCAAGATCCTGGACGCCGCGACCGGCGCAGAGCAGGACTCGATCACCGTGTGTCACAACGGCGCCGCGATCGATCCCGCCACCGGCAACATCTACACCGTGAGTTGGCAGACGGACCGCGTCGAGGTCTTCGCTCCGGACGGCTCGCCGATCACCACGTTCGGATCGGCCGGAAACGGTCCCGGACAGTTCCAGTACGCCTGGGACGCCGACATCGTGAACGGCGTCCTCTACGTCACCGACTCCAAGCTGAAGCGGATCCAGGCGTTCGATCTGGACGGCGGGTTCCTGGGGACGTGGGGAACGAAGGGGCAGGGTCCGTACCAGTTCTCGAGCCCGTCGGGGATCTCCCACGACGCCGCCGGCAACCTCTACGTGGCGGACGCGGAGAACGACCGGATCAGCGTCTTCAACCCGGCGGCGTCGCCGACGCCGAGCGACGTCACGGCGCCGGTGGTGGCCGTGGGCGGCCCGGCGCAGGACGCGGTCCTGCCGGCGGTGTCGCCGGCGTGGATCAAGGGCAAGGTCACGGACAACCGGCGGATCGGCACGGTGGAGGTCGCCGTGCAGGACCGGGACACGCTCCAGTGGTGGAACGCCAAGCTGGCGAAGTGGCAGACGCCCAAGGTCTGGAGCCTCGCCGGCATCGTGGCCAACGGCCCGTACAGCGGCCAGTGGTCGTTCGGCCTCGTCGGCGTGGAGCGAGGCGAGCGATTCACGGCCACCGTGCGCGCCCGCGACTCCATGGGGAACCTGTCGGCGCCCGTGGCGGCACGTCGCTTCACGATCGCGCCGTAGTCTGCTCGGCGCGGGACGCCGCAGCTAGCCGCGGCGTAGGACGCGGCCGACGCGCTCGCCGCGCTCGCCGTCCCAGGCCACCCGCCCGTTCACGATCACAGCGTCGATACCGGCTGGGTACGCGTGCGGCCGCTCGAACGTCGCGATGTCGGCGACCGTCTGCGGATCGAACAGCACCAGGTCGGCGAGGGCACCCTCGGCGATCCGGCCGCGATCCTGCAGCCCGAACCGGTCCGCGGGCAACGACGTCATCGCACGGATCGCGGACGCCAGGCTCAGGAGCCCCTCGTCGCGGACGTACCGCCCCAGCACGCGCGGGAACGTGCCGTAGTTCCGGGGATGCACCGGCATGGCGCCGAGCGGCCCCTGCGGGGACATCGCGGCGGCGTCGGAGGCCACCATCACGTCCGGACGCGCCAGGATCGCCCGGACGTCGTCCTCGTGCATCGCGTGGCCGATCACGGCGGTCTCCGGCTCGTCCAACAGCAGCCGGAACATGGCCTCGGCGGGCTCCACGTCCATCGCCGTGGCGATCGCCACCAGGTCCAGGCCGTTCCAGCGGGCCTCCGCGGTGCTCTCGACCACGATGCGGTCCCAGCCCACACCGTCGATCGAGCTCTGGAACGCCGGCTCCCCGTGCTCGACGGCCGCTACGAGCCGCGCGCGGGTCCCCGGGTCCTCCAGGAGCCGGGCGAGGTCGCCCACCGGCGCCCAGTCCGGCAGCAGGGACCACAGGCTCGACGCCCACGCCGTGTACGGGTACTGGTCGGCCGTGGCGTCGTGACCCTCGAAGAGCTCGAGGAGCTCGTCCGTGCGACCCCAGACCAGCGCGCTCTCGCACTTCAGGTGGCTCACGTGCGCGGGGACGCCGGCGCGGGCCCCGATCTCGATCGCCTCGCGGACCGCCGTGAACAGATCGCGGCCCTCACCCCGGATGTGGCTCGCGTACACGCCGGCGAACGGCGCGACCGCCTCCGCGAGCGCGACCACCTCGTCGGTCCGGCTGTAGATCCCCGGCACGTAGATCAGCCCCGTGGACAGGCCCACGGCGCCTGCCTCCATCGCCTCGGTCACCATCCGGCGCATCCGCGACAGCTCGTCCGGCGTGGGCTCCCGCCGCTCGAGGCCCATCGCCTCCTGCCGCAGGGCGCCGTGGCCGACGAGCGCGGCGACGTTGACGGCGGGCCGGCAGGACTCGATGCCCTCCAGGTAGCTCGCGAACGTCGGCCACGGCATCTCGAGGTCCTCGGGCGGAACGCCGATCAGGGTCGCCATCTCCGGTGCGCCCGCAGGCGGCCAGGGAGATGCCCCGCAGTTCCCCACGACGAGTGTGGTGGAGCCCATGCGCAGGGCGGAGTCCATCCACGGCTCCACCAGCGGCACGACGTCGGAGTGGTTGTGCACGTCCACGAAGCCGGGTGAGAGCGCCCGCCCCCGGGCCTCGATCCGGCGCGCCGCCTCGGAGCCCGCCGCTCCGTCGCGCGCGACCGTCACGATCCGGTCGCCGAGGACGCCCACGGATCCGCGGAACGGCGCCGCGCCGGTGCCGTCCACGATCGTGGCGTCGACGACGAGGAGGTCGAGCACGCGTGGATGCTACCGGCCGGCCACCTGGGAGCGGGTCGCGCGGGGTGACCCCGGGACAACCGGGTCCCGGCACGGCGAGGGCGACGGCAGAGCCCACGATCTCCGCCGCCGCCCGTCGCACGATGCCCTCCAGATATCGGCATCGCGGGTGCGCGAACGCTCGTCCGGAGGGCCCGGAAGCGGCTCCCCCGCGACGGCTACGCCCTTCGACGGTGTGCCTCGGACCTTCCGTCGCCCGTGTGGAAGACTGACGGTTCACCGAGCGAAGGAGGACGACCATGGGCCTGCTCGACAAGGCGAAGGAGATCGCGGGGCAGGGCGCCGACGCGGCGAAGAAGGCCGCCGACGTGGCGAAGGAGAAGGCCGGCGACCTCCAGGCGAGGCGACGCGCCGACGACCTCGCGGAGCAACTCGGCTACCTGATCGTGCGGGAGCGCACGGAGCAGTACGACGCGGGCTCGGAGCCGCAGCGCCTGATCGACGAGATCGTGGCCCTGCAGCTGGAGATCGCCGCGACCCCGGCGCCGGAGGTCGGCGGCATGGAGGAGGCGGGCGAGTAGGCGGCTCCTCAGGCCGCGGGCAGGAACACCCGGAAGCTGGCGCCGCCGCCCTCGCGTGGCTCCACCCAGGCCCGGCCGCCGTGGAGCTCGGCGAAGCGTCGCACGAGCGTGAGCCCGACGCCGACGCCCGGCGAGTGCACCGAGACCGAGCCCGGCGCCTGACGGAACGGCTCGAAGACGGCCTCGCGCAGCTCCTCCGCTACCCCGGGCCCGGCGTCCTCCACCACCAGCAGGACGCCGCCGTCCTGCTCGCGCGCGCGGACCCAGACCGGCGCCGCGGCGGGGGTGTGCCGGATCGCGTTGGAGAGCAGGTTCTCCACGATCCGTTCGACCTTCGCGGCATCGACCTCCACGGTGACGTGCTCGACGTCGACGGTGATCTCCCGGGCCGCCGCGTGCTCCGTCTCGGCGACGCAGTGGCGCACCAGCGCCTCCAGATCGGTCGACCGCCGCTGGGGCGTGATGATGCCCCGCTGCAACCGGTCCAGATCCAGCAGGTCCGAGAGCAACCGCTCGAGCTTTCGGGCGTTCGAGGCGATCCGTCCCACCAGGTCCAGCGCGTCCTCCGGCGCGATCTGCAGCCCGGACTGCTCCAGCGTGAGGGCCGACCCGAGGATCGAGGTGAGCGGCGTGCGCAGGTCGTGGGAGACGGCCTCGAGGAACGTGTTCTTCATCTCGTCCAGCGCCCGCAGGCGCTGCGCCGCCTCGCGCTCGCGGCGGAACGCCTCGCTGTACTTCCGCTCGGACTTGCGCAACGCCTCCTCGGCCCGCTTGCGCTCGGTGACGTCCACCATGAGTCCGCGGTAGCCCTCCACGACCCCCTGCGCGGCACGGACCGCGTGCACCAGGTCGCGGATCCATATGGTGCGGCCGTCGGGGGTGTGCACCCGGTACTCGACGCTCACGTCGTCACCGTCCCGGTCGCCACCGCGGAGCGTCGCCAGTGCCGCGGCACGGTCGTCGTCCACGACGTGCTCGCCCCAGGTGCGGTCGGCGGTGACCCAGGCCTCGCCGTCGGCGCCGAACATCACCGCGGCGCGCCCCGAGAGGAACGTGAACGCCAGCGAGTCCGCGTGCGCCTCCCAGAACACGGCATCCAGGCTCTCGACGAGCTCGTGGAACCGCTCGAGCTCCGAGAGGCGGCTCGCGTTGCCGAGGGCAAGCGATGTGATGTCCGCGATGCCGCCCGCCAGCCGGACGGAATGCTCCTCGAAGGATGACTCGTGGTCGGGGGCGATGATGACCAGCGCCCCGAAGCCGTCCGGCTCCCATCGCAGCGGCGCCACGAGCACCTCGCTGGGCGCGCCCTGGAGCTGGTACTCAGCGGGCACCTGCGCCACCACCTCGCGCGGGAGCACGAACGGCTCGCTGACCGACATCAGGAACTGGGAGGCGACCTCGGGCGGGATCAACGCGGCGCCCGACATGTCGGTGCCGCCGGGGCCGATGCTCAACGAGTCGTGCAGGCGGAACGCGCCAGTGTCCTCCTCGCGCACGTAGGCCGAGACCGACGCGGACGGCACGAGGCTGGGGATCGTCTCCATCGCCTCCCCCAGGATCGCCTCGGTCGTATGCATGCCGGTGAGCACCTGGGAGAGTCGCAGGAGCGCCGTCGAGGTCTCCGCCGCCTCCCGTTCGGCCTGGAAGAGCTTGGCGTTCTCGATCGCGACGGCCGCGTGCGAGGCTAGCACCTCCAGCAGCCGTTGGTCCTCCTCGTCGAACGCGCCGTAACCGAGGCTCGACAGCACGATCACGCCGGAGACGTCGTTGCCGGCGACCATCGGCACGGCGAGCATGGATTCCAGGATGTCGTCGGTCCCCGGGATAAGGACGGCGAAGTCGACGTCGCGCGCGTCGGGCGTCAGCAGCGACTCGCGCGTCGCGGCCACCGTGCCCGTGATGCCCTCACCCAGCTCGGAGATCAGCTCCTCGAGGGTCTCCTCGCCGTACTCGGCCAGCAGCTCGCCGCGGAACGCCACCGGCATGAGGGTGGTGCCGTTCGGTTGCAGCAGGTACACGCGGCAGTTGTGGTAGTCGATGATCGTCCGGAGCTCGGCGGTGATGGCCGCGCCGATCTCCTCCACGTCGCCCAGGCTGTTGAGCTTGGCCGCCAGGCTGTGGAGCATGTCGAGCTGCGCCACGGATCGGACACGGTCCCGACCGAGCTGTGCTTCCTCGTTCATGGCGTCGACCAATCCGTTGCCCCCGCTGCGCCCGGCGGCTCATTGTCTCACCGCGTCTCGATGGGCCTCCCTCGGTGAATCGGCCGAGGTCGGGGGATGCTTGAACGGCGGGCGTGGCTGGGTACCCTGCCACACACGATGACCGGAACCCACCCCGCCCCCGAGGCCCCCGAGGGCCTGCCGCAGCGCGACCGCGCGATCCTCGATTTCGAGCGCGGATGGTGGCAGCAGCAGGGTCCGAAGGAGCGGGCGGTGCGGGAGCGGTTCGGCCTCTCCGCCGCCCGCTACCAGCAGTTGTTGAACCGGGCGATCGACCTGCCGGAGGCGCTGGCGTACGACCCCATGCTCGTCCGGCGGCTCCGCCGTCTCCGCGAGCAGCGGCGCCGGCGCCGCGTCGCGACCCGGCTGGGTCTTCCGGTCTGAGCACCCCGCTGCGGGTAGGATTGGCCGCGTGAACACCGGAACCGCACGGATCATCATCATCGTGGCGCTGCTGGTGACGGGCGGCCTGGTGCTGGCGAACGGCTTCGCGAGTCCGGCCGCGGTCGAGGCCGGGTCGCAGCCCGACGTCGTCCTGAGTCCCTCGCCCAGCCCCTCCGACCGCAGCCCGGCCGAGACCGACTCTCCCGCCCCGACGGTGGAGGAGACGCCGAAACCCGCCGCACCGAGGGAGATCCCGGTCGCCGTGTTCAACGGCACGTACCAGCAGGGTCTGGCCGGCACGGTCATGGAGCGTCTCCTCGAGGAGGGATACCGATCCGGTCAGGACCCCACGGACACGGAGACCAAGCCGGTCGAGCGGACCGTCGTGTACTTCTTGGGGACGGGCGACGCCGCGCAGAACGAGTCCAACGCCACGGAGCTGGCGGACAAGCACTTCAAGGGCGCGAAGGTCAAGGAGCTCTCCGCGGACGTGGGCGACGTCGACCCGAGCGTGCAGGTCGTGGTGGTCCTCGGCGAGGACTACGAGCCGCCCGCCGGTTGACGTGATCGCCGCGGTCCGCGAGCGGGCGGGTCGCGCGGGCGTGCTGCTGGACTTCGACGGCTCGCTCTCCCCGATCGTCGCCCGCCCGGAGCTCGCCGAGCCGGTCGCGGGCGCCCGCGAGGTCCTGGCCGACCTCGTCCGCAGGTATGCCGTGGTCGCGGTCGTCACCGGCCGCCGAGCCGAGGAGGTCGCCGAGCTCCTCTCGGTGCCCGGGGTGCGGTACGAGGGCCTGTACGGCCTGGAGTCCTCCTCCTCCGAGTTGGTGTTCGCGCTTGTCCCGCAGGTGGAGCACGCGGCAGCGGCCGTCCCCGAGGCGTGGGTCGAGGACAAGGGCCCGTCGGTTGCCGTGCACTACCGGCAGGCCCCCGACCCGGACCGGGCCCGCGTGTCGTTGCTCGCCGCGCTCGAGGCCGTGGCCGCCGAGGCCGGGATGATGGTCGTCGAGGGCAAGATGGTCCTGGAGATCGTGCCGCGCGACCGCCCGCTGAAGGGCGGGGCCGTCGAGCGGGTCGTGGGCGGGGCCGGCCTGGAGGCCGTGCTGTACGCCGGCGACGACGTCGCCGACCTCGAGGCGTTCGCGGCCCTGGACCGGCTGCGGGAACGGGGCGTCGTCGCGGTCAAGGTGGCCGTGCGGACCGCCGAGACCCCGGCCGCGCTCGTGGCGGCGGCCGACCAGGTCGTGGAGGGGTCCGACGGACTGGTCGCGCTCCTGCGCGAGCTCGCCTAGCGCCGCGATCGTTCGAGGTCGTCCAGCTGCGCCCGCAGCCAGCGGGCCGGCGTACTGGCCACCACGGCGCGGCGCAGCCCTCGGGAGCGGCGGTCCCGCTCGTCCTCGGGCATCGTCAGCGCGGCGGCGATCGCCGCGGCGGTCTCGTCGACGTCGAAGGGGTTCACGCCGAGCGCGTGCTGGCCGATGCGCCCGTACGCGCCGGCGTTCCTGGACAGCACCAGGACGCCGCGCCGCCGGTTGAGGATCGGACCCTCCATGGCCACGAGGTTCATCCCGTCGTACACCGGGTTCACGAGCAACGCGTCGTACAACCCGTAGGCGGCCACGACCTCGTCGTAGTCGTCCTTCGTGTGGACCTCGATCGGCTGCCAGGTCGGCGTGCCGAGCGCGTCGTTGATCCGCTCGGCCTCCCGCACGCACTCCTCCGCGTACGTCCGGTACTCGTCGAGCTCGATCCGTGAGGGGCTCAGGAGCGCCAGGAAGCGCACGCGGCCCTGCCATTCCGGCGAGCTGCGCAGGAACGCTTCGTAGGCAAGGAATCCTCGCAGGATGTTCTTCGTGAGCTCCAGGCGATCCACTCGCAGCAGGAGCTTGGCGTCGCCCCGCCACCGCTCCAGGTCGAGCCGGCTCCTGCGGACTCCCGGCTGCGTCGCGGCCTCCCGCAGCGGGCCGGCCTCCACCGAGATCGGATACACGCGGACGCGCGTCTCCCGTCCCTCGTAGACGACGCGCCGGCGCTGCAGGTCCACGCGGGCGCCCTGCAGCGTGCGGCACGACATCAGGAAGTTGTCGGCCCAGCCTCCCGACTGGAACCCGCAGACATCCGCCCCCAGCATCCCGCGCAGGAGATCCTCGCGCATCCGGGTGGGCAGGATCCGCAGGTACGTGGGGCCGGCGAACGGTGTGTGCGAGAAGTGCGAGATCACCGCGTCCGGACGGCGCTCGCGCACCATCCGCGGGACCATCCCGAGGTGGTAGTCCTGCACCAGGATCGCCGCATCGGGTGGCTGGTCGGCAAGCACGTCGGCGAACGTGCGGTTCACGGTCACGTAGTCGTCCCAGGCCTCCATCGTCCCGCCATCGAAGGTCGGGCTGCGCACGATGTCCCACAGGTAGTGATGCACGAACCACAGCAGGCGGTTCGAGACCTCGTCGTAGTACCGGCGGTACCGCTCCTCGGGCACGACGACGTACCGCATCGAGTCGTCGCCGCCGCCGCGGGCGGCCGCCTCCCGATCGCCGGGCGTCATCGCGGCCGCGAGCCACACGGCCTCCTGCTCCAGCAGGGCGCCGGCCAGCGCCGTCACCAGGCCGCCGGCTCCGCGCTGTGGCGTCAGCGAGCCGTCCGGCTCGAGGTCGTGCGCCACCGGACCCCGGTTCGACGCGACCACGATCGGCCGAGCGGGGGCGGTCATCCCGCCGACTCCGGCGTTCTCGGCGTTGCGGGCCCGCCGATCGACGTGAAGAGCTCGAGGTAGTCCTGCACCTCGCGGAGGCTGAGGAACCGCTCGCGGACCCGCTCCTTCGCCGCCTTCCCCATCCGTGTGCGGAGGGATCGGTCGTGCAGGAGCTCCACCATCCGATCGGCGCACGCCGCGGGCGAGTCCACGAGGAAGCCGGTCACGCCGTCCTCGAGCTGCAGGGTGATGCCGCCCACGTTGCCGCCGATCACGGGACGGCGCTTCCACATGCCCTCGGCGACCACCAGGCCGAACCCCTCGCGCGTGGACTTCTGGATGACCACGTCCGCCCCCTGCTGCAGGGCGTTCACCTCGGGAGCGAGGACGCCCTCGGCGTCGGTGAGCAGGTGGATGTCCGGGTCGGGGCCGGCATGCAGCCGCGTCAGCGTCAGGTACTCCATGCCCTCCGGGTCGTCGGCGGCCATCGAGCCGGCCATCACGAGCTGCAGTCCCGGCACGTGCTCGCGGGCCAGCCGGAACGCGTCGATCACGCCCAGCGGGTCCTTCCACGGGTCGAAGCGCGAGACCTGGACCACCAGCGGCCGCTGGGGGTCCACGTGGTGACGCCGCAACAGCTTCTTCACCAGCCGCGGGTCCACCGGCCGGTTCTTCTCGGTGGTGGGATCGATCGAGGGCGGCACGAACGCCAGCCGGGGGTGCGAGACGCCGGGCTGGGCGAACGCCTCCATCGTGAACACGGCGGCGTCGTACCGGTTCACGAGCGGCTCGAAGAACTCCCAGACGGGCGGGTGCGGCCGCGACACGTCGATGTGGCACCGCCAGGTCCAACAGCCGGCGCGCCCCCCGGTCTCCTCGAGCGCCGTGAGGATGCCGACGGGCTGCGGGTCGTGCATGAACAGGTGATCCCACGATCCCGCGTCGACCGCGGCGGCGTTCGCCCTCACACGCTCCCAGTACACCGCCTCCATGGACGGGGTCCACTCCACGGCCATCCCCTGCAGGCCGTTGTGGACCGCCTTCGTGACCTGGAAGAACTCGTCGCTGCCCTCGACCACGGCCCACTGCGCGTCGATGCCCAGATCGCGCATGAGGGCGACGTGGGTGACGAGGAGCTCGGCCACGCCGCCGCCGTAGGAGGTGCTGTTGACCTGGAGGATGCGCGCGCCTCGGAGCGGCTCGGCGGCGGCGCGGAGCCGCTCCACGGCCTCCTCGCCGGCGTCTGCCGCATAGTCATCCAAGTGGCGGGCGGGGACGTCGACCGTGCGCAGCACGGCGGGAGTCTACCGGCGGAGCAGCGGTTCTCTTCCGATCCGGTCCGCCGCGTTCCGCGGACTCAGGCGGCGCCCTCGCCGAGGAGCGTGCGGAGCGCCTCCGTGCGGACGGTGTCCCGCTCCGCGGCGGTCATGTGCTGGAGCCGGTCGATGTCTGCCGTCAGGGAGGCGGGCGCGAACGGCTTCGTCAGGTAGCCCCAGGCGCCCGCGCGCCATCCGCGGACCATGTCCAGCGCCCGGGTCCGCGCGGTGAGGATCAGGACGGGAACCTCCCGGGTTCCGTCGTCCAGCGTGAGCTCCTCCAGCACGTCGAAGCCGTCCATCAGCGGCATCATCAGGTCCAGCACGATCACGTCCGGTCGTTCGGTCCGCGCCAGCACCATGCCCTGGGCTCCGTCCTGCGCGACCAGTACCTCGTGCCCGGCGTGCTCGAGGTTGACGCGGCACAGCATCAACACGTCGGGCTCGTCGTCGATCACCAGTACCTTCGCCACCTGGACACGTTCCTTCCCCGGCCGATGTCCGGCCCCGATGTCGGTGTCGGCAGACCATGCGCCGACTTGAGCGTCGGCACCGGGAGCACGGCGAGCGCACGGCGTTCGGCCTGCTCAGCGGGGGTGCCGGCGTTGACGTGTCCTCGGCGCCACCCTACGCTGGAACGGTGCTGAAGGTCTCCCAGAAGCTCGAGTACGCGATGCGAGCCATGATCGAGCTCGCCCGTCACGCCGACGCGGGGGTGCTGGTCTCCGCGCGGCAGATCGCGGAGCGTCAGCAGATCCCGCTGCGCTTCCTCGAGCAGCAGCTCGGCGCGCTCCACAAGAGCGGCCTGGTGGAGAGCTTCCGCGGCGCCGGCGGCGGGTGCCGGCTCGCGCGGTCGCCCGCGGAGATCACGGTCGCCGACATCGCCGGCGCCATCGAGGGCCGGGTGTTCCCCATGGGGTGCCTGGAGCCCACGGACCACACGTGCTTCGCCGACGCGCGCTGCGGGCTCCAGGGGTTCTGGGGCGACGTGGCACAGGCGATCGACGGGGTGTTCCGCCGAACGACGGTGGCGGATCTGCTGGCCCGCCAGCAGGAGCTGGGGCCGCTGCTGATCGCTCCGGAGACGCTGCTGTCCCGGCTCAACTGAGCCGGGATCCTGCCTCGCAGCAGCGGCGGACCGTCAAAGAAGCGAGCGCCCGATCTACGCGCTCTTGCCCAGGATCCGCATGACCTTGGTGCCGCAGACCGGGCATTGTCCCTGCGCGGCCTTCCGGCCGTTCTTCAGCGTGACCTCGGTGCCCTCGAACTTCCGCTTCTCGCGGCATTTCACGCAGTACGCCTCGTACTCGGCCATCGAGTGGCCTCCCTTCCCCTTCGGGTATCCGGAAGGCCGCCTCCATGGCGGCCTCCAGGCACGATGCTGACCCGCGGCAGGCACGGAAGCAAGCACATCCGGGCCGGGTCGCCTCGTGCCTCCCGGCCGCGTACGATGCCCCTCCCCGGTCCGAGCCGGCCCGCAGCGCCCCACCGAGTGCGAAGAGCAGCGTCGACGACGAACGCGAAGGAAGGGTCATGACCGACACACCGCGCAACATCGACGCCCTCCTGTCCGAGGACCGGGTCTTCGAACCCCCACCGGAGTTCGCCGAGCGTGCGCTCGTGTCCGACCGCACGATCTACGAGCGTGCGGAGGCTGATCCCGAGGGGTTCTGGGCCGAGCAGGCGGAGCGCCTCACGTGGTTCAAGCGGTGGGACACGGTGTCCGCGTGGGAGCCGCCGTGGGTGCGGTGGTTCGAGGGCGGTCGGTTGAACGCCAGCTACAACTGCCTCGACCGCCACGTGGAGGCCGGCGGCGGGGACAAGGTCGCCTACCACTGGGAGGGGGAGCCGGGCGACACCCGCACGATCACTTACCGGGACCTCTACGAGGAGACGTGCCGCTTCGCCAACGCCCTCAAGGAGCTCGGCGTGCGCAAGGGCGACCGCGTCGCGATCTACCTGGGCATGGTCCCGGAGCTCCCCGTGGCCATGCTCGCGTGTGCCCGGATCGGCGCCGCGCACTCGGTGGTCTTCGGCGGCTTCAGCGCCGAGGCGCTGAAGGACCGGATCAACGACGCGCAGGCGAAGATCCTCATCACCGCCGACGGCGCGCACCGCCGCGGGCAGGTCGTGCCGCTGAAGGAGAACGCGGACGAGGCGGTCGCCGGCTGCCCCTCGATCGAACACGTGGTCACCGTGCGGCGGACCGGCGGCGAGCACGGCTTCACGGCCGGCCGCGACGTCTGGTACCACGACCTCGTGGCGGACCAGGCGGCCGAGTGCGAGCCCGAGCCGATGGATGCCGAGGACCTCCTCTACCTGCTCTACACGAGCGGGACCACCGGCAAGCCCAAGGGCATCGCACACACGACCGGCGGCTACCTCACACAGGTGGCGGCGACCCATCGGCTGGTCTTCGACATCCACGAGGACGACGTGTACTGGTGCGCCGCCGACATCGGGTGGGTCACCGGCCACTCGTACATCGTGTACGGACCTCTCGCGAACCACACCACCGGGATCATCTACGAGGGCGCACCCGACTGGCCCGCGCAGGATCGGCTCTGGGAGATCGCGGAGCGATACGGCGCCACGATCCTGTACACGGCCCCCACGGCGATCCGGGCGTTCATGCGGTGGGGCACCGAGTTCCCCGAGCGGCACGACCTGTCGTCGCTGCGCCTGCTGGGGTCCGTCGGCGAGCCGATCAATCCCGAAGCCTGGATCTGGTACCACACGTACATCGGCGGCGGGCGCTGCCCCATCGTGGACACCTGGTGGCAGACCGAGACCGGCGCGATCCTCATCACGCCGCTGCCCGGGGTCACGCCGCTCAAGCCGGGCTCGGCCACGAACCCGTTCCCCGGGATCCAGGCCGACGTCGTCGACGAGTCGGGCACGTCGGTGCCGCCTGGCGGCGGCGGCTACCTGGTACTGCGGCATCCCTGGCCCTCGATCGCGCGCACGATCTACGGGGATCCGGATCGCTACGTGGAGACGTACTTCGGCAGGTACGGGCCCGAGACCTACGTGGCGGGCGACGGTGCCCGGCGCGACGAGGACGGCTACTTCTGGCTGCTCGGCCGCATCGACGATGTGATGAACGTTGCGGGGCACCGTCTCTCGACGTACGAGATCGAGAGCGCCCTCGTCGACGACCACAAGGTCGCGGAGGCGGCCGTGGTGTCCCGGCCGCACGAGCTGAAGGGCGAGGGCATCGTGGCGTTCGTCACGCTGAAGGGCGGCGTCGAGGGCGACGAGACGATGCTCCAAGAGCTGCGCGAGCACGTGTCGAAGATGATCGGTCCCATCGCCAAGCCCGACGCCATCATCTTCACCGCCGACCTGCCGAAGACCCGCTCCGGCAAGATCATGCGCAGACTCCTGCGCGACGTGGCCCGTGGCAACGCGCTCGGCGACGTCACCACGCTGGCCAACGCCGAGATCGTGGAGCAGATCAGGGACATGGCGGCGAGCGCGCCGGGGGAGGAGTGACGCTCGCGGGATCGCCGCTCTCCGGCGACGAGACCGAGTTCGTGGCGGCGGCGCGCGTGGGGCACCTGGCCACCACGCGGCTGGACGGGACGCCTCACGTCGTGCCGATCTCGACGGTGCTGGACCTCGACCGCCTGGTGTTCGCGACGGAGACGAACACCGTGAAGGTCCGCAACATCCGCGACAATCCGTTCGTCGCGATCTGTTTCGACCGGTACGACGAGGACTGGGAGCTCCTGCAGCAGGTGCTGATCTACGGCGCGCCGTACTTCATCGAGACCGGCATGGAGTTCGTACGCGACCGGAACCTGCTCTACGAGAAGTTCACGCAGTACGAGTCGTCGTCGCCGATCGAGGAGGGGTCCTCGGTGATCGTCGAGGTCGAGATCGAGCGCGCCACCACGTGGGGCTTCTCATAGGCCGCTAGGGAGCCTCGAGCCGTCCGGATCCGCGGGCGGCGGACGCGAACGAGCGCTCGAGGAACGCGAGCGACAGCTCCATGTGCTGGATCAGCTCGACCACCTCGTTGGCGTGATGGCCGGCCGCGTACCGGTGCACCTCAACCGGGTGGTCCCTGGTCCGCAGCGCGTGCGCGTACACCATCACCTGCCCCAACGGGCAGCGGCTGTCGTGATCGCCGGCGATCAACAGGACCGGCGCGGTGACCCGGTCCACGTAGGTCATGGGGTTGCGCTCCCGGTACAGCTCCGGCAGGTCCATCGGGCCGCCGCCCATCGTGGCCTCGTCCCACGCGCGCAGCGCCGGCGCGCACTCGTAGTGGGCGGCCACGTAATCCCCCACGGGGATCCCGGCGATCACCGCGCGCCAGCGATCCGGGTTGAGCCCGGCGTTCAACAGCGTGAGGTAGCCGCCCCAGGACCATCCCTCCAGCGCGACGCGCTCGGGGTCGACGATGCCCTCGCCCACCACGTGGTCCAGCCCGGCCAGGATGTCCTGGGACTCCGGGAACCCGATGTCGCCGCGCAGGCGCTCCCGGAACGCGGTGTCCCGGCCCGTGGAGCCGCGGTAGTTCACCATCAGGACGGCATAGCCCGCGTCCACGAACGCCTGCACCTCGGGTTCGAACTCGTCCTGGTCGTGCCAGTTCGGTCCGCCATGCACGTGCACCACCGCCGGGAACGGCGGGGCGCCCTCGGGCGTGACCACGAAGCCGCGGATCTCCTCGCCGGCGGGGTTCGGAAACGAGATCGGACGGTAGGGGCGTCCCTCGGGCGCAGGCGGCGTGCCGAGGGAGACCACCTCGCGGCCCTCGAGATCGCGGATCGTTGGCGGCCGGACGCTGGACTCGTGCCGGTACCAGATCGCGCCGTCCGGCCGGACGGCGGACCCGTAGATCGCGCCCTCGTGATCCTCCACCGTCTCCGTCTCACCCGTCCGCAGATCGGCGCGCAGGAGCTGGGTGCGCCCCCGGGATTCGTGGTGGAGCAGGACGGCATCGGCCTCCGGCCACCAATCCTGCCAGCTCACCGGCCCGGGGAGATCGGGCAGGGGGATGGGATCGCGGGCGCCGGTGGCCGGATCCCAGATCGCGGGGCGCTCGATGCCGGAGCGTTCCTCCGCGATCACCAGGCGCCGGTCGCCCGAGACCGGCGACCACCCCGACGGCATCAGAACCCGCCCCTCGTCCTCGAGGTCCGCGACCACCTCGCCGGAGGAGACATCCAGGACGCGCAGCGCCGTGCGCTCGATGTCGCCGTGCTCCGCGTGGCGGATGCAGACGAGGCTCCCGTCCGCCGACAGCCCGCCGGTTCCGGCGGGATACTCGCGGCCGACGCCGGCCGGGCGAGCGTGCCGGTACAGCTCGCGGGCCTGCCCACCGCCCACGGCGACGTAGACGCGGTAGTCGTCGTCCGTGGCGAGCCCGACCGCGACGGCGCCCGGCACGATCGACAGCCCGGTCGCCCAGCCGTCCGGGACGTCGGGCAGGAGGAGCTCGGACTCGCCGCCCTCGAACGGGGTCACGAGCCAGCGCCCCCGCTCGTCACCGGTGGGGTCGAGCCACCACACCACGCCCGAGCCGTCGGGGAGCAGATGGACCTCCTCGGCCCCGACGCCCTCGGCCGAGACCTGGCGGCGCGTCCCGGTCGTGAGATCCCACGCCCAGGCCTGCATGGATCCGCTCTCCGTGGAGATCACGGCGGCCCGGTCGGGACGAGCGCTCGCCCAGCTGATCCGCTCGATCCGGGGGGCGCGGTACCGGCGCTTCCAGGGCAGGAGCTCGCTCATCGAAGGCGGATGGTACCGAAAGAAGCGCCTCGGTCAGTTTGTCAGTCGGCCCCCCGGCGTGGGTACAATCGTTAGCACTCGGCAGGCCCGAGTGCTAGCAGTCGCAGACCCGGGCTGGGAAGCCACGGACCGCCAGGCCAGGCACATCACGAAAGGGAGGAAGGGCGATGGCAGCCAAGATCATCACCTTCGACGAGGAGGCGCGGCGCGCGCTCGAGCGGGGCATGGACCAGCTCGCGAACGCCGTGAAGATCACGTTGGGGCCCAAGGGCCGCAACGTCGTCCTCGAGAAGAAGTGGGGCGCCCCCACGATCACGAACGACGGCGTCTCGATCGCCAAGGAGATCGAGCTCGACGATCCGCAGGAGAAGATCGGCGCGGAGCTCGTCAAGGAGGTAGCGAAGAAGACCGACGACGTCGCCGGTGACGGCACGACGACGGCGACGGTCCTGGCACAGGCGATCGTGAAGGAGGGCCTGCGCAACGTCGCGGCCGGCGCCAACCCCATGAGCCTCAAGCGCGGCATCGAGCGCGCCACCGAGCTCGCGGTCGAGGCCATCAAGAACCAGAGCAAGGACGTGGACGACAAGGACGAGATCGCGAACGTCGGCGCCATCTCCGCGGCGGACCCTGAGATCGGCAAGGAGATCGCCGAGGCGGTCGACAAGGTCGGCAAGGACGGCGTCATCACCGTCGAGGAGTCCAACACCTTCGGCATGGAGCTCGAATTCGTCGAGGGCATGCGCTTCGACAAGGGCTACATCTCGCCGTACTTCGTCACCGATCCCGAGCGCATGGAGGCGGTCCTGGAGGACCCCTACATCCTCATCGCGAACAGCAAGATCTCCGCGGTGAAGGATCTGCTTCCGGTGCTGGAGAAGGTCATGCAGGCCGGCAAGCCGGTGCTCGTGCTCGCCGAGGACGTCGAGGGTGAGGCGCTTGCAACGCTCGTCGTGAACAAGATCCGCGGGACGTTCCGCAGCGCCTCCGTGAAGGCTCCCGGCTTCGGCGACCGTCGCAAGGCCATGCTGCAGGACATCGCGATCCTCACCGGCGGCACGGTGATCTCCGAGGAGGTCGGTCTCAAGCTGGAGAACGCCACGATGGATCTCCTCGGCACCGCCCGCAAGGTGGTCGTGACGAAGGACGAGACGACGATCGTCGAGGGTGGCGGCAAGGACGAGGACATCCAGGGCCGTATCAACCAGATCAAGGCCGAGATCGAGAAGACCGACTCCGACTACGACCGCGAGAAGCTGCAGGAGCGGCTGGCGAAGCTGTCCGGCGGCGTCGCGGTCATCAAGGTCGGCGCGGCCACCGAGGTCGAGCTCAAGGAGAAGAAGCATCGCATCGAGGACGCGGTGCAGTCCACGAAGGCCGCCGTCGAGGAGGGCATCGTCCCCGGTGGAGGCGTGGCCCTGCTGAACGCCCAGGTGGCGCTCGACAAGGTGGACCTCGAGGGCGACGAGCTGACCGGCGCCGCGATCGTCCGCAAGGCGCTCGAGGAGCCCCTGAAGCAGATCGCGCACAACGCCGGTCTCGAGGGTGGCGTGATCGTCGAGAAGGTGCGCGCCCTGGACCCCGGTCACGGCCTGAACGCCGCGACCGGCGAGTACGTGGACCTCGTGAAGGCCGGCATCGTCGACCCCACCAAGGTCACGCGCTCGGCGCTGCAGAACGCGGCCAGCATCGCGGCCCTGTTCCTCACGACCGAGGCCGTCGTGGCCGAGAAGCCCGAGAAGACGCCCGCTCCGGCCATGCCGGGTGGCGGCGGCGACATGGACTTCTAAGGAACCGACGCCGCACACGCAGCACCGACGGGGGCCCTCCGGGGCCCCCGTTCGCGTGTCAGGATGGCGCGTCGCCGTCGGACGGGAGGGTCGATGAGCGGGGTCGCCGGGACCGCCCGCGTGTACGCCGTCGCCACGCGCAACCCGTCGCTTCGGCGCGTCATCGCGGCGTACCTGCTCTATATCGCCGCGGAGTACGGCGTCTGGATCGCCGTGACGCTCTACGCGTACGACCGGGGTGGGCCCACCACGGCGGGGCTCGTGATGATCGCGCAGCTGATCCCCGCGGCGCTCGTGGCGCCGTTCGGCGCCGTGCTGGGCGACCGCACGGCCCGCGACCGGGCGCTGAGGATCGGCTACGTGATCCAGACGGGCGCGTACCTGGCAGCGGGCCTCGCGCTCTGGTTCGCGCCGCCGATCGTCGTCTACAGCACGGCGGTCGTCTTCAGTTGCGCAGCGACGCTCACCCGGCCGGTGCACAACGCGATCCTGCCCCAGCTCGCGGAGACCCCCGAGGAGCTCACGGCAGCCAACTCCATGTCGGGCGCGGCCGAGGGGGTCGGCATCCTCGTCGGACCGCTGCTCACGAGCGTCCTCGTGGCCGTCGACGGCCCGGCGCTACCGGTGACCGTCTTCGCCGGCGCCACCGGCGTGGCGGCGCTGCTCGTCCGCGGCCTCCGCCTGCATGAGGTCCCCGGCGCCCGATCGGAGGACCTGGTGCCCGACCGTGTGGTGCAGGCGGCCACCCAGGGCCTGCGTGAGCTCCGTACCGAGCACGGCGCGGCGGGGCTGGCCATGCTCGCCGGGGCGCAGTCGGTCCTGCTCGGGATGCTCGATGTGTTCTTCGCGGTGCTCGCGATCGACGTCCTCGCGCGGGGGGAGGAGGCGGCGGGCGTCCTGTCGGCCGCGGTGGGCGCCGGCGGGCTGCTGGGAGCCGCGGCGACGGCGGTGCTGGTGGGCCGGCGACGGCTCGCCTGGCCGATCGAGCTCGCGGCGATCCTCACCGGCGCCGCGATCGCCGCGATCGCCGCCACCACGGAGTACGCGCCCGTGTTGCTCCTGCTGCTCATCGCGGGCGGCGCCCGCAGCTTCCTCGACGTCGCCGTGCGGACCCTGCTGCAGCGCAGCGTCCGGGACGAGGTCCTCGCCCGGGTCTTCGGTCTGCAGGAGGGGCTCAGCATGCTCGGCCTCGCGATCGGGGCGGCCGCCGTCCCGATCTTCGTCTCGCTCTTCGGCGCCCGCACCGCGTTCCTGCCGGCGGGCGCGCTCCTGCCCGCCACCGCGTTGGTGCTCGCCGCCACGCTCCGCTCGCTCGACCGGCGGGCCGTGCTGCCGGACCCGGCCCACATGGCGCTGCTGCGCGCGATCGAGCTGTTCCGTCCGCTCCCGCAGCCGGCCTTCGAGCTGGTGGCGAACCGGCTGATCCCCCTGCGGGCCCCGGCCGGGACGCCCGTGATCCGCGAGGGCGAGCCGGGCGACCGGTTCTTCGTGCTGGAGGAGGGCCGGGCCGTCGTCACGGTGGGAGGGCGCGAGATCGCGCGCCTGGGTCCAGGCGACCACTTCGGCGAGATCGCCCTGCTCCGCGACGTCCCCCGGACCGCGACCGTGATGGCCGAGACGGATCTGGGCCTGCTGGCGCTCGAGCGCGAGGACTTCCTGGCGGCGGTGACCGGCTCGCGCCCCAGCGCGGAGGCCGCCGCGGCGGTGGTCGATCGGCGCCTCGCCGAGCAGAGCGACGGCGATCGGTGAGACTGCGGCTCCGGCCCGAGCGGCTGCTCCTCGGCTTCCGCGGCCTCGGGCTCCTCCGCGACTGGCCCTTCGGCGACCCGGAGCGGGCCGAGGCTGCGCTTGCTGCGATGCGGGAGCTCCTCGACGCGGTCGAGCCCGCCCCCGACATCGATGTCGACGCGATGGAGCTCGCCGAGGCGTATGCGGCGTGGTCGGCGACCTACGACGACACCGCGAACGCGCTGATCGCGGCCGAAGAGCCCATGGTGCGCGACCTCGTGGCGGAGCTCCCGCCGGGCCTCGCCCTCGACGTCGCGTGCGGCACGGGCCGGCTCGCGAGGCTGCTGCGGGAGCTCGGGCACCGCGTCCTGGCGATGGACGCCGTCCCCGCCATGCTCGCGCGGGCCCGCTCCACCCGGTCCGCGGACGCCCTCGCCTGCGCGGACCTCGTTCGCCTGCCGGTACGGGATGCGAGCGTGGACCTCGTCACCTGCGGGCTCGCGCTCACCCACGTCCCGGACCTCGGCGCGCCGTTCGCCGAGTTCGCGCGTGTGGTGCGCCCCGGCGGGCACGTGCTCGTCTCCGACATCCATCCACTCGCGGTGGCCACGGGGGGCCACGCCTTCTTCCGCGTTCCGGACGGGTCGCGCGGCGTCACGCGCAACGAGATCCACTGGCCGAGCGCGTACGTCGAGGCCGCGCGCCGGTCGGGGCTGGTGGTGGATCGCCTGGTCGAGCCCCGGTTCGACCGGGCTTTCCTGGCGGAGATGCCCGACGCGCAGGTGCGGGTAGCCGCCGAGCTCGGCGTCCTGGGGCTGCCCTTCGCGATCGTCTGGCGGTTCGTGCGTTCCCGCTCCTGAGCCCGGCGGCGAGCCCTTCGTGACCCGGCGTCACGGATCCGGCCCCGCCGCATCGAACCGTCCGCCGGAGGACGGCGAACGACCGGGTGGAGCCCCTCTCTCCAACGAGGACGGACCCGGCCCTCGCCGGGTCCGTCCTCACGTTTCGGCCCCACGGCGACGCCCGCCGTGCGTGAGAGGATGCGGCCGATGACCGCCGTCGCCACGAAGCTCGACCGTCTCCACGACCTCCTGGCCGGCACCGGCGGCGTCGTCGTGGCCTACAGCGGGGGGACCGACTCGGCCCTGGTGGCGGCCGTGGCCGCCCGGTCGTTGGGGGGCCGGGCGCTCGCCGTCACGGCCGTGTCACCGTCGCTGCCGCCGGGCGAGGCCGAGCAGGCCGCCGAGGTGGCCGCCTCCATGGGGATCCGGCACCGGACCGTCCGCACGCACGAGGTGGACCGGCCCGAGTACCTGGCCAACGGCACGGATCGCTGCTACCACTGCAAGACCGAGCTCTACGATGTGCTGGCCGCCGTGTCCGCCGAGTCCGGCGGGGCACAGGTGGTCTCGGGGGCCAACGCGGACGATCTGGGCGACTTCCGCCCGGGCCTGCGGGCGGCCGCCGAGCACGGGGTACGCCACCCCCTGGTCGAGGTCGGCATGACCAAGCCCGAGGTCCGCGAGGCCGCCCGGACGCTGGCGCTTCCGACCTGGGACAAGCCGGCCTCGGCCTGCCTGTCGTCGCGGATCGCGTTCGGTGTCACGATCTCGGTCGAGATGCTGTCGAAGGTGGGCCGCGCCGAGCGCGTGCTGAAGGAGCTGGGGTTCCGTCAGTGTCGTGTCCGTGTCCACGACGACCTCGTGCGCGTCGAGGTCGATCCGGACGAGCTGGAACGCCTGGCGTCCGCGCAGGTTCGTGCGCAGGTCGTGGCGTCGCTCCGGGCGCTCGGCTACCGGTACGTGACGCTCGACCTCGAGGGCTTCCGATCGGGCTCCATGAATCCGGACCCGCCGGCGTGACGACGGAGCAGCTGCACCTGACGTTTCCGGACGGGTCCGAGCGCGAACGGACGGTCGCGATGCTCCGAACGTCGTTCCCGCTGCATCTCAACATCCGACGTGCGAACGTGGAGGAGCAGACCGCCTGGTTCATCGTCGACCTCACCGGCGAGGACGAGGAGATCGAGCGGGCGGTCGCGTGGCTCCTCGACCAGGACGTGACCGTCGACCGCATCCCGATCGACGGATAGGGAGCAACGGGTGCTGGAGATCCGCATCGCGATCCGCTGGCGAGACATGGACGCCTACGGCCACGTGAACAACGCGGTGTACCTCAACTATCTCGAGGAGTGTCGCGACGCCTGGGCGCAGTCGGTGCTCGGCGGGGTCGCCGACACCTGGGACTTCGTCCTGGCGCACGTGGGGATCGACTACCGCAGCCAACTGACGCAGGACGACGGGGAGATCCTGGTCCGGTGCCGTCTCGACTCGTTCGGCCGGTCCAGCGTCCGGACCCGCGAGGAGATCGTCAAGCTCGACGGCACCGTGAGCGCTCAGGCAGAGAGCGTGATCGTGCCGCGCTCACCCGACGAGCCGACGAGCCGTCCGCTCACCGACGAGGAACGGGCTCTCCTGCAACGGGAGCTGGAGCGGGACGCGGATCGCTGATCCTCAGCGGATGATCGTGCGGCCGTGCACGAAGTGGTCCTGGTACCAGGAACCCTTGCCGGTGAACGTGATCGTGACGCCGGCG
This sequence comes from uncultured Actinomycetes bacterium, assembly GCA_963832225.1. Classification (GTDB taxonomy): domain Bacteria; phylum Actinomycetota; class UBA4738; order UBA4738; family HRBIN12; genus JALYMB01. Next base: position 346,855 of record CAWHTI010000012.1, read on the forward strand.
TTGCTGCTCCCGGAGTCCAGGGACCAGCCGTTGCCGATGAACGTGTCCACGTGGTCCACGCGCCGGTCGCCGTCGCCGTCGTAGAACATCAGGTCGCCGACCGAGAGCGATCCGAAGCGAACGTGCCCGACCGTGGCCATGTCCGCGCTGGTGCGCTGCGGGAGCGGCCATGCACGGTACGGACGGGGCGGCTGGTTGTCCCATCCCCCGCCCGACTCCTTCATGTTCCACCAGGTCAACCCCGAGCAGTCGAACCCGCCGACGGGCTGGGCGCCGAAGGGGTAGCCGGCCGGGCTCCGCTTCGACCACTCGCCGCCCCACACGTACGGGTAGCCCACGTACCGGATGCCCCACTGGACGACGTCGAGCTTGTCCGGTCCCATGTTGGGGAGCTCGATGGTCTGGTAGCGCTCCATGTCCGAGATCTCCCACGACGACAGCGTCTTCGCCTGGTACAGCGACCAGGCCACCTCGGATCGAGCCAGCGCCGAGTCCGGACCCACGTCCAACGACTCGTCGGAGTGGTTGTAACGCAGTCCCAGCCGCATGCCGATCAGCAGCGAGCCGAAGTTCCTGGGCGTCTTGAAGCGGTGGCCCGAGCGTGTGTGGATCGCGTCGAGCCCCGCCGCGGCCTGCTTGAGCCCCAGCGCCAGCACCAGCACGCGGTGCACCTGCCTCGTGGTCACCGCCTTGCCGGGTGAGAACGACCGTCCGTTGTTCGTCGGCCGCATCCACCCCTTCTGCACCGCCACGTTCGCGTAGTCGTAATACGGCGAGTCGTTCGCGAGATCGTTGAACGTGATCGACCGATCGACGTCGGCGTCTGGCGCGAACGCCTTCACCACCGCCCTGGCGAAGAGCTTGCGGGTCTCCGGGCGGTTCGGCTTGAACGGGATCGATCCGTTATCGAGGGCCGGGTAGTCCCGCATCCATCGGAACGTCTCGCCCACGTAGTCGATCGCGCCACGGGCCCAGAAGCCGGCCGACACATCCGACCACTTCACGGACGCGCCCCGTGCGAGTGCGCGCTGGTCCAGGTTCGCCGCCGCCGCCGGCGGTCCGGATCCCGGCTCGCCCAGCGTGAGGTCCCGCGGGACCGCGGAGACGGTCGCGGTGGCGACGGAGGACGGCAGGATCAGCAGGCCCAGCGCCGCGGCGAGCGCGAGCGTGATGACACGACGAGACCTGCGGATCCCCCTCCACATGTCTAGGGAGTCGGCCTCGAGGCGTCGAACCTTGAATCGTCCGTGCGGGGCCTCACGGTCCGATGACCGTACCGGGGGGCCGCCGGAGGCGCGAACCGGCAGGTCGCCGGGGGTGGTCGGCCCTTCCGAGCCGTCGACCGCCTGCGGTACGCTCGCCGCGTGCTCGGAGAGCAGGAGGCGCTCGTCCTGGAGGTCAAGCCGTGGGACGTCCACGGCGTCGGCTACGTGGATGTGACGGTGGCCTACCGCGATCGATCCACGGCGACCAGCCGGCTGGGACGCGAGTCCGTACCGGAGGACCTCGCCGCCGGCGACGAGGTGCTCGTGAGCACGGCCGTGAACATGATCGTGGCGATCCGAAGGGCATGACCGTGTTCGAGTGGGCCTACCTGGATACCGAGGGCAACGAGGTCGGGCGGTCGTCGCGGTTCGAGGACCCCGAGGCCGCGGAGGAGTGGATCAGCATCTCGTGGCAGGACCTCGCGGCAAACGGCGTCGAGGAGGTCGAGCTGTACGACCACTCGCGCAGCCGGCACGTGTACCGGATGGGCCTCGGCGCGGAGTGAACGAGCGGAGGGGCCGCCGGCTCCTCCCGACGGCCCCTCCACATCGCCGTTCCCTGCGGGTCCTCAGTCAGTCGGTCCCTGGTCGCGGACGGCCTCGACGTGCGTCAGGGCCTCCCGCAGATCCTTGAGCCAGTCGTCCTGACGTTCGGCGACGAGCCGGACGCACCAAGCGAGGGCGTGGCTCCTGCTGCGCGCCACGCCCGCGTCGACGAGCGTGTCGAGCACCTGCCGCTCGGAAAGGCGGAGCCGCGTCATGGCGGGAACGCTGACCGTGGTGAACAGGTGCCGCTGGTCGCCCGCCTGGGCGCCCCACGAGACGCGGCGACCGAAGCGCTGCTGCGCCTCGTCGGCGATCTGCATGCGCTTGGCGCGGGTGTCCTCGCGGTGGCCCGCGACGCGTGAGGCCAGCGCCGCCGCCCGCGTCTCCGGGGTGGCGTCGGCCGGGAGCTCGGGTTCCGCCAGGGTGCCGACCACCAGGATCTCGTCCCGGTCGGCCCGCACCTCGGGGGCGCCGACGAACCAGTCGGCGGGGATCCTGCCCGCGAACCAGCCCTGGAGCTCCTCGAGTGAGGTGGATCGTGAGTGTGTCATGCATGGAGATTACACCATTACACGGTTGCGACAAGCCCGAGCCTCACGGCCGTTTCGTCCAGGCCGAGGCGCCTGCACGGCCCCGCTCGGGCGTTCGCCGGAGGCGCAGGATTCCCCCGGGATGGGCTTTGCTCCGGTTCCGTGCGGTGGAACACTCCTCACCGTCAGCGGATGAAGGGGCGTGTCGCCATGGAACCGAAGTCCAAGTCACCTGCCGGGATCCTCGCGATCATCGGTGGGGCGTTGCTCGTGATCGGATCTCTCCTGCCCTGGGCGAAGGTGTCCATCGACATCGACCAGTTCGCCTCGGTGCTGGGCGTCGACCCGGCGCAGCTCGCCGGCGCGGACGTGGCCACGTCGCAGAACATCGGGGGGATGGACGCGGACGGCCTCTTCACGCTCATCGCGGGGATCGTGGTGGTGGTGTGCGCCGGGATCTACCTCGCGAAGCGAGCCAACACGACGCTGAGCGTCCTGATCCTGCTCGGCGGGCTGCTGGGCGCCGGGGTCGCGCTCTTCGACATCCTGTCGAAGGATCGGCAGCTGGACGACGCGTTGGCGGAGGCCGGCCCGGACCTGCAGGCGATCGGTCTGAGCGCCGACACCTTCAAAGAGGTCTTCTCGGTGACGTTCAGTCTGGGGATCTACATCTGCGTGATCGGCGGCGTGCTCGCCCTGATCGCCGGAGCGATGGCGCTGCGGGCGAAGCCCGAGCCGGTGGTGGCGACCTCGCCCGCCGGGACGATGGGCGCCGGCGGGCTCGGGTCCGCGTCTCCCGGCGCCTCCACCGCCCCGCCGCCGCCCACCTCGACACCGCCCGCCTCGACGACCCCGCCCGCCTCTTCGACCCCCGCCCCACCGCCGCCCTCCTCGGCACCGCTCCCTCCGTCGGAGGAACCGCCCGCGTCGACGCCCTAGCCGGGCTCGCGCTCCCGACCCGATGCGCTCGGTCGAGCTCGAGGTGGACACGCACGGGCGTCGGGTCGTCGACGTCACGGACCACGTGCAGCGGTTCACGGCCGAGGTGGGGGGCGACGGCCTGCTCCACGTCTTCGTGCCGCACGCGACGGCCGGCCTGGCGCTGATGGAGACGGGCTCGGGGTCCGAGGGCGACCTGCAGGAGGTGCTGGAGCGCCTGCTGCCCCGCGACGACCGCTACGCGCACCGGCACGGGAGCACCGGCCACGGCGGCGACCATCTGCTGCCGGCGTTCGTGAGTCCGAGTCTCGTCGTTCCCGTGCTCGGCGGGTCGCCCGCGCTGGGGACCTGGCAGTCGATCGTGGTGGTCGACCCGAACCGCGAGAACGATCGGCGCCGGCTGCGGCTGAGCTTCGTGCCCGCGTAGGGGCCTTTCCCGGAGGGCTACCGCTTCGCTACTTGAGCCCTTCCAGGAGGAGCTACCGCTTCGCTACTTGAGCCCTTCCAGGAGGGCTACCGCTTCGCTACTTGAGCCCTTCCAGGAGGGCTACCGCTTCGCTACTTGAGCCCTCAGGTCGTTCAGAGGTACTGACCGGGCGGGTGGTCCTTGCCGTCGCTCGAGGGCGACTGCACGGCCTGGATGTCCCGCTCGCGCAGCAGGAGCACATCGTCGCCCTCCAACTCCACCTCGAGGCCGGACTGCGGCAGGAACAGCACCCGGTCCCCGAGCTTGGCGACGCGCACGTCGGGACCGACCAACGCGACGTCGGCCCACATCAGGCGCTTCGGCGCCGGCATCGCGGTGGCGGGGATCAGGAGGCCTCCGGAGGACGTGCGCTCGCCGTTGTCCGGTGTTCGCACCACGAGGCGATCGCCGGTGAGACGGACCTGGCCGTCTGCGGGCGGCCGCTTGGCCCGGGGCTTCTTCGTCTTCGCACCGGCCTTCGCGGTCCGTTGCGCGGACCGTGGCGCGGGCGGCGGATCGGCGGCGCGCGGCATGCTCGAAGTGTACGAGCGGCAGGTACCATGCCGCGCGTGAAGGCGGGCAAGCTCCTGGACGAGGCGGTGAAGACGCTCAAGGCGTCCCCCTCCATCGATCATTGGCAGAAGGGTCGCGAGCGGATCGAGGCGGAGGACCTGCTGATGCATGCGCTCGGGACCGATGAGGAGCCCCGACGCTCCCAGGAGATCTCCGGCAAGGTCCGACGACGATTCCAGGAGGCGGTCGAGCGGCGTGCCACCGGCGAGCCGATCCCGTTCATCAAGGGCTATGCCGAGTTCCGCGGGTTGGAGCTGATCGCCGAACCCGGCGTGTTCGTCCCGCGGGACTCCAGCGAGTTCCTCGCCGAGCAGGCCGTCCGGCGCCTGCGACGCCGGAAGCGCCCCGTGCACGTCGACCTGGCGACGGGGGGCGGCACGATCGCGCTGGCGGTCGCGAACGAGGTGCCGAAGGCCACGGTCTACGGCGCCGACGTGTCGAAGGAGGCCGTCGCGCTGGCCCGAAGGAACGCGAAGGGTCTCGGCCTGAAGGCCACGTTCCGCGCCGGGGACATGTTCGGCGGACTGCCGAAGCGGATCGCGGGGACCGTCGACGTCATCACGCTGCACCCCCCGTACGTGCCGGCAGGCGAGGTGAAGGACCTTCCCGACGAGATCCGCAACTGGGAGCCCACGCACACGCTCACGGACCGCAGCGACGACGGCCTGGGCCTGGTGGTGCGCGCCGCCCGGGAGGGCGGGCGGTGGCTGCGCCCGGGCGGATGGCTGCTGATCGAGGTCAGCCCCGACCGGACGAAGGAGGTCATGAAGGTCATGCGCACCGCGGGCATGCGCGAGATCCGCAGCACGAAGGGCGGCGAGCTGAAGGTGACCCGGGTGGTCGTGGGCCGGCGGTGACCGCGGCCCCGTACGGGACCTGGTCCTCGCCGATCACGGCCGCGATGCTCGCCACGGCCGGCGTCCGGCTGAGCGAGTCGACCCTGGACGACGGGGTCGCGTATTGGATCGAGGCGAGGCCCACCGAGGGCGGGCGCATGGTCGTCGTTCGCGGCGACGCGTTCACCTCGCCGCAGGACGTGACGCCGTCCGGGTTCAACGCGCGGACCACGGTGCACGAGTACGGCGGCGGCGACTACTGCGTTCATCGCGGCGCGGTCGATCTTCTCCAACTTCGACGACCAGCGGCTGTACCGTCAGGAGATCGCGGCGGAGCCGGTGGCGATCACGCCGGACACCGGCGGCCGGCACCGCTACGCGGACGGGCGCGTCACCGCCGACGGCTCGCTGATCCTGTGCGTCCGCGAGCGGCACGAACCGGACGGCGAGGTCGTCAACGAGCTCGCCGCCGTGCCCGCGGCCGGCGGCGAGCCGCGCACGATCGTGGGAGGTCACGACTTCTTCGCGTCACCTCGGATCTCGCCCGACGGATCGAGCCTGGCGTGGCTCAGCTGGGATCACCCGCGGATGCCGTGGGACGGCACGGAGCTGTGGGTGGGCGAGCTCGCGGCGGACGGCTCGGTCGGCAACGCGCGGAGCATCGCCGGCGGCTTCGAGGAGTCGATCGTGCAGCCTGCGTGGAGCCCCTCGGGAGAGCTGCACTTCGTGAGCGACCGCACCGGATGGTGGAACCTCTATCGTCGCGCCGAGGACCGGGACGTGCCGCTGTGTCCACGCGAGGCCGAGTTCGGCTGGCCACACTGGGGGTTCGGGCTCTCGAGCTACGCGTTCCTGGCGGACGGCCGCATCGTGTGCGCCTATTCGAGCCGCGGCGTGCAGCATCTCGCCGTGCTCGACCCCACGACGTCCGAGCTGATCGACCTGGATCTGCCGTACACCGCGATCAACTATCCGTACGTGTCCGCCGAGGGACCGCACGCGGTCGTCGTGGCCGGCGGCCCCGCGACCTCGACGGCCGTGGTCATGGTCGACTTCACGTCCCGGGCCGTGGAGGTGCTGCGCGAGGCCGAGGAGATCGCGATCGACTCCGGGTTCCTGTCGACGCCCCGGACGATCGAGTTCCCGACGGAGGGCGGGCTCACGGCGTTCGCGCACTTCTATCCGCCGGCCAGCCGCGACGCCGAGGGGCCGGACGGAGAGCTCCCCCCGCTCGTGGTGATGAGCCACGGCGGTCCGACCGCGGAGTCGACCCGGGCCTTCAGCCTGGGGACGCAGTTCTTCACCAGCCGGGGCTTCGCCGTGGTGGATGTGAACTACGGCGGGAGCACCGGGTACGGGCGCGAGTACCGGCGCCGGCTGAACGGGACCTGGGGGGTCGTCGACACGATGGACTGCCTCAACGCGGCGCGGCACCTGGCGGCCGAGCGGCTCGTGGACGGCGAGCGCCTCGTGATCCGTGGCGGCAGCGCCGGCGGCTACACCACGCTGTGCGCGCTGGTCTTTCACGACGACTTCGCCACGGGGGCCAGCTACTACGGGCTGGCCGACCTCGAGCCGTTCGCGACCGGCGGTACGCACAAGTTCGAGTCCCGCTACCTCGATTCGCTGGTGGGGCCGTATCCGGAGATGGCCGATGTGTACCGGGCCCGGTCGCCGATCCACTTCGCCGATCTGCTGTCGTGCCCGGTGATCCTGCTGCAGGGACTGGAGGACGAGGTCGTGCCGCCGAGGCAGGCCGAGATCATGGTGGAGGCCCTCGAGGCCAAGGGACTGCCGTACGCGTACCTCCCGTTCGAGGGCGAGCAGCACGGCTTCCGCCAGGCGGAGCACATCCGGGCCGCCCACGAGGCCGAGCTCAGCTTCTACGCGCAGGTCTTCGGCTTCGAGCTGGGCGACCCGATCCCCGCCGTGGCGATCAAGAACCTCCGATAGGGGACGGGGAGCCGGGTCATGCCCGGCTCCCCGTGCGGAAAGGGGGCGCGATCCTTCCCGTCGACCCCGAGGCTAGCGACGGCGTGTGAACGCGAGGTGTCCGATCAAGGATCGATCCCGGAACTTCTCGTCGAGCCGAACGAGGCGGGTGCGTCGCGGGGGTCGCACGACCGTGGGAGCTCAGCCGCCGATCATCGACATGCTGCGCGCGGGCTGCACGAAGTCCGGATGGTTCACGCGATGGCCCGACCACTTCGCCCAGACCGCCGCCCGGATCAGCGCTGCGAGCTCGTCGTCCGAGGCGCCGTCGCGCATCGGTCCGCGCAGGTCCGTCTCCTCCAGGGCGAACAGGCAGGATCGCACCATGCCCTCGGCGGTGAGCCGCAGCCGGTTGCACGTGTCGCAGAACGGCTCGGTCACGCTCGCGATCACGCCGATCGCGCCGGGCTCGCCGTCGGCGAAGCGGTACAGCGTCGCGGGCTCGACGTCGGCGGCGGTCGACGCGAGCGGGTACGCGGTGTCGATCGCCTCGAGGATCCGTGCCGAGGGCACGACCTTCGCGCGCTCCCACGCGTGCTCGGCGTCCAGCGGCATGTACTCGATGAAGCGGACCTCGTAGCCGGTCTCCCGGCTCCACCGGGCGAAGTCCACGACCTCGTCGTCGTTCGTGCCCCCGATCACGACGACGTTGATCTTGATCGGGGTGAGCCCCGCGGCCTCGGCGGCGCGCAGACCGGCCAGCACCTTCTCCAGCGCATCGCGCCGCGTCATCTCGGCGAAGCGGTGCCGCAGCAGGGAGTCGCAGCTCACGGTGGCGCGGTCGACGCCGGCCTCGGCGAGCGGCGCCGCGAGCCGGTCCAGCAGCACCCCGTTCGTGGTGATCGAGATGTCGAGGTCGGGCCCCACGCCACGGAACATCCGCACGAGGGTCGGCAGGTCCGCCCGCACCGTGGGCTCGCCGCCGGTGACCTTGATCGAGCGGACGCCCAGGCCCACGAAGATGCCCAGCAGCCGCGTCAGCTCCTCGAAGGAGAGGATCTCCTCCTTCGGAAGCCACGCGAGGCCCTCGGCCGGCATGCAGTAGGTGCAGCGGAAGTTGCAGCGGTCCGTGACGGAGACGCGGAGGTCGTCGGCGACGCGCCCGAACGTGTCGATCAGGGGGCCGTGCGCCGGCGGCGTGCTCGAATGGGGAGATGGCTCACGCATGTCTGCAGCCAGCCTACCCTCGGCCGGGCTTCAGGGGTCACTCTCGGAGACGTCGGCGGGCGGGTCGGGAAGCCGGACGATGACGGCGTCGAGGGCCTCGTCGAAGGCGGCCTCGCGGCCGGAGCCCCGCTCGACGGCCCGGCCCACGGCGATCCCGACCAGGTACGCGGCGAGCGGCGTGGCCCGCCGCTCGACCCGGTGGGCGACGTCGCGTGAGCTCCGCAACAGCCGGTCCATCTCCTGGCCGGTGACCGGCTCCTCACCCAGCGCCTCCGCGAGCCGATCGAGCCACTCCATGGTCGTCTCCCTCCGCGCGGGGTCACGCGCCCTCGCGTGGTGGCAGGATAGGCCGCATGGGCGGCAGGGCGGCGGTGATCACGGTGAGCGACGGCGTCGCGGCGGGCACGCGTGAGGACGCCTCCGGCGAGGCCGCCGAGCGGCTGCTGCGGTCGGCCGGCTTCGAGATCGCGACCCGGACCGTGGTTCCCGACGAGCGACCGCAGATCGAGGCGGCGCTGCGAGCGCTCGCCGCCGACCACGGTCTCGTGGTGACGACGGGGGGCACCGGGTTCGGGCCGCGGGACGTGACCCCCGAGGCCACCCGCGCCGTGATCGATCGCGAGGCGCCCGGCCTCGCCGAGGTGATGCGTGCGGCCGGGCTGGAGCACACGCCGATGGCGGCGCTGTCGCGCGCGGTCGTGGGCACGGTGGGGGCGGCGCTCGTGGTGAACCTGCCGGGGAGCCCGGCCGGCGTGCGCGAGTCGTTGGCGGCGATCGTCGAGCTGATCCCGCACGCCGTGGAGCTCATGGCCGGCGCCACCGGCGCGCATCCGACGGGCCACCGACCGGACGAGGCCACGCGGGTGCAGGCGGCCGAGGACGGCCCCAACCGCGCCGGGCCGCTCGTCCATGCGACGGCGGTGAAGGTGGCCGGCACGCCTCCCTGCGAGGTCGGGAGCGAGATGACGATCGTTCCGGGCGGCGAGGTGCACGGCACGCTGGGATGCGCGGAGTTCGACGCGGCCGCGGTGGACGCGGCCGCCGGGATCCTGGCGTCGGGCCGGGCGGAGACCCGAACGCTGCATCACGAGCTCGGCGACGTCGAGGTGTTCTTCCGGCCGGTGACCGCTCCGCGTCGCATGATCGTGGTCTCCGCCACGGACGTGGCGCGGAGCCTCCGGGAGGCCATGGCACGGCTCGGCACGTCGGTGACGCTCGTGGAGCCGCGGTCGGAGCGGCTCACCGCCGGCGACGCAGGTGCGGTGGCCGCCGTGGCCGACCTCGACCTGTCCTCCTACGACGAGGCGGTGCTCACCGATCACGATGCGCCGGACGTGACGGAGACCCTCGCGATCCTGCTCCGGTCGCCCGTCCGGTTCGTGGGGGTGATGGGCAGCCGCCGGCACGTGGGGCACTACGTCGACGAGCTCAGGTCGCGTGGGTTCGGCGACGACGAGCTCGCCCGGATCCGCAGCCCGCTGGGGCTGGACCTGGGCGGCCGCGAGCCGGAGGAGATCGCGCTGTCGATATCCGCGGGGCTCGTGGCGGCCCGCCACGATCGGGAGGGAGGGTGGCTCGACCGATGAGCGACGACGCGGAGGCGCCGAGGGCGACGGCCGGCGGCGACGATGGCACGGCCCAGCACGTGCGCGAGGCGCGCGCCGACTGGGACCAGGACAGCGACGCCTACCAGGACCGCAACGCCCCGCAGTTGAACCGGTGGGACCGGTTCGGATGGGGCACGTGGGACATCCCCGAGGACGAGATCCGCGCCCTGGGCGACCTCGACGGCGCCGACGTGCTGGAGCTCGGCTGCGGCGCGAACCAGTCCGGGATCAAGGTCGCGATGCGCGGCGCACGGGTCACCGGCCTGGACTTCAGTCACGCGCAGCTCGTGCGGGGGCAGCGGCACATGGCGGAGACGGGCGTGCACCTGCCCGTCGTGGAGGCCGACGGCGAGCGCGTGCCGTTCCGCGACGGGAGCTTCGACCTGGTCTTCTGCGATCACGGCGTGATGACGTTCGCCGATCCCCATCGGACGGTGCCGGAGGCCGCACGGCTGCTGCGTCCCGGGGGTCGCTTCGTCTTCAACATGGCGAGCCCGCTGATCTGGCTCGCCTGGGGCGAGGGCGATGATCCGCCCGGCGTCGAGCTGCGCCGCGACTACTTCGGGATGTTCAGCCACACGCTCGAGGAGGACGGCTTCCGCACGACGGAGTTCCAGCTCCCGTACGGCGAGTGGATCCGGCTGTTCCGGTCGAGCGGGTTCGAGATCGAGGATCTGATCGAGTTGCGCCCCGGGCCGGACTCGACGACGACCTACGGCGACTTCTCCTCCCTCGATTGGGCCCGCCGGTTCCCGGCCGAGAACGTCTGGAAGCTCCGGAAGGCCTGAGGCCGAGCGGTGCCGGCTCGCCCGCGGCTGACCGGTGGCGCGCTGCTCGCGGTCGCCGCCCTCGTCGTGGCCGCCCTCGTCCCGGGCTCGGTCCCCGCCCGCTCTACGGACCCGCGCCCGAACGTGATCGTGATCCTCACCGACGACCAATCCTTCGACACGTTGCCGGCGGACCCACCGGCGATGCCGTGGCTCCAGGCGCAGATCTCCGACCCCGGCGGCCACTGGCGGTGGTTCCCGAACGCATACGTCAACACGCCGCTGTGCTGCCCGTCGCGGGCGAGCCTGCTCACCGGCCTGTACTCGCATCACACCGGTGTCCGGGACAACGGCGACGGCCACCTGCTGGACGAGGACACCACGATCGCCGCGCGGCTGCAGAACGCCGGGTACCGCACCGCGCTGATCGGGAAGTACCTGAACCGGTACCCGTTCGGCCGGGGCCCGTACGTGCCGGCCGGGTGGGACCGGTGGGTCGGCAAGGGCAACCGGTCCGACACGACCACCTACTACGGCTATCCGTTCGTGGACCAGGGGGTGCCGTTGACCGGCGGGCTCGCGCCGGCCAGCTACGCCACCGACCTCCTCGCGCGCGAGGCCGCCGACTTCGTGCGGACGGCTCCGGCCGGTCGTCCATACTTCCTGCTCTTCACGCCCAGCGCGCCGCACGACCCGCAGACGCCGCCGCCGCGCTACGCGAACGCGTTCGAGGGGCTCGAGCTGCCGCGGCCGGCGAGCTTCGGGACGGTGGACCCGGACGCGCCTCCGTGGATCCGCGCCCTGCCGCCCATCGGAGCCGATGCGGCTCGCGAGCTCGACGCCGCGCGGATCCGGGAGCGCCGTGCACTGCTGGCCGTCGACGACGCCGTGGAGGCGATCGTGCGCGAGGTCGCGGCCCGCGGCGACCTCGACCGCACCGTGATCTTCTTCCTGACGGACAACGGTGTGGCCTTCGGCGAGCACCGCCTGACCGCGAAGTCCTGTCCGTACGTCGAGTGCGTGCGCACCCCCTTCGCCGTGCACTCGCCGGAGGTCCCCGCCGGGACGGATCCGGCTCTGGTGTCCACCGTGGATCTCGCCCCGACGATCGCCTCGCTCGCCGGCGTCCCGCCCATGCCCGCAGACGGGCTGGACCTCGCGCCGCTCCTCATGGGGACCGGTCCCGCTCCGTTCCGGCGCGCCGTGCTGACCGAGTACGCGGGCGGCGGCGGCGTGCCCGCATGGCAGGGCGTGCGGACCGCGGACTTCGCCCTCATCCGCACCGGTGACGTCGAGGAGCTCTACGACCTCACCGGCGCGCGGGGGAGCCCGGACCCCGGCGAGACGGACAACCGGATCGACGAGCCGGCGTACCTCGGCGTCCGCCTCGCGTTGCAGCAGCTCCTGCGTGGATCGTTCTCCCAGCCGCCCGGGGGTGGGTAGACTCGCCCGGATGCAAGGAGGGACGGGACCCCTGATCCGGCCGGCGTCGCCGCGCCGCCCCACCCGTCAGCAGATCGCTCGCCGCCGCACGGTCGCCGTGTTGCTGCTGCTGCTGCTGATCGTCGGCGTCTGGCGGATCTGGCCGTCGAGCGGCGGCGAGACCCCGCCCGGCGACGCAGCCGGCGGTTCGACGGCGCCCGCGGGAGGGGGAGGCGGCGGTCCGAGCCCGAGTCCCGGAACGATCGTGCCGGGCGAGAACCCGATCAAGCACGTGATCTTCATGGTGAAGGAGAACCGGACGTTCGATCACTACTTCGGGACGTATCCGGGCGCCGAGGGCACCTCGGTCGGCGAGACCCTGAAGTGCACGGAGGCCGACGGGTGCAAGCCCGGACCCGACTACCCGCTGCGCCCGGCCCCCTATATCCAGCCGCACGACATCACGCACGGCTTCGCGAGCGGTCTGTACGCCATCAACGGCGGCGAGATGAACGGCTTCAACATCATCGGCGAGGGCGACGACATGAGCGGCTACGTGCAGCACTCGCGCAGGACCCTGCCCGCCTACTGGGCGTACGCCGACCGGTTCGTGCTGGCGGATCACTTCTTCACGTCGATGTACGGCCCGACGTTCCCCGAGCACCTCTACACCGTGGCCGCGCAGTCCAACGGCGTCGTGGACAACAAGACGAACGCCGACACCGCGGGGAGCTACTGCGACGATCCCCTGGAGTACACGATGAAGTTCCGGGACCGCCTGTCCAAGAAGGACGTGCGCACCATCATGCGCCTCGAGGAGCACATCACCGACGAGATCCCTGACCAGCTGGTCCGCATCGCCGACTACTGGGAGGAGACGCGCACCTGCTTCGACATCGAGGTCCTTCCCGATCTGCTGGAGGAGGCCGGCGTGAGCTGGAAGTACTACGGCCTGCCGGACCAGTGGATGAACGGGCTGCAGGCCATCGAACACGTCCGGTTCGGCCCCATGTGGAAGCAGGTGCAGGAGCCGGACCAGATGCTGGAGGACCTCGAGCGCGACGACCTGCCTGAGGTCTCGTGGCTGATCCCGCCGGAGGGCAGCGCGAACGAGCATCCCGGCGTGGGCACCGACGTGTGCGTCGGCGAGAACTGGACCGTGGAGCGCATCAACGCGGTGATGAAGTCGAAGTACTGGAGGAGCACCGCTATCGTGGTCGTCTGGGACGACTTCGGCGGGTTCTACGATCACGTGGAGCCTCCCCACTACGACGTGATGGGGCTCGGTCCCCGGACGCCGGCGCTGATCATCTCTCCGTACACGCTCGCCGGGGACAACCCCGACGGTGGCTCGATCGACAGCACGACCTACGAGTTCTCCTCCGTGCTGAAGTTCATCGAGGATCTGCACGAGCTCGATCCCATGACCGACCGTGACGCGAACGCCGATCCGCTCTCCGGCGCCTTCGATTTCATCTCCGAGCCCAACACGAAGAAGCTGATCCTGGAGCCTCGGGATTGCCCCGAGAGCTGATGGGCTCAAGCAGCGAAGCGGTAGCCCGAAAGCAGATGGGCTCAAGCAGTGAGCTCCCACATCGGCGCCGGGGATCGCCGTGGCTCGCGGTGCTCCTGCTGGCTCCGCTCCTGCTGGGCGCCGCGGACCCGGCGGGGGATCTGGTCTCGTGCCGGCGGGGCTCGCCGACCGTGTCGGCCGCGCCGATCGACATCGTGCGGGCCTCGGGCGGCACGGCGGAGGCCGGCCTCGCCCTCCGCTTCCGGATCACGTTCGCGGCGCCGCTGCCGGTCCCTGACGACGAGGGCCGTCCCCTGCGGGTCGACGTGCTGCTGCGCGATACGGCGATGCCCGATCTCTCGGTCGACTACTACCGGGCCCTGAACCGGATCATCCGGTTCGATGCCGTGACCGAGACGGGGCTGACGGTCCTGCTGCTGCCCGAGAAGACCAGCAGTCCGTTCACGAGCGGCGTCGCGGTCGACGGCGAGACGCTCACGCTCACGCTCCCGGCCAGGATGGTGATGCTCGACCCCGACCTGGCCGGATTCGACTTCAGCACGCTGCGGTGGACGGTGGTGGCCCGCGACGAGGACACGTGCGACCTGCTCGGCGAGGACAGCCGCCCGACCCGGCGGCTGCAGCTGCCGGACCAGTCCTCGCCGGTGCCTCCCGCCCCGTCGGCCGATGCGCCGGTCGCCGATGCCGATCCGCTCGTGTCCGCCGGCTTCCTGGTCGCCTGCGTGCTGGCGATCCTGGTGGGCGGCGCCGTGGGCTTCGCCGCTGCATGGTGGCGGCGGCGCGCGGAGTAGTCTCGGCCGCATGGCCGACCGGATCTCGCGGGCGCAGCAGGGCGCCGACACGCGTGAACGCATCCTGGCCGGAGCGAGGCGCGTTCTGGCGGACGAGGGCCTCGACCGGTTCACGACCCGGCGGGTCGCGGAGCTCGCCGGCGTCTCGCACGGGATGGTGCACTACCACTTCGACGACAAGCGGGCGCTCCTGCTGGCCCTCCTCGTGCACGGCCGACGTGACTGGATCGAGCCGCTGGAGGAGCTCGTCGACGGGCCCGGCTCCGCGCAGGCCCGGATCAAGGCCGTGATCGACTGGGTGGCGCAGCCGGCGACGCGCGAGGCGATGCACGTCCACACCGCGGTCCTCGTGCACGCGCTGGGGGACGACGCCCTGCGGGAGCGGCTCGCCGCAGAGTACGCGCGGTGGCGTGCGCCGTTCGTGACGCTCTTCCGGGAGCTGGGCGAGGAGCTCGGCGTCGACGGGCTCGACGCCCGCAGCGTGGGCGGCGCCTTCGCGTCGGCCGCCGACGGGCTGGTTCAGCAGATGGCGCTGGATCCGGACCTGCCCACCGCGAGGATGCTCACGCGCCTCTACGAGCGGTCGTTCGGGCTGCCGCCCTCCCGGTCGAGGCCCTCGCGGGCCCGTGCGTCGCGGAGCAGCTCATAGGGGCGGAGCACCGCATCGATGGGGCCGTCCACGAGGTGCTGCAGGGGCCGGCTGACCCCGCGCGTACCTCGCGCGCGGACCGTCGCCGACCGCTCGAGGTCGAGGATCTCGGGCAGCAGCTCCTCGCCGGTCCCGGCCGTGTACAGCACCCGGCCCTCGGGATCGACCGCGGTGCTGCGTCCGCCGCCCAGGACGCCGCCCATGTTGACGTTCACGACGTAGCACTGATTCACGATCGCGTTCGACCGAGCCAGGACCAGCTCCTCCTCGCGGTCGGGCGTGCTGGTCAGCGTGGGATGCAGGATCACCTCGGCGCCCCGCAGCGCGAGTCCCCGGGCCACCTCCGGGAACCAGCCGTCGTAGCAGATCATGAGGCCGGCCCGCCCGACGCCCGGGATGTCGAAGACGGGCGGTGGCGCGTCGCCGGGCGTGGTGCTCTCGAAGGGCTGCCACGGGAACAGCTTGCGATACGTCTGCACCAGGTCCCCGTTCGGCGAGAACACCAGCGCCGTGTTGTAGATCTCCCGGCCGTCGCGCTCGAAGATCGACCCGGCCACGATCCAGCGCTTCGCCTTGGCGGCGATCCTGCCGACCCGGTCCGTCAGCGGTCCGGGGATCTCCTCCGCGGCGCCCCGCACGAAGTCGCTCGGCGGGTCGAGCGTGAACGGGTCCTCGCCGGTGAGGTAGAGCTCCGGGAACACATAGAGGTCCGTATCGGGGAACTCCCGCCGCGCGAGGTGCACGTATCCCTCGAAGCGGTCGAGGGTCCCCGCCGGGTCGTGCGTCACGGGGCGCAGCTGGAAGCCGAGGACGGCGAGCGGGCGGCTCATCTCGCCGGCGACGATACCCCAGGGGACTATCTTGACCAAGCGCTCGGTTAGCTGCAGGATGCCCCAGACAACTCCGGCCGACGGGCCGGCGACTTCTGACGGGGGAGCGATCGCCACATGACCGAGCTTCGGGATCCGTTCGGGCCGCGCCGGCCGATCAGCCGCAGGGACCTGCTCCGCATGTCGGGCCGTGGCGGGATGGGCCTGGCCGCGCTCTCGTTGCTGGCCGCGTGCGCCGGGGACGGCTCGGGAACCTCCTCGACGAGCGGCGACGGCGGGCCGAGCGCGATGCCACCGCTGGCCAAGGAGCTCTCGGTGGCGCAGTGGCCGCTCTACATCGACCGGGAGAAGGGCGGCACGCATCCGTCGCTGGAGCAGTTCATGTCCTCCAGCGGCATCCAGGTGTCCTACGAGACCGTGATCAACGACAACCAGCAGTTCTTCGCCGAGCTCGTGCCGCAGCTGCAGGCGGGCCAGTCGACCGGATGGGACCTGATCACGCTGTCCGACTGGGTCGTGACGAGGATGGCCGAGCAGGGGTGGATCGAGCAGCTGGACTGGTCGCTCATGCCCACCGCGGACGAGAACATGCTGCCCGCGTTCGCCGACCCCGCCTACGATCCGGGCAACGCCCACAGCGTCCCATGGCAGGGTGGGTTGACCGGCATCGCGTACTACCCCGACAAGGTCGGCGGCACGATCACCTCCTTCGACGATCTCTTCGACGAGCGGCTCGCGGGGCACGTGGGCATGCTCACGGAGATGGTGGACACGTTCGGCCTGACCTGGCTCTCCATGGGCATCGATCCGCAGGACGCCACCGAGGACGACGCCAACGCCGCGGCGGAGCGGCTGCGACAGCAGCGGGACTCGGGCGTGCTGCGCAAGTACTACGGCCAGGACTACATCGACGACCTCACGCGCGGGGACCTGTGGGCCTCCATGGCCTGGTCCGGCGACATCTTCTACTACAAGTACCTGGGGGGCTCGCCCGACCTGGAGTTCGTGGTGCCGGACACCGGCGCCATGATCTGGGCGACCTGCAGCGAGATCCCGGCCGGGGCTGAGCACCCGCGTGACGCCCACGCGTACATGGACTGGTTCTTCGATCCGGAGATCGCGGCCATGGTGACCGACTGGGTGTTGTACATGACGCCGGTCAAGGGCGTGCAGGAGATCATGCAGGGACGCGCGGACGACACCTCGATGTCCGACGGCAACCGGGAGTACTACGCGAACCTGGCCTCGAGCCCGCTGCTGTTCCCCCCCGACGACCTCGCGGCGGCGAACCTCCACGCGACGCCGACGTTCTCACCCGACCAGCTGCAGACCTACCTCGAGATCTTCGACGACGTCGTGGCCGGCACCTAGGGCCCGTCAGGCGGTCTGGGCCTCGAGCTCGCCGAACCCGGGGAGGCCTCCCGCGATCTGCTCGCGCCACCACGCCTGGCCCTCCTCGGGCAGGGTGTAGATCGGGTCGTAGTACTGGTAGCGGCGTGTGAGGGCCTCGGGATCGTCGAACTCGATGCCGGTGCGATAGTTCTTCGTCCACTCGCTGATGCCCCGGGTGCGGTCGTAGTCCTTCAGCATGTGCACCCATCGCTTGCCGACGAACGGCACGTCGCAGACGACGCGCGGCGTCGCGAACCCCGGCATGTATCCGAGCAGCGCGTACTGGAGGTCCTGCGCCTCCCCCACCGAGGTCCGCCAGTGCTCGGCGTTGGGGATCATGTCGCACATGTAGAAGTAGTAGGGCAGGATCTTGGCGTGGTCCATCAGCATGAAGCAGAGCTCCAGCAGGTCGGCGGGCGCGGTGTTGACGCCGCGCAGCAGCACCCCCTGGTTGCGCACGTCGCGGAAGCCGGCCTCCAGGACCATCTTCGCGGCGTCCCCCACGAGCGGCGTCACCTGCTGCGCGCAGTTCACGTGGGTGTGCAGCGCGATGTCCACGCCGCGGTCGAACGCCTTGGCGCCCATGCGACCGAACGCCTCGCGCACGTCGTCCTGCAGGAAGTGCTGCGGGATCCCCATGAGCCCCTTCGTGGCGAGGCGGATGTCGCGGACGTTCTCGATGTCCAGCAGCTTCATCACGAAGTCCTCGAGCCGCTTCACCGGCACGTTCGCCATGTCGCCGCCGCTCACCACGACGTCGCGCACCTGCGGGGTCTTCCGGAGGTAGTCGAGCATCAGCTCCCACCGGTCGTTCTGCTTGATCTCGAACTTGTACTTCAGGACCTGGAGCGTGTCGTTGCCCACCAGATCCATGCGCGTGCAGTGCCCGCAGTACTGCGGGCAGGTGGGGATCAGCTCAGCGAGCACCTTGGTCGGGTAGCGGTGGGTGAGCCCCTCCACCGCCCACATGTCCGCCTCGTGCAGCGAGTCGCGTGAGGCCATGGGGTGGCTCGCCCACTCAGCCTGCCGGTCGCTGAGCGCGGGCGCCATGTAGCGGCGCACGCGATCGTTGCGGAGGTCGTGCTCCTCCATCGTGTTGATCATCTGCGGCGGCAGGAGCATGGACATGGTGGCCCGCTCCTGCTGATCGCGCTCGATGTCGCCCAGCAGGTCGTCGTCCAGGAAGTCGCCCAGCGCCTCCTTGAACTCCCGCAGGTTCTTCACGCTGTGAGCCCGCTGCCACTGGGCGCTGAGCCACTGCTCGGCGGTCACGTCCCGGTAGCCGGGCAGGCGCGTCCAGTCGGGCTCCGCGTACTCGCGCCGGAGCGGATAGTGGAACGGCTGGTCCTCCGACGCGTGCGCGTGCGCCTCGCGGTGGCCCGGCCGGACGTTCGGAGCCTGCGGACGAGATTCGACGCTCACGGGTACCACCTCCGGAGGGGTCGGGCCGCGGGGCCGCGGCGTACAGGACGGATCGGTGGAGCACTCGATGATACCCGAAGAGGGTTCGGAGGAACATCCCCCGAACCGAAGGATATCCGGTGACACACCAGGGCACGCGGGGCGCCGATCCGCCACGCGGGGTGGTCTGAGGAGGTCGTCCGACTCAGGCTAGCGGCGGCCGCGGCCGCCGGGTCCGCCTGGGCCTCCGCGGCCCTGGCCGCGCGGGCGGCGCTCGAACTTCACTTCGGGAACAGCCTTGGGCAGGCGCGCACGCATGGGCGCGTGCCCGGAGCGCTCGAAGCGGACCTGGATGTGATCCGGCCGCTGGTCGCGCTCGGTCTCGCGCCAGCCGTTGGCGAGGAGGTGCTTGATCCGCGCGGCGGCCGTCTTGCGGAGCTTGTCCGTGCCGGGGATCCGGACGTAGAGCCGCTCGTGCAACACTTCCTTGTACTCAGGCATGGACGCTCAGGGTAGCAGGTGGCCTCCGCCCGCCCCCGCCCACCCACTCCCGCCCGCCCACTCCCGCCCGCTCGCCTGTTCTCGGCCGCCAGTTCTGTCCGGGAGCAACCCCGCTACAGCGTCCGGGCGCCCTCGCCGATAGCCGTCGTATGCAACGTTGGGAGGCCGGCGAGGCCGTGCTGGGCGCCGTGGCCTTCGCGACCGAACGCTTCCTCCGCGACGACCTCTGGTCGGACCGGATCGCGGAGGTGCTGGAGCGCCTCGGGCGGTCGGCGGAGGCCGATCGCGCGTACCTGTTCCAGAACGTCCGGGACGAGGCGGGCCGGCTCACGATGGACCTGCGTTTCGAGTGGTGCGATGCGACCGCGCCCACGTTGTTCGAGGATCCCGAGAACCACCTCTTCCCATATGCCCCGACGTTCGCTCGCTGGATCGAGGTGCTGGGCCGGGGCGACGTGATCGTCGGTGCCGTGGCGGACTCCCCGGACGTCGAGCGGCGGATGCTGGAGTCGGAGGCGGTCGTGACGCAGTGCATCGTGCCGGTCTTCGTCGGGCCGTCGTGGTGGGGCTTCCTGGGCTTCGACGACTGTCACGCGGGCCGCGAATGGTCGGCCGTGGAGACGGACGCACTGCGGGCGGCCGCGGGCGCCCTCGGCGCCGCGGTCGAGCGGGAGGTGGCCGAGCGCGAGGGGCGCGCCGCGGAGCGCCGCTTCCGCACGATGATCGAGCAGCTGCCGGCGATCTCCTACGTGGACGTGCTCCGTGAGGACGCGCCGACGCTGTACATCAGCCCGCAGGTCGAGGCGATCCTGGGCTACACGCCGGAGGAGTGGGTGGCCGACCAGGACATGTGGCCGCGAGTGCTGCATCCGGACGATCGCGAGCGCGCCCTCGCGCAGAACGAGCGCCACAACGAGACGGGCGAGCCCTTCTCCATGGAGTACCGCGTGATCGCCAAGGACGGGCGCGTGGTCTGGCTCCGGGACGAGGCCGTCCTGATCCGGGACGAGCGGGGGCAGCCCCTGCACTCCCAGGGCGTGATGATGGACATCTCCGAGCGCAAGCGCGCGGAGGAGCAGGTCGCGTTCCTCGCCTACCACGACGACCTCACCGGCCTGCCGAACCGGGCGATGTTCGAGGAGCTCCTGGAGCTGTCGATCGCCCGCGCACGCCGCCACGATGGGTCGGTCGCCGTCGTGCACGTGGACGTGGACGACTTCACGCTGGTGAACGACTCGCTGGGTCACCACAACGGCGACGCCCTCCTCACGGAGCTGGCGCACCGCCTCCGCATCGCGACACGCGAGACCGATCTGGTGGCCCGCAAGGGCGGCGACCAGTTCCTGCTGCTGCTCGCCGACCTGGAACGCGACGGCTCCGGGGAGCTCGACGCCGCGCTGATCCGGGCCGAGTCCGTCGCGCAGCGGATCCACGAGGTGCTGCGCGACCCGTTCGAGGTGGACGGCACGGAGCTGTACGTGAGCGTGAGCGTCGGCATCAGCCTCTACCCGCAGGACGCGCCGGACGCCTCGAACCTGCTGCACAACGCCGAGTCGGCGATGCGTGAGTCGAAGAAGGCCGGGCCCGCCGGCTACGTGGTGTCCTCGCGCGGCGTCGCCGATCCGAAGTCGAAGCTGTCCTACGTGACGCGGCTGCGCAAGGCCGTGGAACGGTCGCAGTGGGTCCTGCACTACCAGCCGGTGGTCGAGCTCGCGACCGGCTCGATGATCGGTGTCGAGGCCCTGATCCGCTGGGCCGACCCCGACGGAGGGCTGATCGCACCGACCGACTTCATCCCGCTGGCCGAGGAGCTTGGGCTGATCGAGCCGATCGGCGACTGGGTGCTGGAGGAGATGGGCCGTCAGGACCGGATCTGGCGGGCGAACGGCATCGACCTGGAGATCGGGTTCAACCTGTCGCCCCGGCAGTTCTGGCATCCCGATCTCTCCGCCCGGGTCCTGTCGCGCATCGAGGACAGCGGCCTGGACGCGCGGCGTATCATCGTCGAGATCACCGAGTCCTCGGCCATGATGGATCCTGATCGCGCCCAGCGGATCCTGTGGGACCTGCACGCCGGCGGTCTGCGGGTGGCGATCGACGACTTCGGCACCGGTTACTCGAACCTGTCGCGTCTGCGCGACGTGCCGGTGGAGGTGCTCAAGATCGACCGGACGTTCGTGATGGACGTCGACAGCGATCCGCAGGCGGCCTCGATCGTCACGGCGTTCATCGAGCTCGGCCGCGGGATGGGGATGACCACGCTTGCGGAGGGGATCGAGACCGAGGGCGAGTGGCGCTTCCTGGCGGAGCGGGGATGCGCGCTCGGGCAGGGTTTCTACTTCTCCAAGCCCGTCCCCGGCGACCAGATCGTCGAGCGGCACCGCAGCGGCAGCATCGTCGCCACCGAGTCCGTCTAGGTCGCGGACCCGACGAGCTCGGAGCGGACGCGGTCGGCGATCCGGTCCGCGCTGATGCCGGCCCAGTCCCGAAGCTCCTGCGGGGAACCGGACCCCGGCATGTCCCGGGGCGCGACCTTCACGACGCGTCCGGCGATATCACCGGCGGAGGCGAGCGCGTCCAGGACCGCGTCCCCGATGCCGCCCTCGGGCCAGTGGTCCTCGACCGTGATCAGCAGGCCGGTCTCGATCAGCGCGGTCCGAAGCGCCGCGGCGTCGACGGGCTTCACGGAGTAGAGATCGATGACGCGGGCGGCGACGCCCTCGGACTCGAGGTCGTCGGCCGCCGCCAGGGCCTCGACCAACGTGATGCCCGCGCCGATCAGCGTGACGCGGTCCTCCGTGGACGTCCGCAGGGTCTTCGACCCGCCGACCGGGAACTCCTCGTCCGGCCCGTACAGCATCGGCGTCTTCTCTCGCGTGGTGCGCAGGTAGCTGATGCCCTCGAGGTCGCACATGGCCGTGACCATCTTCACCGTGGCGTTGCCGTCGGCCGGGTACAGCACCGTGGATCCGTACACCGCGCGCATGCAGGCGAGGTCCTCGAGCGCCATCTGCGACGGCCCGTCCTCGCCGATCGAGACGCCGGCGTGCGATCCGCAGAGCCGGAGGTCGGCGCGGCCGATCGCCGCCATGCGGACGAAGTCCAGCGCGCGGGTGTAGAACGCGCCGAACGTGGCGCTGAACGCGGTCTTGCCCAGGGCCTGCAGGCCGACCTGGGCGCCGACCATGGCCTGCTCGGCGATGAACATCTGGAAGAAGCGCTCCGGCGCCACGTGCTGGAAGTCCTCCGTGTGCGTCGAGTTGCCGACCTCGCCGTCCAGGACCACGAGGTCCGGACGGTGCCCGGCCAGCCACGCCAGCGTCTCGCCGAACGCCTTGCGGGTCGCGATGCCCTCGGGATACGTGGGCGCCGGGGCCGCGGTGAGCTCGCCGAGCTGCACGGGCTTGAACCCGTTCGGCGACGGAGGCGAGATGCGGAGGTCTCGGGCGCCGCCGAGCTCCTCGACCGCGCGTTCGGCCTCCTCGGCGCTCAGGGCCTTGCCGTGCCACCCCTCATGGTCTGCCAGGAACGACACGCCGTGGCCCTTCTCCGTGCGGGCGACGATCATGACCGGCCCGTCGGCCTCCTCGGCGGCCAGATACGCCTCATGGATCGCCTCCACGTCGTGGCCGTCGATCTCGATGGCCTGCCAGCCGAAGGCCTCCGTGCGGCGGACGTACGTGTCGCCGTCCCATCCCAGCATCGTGGGGCCCCGTTGGCCCAGCCGGTTCATGTCGATGATCCCGATGAGGTTGTCGACCTGCTGGAAACTCGCGGCAGCCATCGCCTCCCAGACGGATCCCTCGGCGGTCTCGGAGTCGCCCATCAGGCACCACACGCGCCCGGGGGCGCCGTCCAGCCGCATCGCGAGCGCCATCCCGAGGCTCACCGGCAGGCCCTGTCCCAGCGAGCCCGTGGCGACGTCGACCCATGGCATCTCCGGCACGGGCGCGGGATGCCCCTGCACCGGAGATCCCATCCGGCGCAGCGTCAGCATCTGTTCGTCCGTGATGGCGCCGATCGCCTTGAGGGCGGCGTAGAGGAGCGGCGCCGCGTGGCCCTTCGAGAGCACGAATCGATCGTTGCCGAGCGCCCGCGGGTCCGCGACGTCGGTCCGGAGGTGGTCCGCGAACAGGACGGCCGTGAGGTCGGCGGCGGACATGGACGAGGTCGGGTGCCCCGATCCCGCGGCCGTGGTGGATCGGATGCTGTCGACGCGCAGCTGCGCCCCGAGGTCCTTCCAGCCGTTCGGTTCCATGGTCGTCCCCTCGGGATCTCGGCGTCTGCGGCGGGCCGCCCGCCGTCGCAGGGGAAGCGTACCGCTCCGACCTGCGTTCCACGGCCCGGCCGGGAGGTCGCGCCCGGGGGTACCGTGAGGGCCCCCGTCTGGGAGAAGATGCCGCCGCATGACGCCGTTGGAGCTGAACCTCGTACACCCCGCGGGCGAGACCCGCCCGGTCCTGCTCGGGCTGGCGGGGGACAGCGCCTCCGGCAAGAGCACGCTGTCGTTGGGCATCGAGTACGTCCTCGGCGCCGAGCGCGTGGCGCGCCTGTGTACCGACGACTACCACCGCTGGGACCGCGCCGAGCGCTCCGAGCTCGGCATCACCCCGCTCGTCCCCGAGGCGAACCGGATGGATCTGATGGGGGAGCAGCTGCGCGCCCTGAGCGAGGGGCAGGCCGTGGACAAGCCGGTGTACGACCATCACGTCGGCACCTTCGGCACGCCGACCCGTTTCGAGCCACCGGAGATCCTGATCGTGGAGGGTCTGCTGCCGCTGCAGTCGCGCGAGGTCCGGGAGGCGCTGCAGGTCGCCGTCTACCTGGACCCCGAGGAGGAGCTCCGCCGTCGCTGGAAGCTTGAACGGGATGTGTTCGAGCGCGGCTACTCGCCAAAGGACGTGGTGGCCGAGATCAACCGCCGCGAGGCCGACGCGGAGGCGTGGGTGCGCCCGCAGCGCGACCTGGCCGACATCGTGGTGCGCTTCCACCGGCAGGACGGAGCCCCCGAGGACGCGCCGCTCTCCGCCCGGCTATTGATCAGGCCCACGCTCCCCTATCCCGGTCTTCGTGCGCTGGTCGGCCGGCTGTCGGCCGGCGGCGTCGAGCCGATCCGCTGGTCCGCCGCCACCGACCGCCGCGGGCCGATGTCTGTCCTCGACATCGACGGCGACTGTCCGGCCGACGTCGGCGCCGAGCTGGAGGAGGTCATCTGGTCATACCTCCATCCTGACGACCGGCTGCAGCGCGATCGGATCGGCCGCTACCGGCATCCGGAGGGCGGCGAGCGCCGGAGTGAGGCCCTCGCGCTCGCGCAGCTGCTGATCGTGTCCCATCTGGTCGGCGCGCTCGACGGCTCCTTCGAGTTGTAACCTCCTGAGCAGATGAGCAAGTCGTTCCAGGATCTCGGCGTCTCCGACGCCGTCGTAGAGGCGCTCGCCAAGGTCGGTGTCACCGCTCCGTTCCCTGTCCAGGCGATGGTGATGCGCGACGCCATGTCCGGTGAGGACGTGCTGGCGAAGTCGGAGACGGGGTCCGGCAAGACCCTCGCGTTCGCGATCCCGATCGTGGAGCGTCTCCGGCGCCGCGCGGGAGCGGGGCCCACCGCGCTGGTGCTGGTTCCCACGCGCGAGCTCGCGGTGCAGGTACGCGACGACTTCGCCCCGATCGCCGAGGCCAAGGGCCTGCGGCTCGCCGTCGCCTACGGCGGCACCGGCGTGCGCGAGCAGGCCAGGGGCCTGAACGAGGCGCATATCGTGGTGGCCACCCCCGGCCGGCTGCAGGACTACGCGGAGCGCGGCGACGTGCAGCTCGGCGGGATCGAGACCTTCGTCCTGGACGAGGCCGACCGCATGCTGGACATGGGGTTCCTGCCGCAGGTCGACCGGATCGTGCGCCGCCTGCCGAAGGACCGGCAGACCATGTTCTTCTCGGCCACGCTCGACGGCGACGTCGGCCGGATCGCGGCCGTGTACACCCGCAATCCGATCCGCCACGAGGTCATCAGCGACTCGAAGACCGCGGAGATGATCGACCACCGGTTCGTGCCCGTGGGCGCGCACGACAAGGTCGACAAGCTCATCGACCTGCTGCACGAGGAGGAGCGTGAGCTGGCGCTCGTCTTCGTCCGCACGAAGCGGGGGGCGGACCGGCTCGTGAAGCAGCTGAAGTCCAAGAACGTGAATGCCTCGGCGATGCACGGCGACATGACGCAGCAGGCGCGCGAGCGGGCGTTGAAGCGCTTCGAGGAGGGCCGGGTCGACGTCCTGATCGCCACGGACGTGGCGGCCCGAGGCCTGGACCTCGACGCGATCACCCACGTCATCAACTACGACCCGCCGGAGGACGACAAGGGCTACGTGCACCGGGTGGGGCGCACCGCCCGCGCGGGGCGGAGCGGCACCAGCATCACGCTCGTCTCCCCCGAGCAACAGGGCGACGTCAGCCGCATGGCCGCGCGGCTGGATCTCGGCGACGAGTTCCAGGAGGAGGGCATGAAGGTCGCCCCGCCGCGGATGGTCTTCTCCGGATCAGCCCGGGGCCGCCGCAGCGGCCTCCGCAAGCCCACCCGCCGCCGCTAGCCGGGCTCAAGGAGCGAGGCGGTAGTCCAACCTAGATGACCTCGTCCACGAGGCGCAGCGACGAGCGGCGGTGCAACGCAAGGATGTCGGCGGGCGGCACCGGCCTCGAGAAGTAGAAGCCCTGGCCCAGCGTGCACGCGTGGTCGGCCAGGAATCGCCACTCGCCCTCGGTCTCGATCCCCTCGGCGAGCGGGGTCATGCCCAGATTCGTGGCCAGCGCGATCATCGCGCCGACCATGCTCGCGGCGTCGTGATCGTGGTCGACGTCGCGGACGAACGAGCGGTCGATCTTCAGGATGTCCACCGGCAGGTGCTTGAGGCGCGCAAGGGACGAGTACCCGGTGCCGAAGTCGTCGATGGCCAGCTGCAGTCCGCGGTCGTGCAGGTCGAAGAGGATGCGCTGCGTCCGATCGGGGTCGGTCATCGCGGTCGACTCGGTGATCTCCACGACGACCTTGGTCGGATCCATGCCGGAGTTCGTCAGGCTCGACACGATCTTGTTCACCAGGTCGGGCTGGAACATCTGGCGTGGGGACAGGTTGAATCCGATCTCCAGATCGAGGCCGGCGGCACGCCACGTCTGGCCCTGCCGGCCGATCTCCTCCACGACCCAGTCGCCGATGGCCTCGATCAGCCCCATCTCCTCGGCCAGCGGGATGAACTCGCCCGGCGGCACGATGCCACCGTTCGGCTCCATCCAGCGGATCAGCGCCTCGACGCCCATCATCGAGCCGTCCGTCAGCGACACCAACGGCTGGTAGTGGAGCGTCCACGTCTGGTTCTCCACCGCCTTGCGCAGGCGGGTCGTGAGGGACAGCCGCGAGAGCGCGTCGGCCTCGTCCTCCACGTGCAGCGCGTATCCGCCGGGGCCCGCCTTCTTCGAGCGGAACATCGCGGCCTCGGCGTTCTGCGCGAGCGTGGGCGCGTCGTCCGCGTCCTGCGGGAACAGGCTGAGGCCGATGCTGGCGCTGGCGTAGACCTCGTTGCCGGCGACCATGAACGGGACCTGCAGCGACTCCTGGATCCGGTTGGTGACCGACTCGGCCACGACCAGCTCCCCCTCTCCGCCGCCGGGGACGGCGGGCGCGCGGTCGATGTCGGCCAGCAGCATGATGAACTCGTCGCCACCGGGGCGCGCGATCAGGTCGGTATCACGGGTCGCGTCCTTCAGCCGCTCGGCGAGCTCCAGGATCATCGCGTCGCCGGCCTCGTGGCCGAGCGAGTCGTTCACGAGCTTGAAGTTGTCCAGGTCCAGGTGCAGGATCGCCACGCCCATGCCGCTGCGCCGCGCACGCGCGATCGAGATGTCCGACAGCTCGTCGAACATCGCCCGGTTCGGCAGCCCGGTGAGCTTGTCGTGGTAGGCGAGGTACGCGAGCTGCTCCTCCGCGGCCTTGCGGTCCGTGATGTCGAGCATGACCCCATGGACGAAGAGCGGTACGCCGGCGGGGTCGCGGATCACGACCGCGCTGTCGCTGAACCACACGACCCGGCCGTCGCGAGCGATCAGCCGGTACTCGAACGTGAACGGCTCGCCGGACTCGCGGCCCTCGAGATAGGTCGCCATGGCGGCGTCCCGGTCGTCGGGGTGCAGGTGCTTGCGCCACAGATCCGCGTCCTCGATGTACTCCTGCGCGCTGATCCCCAGGAGCTCCTCGATCTGCGGGCTCACGTAGCTCGTGGACATGTCGTCGTCGGCCACGTCGGTGTAGACGATCGCGGGGATCTGCTCGACGAGGGCGCCGTACTTCTGCTGGGCCTCGTCCAGCTCCTGCCGCGTGCGGACGAACTCCGATACGTCGAGCATCAGACCCAGCCAGTACGTGGGCACTCCGTGCTCGTCGGGCACGATGGCGGTCTCCTCGTTGATCCAGATCGCCTCGCCGTCGCCGCGCACGGCTCGGTACTGGAGCCGGAAGGAGATCCCCGCCTCGATGCACCGGGTGCTCTCCTGGACCACACGATCGAGATCGTCGGGATGGATCGAGTCGTACCAGCCCTCGGGATTCGCGAGCCACACCTCCGGCTCCACGCCCAGCAACTGGCGGATACTCGGGCTCACCTCGACCATGGTGCCGTCGCCGAACCGGTACAGGTAGATGACGGCGGGCAGGTGATCGATCAGGCCGCGGTACCGGGTTTGGAGATCGACGAAGGCGCGCTCGAGCTCACTGCGCTCGAGCGCATCCATGTTCGTCCGGAACTCGGGCGCGAAGAGTCCCTCCGCGGCCGGGCCCGGCGTGTCCTCAGTCCTCACGCCGACTCGACTCCTTCGACAGGTTCGGGACCGAACTACCGTCCTGGGGAGAACATCGGCATCCCGGGACCCGAGCTTGACCTGCCTGGGAGCGTGGCCAGGAGGCTGGCCAGGAGACCGGCCAGGAGACCGGCTAGATCACCGCGAACGCGGCGTGCATGTCCGACTCATAGTGCCCGGTGAGGTTGCAGAACATGACGTAGTCCCCCGCCGCCAGCTCAGCCGTGATCGAGCGCTCGGCGTCTGCCTCCATCAGGTCGATCTCGCCGACGACCTCGAGCTGCTCGACGTCCACCACGTGGTCCGTGACGGGCAGCGCCTCCTCGGCCAGATCCGTGCGCACCAGGAGGAACGTGTGCTCGGAGGGGCCGTCGTTCGTCAGGTCGAGCGTCACCGGCCCCGCGTCGGCCTCCGCCTCGGCCGGCTTGATCTTGAAGTCGCTGAGGGTCGTGGCGATCCCCGCCTCCGGCGACGAGGTCGGAGCTGGCTCGTCGCCGGCGCAGGAGAGCGCTGTCACGGCGAGGACGGCGAGCGCCGCCGTGGTCCAGACCCGATGCCTCATCCCGATCCTCCTGCCGATCCTTGGCCGCCGCGGACGGCCCATCCTAGCGGGGCCGCGGACGCGTGCCGCTCGGTGGAGGATCGGCGGGAGTGCTCAGCAGCCGGTCTCGTCGGGCAGCATCGGCCGGAACAGGATCGCGAACCTCTCGCCCTCGCTCCGCCACGGGGTGAGCTGGTTGGCGTCCTCGGCCGCCGCCAGCACCGCGTCCAGATCCGCCCCGGCGACGGTGGCGCACCGGTAGCCGTCGAGCGCGGCCGGCTCGCCGAACGAGGCGAGCGGCGTCGCGAGCGGCCAGTCGACGGCGGGCTGCTTCAGGTCGTCGGCGGGCCGGTAGTCGCTCACGAAGAGCCGCAGCCCGGTGGGCGTGACGATCGACTCGTCCCCGACCGACCCGGCGGGGAGCGTTCCCCGAAGGTCCTGCAGGGATGCCAGGAGTCGCTCGAGGCGCGTTCGCGCCGCGAACTCCTCGTCGGACATGCCGTCCGGCCGCTCGCCGCCGAGGATGCCCAGGGCGTAGACCTTCGTCACGTGCGCCACGCCGTCCTGCGTGAAGGTGAAGACCGTGGTGTCGGCGTCGGCGACCCCCACCGATCCCAGGTCGGTGTACTCGTGATCCTCGTCGAGCCGGGCGTCGGTCGCGAGCCGCACCAGCGATCGGACGCCCTCGTCGGTGAGCGGCGTGGAGACCAGCGGCGGCAGCGCGGGAGCCGGGTAGATGTCGATCTGCGGGCCGGGGACGACGACGGTGCCGTCACCGAAGAGAGAGAACGAGGGCATCGAGGTGAGGGTGAACTCGGCGGGGACGAATCCGCCCTCCGACGAGACCCGCAGGATCAGGTCGGCGGAGCCGGTCGGCTGGTCGATGCTTCCCGGGGAGGTCGTCGGGCCGTCGCCGGGATCGACGGCGGCGTTGGCGCACGCGCTCGTCAGGATCCCCAGCACCAGCAGCGCGGCCGGCGTTCGCATCCTCATCGGTGGACCTCCTGCTCGATCGGGCTTCGGGCGGTTCGAACTCTGACGGCGTGCGACGCCGTCCGGGTTCCCCGCGCCGGTGCGGGTAGGCTGCGGGACATGCGGGCGCTGCGCAAGACCGGTCGCCACGCCGGCGCGGAACTCGTGGAGGTGCCCCTGCCCGAGCCGGGCGAGGACGAGGTGCTGGTGCGGGTGCACGCAGCCTCGATCTGCGGCACCGACCTGCACATCTTCGACTGGAACGAGTGGGCCGAGAGCAGGATCCCCACCGTACCGATGACGTTCGGACACGAGGTCGCCGGCACGGTCGAGTCCGTCGGCGCCGAGGTGCATCACGTGGAGCCGGGAGCGTTCGTGGCGGCGGAGACCCACATCGCGTGCGGCCAGTGCGCCACCTGCCGCACCGGGCGCGCACACATCTGCGAGCGCCTGCGGATCCTCGGGGTGGACACCGACGGCGCGTTCGCCGACCACGTCGTGGTGCCGGCGTCCAACGCCTGGGTCGTGGGCGACGGGATCGGGTCGGACGTCGCCTCGATCATGGAGCCCTTCGGCAACGCCGTGCACGCGGCCTTCGGGACCGGCGGCGGCGAGGACCTGGCCACGAACGCGGTGGCCGTCATCGGGTGCGGGCCGATCGGGTTGTTCGCCGTGGGGATCGCGCGGGCGCTGGGGGCGTGGAAGGTGATCGCGATCGAGCCCAACGACTACCGCCGCGCCATGGCGGGACCGATGGGCGCCGACATGGTGATCGATCCGGTTGCCGTCGATCCGGTGGCGGCGGTGACGGAGGCCACGAACGGGTCCGGTGCCGAGGTGGTGCTGGAGATGAGCGGCAACGCCCGTGCGATCGATCAGGGGACGCGGATGCTGGCGCGCGGGGGTCGCATGTCCTTCCTGGGATTGCCGGACGGTCCGGTCACGCTCGACCTGAACGACCAGGTCATCTTCAAGGAGGCGCGGCTGCAGGGCATCACCGGTCGGGAGATGTTCCGCACCTGGCAGCAGACCACCACCCTGCTGTCCACCGGCCGCGTGGACGTGGCGCCGATCATCACGCACCGGTTCGCGCTCGATCGGTTCGAGGAGGCGTTCGCGACCGCCGCCTCCGGCCGATCCGGCAAGGTGATCCTGCTCCCGGGAGGCTGAACACGACATGCGTGCGCTCGACTACCTGAAGGATGAACTCGCCGCCCTGGAGGCCGACGGCCTCCTGCTGCACCCCCGGACGCTGGAGGGCCCGCAGGCCGCGCGGGCGCGCTACGACGGGCGGGACGTGATCAACCTCGCGTCCAACAACTACCTGGGGCTCGCTTCGCATCCTCGGCTGAACGAGGCGGCGTCGCGCGCGGCCTTCGAGCTGGGCGCCGGCACCGGGGCGGTGCGCACGATCGCGGGGCAGATGACGATCCATCGCGAGCTCGAGCGTCGGTTCGCCGACTTCAAGCACGCGGAGGACGCGTTGATGTTCCAGTCTGGGTTCACGTCGAACTCCGGCACGGTGGCGGCGCTGCTGGGCAAGGACGACGTGATCGTGAGCGACCGGCTGAACCACGCATCGATCATCGACGGCGCCCGGCTGTCGCGGGCGGAGATCAAGGTGTTCGAGCACAAGGACGCCGAGCACGCGGACCGGCTGCTCGAGGAGAGCGCCGCACCCGGTCGCCGCCAGCTGCTGATCACCGACGGCGTGTTCTCGATGGACGGGGACATCGCCCCGCTGCCGGCCCTGGTCGAGGTCGCCGAGCGGCGTGGGGCGATCATGATGGTCGACGACGCCCACGCCACGGGCGTGCTCGGGACGGGCGGCGCCGGCACCGTCGACCACTTCGGCCTGCACGGCCGGGTCGACATCCAGGTCGGCACGCTCAGCAAGGCGATCGGCGTGCTCGGCGGTTTCATCGCCGGGCCCGCTCACCTGATCCAGTGGCTGCAGAACCGCGGGCGTCCCTATCTGTTCTCCACGAGCGCCCCGCCCGGCGTGGTGATGGCCTGCATGGCGGCGCTCGACGTCCTTCGCGACGAGCCCGAGCGCCTGGAGCGCCTGCGCTCGAACACCGCCATGTTCAAGGAGGGGCTGCACGCTCTCGGCTTCGACACCGGGATGAGCGAGACGCCGATCACCCCGGTCATCGCGGGCGAGGCCCCCGTGGCGCAGGCCCTCGCGAGTCGCCTATTCGAGGAGGGTGTGTTCGCGCCGGCCATCGTGTTCCCGACCGTGGCGCGCGATGGGGCGCGGGTCCGCACGATCGTGTCGGCCGATCACTCGCCGGAGGACCTGGTGGAGGCGCTGGACGTGTTCGCGCGCGTCGGTGCCGAGCTGGGTCTGGTCGCCGCGCGTTAGCCGGCGCCGGCGAACCGAGTCTGCAGGCCGCCGAGCATCAGGTCGAGCCCGAACTCGAACTGCTCGTCCGGATCGCAGCTCGCGAGGTGCGGCAGCGCCGCGGCGATGCACGGCAGCTGCGCGGTGGGGAACGAGGGTGCGACGAGCGAGGCGTCGGGGTCGTTCGCGTCCAGCGCGCCGGCCGTGAACATCTGCCCGGTCTCCATCATCACGAAGCCCATGATGTACCCGCCCATCACGTTGAAGGCCTGCACGGCCTCGCGCTCGCCGGCGCCGGACTCCATGATCAGCGACAGCGCGTACTCCATGGGACGGAGCGCGTCGAGCTGGGTCATGGGCTTGGAGCGCTCCGCGAACAACGCGATCACGTTCGGGTGCGACTTCAGCACGCGCCGCCACTCCCGGGCGCCGTGTCGCGCACGCTCGATCCACGGGCGATCGTCGGCCTCGGGGATCCTGAAGTCGGTCATCACGCGGGCGCAGACGGCGTCGAGGAGGTCGTCCTTGTCCGCGACGTGGTGGTAGAGGGACATGGCTTCCACGCCGACCTCGCGGGCGAGCCGCCGCATCGACAGCGCATCGAGACCCTCGCGGTCCATGACGTCGAGCGCCGCCTCCACGATGCGGTCGCGAGTCAGCTTCTCGCGGGCCTTCGTCGTCATCTTGCGCCTCGATTCGGGGGACCGGGAAGAGCTGCAGCCGAGCCCGGGTTGACAGCTTACAGCGTATGCCTATACTGCCGTACACCGTAAGCATACACCGTATGTCCAGCCACGCTGGCGAGGGTGAAGGTAGGGGGATGAGATGAGGTTGAACCCTGAGTCACTTGCGAGGGCGTCGAGTCGCCACCCGTGGCGGACGATCGTGATCTGGGTCGCGATCCTGGCCGGGTCGTTCGCGCTGATCGGTGCTGGCCTGTTCGGCGACGCGCTGACCAACGGGATCGCGTTCACGAACGAGCCGGAGTCCGTGCAGGCTCAGCAGCTGATCGAGGAGCGGCTCCGTGGCGAGGAACCCGACACCGAGTTCGTGCTGGTGACGTCGGAGTCGGCGACCGTCGAGGATCCGATCTACCAGGAGTTCGTCGGCGGGATCCAGGCGGAGATCACCTCACTCGGCGAGGGCGTCGTCACCGGCGTGGGGAGCTTCCTGACCGAGGACGGTCCCGTGTCCGAGGACGGGCGCACCGTGCTGCTGCCGGTGCTCATGACGGAGACGGACGAGGACCGCCTCAGCGAGGACGCGACGCGCCTGGGTGAGGCCGTGAACTCGGTGGACGTCCCCGAGGGCTTCGAGACGTTCATCGCCGGCCCGGCGACGCTCTTCAACGAGTTCCAGACGATCATCGAGGAGGACATCGCGAAGGGCGAGAGCATCGGGGTCATCGTGGCGCTGATCGTGCTCGTCGTCGTGTTGGGGGCCGTCGTTGCCGGATTGATCCCGATCGTATTGGCGATCTTCGCGATCGCGGTGGCGATGGGGCTGACCGCGCTCGTCGGCACGGCGTTCGAGTTCTCCTTCTTCGTGCAGAACATGATCACGATGATCGGGCTCGCCGTCGGCATCGACTACTCGCTGTTCATCGTGGCGAGGTATCGGGAGGAGCGCCTGCACGGTCGCGACAAGCTCGAGGCGATCGCGCACTCGGGCGGGACCGCGAGCCGCGCCGTGTTCTTCAGCGGGACGACGGTCGTCCTGGCGTTGCTCGGGATGCTCATCATCCCGACCACGATCTTCCGGAGCCTCGCGGCCGGGGCCATCTTCGTGGTCATCGGTGCCGTCGCGGCCGCGATGACGCTGCTCCCCGCGATCCTCGCCTTGATGGGCGACAAGGTGAACGCCCTGCGCGTGCGGAAGAAGGCCGGCCGCGTCGAGGCGGGCACGGGGTTCTGGGATACCGCCACTCGCCTCGTGATGCGGCGGCCGGTGGTGAGTCTCGTCGCCGGCGTCGCCCTGATGCTGGTGCTCGCGATCCCGTACCTCAGCATCCACACGGGGACGTCGGGCGTGAGCACCCTTCCCGACGACATCGAGTCCAAGCAGGCGTTCATCCTGCTGCAGGAGAACTTCGCCGGTGGCCTGACCGAACCGTCCCAGATCGTGATCGACGGCGACGTCGCATCGCCGGAGATTCAGGGCGCGATCTCGGACCTCGAGGCGGAGATCTCGTCGGACGATCGGTTCGGTGCGCCCGGGGAGCTCGAGGTGAACGACGCCGGTGACCTGGGCGTTCTGCCGGTGCCGTTCAGCGGCGACCTGTACGAGGACAGCTCGGTGGCCGCGCTCCGCGACCTTCGCGGCCAGTACGTGCCGGCGGCCTTCGATGGTGTCGACGCGACCGTGTTGGTCGGTGGGGAGACGGCGTTCAACGTCGACTTCTTCGACCTGGCCGACACGTACACGCCGATCGTGTTCGCCTTCGTACTGGGACTGTCGTTCCTGCTGTTGACCGTGGTGTTCCGCTCGATCGTCCTTCCGGTGAAGGCCATCCTCCTGAACCTGCTGTCGGTGGGCGCCGCGTACGGGATGGTCGTGATGTTCTTCCAGCAGGGCGTCGGCCCCGGGTTCGTGAAGGACATCGCGGAGTTCCTGAACTTCCCGCAGGTCCAGTCGGTGGAGGCTTGGCTTCCGCTGTTCCTGTTCTCGGTCCTGTTCGGATTGTCCATGGACTATCACGTCTTCCTGCTCACACGGATCCGGGAACGCTTCGACTTCACCGGGAACAACACCGAGTCCGTCGCCTACGGCCTGCGGACGACCGGAGGCCTGATCACCGGGGCGGCCCTGATCATGGTGGCCGTGTTCGGTGGGTTCGCCGCCGGTCGTCTGGCCCCACTGCAGCAGATGGGGTTCGGCCTCGCGGTCGCGGTGTTCCTCGACGCCACCGTGGTCCGGTCGATCCTCGTTCCGTCCTCGATGAAGCTGCTCGGGCGATGGAACTGGTACCTCCCGCAGTGGCTCGAGTGGCTGCCGCAGCTCCGGGTGGAAGGGCGGGAGGCCGAGCACGATCCCGTCATCCTGCCCGAGTCGGCGGAGGCCGTGGGGGCGCGCGAGGACCGGTAGCTCCCGGCCGATCGGTCGTGGACGGAGGGGGCGTGCCCGCGCCCTCTCCGTCCGTCTAGGTCCCGCCACGCTCCACTAGTCTCTTGGGCCCATGGGAGCCCATCACGACGTCGTGCGCGCCCGGCTGGGTCGCGTGGGCGCGTGGACGTTCGCGTTCGACGTCCGTCCGGCCGCGCAGGTCCGGGAGGACGCCGCGGCCATCGAGTCCATGGGCTACGGCGCGCTCTGGGTCCCCGAGGGCTCGACCTCCCGGGACATCTTCGCCCACCTGTCGCTGCTGATGGATGCCACCGATCGCATCCCGGTGGCGAGCGGCATCGCGAACGTCACCGCCCGCCAGCCCGAGGTCATGTCGGCCGGGTTCCGCACGCTGGCCGACGCGTGGCCCGGCCGGCCGATCGCCGGCATCGGGATCGGCCACGAGTACTCCACGGCCTCGCGCGGCATCGACTGGGATCGACCGCTCGCCCGCATGCGTTCCTACCTCGACCGTATGGACGAGGCCACCGACGTGCCCACGGGCGAGGAGCCGGCCCGCCTGCTGGCGGCGCTCGGGGACGGGATGCTCCGGCTGTCGGCGCAGCGAGCGCTGGGCGCGCACAGCTACTTCGTGCCCGTGTCCCACACGGCGCGTGCGCGCGAGGTCCTGGGTCCCGAGCCGGTGCTGGCAGTGGAGCAGGGCGTGGTGATCGACCCGCACCCGGCGCGGGCGCGGGAGGTGGCCGGGAACTGGACGAGCGGATACCTGTCCCTGCCGAACTACGCCAACAACCTCCGACGGCTCGGGTTCGGCGACGACGAGGTGGCGGGCCGCGGCAGCGATCGGTTGATCGACGCGACGATCGTCACGGGAGGCATCGAGGCCGCGGCCGCGCGGGTGCGCGATCACCTCGATGCGGGCGCCGACCACGTCTGCCTGCAGATGATCGCCGACGACGAGTCGGACGCATGTCTGCCGCAGCTGCGCGATCTCGCCGACGCCCTGACCCTGAGCGGTCCGGGCTAGGCCGCGCGCGGCCGCGAGGGATCCACGGCGCAGGCCTCACGCCCCAGCATCGCGCCGAGCTGCTCGCGGCGGGCCGTGACGCGTCGGTACACCAGCTCCGTCGTGCGGGGGAGCCGTTCCGCGAGCCACGCCAGCGGCCGTCCGCCCGGCACCAGCCGCAGCACGGGAGCCGCCGCCGCGCCGGCCGAGCGGACCTCGCCCTCCGCCACCACGTGCCACGACGCGAACCGGCGATCGTGATCCATCCCGTTCAGCAGCTCGTCGGCCTCGGATGACTGCAGCGGCACGAAACGGAGCCGCTCGCGACGGCCGTCCCAGGCGCGCAGCCGCTCGGCCGACCACGTGCAGAGGCCGCAATCCCGGTCGTAGAGCACCGCCGCCGACTCCATACGTCCAGCGTACGACCGGTGCGCGTCAGTCGCGGGGGATCGCCGTGAGCTCGAGCCCCATCTTGCGGATGCCCTTGATGATCGCCGGCAGCGCGCCGATGGTGGCGTGCTGGTCGCCGCCGCCGTCGTGCATCAGGACGATCGACCCCGGACGGACGTGGCGCAGGACGTAGGTGGCCAGGTCCTTCTTCGTCCGGCTGTCGAGGAAGTCGTTGGGATCCACGTCCCAGATGACCGTCCGCATCCCGATCTGCCGGGCTTCGCGCACCACGTCGTCGTCGTAGCTGCCGCCGGGCGGCCGGAACAGGTAGGGCTCCACGCCCGCGTGGCGAAGCTCGACGGCCGTGTCCACGACCTCCGTCGTCAGCCGGTGGGGTGGCAGCTTCGCGAACGGCGGCTCGATCGGGTGCGACCAGGAGTGGTCGCCGATCGCCATGCCGGCCCGCTGCACGTCGCGCACGATGCCCGGATACCGCTCCACGAGGTTGCCCACCATGAAGAACGTGGCCTGCGCGTGGTAGCGATGCAGGACCTTCAGCACCTGACGGGTCTGCCCCGGCCACGGCCCGTCGTCGAACGTGAGCGCGACCTGTCCGGGGACCCGGGCCTTGCCGGTGGGGCGGAACTCGGTGGAGACGATCTCACCCGAGATGCGTCCGACGATGTCGACCTGCTTCATGGGGTAGGTCGCGAGCGTCCGCTGCGGGACGGTCGGATGCAGGCCGGGGAGGTCGTTCGTCAGCCGCTTCGTGCCCTCCGTGACGTCCGAGCCGTCCAGGATGACGATCCCGTCTCCCGGCGCGAGGTTCGTCGACCGCGCGCCGTGCAGGCCGTTGAGCAGGATCTCCCCGGGATCGCGCCGGGGATCCAGAACGGTGCCGCCGACGGAGAGCAGGCGACCCGGCTCGGCCCGCAGGCCGGACCCCTGGATCAGCTCCCCCAGGGACGTGCCGGCCGCGATCTGGCGGGCGACGCCGTCCACCGTGATCGAGATCGGCAGCGGGCGGGACGGCGCGGTGACCACGTCCGTGCAGCCGCCGACGAGGGCAGCCGCCGTCAGCGCGCACGCCGCGACGCGGAGGTGGTGCGAGATCCCGGCCATGGGACGGCCCATCCTAGTGCCGACGCATCCGCCCATCCGCGAGTTCCGTTCGCCGCTTCGAGGCGGCGCGATGCTCTGGGAACATGAGGCCATGTCGCGCCGTGTCCTGCTGCCGATCCTCGACGGCGCCGCGCTGCTGCTGTTCGTCGTGATCGGGCTCGCCCAGCACGACGAGGGCGCGAGCGTCGGCCTCTTCCTCCGCAACGCGATCCCGCTGATCGGGGCATGGTTCGCGGTCGCGGTCCCGCTGGGAACCTACCGGCGTCCCGGCGTCCGCACGCTCCTGCCGACGTGGGCCGTCGCCGTGCCCGCCGGCCTGCTCCTGCGAACGGCGTGGGTGGGGTCCCCGCACGGCTCGGAGATCCTGGTCTTCCTGGGCGTCGGCCTCGCGTTCACGCTGCTGTTCCTCGCGATCGGCCGGGCGATCGCCCGGTTCGTGGGCGATCGGGATGCACCGACCACGTCCGGCGTGGTTCGATAGGGCGATGACGGACGAACCGATCGAGGGCAGCCCGGAGGCCGACGAGATCCTGGAGGAGCGCCGGGCGTTGATCGCCTCCGTGGAGGAGCTGCGGGCACTGCTGGCTCCGCTCACCGACGAGGACCGTGCGCTGGTGCTGGATCTGGCCAGGCGCCTGGCGCATCCGGCGGCGGACTCCTGAGAGCTCGGAGCCCGGACGCGCCCGCGCCGGGCGCCGCGCGGAGCTTCTGGCTCCAGGAGGCCCTCGCGAACGACCCGGGTGATCCCTGTCCGCCGCTGGACGCCAACGTCACCGCTGACGTGTGCATCGTCGGCGGCGGGTTCGCGGGGTTGTGGACCGCGGTGGAACTCTCGGCCCGCGCGCCCGGGATCCGGATCGCGCTGCTGGAGCGGGATATCTGCGGCGGCGGCGCCAGCGGGCGCAACGGTGGCTTCTTCTCGTCCTCGTGGTGGGACCTCGAGGCTCTGACCGGGCTGTTCGGCCATACCGAGGGCCTGCGCTACGCCACCGCCGTCTCCGACGAGGTGGAGTCGGCCGAGCGCTGGTGCGCCGACCACGGGGTCGAGGCCTGGTACCACCGCGAGGGGGTCCTTGGCGTCCGCACGGGTGCGTGGCAGGAGGGGGCGGGCGGCGAGACGCCCGGCGAGTTCTGCGCCCGGCTCGGCGAGGGTCACCGGATGCGATCGCTGACCGCCGCGGAGTGCCGGGCCGTCGCGGATTCACCTCGGATGCGTAGCGGCTCCTTCGGCGCGGACTCGGCGATCTGCCAGCCGGCGCGGCTCGCCCGCGGGCTCCGGCGGGTCGCCCTGGAGCAGGGCGTCCGGATCTTCGAGCGGACGGGCGTGCAGCGGATCGAACCGGGTCGGCCCGCCGTGGTCCGGGCCGAGTTCGGCGCCGTGCGGGCGGACCAGGTCGTGCTGACGATCGGCTCGTGGGCGGGGAGCTGGCCCGGCTTCCGCCGGAGCCTCGGCGTGATCGCCGACTACATGGTCGTGACGGAGCCGATCCCCGACCGGCTCAAGGAGATCGGGTGGACGTCGAACGTGGGGATCGCCGACGGGCGCGATCTCCTGTACTACCTGCGCCCCACCGATGACGGGCGGATCGCGATCGGGGGCGGCGCGACCGGCGTGGCGTTCGCCGGCCACGGCGACTCGCGCGCGGTGACGCACGACCGGCGCGTGTCCGACGCTGCGGCGCGCGGCCTGGAATGGTTGTTCCCGCAGCTCCAGGGCGTCCGCTACACGCACGCGTGGGGCGGGCCGATCGACATGACCGCCTCGTTCACCCCGTTCTTCCGGACCCTGCGGCCGGGGAACGTGCACGCGGGGCTGGGATTCTCGGGTCACGGGCTGTCGCAGACGAAGCTGGGAGGCCGCATCCTGGCCGCCACGGTGCTGGGACACGACGACGAGTACACGTCCCTGCCCGTCAACGGCGGCGAGGTCGGTCGGACGCCGCCCGAGCCCCTGCGGTGGCCAGCGGTCCGCGCGGCGGCGTGGGCGCTGCAGAGCGGGGACCGTCGGGAGGAGGCGGGACGGCCTCGGGGGCTGCTTCGATCGGCGATCGGATCCGCCCCGGAGCGCTACCGCGAGCACCTCACGCGCCGCGGTGGCGGCCGCTGAACGCCGGTCCCTACGAGGGCAGCTGTCCGCGGCCGTTCGTGCTGCTCGTGTAGCGCTTCGCCTGGTGCTTGACGGCGAAGTAGGCGATCGCCCCAAGCGCGAGCATCGTGAAGATGATCGTGAGGATGATGAACGCCACGGCCTTGACGACCGCGCCCAGGATGCCGAAGGCGATCGCGATCAGGACCAGGATGAGAACGAACCAACCCATGCATCACATCCTAGTGCCTCCCGCGCGAACGTGGGTTTCCCCTCGGATGCGCTCCGGCGCCGCGCGTCGTAGGGTCCGATCGCTGGACCGAAGGCAGTTTCCCCACGGATATCGGGGCTCAAGTAGCGAAGCGGTAGCCCCAAAGAGAAAGAAGGGAGGAGCTATGTACGGGACCGTGGCCAGGACCAGGGTGAAGCCGGAGAACCGCGGCACGCTGCAGGAGGTGTTCGAGCGCCAGGGCTCCAGGCGAACCGTGCCGGGGATGGTGAAGGCGTACCTGTTGTTCGAGAACGACGGCGACGCCGCGTGGCTGTTCGCGGTCTTCGAGGATCGCGCGTCGTACGACCGCAACGCCGACGACCCAGCGCAGCACCAGGACTACCTGGAGTACCGGGCGCTCATGGAGGACGAGCCCGAGTGGCACGACGGGGAGATCCACGGGATGTAGCGGCAGGACCCGGCCCAGGGGCGCTCCGCCTTCACTGGGCCTACCGCGCCCGGTCGCCGGCGTACTACCCTTGCCGGACGTTCCGGACGAGCGTTCCCTGGAGGGGATACCGATGGCAGATGCGCTGCAGAACTACGTGGACGGCAAGTGGGTCGACGCCCAGGACGGCAAGCGGTTCGACGTGTTCGACCCGTCCACCGGCGAGGTGATCGCCACCGCGCCGGACTCCCAGCCCGCGGACGTGGACCGTGCGATCGACGCCGCGCGCCGGACGTTCGACGATGGCACCTGGTGGCCGGGGACCACGGAGCGTGAGCGCGGCCGCATCCTGCTCAACGCGGCCGACATCGTGCGCCGCGACCTGGAGCAGCTCGCCACCATGGAGTCCCTCGACGCCGGCAAGCCGATCGGCGAGGCCCGAGAGGACATCGCCGAGGTGGCGTTCATGTTCGAGTACTACGGCGGCTGGGCCACGAAGGTGTACGGCGAGATCCCGCCGGTGGGGCCGGACGCGATGTCGCTGGTCGTGAAGGAGCCCATGGGCGTGGCGGCGGCCATCACGCCGTGGAACTACCCCATGATGATGGCGGTGCAGAAGGTGGCGCCGGCGATCGCGGCCGGCTGCACCGTGATCCTCAAGCCGGCGGAGCAGACCCCGCTCACGGCCCTGGAGATCCCCAAGATCATGGAGGAGGCGGGTCTGCCGGCCGGCGTCCTGCACGTGATCACCGGCTTCGGCGAGACCGCCGGCGCGCCGCTGGTGTCGAATCCGAAGGTCGACAAGATCGGGTTCACCGGGTCCAAGGAGATCGGCAAGCTGATCATGCGTAACGGCGCCGACACGCTGAAGCGCGTGACGCTGGAACTCGGTGGCAAGTCCCCCAACATCGTGTTCGCCGACGCGGAGTTCGACGCCGCGATCGAGGGGAGCGCGAACGGCATCTTCTGGAACCAGGGCGAGATCTGCTCCGCCGGCTCGCGCGTGTTCATCGAGCGGCCGATCTACGACGATGCGCTGAACGCGTTGGTGGATCGCGCGAACGAGGTGAAGCTCGGTGCGCCCGGTGCGGACGGCACCACGATGGGACCGCTCGTCAGCAAGGAGCAGCAGGATCGCGTGCAGCAGTACATCGAGATCGGCGCGTCGGAGGCGAAGATGGCCGTGCAGGGCGCGCGTCCCGACGATCCGAAGCTCGCGAACGGCTACTACGTACCGCCCACGATCTTCGCCGACGTCGACAACAACGCGCGGATCGCTCGCGAGGAGATCTTCGGACCGGTGATGTCGGTGATCCCGTTCTCCAGCCCGGAGGAGGTGCTGGAGCTGTCCAACGACAACGAGTACGGGCTGGCCGCCGCGGTGTGGACCCGTGACATCAAGAAGGGCCTCAACACCGCTCGCGCGCTGCGGGCCGGCATCGTGTGGATCAACGACACGCAGCCGGCTCCCACCGAGGCGCCGTGGGGCGGCTACAAGCAGTCCGGCATCGGCCGGGAGCTGGGGTCCCAGGGGATCGAGGACTACCTCGAGGCCAAGCACATCTACGTGAACCTGGCGGAGTAGTCCGGTGAGGCCCGGGCCCCGCTCCGCTCAGCCGGCACGGTCGCGTGGGATCGCCAGTCCCGCGCCGATGATTCCGAGCGTGGCGATGACGATCACGGTCATCGTCCCGCGCAGGCTGAACGTGTCGGCCACCCAACCCAGGAGCGGCGGGCTCCAGATGAACCCCGTGTAGCCGACCGTGGTCACCGCGGCGATCGCGGTCGAGGGATCCTCGTCGCTCGCCTCCACCAGACCGAAGGCGGCCGGCGCCGCCGCCGAGAGCGTGAAGCCCAGCAGCAGGAACGCCAGGCCGACGACCAGCGAGCTGCTGGTGAGCGTCGCGATCAGGCCGCCCACCGCCGAGCCGACGCCCGCCACCAGCACCGTCCGCCGTCGCCCGAGCCCGAAGAGCACGCGCCCCGCGAACATGCGCCCCAGGAACACGGCGGTGGAGAACGCCATGAACACCAGCGCCGCGACGCCCGCGGTGGTGCCGATCTCGATCTGCAGGTAGTTGCCCGACCACGTGTCCATGGAGCCCTCCACCAGGAACGCGAACAGCACGATCGACGCCGGGATCCAGAGCACCGGCGAGCGGAAGAGCGCGGAGATCGAGAACGTGGTGGCGGCGCCCTCGGGGCCGGGCTCGCGCGAGACGGTCGCCCGCGTCCACCACGCCGTGCCGGCCAGGGCCACGCCCGAGAGCATGATGGCGACTCGGTAGTCCGCTCCCAGCACGCTGAGCCCGCCCGCCAGCGCCGCGCCCGTGAAGCCGCCGAGCGCGTAGCTGGCGTGCAGCCACTGCAGCACGGGCCGCCGGGACTCGGACTCCACGCGTTGCGCGGCCACGTTCAGGTACACGTCGATCAGCCCGTTGCCCAGGCCGACGAGCGCGAACGCCACCAGGAGCGCGCCGCCCGGCAGCAACGCCGTCGCGGCCGCGCCGACCGCGAGCGACGCGAGCGACAGGGGCACGCTCGTGGCGAGCGGCAGTCCCTGCAGCCGCGGCGCCAGCAGCAGCATCACCAGGACCGCGGAGGCCGACAGCAGCGTGTAGCGGGCCCCCATCCCGGCGTTGGTGATCCCGTTGTCCTGCTGGACCTCGTAGACGAGGATCACCCAGACGCCCCAGTACTGGCCGAATGCCCAGTAGCCGGCGAGCAGCGGCATGATCTCGCGGCGGAACAGCCGACGATCCGGCGAGCCGGGCTCGGGCCGCACGCTCGCCTGGTCGTCGGACATCGCCCGACAATGATTCCACAGTCCTGAACCACCGGTCAGGATTGACCCTGACCGGTGGTCTGCGTATAGTCCCGCGCGTGACTGGGGGCCAGGTTCAGCTCGTCGACCTCGTGAAGCGCTTCGGCGACTTCACCGCCGTTGCGGGCCTCAATCTGCAGATGCCGGCTGGTGAGTTCTTCTCACTGCTGGGCCCCTCCGGGTGCGGCAAGACCACCACGCTGCGGATGATCGCCGGGTTCGAGCGGCCGGACGGCGGCCAGATCCTCCTCGACGGCGAGGACATGGCGCAGACGCCTCCGCACAAGCGCAACGTGAACACGGTGTTCCAGAGCTACGCCCTCTTCCCGCACCTGTCGGTGTACGACAACGTCGCGTTCGGGCTTCGGTACAAGGACGTCTCCAAGCAGGAGATCAAGCAGCGGGTCGGCGAGACCCTCGAGCTGGTGCAGCTCTCCGGGTTCGAGAAGCGGCGTCCGGGGCAGCTCTCCGGCGGACAGCAGCAGCGGGTCGCGCTGGCGCGCGCGCTCGTGCTGAACCCGGCGGTGCTCCTGCTGGACGAGC
This sequence comes from uncultured Actinomycetes bacterium, assembly GCA_963832225.1. Taxonomy (GTDB): domain Bacteria; phylum Actinomycetota; class UBA4738; order UBA4738; family HRBIN12; genus JALYMB01. The sequence goes on from CAWHTI010000012.1 coordinate 390,451, forward strand.
CGCTGGGCGCGCTGGACGCCAAGCTCCGCAAGCGCCTGCAGATCGAGCTGAAGGCCCTCCAGGAGGAGGTCGGCATCACGTTCATCTACGTGACGCACGACCAGGAGGAGGCCCTCACCATGTCCGACCGCATCGCGGTCATGTCGCAGGGTCAGCGTCGAGCAGGTCGGTGGCCCGAAGGAGATCTACGAGGAGCCGGCCACGGCCTACGTCGCGGACTTCCTGGGCGTGTCGAACCTGATGGACGCGGAGGGTGTGGGTCCGACCTCGGGCGGCTACGGCGTGAAGCTCGGCGACTTCGAGCTCGTGGCCGGCAAGGGCGAGCAGTCCGGCACCGGCCACGTCAAGGTCACGATCCGTCCGGAGCGCGTGGTCCTGCAGGACAGTGGTCAGACCGGTGAGAACTCGATGCCCGGCATGGTGGAGCGCACCGTGTACGTGGGCTCGATCATGCAGATCCTGGTGAACCTCGCGAGCGGCGCCCGCATCCAGGCCTGGGTGCCGAACGACGGCGTGAAGGACCTGTACCCCTCGGGGGCCCCGGTGTCGGTGCAGCTGCCGCGCGACGCCCTGCGCGTCCTGCCGGACGCCGGCACACCGGTCCTGGCCGGCTCCGAGCTCGACGAGGTATAGCCACCGCAGCCCCGCCGGATCGACCGCGGAGCAGGCGTTCCCCGACCCGCTACAGCTGCGAGAAGTTCGTCATGTCGCCGCCCTCCTGCCCCCGCGTGAGCCGCTTGAAGGCGAGGTAGCCCAGCGTGATGACGAGCGTCGTGCTGACCAGCATCAACGTGGCGGCAGCGTTCACCGCCGGGGTCGCCGAGGCGCGCGCCGTGACGTAGATGAACGTCGACAGCGGCTGACTGTCCGCCGGTCCGGACAGGTAGGTCACCGTGACGAAGTCGTCGACCGTGTCGGCGAACACGATCGCGAAGCTGGCGAGGATCGCCGGATAGAGCAGCGGCAGCAGCACGCGCCGAACCGACTGCCGAGGCGAGGCCCCCAGATCCATCCCGGCCTCCTCGTACTCCTTGCCGATCGACAGGAGCCGGGCCCGCACGATGATGACCGGGTAGGAGATCTGGAACGTCACGAGCCCCATCACCTGCGCCAGCGTGCCGAGTCGGATGAACGTGAACAGGTACGTCACCACCGACAGCATCGCGATGCCGATCACGATCTCGGGCAGCACGAACGTCAGGATCATCCCGAAGTTCGCGGTGCCGGCGAGGCGCCCGTGCCACCGGTCGAGGCCGATCGCGAACGAGACGCCGAGCGGCACCGCGAGGATCATCGTGATGAACGAGAGCAGGAACGTCTGCAGGATCGCACGGCGCAGGACCGGATCCTGGAAGAGGGCCTGCTGGTCGGGGTCGTCGATCCACCACCGCAGGCCCAGCGTCTGCAGCTGGCTGTTCGACCGGCCGGCGTTGAACGACAGCAGGATCGCGATCAGCACCGGCAGGATCGACCACGCCAGGTACCCGATCGTGATGGCCTGCAGGAACCGTGGCTTCCGCCACGGGTTGCGCAGCCAGCCGCTCGGACCGCGCCGGCGCGCGACGGCGGTGCCCGCGGTCTCGGTCGTGGCGGCGGTAGTCGCGCTCATCGCGACTCCTGCGCTTTGATCGTGCTGCGCAGGTAATACATCATCGGCACGATCAGCAGCACCATCAGGATCAGCACCAGGACAGAGCCCTTCGGGCTGGATCGGACGGTCTCGTCGATGATGTTGCCGATCATCGACGTCCTGGTCGCCGTCGAGAGCAGGTCGTTCGTGTAGTAGTCACCGAACATCGGCAGGGACACGATCACCAGACCCGCATAGATCGCGGGCTTGGACAGCGGCAGCGTGACCCGCCAGAACGTGCGGCCGGGACTGGCGCCGAGGTCCCGGCCGGCCTCCAGCAGGCTCGTCTGGATCCGGTCGAGGAATCCGAAGAGCGGCAGGATCATGTACGGGATGTAGCCGTAGACCAACCCCAGGACCACGGTGAGGCTCTTGCCCTCCAGCCAGGGATAGGGCGCGGAGAGCAGTTGCAGCTTCTGCAGCACGACGTTCACGTACCCGTCGGTGGCCAGCAGGTTCTGCCACGCCACCATCCGCATCAGGTAGCTGATCCAGAACGGCGAGATCAGCGCGATCAGGATCAGCGTCCGGTACTTGCCCGCGTAGCGAGCGGTGTAGTAGGCGACCGCGTATCCCGCCACCAGGCAGATCGCCGAGGCGACCGCCACGTAGGCGAACGTGCGTAGGAACGTGGGCTGCAGGAAGGCGTTCTCGCCGAACAGCGTGCCGGCCACGTCCTCGACGTACTTCGTGCTCCAGTACCAGGGCTGCCAGATCGGGACCGGCTTGCGGAAGATGTCGATGGTCCCGAACGCCACCGCGATGATCGTGTAGAAGGGCAGCACGAAGAAGAGCAGCAGCCATCCGATACCCGGGAGCGCGAAGGTCGGCCAGAACCATCGGGGATACCAGGCTCCCTGGGAGCGTTGCAGGTCCCGTTCTGCCCGCCGCCGCTCGCGGCGCGAGGGTTCGGAGATGGGAGCGGCGGCCTCGCTCACCCGGCCTTGAACTCCTCCCACACGGCGTTCCACTTCTCGTCGCCCTCGGGCGTGAGCTCGAGGAGGCGGATCGCGTCGGTGCCGAACCACTCACGCTGCACCACGGCGTCCGGCATCCACTCCGGCACGTACGTGATCGGCGGAGCCCAGTTCGAGATGCTGGAGTACAGCCCCTCGGTCTTCGTCAGCGCGTCGATGTCCGCCTGGCTCTGCGGCGGCTGGTAACCGTTCCAGGAGAAGTTGTCCATGGAGTGCTGATAGTCCAGGAAGAAGTTGATGAACTTGTGCGCCAGGACCGGGTTCTCGCCGCTGGCGCCCACCGTGATGAGGTCGTTGTCCACGGGACCCGTGCCGTCGTACCAGTAGCCCAGGGTCTGGAAGTTCTCCTCGTTGTAGGTCGGGACGTAGCCCCAGCCCGCGACGATGTCGCCGGACCAGGACTCGTGGATCGTGAAGTCCCCCTTCGGCAGGCGGGCGTACGAGCCGTTGATGCTGACGCGCGCGTTCACCAGGTCGCTGAGCTCCTGCAGGGCGTCGCTGGCCTTCTGGAGGTTGGCGTCGTCCTCCGTGTTGATGTCGTCGATCCCCAGGTACTGGAGCGCGAACGCGATCGTGTCGCGGGACGAGTCGTAGACGCCCACCTTGCCGTCGTACTGCGGGTCCCAGAGCATCGCGCGCGGATTGTCGGCGTTGTGGATGTCCTCGTCGCTGATGATGTCCCTGCGGTACGAGATGCCGGTGGAGTACACGACGTAGGGGACCGAGTACTGCGAGCCCACGTCGTAGAACGGGCTCTGCATCTCCTCCCAGACGTTGGACAGGTTGGGGATGTAGCTCTTGTTGAGCGGCTTCAGGAACTCGCCCACGACCAGCTTGCCCAGCACGTCGTAGGTCGGGAAGAACACGTCGAAGTTGAACTGGCCGGACTGGATCTTGGTGACGGCCTCCTCCATGTTGTTGAAGGTGGTCCACTCGTAGTCGCAGCCCTCCTCCTCGCAGAACTCCTCGATCACGCGGCGCCACATGTACGCGTCCCAGTTGTAGATCTGCAGCGTGGCGCCCTTCTCGGACTCCAGCCCGTCGGCGATCGGCTCGCCCACGATCTCGAGCGTCCTGGGGTTGTCGGGGGTCGCGTTGCCGATGGCGGCGGCGCCCGAACCCTCGGCGCCCGTCTCGCGTGGGTCGGTGCACGCGGCCATGATCGCGGCCAGCGACGGGAGGGCGATGCCCGCGCCCGCGGAGGTCCGCAGGAAGTCGCGGCGGGAGACCGGCCGACCGGTCCGGGCCTCCATGATCTGACGTGCGGCCTTCCACCCTTCGCGCGGGTGTCGCTGCATGGTGTTCCTCCCTTTGATCGCGCCCGGACTGACCGATGATTCAAGGCTGCGGGGGGTGAGTACCATAGGCGTCGCATGGTCCGCAAGTGCGCCACGCGGATAACCCGAAGTACCTAGCCCAGCAGGGGCCGCCCGAGGGACCGATAGGCTGCCCCACCATGGATACGTCGACCGGGGCCGTTGTGGTTGGGGCGGGGGTCGTTGTGGTTGGGGCGGGCGTCGTTGTGGTTGGGGCGGGCTTCGCGGGGCTCGCCGCCGCTCTCCATCTGCACGATGCCGGCGTTCCCGTCACCGTCCTGGAGGCCCGCGATCGCGTCGGCGGCCGGGTGTGGTCCGTGCGGCTGGGCAACGGCGCGGTGGCGGAGATGGGCGCCGAGTGGATCATGGCCGGCGACCGGACCGTGCTGGGGCTCGCTGAGCGTTTCGGGCTGCCGGCGGTGGAGACGGGCGCCGACTACAAGCTGCGCGAGGCGCGGGGATCGAACGCGGCGACGATCGAAGACCAGGAGGCGCACCTGGTGGCGGCCAACGAGCTCCGGACCGAGATCGAGCGGGAGGCGGCGGCGGTGGCCTCGCTCGGCGGATTCCTGCGCGACGTGCCGGGGACGGAGGCGCAGCGGACCACGCTGCGGATGCGCCTGCAGGGGACCTGCGCCGTGGACCTGGACGACGTGACCCTGCAGGTCACCGACGGCGAGCGGGCATTCGCGCCCGGCGGCGGTGTCTACCACCGGCTGGGGCCGGGCAACCAGTCGCTGGCGCTCGCGATGGCGGCGGCGCTGCCGGACGTGCGCCTCGGCGAGCGGGTCATGGCCGTGGCCCGGGACGACGAGGGCGTCACGGTGCGAACCACCGGCGGCGAGCTGCGCGCGCCCGCGGCCGTCGTCGCGGTCCCGGCTCCGGTCGCCGCGAAGCTTCTGTTCGAGCCGGGACTGCCGCCGGACCTCGCCGGTGCGCTCACCGACCTGCGGCTGGGTCCGGCCTCGAAGCTCGCCGTCGCGACCGCCGGTGAGCCCGCGCTGCGGTCGGTCCAGAGCACCGAGCTGCCGATGTGGTGCTGGGTCGCGAACGGTGAGGACGGGCGGCCGCGTCGGTGCGTCGCCTCGTTCGCCGGCTCGCCGCTGGCGCAGGAGGAGCTGCGGACCGCCGACGGCGACCCGGAGCCTTGGGTCGCGCGGCTCCGCGCGCTGAACCCGGACCTGGAGCTCACGGACGACGTCCGGATGCAGGCCTGGGCGACCGACCCGCTCGCCGGCGGCGCGTACAGCGCGTGGGACGCTCGGAGCTGGGAGCGAATGCCGCTGTTCTCGCAGACGGTCGGGAGGGTCGCGTTCGCCGGCGAGCACACGGCCGGCCCCGAGCACTACGCCACCATGGAGGGCGCGCTGCGGTCGGGCGCGCGCGCCGCCCGGCAGGTGCGCGAGTTGCTGCGGCGACGCCACAGCTCGACACCGTGGTGTTCGACCTCGGCGGGGTGCTGATCGACTGGGATCCCCGCCATCTCTACCGCCGGCTCTTCGAGGACGAGGACGAGATGGAGCGGTTCCTGGCCACCGTCTGCACGCTCGGCTGGCACGGGCGGTTCGACGCCGGCCGTCCGATCGACGAGGGCATCCAGGAGCTGGTGGACCGGCACCCCGAGCTGGAGTCCATGATCCGCGCGTACGCCGATCGGTGGCAGGACATGTTCGCGGGCGAGGTCCCGGGGGCGGTGCGCGTGCTGGAGGAGCTCGACGAGGGCGGCGTGCGCCTCTTCGCGATCACGAACTGGCCACACGAGACCTTCCCCGCCGCTCGCGAGCGGTTCAGCTTCCTCTCACGGTTCCGCGGCATCGTCGTGTCCGGCGCCGAGGGCGTGACGAAGCCCGACCCTCGGTTGTTCGGCGTGTTGACGGAGCGGCACGGCGTCGATCCCGCCGGCTCCCTGTTCGTCGACGACGCGCCCGCCAACGTGGAGGCCGCCGCCCGGCTGGGGTTCGCCACCGAGCGGTTCACCGACGCGGTCTCGTTCCGCGGCCGTCTCGTGCGGGAGGGCCTGCTGCCGCGGTGACGGCGGTCGTCGGCTGGCTATCATGCCCGCCCCAGCCCGCTCCGCCGGAGCATCGCGAGAAGAGGGATACCCGTGGCAGATCCATCCACCGCCGAGCCGGTCCTGCTGACCGAGGATCTCGGCCCCGTCCGACGACTGACGATGAACCGGCCGAAGGCGCTGAACGCGTTGTCGGGCGAGCTGATCGAGGCGATGTCGCGCGCGCTCGACCAGGCCGCTGCCGACGAGGCGGTGCGCGTGGTGATCCTGCGCGGCGCCGGACGCGCGTTCTGCTCCGGCTACGACCTCAGCGAGGACGCCGAGGCCGGCACGAAGGACTCGGTGGGCTGGTACTCGGAGCTGAAGCATTCGGCCGACGAGATGCTGAAGTTCTTCGACCATCCGAAGCCGATCGTGGCGCAGGTGCACAAGTACTGCCTGGCCGGCGGGTGCGACCTGATGATGGTCTGCGACCTCACCGTGTGCAGTGACGACGCGGTCTTCGGCGAACCGGAGATCCGGTTCGGTTCCGGCGTCGTGACCATGGTGATGCCGTGGCTGCTGGGCGCCCGCAAGGCCAAGGAGCTGCTGTTCACCGGCGAGGACCGGGTGAACGCGCAGGAGGCGTTGCGGATCGGACTGGTGAACCGCGTGGTGCCGGTGGACCAGCTGGACGACGCCACGCTCGGGCTCGCCGAGGAGATCGCGAAGAACGACCCGTTCGCGGTGAGCATGCAGAAGAAGGCCATCAACGCCGTGTGGGAGCAGGCGGGCTTCCGCGCAGGCGATCGAGGCCAACGTGGCGCTCGACACGCTGATCGAGACGGCCGACCTGCCGGAGCGCACCGAGTTCCGCCAGATCACGCTCGAGAAGGGGCTGAAGGAAGCGATCGCGTGGCGGGACGGCCGGTTCCGCTCGCAGCGGCCGATGATCCGGCCCCGGGATCTCCAGCCGCTGCTGGCGCCGCGCTCGATCGCGGTGGTGGGCGCGAGCGAGGCGCCCGACAGCTGGGCGCCGGAGATCCATCGCTCGCTGCAGCATCTCGGGTTACACGGGCGAGCTGTATCCGATCAACCCGAAGTACGACGAGGTGTGGGGCCGGCCGTGCCTCTCGAGCGTCTCCGAGCTTCCGAGGGGCGTCGACCTGGTGGTGTTCGTGGTCCCGGCGCGCGTGGTGGTCCGCATGATCGACGACTGCGGCGCGGCGGGCGTGCGCGGGATCATGGTGGTCTCGTCCGGCTTCGCCGAGGCGGGCGACGAGGGCCGGGCGCTGCAGGACGAGCTGGTGGCCGCGGCCGCCCGGACCGGGATCCCGGTGCTGGGACCGAACGTCGAGGGATTCGTCAACTATGTTGACCATGTGGCGCCGTACGGCACGGTGCCGCCGCCCGCGCCGCTGCCCGGTTCGATCAGCGTGATCAGCCAGAGCGGCACCGTGGCCTGGGCCATGAACCAGGTGGCGTCGGACCGCGGCGTGGGTCTGCGGATCATCCTGGGCGTGGGCAACGAGGCCGTGATCGGCCTCGGCGACATGTTCGCGTGGGCCGCCCAGGACCCGCACACGAAGGTCGTGACGAGCTACATCGAGACGATGCGCGACGTGGAGGGGATCGGGCGCGGGTTGGACGCGTTGCGCGAGGCCCGCAAGCCCGTCCTGATCTGCGCGCCCGAGGGCCGCAGCCCGGCCGCGCTCCGATCGATCATCGCGCACACCGGCGCGCTGGCCGGCAACACCGGCCTGCGCGACGCGTGGCTCCGCGGCCACGGCGTGGTCCTGGTCGAGGACCCGGTCACGATGTTCGAGGCCGCCGTGCTGCTGGCGCATCATAAGAAGCTTCGCACGACCGGTGTAGCGGCGGCGCTGCAGTCCGGAGGCGCGTGCACGCTGTTCGCCGAGGCCGCGGGCGCGCAGGGGCTGGAGCTGCCGGAGTTCGCAGCCGCGACGAAGCGGAAGCTAAGCAAGGCGTTGCCGTCGTTCGCGTCCTCGAACAACCCGCTCGACGTGACCGGCCAGGCCGCGGTGGAGACCGAGATGTTCAGCGGTGCCCTGGAGGCGCTGGCGAACGATCCCGGCCGTGGGCCTGATCGCGTTCGACGCGTTCCCGCCCCGCCTCTCCGGCGAGACGCCGTGGGCGGACCCGGTCCTGAAGAAGGTGGTCGAGCTCCAGCGCACCACCAAGGTCGCGTTCGCCAGCGTCGCTATGAGCCCGCTCGCCTACATCCCCGAGGCCGTCGAGTTCACCCGCCGGTGGAAGCAGCTGCCGTTCCTGCAGGGCCACCACGCGTCCACCGGCGCGATCCGCGCGCTGATCGAGTTCCAGGGGCGCGGGCGCCGCGTCCACGCCGGAGCTGAAGCCCCACCCGAACCGAGCGAAGGCGATGCGCGCGCTGAAGGGTCTCGAGCGGCCCGCTCGACGAGGCCCAGGGCGCCCGGATCCTGGAGCTCTACGGCGTCCGCCGTCCGAAGGAGGCCACGGTCCCCGACGCGAAGAAGGCCGCCGCCGTGGCGGCGAAGATCGGCTTCCCGGTCGCGGTGAAGGCGCTCGCCCCCGAGCTCCCGCACAAGGCCAAGCTCGGCGGCGTCCGACTCGATCTCCGCACCGCCGCCCAGGTCGAGCAGGCCGCCGCCAGGAGGTAGTGGAGGCCGCGAAGGACGCCGGTGCCGCGAAGCCGAAGCTGCTCGTGCAGGAGATGGTCAGCGGGGCAGAGGTCCTGGTCGGCGCGGTGATCGACGAGCAGTTCGGCGCGTCGGTCACCGTTCGCCCCGGCGGCGCCCTCGCCGAGGCCGGGGACGCGGTGTTCGTCGCCTGCCCGCTGACACCCAAGCAGGCGCTGGCGTACGTGCAATCGCAGGCCGAACGCTGCGGCCTGGACGAGCGACGCCACGACCTGAAGGCGATGGCGAAGGCGGTGGAGTCGATCGCGCGCGCGGCGCACGACCTGCGCGGCCGGCTGACGTCGCTGGAGGCGAACCCGCTGCTGGTCGGCCCTCGCGGAGCGGTGGCCGTCGACGCGCTCGCGGAGGCCCGCCCGGAGTGATCTGGGGCCTGCTCGCCGCCCTCGGCTGGGGCTCCGCCGATCTCGGGGCGACCGTCGCGGGCCGGCGCATCGGCAGCTTCCCGACGGTGATCGTGACGCGCGGTCTTCAGCGCGCTGGCCGCGACCGGGATCCTGCTGGTGAGCGGCGAGGAGCTGGAACGGCCTCGGCGCGATCGCGGGGATCCTCGTCGTCAACGGCGTCGCGACCTCCAGCCGCCTACTTCATGCACTACAAGCGCGCTCGAGCTGGGCCCGATGGTCGTGGTCTCGCCGATCGGGGCGAGCTACGCCCTCGTCGGCATCGCGCTCGCGGTGGTGATCACTCGGCGAACGACCCGAGCCGCTCGCGCTACGTCGGCGCCATGGTCACGATCGCCGGCGTGATGCTCACGTCCACGGATCTCCCGAAGCTCCGGGCCGGCACGCACGGGCGGCCGCCCGGACTGCCCTGGGCGGTCGCCGCCGCCATCGGCTTCGGCGTCGCGGCGTACACGCTGGGGCGGATGGCGCAGCTCGTGGGGTGGGAACTCGGACTCTGGGCCTCGCGGGCGGCGCAGGTGGTGTGCTTCGTCCCGTTCGCGCTCGCCCGCCGCCGCGAATTCGTCGGTCTGGCCGCTGCCGGCGTGGGGTTCGCGATCCTGACCGGCACGGCCGACCTGCTCGGGGTCGTGACGTACTCGATCGGCAGCGAGAACGGATACCTGTCGATCGTGCTGGCGGCCTCGGCCGTCTTCCCGATGATCGCCGTGGCCGGATCGGTGGCCTTCCTCGGTGAGCGCCCGGTGCCGAATCAGTACGTCGGGGTGGCGGTCGTCGCGGCCGGCTTGGTCACGCTGGGTCTCAGCTAGTCTCGCTTCGGCGCCCGCCATCCGGCTGAGGGCGACCTTCTTCAGCTGGTGAGTTCTCCGTCGCGCATGGCGAACTGCCGATCGAGGTACTCCATCGCGTCCGGATCATGCGTCGTGACCAGGGTTGCGGTGCCCCGCTCGGCGAGGGTTCGGATCGCGACCATGACCGCCTTGGTCCAGCCCTCGTCCTGGTGGCCGGTCGGCTCGTCGGCGAGCAGGAGCGACGGTCCCAGCACCATCGCTCGTGCGAGCGAGGCTCGTTGCTGCTCGCCGAGGGAGGCCTCGAGGGGAAGCCTCGGCGCCAGGTGCAGGATGCCCAGCTCCTCCATCAGCGCGTCGACCTCGTCGTCGGTCGGCGCATCCTTCCCGAGGCGGATGGGGAGGCGGACGTTGTCGCCGATCGTGAGCTCCTCGAACAGCGCCAGGTCCTGGGGGACGATGGCGATCCGACCCCACATCAGGTCCGCCGGTGACTGCTCCTCGCCGTCGAAGCGCAGCGCCCCGCTGTCCGGCTGCTCCCAGCCACACAGCACGTTCAATAGCGTGGTCTTGCCGGAGCCGGACGGGCCTGTGAGACCCACCACTTCGCCAGGCTTCAGCGAGAAGGACACGCCTCGCACTGCCTCCACCCGTTCCGATCCTCGGATGAAGGACTTGTTCAGGTCGGCGACCTCCAGGGCGGGGCGCTCGCTCATGGCGGCTCGATCCTGAGGTGGTCCTCGGCGGGTTCGATGTGGGCTCGGCCGTCCGGGAACATCTGGCGCCAGTCCGCTGGGAGCTGGATCCTCCCGGCCTCGTCGATCACCGACAGCCGCCGTTGGTCGCGGGCCTCGGCTTCGATCGACCCATGGCGCAGGTGGTAGGTGCGGCTCGAGGCCTCGACCACCACGGGGTCGTGCGTAGCGATCACGAACGCCGTTCCCTGCGTCGCCGCCGTTGCCACACACCCCAGCAGATCTCGCGCGGAGCCGCTGTCGAGCTCGCCGGTCGGCTCGTCCGCGACCACCAGCGAGGGGCGGTGCATCAGGACCGCGGCGAACGACGCTCGCTGCTGCTCGCCTCCCGACAGCTCCGCGGGGCGGTGGGTGGCGCGGTGCTCCAGGTGCACCAGTGCCAGCAGCTCGTCGGCGCGCTCGGACCATCCGTCCACCGCGCCGCCCATCTTCGCCGCCTCGCGCAGGAGCTCGCGGACGCGACAGGTAGGACACCAGGTTGTCGGCGGGGCGCTGGAAGACGAAGCCGATCGTGCGGCGGCGGAGCGCTCGCAGCGCCGAGGGGCGCATGCCGTTCGTCTCGACGCCGCCGATCCGCACCGATCCCGCCGTGGGCTTGTCGAACCCAGCCAGGATCCGCAGCAGCGACGACTTGCCCGACCCCGACGGACCCACCAGCGCCGTGACCGCCGCGTCGCGGATCTCCACGTCCACGCCCTTCAGCGCCGACACCTCGCCGGCCGAGCCCGCGTACACCTTCACCACGCCGGTGCAGGACGCGGCGATCTCCGACGACTGGACCGCGAGCTCACTCATTGAACCGGAGCACCGCCCCCACGTTCGCTCGTCCGGCACGGCGCTGGACCCACCACCCGCCGACCCACGCGCAGACCGCGATCGCCACGGCGATCGTCAGCAGCAGCGACACCGGCACGCGCAGCGTCGGGTCGGGCGGCAGGTCGGGGAGCGGGTCCAGCCGGCGGTAGATCAGCGCGGTGGTGCCGAGGGCCAGGGCGGCGCCGGCGACGAGCGCGGTCACCAGCAGCAGGAGGATCTCGATCACGACCGCCCCCCGATGCGCGCCGGCCGTCAGGCCCATCCGCCTGCCCAGGGCGTAGGACAGCTCGCGCGAACGCTGGCGCGCCTGCAGGTAGAGCACCAGCCCGATCAGCGCGATCACCGCCGTCACGACGCCGATCAGCTCCATGAACACGAACGCCCACGTGAGCGCGCGCAGCGCCGGCGTCTCCAGGAGGTCGGCGGCGATCGTGATCGAGGCGGGGTCGGCGCCCGACGTGATGAGGAACGAGCGGGCGAGCCCCGACGGTCCGTCGGCCCACGCCTGGTAGTGCGCGCCGCGCAACGCGATCTCGGCGCCGTGCGTCTCCAGGACCGTCCGCAGGGCGGGCGCCGACACCACCACCGCGAGCCCGCGCCCCTGCCCGGGGAACGCGGACGCGGAGCCGATCGACCCGAGCGGGAGCTGGTAACCGGAGAGCTGGAGGTGTTCCTGGCCGGCGGGGAGCTCGCCGCCCACGACGATCGCGGGGAGGGGCTCCTGATCGGGCGCCAGGTCGTGCAGCAGGTCACTCAGCGGTCGATCGGAGAAGCTCTGGTCCCAGAACGCCGCGGCGGCGAAGGAGTCCGGCTCGATGCCGACCAGCGTGAGCTGCGTGTCCGACGTCGGATCGGTCCGGACGAACGGCACGTCCAGGACGTTCGTCGAATGCAGCCCGAAGCCCGCCTCGGCCTGGAAGATCGGCCCCGGCGTCCTGCCGATCACGTCGGCGCCCGTGGAGACCAGCACCTTGTTCCTGGTGGACTCGCGGATCGTCACGACCGCGGTCCCGGCGTACGCCAGCACGCCGATCGCGAGCGTCGACGCCGTCACGAGCAGCAGCGCCACGCGCGGGGCCGTGGAGACGCGGCGCGACGCCAGGTACAGCGGCACCGGCCACGAGCCGCTGCCCCGCAGCCCCTGCAGCACCCGGCCGAGGGCACGCACCACGAGACCGGCACACCCCGCCATGAACAGCACCGGGAAGAGCAGCAGCAGCCGGTCCACCTGGACCTGCCCACCCACCGACGAGACCGCCGACGTGCCCCGCGTCCAGATCTCGTAGAGCGCAGCGGCGGCCAGCACCAGCAGGGGGATCTCCCACCACACCCCGCCCCGGTCCGGAGTCGTGGTCTCCACCGTCTCGTGCGACTGGCGCGCTGCCGCGACCGCGGTCACGGAGGCGACGATCAGGACCGCGATCACGCAGACCAGCGCGGCGAGCCGGATCGACGTGCTCACGGCAGCCGACTCGATCGCCGGGGCGGGGCCGAAGCGCAGGATCGTCCACCACGTCACGAGCCAGCCGATCGCGCCGCCCACGGCGACCGGGAGCACGGCCTCGACGGCGCTCCGCACCCACAGGTTGCGGCGCGTGATGCCCTTCGCATCGAGGTAGCGCATCTCGATCCGCCGGCGCCGCACCCCGTACACGCCTGCCGCCATCATGCCGAAGAGGGCCACGATCTGACCCGTGAGCGCGAGCGTCTGCACCGGCGGCGTCACCGTCGCGAGCCCGTCCTCCGCGTCCCGCACGGCGCCGGTGATCAGGTCGTCAACGGCCGGGTTGCTGAGGACCGTCCCGAGCGGGAGATCGGGGTCCGTGGCCTGCCGCTCGAAGCGTGCGATGCCGTCCGCGAGCTCGCCGGCCCGCTCCAGCGAGAGCGTCCGGTCCGAGCCGGGCTCGATCGCGAACGTCCAGGCCTGGTGGCCGGAGTCCTCGAGCTCGTTCACAAGGTCGAGGAAGGTGGCGCGGTCGGCGACCGCGAGCGACACCGGTTCCGGCCCGCCGCCGACCGTCGCGAGCAGCTCGGCCCAGAACGGATCCGCGTGCGAGGCCGTGAACGTGCCATCCACCTGCGTGTCCACGGAGCGCTCGCCGAGCGCGATGGTCACCGGGTCCCCCGGCGCGAGGCCGGATCGCTCGGCCGCCGGCGCGGGCAGCCAGATCCCTCCCTCCCCCGTGTTCCCCTGGCCGTCCTCAAGGTGCGTCTCGAAGCCGGCCTTCGTGGCGAGGCGCACGATCCCGCCGCCGCCCGCGCCCGTCATCGCGACCTCCGAGCCGCCCCACAGCGTCTCGACCGGCTCGGTGAGCGCGGGCAGGCCGGCGGTGGCGGCGCGCACCTGCTCGTCCCGGAGCACGGCGACGTCGGGCGCGAGCGGCCCGTCCTTCGACACGACGAGCGCCCGGTCGGACCCGGCCGCGAGTCCCACCCGCAACGTGGCGGTGCCCGTCTCCGACACGAACATCGGCGCGGCGGCCGCCGCCGCGGCCAGGATCGCGGCGGCCGCGGCCACGGCGGCGAAGAGCGGCGGGAAGTGCGTCAATACGAACGGTCTGCGCAACGTGGCGGTGGACGGCGCCCTCACAGGGCCGCGTCCCAGGCCACGAGCTGCTTCCAGTCGGTCTGCCGGTGCAGCAGCCAGTCGCCGTTCAGGTCCACGACCAGCACGACGCCCGTGCCCGTCAGGACGGCGACCGCGCTGCCGTCGGGTGCCCACTGGATGCCGGTGTACCCGATGGGGAACATCGAGAGTGCCCGCAGCTCGCCCGTTGCCATGTCGAAGACACGCAGGACGGCGGGGTACGGTCCCACGTCGTCGGAGATGGCGAGCACCGTCCCGTTCGGCTGCCATGCGAGCTGCGGGACGCGGTAGACGTTCGTGTACCGCTCCTGCAGCACCTCGACGAGCTCGCCGGTCTCCTCCTCCCGGACGAAGACCCCGAGCTGGTCGCCGGCCCGCACGAAGAACGCCAGCCCCTCCGGTCCCCACGACGGCGTGCCGACGAGCCGCGGTGGCGCGTCCGTGCCGAGGGACGCGGAGAGGTCCGACAGATCGAAGAGGAGTGACCCGATGTCATTGCCCGCGAGGCCGCCCGCCAGGACGTGCCCGCCGGCCGCCACGACGGCGACCCGCGAGCCGGTGGGGTCCAGCGCTGCCCAGCAGCTCGACGCGATGCGGATCCACCGGTCGGCGTCCGGGAGCGGCAGGACGAACGCGTCATGGCAGGTCGCCACGACCGCGCCCGCCTCGGAGATCTGCACGGACGGCTCGTCCTCCGCGCGGACGTCGAGGGGTGGACCGAGCGACTCCACCTGTGCACCCGCGGCCGGAACGGCGTAGACCTGGAGAGAGTCGGTGTTCGCCGCGATCACGAGCGCACCGTCGGCCGTGGTCACGCCCGTGACCTTCGAGCGGTTCACGGCCTCCGGGTCGATCGGGGAGTCGATCGTCTCCGACGACGCGTCGGCGGGCCGGTACCGCACGAGGCTCGTGGCCGATTGGTCGGTCGTGACCGAGAGGAAGCTCCCGGTCGGCGGTGGCTGTGTGGGGGAGGGGGTCGGCAGTGGGCTCGAGGTGCAGGCGGTCATGACGAGCACCCCGGCGAGGCAGGCCAGGCTCGCGATCGCTCGTGGCGGGGCCATGGCCCGGCATCATGGCACAGGGGTTGTGTCGCCAGGTAGCGTTTGGTCAGTGGTCTGCCTCGGTCGGCGATGGAGGAGAGCGCATGGTGGAGCAGTCGCTTGACACGGAGGTCGACCTCAACACGGTCCAGAACATCGTCCGCGGGCTTTCGTATCCGGCCGACCGTCTGCGGGAGATCGCCGAGGGGGCCGAGATCCTCGAACAGCGGGAGCACCCCCTCGGCCACGCCGCTCTGCTGACCGAGATCTGGGGTGAGCGGCGCACCGCCATCCGCGCCAGGTTCACGCTCCCGGACGAGGTGGTGTCGAGCATCGATGCGTTCGTCGAGAAGGTGCATGCGATGGACACGTCGTGGCGTACGGGCGCCGACGTGGACGATTTCGAGGGCACAGATTGGTCGTGGATCCGCGCAACCGGTCAGGCGATCCTGCTCCGGACACCCAACATGCGTGACGCGCGGAACCGGACAGGGGAGGTGATGCCCACGATCCCCGCGACCGAGGCGGGGTTGCGGCGACTCCTCGACGTCCTGGACGGCACGGTGCGGCTCGACGTCGCTCTCGACCAGGATCCACGCGACCACGACACCGATCTTTCCTCGGCGGTAGCCAAACTCGGGACGGCCTTCCCCGACACGTTCGTCGAGGAGGTTCGGCGCCGCGACCTGGTCGACGACCGGACGCTTACCTGGGGCATCCATCTGATGGGCGACCTCCCCTCGGCTCTGGCGCCACTCCTGGTGGAAGGGTTCCTCGAGGCCTCGTCCAGGAACCGCTCAGCCTGGCTCGGCCTCCTGGTGGACTACCCGCAGCACGCGGCCCGGGACGACCTCGTCCGGACCCTCGTCGACCCGTCGGAGTCGGTGCGCGCGCAGGCGGCGATCGCGCTGCGGCGGATCGGCGATCCGAGCGTCGCGGACGCGCTCGAGGGGTCGATCTCCGCGCGGCCGCCGGAGGATCCGCAACTGCTGGGGACGATGCAACGGGCGCTCGCGGCGCTCCGCAGGAGGTGACGTCGGACCGCTCCGCCCGGAACCCGATTTCCCTTGGCGAGGCCGTGCGCCGTAGCATCTGCCGACCCTGACGGATCGGAGCCCGCTGCGATGGAACCGCTGCCGAGCACCACCCTGAACCCGGGCCCGTGGTACCGCACGTCGCCGTTCTACCGGGCGACGCAGCGGGCCGGCTGCACCGCCTACGACCTCTACCAGCACATGTACCACCCCAACACGTACGGGGATCCGGAGGACGAGTACCGGTCGCTGGTGGACGACGTGACGCTCTGGGACGTGAGCGTGGAGCGCATCGTGGAGATCACCGGGCCGGACGCGTCGGCGTTCACGAACCTGCTCACGTGCCGCGACCTCACGACGTGCGCCGTCAAACAGGGCAAGTACATGCTCGTGACGGCGCCGGACGGCGGCATCGTCAACGACCCGGTGCTGCTGCGGGTGGAGGAGAACCGGTGGTGGCTCGCGCTCGCCGACTCCGACGCCGGTCTCTACGCGATGGGCGTGGCCGCGAACGCCGGCATGGACGTCACGGTCGGCCATCCCGAGGTCTATCCCGTGCAGGTGCAGGGCCCGAAGGCCAAGGACACCATGCGCGACCTGTTCGGCGACTGGATCCTGGACATGAAGTACTACTGGTGCGACGAGACGGATCTGGACGGCATCCCGGTCGTGATCAGCCGTACCGGATGGACCGCGGTCGTCGGCTACGAGATCTATCTCCGCGACCCGAGTCGCGGCGACGATCTGTGGGAGCGGATCCTGGACGCGGGCAATCCGTACGACATCCGCGTCACGCCCTCGTCGGACATCCGCCGCATCGAGGCCGGCATCTTCGACTGGGGCTCGGACATCACGCTCACCGACAACCCGTTCGAGGTGACCGGCCTGGAGCGCCTCGTCGAGGAGCAGGAGGCCGACTACATCGGCAAGGCCGCACTGGAGCGGATCCGCCGCGAGGGCGTGCGCCGCAAGCTCGTGGGCATCACGATCGAGGGCGCGAAGATCGACCAGCCCACGCAGTACTGGCACGCGTACCGCCACGGCGAGCGAGTGGGGCACGTCACCGACGCGTGCTGGTCGCCGCGCCTCGAGCAGAACATCGGCTACGTCTGGGTGCCGATCGAGCTCGCGGAGCCGGGCACGACGCTCGACCTCGACACCGACGTCGGCGATCGCCGCGGCACCACGGCCGCGATCCCGTTCGTGGACCCGAACAAGCGGGTGCCCGCCGCGTAGCGCGGGGTCTCCTCAGCCGCCTCAGCGGCCGTTGACGTGCAGGATGTTGCCGTCTGGGTCCTTGAACCAGACGCCCTTGTACCCGTCCGCGACGTGCACGTCACCCTGGAGCGTGAGGCCCGGCAGGTCGTCGTACCGCTCGAACGTGACGCCGCGGCCCCGGAGGTCCTCGACGATCCCGTCGAACCCGTCGCCGACCGACCACGCCAGCGCGTTCGCCTGGTTGGTCCCCGCGAACTCCGACTCGTAGAGCCAGACCGGGAGCGAGCCGCTGCGGAAGCCGGCCATCCCGTCCTCCTGGGGTCCGTCGGGCTTCATCCCGAGCGTGTCCGCATAGAAGCTCTTCGCGGTCTCGATGTCCCTGACGGCCAGCATCGGCGTGGCATCCATCTCCCCGAGCATGAGCATCACCCCTCCATTCGATCGTACCCGCTCGCGATGCGCGCCGAACCAGACGTGGTTGTCGGCGGTTCAGTCGTGCCGGGTCTTGATCGACGGTCCGCCGAGGCGGCCCAGCAGATCCTCGAGCTGTTCGTAGCCCTCCTGGACGCCGATGGACATGCCGGCCTCGACCATGGCGTCGCGCGCCTCTACCGACAGGAACGCTGCGGTCGTCCGCACGATCGTGCGTCCCTCCCGCTCCTCGAACGTCAGGGCCTGCAGGGAGGGGGGCGACCCCTCGTACTGGAAGGTCTGCACGATCCCCTCGGCCGAGGGCGTGCCGTGGAAGACGCCGGAGAAGGCGAACTCGCCGTCCGCATCGCGATGGACCACCCGCCACCGGCCGCCGTCGCGCACCTCGTACCGCTCGATGGTGATGTCCACGCCCCGCGGCCCCCACCACTGCGCGACCAGGTCGGGATCGAGGTGCGCCCGAACGACCAGATCGAGCGGCGCGTCGAACTCCCTCGTGATGAAGACCAGCGACTGGTTCGGTTCCACCGTCATCTGGGCTTGCGGCATCGGGCTCCCTCCTCGGTCGTTGGCTCGGTCGTGCGCTCGGTCAGCTCTGCTGGTTCTCCTGGAGCACCCAGGTGTTGCCGTCGGGGTCGCTGAAGTCGGCGAACGAGTTGTACGGTTCGTCGCCAGGACCGGGCGCCCAGTCCGTGCCGTCGAAGTGTCGGACCTCGCCGACCTCGACGCCGCGCTCCACCAGCTCCCGGCGCGCCTTCACGATGTCCTTCACCACGAGGTGCGTGCCCCGGACCGAGCCCGGCTCCGCGTCGGTGACCCCGATACCGATCGTGATCGAGCACGCCGATCCGGGCGGGGTCATCTGCACGACCCGGAACGACTCGTTCGGCTGGTGATCGACGTCGACCGCGAACCCGCACAGGTCGCCGTAGAACTTCTTCGCCCGGTCGACGTCCGTGACCGGCACCAGCAGGAGTTCGAGCTTCAGGTCCTCCATCGATCGTCCCTCCTCGGTTCAGCGCGTGATCTCCGCCAGGACCTCGTCCAGGCGGTCGTACCCCTCGCTCAGCCCGGTCTCCATGCCGGACTCGAGCATCCCATCTCGGTCCTCGACCGACTGGAACACCGCGTTCCCTCGCAGTCGCGTCCGGCCGCCGCCGATGTCCTCGAACGTGGCGGTGTCCAGGGAGACGTGGCCGGGGTAGCCCTCGAACTCGAAGGTCTGCACGAACCCGTCGAGGGACGGCTCGCCGTGAAACACCCCGTGGAACGCGAACTCGTTGCCCTGGTCGTCCCGGTGGATGTAGCGCCACCTGCCGCCGTCGCGGACGTCCCACTGGTCGAGCTTCATCTCGTACGCCCGCGGCCCCAGCCACCGCGTCACCAGGTCCGGATCGGTGTGCGCCCGCAGGACCTGCTCCGGCGGTGCGTCGAACTCCCGGGTGATGATGATCTGCGTCGTCCCCGGCTCCGCCGTGATCTCCGCCTTGGTCATGACGTGCTCCTCCCTGTCGGATCGCCCGGTGGCGATCGGTCGGCCTTCTCGTCCTGCAGCCCGGCGAGCAGCTCGTCGAGCCGGTCGTAGCTCTCGTCCCAGTACTCGCGGTAGCCCACGAGCCACGTCGCCGCCGCCCGCAGCGGCTCCGCCTCGAGGTGGCTGAGCCGCGCCGTGGCCCGCCGCGTCCGCGTGATCAGCCCCGCCCGCTCGAGCACCTTCAGGTGGCGGGAGATCGCGGGTTGCGACACCCCGAACGGAGCCGTGAGCTCGGCGACGGTGGCCTCGCCGGCGCTCAGCCGGTCGAGGATGCCCCGCCGGATCGGGTCCGCGAGGGCGCCGAACACGGCGTCCAGCCGGTCCATCGCCACCCTCGTCGTCGCCAACTTTATAACCTTTCCTCTATGTAACGACTACGTTATACATCTGTGGACGCAGGGTCGTCAAGCCGGCGTCCGGAGAGCGGACGACTACCACGCCGGGAGTACGCAACGAGGCAACCGGGATGCGATGACGATGGGCGGACCGGCGACCTAGCCTCGCGGTATGCGCATGCTCTCCCGCATCGACCCGATGGGGCCGGGGGCCACGGATCGTCGGATCGAACCCGTCCTGGCCGCCGGTCTCACCGTGTTCGTCCTGGTCGGGACGTACTTCGCGTCCCAGGGGCAGGCCCACGCGCGTGACTTCGACGTCTGGGCCGTGCTGCTGATCCTGGTGGCCGGCAGTGCGCTCGTGATGCGCCGGATCAACCCGGTGGCCACGCTCGTGATCGCGTTCCTCGCGGTCCTGGCGTATTCGGCCGCCGACTACGCGGGGGGGCCGATCTGGCTCTTCCTCGTCGTGTCGTTCGTGGGCGCGGTGATCCGCGGCCACCGGGTCGCGGCGGCGGTGGTCGCGGTGACCGGCTTCGCCGTGATCCCGTGGCTCGACGACCTGCTGAACCACGGGCCGGCGCCGTCGTTGGTGGGCCTGACCGGCCTGGCCGCCTGGCTGCTCGTGCTGTTCGGGGTGGGCGAGGGCGTGCGGATCCGTCGCGAACGGGAGGCCGAGGCGGCCAGGATGCAGGAGGAGGGGTCCCTCCGCCGCGCGAGCGAGGAGCGCCTGCGGATCGCGCGCGAGCTGCACGACGCGCTCGGCCACCACCTCTCGCTGATCAACGTGCAGGCGGGCGTGGCACTCCACGTGAACGAGGAGCTGCCGTCGCAGGTGAGCGGCTCCCTGGCAGCGATCAAGGAGGCGAGCAAGGAGGCGCTCACCGAGCTCCGGTCGGTCCTCGAGATCCTGCGCCAGGACGGGGAGCGCGCACCACGGTCGCCTACGTCGACGCTCGAGCGGCTCGACGACCTGGTGTCCCAGGCCGGGGCCGCCGGTCTCGAGGTCCGCACGGAGGTGGAGGGCGACGCCCACGCGCTGCCCTTCGGCGTCGACGTGGCGGCGTTCCGGATCGTGCAGGAGGCGCTGACGAACGTCGCGCGGCACTCGGGTTCGTCGGTCGCGACCGTCCGCGTCCACTACGGCGACCACGAGGTCTCCGTGCAGATCGACGACGACGGCCCGGGCGGTGCCGCGCACGCCGGGCCGCAGGGCGGCGGCAAGGGGATCCTGGGCATGCGGGAGCGTGTCGCCGCACTGGGCGGCGAGCTCGAGGTCGGGCCGCGACCGGAGGGCGGCTTCCGTGTGCGCGCCCGGCTGCCGCTGGCGGGGGCTGCATGATCCGCGTCCTGCTCGCCGACGACCAGGTGCTGGTGCGCGCGGGCTTCCGCGTGCTCCTCGACGGGCAGGACGACATCGAGGTCGTGGGTGAGGCCGACGACGGCGAGGCCGCGGTGCGCATGGCGACTGACCTCGTGCCCGACGTCGTGCTGATGGACATCCGCATGCCGGGGGTCGACGGCCTCGAGGCCACGCGCCGGATCGTCGCCGACGAGCGGCTGGACCGGACGCGCATCGTGATCCTTACGACGTTCGACCTGGACGAGTACGTCTTCGAGGCGCTGCGGGTGGGTGCGAGCGGGTTCCTGCTGAAGGACACGGAGCCCGCGGAGCTGGTGCTCGGCGTCCGCGCGGTGGCGCGGGGGGACTCGCTCCTCGCGCCGGCCGTGACGGGCCGCGTGATCGCGGCGGTCGCCGAGCGCGATGACGGGCCGCGGCTGCCGGAGGGGTCCGAGCCCGACCGCGTGCTCGCGACGGTGATGTTCAGCGACATCGTGTCGTCCACGGAGCGGGCCGTCGAGCTGGGCGACCGACGCTGGCGCGAGGTGCTCGACCGCCACGACGAGCTGATCCGGCGGGAGCTCGCCCGGCACGGCGGCCGCGAGATCAAGTCGACCGGCGACGGCTTCCTGGCGCTGTTCGACGCACCCGCCCGCGCGATCCGTTGCGCGATGGCGATCCGAGGCGAGCTGCGGGACGCGGGCGTCGAGGTGCGGATCGGCCTGCACGCGGGCGAGGTCGAGCTGCGAGGGCAGGACGTCGGCGGGATCGCCGTGCACATCGGCTCGCGGGTCTTGGACTCCGCGGAGCCGGGCGACATCGTGGCGTCGAGTACGGTGCGCGACCTCGTGACCGGGTCGGAGATCGGCTTCGCGGACCGGGGCGAGCACGACCTGCGAGGTGTGCCGGGCACGTGGCACCTGTTCGCCGTGGAGGGGCCGGCGCCCGCATGATCCGGGTGCTGCTCGCCGACGACCAGGCGCTCGTCCGCGCGGGGTTCCGCTCGCTGCTGGACGCGGAGCCCGACATCGAGGTCGTCGGCGAGGCCGGCGACGGCGAGGAGGCCGTGCGCCTCGCGGCGGCGTGCTCCCCGGACGTCGTCCTGATGGACATCCGCATGCCGGGGCTGGACGGCCTCGGCGCCGCGCGCAGGATCATGGAGGACCCGGAGCTCGCGGCGGTCCGGGTCGTGATCCTGACCACGTTCGGGCTGGACGAGTACGTGTTCGAGGCGATCCGTGGCGGCGCGAGCGGCTTCCTGGTGAAGGACACCGAGCCGGCGGAGCTGATCCACACGGTGCGCGTGGTGGCCGCCGGAGACGCGCTGCTCTCGCCGGCGATCACGCGGCGGCTGATCGAGGAGTTCGCGGCGCACGCGCGTGAGCCGAGCGTCACCGGCGACCTCGACCGCCTCACCGACCGCGAACGGGAGGTCATGGCGCTGGCCGCCGAGGGCCTCTCGAACGACGAGATCGCCGCCCGGCTCGTCGTGAGTCCGGCGACCGCCAAGACCCACGTGAGCCGGGCGATGGTGAAGCTCGGCGCCCGAGACCGGGCGCAGCTCGTCGTGATGGCCTACGAGTCAGGCCTGATCCGCCCCGGCTGGCAGGGGTAAGGATCTAGCCCTTGCCTCAGGCCTATCGCTTCGCTACTTCAGCCCTGCCTCAGGCCTATCGCTTCGCTACTTCAGCCCTGCCTCAGGCCTATCGCTTCGCTACTTCAGCCCTGCCTCAGGCCTATCGCTTCGCTACTTCAGCCCTGCCTCAGACCTATCGCCTCGCTACTTCAGCCCTTGCCTCGCAGCACCGCGAGGCGCTGGCGGTACTCGTCGGCCGTGATCTCGCCGCGCGCGAAGCGCTCACCCAGCGTCGCCTCCGCGGAGTGCCCCCGCCGCCGCCACCCGCCGCGGAACACCGAGAACGCGAAGACCACCACGCCGATCCACAGCAGCGGAAAGATCAGGAACCAGGGACCTCCGCCTTCGTGCGTCCATGCCATCAACATCTCGATCCACCTCCTTCGTCCCCTCCATGGTGGCCGCGGCGGAGCGGGACGACGTCGGACGGGGGGATGCATTTCGGGTACCGCTGGGGGCGTAGGCGGTCGGGCGGGGCGTAGGGGATCCGGGGAGCGCTCAGTTGCGGCGGTAGAACGCGAGCTGGATGGGCCCGAGCGGCGTGTTCCCGAGGATCAGGTCGGCGGCCCGCTCGGCCACCATCATCACCGGCGCGTAGATGTTGCCGTTCGTGACGTAGGGCATCACCGACGCGTCCACCACGCGCAGCCCGTCCGTGCCGTGGACCTTCATGGTCAGCGGATCCACCACGCTCATGTCGTCCACGCCCATCCGCGCCGTGCACGAGGGATGCAGCGCCGTCTCGCCGTCCTTCGCGACCCACTCGAGGATCTCGTCGTCGGTGCTCACGGACGGCCCAGGCGAGGTCTCGCCGGCGTTGAACGGATCCATCGCCGGCTGGTTCAGGATGCCGCGCGCCACGCGGATCGCCTCGACCCACTCGCGTCGGTCCTGCTCCGTGGACAGATAGTTGAAGCGCAGCGCCGGATGCACCCGCGGATCGGCGCTCTTCAGCTTCACGCTGCCGCGCGCGTCCGAATACATCGGTCCGATGTGCACCTGGTAGCCGTGGCCGCCCGCCGGCGACGAGCCGTCGTAGCGCACCGCGATCGGCAGGAAGTGGAACATCAGGTTCGGATAGCGCTCGTCGTCGTTGCTGCGCGCGAAGCCGCCGCCCTCGAAGTGGTTCGTGGCCCCGGGCCCGCTGCGGAAGAACAGCCACTGGAACCCGATCCACGGCCGGTAGCGCCACTTCAGGTAGGGCTGCATCGAGACCGGCTGCTTGCACGCGTACTGGATGTAGACCTCCAGGTGGTCCTGCATGTGCTCGCCGACGCCCGGGAGGTCGACGACCGGCGTGATGCCGAGCGGCTTCAGCTCGTCGGCGTTGCCGACGCCCGAGAGCTGCAGCGTCTGCGGCGAGTTGATCGCGCCGCCGCAGAGCACGACCTCGCCGGCGCGGACCTGCTGCGGCGCACCGCGGCCCTTCGTGTACTCCACGCCCACCGCGCGCGTCCCCTCGAACAGGATCCGCGTCACGAATGCCCGCGTGGTGACGTCAAGGTTCGGTCGGCTCATCACCGGGTGGAGGTACGCGCGCGCCGCCGAAAGGCGCCGGCCGCGGTGCACGTTGCGATCGAACGGCGCGAAGCCCTCCTGGCGCTCGCCGTTCACGTCGGTGGTGAGCGGATAGCCGGCCTGCTGCACCGCCTCGAAGAAGGCGCCGAACAGCGGGTTCGTCGCCGGGCCCCCGCTCCAGCACCAGCGGCCCGCTGTGGCCGCGGTACGCGTCGTCGGCGGCGCGGCGAGCGTCGTTCTCCATCCGCTTGAAGTACGGGAGGCAGTGCGCGTAGTCCCAGGTCTCCATGCCCGGGTCGGCGGCCCACCGTTCGTAGTCGAGCGGGTTGCCGCGCTGGAAGATCATGCCGTTGATGCTGCTGGAGCCGCCCAGCACCTTTCCCCGCGCGTGGTAGACCTTGCGGCCGTTCATGAACGGCTCCGGCTCGGACTCGTACTTCCAGTCGTAGAACCGCTGCCGATCGGGAACGTCAGCGCCGCCGGCATGTGGATGAAGACGTCCCAGATGTAGTCGGGGCGCCCGGCCTCCAGAACCAGCACCCGGGTCGCCGGATCCGCGGACAGGCGGTTGGCGAGGGCGCTCCCCGCCGAGCCCCCGCCGACGATCACGAAGTCGTAGCTGCCGCCCCCCACGGTTGCGGAGCATGCCGCAGATCGGGCGCGCGCGCAGCCCCGGCGTTGCTGATGCCGCAACCCCTGCCTTGCGCTGGGCGGGGTTCGGGGCACACTATCCACCGGTCGGGGTCGGCTCGAGGGAGCGAGGGTTGCCGGTGGACGAGTCCCAGGTACGGGTGTCCTGCCGCGACGTCTGGAAGGTCTACGGGCCGAAGGCCGACTCGATCGTGGGCTCGCCCGACGCCGACCTCTCCCGAGCCGAGCTCATGGAGAAGACCGGGTGCATCGCTGCGGTCCGGGACGTGAGCTTCGACGTCGCTCCCGGCGAGGTCTTCGTGGTGATGGGCCTGTCGGGCTCTGGCAAATCCACCCTCGTCCGGATGCTGAACCGCCTGCACGATCCCACCGCGGGCCGCGTCCTGATCGACGGCGAGGACATCCTGCAGTTCGATGACGAACGGCTCCGGGAACTCCGCCGCAGCAAGATCAGCATGGTGTTCCAGCACTTCGGCCTGCTCCCGCACCGCCGTGATCATCGACAACGTCGGCGTTCGGCCTGGAGATCCAGAGGCATGGAGAAGGACGCGCGCGCGGTCAGGGCAACGGAGGTCCTCGACGTCGTGGGGCTCGGTGGATGGGGCAACTCCTATCCCGACGAGCTCTCGGGTGGCATGCAGCAGCGGGTCGGCCTGGCCCGGGCGCTCGCCACCGATCCGGAGATCATGCTGTTCGACGAGCCGTTCAGCGCGCTCGACCCGCTGATCCGCCGCGACATGCAGGACGAGGTCCTGCGCCTCCAGCGCGAGGTGAAGAAGACCATGATCTTCATCACGCACGACCTGATGGAGGCGCTGAAGCTCGGCGACCGCATCGCGATCATGAAGGATGGGCACTTCGTCCAGATCGGCACGCCCGAGGAGGTCGTGGCCCATCCCGCCGACGAATACGTGGCCGACTTCACGCGCGATGTGCCCCGGGCCCATGTGCTGACGGCGCGCACCATCATGCGCGCCGGCGACGGCGCCGCCGACTACGCGGGCGACGTCCCCGCCACCACGATCGTGCAGGACATCCTGCCGATGGTGGTGGGCAGCGACCGTCCGTTCCGGGTCATCGACGACGGAGCGCAGGTCGGTGTCGTGGATCGGAGGGCGGTCCTGGCGGCCATGGTGGAGGACGCCGGCTGATGGCGGTCGGGGTCCGGACGCCGGAGCTGGCCGGCGTCGCCGCGCCCGAGATCCCGGTCCGACGCTCGAACCTCCGCCGCCGCCTCCTGTGGGCCGCGATCGCCGTCGGCGCCGTCCTGGTCGGCCTCCAGCTCACGGCGGGCTTCCCGGAGGGGCTCGTCGTTGACTCCGCACGGCCGTTCAACGCGTTCAGCGACTGGGTGATCGACAATCAGCGGACGAACGCCCTCTTCGTGAACGTCCTGGTGCCGCTCAAGGACTGGATCAACGCGACCTTCGACAGGATCGTGCTGATCCTGTCCCGGATGACCTGGCTGGGGGTCGTCACCGCGGCCGCGGTGGTGGCGGGGCTCCTCGCGGGGTGGCGCAAGGCGCTGATGACGGCGGGGGCCTTCCTCCTGATGGGGATCCTCGGACTGTGGGAGGAGAGCCTGGAGACGCTCGCGCTCGTGATGTTCGCGGTCGCGATCGCCCTCGCGATCGGGATCCCGATGGGGATCCTCGCAGGGAGGCATCCCGCCCTGGAGCGCGCGCTGCGTCCGATCCTGGATGCGATGCAGACGATCCCGGCCTTCTCCTATCTCGTGCCCTTGGTCCTGCTGTTCAGCATCGGGACCACCACGGCGTTGATCGCGACCGTGATCTTCGCGCTGCCGCCGGCGATCCGGCTCACGAGCCTCGGCATCCAGATGGTGCCCGAGTCCTCGCTCGAGGTCGGTCACGCGTACGGAGCGGACTCGCGTCAGGTGCTACGCAAGATCCAGCTCCCCCTTGCGAAGCCGTCGGTCATGCTCGGTGTCAACCAGACGATCATGATGGCGCTCGGCATGGTGGTGATCGCGGCGTCGGTCGGGTTCGGCGGGCTGGGCCGCGAGGTGTACACGGCCCTGCAGACACGCAACGTCGGTCAGGCGCTCGGTGCGGGGATCGCGATCGTGCTGCTCGCGATCGTGCTGGACCGCGTGACGCACACCTGGAGCATCCGGGATCGCCAGCGGCGTGGTGACCGGAGCGTCGTGCTGTTCGGGCGCCGCTTCTCGAGGCGGATCGCGGTGGTCCTGTCCCTCGGTCTCGTGGTCGTCGCCGTGGTCGTCACCCGCCAGGTCCTCCTGCAGCAGGACTTCCCGGAGGGCTGGACGGTCTCGATCGATCAGGCCGTCAACGACGCGGTGTCGTGGCTCACGCGCACGATCGGCGGCGTCACCGGCACGCTGAGTGACTGGCTGGTGCTGTACGCCCTCAATCCGCTCCGGAGCCTGTTCACCGAGCTTCCATGGTGGATGATCTGCGGCGGAGCCGCACTGATCGCATGGCAGGTCGCGAAGCGGATCGGGCTCGCGGTCCTGTCGTTCGTCTGCCTCATGGCGATCGGCGTCCTGGGGATGTGGGACGTCGCGATGGACACGCTCAGCCAGGTGGTAGTGGGCGTGGTGGGCTCGATCCTCATCGCGATCCCGATCGGCGTCTGGTCCGCCCGGAACGATCGCGTGCAGCGCGCGCTTCGGCCGCTCCTCGACGCGATGCAGACCATGCCGCAGTTCGTGTACCTCGTGCCGGTGGTGGCACTGTTCCACGTCGGTCGCGTCCCCGGCGTGATCGCCGCGCTCGTGTACGCGCTGCCGCCCGGCATCCGCCTCACGGACTCCGGCATCCGCCAGGTGCCGAAGGAGACCGTGGAGGCGGCGCAGGCCTTCGGGGCCACGCCTCGGCAGCTCCTGTGGAAGGTCCAGCTTCCTCTCGCCCGCCGCTCGATCCTGCTCGGGGTGAACCAGACCGTGATCATGGTGCTGTCCGTTGTCATCATCGCCGGGCTCGTGGGCGGCGGTGGCCTGGGGTACGAGGTCATCAACGGGCTCTCGCACGACCCGGGCAGCGGCATGGTTGCCGGCATCTGCATCCTCCTGCTCGCGATCGTGATCGACCGGATCACCCAGGCGATGGGGCAGGGCACCCCCGGGCGGTCCGCACGCACGCCGGCATCCCGCTTCGGGCGATTCCCGTCCCGGCGCCGCGTGGCGCTCGTAGGAACAGACGTGTCGGGCGTGACGGCCGACGCGACCGTGACGCAACGAAAGGGGGAGGAATGAAGCACTCGCGCAGGTGGGCGTTCGTGGTGCTCGCGGCGGCGTTCACCATGGTCGCCGCGGCGTGCAGCGACGTCAGCAGCAGCACCGCCGACACGGGAGGCTCGGCTTCGGACGCCGCGGTGCCGGACAACAGCGACACCACGATCAACATCGCGGTGAACGCCTGGGTCGGATCCGCCGCGAACGCGAACGTCGCGAAGGTGCTCCTGGAGGATCAGCTCGGCTACACGGTGGAGCTGACCGAGGTGGACGAATACGCGCAGTTCCCGGCGCTCTCCACCGGCGACCTGGACGCCACGCTCGAGGTCTGGCCCTCCGGCCACGCGCCGGACATCAGGAAGTACATCACGGCTGAGAACGGCGTCGTCGACGGCGGTCTGAACGGGGTCGACGGGCAGATCGGGTGGTGGATCCCGACGTACCTGCTCGACGCGAACCCGGAGCTGGCGACGTGGGAGGGCATCAAGGGGAACGAGGATCTGTTCCAGACGGCGGAGTCCGGTGACGCGGGGCAGCTGCTGGACGGCGATCCCAGCTTCGTGACCTTCGACCAGCCGATCGCGGACAACCTCGGACTGAACCTGAAGGTCGTGTACGCGGGGTCGGAGGCTGCCGAGCTGGAGTCCCTGGACGCGGCCTACCAGAAGGAGGAGCCGATCCTCATGTACTTCTGGACGCCGCACTGGGCCCAGGAGAAGTACGACCTCACGAACGTCGAGCTGCCTGCTGTGACGCCCGAATGCGAGAAGGCGGCGGCGGACAACCCGGACGACTACGCCTGCGCCTACCCGCCGGACCCGCTGTTCAAAGCGTTCAACGACGGGCTGGAGGCGAAGGCCCCGGCGGCGTTCGCGTTCCTGAGCGCGTTCTCGTACACGAACGAGGACCAGAACGGGATCGGCCTGGAGATCCGCGACGGCTCCGATCGGAGGAGGCCGCCCAGACCTGGATCGACGCGAACCCCGACGTCTGGCAGTCGTGGGTCGACGCCGGTCTCGCCGCAGGCTGACGGATCGCGACGAACACGAACGACACGGAGGCGAGGGCGGTCCGATGGGCCGCCCTCGTCGCCGCCGGAGGCGTCCAATGAGTGAGCACGTGCAGCTGTGGATCGACGGGCGATGGAGCGACGCCGAGGGCGGCGCCACGTTCGAGGCCACATCGCCCTCGACCGGCGAGGTGATCGGCACGGTGGCCGAGGGCACGCGCGCCGACGCGCAGGCCGCGATCGACGTCGCGCGGACGGCGTGGCCGGCATGGGCGGCGCTGTCCGCGTTCGACCGGGCCGCCGCGATGGAGCGCGTGGCGGCGGTGATCGACGAGCGGCGGGAGGACCTCGCGCGCACGCTCACGCTCGATCAGGGCAAGCCGCTGCGGGCCGAGGCGCACGACGAGGTCGAGGAGCTGATCGCGTACTTCACGATGGCCGCCGCCGACGCGCGCCGCGATGGAGGGGCTGATGCCGCCCAGCGTCGACGCCGGCAAGCGGGTCCTGCTGTACCGCGTGCCGCGCGGCGTGGTGTCGATCATCAGCCCGTGGAACTGGCCCTACACGATGCCCGGGGAGATCCTGGCGCCGGCGATCGCGTACGGGAACACGGTGGTGTGGGCGCCGGCCCCCTCGACGTCGGTCTGCGCGGCGGCGTTCGCGTCGTGCCTCGAGGCCGCCGAGCTCCCGCGCGGCGTGGTGAACATGGTGACGGGCCCGGGGCCGGTCGTCGGCGACGAGATCGCGGCGAACCCGGGCACGGGGACCGTCGGGTTCATCGGCTCGATCGCGACCGGGCTCTCGGTGGCGACAGCGTGGCGCGGGCAAGGAGCTGCTGCTGGAGATGGGCGGCAACGGACCGCTCGTGGTGATGGACGACGCGGACCTGGATGCGGCGGTGACGGCGACGCTCACGGCCTGCTTCCTGAACGCGGGCCAGAGCTGCACGGCCGGTGAGCGGATCCTGGTGCACGAGGCCGTGAAGGACGACTACGTGGCGGCGCTGACGGCGGCGATCGACAAGGAGATCCACATCGGCGATCCGTTCCGGGACGCGACCACGCTGGGGCCGGTGAACAACGCGCGCCACGGCCGACAAGACCGAACGGCACGTCGGCGACGCGGTCGATCGCGCGGCGCCACGGTCGTGACCGGCGGCCGGCGCGCGCCGGAGGCCGGCAGCGAGCTGTTCTACGAGGCCACGGTGCTCGACGGCGTCACGGCGAGATGGAGATCGCGCGGGAGGAGACGTTCGGCCCGGTCGCGCCGGTGCATGACCATCAGCTCGCTCGACGAGGCGATCGCGGCCGTGAACAGCACGGAGTACGGGCTGTTGAGCGCGATCTTCACGCGCGACCTGCGGCAGGGCCTGCGGTTCGCGGAGTCGGTCCGCAGCGGCTGGGTGAACGTGAACGAGGGCACGAACTACTGGGAGTCGCACCTGCCCTTCGGAGGTCGCGCGGGATCGTCGAGCGGCGTGGGCCGGGTCGGCGGCCGGTTCAGCATGGACCGGCTCACCGAGC
The DNA here is from genome assembly GCA_963832225.1 of uncultured Actinomycetes bacterium. Lineage (GTDB taxonomy): Bacteria > Actinomycetota > UBA4738 > UBA4738 > HRBIN12 > JALYMB01. The sequence goes on from CAWHTI010000012.1 coordinate 420,899, forward strand.
TCAAGACGGTGGTCGTCGACCTGGGAGGATGAGGTCGACGTTCGGCGTCCGTGCGCGCGTCGCCGCGGGAGGATCACGATGGCCAAGCTGATCTACTCGACGATCGCGTCGCTCGACGGCTACGTGGCCGACGCAGAGGGCAACTTCGACTGGGCCGCACCGGACGAGGAGGTGCACGCCTTCGTCAACGACCTCGAGCGGCCGGTCGGGGCCTACCTGTACGGGCGCCGCATGTACGAGGTGATGGTGTATTGGGAGACCGCGCTCGAAGGCGCCGACCAGCCGCCGTTCGAGCGGGACTACGCGGAGATCTGGCAGGGCGCCGACAAGATCGTGTACTCGACGTCACTGGAGACCGTGTCCAGCGCCAGGACGAAGATCGAGCGAGCGTTCGATGCCGAGGCGGTCAGGCAGATGAAGGTTGCGGCGGGATCGGACATCTCCGTTGGCGGCCCCGGCCTCGCCGCCGAGGCGATCAGGGCCGGGTTGGTCGACGAGATCCACCTGTTCGTCGCGCCCGTCGTGGTGGGCGGCGGTACGCGGAACCTCCCGGACGATGTGCGCGTTGACCTCGAGCTGGTGGACGAACGCCGGTTCGGCAACGGCGTGGTGCACCTGCATTACCGAAGCGCGACCTGAGGCTTGCGCGTCTCGGTGTCGTCCCCGTGTGGCCCGGTGGGCGGGTCCGGCCGGACCTTGCGCCCGGCGCCGCCGAACGCGTCGAGGGTGCGCTCCAGCATCGGGCAGCATCGCGCCGACGCGGCGGGCGCGGATGACCAGGTCCCAGAGCGGTTCGAGCTTCTTCCAGCCGCCGGCGTAGGCGACGTGGCGCGCCGCGGCGCTGAGGGTGTCCTGCCCGGCGGCGCCTCGCGCGATCGCGCTCCAGCGGTAGTAGTCCCGGTACGCGCGCCAGTAGCCCGCTTCGAGCTGGTCGGGGGTCATCCCAAGCGGCCGGTACACCACATGGCGCGTGTCGTAGCGCTCCCAGTCGCCGTCGACGATCCGTCCGTCGGCGGCCAGCCGCTGATACAGGGCCGTTCCCGGATACGGGGTCATGATGTGGAAGGTCGCGGTCTCGAGGCTCCGCGAGATGCCCCACTCGACCGTGCGGTCGAACACGTCGGGGCCGTCGTCGTCGAGGCCGAACACGAAGCTGCCGTTCACCATCACGCCGGCGCCGTGGCAGCGGCGGATCACCTCGTCGTAGTCCCGGGCCAGGTTCTGCTGCTTGGTGTGGCGCCGCAGGTTCTCCTGGTTCAGCGTCTCGAAGCCGACGAACACGCTCCGCATGCCCGGCGCCGCGCGGCCCGCTCGATCAGGTCCGTCTGCAGGATCGCGTTGCACGGTGCTGGCGCCCTGGAAGACGCGGCCCATGCCCTCCATGCCCGTGAACAGCGCCTCGGCGAAACGGCGGTTGCCGAACAGGTGGTCGTCTAGGAAGTAGAGGTGCCTGCCCGGCATGCGGTCGATCTCGGCGAGCGCCTCGTCGACCGTCTGCGTGTAGAAGGACCGGCCGCCCTCGTAGAACGCGTCCTTGTAGCAGAAGTCGCAGTGGTGCGGGCAGCCGCGGGAGACGACGATCGAGTTCGGGCAGAGGTAGCGCCGCCGCTCGATCAGATCGCGACGCAACGGAGGCATGCCGGCGAGCGTGCGTGTCGGCTGGATTCGTAGCGTGGCTGCGGCGCGCCACGCCGGAAGTCGTCGAGGAACCGGGGCCAGCTCTCCTCGCCCGGTCCGATGAAGACGGTGTCGGCGTGCGCGGCCGCCTCGTCGGGCAGCGAGGTCGGGTGCAGACCGCCGAGGCAGACGTGGGCGCCGCGGGCGCGGTAGTGATCGGCGATCCGGTAGGCGCGTCGTGGCCGAGGTGATGTAGACGGACATGAGGACGAGGTCCGGCGCGTCGTCCCAGTCGAGCGTCTGGACGTGCTCGTCCACGAGCTCCACCTCGTCGTCGGGATCGAGATAGGCCGCGAGTCCGGCGAGTCCCAGCGGTGGGAAGAGCGCGTACTTGATCGGCCGGTAGCCCGGGGACGTGGCCTCGAGCAGCGCGGGCAGGATCATCTTCACGCGCAGCGGTCGCGAACGGGTCTCCACGGCGCGAACGTAGGTGTTCGGAGTCGACGCTGTGTGATGTGTGACGGGGACGGCACGCTAACGTCACCCGCCGAACACGTGAACGTCACCCGCCGAACACGGGCCGGTGTTGCCTCCAGCGCAACCGACGGCTTGCCAGAGCAACGGTCCTCACGCACCATCGACCTCGTGAGCGAGGGGAACTCCCGGCCGTTGCCCGACCGTGCCCGGACCGTGGTCGTGGGCGCCGGGATCGTGGGCACGAGCGCCGCCTACCACCTCGCCGAGCTGGGCGAGCGGGACGCCCTCGTGATCGACCAGGGGCCGCTGTTCGAGACCGGCGGCTCCAGCTCGCACGCCCCCGGCCTGGTCTTCCAGACGAACGGCTCGCGCACCATGTGCCGGATCGCGCAGGACACCGTTGCGCTGTACGCGGATCTCGAGCTGGACGGAGAGCCGGGCTGGTTCGGCGTCGGCGGCATCGAGATCGCCACCACGCCCGAGCGGATGCGGGAGCTGCACCGCCGCCGCGGCTGGGCGACAGGCGTATGGCATCGAGGACACCGAGATCCTCACGCCGGCCGAGACGGCCGAGCGGATCCCGCTGCTGGATCCCTCGACGATCCTGGGCTCGTATCTCGTGCCGAGCGACGGCATCGCGAAGGCCGTGCGCCTCGCCGCGGCGATGGCGCGGCGTGCGGAGGCCTACGGGCGTCGCGTTCGCCGGGGGCGTCACCGTCACCGGGTTCGACGTCCGCGAGGGCCGCGTCCACGCCGTGCTCACCGATCGCGGCGACGTCGAGTGCGAGCGCGTCCTGCTCTGCGCCGGCATCTGGGGCCCCGGCGTCGGCGCGCTGGCCGGCGTGCCGATCCCGCTCGTCGCCGTGCAGCACCAGCTGGTGTGGACCGAGCCGATCCCGGAGCTCGCCGGCGACACGAGCGAGGTCGCGCATCCGATCCTGCGCCACCAGGACATGGCGATGTACGCGCGGCACCGCGGCGACCACTACGGGGTCGGCAGCTATCACCACGAGCCGATCGCGACGCCGCAGTCGGAGATCCGGGCGCCCGGGGGCCCGATGCAGCCGAGCCTGATGCCGTTCACGCCTCGAGGAGTTCGACGTCGCCGAGGCCGAGGCCGCCCGCGATCCTGCCGCCGCTGGCCGGCACGCATGCGACCGGCCGACCCGGCGCGCTCGCTGAACGGCATGTTCAGCTTCACGCCGGACGCCGGCTCGATCGTCGGTGAGAGCGGCGAGGGTCCGCGGCTTCTGGGTGTGCGAGGCGGTGTGGGTCACGCACGGCGGCGGCATGGGCCGGCAGGTTGCGGAGTGGATGGCGACCGGCGAGCCAGCTACGACCTCGCCGAGGCCGACGCGAACCGCTTCTACCCGTTCCAGACCACGCCGCCGTACGTGCTGCGCGCGAGGACGCAGCAGTACCGCGAGGTCTACGACATCCTGCATCCGCTCCAGCAGATGACGGCGCCGCGCGACCTGCGGCTCACGCCGTTCCACCGGCGGCACGCGGACCTCGGCGCGGAGTTCTTCACGGCCGCCGGATGGGAGCGGCCGCAGTGGTTCAGCGCGAACGACGCGCTCGTGCCCGACGACGCGCCGTGGCGGCGCGCGCGACGCCTGGGCGGCGCTGAACTGGTCGCCGGCGGTCGGCGCCGAGCACCGCGCCATGCGCGAACGCGTCGGGCTCGTTCGACATCACGCCGTTCGCGAAGTTCGACGTGGCCGGCCCCGACGCCCTGCCGTTCCTGGAGCGCGTCTTCGCGAACCGCATCGACCGGCCGGTGGGCTCGCTCGTCTACACGGCCGCCCTCACGCCGCGCGGCGGCATCCGCCTCGACCTGACGATCGCGCGCAAGGAGGAGGAGTTGTTCCGGGTCGTCACCGGCGGCGGCAGCGGGCAGCACGATCTCGCGTGGCTGCGCGCGCAGCTCCGGGACGGCGAGCGGGTCACGATCACCGAGCGCACCGGGTCGCTGTTCGCGCTCGGCCTCTGGGGCCCGCGCGCGCAGGGACGTCCTCGGCGACGGTCACGGAGGCCGACGTCTCGAACGACGCCTTCCCGTACATGACCGCGCGGTACCTCCACGTCGGCGAGGTCGGGCCGGTCTGGGCGCAGCGGATCAGCTACGCCGGCGAGCTGGGCTGGGAGCTCTACGGCCAGTTCGCGATGGGCCAGCGCGCGTGGGACCTGCTCTGGGAGGCCGGACGCGAGCACGGCATCGCGGCGGTGGGCGGCGGCGCGTTCGACTCGCTGCGCCTGGAGAAGGGCTATCGGCTGTGGGGGCAGGACATCACGCCCGAGCACGATCCGCTGGAGGCCGGTCTGGGCTTCGCGGTGCGCATGGGACAAGGACTTCCAGGGTCGCGAGGCTCTCGAGCGGATCCGCGACGCCGGCGGCCCCGCCATGAGGCTCGCCTGCATGACGCTGGACGACCCCGCCACGGTCGTGATGGGCAAGGAGCCGATCCGTCACGACGGCCGCGTCGTGAGCTACGTGACGAGCGCGGCGTACGGCTACTCGATCGGCCGCGGCATCACGTACGGCTACCTGCCGGCGGACCTCGCCGCCGAGGGCACGCCGGTCGAGATCGACTACTTCGACGACCGGATCGCGGCCACCGTGGCCGCCGACCCGCTGTGGGATCCCAAGGGCGAACGACTGAAGGGCTGAGGACATGGCCGAGGACGAAGAGCTCGATCTCTCCGCGCTTCCCGACGACGAGCTCGTGAAGCAGATGCACGACGACCTCTACGACGGGCTCGCGCCCGAGATCGAGGAGGGCACGAACATCCTGCTCGGCCGCGGGTGGAGCGCCGACCGGGTGTTGAACGAGGCGCTGGTGGAGGGGATGCGGATCGTCGGCATCGACTTCCGCGACGGCATCCTGTTCGTGCCCGAGGTCCTGCTGGCCGCGAACGCGATGAAGGGCGGCATGGCGATCCTGCGGCCGCTGCTGGCCGAGACCGGCGCGCCGCCGATCGGCAAGATCGTGATCGGCACCGTGAAGGGCGACATCCACGACATCGGCAAGAACCTGGTGGGGATGATGCTCGAGGGCGCCGGCTTCGAGGTCGTGGACCTGGGCATCAACAACCCGGTCGAGAAGTACCTCGCCGCGCTCGAGGAGCACGAGCCCGACATCCTCGGCATGAGCGCGCTGCTCACCACGACGATGCCGTACATGAAGGTCGTGATCGACGAGCTGACCGCGAAGGGCCTGCGCGACAAGTACATCGTGCTGGTCGGCGGCGCGCCGCTGAACGAGGAGTTCGGCAAGGCCGTGGGCGCCGACGCGTACTGCCGCGACGCCGCGGTGGCGGCCGAGACCGCGCAGGCGCTGGTGCTCGCGCAGGCGGGCGGCGGCGGGGACGAACTGATGGCGGCCGAGCTGACCGTCATCCACTGGCGCGACATCCCGATGCAGCTGGTGGCCCGCGCCGCGGACGGCACCACCGCGCGTGCGCTGCTCTCCGAGCGGTTCCAGGAGTCGGTGGACGCTGCGGCGATGGTGGCGGGGTTGATCGGCTCCGACGACTACACGGCGCAGATGCGCATGGACAAGCGGCCGTGCGGCGACGACCTCGACGCCGAGGTCGAGGCGGCGCGGGCAGCCCTCGAGGCCGAGTGGACCGACGAGGTCCTGCGCGCGTCGATCCGCGCCGGCGGCTACCGCGACCGGGCGCCGGCGTGACCGATACCGTCGTCAGCTCCGCCACCCGCGAGGTCGTGATCGGCAGCGGCCGGCCGTTCGTCATCATCGGCGAGCGCATCAACCCCACGGGACGCAAGAAGCTGGCGCAGGAGATGAAGGACGGCGACTTCCACACGGTGGTCGCCGATACGCTCGCGCAGGTCGAGGCCGGCGCCGCGATGCTGGATGTGAACGCCGGCATCCCGCTCGCCGACGAGCCCGCGATCCTCGCCGCCACGATCGAGCTGGTGCAGTCGCTCACCGACGTGCCGCTGTCGATCGACTCGTCGATCGTGGCCGCGCTCGAGGCCGGCCTCGCGGTGTATCAGGGCAAGCCGCTCGTGAACAGCGTGACGGGCGAGGACGAGCGGATGGAGCAGGTGCTGCCGCTGGTCGCCAAGCACGGCGCCGCCGTGGTCGCGATCACGAACGACGAGACCGGCATCAGCGAGGACCCCGACGTGCGATTCGAGGTGGCGAGGAAGATCGTGTCGGCCGCCGCCGACCACGGCATCGGGCCCGAGGACATCGTGGTGGACCCGCTGGTGATGCCGATCGGCGCGATGGGCACGGCCGGGCAGCAGGTCTTCCGGCTCGTGCGGCGGCTCGCGGACGAGCTGCACGTCAACTCCACGTGTGGCGCATCGAACGTGAGCTTCGGGCTGCCGAACCGCAACGGGCTGAACGGCGCGTTCCTGTCCATGGCGATCGCGAGCGGCATGACGAGCGCCATCACGAGTCCCCTGCACGAGGAGGTCCGCCAGGCCGTCATGGCCGCCGACGTGATGATGGGCACCGACCGCGACTGCGCGGCGTGGATCAACCGGTATAGCGAGGGCCGCACGGAGTCCACCGGAGCGCGCCGCCGTGGCGGCCGCGAGGGCCGCCGCCGCTCGGGGGAGACCGACGGCCCGGCCGATCTGCGGATCGAGGACACCGTCGAGTTCCCCACCGGCGTGCCGAGGCCACCACAGGGAGATACGCCGGCACCATGAGCGACCTGGCCGAGGCGCTCGTCGTCTTCACGCCCTCGGGGAAGCGGGGACGGTTCGCCGAGGGCACGAACCTGCTGGACGCGGCGCGCGACCTCGGCGTGGACCTGGACTCGGTCTGCGGCGGGCGCGGGATCTGCGGGCGCTGCCAGATCGTGGTGGCGGAGGGCTCGTTCGCGAAGCACGGGATCAGCTCGGCCGCCGACCACCTGACGCCGTTCAGCGAGCCGGAGCAGCGCTACCGCGACCTTCGGGGCCTGTCGCCGGAGCGACGGCTCGGCTGCCATGCCCGCGTGTGCGGCGACCTCGTGGTGGACGTGCCGCCGGAGAGCCAGCTGCACCGCCAGCTCGTTCGCAAGGAGGCCGACGCGCACGCGATCGAGGTGGATCCGGTCGTCCGGCTCCACTACGTGGAGGTCCGCGAGCCCGCCCTCGCCGACCCCAGCGGCGACCTGCAGCGCCTGCTCGAGGCCCTGGAGCGGGACTGGGCGATCACGGGACTGCGCGCCGAGGCGACTTTCCTGACGGCCCTGCAGCGCGCGCTGCGCGAGGGCGGATGGACCGTCACCGTCGCCGTGCACGACGGCGACACGATCACCGCGATCTGGCCGGGTTTCCACGACACGGCACTCGGCATCGCGTTCGACGTCGGGTCCACGACGGTTGCCGGGCATCTCTGCGACCTGGCGAGCGGCGAGGTGCTGGCCTCGGCCGGCGCCATGAATCCGCAGATCCGCTTCGGCGAGGACCTGATGAGCCGCGTGAGCTACGTGATGATGCATCCGGGCGCCGAGGGCGACCTCACCGCGGCCGTGCGTGAGTGCGTCGACGGGCTGATCGGTGAGCTCTGTGATGCCGCCGACGCCGATCGCACCGACGTGCTGGATCTCACGGTCGTGGGCAACCCGATCATGCACCACCTGTTCCTGGGCCTGGACCCGACGGAGCTCGGCGGGGCGCCGTTCGCGCTGGCCACCGACGAGGCGGTCCGTCGCGGCGCCGGCGAACTGGACCTCCACGCGAACCCCGGCGCGCGCGTGTACGTGCTGCCCTGCATCGCCGGCCATGTCGGCGCCGACACCGCGGGGATGATCCTGTCGGAGGCGCCGCACGACCAGGAGACCGTGAACCTGCTGGTGGACGTCGGCACGAACGCGGAGATCGTGCTGGGCAACCGCGAGCGGCTGCTGGCCGCCTCGAGCCCGACCGGCCCGGCGTTCGAGGGCGCGCAGATCAGCTGCGGGCAGCGGGCGGCGCCTGGCGCGATGGAGCGTGTGCGGATCGACCCCGCCACGAAGGAGCCGCGCTTCCGCGTGATCGGCGCCGAGGCCTGGTCCGACGAGCCCGGGCAGCCCGGCGACCCGGCGGTCACCGGCGTCTGCGGGTCCGGCATCATCGAGGTCGTGGCGGAGATGTTCCTGGCGGGAGTCCTCACGTCCGACGGCGTGATCGACGGCTCGCTCGCGGATGCCACGCCGCGTGTCGTGCCCGACGGACGGACGTTCGCGTACGTCCTGCACGAGGCCGCGCCGCGCCTCACGATCACGCAGAACGACGTGCGGCAGATCCAGCTCGCGAAGGCGGCGCTGTGGGCCGGCTGCCGGCTGCTGATGGACGAGCTGGGGATCGAGACCGTCGACCGGATCCGCCTGGCCGGCGCGTTCGGCGCCCACATCGACCCGGTGCACGCGCTGGTGCTGGGCCTGGTGCCCGACTGCGATCCGGCCGGCGTCACGGCCGCCGGCAACGCCGCCGGCACCGGCGCCCGCATCGCGCTGCTGAACCGGTCCGCACGCGCCGAGATCGAGGAGGTCGTCGGCCGCGTGCACAAGGTGGAGACCGCCGTGGAGCCTCGGTTCCAAGAGCACTTCGTGGCGGCCATGGGGATCCCCCACGCCACCGACCCGTATCCGCGGCTCGCCGCGGCCGTTCCACTGCCCCAGCGGCGCACGGCGGCGCGAGCCGACGCCGGGGAGCGTCCGCGGCGGCGCCGCCGAACGTCCGCCGACACCACCGACCGGAGGAGCACGCCATGAGCGCAGAACCCACCCGAGGCCGGCGGACCGGCGGCCGCGCGGGTCGCCAGGCCGCCCGCGCCGCCCACACGCCCGACCGCGTGCCCTACCTCACGCGGACCCTGGATCCCTTCGAGGTGCTCTCGGAGGATGGCCTCGTCACGATCGAGGAGAACGCGGACACGATCCTCGAGCGGGTCGGCATCGAGTTCCACGACGCGCCCGACGCCGTGCAGCTGCTGAGGGACGCGGGCTGCGAGGTCGAGGGGGAGCGCGTCCGGTTCCCGCGCGGCCTCGCGCGGTCCACGATCCAGGCCACGGCGCCGAGGCAGTTCACGCAGTACGCACGGAACCCGGCGAACAACGTGGAGATCGGCGGCATGCACACGGTGCTGGCGCCGGCGTACGGCTCGCCGTTCGTGCTGGACATCGACCAGGGGCGCCGGTACGGCACGATCGAGGACTTCCGCAACTTCGTGAAACTCGCGTACGCGAGCCCGTTCCTGCACCACTCGGGCGGCACCGTGTGCGAACCCGTCGACCTGCCGGTGAATAAGCGCCACTACGACATGGTGTACGCGCACATGCGGTACTCGGACAAGCCGTTCATGGGGTCCGTGACGCACCCGCAGCGCGCGCAGGACACGGTGGACATGGCGCGGATCCTCTTCGGCGCCGACTACCTGGAGGACCACTGCGTGATCCTCAGCCTCATCAACGCGAACTCGCCGCTGGTGTGGGACGCCACGATGCTGGGGTCGGCCCGCGCGTACGCCGAGGCGAACCAGGCCGTGATCATGACGCCGTTCATCCTCGCAGGCGCCATGAGCCCGGCCACGGTGGCCGGTGCCGCCGCGCAGACGCTGGCCGAGGCCATGGCCGGGATGATGTACGTGCAGCTCGTACGGCCCGGCGCGCCCGTGGTGTTCGGCTCGTTCGCGTCGTCCATGTCGATGCAGTCGGGCGCGCCGACGTTCGGTACCCCGGAGCCGGCGCTGGTGCTGTACTCGCTGGCGGCGTGCGCCCGGCGGCTGGGCGTACCGTTCCGCAGCGGCGGGTCGCTCTGCGCCAGCAAGATCCCCGACGCGCAGGCCGCGTACGAGTCGGCGAACACGCTGCAGCCCACGATCCTCGCGGGGGTGAACTTCGTGCTGCACGCGGCCGGGTGGCTCGAGGGCGGACTGGCGATGGGCTACGAGAAGTTCGTGCTGGACCTCGACCAGCTCGGCGCGGTGCACGCGTTCGTGAACGGCGTCGACCTGTCGCCGAACGGTCAGGCCGTGGACGCGATCATCGAGAACGGGCCGGGACAGCACTTCCTGGGCACGGCGCACACGCTCGCGAACTTCGAGACCGCGTTCTACCGGTCGAGCGTGGCCGACAACAACAGCTTCGAGCAGTGGGAGTCCGAGGGCGCGAAGGACGCGATCACCCGCGCCAATCCGATCTGGAAGCAGATGCTCGCCGACTACGAGGCTCCGCCGATCGACGAGGCGCGGGACGAGGAGCTCCGCGACTGGATCGAGCAGAAGAAGGGGTCGTTCCCCGACTCGAACGTGTAGAGGAGAGCGGGCGCGCGCGGTTCCCCGATTACCGGTATGGCCCTCGAATGCCTGAGGATGCATCCTGACTTCAGGTCAGCGGAGGCGGATGCGCCGCCGTGGGCCGGGTTGCGAAACTGACCGGAACGGCCCCGGATCGCGAAGTGGGCCGCGAGAAGGGCGACTGAATGGCACGCAGGAAGCGACGCGGTACCCAGGGGCTGCCCGAGGATCAGCGGGCCGCGCTGAAGAACCTGGTGGCGCAGCCGAAGTTCGAGCTGATCCCGCTGTCCACGGCGCTCGAGAAGGCGCAGGCGCTGCCGCCCCGCGCGGTGGTGACGGTGACGGCGTCGCCGAGCCACGGGCTGGAGTCGACGCTGGATCTGGCCTGCGAGCTGATGGCGCTCGGCCATGACGCGATCCCGCACCTCAGCGCGCATATGGTCCGCGACCAGGCGCACCTGGAGGCCCTGCTCTCGCGGTGCCTCGAGTGTGGTCTGAAGCGGGCGTTCGTGGTGGGCGGCGACGCGAAGGAGCCCGGCGAGTATCACGACGGCCTGTCGCTGCTGCGGGCGATCCACGAGCACGGGAACCCGTTCACGGAGATCGGCGTGCCGAGCTACCCGGAGGGCCACGCCGACATCGCCGACGACGTGCTCCTGCGGGTGCTGCTGGAGAAGCAGCCGCTGGCGAACTACACCGCGACGCAGATGTGCTTCAATCCCGGCGCGATCACGTCGTGGATCGGGCAGGTGCGGTCGGCCGGGGTGACGCTGCCGATCCACCTGGGCACCCCCGGCGTCGCCGAGCTCACGAAGCTCATGACGATCAGCGCCCGCATCGGCATCGCGGACTCGGCCCGGTACCTGAAGAAGAACCGCTCGATCGTCGGGCATCTCATCACGGGCTCGTTCGGTCCCGACGCGCTGCTCGAGCAGCTCGCGCCGACGCTCGCCGATGAGGCGGCGGACATCCGCGCGCTGCACGTCTTCACGTTCAACCAGGTGCAGGCCACCGTCGACTGGCAGCGCCGCATGCTCGAGGAGCTCGGCGGCGAGGATCTCCCGGCAGCGGTCTCGAACTAGACGCGATACGCAACGGTCGTGTAGATGTCGTCGCCCGTCGCTTCGGTACTGGCGCCGGTCACGAACGCCGTCGGCACCGATCGTTGCTATCCGGCGATGCCGCCGCCGTCGATCGGGATCGCGGCGCCGGTGATGAACGACGACTCGTCCGAGGACAGGAACAGGATCGCCCGCGCGACCTCCTCGGGCTTGCCCATCCTTGCCAGCGGGCGGTCGGAGGCCCACTCGACGTAGCGCTCCCAGGTCCAGCCCTTCCGTTCCGCGTCGGCGTACTCCATCGGGGTCTCGGTGTCACCGGGGCAGACGGCGTTCACGCGGATGCCCTGGGGTCCGTGATCGATCGCCATCGCCTTGGTCAGGAGGACGACGCCTCCCTTCGCGGCGCAGTACGCGACCGCCTCCGCGCCGCCCACGAGTCCCCATCCGGAGGCGTTGTTCACGATGGCGCCGCTGCCGCGCTCGATCATGTTCGGCAGCACCGCGCTGCTCATCAGGAACGTGCCCTTGAGGCTCGTGTCGACCTGCTCGTCCCACTCCTCCTCGGAGCAGCCGACGGCGTCGTTCGGGACGTACGAGCCGGCATTGTTGACGAGCACGTCGATCCGCCCGAAGCGGCCGAGCGTCTCGTCGACCGTCCGCGCGCAGTCGGCGGCCGAGCGGACGTCTGCGCCGATGAAGATCGCCTCGCCACCCACCGACCGGATCCGCTCCGCGACCTCGGCACCGCGCGTCGCGTTCCGACCCGTGAGCGCCACGCTCGAGCCGTGTTGCGCGAACAGCTCGGCGGCCGCGGCCCCGATGCCCGAGGTGCCGCCCGTGATGAGCACTGTCGTTCGTGACATCTGATCGGCCCTATCCGGCGGTGGCGCCACCGTCGATCGCGAGCGCTACGCCGGTGATGAACGAGGCGTCCTCCGACGCAAGGAACACGATCGCCCTCGCCACCTCCTCGGGCGCGCCCATGCGGCCGAGCGGGCGTTCGGAGTTGGCGGCCACGTACTCGTCCCACGAGATCCCGTGCTGCTCGGCGTCCATCGTCTCCATCGGCGTGTCGGTGTCGCCCGGGCAGACGGCGTTGATCCGGATCCCCTGCGGCCCGTGGTCGATCGCCATCGCCTTCGTCATGAGCACCACGCCGCCCTTCGAGGCGCAGTACGCGACCGCCTCCGCCCCGCCGACCAGCCCCCAGTCGGAGGCGTTGTTCACGATCGACCCGCTGCCGCGCTCGATCATGTGCGGCAGCACGGCCCTGCTCATGAGGAAGGTGCCCTTCAGGTTCGTGTCGAGCTGTCGGTCCCACTCCTCCTCGGAGCAACCGAGGGCGGTGTTCCCCCGGTAGACCCCCGCGTTGTTCACGAGCACGTCGATCCGGCCGAAGGCCTCGAGGGTGTCCCGGATCGGCCCGCTCGCAGTCGTCGGCCGAGCGCACGTCGGCCCGGACGAACAGCGCCCCGGCGCCGACCTCGCGGACCCGGTCGACGACCTCGGCGCCGCGGGCCTCGTCCCGGCCGGTGATCGCCACATTCGCGCCGGCGCTCGCAAGCAGCTCGGCGGTGGCACGACCGATGCCGGACGTCCCTCCGGTGACGATGGCGGTGCGTCCGGACAGATCCACGTCGACTACCTCCTCGGCGGCGGAGCGCGATGGTATCGGGTTGCCGATGACCGCCGGTCGGCCGTCCGGCAAAGGGTTGACCTTCGAGTAAACCCTGGCGTACGGTCCTGCGCATGGTCCGCCGCGCCACCGCCGCCGTCTCGCTGATCGTGCTGCTGCTCGGCATGCTCGTGGCCGCACCGTCCGCCGGCGCGGTCACGGTGGCCTGGGACACGATGTTCCCCAGCAGCGAGAACCCGCATGGCGGGGAGCCGTACTCCATGACGGCGGTCGACGACGCGACCTACATCCTGTTCACGGACTTCAACGTGTGCTGGCTCGCTCGCCTCGAGGCCGACGGGTCGTCGCCCTGGACCCGCGAGGTCGGGCGCGCGAGGGACATCACGTGCCAAGCCATCACCTCGGACGGCGATGCGCTCTACGTCGAGCTGAGTGCGTACGGTCCGCTCGACGACCTCCCGAACGGCGATAAGGCCGACACGTACGTGCGCAAGCTCGACCTCGACGGCACGATCCTGTGGACCCGTGTCTACTTGGGGAAGGACTCGCAGGTCGGATGGTCGATCGCGGCCGCGGACGGTTCCGTCTACCTCACGGGGGCCATCTTCCATCCCCTCGGCGTTATGGAGGCGTTCATCCGTCGCTACGACACGGACGGCACCCTCGAGTGGACCCGCACGTACGACCATGGCGACGCCGACGACCTCTTCATCTCGGTGACGGCCGACGCCACCGGGGCGTACGTGGGTTGGGTCGACTTCGGGCCGGTTGCGGCGATCCTCAAGTACCTCCCCGACGGCTCGATCGCCTGGACGACGCCGCTCTCCGCCGAGCAGACCGTGATCCTCGGCCTCGCTCGGAGCGGGGGGTTGCTCTACGCGGCCGGACACACCGGCGGCGTGTTCGACGGGAAGGTCTCGCTCGGGAACTCGGACGCGTGGGCCCTGTCGCTTGACCCCGCGACCGGTGCGCTCGGGTGGGTCCGGCAGTTCGGGTCCGCCGGGTCCGAGTACGTCCACGGCCTCGCGATCGGCCCGCAGGGCATCTACGTGGTGGGACAGACGGGAGGGGCGCTGCCCAGGTTCGACAACCGCGGAGGTTTGGACGCATTCGTCCGCGCGTACTCGTTCGAAGGCAAGCGCAGGTGGACGCGTCAGTTCGGCACCCACCGGCAGGATTACGCGACCGCCGTCACCGCCGACGCCGCCGGCGTGCTCGTGGTCGGTCAGACGACCGGCAACTTCGGAGACGCGCGGTCCAACGGCGGGTGGCTGACCTTCGCACGGCGATGGGCTCCCGCCTGAAGGGTGTCGGCCGAGCCGTCCGTCCGATGATTCGTCACGAGGGCGCGGCGGCGTCGATCAGCCAGTCCACGAGGTAGCCCGCGAACGACGGCCGCACGAGCACGCGTATGGCCTCCGGCCGCTCGTGCAGGATCACCGGCACGCGGGCCAGCAGCGTCTGCGCGCACCGGCCGGCGATCCATCCGCCGCGCGGGTCGAGGTCGAGCGAGCACCCCGCCGACAGCAGCTCCTTCGCGCCGGGACCGGAGATCTCCAGCGCGACGCGGTTCGCGGACACGTCGACGACGCTGTACGGGATCGAGCCCAACGCGTCCTCCAGCTCCGACACGAGCTCCGCTCCGGCGTGCGGCGGTCCCAGCACGAGCCACTCGTCGGGGCCGAGCCAGAGCGCCGCTCGGGACCCCTCCTCCCAGGCCGTGTTCGGCTCGGTCGGGAGCGGATACGGTGCACGGCCGGCGGCACCGGGGTCTAGGCGGAGATCGACCTGCGTGAGGAAGGGGACGTGTTCGAGGACGACCTCGTCGCGGGTGTCGGTGGCCACCCCGGAGAGGTCGTCGGAGTCGGTCGGCGAGCGGACTCCGCATCTCAACCGTCACGGCGCGTCCCCTCCGGATCCCAGAACACAGGGGACGTCACGTCGCGCCTCGATCGTGCCCTCGGGCAGCGGCGCGAACACCGTGGATCCGATCAACTCACGTCCGCCGGCGATCATCGCCAGGGAGAACGTCCGGCCCAGCGTCGCGCTGCGGTAGCTCGAGGTGACGTGGCCGATCATGGCCATCGGGATCATGCCGGTGTCCTCGACGACGATCTGGGCGCCCTCGGGCAGGAGCGTCTGGGACTCGACCGGGCGCAGGCCGACGAGCTGCTTGCGGTCCGGTCGCACCGTGTCCGCGCGCCGCAGCGAACGCCGGCCGACGAAGTCCGAGTCGTCCGTGCCGCACGATCCACGACATCCCCAGGTCGTGCGGCGTCACCGTGCCGTCGGTGTCCTGTCCCACGATCACGAAGCCCTTCTCCGCGCGCAGCACGTGCATCGACTCGGTGCCGTACGGCGTGATGCCGAACGGCGCTCCGGCCGCCATCACCGCCTCCCACATCCCCAGGCCGTACCAGGCCGGCACGTTGATCTCGTACGCGAGCTCGCCGGTGAAGCTCACCCGCGCGACACGCGCGCCGGACGCCGGCCACCTCGCCGTCGCGCCACGACATGAACGGGAACGCCCCGGCGTCGAGCGTCGATGTCGGTGCCGGCCGCGTCGAGCACCGCGCGCGCGAAGGGGCCGTTCACCGCGATCGTCGCCCACTGCTCGGTGACGCTCGTGCACCACACCCGGAGGCTCGGGCCACTCGGTCTGCAGCCACTCCTCGAGGTGGTCGAGGACCTTCGCCGCCCCGCCGGTGGTCGTCGTGAGCAGGAATCGGTCCTCCGCCAGCCGCATCGCGACGCCGTCGTCGAACACCATGCCGTCGAGGCCGCACATGAGGCCGTAGCGGATGCGGCCGGGGGCGAGGGTCGACATCCGGTTCGTGTACATCCGGTCGAGGAACGCGGCCGCGTCCGGGCCGATCACCTCGATCTTGCCGAGCGTGGACGCGTCCATCACGCCGACGCGAGTGCGGACCGCCGCGCACTCCCGGAGCACCGATGCCTCCATCTCCTCGCCGGTCGCGTGGGAAGTACCAGGGACGCTTCCACTGGCCGACGTTCTCGAACGCGGCGCCGTTCGCGACGTGCCATGGGTGGATCGGTGTGTGCCGCTCTGCGTCGAGCATGCGGCCGCGGTACGGGCCGGCGAGCGCTGAGAACGACACCGGCGTGTACGGTGGCCGCGCGTTCGTTGGCCCCTGCGCGCCGGGCCCGGCCCCGAGCAGGCCGTTCACGAGCTCGGCGGTGATCACGGCACTCGTCCGACCCTGGTCGATCGCGGTCCCGATGTAGGTCGCTCGCTTCACGTGCTCGACCGTGCGCAGGCCGGCGCCGACGGCCTCGAGCGACGTCCGCGACCGTTTGGTCGCGTTGCAGATCGACGTAGTTCTCCCGGTCAGTCACCCTCCGCCACCGCCCAGAGCGGGTGCGTGAGGATGCCGCCCATCGCCGAGCCCACGATCGAGAGCCACGGCGGACCCTCGCCGTCGGCGACGAAGCAGGCGCGGACGTCGTCGTACCGAGCCCGCCGCCGATCGCGCGCCAGAGCCCGAGCACCGGATTGAATCCACCGTTCACGGCGACGAGGTCGGCCTCCAGCCTGTGCTCATCGCCGTCCCGGTCCAGGATCGTGCCAGCCTCCCGGACGCGGGATCCCCGTCGCCGCGGACCACCCGCCCCGGCCGCCGCGTCCGCCCGGCGGCGACCTCGATGCCGACGGCCTCCAAGCGGATCCGCGACTGCCGCCCTGGAGTGCGTTGCCGTGAACACCACGGCCCGGGTTCCGGGGAGCACGCCGAACTCCCGACGTACGACAGGATCGAGCTGGCGAGCATCACACCCGGGCGGTCGTTTCCGGCGAACGCGATCGGTCGCTCGTGGAGGCCCGTGGCGAGCACGACGTGACGAGCGCGCACATGCCAGATGCGATCGACCCGGGCGCGGCCGCTGGTGGATCACGGCGAAGCCGTCGTCGTACAGGCCGAGACCGTCGCACCGTCAGGACATCGAGCGCGTCCGCCGCCGCTGCATGCTCGGGCGGTGAGGAGCTCTCGACGAGCAGGACCCGGTCGTCGCGGTTCGAGCGCCGCCGGAGCGGCCGCGGTCACGCCGGCGTCCCCGCCGCCGATCACGAGCGTCTCGACGTGCGCGTGCCGGTGCTCGGCCGCGCGCGGACGCCGGTCCGGATGCGTCGGAGCCGTCCCGACGCCGGGGCGGCCGTCGGCCTCGAGGCCGTCCACATAGGGCACCGGGGTTGCCGCCACGATCGGATCACCCACGGCGACAGCACCGCGACGAAGGCGCTCGGCTCCTCCGCGACCGGCGCGCGACGATCCCACGCGTCCTGCCGAGGATCGGGACGCGGCAACCGGCGCCGACACCGTTCGCGAGCAGCGCGCTCGCAAGCGTGTCGCCGGCGAGACCCTCGTACTCCGCTCCGTCAAAGCGGAACGCAGCGGTGCGGGCTCGGTCGATCGCCGCAGCCCCGGCCCTCGAGGCGTCTCACGCGGGCGGCTCCTCGCCGATCCGGTAGAGACGCGCGGACCTCGTAGGTGGCCGTGTTCGCGGACGGCGTTGAACCATCGCCGGCAGCCGGCGGTGTGGAACCAGCGCTCGGCGAAGTCGCCCTTCGGGTTGTCGCGCATGAACAGATAGTCGGCCCACTCCTCGTCGGAGAGGGCGTCGGGGTCGGACGGGTAGTCGAGGTGGGCCTGGCCGCCGTACCGGAACTCGATCTCGTCGCGCGGGCCGCACCACGGGCACGGGATCAGGAGCACGCTAGCCCTGCTCCTCGTCGAAGGCCGCCACCGCACGCTTCGTGGCGGTCATCCGCCACGCCTCGATCAGGAGCTCGCGCGCCTCCTCCCGGTCGACCTTCGCGATCCGCAGCCCGACCCATCCCTTGGGCCCGACGTAGGGCGGCACGAAGTACGAGTCCGGCTGCATCTCCACGAGCGCCGCCTGCTCGTCTTCCGTGCTCTTGACCCAGGCGTCGCGCTCCCGGTCGGAGAACATCGCGAAGATCTTCTTCCGCACGCGGAACGTGGCGGTCTCCCAGGTCTCGATCTCCTCGGCCCCGGGCAGCTCGAGCGCGAGCCCGCGGAACGTCGCCGCGCGCATCAGTGCGCCACCGCCGCCGCGCCGTGCTCGTCGATCAGCGCGCCGCTCGTGAATCGCTCCAGCGCATACGGCCTGGCCAGCGGCCCGGCCTCGCCGTTCGCGATCGTCTCCGCGTACGCCCAGCCCGACCCGGGCGTGGCCTTGAATCCGCCTGTGCCCCAGCCGCAGTTGAGGAACAGGCCGGGGATCGGCGTGGGCCCGATGATCGGCGACGCGTCGGGGCAGACGTCCACGATGCCGGCCCAGGTCCGGAGGAGCGACGCGTAGCGCGAAGATCGGGAAGAGCTCCAGCGCCGCGCCCATCTGGTGCTCGATCACGTGGAACGAGCCGCGCTGCGCGTAGCCGTTGTACTGATCGATCCCGGCGCCCATCACCAGCTCGCCCTTGTCGGCCTGGCTCACGTAGACGTGCACGGCGTTCGACATGACGACGGTGTCGAGGACCGGTTCGTACAGCGACGACACGAGCGCCTGCAGCGGATGCGATTGCAGCGGCAGCCGCAGCCCCACCATCGAGGCCAGCACGCTCGTGTGCCCCGCGGCGGCCAGCGCCACCGTGTTCGCGCGGATCATGCCGCGGCTCGTCTCGACGCCCTCGACCCGGCCGTCCGCGCCGCGCAGGAAGCCGGTCACCTCCGCGTGCTCCACGATGTCGACGCCCAGCCGGTCGGCGGCCGTGCGCGAAGGCCCAGGCCACCTGGTCGTGACGCGCGACGCCGCCCCGACGCTGCAGCGTGCCGCCGAGCACCGGGTAGCGCACGTCCGGCGACGTGTTCACGAGCGGGCAGAACTCGCGCACGCCGTCGGCGTCGAGCCACTCGGCGTCCACGCCGTTCAGCCGGTTCGCGTTGACGCGTCGCACGGACGTGCGGACGTCGCCCAGGTCGTGCGCCAGGTTCAGCACGCCACGCTGGCTGAACTGGATGTCGGCGCCGAGGTCCGCCTCGAGTCCCTCCCACAGCCCCAGTGAGTGCTCGTAGATCGCGGCCGACTCGTCCCAGAGGTAGTTCGAGCGGATGATCGTGGTGTTGCGGGCCATGTTGCCGCCGCCGAGCCAGCCCTTCTCCACGATGCAGACGTCGGTGATGCCGTGCAGCTTCGCGAGGTAGTAGGCCGTGGCGAGACCGTGGCCGCCACCGCCGACGACCACGACGTCGTAGCTCGGCCTGGGGTCGGCGGCGCGCCAGGTGCGGGACTCGGTCATCTGCGGTGCGCGGTCTCCTCCGAGCCCGCCGCTCGCGAGCTCCTTCGACAGACTCCCGGACGTCCGGGACCGGGTCAACGCCGCGGCGCGCCCTGCGCAACGTCCGGACCCGTTGACAGGCACGAACGGGCGAGGATACCGTCGGCGACGTTGCGGAGCGCGAAAGAGGTTGCGGAGTGGCCAACGAACGATCCGAGGGCGGCAACCTCCAGTCCGTGAACCGGGCGCTGCGAGCCCTCGAGCTGATCGCCGAGGAGCGCGAGCTCGGCGTCACCGAGCTGGGCCGGCGGCTCGGGGTCCACAAGGCGACGGCCTCGCGGTTGGTCGCGACGCTCGCCGAGCGCGGGCTGGTCGAGCGCGATCCGTTGACGGAGAAGTACCGGCTCGGCTTCGGGTCTGATCCGCCTGGCCGGCGCGGCGATGGCCAGCCTCGACCTGGTCCGCACCGCGCGACCGATCCTGGAGGACCTCGCCGACCGCACGCGGGAGACCGTGAACCTCGGCGTGCTCTCGGGCGACGCCGTCGTCTACATCGACCAGGTGACGGGGACACGCTCGATCGTGGCGGTGAGCTGGGTCGGGCGGCGAACGCCGCTGCACTGCACGTCGAACGGCAAGGTGCTGCTGGCGTTCCTCGGCGATCAGGAGCGCGAGCGGCTCTCGCGTCGCCCGCTCGAACGGCCGACGCCGCGCAGCGTCGTGCGGCCCGCCGACCTGCGAACGCAGCTCGAGGAGGTCCGCGTGCCGCGGCTATGCGCAGACGATGGAGGAGCTGGAGGAGGGCTTGAACGCCGTGGCGGCGCCGGTCCGTCGTGGCGACGGCGAGGTCGTCGCCGCTCTCAGCGTCTCCGGTCCGGCGTTCCGGATGCGCCCGGTGGACCTGCCGCGCGTCGGCCGCCTCGCGATGGAGGCCGCCGGGCGCGATCTCGCGGCGCATGGGGTACGTGGAGCGGCGGAGGTCGGCCGGATGACGAGCGGGTCCGATGTCGCCGGCGGCTGGGATGCGAACCGCCACGCGCACGACTCGATCCTGGGAGCGACGGGCCACACCCCGCTGGTGCGCCTGGCGCGGATCGCCCCCGAGGGCGTGGAGCTGCTCGCGAAGGTCGAGTGGTACGGGCCCACCGGCTCGGTGAAGGACCGCATCTACCGGCGCATGCTGGAGCGGGCGGAGGAGCGCGGCGATCTCCGTCCAGGCATGACGATCATCGAGTGCACCACCGGCAACGCCGGCATCGCGTGCGCCGCCGTGGCCGCCGTGAAGGGATACGCGTGCACGATCGTGATGCCCGAGGGCATGAGCGCCGAGCGCAAGGCGATGATCCGCGGCGTACGGGGCCGAGCTGGTGCTGACGCCGGGCGCCGGCACCGACATCGAGCTCGCCTTCGATCGGATGCGCGAGATCGTGTCGGCGGACCCGGATCGGTACTTCTTCCCCGCCGAGTTCGAGAACCCCGACAACCCCGAGGCGCAGGTCGCGACCGGCGAGGAGATCTGGGAGCAGGCGGAGGGCCGCGTGGATGCGGTGGTGGCGGCCCAGGGCACAGGCGGGTGGATCACCGGCGTGGCGCGCGCGCTGCGGGCCCACGATCCGAGCGTGAAGATGTACGCGGTCGAGCCCGCCGAGTGTCCCGCTGATCAGCGAGGAGCGGTGGGGCACGCACGGCGTCCCGGGGATCGGCGACGGCATCATCCCGCGGAACCTCGACCTGGCGCTGATGGACGGCATCGTGACCGCCTCCACGCAGGAGGCGCTCGAGACGGCCGCACGTCTCGCCCGCGAGGAGGGGCTGCTCTGCGGTCCGTCGAGCGGCATCAACGTGGCCGCCGCGCTGAAGGTGGCCGCGAAGCACCCCGAGCTCTCGCGCATCGTCACGGTGATCCCGGACACCGGGCAGCGGTACCTGTCGGGCGAGCTCTTCGGCGAGGGAGCCGCGGTCGAGCCCACCGAGCGCGATCACACGATCGACGCGGACACCCTGTCGCGACTCGCCCGGCACCGCGACCGGCTGGAGTTCATCTCCTAGGACCCGGGATCGCTCCACGCCCGACGGAGGGCTCGTTCGAGCTGCGCGCGTGCCTCCACGACCGGGGGAACGGGGGGAGTCACCCTGGCCCTGCGGCCCGTGCCTGCACGACAATCCCTGCATGGCCACCACCGCAGGGTCCGATGTGCCCGTGGCCCCGATCGGGGCCACGCGTGCACGGCTGATCGTCTCGCGCGCGCTCGCCGCCGGGACCGCCGTGGTGCTGGTGGGCGCCCTCGCCCTGGGAGTCATCGGCGCCGGGGACGTCTACGGCCCGTCCGACGACGCGGCAAGCCTCCTGGTCGTGGTGCTGCTGGGCACCGCGGGGATGGCGGTGGTCGGCGCGATCCTCACGGCGAAGGCGCCGGCCAGCCCGCTCGGTCCCCTGTACCAGGTGGGGGCGATCGGCATGCTGCTGGCGGTGACCTCCTCGCTGTACGGGGCCCGGGCGCTCGGGGACCTCCACTGGCTCCCGTTCGTATCGGTGGCGGGATGGACGATGCAGATCGCGTTCGGTGTCGCGTTCGGCGCCATCTTCGGCGCGTTCCTCCTGTTCCCCGACGGCCGACCGCCGGGCCGGCGCTGGCGCGTCGTGTGGTGGCTGATCTGGGGCGGCATCACGGTCGCCTCGGTGGGGGTCACGTTCGGGCTGCGCACGTTCGAGTTCGACCCCGGCATCGCCCCGAATCCGCTTGCTCTGGACCCGAAGGCCCTGTTCGTCGCGCTCACGACGATCGGAGGGGTCGCCGAGTTCGCGGGGGGACTCCTCGCGGTCGTCTCCGTCGTCGTGCGGTTCCGACGATCGGTCGGCGAGGAGCGTCAGCAGCTCCGGTGGCTCGCGTGGGCGGCGGCGCTGATCCTGGCGTGCGTCGTGGCGATGGTGCTGACGGGAGTCCTCGGCGGACCCGGCGGCGTTCGACCTGGCGTTCGCCGCCCTGGCCGCCTCGGTCCTCGTCGGGCTACCCGTGGCGACGGCGATCGCGGTGCTGCGATACCGGCTCTACGACCTCGACCTCGTCGTGAAGAAGACCGCGATCTACTCCCTCGTGGCGATCGCGCTCACCGCCCTGTACCTCGTGCTCCTGGCGGCCGCGACGATCGCCGGTCTCGGCTCGGTTCCGGCGGTGCTCGCGTTCGTGCTCACGATCACGCCGGTTCGCAACCGGGCACACCGGGTCGCGGAGCGGATCGTATACGGCAGCCGGGCGACGCCGTTCGAGGTGCTCTCGGAGTTCACGGAGCGTGTGGGGGAGACGTACTCGATCGATGACGTGCTGCCGCGGATGACGCAGCTGCTCGCCGCCGGGACCGGCGCGGTGCAGGTGCGCACCTGGATCCGGCAGGGACGGACCCTGCACGCCGCCGCTGCCGTCCCGCCGGACGGCGGAGCCGATCACCGTGGGGCTGGCCGGCGACGACCTGCCGTCGTTCGGCGAGGGCGTCCACGCCTTCCCGGTCACGCATCAGGGGGAGCTGTTGGGCGCGATCACCCTCGCCATGCCGGCGAACGACCCGATGGACGCCATGAAGGAGCGGCTCGCCCAGGGCGTCGCGTCGCAGGCGGGCCTGGCGCTGCGGAACGTGCGGCTCGTCGAGGACCTGCGCGCGTCGCGCCGCCGGATCGTGGCCGCGCAGGACGAGCGCGCGAAGGCTCTCGAACGCAACATCCACGACGGCGCGCAGCAGCAGCTTGTGGCCCTCACCGTTCGGCTTCGGCTCGCGGAGCAGCTCGCCGAGCGGGACCCGTCGTCGGTGGCGGCGACGCTTCGCGAGCTGCAGGGCGACGCGACCACCGCGCTCGAGGATCTCCGCGATCTCGCGCGGGGGATCTACCCGCCGCTGCTTGCCGACAAGGGTCTCGTCGCCGCACTGGAGTCACAGGCGCGGAAGGCACTCGTGCCGGTCGAGGTCCAGGCCGGCGAGATCGGGCGCCATCCGCAGGAGGTCGAGTCGACCGTCTACTTCTGCGTGCTGGAGGCCCTGAACAACATCGCGAAGTACGCGGAGGCCACCGCCGCCACCGTGTCGCTCGCTCGCGCCGACGGCGTGCTGTCGTTCGAGGTTCGCGACGATGGCCGCGGTTTCGACGCCGGCGCCATGAGCTACGGGACGGGCCTGCAGGGGATGGCCGACCGGCTGGACGCGGTCGGCGGCAGCCTCGCCGTCGGCAGCGAGCCGGGCGCCGGCACCACGGTCCGCGGTGAGATCCCCGTGGCCGGCGTCGAGGCGGCCGCCGACGCCGGCGCGGGGGCGGCCGGCGCGGCGGTCGGGGCTCAGCCGAGCAGGTCGTCCAGCACGTAGGGCTCGAACGCGTTCGTGCACGGGTTTCCTGGCGCGACCCAGAGCGTGCGGTTCGCGATGTCGGCGACCATCCCGAACATGATGGCGCTCGACTCCGGGCCCTCGGCCGGGACCGGGTGGACGCAGATGTCCTGGCCCTCGGCACCGTGATCGGCGAGGAGCGCACCAGCCTCGGGCACCGTCCAGATCTCGCGGCCGCTCGTGAGCTCCCGCATGCGCGCGAGGCGGCTCCGGGAGGCGTCGGAGCCGGCCGGGCAGACGGCGGCGACCGTGCCGTCGAGCGCGTGGTTCGAGTGGGCCGTCGCTCCGTCGAGATCGGCGGCCGTCGTGGCGGTCGTCTCGAAGATCGCCGTGTCGCCGTCCGCGAACGCGTAGCACCACGTGTAGCCGCCGGCTCGCTCCGCCATGGTCACCGTGCGCCACGCCTCGCGCCGGTCGCGCGCGTCCAGCGCTCGGCGGGCCACGAACATGCGGGGCACACCCGCCCGTTCGTCGGCGGCGGTGAGCGACATCGCACCGAGCGCCGCGCCGGACGCGTTCATGCCGACCAAGGGGAGTCCCGACGCCACCACGGGCGCGACGACCCCGACACCGTCGTCAGGTCGGTCGATCACCAGGGCCACGCTGTCGGCGTCGGCCGCGTACCACTGCTCCTGGTGCACCAGGATCGGCCCGTCGACGCCGGCGAGCAGCGCGTCCGTGCATCGCTCGACGGGAGCAGCCAGCGCCTCCGGATCCAGGATCGCGTAGAGCTCCTCGAACGCGTTCGTCGCGCGCAGGGCCACGGGGTCGGCACCGGCGCCCTCGGCCATGCCGGCGAGCACCTCCACGAGATCGGGGACCGTGCGTGCGGCGGCGTCGTCGTAGGGCGCGAGCAGCTCCTCGAGCCGGCGGCGATCGGCGCCCAGACCGGCGGCCCACGCCAGCGTGAAATCGATCGACCCTCGGATCTCGTCACGCAGCTCGGCGCCGACGGTCCGACCACGCTCGAACGGCGAGCCGGAGGATCGGATCACGCGCATGGTCCGAGCGTACCGTGCGCCGCGGGCGGATCGCCCCGCGTCGAGCGCCGTCGTGCGAGCGCCGTGCGTCGATCGCTCCCCGCTGCGGCATCATGGTGGCATGATCGATCTCGCGGTGCTGGGCATGGGTGGGATGGGCAGCCGCATCGCGCGTCGATTGCTGGACGCGGGCCACGCCGTCACGGTGTGGAACCGGTCGCCCGAACGCACCGAGCCGCTGGTGGCGGCCGGCGCGAAGGCCGCCTCGACGCCCGCCGAGGCCACCGGATCCGCCGAAGCGGTGCTCACGATGCTCGCCGATCCGGCTGCGCTGCGGGACGTTACCGAGGGACCGGACGGCGTGGTGGCGGCCGCCTCCGATCGCACGACCGTGATCGAGATGTCGACCGTCGGTCCGGAGGCGATCGCGCATCTGGCGTCGTCCCTGCCCGCCGGGACGCGTCTGCTCGACGCCCCGGTCCTCGGGAGCCTGTCCGAGGTGGAGGCGGGAACGCTCCGCATCT
This sequence comes from uncultured Actinomycetes bacterium, assembly GCA_963832225.1. GTDB lineage: Bacteria > Actinomycetota > UBA4738 > UBA4738 > HRBIN12 > JALYMB01. The sequence goes on from CAWHTI010000012.1 coordinate 446,064, forward strand.
TCGTGGGCGGGCCGAACGAGGACGTGGCGCGCTGGACGCCGCTGCTCTCGCAGCTCGGCGATCCGATGCACGTGGGGCCGCTCGGGTCCGGAGCCGCCGCGAAGCTCGTGGCGAACACGGCGCTGGTCGGCATCGTCGGCGTCCTCGGGGAGGCCCTGGCGCTCGCCGGTGCCGTGGGCCTCGAGCGGGGGACGGCGCTCGACGTGCTGGGCACCACGGCCCTCGCGTCGCAGGTCGAGCGCCGCCGGGCCTCGATCGAGTCGGGCGAGTATCCGCCGCGCTTCCCGCTGGCGCTGGGCCGCAAGGACGCCGAGCTGATCGTGGAGGCGGCCGCGGCGGGCGGTGCGGAGCTCCGCGTCCTCGAGGCGGCCCGTTCGTGGCTCGCCGACGCGGAGGCGGCCGGCTGGGGCGAGCGGGACTACGCCGCGGTGCTGGCCTTCATCATCGACGGCGGGGCATAACGGACGCGTCGCGCGCGCCGTCCGATCATCTCGCTCATCCGGTGCAGCTCGGAACCGCGAGCCATCGCCGTCGTTCAGGTTCCGGCGGCGATCGCGCGGATGTCGTCCGGCGTCGAACCGCAGCATCCGCCGACGATGTGAGCGCCGGCCGCGCGCCACTCCCCGGCGGCGGCGCCCAGGTCGGGCCGCGGACCTTGCAGGATCCAGCTCCTCGCCGCCGCGTCCCACGTCGAGCCGAGGTTGGGGTACGCCAGCAGCGGCCGGTCCACGCGCGCGCTCGACAGCAGCTCGGGCAGGTTCGCGGGTGGCGAGCAGTTCACCCCCACCGCGACCACCTGGTCGCTCGATGCCGCCAGCGCCGCCGCGTCGGCGAACGGGGTGCCGTCGCTGATGTGCAGGCCGTCGGAGCAGCTGAAGCTGATCCAGGCCGCCACACCGGGAAGGCCGTCGAGGATCCTCACGAGCGCCTCGGCCTCGAGGATCGATGGGATCGTCTCCATCGCCAGGACGTCGGGCCCGGCGTCGAGCAGCACCTCGATCCGCGCGCGGTGGAAGTCGACCAACTCCGGTACCGACAGCCCGTAGCGCCCGTCGTACTCCGATCCGTCGGCCAGCACCGCGCCGTACGGGCCCACCGACGCGGCCACGAGCCGGTCGTTCCCCGCCGCGTCGGCGGCCTCCCGCGCCAGCCCGACGCTCCGCCGCATCAGCGACGCCGCGTCCTCGCGGCTGAGCCCGCGCTCGGCGAAACCATGGAACGACGCCTGGTAGCTCGCCGAGATCGCGACGTCCGCGCCGGCGTCGAAGTAGTCCGCGTGCACCTCGCGGATCAGGTCCGGGTCCTCCAGCAGCAGGCGCGCGGACCAGAGGCGGTCGCTGAGGTCGGCGCCCCGCCGTTCCAGCTCCGTGGCGAGTCCGCCGTCCAGCACGAGCGAACCGCGGAAGCGACCCCGGACGTCCGTCTCGCTCACCTCCGACCCGTGCTCCACGCCAGCCGGGCCTGCTTCGTCCGCGTCCCCTGGGGCTGCCGCCCGCACGCCGTCCGCCCCGGTCCCCATCCGACGACGGTACCGGCGCCTCGATTGAACGGTCGTTCAGGCCGCGCGGTATGCTCCGCGCCATGACGACCTCTCCCATGTCCGACGAGGACCGCGAGATCCAGGACCGCGCTCGCGGCTTCGTTGACGAGCTGATCCCGTACGAGGTCGAGGCCGAGATGAACGCCGGCGAGATCGACCCGGAGGTGCGGCGCCGTCAACACGATCGCGCCGTCGAGCTCGGTCTGTTCGCCATGAACATGCCGACCGAGCTGGGCGGAAGCGGCATGACGATGTTCCAGCAGACGCTCGTGTCCGAGCAGCTCGGACGCGCCACGAACGCCCTCGGGTGGGTCGTGCACACGCCGCCGGCGTGGGCGCCGGCCGTGGTCTCCGAGCATCAGATGGAGACCTGGATCAAGCCGACGATCCGCGGCGAGCTGGGCGAGTGCTACGCGATCACGGAGGAGGGCGCCGGCTCCGACGTCGACGCGATCGCGGCCACGGCGAGGCGCGACGGCGACGACTACGTGCTGAACGGCGTGAAGATGCACGTGACGAGCTTCAACCACGCCACCTACTGCTTCTTCCAGGGCAAGATCGCCGAGGGCCCGAACGCCGGCGCCCACGCGATGTTCTTCGTCGACATCGATACGCCCGGTGTCCGCGTGGTGCGCACCCCCGCCTACACGCACACGTACGCCGACCACCATCCGCTCGTGGCCTTCGAGGACGTCCGCGTCCCCGCCGCGAACCTGATCGGTGCCGAGGGCGACGGCATGGCGTTCACCTACGAGTGGTTCCGGTACGAGCGGCTCATGATCGCCGCTCGATGCTGTGGGGCCGCCGAGCGGCTGATCGAGGAGACGACCGCGTTCGCGAAGGAGCGGGTGCAGTTCGGGCAGCCGATCTTCGAGTTCCAGGCGATCCAGCACATGCTGGCGGACTCCCTCACGGAGCTGTGGGCGGCGAGGCTCATGACGTACGAGCTCGCCGGGAACATCGACCGCGGCGCGGACGTGAAGCTGCAGCACGCGCAGTGCTCCATGGCGAAGCTGTACGCCAGCGAGATGGCGGGGCGGGTCGCCGACCGCTCGGTCCAGATCTTCGGTGGCCGCGGCTACATGCGGGAGAACGTCGCGGAGCGCTTCTACCGGGAGCTCCGCGTCGACCGGATCTGGGAGGGCACGTCGGAGGTCCAGCGCTCGATCGTGGCCGACCAGCTCGGCAAGCGCGGTGTGCGCCCGCTGATCGGCTGAACCTCCTCAGTCGTTTCCGTTGCCCTGGTCGTGACCGTAGGCGTTGCCGTTGCCGTTCCCATTTCCGCTCTCGCCGCTGTTGCCGGGCCCTTCCTCGTCCTCGCCCTCCTCCGTCGGCTCCGGGGACGGCGAGGTCGGGGACTCCACCGAGGGCGAGGGGCTCGGCTCGGGTGCCGGCAGCAGGGACAGCTGCTCGGCCACGTCCGCCGCCGCCGAGAGGATCTGCTGGGCTCGTGACTCGCTGATCTGGCCGGCCGACGCCAGCTCCGCGACACCACGCTCCAGCTCGCGAAGCGCGATGCGCGCGCCCGACCGGTCGGCGGCCACGGTCGCGGCGGTCAGGGCCTCGAGGTCGTCCTCCAGCTGCCGCTGAGCGCGGGGCGCGAGGTCGACCTGCTCGGAACAGGCCGGGGCCAGGGCGAACAACGCGATGACGCCGACGGCGACCCGCAGGCGAACCCTCACGGCGCGATCGTCTCCCGGAGGCGATCAAGGGCGTCCTGCATCGGCGCGGGGACGCCGCCGGCCGGCCGTGACGGCTCCGACTGACGGTCGGCGACCGACCCGTCTCCGCGGGAGAGCACCAGGGCCGCCGCCACCACGAGCGTCACCACGAGCGCGGCGACGATCAACGCCGCCAGCAGCCGTCGCGACCCATGGGCGGGCGGTCCGACGGGGTCCAGCACGTCGGTCGGATCGCCCGAACGCCGGATCGGACCCGTGGCCGCCGGATCGGCCGATCCCGACGGGAACGGGATCTCCGGCAGATCCCGGAGCGCCGTCGCCATCTCCCGGGCCGACCCGAACCGCGCGGCCGGGTCCACCGACATCGCACGTTCGATCGCGGAGGCGAGCTCGGGGTCGATGCCGCGCGAGGCCTCCCGCAGCGGCACGTGCGTGCCCTCGCGGATCCGCATCGCGAGCGCCAACGGGGCACCGTCGCCGAACGGACGGACGCCGCTCGCGGCCTCGTACAGGAGCACGCCGAGAGCATAGAGGTCGCTGGCCGGGGTCGCCGGTCGCCCGTCGATGCGTTCGGGCGCGAGGTAGGAGGGGCTTCCGAGCAGCTCGCCGGTGCGGGTGATCGTGTGCTCGGCGTGGCTCGACGTGGCGATCCCGAAGTCCGCCACCTTCCAGCCGCCGTCCGGAGCTGCCAACACGTTCCCCGGCTTCACGTCGCGATGGATGAGCCCGATGTCGTGTGCCGCGGCGAGCGCATCCAGGATCTGCAGGCCGGCGGCGCGAACGTCCGCGGCCGCGAGCGGTCCGTCCGCCAGCGCGTCGCCGAGCGTGCGACCGTCCAGCCGCTCCATGACGATGAAGGGGTGACCGTCATCCACGCCGCTGTCGAAGACCGTCACCACGTTCGGATGGACGAGTTTGGCCGCGAGGCGGGCCTCGACCTCGACGCGACGGCGCATGGCAGGGTCGAGCGCGAGATCCGCCCGCAGCCGCTTCAGCGCGACCGGACGGTCCAATCGCAGATCCAGGGCGTCGAAGACCTCACCCATGCCGCCCCGCCCGAGGAGCTCGCCGACTACGTAGCGACCGGCCACAGCGGTGCCGGCACCCTGGGGGGTCATGGACGGGAGGTTCCCCGGTGCGTCCCACGGCAAACCGCTCGAACGACCCACCGCGGCTGGACCGATCAGGTCGGAACCCACCCTCGGCCATCAGGTAGGCTCGCCGGCATGCGGGAAGGCACGGGGCTCTCCCTGGCAGTGGGCGGCATCGTCACCGGCTTCTTCACGATGCTGGCGTCGCTGGTGGTCGCGTTCACGTACCTCTTCGTCTGCGTCTACGCGATCGTCAAGCTGATCGGCGACGCCGACGGCCATCCCGATCCCGTGACGATCATCGTGGGGTTCGTCGCGCTCGTCTCGGCCCTGGTGCTCGGTCTGCTGGTCGGGCTGCGCTTCCTGGGGCGGTCGCTGACCAGCCGGCGTCGCGAGCCGGCCGCCCACGAGCGATGAGCGGCGATCCGATCGCCCGGGAGGCCGACGCGTGGGCGGCGTTCGCACTGGCCGCGACCGCGGTGCCGCTCGAGCGACGCGAGGAGCCCGACCTGCCCGACGGGTGGTCGGTGAAGGACGTCATGTGGCACATCGTGTATTGGTGGCGTGACGGCGTGTCCTCGTTCCTGGCGATGCACGCCGGCACCTACGTGGAGACGCAGACGACGGACGCCGAGACCGACGCCACGAACGCGCGGGTGCTGGAGGAGTCGCGGGCCATGCCGCTCGCCGACGTCGAGTCGGCCGTCGTCCGGGCGCGGAACGCTCTCCTCGAGGCGTTCGCCTCCGTTGCGACCGAACCCGCCGCCATCGAGCTGTTCGAGTCGGAGACGATCGAGCACTACGAGGAGCACATCGGCGCCGTTCGGGCGCTCGTGCCGGCCTCATGACGACCCCGGCCTCATGACGACCCCGGCCTCATGACGACCCCCGCCCCATGACGACCCCCGCCCCATGACGACCCCCGCCCCATGACCACCCCTCGCGAGGGCCGTGGCGATCTGCTGATCCGCAACGCCAAGGTGTACACGGTGGATCCCGATCGGCCGTGGGCGGAGGCGGTCGCCGTCCGCGACGGACGGATCGCCGCCGTCGGCGACGACGCCGAGGCTCGCGCGGCGGCACCGCGCGGCGTGCCGGAGATCGACGCGGCCGGCCGTCTCGTGTTGCCCGGCTTCGTCGACGCCCACAACCACGTGCGGCTGGGCTCGGACACCGATGCCGTGCAGCTCGGCGACGCGACCACCCTGGACGAGGTCCGCGCGCGCATCGACGCGTACGCGGCGGCGAACCCCGACCGGGAGTGGATCGTCGCCGAGGAGTGGAGCTACTCGGCCCTGCCCGAACCTCGCAGGCCGAGGGCCGACGACCTGGAGGGTGTGGCACCCGGCCGCGCGGTGATGGTGCTCTCGTACGACGTGCACAACGCCTGGCTCAACCGCGAGGCGATGACGCGGTTCGGCATCGGGCGCGGCACGGCCGCCGTCCCGTTCGGACACGTCGAGCGCGACGCCGCGGACGAGCCGACCGGTTTCGTGACCGACTTCGCGGTGATGGGGCTCTCGCGCGCGGGCAACGCGTCGCTCGCCGCGCAGATCCCGAACTTCGCGCCGGCGTCGGCCTACCGCCGGCTCGTCCACAGCCTCGACCTGGCGGCCGAGTGCGGCATCACGACGATCGTGGAGCCGCAGAACTCGGTGGACGACCTCCCACTGTTCGATCGGGCTCGGCAGGAGGGCACGCTGCGCTCGCGGCTGATCGCGGCGCTGTTCCACCCGGTCGGCACGACCCCCGCGGATCTGGACGAGTTCGAGGAGGCGCGCCGGACCTTCGACGACGACCGACTCCGGGTGGGGCCGGTGAAGCTGTACATCGACGACGTCGCGGAGGCGCACACCGCGGCCCTGCTGGAGCCCTACGCCGACGACCCCGCCACGTCGGGCGAGACGTTCTTCGAGCCGAAGGAGTTCGCCGACCTGATGGTGGAGCTCGAGCGGCGCGGCTTCCAGACCTTCACCCATGCGATCGGCGACCGCGGGATCCGCACGGCCCTGGACGCGGTGGAGCACGCCCGCCGTGTCCACGGTCCGCGCGACGCCCGGCACCAGCTGGTGCACGTCGAGCTCGTACATCCCGACGACCTGCAGCGGTTCGCGCAGCTCGGCGTCGTGGCCTGCATGCAGCCGCGGCACGCGGCGCCCGACATCGTGGACGTGTGGCGCGAGGCCGTGGGCCCCGAGCGGTGGTCCCGGGCGTTCCCCTGGCGTAGCCTCGCGGATCACGGTGCGGTGCTGGCCTTCTCGAGTGACTGGAACGTGGCGCAGATGGAACCGCTGGTCGGCATCTACTCCGCCATGACCAGAGCCGACCTGCACGGCGGAGACGCGTGGACCACGGAGCAGACGGTGGACCTCCCGGCCGCGATCGCCGGCTACACCACGGGATCGGCGTACGCCAACTTCGCAGAGGGCGACCGCGGCTCCGTCACGCGCGACAAGCTCGCCGACCTGGTGGTGCTCTCCCAGGACCTGTTCCGGCTGGAGCCGGCCGGCGTCCTGCGGACCGGCGTGGACCTCACGATCGTCGGCGGGGATATCGTGCACGACGCGAGCTGAGCCCCGATCTCGGCTCCCTCACGGGCTATCGCTTCGTCCCCTGAACCCCGGCACGTCCACCGGCGTCATCGCGTACACGCGGTGCAGCAGGTTCGCGTGCATCGTCTCCTTCTCCACGGTCATGCCGAGCTTCTCCGCCACACGGCACGAGGCCGCGTTCTCGGGACGGACCAGCGAGATGAGCCGCGTGCGGCCCATCGCTTCGAACGCGAGGTCGCGGCACGCGCTCCCCGCCTCCGTGGCCAGCCCGAGGTTCCACAGCGCCCGGTCGAACATCCAGCCGGCCTCGATCTCGGTGACGCCGTCCACCTCCTGCGCGATGAGTCCGCAGCTCCCGGCGAGCCGCCCGTCCGCCGTGAGCTCGACGGCCCAGTGGCCGTGGCCCGATCGGTCGTACCGCTCCAGGTTGCGGGCGATCCACGCCTCGGATTCGTGGCGCTCGAAGGGGTGCGGGTACCAGCGCATCGTCTCCGGGTCGCGCTGGATCGCCCAGAGGGCCCCGACATCCTCCGGACGGAACCGCCGCAGGCGCATCCGCTCGGTGACCAGCACCGTGTCGTCGGATCGCATCCGCGGCACCATATCGGTGGAGGCCGCGCGGGCCCACACCACGTGCCCGAGGGGCGCAAGCAGCGAAGCGGTAGCCCCCCCACGTGCAGGGCAGATGCAGGGCAGGTGCAGGGCATGGTGTTGCGGGCGTGTGACGAACCGCCGAAGGCGTTGACCCTTCCGCGTGTGCCTCGTACGGTGGTGGGGACCCGCCGACCAGACGAACTGGAGGCCGCGCCGCGAACCGCGTCGCGGCCTTCGCCGTTCCCGGGTCCGCCCGGAGCGGACGAACCATCGAGAGGAGGAGACCGCCATGAAGCCGAACATCCTGCTGTTCGCCCATCTCGCGCTCCCGACCCACGAAGAGACGCGTTGCTGCACGGATGAGCCTCGTTTCGCCGAGCGGCCGCCCGCGCTCCGTCGCTGGTCGTCCAAGCTCCGCGTCGCCGTGCCGTCCTCGATCCGCGTCTTCGGCGGCTCGGTCCGCCAGCCGGTCCAGGAGCGCGTGCCCGCCGGCACGCTCGTGCGGACGCCGGCGGGTCGCGACGTCGGCCGCGTCCGCGAGGTCGTGGTGGCGCTGCCCAGCGGTCGCGCGAGCTACGCGGTCGACGATCTCCGCACCCAGGACGCCCGCGTGCACCTGATCCCCCACGAGCAGCTGCGCACGGCCGGCGCGCACGCCGTCGTGGAGGAGCGCGTCCTGGAGGGAGTCGCCCGCAGCGCCTGAGCGTACGCCTGGACCCCGGCCGCGCACGCCGCGCCCCCGCGCGGCCGGGGTCCGGTCTCTCTCAGGTCGACATGAACCACAGGTGCGGGCCGCCGCCGGGGACATCGCCCTCGCCGACGACCCGGAACCCGAAGTGTTCGTACATCGCGACGTTGCCCGGTCGCGCCGTCTCCAGGATCGCCGGCACGCCGTCGGCGACGGCCCGCTCGACGCCCCAGCGGATCAGGGCCGCCCCGATGCCCTCCCCGCGGCGCTCCGGCGCCACGGCGATCAGGTCGAGGTACCACTGGGGCACGTCCGGCACCGTCTCCTCGATCCAGTCCCACAGTGCGAAGTAGCGCGCGCCGCCGTCGTCGGTGGTGGCGGCGATCGCGGCCCGCGTGCCCTTCTCCATCTCGACCATGCGCTCGGTCTGCCCGGGGGGTACCCACGCGGCCACGCCCGCGCCGCCGCCTGCCTCGTAGAGCATGCCGAGCGACGCGAAGCCGACGCCGAAGCCCAGGAAGCTCGTCCGCACGCGCTCCTCGATGCCGTCCGCGGGCAGCGGCCACGTGATCATCGGGTCGTCGGCGAAGCTGCGGGCGAACACGTCGGCCAGGGCCTCGACGCGCTCGGGTCCGGCGGGCACGATCTCGATCACCGGTGCAGCCTACGCGCGGGCGACGACGGACCGTTCGACGGGTGGCGTTCGTTCCGTGCGTCGTGGCAGGATGCCGGCATGCGAGTCCGCGTACGAGCCAGGGCGATCGTTCCGGCGGCCGCCGCCCTGTTGCTGCTCGGAACCGTGCCGTCCACCGCCGCGGGTCCCCCGATCGTGCCGGGCACCGCGTGCACGGTGTTCCCGGACGACAACGTCTGGAACATGGACATCTCCCGGCTGCCGGTGCACACCAGCAGCGCCAGGTGGCTCGCCACGATGCAGGCCTCGACCACGAGGCTGCACCCCGACTTCGGCCCGCCGAAGGACTACGGCATCCCCTTCGACGTGGTCACGAACGCGCATCCGCTGATCCCCGTGAAGTTCCTGTACGACGACGAGTCCGATCCGGGCCCGTACCCGTTCGGCCGGGACATCCAGGTCGAGGGCGGCTCGGACCGCCACGCGATCATGATCAACCGGGACACGTGCCGGCTGTACGAGCTGTACGCGGCGCGTCTCAAGGGTTCCAAGGCCTCCGCCGACAGCGGCGCCATCTTCGACCTGGCGTCCAGCGCGCAACGCCCCGACACGTGGACGAGCGCCGACGCCGACGGGCCTGCCGATCTTCCCGGGGCTGCTGCGGTGGGACGAGGTGCAGAGCGGCGCGGTCAACCACGCGATCCGCTTCACGGTCTCGTGCACGGTGCGGAGCTACGTCTGGCCCGCGACCCACCAGGCAGGGCAGACCGCCGATCCCAACTGCCCGCCGATGGGCGTGCGGTTGCGGATGCGGGCCGGCTTCGACATCAGCGGCTACTCGCCGCAGGCTCGGACGATCCTCACCGCCATGAAGCGCTACGGGATGATCCTCGCCGACAACGGCAGCAACTTCTTCTTCCAGGGAGCGGTCGACCCCGCCTGGCCGGCGTCGCTGATCGCGGAGCTGAAGACGGTGCCGGGCAGCTCGTTCAGGGTCGTCGACGAGTCCGGATGTCGCGCCGCTGCCGGCTCCTACCGGTACGCGTACGGCGCCGCCTGCCCGGCGCCGTAGCGGCGGCATGGCGCACGAGGTCGTCTCGTTCCTGGAGATGACGGCGCCGACGGAGCTGGTGCCCGGCCGGCCGCCGCCCTCGGAGATCGTTCTCGATGTCGTCGACCCCGCCGACGTGGCCGAGCTCCGAGCGACCAACGTGCGGGTCGGCCGGCCGCACGCGTGGCGCGGCCGCACCGCGTGGTCGGACTCGGAGTGGGCCCAGGAGCTGACGCGCCCGGGCGTCCGCGCGTGGATCGCTCGGGTGAACGGAGATATCGCCGGGATGATCGAGCTCGAGGCCGGGGCGAGCGGCGACGTCGGCATCGTCGTGTTCGGGCTCGTGCCGGAGCTCGTGGGCCGGGGGTTCGGCGGCGCCCTGCTCGAGATCGCGACCCGGCTCGCGTGGTCGCTCGGCGAGCCGACGAAACGCGTGTGGCTGCAGACGTCCACCCGCGACCACCCGCACGCGCTGCCGAACTACGAGCGCCGGGGCTTCCGTGTGTTCCGGACCGAGCGCAGGCCGTTGTGAGCGCGACGCCTAGCCCGCGAGCCGGTCGGCCTCGTCGAAGAGGCGCATGAGGATCTGCTGCAGCGGCCATGCACCGTGCACGTACTTCCAGTTCCCGTTGGCGAGGACGATCACGCCGGTGTCGGTGGCCGGCTCGTGGAAGCACACGGTGGCGACGCCGGAGTCGCCGCCGTTGTGCCCGATCAGCTCACGTCCGCGCGGCGAGCTCCGGTACCACACCAGGCCCTGCCCGGCGCTGATCTCGGGCACCTGCGGGCGTCGCATCGCGCGGACCGACGCCTCCGTCAGGATCCGGGTGCGGCCGACCATGCCGCCCCCGGCGAACATGCCCAGATGCCGGCCCAGGCTCTCGACGGTCGTGCGCAGCTCGCCGTCGGGATAGTCGGGGTAGCCGTAGTGCCGGCGCCCCTGATACGTGTGCGTGTCGTTCGACCACCGGGTGGGGGTCGCGACCTGTGACGCCCGGACCTCGCTGAGGCGCCATCCGGTGTCGGACATGCCGAGCGGGGCGAAGATGCGGTCGCGGGACCACGTCTCGAACGCGGTGCCGGAGGCGGCCTCGACCATGAACGCGGCGAGCGACACCGCCACGTTGCAGTAGCGGTACTCGCGGCCGGGCGGGAACGGGTACGCGTCCTCCTCGTGGTAGTAGGCGCCGCCGGGGACGAGGTATCCCTCCATGAACGTGCCGAGCGGGATCGGCGAGTCGCCGCGGACGTAGAGGCGGATCAGCTGTGGCCAGTGGTCCCGCAGGGACGACGTGTGCGTGAGGAGCTGCCGCAGGGTGATCGCCCGGTTCGGGTACGCCGGGTTGCGAACCGCGAACGGCAGGACGTCGTTCACATCGGCGTCGAGGTCCAGGAGCCCGTCCTCCACCGCCTGCATCACGGCGGTGGCCACCACCGTCTTCGAGACCGACGCCAGCATGAAGATCGTCTCGCGGGTGACCGGCTCGCGTCGTTCGACGTTCGCCCAGCCCTCGACGTGGGTCCAGACCGGCCGTCCGTTCCGGATCACCGTGGCCGCGAGGCCCGGCAGCTTGCCCGCCGACATGCGGTCGCGGATATAGTCGGCGAGTGGCAACGAGGCGGCCGTCGCCCTCCAGGGCCGGACCAGCAGCGCTCCCGCCCCGACCGCACCCGCGCGCAGCACGTCGCGCCTGCTCATGGGCGGCATCACCCGATGCGTCCCGTCCCGGGCGGTCATGCGTGCATCCTGCCACGATGGGCGCGCCCGGAGGAAGGGGTCGCCGGCGCTCGCCGTAGGCTGGAGGTCCGGGTTCGTCGATCGTTCACGAGGGAGGCCGCGATGGAGGTCCGCACGCTCGGCAGCACCGGAGTGCACGTCAGCACGCACTGCCTCGGGGCGATGATGTTCGGGGCGTGGGGCACCACCGATGTCGACGAGTGCGTCCGGATCATCCACGCGGCGCTCGACGGCGGGATCAACTTCGTCGACACCGCCGACGTGTACTCGGCCGGACAGTCAGAGGAGATCGTCGGGCGGGCCCTCAAGGGCCGTCGCGACGATGTCGTGCTGGCCACGAAGGTGCACGGCGAGATGGGCGAGGGCCCGAACCAGCGCGGGAACTCCCGGATGTGGATCGCGCGCGAGGTCGAGGACAGCCTGCGGCGTCTGGGGACCGATCACATCGACCTCTATCAGATCCACCGGCCGGAGCCGGACACCGACGTCGAGGAGACCCTCGGCGCGCTCACCGACCTCCAGCGCCAGGGGAAGATCCGATACTTCGGCTCGTCCACGTTCCCGGGCTGGCAGATGGTCGAGGCGCAGTGGACCGCGGAACGTCGCGGGCTCTCGCGCTTCCGGACCGAGCAGCCGCCGTACTCCATCTTCGTCCGGCAGATCGAGCAGGACGTGTTGCCGGTGGCCGAACGCTTCGGCATGGGTGTGCTCGTGTGGAGCCCGCTCTGCCGAGGGTGGCTCACCGGCCGCTACCGGCGGGACGGGTTCGACGAATCGCCGCAGGCGCGTGCGAGCCGCGGCCGGGAACGGGGCAGTGCGATCGCGGCGCAGTTCGACCGGTCGCGGCCGGAGAACCAGCGCAAGCTCGACCTGGTTGAGTCGCTCGCGAAGATCGCGGCGGACGCCGGCGTCTCCATGACGCACATGGCCATCGCATTCACGCTGGCCCATCCCGTCGTCACGTCCGCGATCATCGGTCCCCGCACGATGGAGCAGCTGCAGGACATGCTCTCGGGCGCGGACGTGCGGCTGGACGAGGGAACGCTGGATGCGATCGACGAGCTCGTCCCGCCCGGCACCGTCGTGGACGAGAACGATCGCGGCTTCACACCGTGGTGGTTCGAGCCCGCCGCCCGCCGGCGCTGACGCCCGCAGATCGGGCCGGGCTCAGGGGCGAGCCTCGCCGGTGCGACCGAGATCGGTGTAGCGGAACGTGCCCTTCGCGATGCGCAAGCCGACGAACGAGTCCACCTCGGCCACGCCGGGGACCCGCCGGATCTCCTGCTGCATCAGGCGCAGCAGGTCGTCGCTGTCGGTGGCGACCACCTCCACCAGGACGTCGTAGTTCCCTGTGCACTCGATCACATACACCGCCTCGGGGATCCGGCAGATCGCCGCGATCGCGCGAGGAACGTCCTGCCCCTGGATGCGCACGCCGAGGTAGGCGAACAGCAGGCCGAGCTCGTGCGGCTTCACGTCGGTGACGAACCGGATGGCGTCCAGCCGCTGCAGCCGGGCAACCCGGGCGCGGATCGTCGCCTCCGCCACACCCAGGTCCTTCGCGACGGTGGTGAACGGGCGGCGAGCATCCTCGAACAGCGCGTCGATGATCTGCCGGTCGAGCTCGTCGAACGTCTGGCCGGGCATGGCCACGCGATTCTCGCAGATGTGACGGGGTTGGCGTGCGATATCCGTGGCCTCGACCGCGCTTCACGGCTACCACCCACGCCGGCTCGGGCCTATCCTTGCGGTATCCGCGACCGGGCTCGCGCCCGAAGGAGACCTCAGGCCCATGCAGACCAACGATCTGACCGGCCCGCAGCTGCCCAGCATCCGCGACGACCGCGCGCCCTGGACGCCCCGCCCCACGCTCCGCGGCAGCGACTATTCGAGCCTCGAGGTCTGGGACGAGGAGCGCGAGCGGATCTGGTGGGGCGAATGGGTCTGTGCCGGCAGGGCGGAGGAGATCCCCGAGCCGGGCGACTACCTCACCCGCGACATCGCCGGCGAGTCGATCTTCATCACGCGCAACGAGGGTGGTGAGCTGCGCGCCTTCTACAACGTGTGCAGCCACCGCGGGACGAAGTTCGTCGACGACGGCGCCGGTCACACGCGCAAGGCGTTCAAGTGCCCCTACCACGCGTGGACCTACGACCTGAACGGGCGGTTGATCGGCACGCCGAACGTCAAGGAGGACGAGTACTTCGACCGGTCGCAGTACCCCCTGCACCCCGTCCACGTCGACAGCTACGCCGGCTTCATCTTCGTGAACCTGTCGCCCGAGCCGAGCCGCCCGTTGATGGACGCGCTCACGCACGGTGCCGAGACCATCACGGCGTTCGAGCGCTTCCGCATGGACGAGCTGCGCATCGGCGTCCGGCTCGTCTACGAGGTCGAGGCGAACTGGAAGATCATCGTGGAGAACTACAACGAGTGCCTGCACTGCCCGACGATCCATCCCGAGCTCGTGCAGGTCGTGCCGCTCTTCCGCTTCGGCGAGGTGTGGGACGAGGACATCCGCGACGACGGCAACCGGATGGTGGACGGCGCCACCAGCTTCACCGCCAACGGGACGTCCACCCTGCCGCCGCTGCCGGACCTCGCGCCCGAGGACTACGACATGTACTACGGGACGTACGAGTTCCCGAACCTCATGTTGAACCTGCACCCGGACTGCGCCATGTACTACATCGGCTACCCCACCGGCCCGAACCACACGACCGTGGTGAGCGAGTTCCTGTTCCGGCCCGAGACGATCGCCGCGCCCGACTTCGCGCCCGAGCCGGTCGTGGAGTTCTGGGACACGATCTCGCGGCAGGACTGGGACGTGTGCAAGCGAGCCCAGACGGGCGTGAGCTCGCGCGCGTTCAGCACGGGCGTGTACCCGCGACAGGACCGGTTCCTCTACTGGTTCAACGAGGAGTACCGCCTGGCCATGGGTCGCGAGCTACAGGGCTGATCGCGGGGCGGATCGTGCGGCTAGGCTTTCCCGCGTGACCGGACGCGGCGCGCCGCCCTCGGCGGCCGACCTCGGGCTGATGCAGGGGACGCCGCCCGCCCCCGAGCGGCTCGTGACCCTCGACAACTGGATGCTCGCCCCCTTCAACCGCTGGAGCCTGCAGCACCTGGACGAGCTCGTGCCGACCGCGCGGGTGCACCGGGGAGCTCATGTGTGGGAGCTGCCGGAGGGCGACGGCTCGGCGCTGGACGGCCTCGCCTTCGCGGTGGACGGCGAGCGGTTGACGCTCGAGGAGTGGCTCGTCTCCTCGTTCACCGACGGGCTCGTGGTGCTGCACCGGGGCGCCGTGGTCTGGGAGCGGTACCTGAACGGTCTCGAGGCCGACACGACGCACCTGGTCTTCTCCGTCACGAAGTCCGTGGTCGCGACGCTCGCCGGCGTGCTGGTGGGACGGGGGGTGCTCGACGCCGAGGCGCCCGTCACCGACGTGTTAACGGAGCTGGCCGGGACGTCGTGGGAGGGCACGACGATCCGGCAGGTGCTCGACATGCGGACGGGCACGCGCTTCGACGAGATCTACGGCGACCACGACGGCGACACCGGCATGTTCGCGCAGGCCATCGGCTGGAACCCGCGGGTCACGCCCGGCGTGGCGGCCGACACGATCGCCTACCTCGCCGCGATGGAGGCAGACCGTCCGCACGGCGGGGCCTTCGAGTACCGCACCCCGCTCTCGTCGTTGCTGGGCTGGCTGTGCGAGCGTGCGGCCGGCGCGCGCCTGCCCGAGCTGCTGTCGAACGAGCTGTGGGCGCCGATGGGGGCAGAGCACGACGCGCGGATCGCGGTGGATCCGTCCGGCACCGCCTTCGCCGGCGGCGGGTTCTGCGCGAGCCTTCGGGACCTGGCGCGGCTCGGTGAGCTATGGCGCCGCCGCGGTGAAGGCCCGGACGGCCACCTGATCCCCGAGGCCTGGGTCGCCGACACCTGGGCCGGCGGCTCCGACAGCCGCGAGGCCTTCGCCGCCTCCTCCGATCCACCGGACCCCGACTATCCGAACGCCTTCTACCGCAACAAGTGGTGGGTGCTCGACGCGGTCGGTGGCTTGATGAGCGCGATCGGGATCCACGGGCAGTGGGTCACGATCGTGGAGCCGGCGGAGCTCGTCGTCGCGCGCGTCTCGAGCCAGCCGGTCGCCGACGACCCCGAGGCCGACCGGCCGTACCTGCCAGCCGTCGACGCGATCGGGCAGGCCCTCACGGCCGCCGGGTAGGCTGCGGCGCATGGCGATCCCCGAGCGGCTCGCGAACCGCGACCTGAGCGACGAGCTCCTGCGCCCGGTCGCCGACCTGCCGGCGAGGGCTCGCGTGGTGGTCGTGGGCGGCGGCATGATCGGGTCGTCGATCGCGTATCACCTCGCGCGGTCCGGCGAGACCGACGTCGTCATGCTGGAGCGTGGCCGGCTCACGAACGGCACCACCTGGCATGCGGCCGGCCTCGTCTCGCAGGTGCGCGGCACGCACGCGCTGACGGAGCTCACCCGCCACAACGCCGAGACCTACGAGCGGCTGTCCGGCGAGACCGGCGTCGAGACCGGCCTGCGGCGCGCGGGCTCGCTCACGGTCGCCCGCACGCAGGGTCGCATGCAGGAGATCCTGTACTCCGTGAGCATGGCGCGCGACGTCGGCGTCGACGTCGAGGTCCTCCCGCCCGCCCAGGTGAAGGACCTGTGGCCGGCCGCGGTGGTGGACGACCTCGTCGGCGGGGTGCTGTTCCCAACGGACGGGACCGTGAACCCGGGGGACGCCGCCCTGTCGTTCGCGAAGGGCGCCGTGGACGCCGGCGTCCGATACGCACCGAACACGGAGGTGACCGGGTTCGCCGTCGTCGGCAAACGCGTGAGCGGCGTGTCGACCTCGCGCGGGTCGATCGAGGCCGAGACGGTGGTGCTGGCGAGCGGTCTGTGGACCTCCGAGCTCGCGCGGATGGTCGGCGCGGACGTCGCCCTGTTCCCGGCGGAGCACGTCTGGGTGATGACGGAGGATGCCGAGGGCGCCGACGAGCGGATGCCGTTCCTGCGCGACCTCGACGGCTACCTCTACATCCGCCATTACCGCGGCCGGTATCTCGTGGGCGCGTTCGAGCCCAAGGGGAAGCCGAAGCCCGTGCCCGAGGTTCCCAGGGACGGCTTCGCGGAATTCGGCCCGGACTGGGAGCACTTCGCGCCGGTGCTGGCGAACGCCCGCCAGCGCGTGCCCGAACTGGAGACGATCGGGTTCGAGCACTACCTGCGGGCGCCGGAGAGCTTCACGCCCGACGCGAACTTCCAGCTCGGCTTCGTGCCGGAGGTGCCGGGGCTGTTCGTCGCGGCCGGCTTCAACTCGCAGGGCATCATCTTCGGCCCCGGCGCCGGGCGCGCCGCCGCCGAGTGGATCGTGGCGGGCCATCCCACGATGGACCTCGCCGAGGTCGACGTCGCCCGGACGGGGGGATGGGCCACGCAGCGCGCCTGGCTGCGGGAGCGAACGGTGGAATCGCTCGGCGGCCTCTACGAGATGCACTGGCCCGGCAAGCAGCCGGTCACCGGGCGGGGTCTGCGCCGCGTCCCGCTGTTCGGCCGGTTCCGCGAGGCCGGCGCGTCGATGGGCCAGGCCGCCGGCTGGGAGCGCCCGAACTGGTTCGAGCCCGGCACGGTCGACCCCGAGGTTCGCTACGACTTCGAGCGTCCGTCGTGGTTCCCGGCGATGGCCGACGAGGTGCGGGCCACCCGCGAGGGCGTCGCCCTGTACGACCTGTCCACCTACTCGAAGTTCCTGGTCCAGGGGCCCGAGGCGCTGGCCGGGATGCAGCGGCTCTGCGCGTCGGACGTCGACGTCGCGGCCGGCCGGATCGTGTACACGCTGCTGCTGCAACGAGCGCGGCGGCATCGAGATGGACCCGACCGTCACGCGGCTCGACGAGGATCGCTTCCTGGTGCTCGCGCCCACGCTCGCGCAGCGCCGGACGGCGGCGCTGCTGCTCGCCGGACTGCCGGCCGGCGCCGCGGTCACCGACGTGACGAGCGGCTGGGCGACGCTGCATCTCGCCGGGCCCAGCTCGCGCGAGCTGCTGTGCGCGGCTCACCGACGAGGATCTGGCGAGCGACGCGTTCCGGTTCCTGACGCGCGAGGGAGATCGAGGTCGGCGCGCGTCCGCGCGTGGGCGTTCCGCGTCTCGTTCACGGGCGAGCTCGGCTGGGAGCTGTCGGTGCCGACCGAGTTCGTCGGCCGATCTGTACGAGCACGTCGTGGCGGCCGGGGAGAGCCTCGGGCTGCGACATGCGGGGGCGTTCGCGTTCGACGCGGCCCGGATCGAGCGGGGCTTCCGGTCGTGGGGCCACGACATCGGGCCGCTCGACGATCCGTTCCAGAGCGGGCTCGGGTTCGCGGTCTCCGCCACGAAGGACGCCGACTTCGTCGGACGGGAGGCGCTCGAGCGACTGCGTGAGGCCGAGCCGGAGCGCCGGCTGGTCTCGCGTGCACGCGCCGGACGCGGTGCTGTGGCACGGCGAGTCGCTCGTGCGGGCCGGCCGACGGGCCGGGCACTGACGTCCGGGTCCGATCGCGCCGACGCTCGGCGGCTCCGCGGGGCTCGCGTGGGTGCACGGCGACCTCGGGGGCGACGGCTGGGGCGTGGAGATCCGCGGCGAGGTCGTCCCCGCCACCGTGCGGCTCGAGCCGTTCTACGATCCGCGCGGCGAGCGGCTGCGCGGCTGATGGCGGCGCCGCGCTTCACGTTCGTCGGCGTCCCGATCGACTCGGTCGGCCGCGCCGGCGGCACGGAGTTCGCGCCCGACGCGATCCGCGAGGCGAGCCGCGCGACTCGTGAGCTGTGGCCGGTCGACGCCGGAGACCTGGAGGTTCGGATCCGCGGCGAAGACCGCGACCCCGAGCACCGGCATCATCGGCAGCGCCGACGTGCTCCGGACGACCCAGATGGTCGAGCGCGCCGTCGGCGGCGCTGCTCGAGGACGGTGCAGACCCCGTTCGTGATGGGCGGCTGCTGCACGCTCGATGCCGGGCGCGCTCGCCGGCGCGCGCCGGGTGCTGGGGCCCACGGCGCTCGTCTACATCGACGGTCACCTCGACCTGTACGACGGCGCGACCTCGCCCACCGGCGAGGCGGCCGACATGCCGATGTCGGTCGTCCTCGGGCGCGGCCCGACGGCCTGGGTCGAGGCGTGCGGCGGGCCGGTCGTCGACCCCTCACACGCGGCGATCGTCGGGCTTCCGGGACCTCGAGGAGGCGCTCGGCTACGGCCATCCGGATCCCGCGGACGATCGCCGGGCCTCACGGCGATCGACGCCGACGGGTGCGGGCCCGCGGCGGCGGGGCGGTCGGCCGCGGGCCTGGTCGAGCGCTTCCGGCAGCCCGGGCGGATCTGGGTGCATCTGGACGTCGACGTGCTGGACCAGGACGTCTTCCCCGCCACCGACTACCTGATGCCGGGCGGGCTCGGGCTGGGCCGAGCTCACCGACCTCCTCGGCGCCGCTGCTGACGTCGCCGTCGCTCGTCGGGCGTGCTCGGTGGGCTGCTACAACCCCGAGAAGGACCGCGGAGGGGCCGACGGCGGCGGCGCTGATCGAGGCGTTCCGGGCCGCGCGTCCGGGTCTGACCGGCGTCACCGACTGTCCGCGGTTGGGGCCTGATCGACATCACCCAGCGATCCGCGTCGGGCCCGACCGGCATCGCGATCAGCCGACGCTGCGTCGATCTCCTCGCGCGGTGGGCATGCCCTCGCGCGCGCCGGCCTGGGTGACCGACAGGCCGGCCGCCGCCACGCCGCGGCGCGCGGCGTCCTCCACGGACAGGCCGTCGAGCACCCTGCGGCGAGGACGCCGTTGAAGCAGTCGCCGGCGCCGGTGGTGTCGACGACCTCGAAGGGCGCGCGCGGGGACGACCTGCGTCGGCCACGCCGCCGCGGTAGATCCGCGCGCCCTCGCGGCCGCGCGTCTCCACGACCACGACGCCGTCGGGGACGCGGCCCATCGCCGCGCGCTCGCTCTCGTTCGGCGTGACGACAGGTGGCGAAGGGCAGCAGCTCGCGGGTGCGGAGCGACGGCGGCGCCGGGTTCAGCACGAAGGTCGCGCCGGCTCGGCGCCGCAGTACCGGGCGGCGGCCAGCACCGCGTCGGGCGGGACCTCGAGGCTGGCGAGCACGACCTCGCGGACGCGTCGCCGCGCAGCGCGTCGCTCGACGTCGTCCGGCCCCAGCGCGAGGTTCGCGCCCGGCGCCACCGCGATCTGGTTCTCGCCGGCCGCGTCCACCGTGATCAGCGCAACGCCGGTCGGCTCGGCCGCGGTCAGCGACCCGGAGTTCGACGCCCTCCGCGGCCAGCGCCGCCAGCGCCGCCGCTCCGAGGTCGTCGTCGCCCACGGCGCCGACCATCACGACCGGCCGCGTCCGTGCCCGCGCAGCGCCCGCGCGCCGCCGCGACCGCCTGGTTGCCGCCCTTGCCGCCGTGGTGCTGTGCGAACTCGCCGCCGGTGACGGTCTCGCCGGCGACGGGCAGCTTCAGCACCCGCGACCACGAGGTCGACGTTGATCGCGCCGACCACCGCGAGCGTCCGGCTCACGCGCGCGCTTCCACCGGCGTCGGGCTCACGGGCGCGATCACCGGCGTCCGGCTCATGCGCGAGCTCCCACGAGGGACGCGAGCCGGTCGACGACCCGGCCGAGGACCTGCTCGTGCGCCACCGACGTGGCGACGACCGCGTTGTCCTCAGAGGCCCAGTCCGACCACGGGCTCCGCCGGATCTCGAACAGGTCGGTGACGGTCTCGCCGCGGGTCCACCGGCCCTCGAGCTCGACCTCGACGCGCGTGGTCGCCCAGCCGCAGAGCGCCGGGTCGATGACCGCGGCGAGCGCCAGCGGATCGTGCATGGCACGCCCCGTCGAACCGTCCGGTCCGAGACGTAGAAGTCGATGTAGTGCTCCATCCCCTCGCGGATCAGACGTGCCAGATCGGAGTCCGGCGCCGGTGCGCACGCGGCCTCGACGTGCGCACGCGTCATCACGACCTCCTCCGTCACCTCGAGGCCGATGCAGCGGGGCAGCTCGGCCGGCGCCGCTCCGGACCATCTCGCGGAACACCGTGGCCGCGGCCTCGGGATCCATCCAGACGTTCGCCTCCGCGCGGGGCGACACGTTGCCGCCGGCCCGGTACGCGCCGCCCATGAGCGCGAAGCCCGACAGCAGCTCGGGGAGCTCTCGGGTTCGCGCGCCACCGCGAGCGCGACGTTCGTCAGCGGGCCGGTGGCCACCACCAGCAGCTCGCCCGGCCGGCGGCGCGCCTCCTCCACGATCAGGGTGGCGGCATCGCGCTCCGACGGCTCGCCGGACGGCGCGTCGGGCGTGAAGCCGCCGAGTCCCTCCTCGCCGTGGACGACCGGGAAGGACTCCCACGCCTGCTCCAGTGGCCGATCGGCGCCGCGCGCCACCTCCACCCCGGGGAGGCCGGCGAGCTCCAGCACCGCGAGCGTGTTGCGGGTGACCCGGTCCACGTGGATGTTGCCGGTCACGCACGTGGCGCCGATCAGCTCGACCTCGGGCGAGGCCGCGGCGTACAGCAGGGCGACCATGTCGTCGACGCCGGTGTCGACGTCGAGGATCAGCGGGGTCGGGCTCATCGCCCGGAAGCGTACCTAGGCTGGTGTGGGCTCGCCCTCGAGCGAGAAGCCGATCAGGTTGGCGGCGACCTCGCGGCAGACCTGCTGCATCCGCTCGGGCGGCATGTTGGTGTCGTTCATCAGGACCTGGATCGCCAGGCCGTCGATGAACGCGCCGATCCGCAGGCCGAGCTCGTCGGCGTCCACGCCGTTCTCGGGGAACTCGCCGGTGGCTGCGTCCGTGGCGCACGATGTCGGCGATCGACTGGCGCCAACGGCGATCCAGGACCTCGCGCTCCTTCGCCATCGCGGGATCGCGGAGCGCGCGCACCCAGATCTCGATCCACAGCGCCCACTCGTCCAGGCGCTCGTACTCCGGCAGCAGGCCCGGCACGCTCAGGTCGATCAGGCGGTCGAGCTGCTGGCGCGCCGACTGCATCCGCCGCAGCTCGCGCGACTGTCCCAGGTAGAACTTGTCGTTCGCGTAGGTCAGCGCCTCGATCAGCAGCCGGTCCTTCGACTCGAAGTAGTAGAGGATCAGCCCGGCGGAGACGCCGCAGCGCTCCGCGATGTCGGAGATGCGGGTCTCGGCGAGGCCGCGGTCGGTGATGACGCGGGCCGCGGCCTCCAGGATCTCCTGGTGGCGGTCCTTCGACTGCTTCTGTCGGGTCCGACCCACGCGGATCTCCCTGAGCCTTGAACGGCGTGCAAGGTCTGCGACCCGACACGCGCAGGGTCCTGTACCGGGCGTTCAAGGAACTCTACCCCCTTGACCTGCGGTGTCAACCGCGGCGACCGGCTCGAAGGGGTTGACTCATGGTTCAAAGTCAGGGCAGAATACGTGCCTGTCGGCCGCTCCTCGCCCCGGCTCGGGTGGAGCGGCGGGGAGGCGACGGGGTCGAGCCGGCGACCGGAGGACGGGACATGGCGAACACCTACGACGCCATCATCATCGGTGGAGGCCACAACGGCCTGACGAGCGGCGCGTACTTCGCGCGCGAGGGCGCCCGCACGGTGGTGCTGGAGGCCAGGGGCAAGACCGGCGGCGCCGCCGACACCAGCGCCCCGTTCCCGGACCATCCCGAGATCAACGTCACGACCTACTCCTACGTGATGTCCCTGATGCCGCCGAGCATCATCCGCGAGCTCAACCTCAAGCAGCACGGCTACGACGTCACGCCGTTCGGGCCGTACTTCCAGGCGTTCGAGGACGGCCGCGCGATCACGGTCTACGCGGACGACGCGAAGAAGTCCTACGACTCGATCGCGCAGTTCTCGAAGAAGGACGCCGACACGCTCGAGGAGTGGGAGGCGTGGCTGAAGGGCGTCGCCGACGTCCTGGGGCCGCTGCTGCTGCAGGTGCCGCCGAAGGTCGGCTCGCATGGCGCTCGGCGACCTGATCGAGAGCGCGAAGGCCGCGTGGAAGATGCGCAAGCTCGGCACGCGCGGCGTCGCCGACGTCACCCGCCTGTTCACGATGAGCGTGACGGACCTGCTCGACGACTGGTTCGAGTCCGACGCGATCAAGGCGATGCTGACCGTGAACGGCGTGATCGGCACGTGGGCCGGTCCCGACGAGCCCGGCACCGCGTACGTGATGCTGCACCACTCGATCGGCGACGTGGGCGACGGTCACCTCGGGCAGCTGGGGCTTCCAGCAGGGCGGCATGGGCGGCCGTGAGCGACTCGATCCGCCGCTCCGCCGAGTCGTTCGGCTGCGAGATCCGCACGAACGCGAAGGTGAAGAAGATCCTCGTGCAGGGCGGCCGCACGGTCGGCGTGGCGCTCGAGGACGGCGACGGAGCTGCGCGCCCCGGTCGTGGTGAGCTGCATCCACCCGAAGATCGGCTTCCTCGACCTGATCGACCGGCACGAGCTGCCGGCGGAGTTCGTCAGCGACATCGAGCGGTGGAAGACCCGCTCGGGCGTCGTGAAGATCAACGTGGCGCTCTCGGAGCTGCCCGACTTCACGGCGGCGCCCGGCAAGGACCTCCAGCCGCACCACACCGGCTCGGTCGAGCTCTGCTTCTCGCCCGCAGTACGCCGAGCGGGCGTTCCAGGACGCGCACATCGAGCGGAAGGCGCGCGACCCGCCCGTTCGTGGACGGCACGATCCCGACGACGCTGGACAAGCAAGCTCGCACCCGAGGGCGTGCACGTCTTCTCGATGTTCAGCCAGTGGGTGCCCGACGACTGGAACCTGGAGCCGCACCGCGAGGAGCTGGAGGCCTACGCGGACCGCGCGATCGACGAGTACACGAAGCTCGCGCCGAACTTCAAGGCGCGCCGTGATCGACCGCCAGGTGATCGGGCCCTACGACATGGAGCAGGAGCTGGGCCTGATCGGCGGCAACATCTTCCACGGCGAGCTGAGCGTCGATCAGCTGTTCCACATGCGCCCGGCGCCCGGGTACGCGGACTTCCGCACGCCGATCAAGGGCCTGTACCACGGCTCGTGCGCCACGCACGGCGGCGGCGGCGTGAACGGCATCCCCGGCTGGCAGGCGTTCAAGCAGGCGAAGAAGGACAAGGCGATCGCCAAGAAGTAGCGCGTGTCCGAAGCCGACACCCTCGTCCCGCGGCCGGACCGCCCTCGAGTGCATGCTCGAGGCGCGGTCCGTCGCCGTGGTCGGCGCCAGCGTCAAGGAGGGCTCGCTCGGCCGCCAGATGATGATCGAGCTGCGCCGCGGGCGGCTTCGACGGCGAGGTCTTCCCGGTGAACCCCGGCTACGAGGAGATCGACGGGTACCGGTGCTACCCGTCGGCGGCGGAGTCCCGGTGCCCGTGGACCTGGCGATCCTCGGCGTCGCGAACGCCCGGCTGGAGGAGGCGCTGACGCGGCGCCGCGCGGGCCGGCGCGCGGTCGGCGGTCACGTTCGCGAGCCTGTACGAGGAGGAGCCGCCGGAGCCGGGCGCGCCGCCGCTGCCGCAGCGCCTCGCCGCGATCGCGCGCGACGCCGGGATGGCGTTCTGCGGCGGCAACGGGATGGGCTTCCTGAACCTCGAGGCCGAGCTCTGCGCGACCGGCTTCTCGAGCCCGGACGGATGCGACCCGGGCCCGGTGACGTTCGTGTCGCACTCGGGCTCCGCGTTCGCCGCACTCGCGTTCAACGACCGCGGAGATCGGGTTCAACCTGTTGGTCTCCTCGGGGCAGGAGATCGTGACCGACCATGGCCGACTACATCGCGGTTCGCACTGGTCGCGGGAGACCACGCGGGTGGTCGCCCTCCTGCTGGAGACGGTGCGCGACCCCGACGGGCTCCGCGCCGCGCTGGCGGACGCGGCCGCGGCGCGAGGTGCCCGTGATCGCGCTGAAGGTCGGGCGCACCGAGGGATCGAAGGCGATGGTCACCGCGCACTCGGGCGCGCTCGCCGGCGAGCACGGCGCGTTCGAGGCGCTGTTCGACGCGACACGGCGTGCACGAGGTGCGCACGCTCGACGAGATGGTCGACACGATCGAGCTGTTCGCCGCGCCGCGACGCGTGCGGACGGGACGCGGCATCGCGAGCATCCACGACTCGGGCGGCGAGCGCGCGATGTTCGTCGACCTCGCGAGCGATCTCGGGGTGCCGTTCGCGCGCGATCTCGGACGACACGCCGCGCGAAGCTCCAGGACACGCTCGACCCGGGCCTGGTGGCGGAGAACCCGCTCGACGGGTGGGGGACCGGGATCGACGCGGACCGGATCTTCCGCGAGAGCTTCCAGCTCTTGCACGACGACCCCGACACGGCGGCCGTGGCGTTCGTCGTCGACCTCACGAAGCAAGGGCGAGCCGTACGACGAGAGCTACCTCGGCGGTCGCGCACGAGGTCTGGGCGGCGACGTACGAAGCCGTTCTGCATGCTGTCGAACCTGGGCAGCGCGGTCGAGCGCGAGGAGGCCGCGATCCTGCGGCGGGCCGGGATCCCGGTGCTGGAGGGCACCGCGAGCGGGCTGCTGGCGCTGCGGCACCTGCTGGACGAGGGCGAGCGGCACGCGCGACCGGCGTCCGCTGCAGCCGGAGCCCGTCGCCGGACGAGGTCCGCGAGCGATGGCGCGCGCGGCTGGCCGCCGGCGGAGAGATCGGCGAGCTGGAGGGGCTGCGGCTCCTGGCCGACTACGGCGTGCCGGTGGTGCCGGCGCGGGGTGCGAGCTCGGCGGACGAGGCGGTCGTCGCCGCAGAGGAGGTCGGGTGGCCGGTGGTGCTGAAGACGGCCGCGCCCGGCGTGCAGCACAAGTCCGACGTGGGCGGCGTGGTCGTCGGGGTGCCCGACGCGGGTGCGTTCCGCGACGCCTACGCGGATCTCGCGGGCCGTCTCGGCCCCGAGGTGTCGGTCGCCGCGCTGGCGCCCGGCGGGCGTCGAGCTGGCGCTCGGCATCGTGCGGGACCCGACGTTCGGGCCCGCTGGTCCTGGTGGCCGCCGGCGGCGTGCTCGTGGAGCTCCTCGGCGACCGCCGGCTCGCGTTCCCGCCGCTGGACGAGGCGGGCGCACGCCGTCTGATCGACGGCCTCCAGGTTCGCCCGATGCTGGACGGGGTCCGCGGCGCCTCCGCGTCGGACGTCGACGCCGTCGCCCGCGCCGCGTCGCGCCTGTCGGTGCTGGCCGCCGACCTCGGCGACCTGCTCGAGGCCCTCGACGTGAACCCGCTGATCGCCGGGCCCGAGGGCTGCGTCGCGGTCGACGCGCTCGTGATCGCGCGCTGAAGCGAGCCGCGAAGGGCTGCACGCTCGGGGAGGAGGCGAGCCCTTCGCCCCTCCTGGAGCACTGTGCGACGTACGGGGGCGCGCGAACCTCGAGGTCCGAGCCGTCCGGGCGGCCGTGCGACTCACGGCGGCGCGCGATCCTCGAGGTCCGAGCCGTCCGGGCGGCGGAAGACCGGCCGGCCGTCGACCAGCTCCAGCGTGAACCCGCCCGTGCGGTGCACCAGGCCGTGATGACGGCGACAGAGCAGCAGGAGGTTCGGGAGCGTGGTCGCGCCGCCGTGGGCCCAGTGATCGATGTGGTGCGCGTCGCACCACACGGGGGTCGGTCGCAACCGGGGAAGCGACAGTGCCGATCCCGCACGATCAACGCCCGCCGCAATGCTGCCGGCACGACCGGCGTTCGCCGGCCGACGTCGAGCGGCTCCGAGCGGGGACCCATCACCACCCGCATCACCGAGGCGTCGCACGCCAGCTGCCGAACCGCCTCGATGTCGAGCGGGCCGGTGTGATCGAGCTCCGCGGTTCCGCCGCCGCCGGGATCGCCGGACGCCGCCGCGTGCTCGCCTCCTCCGTTCCCGCCACCGCCGACGAGTCCGAGCGCCGCGGCGTCCACCGTCACCGTGAGGTGCGGTCGCTCGCCGGCCACGACCGGGCGGTCCGCGCCGTCCAGCCACTGGCGGCAGATCTCGCCCGAGCGCGTCGGCCCGCCGTTGCGCGGGCGTGCGGTCGTCGTCGGCGCCGCGTGACCGTGCCTCGCCGTCGAGCACCGCGTGCAGCGCGGTGAGCAGGCTCTCTCCGGTCTCCGCATCCAGATCCCCGTCGACGCGGACCATCCCGCCGAGGGTCGCCGAGGCGTGGAGGCGGCGCCGGGCGCGCACCGCCTCGGCGCCACCCCCGGTCGTCGCCTCGCTCGCCACGCGATCGCGCCAGAAGGCCACGATCCGCTGCAGGTCGGCCACGGTGTGGCGACGTGCGGCCTCCACCAGCTGCGTCTCGCCGATCGCGTAGGCCTCGGGTTCGGCGGTCCGGGCGTTCGCGAGCACCCGCACCGACGACATCGAGACCTCGCCGGCCTCGAGCGCCCGCCGGGTCCGCTCCATCCCGACCAGGCCGTGTGCGATCCGGACCTGCTCGCGGGCCACGCCCCACGCCATCCGGAACCTGGCCACGAGCCAGGACGCAGCCGACAGGTGCCCGTCGCGTTCGTACAGCCGACGGCGGTCGATCTCGGCCAGCCGGCGCAGCCGCTCGGCGTCCAGCTGCTCCACCGCCAGGTGCAGCTCGGCGAAGTCCTCCTCGATCCGGGCGTCGGGCAGCTCGGGCAACGACTCCGAACGGAGGTCCTCGACGACGGAGCGAAGCTCGCTCACGAGATCGTTCTCCACAACCTCGAACATTCGAACATGTGAGCGAACCTACGCTTGACCGTCCGCCCCCGCTGTGACGGACCTCACATCCGAACCGAGATTCCTGGGCGAACCGGCCGCCGGCGCAGACTCGGCGCTACCCGGGCGAACCGCCACCGCCGGCGCGACCGGTTCGGACCCCGCTACGTGATGAAGGCCTCGGGCTCGGTGCCCTCGGGCCAGCCGGGGTAGCCCTCGGCCCGGGTTCTGGAACGGGTCCTTGGTGTAGGTCTTCGCCTTCGCGCTGCCGGGCACGGGTGCGCGCGGTCCCTTCCCGAGAAGTCGAAGAGGTGCTCGATGTTGTGCGTCTTCGCGATCCGCGGCGTGAGCGGCTTCAAGCCCCAGTTGTCGGAGATGAACCGCAGCGGCGTGGAGAACTCTCCCACCTCGTCGTCGATCACGCCGCGCCGCGTGTACGGGCTGATCGTCAGCAGCGGCACGCGGAACCCCAGCCCGATGTCGTCGATCTGCGGCGGCATCCACGTGATCGTAGAAGCCGCCCCACTCGTCCCACGTGACGAAGATCGCCGTGTGCTCCCACATGTCCGAGCGCATCACCGCGTTCACGATGTCGGTGATCCAGTTGTGCGCCAAGGCCGAGCTGTACGGCGGGTGGTCCGAGAGCTGGAAGCGCGGCGTCACCCACGTCACCGCCGGCAGCGTGCCCGCCTCGATGTCCTGAACGAACCGGTCGACGGGTCGCACGTGCGCGTGCCAGTAGTCCTCGTCGTGGAAGACGTCGTGGATCCCGTTGTACGCGTTCCAGAAGTAGCCGGGCTGCCCCGGGCTCCGCCGAGTAGTACGTCCAGTCGACGCCGATCTCGGAGAGCTGCTCGCCGACCGTCCGGAAGCGTGAAGCAGGTGTCGTGCTTCACGAGGTTGCCGTGCTCGTCCTTCGCGAAGACGAACACGCCGTCGCCGATCGCGTCGCATCCCCAGCTCTTGAAGGAGCCGCCGTCCTGCGTCGGCTCGCGTGCCGATGTTCTCGGGGTTGTCGATCACGCCGCCCGACTGGCCGGCGATGAAGTAGTAGTGGTTCGGGTAGCGAGGGGCCGGCGCGCCGACGCGAAGAAGTGGTCGGAGAGCGCGAACTCCCTGCGCCCAGTGCCAGTAGTTCGGGAGCTGTCTGCTCGTCGTGCTGCGTGTACGCCCAGGGGTCGCCCCACGCGCCGCCGCCGAACCCGTCCTGCTGGTCCGCCGCTCAGGCGTTCAGGTACGCGGCCCGGTCGTGCGGGAGGTCGCCGGGGAGCTACTCGGGGCAGCGGTCGCAGCGGCTGCTCGCGCCCGGCCATCGGCCCACCGTGCGCGCCCTCCACGCCCGGGAACCGGCCGAAGAGGTTGTCGAAGCTGCGGTTCTCGAGCATCACGTAGATCACGCGCTTGATCGGCCATCGCGTCTGCGATGGCCGTGGAGACCGTGTCGGTCACGCGGGGCACCGGCCTGCCGCCCGTGCACGAGAAGAGCACGCCGCCGGCGACCGCCATCGCGGATCGCTGCAGGAATCGCCTGCGGGTCAGCGGGTCCGGATGGTCGCGGCACGCGTCGCGCGCTCGTGCGCCGATACGTCGCCGCGTGCGGAGAGATGTCGTGAGGGTCCGGCATCGGCACTATCTCACCACACGGATGGCTCGACGGTATCCTCGGGCCCACCCCTCCTACGGGATCGTGACATCGATGCGTAGGTTCTCCGTGCTCGCCGCTCGTGCTGCTCGCTGCCGCGTTCTCGCTGGCGGCGTGCGACGGCGACGCATCCGTCGAGGGAGCGGTGTCGGCGGGATCGACGCCCGCAAGCTCCCCGTCGGGCTCCCCGTCGGACTCCCCATCGTTCGGCCCATCGCCCGGTCCGGATGCCGCCACCCCCTCGTCCATGGCCTCGCCGACGCAGCCCGCGCTGCCCCAGCGGCCGCCGCCGCGGCGCGGCGCAGCCCTCCCCGACCTGCACGAGGGCTGGATGACGCCGCCGGAGGGCTCGGCCGACGCCACCGATCCCCTCGGCATCATCCGGCGCACCACCGGTGTCGAGGCGCCGTTCGAGGTCGTGGACATGCGCCTGTTCGTGGGGCCCGAATCCCCGCCGTCCGAGGGGGACGGCGCGAAGGGCTACCTGCAGGACATCCGGCGCTGGTACATCAAGCTGTTCGCGCCCGACGACCTGGCGTTCCAGGGACGGTTCCTCGTGGAGCAGCGCGGTGTTCGGCCGCGGCCTCGCCGCCGTCGCCCCCTACGACACGAGGGGTTCCGCTCTCCCGACTGGCGGGGGTTCCAGTACGACTCCACCGACTCCGAGCCGCGCACCGTGCCCGGCCTGCCCGGGACGTGGACGGGTGACGAGTACGACTTCGTGACGGGCGGCGAGGGACTGGACCTTCCCGGGCTGCCCGCCGAGGTGGCCGGATGCTTGGATGGCACCTGATCCGGTGGTTGGATGCCAGCAGATGAGCGACCTCGAAGACGTCCAACAGCGCCGGCGGATCGCTCGGCGGCCTGATCGTCGGGCATCGCGGGGGCGGGCATCAGCGTGATCCTGTGGATCGCGAGGATCAATCCGGACTCCGACGTGGTGCGCCGGCTCGAACCTGCCCCCGACGCCACCACCGGCTGGAGCGGGCTCGCGATCGTCGCGGCGCATCTGCGGCGGTGTCGCCCTGCTGTTCGCGGTGGTGCGCGCGATCGCCAGCCGCCGGGGCATCACCGGCCTCACCGTGCTGATCGCCGTGATCGCGCTGTCCTACCCGGCCGCGATCGTCATCGGGCGCCGTCGCCCCCGACCGGCCCGGCCCGTTCCAAGTAGCGACGACGCCCCGGACCGACCCCCGTCACACCCAGCCGCTGTAGGCGCCGTGCCCGCGCTTGCGGAGCTCGTTGCCGATGACCACCCGCTGGATCTCGCTCGTGCCCTCCCAGATCCGGTCGACACGCAGCTCGCGGTACAGCCGCTCCACCGGCTGCTCGCGCATGTAGCCGCGGCCTCCGTGGATCTGGACCGCGCGGTCGACGATCCGCCCGGCGGTCTCGCTGCACACGAGCTTGACGGCGCTGGCGAGCGCGTGCAGCTGCTTGCGGTCGGCGCCGCCGCGGGCCGCCTGCCAGCACACCCGGTACAGCATCGACTTCGCGGCCATCAGCTCCGCCGCCATGTCGGCGAGCATGAACTCGATCGCCTGGAACGCCACGATCGGCCGGCCGAACTGCTCGCGCCCGCCGCGAACGCGAGCGACAGATCCAGCGCCCGGGTCGACGCGCCCACGGTTCGCGCGCCGATCATCAGCCGCTCCTCGACGAACCAGTCCTTCGTGAGGTCGTAGCCCCTGCCGATCCCGCCGAGGATCCGGTCCTCGCCGACCCGCACGCCCTCGAACGCGAAGATCGGATGCTCGAACACGAACGTGTGCATGTACTTCGGGCGTGCGCACCAGCCGCACGCCCGGCGTGTCCTTGTCCACCAGGAAGACCGTGGCCTTCGCGGGGTCGCCGTCGACGTGGACGTGGAGCTCGAAGAAGTCCGCGACGTCGCCGGAGGTCACGTGCCACTTCTCGCCGTCGATCACCCAGTCCGTCGCCGTCGCGGCGCGCCGTGGTGGCACCATGCCGGGTCGGAGCCGGCCGCCTCCTCGGTGATCGCGTACGCGTCGCGCCGCTCGCCTCGGCATGCGGGCCGCAGGAACCGCTCCTTCTGCTCCTCCGTGCCCGCCGCGAGCGGGATCGCACGGGCGCCACGGGATGTCCCAGAGCGCCCCGGTGGCGTGGCCCCACTGCTCCTCGACCAGCATCTGCTGGAACAGATCGAGGCCGCGGCCCCCGTCCTCGGGCGCGTGGTTGATCGCGGCGAAGTCCCAGTCGAGGACGGCCTGCTTCGCGCTGGCGGCGCTCGCCGGCGTGAGGCCGTCGTGCTCCTCGCACTCGTCCTCGAGCGGGAACAGGACCTGCTGGGTGAAGTCGCGGGCCCTGGCCTGCAGCTCGCGATCGAGCGGGATCCAGTTCGAGATCCACGTGGCTCCTTCCGGCGGCGTCGGCGGCAGTCTAGGAAGCGGCGGGCCGGCTGGGGTAACTGCAGGTCATGGGTCGTCCGCGCGCCAGACGGTGTGGCGCGGCGACGGGTCGCCGTGGCCCGGTCGTCCGCGTGACCAGGACAGCGGTCGAGGTCGAACGCGAACACCTCCTGGCGAGGAAGTCGATGGCCGCCTGGGTCATCCCCGTGCGCTCCGGCGACGGGCGCGGCGCGCACGGCGACCGCGGGCGCCGGGTCAGGCTCCGAGCCGGGCGGCGCCGGTCAGGTAGAACGCGTCCTCGTCGTCGTCGCAGGGGAAGGAGTGCATCGCGAACCGGCCGTCCCGGTGGAGGTCCTCGCGCTTCGGGGACGGCACGAGCAGTGCGAACAGGCCGACGTCATGGAGGACCGGGCACATCGGGTGGACGCGCGGCGCGCCGTCGGGCCGGCGGTGGCGAGGAACGCCAGGCCCGACCCCGAACTGGTAGAGCAGGCCGCGTCCTGCGTCGGCGAGATCCGGCCGCCGCCGCTCGAACGCCGCCCACTCGACCACGCCCGCGATCCTCTCACCCGAATCACGCGCGCGGCCCTGTGCACGGGCGGCCCTCCGGAAGGCAACGGGACCGCGCACGGGCGGCCGTGTAGCGTTCGATGATGCTCGCGATCCTGCTCGCGCTGGCCGCGAGCGGCGCCTGGGGATCGGCAGACTTCCTCGGCGGACTCTCGGCCAGACGGGTCCCGATCCTGGTCGTCGCCGCCGTCTCCCAGGCCGTCGGCCTCGGCTTCACGTTGCTGGTGGTCCTGTCGGTCCGGCGCGGCCCGGACGACACGGCCGTGCTGTGGCTCGGAGCGCTTGCCGGCCTCCTGGGCGCGGCCGGCCTCTCGGCCCTCTATCAAGGTCTCGCGGTGGGCCGGATGGGGGTGGTGGCGCCGATCGCCGCGATGTCGGGTCTCGTGCCGATCGCGGTCGGGCTCATCGCGCAGGGCGACCGTCCCGAGCAGATCCAGGTGGCCGGGATGGCGCTCGCGATCGGCGGGGTCGTCATGGCGGCCCGGGCGCGAGATCCCTCCGGCGCCGCCGGGAGGCTCAGGAACGGTGTTGGGCTCGCGTTGGTGGCGGCCCTCTTCCTGGGGTCCATGGTGGTGGCGCTCGACGCCGGAGGCGACCGCGATCCCGTCTGGACCATCTTCATGGTGCGCGTGAGCTCGGTGACCGTGCTCTGGCTCGTCGTCGCCGCGCGACGGCCCTCCCTGTCGACCGTGCGCCCGAACGTCGCGACGCTGGCCGGCGCGGGTGTGCTGGACAACCTCGCGAACCTCCTGTTCGTCCTGGCGTCGGCGCGGGGCCTGCTGAGCCTGGTGTCGGTACTGGGGTCGCTCTATCCCGTCGTGACGGTGCTGCTGGCACGGGTCGTGCTGGACGAACGACTCGCGCGCTGGCAGATCGTGGGTGTCGCGGCCGCGCTCGGCGGCGTCGCGCTGATCTCGCTCGGCTGACCAGCGCCGGCGATCACGCGGGCCGCGACCGGCGGTTACGCAGCCGAGCGCATCCCGGCGTACGTCGCGCATCGCATGCCGGCCGTGCCTGCCGCTTCCTACGATGACCAATCCGTGGAGCCGTGCTGCGAGGGGTTGCCGAACGCCGGGGGTCGTCCCGGTCGGCGGAGAGGTCGATGAGCGAATGAGCTGGACGTCGTTGAGCTATCCGAGTCCCGCCCGCCGTCGCGTTGTCGACCCTGTCCGGGGCCTGATGCGGGATGCCTGAGTCCCAACGCCCGGCCGGCCGTGCCGGCCGAACCCGACCCATGCGCCGTAGCCTCCTCGCCGCGCTGACCCTCGCCCTCGTCGGCACGATCCTGGTCGGGGGCGCCACGCCCGCCTCCGCCTTCCCCACGAAACTGAGCACGAACGGGCAGATGGACTTCGTCTTCGGCGCCGCCGTGAACAGCGCCGGCGGCTCCGGGGGCACGGTGTACAAGCCCGAGAGCAAGCTCTTCTACACGGGCGACGGAACATCCGAGCCGGTCCGCTGGTGGTCCGTGCTCGGCAC
This sequence comes from uncultured Actinomycetes bacterium, assembly GCA_963832225.1. GTDB lineage: Bacteria > Actinomycetota > UBA4738 > UBA4738 > HRBIN12 > JALYMB01. Next base: position 479,371 of record CAWHTI010000012.1, read on the forward strand.
GTCCGGTCCGTCGCCCGCCGCCGGCGTCTGGCTCTTCGAACTGGTGAGCCACCAGTGGGTTGCGCGGGTGCAGCTCCCCGGCGCCGACCCGTGGGCGAAGGCGGACGCGCTGTTCGAGGGTGGCACGCTGTACGTCTCCACACGCGACGACCTGGCGACGAGCGGCTCGAACATCCGACAGAGCTCGCTCTACAAGATCCCGTACGGCGGGTCGGGGTCGTGGGGCGCGGTGCAGGGTCCGTTCGCGATCACCACCGGGAGCCTGGAGACCCTCACGCTCGCCCGGGACAGCGCGAACCGCCTCTGGGTGACCTACGAGTCGGCCGGTCAGATCAGGGTCGGATACACCGCGCCCGGCGGGACATCGTTCACCTTCATCACCGTGTCGCAGACGAATGTGATGGCCGACGACGTCTCGACGATCACCGCGTTCGGTGGGAACCGGATCGGGGTGTTCTGGTCGGACCAGAACGCGAAGAAGGACTTCTTCGCCTGGCGACTCGACTCCGCCTCGGTGAACGCGAGCTGGACCATCGAGACCGCGTACGGAGGCGGGGTGGGTGGCTGTCCGAGCGCCACCTCGGACATCTGCGGCGACGATCACATGAACCTCAAGGTGTATCAGGACCAGATCTATGTCTCGATCAAGTCGGGACTCAACGACGCCCCCAATCCCAATCCCAACGATCCACTGAACCTGCTGCTCCGCCGAGGCTCCGGCGGCACGTGGTCGTCGTTCCCCGTCTCGACCGTCTCGCAGAACGTCACGAGGCCGATCACCCTGCTGAGCCCGGAGCAGGACAAGATCTGGGTGTGGGGCACCCGGGGCGCCGAGGTGGACGTGTGGGAGAGCTCGTTCAGCGCGCCCTCCTTCAACAGCACGGACTTCGTTCCCTGGACGAAGGGCGCGGGCCGCTCGCCCGCGGACGCGACCTCGACGAAGCAGCTCACGACGGCGGCGACCGGTGCGGTGGTCATGAGCTCCACCTCGAGTGCCGCGGAGTACTGGCACAACGAGTTCCTCCCGGTCGTGGCGCCGCCCCCGAACCAGCTCCCCACGTTCGACCAGGACCTGCCGGACCGCACCGACGCGGAGGGCGCGGCGATCACCCTGCCCTCGCCGGCCACCGATCCCGAGAACGACACGCTGACCTACGCCGCCACGGGTCTGCCGAACGGCTTGTCGATCGACTCCGGCACCGGGACGATCTCCGGCACGATCGGCTACCAGGCGAACGCGGGCAGCCCGTTCTCCGTGAGCGTCACCGTCAGCGACGACAACGGCACCACGGTCGGTGACACCGACACGTTCACCTGGACCGTCACGAACACGAACCGGCTCCCCACGTTCAACCAGGACCTGCCGGACCGTACCGACGCGGAGGGCGCGGCGATCACCCTGCCCTCGCCGGCCACCGACCTCGACGACGACACGCTGACCTACGCGGCCACCGGGCTGCCGACCGGCCTGTCGATCAACCCCAACACCGGCACCATCTCCGGCACGATCGCCAACACGGCCCAGTCGGGGAGCCCGTACGCCACCAGCATCACCGTGAGCGACGACAACTTCACCACCGTGGGCGCGACCGACACGTTCACGTGGACGGTGGACAACACGAACCAGCCTCCGACGTTCGACCAGGATCTGCCGGACCGGACCGACCGGGAGGGTGACGAGATCACCCTGCCCTCGCCGGCCACCGACCCCGACGACGGCACCCTCACGTACGACGCCACAGGGCTGCCGCCGGGTCTGTCGATCAATACCGCCACCGGTACGATCTCCGGCACGATCTCGCCGCTGGCGTCGCTCTTGAGCCCGTACGCCGTGAGCGTCACGGTGAGCGACGACGGCGGCACGACCGTCGGGGACACCGACACGTTCGACTGGACCGTCCGGCTCGCGAACCAGCAGCCCACGTTCCTCCAGGACCTCCCCGACCGGACGGATGCGGAGAACGACGCCGTGACGGCGCAGCCGCTCGCGGTCGATCTCGATCTCCTCGACACCCTCACATACGCCGCGACCGGCCTCCCGCCGGGACTGTCGATCAACACGTCCACCGGAACCATCTCCGGCACGATCGGCTACGCCGCGAACGCGGGCAGCCCGTACTCGGTGAGCGTCACGGTGAGCGACGACGGCGGCACCACGGCCGGGGACACCGACACGTTCACCTGGACCGTCACGAACACGAACCGGCTCCCCACGTTCAACCAGGACCTGCCGGACCGCACCGACGCGGAGGGCGCGGCGATCACCCTGCCCTCGCCGGCCACCGACCTCGACGACGACACGCTGACCTACGCCGCCACCGGCCTGCCGGACGGCCTGTCGATCAACCCCAATACCGGCACGATCTCCGGCATGATCTCAGCCGGCGCGGCCACCGGCAGCCCCTACTCGGTGAGCGTCACCGTGAGCGACGACGGCGGCACGACCGCCGGGGACACCGACACGTTCGACTGGACCGTCACGCCCCCGAACCAGCTCCCCACGTTCGACCAGGACCTGCCGGACCGCACCGACGCGGAGGGCGCGGCGATCACCCTGCCCTCGCCGGCCACCGATCCCGAGAACGACACGCTGACCTACGCCGCCACGGGTCTGCCGAACGGCTTGTCGATCGACTCCGGCACCGGGACGATCTCCGGCACGATCGGCTACCAGGCGAACGCGGGCAGCCCGTTCTCCGTGAGCGTCACCGTCAGCGACGACAACGGCACCACGGTCGGTGACACCGACACGTTCACCTGGACCGTCACGAACACGAACCGGCTCCCCACGTTCAACCAGGACCTGCCGGACCGTACCGACGCGGAGGGCGCGGCGATCACCCTGCCCTCGCCGGCCACCGACCTCGACGACGACACGCTGACCTACGCCGCCACCGGGCTGCCGACCGGCCTGTCGATCAACCCCAACACCGGCACGATCTCCGGCACGATCGCCAACACGGCAGCGGCGGGGAGCCCGTACTCCACGAGCATCACCGTGAGCGACGACAACTTCACCACCGTGGGCGCGACCGACACGTTCACGTGGACGGTGACGGCGGCCCCCGCCCAGATCACGTTCCGATCGGCGTCGTCCGCGGCCAACGCGGTGGCGACGAGCCTGACGCTCCCGAGGCCGGCCACGGTGGCGAACGGCGACGTGATGGTGGCCGTGATCGACGTCCGGCAGACCCCGACGACGACGGCGCCGGCGGGATGGAGCCAGGTCTCCATGACCCCGAACGGCTCGACCTTCCGTCAATACGTCTTCACCAAGGTGGCCACGGGCAGTGAGCCGGCGAGCTACACGTTCACCTTCAGCCAGAGCCGTGCGGCCTCGGGCGCGATCCTCGCCTACAGCGGCGTGAGCACCACCACGCCGGTGGAGGCGTTCACGGCGGGCACCGGGAGCGGCACCGGCATCACGGCGCCCTCGGCGACGACCCTGTCCAACGGGGCCATGGTGGTCGGTGCCTTCTCGATCAACAACGGCTCGGCGGTCACCCAGCCCGCCGGCATGACCGAGCGCGCCGAGGTCGCCTCGAGCTCCAAGATCAAGACCGAGGTCGCCGATGTGGTGCAGGCCGCCACCGGCGCCACCGGGGCCAAGACCGCGACGGCGGCCACGGCCACGGCGAACATCGGACAGCTCATCGTGCTGAAGCCCGGCTCCGGCGGGGGCGGCGGTCCGAACCAGGACCCGACGTTCGATCAGAACCTGGGGAACCGCAGCGACGCCGAGGGTGCGGTGATCTCCCTGTCCGCGCACGCGACCGACCCGGAGCTCGACACCCTGCTGTACGCCGCCACCGGGCTGCCGACCGGGCTGTCGATCAACACCTCCACGGGCCTGATCACCGGCACGATCTCGGCCGGAGCGAGCACGAACAGCCCGTACTCCACCTCCATCACCGTGAGCGACGACAACGGAGCGACGATCGGGGCCACCGACACGTTCACCTGGACGGTCACCGCCGGCGGCGGGGGCGGCGGGTCGATCACGTTCCGCTCGGCGTCGTTCGCGGCCAACAACGTTGGCACCAACGTCGTGATCCCGACGCCGGCCGGGGTGCAGACTGGCGACGTCATGGTGGCCGTGATCGACGCGAAGGCAGGGCCCACGATCACCACGCCGGCCGGCTGGACGCTGCAGTCCACGACGCCCCACGGCTCCAACTTCAAGCAGGCCGTGTACTCGCGGGTGGCCACCGGCTCCGAGCCCGCCTCCACCACGTTCGCGATCAACCAGAGCCGGGCGATCTCCGGCGGCATCGTCGCCTACAGTGGCGTGAACACCTCGACCCCGGTGGAGATCCTCGGCGCGGCCGGCACCGGGACGACGGCGAGCATCACCGCCCCGTCGGTGACCTCGGCCCTCAACGGGGCCATGGTGATCGGCGCCTTCGGCATCAACGCCGACTCCACGATCGCTCCGCCCGCCGGGATGACCGAGCGCGGCGAGATCGTGTCGGCCACGAGGATCCGCACGGAGATCTCCGACGTCGTGCTGGCCTCCGCCGGCGCCACCGGCGCCAAGACGGCGACGGCCGCGGCCGCCGCCGCCAACATCGGCCAGCTGATCGTCCTCCGTCCGGCCTGACGGCCCGTCGATCGGCCTCGATCAGCCTCGACCGGCCGCGGCCTGACCGGCCGTCGACCTGCTCGACCCGTCTCGACCAGCTGCGCCTGCCTCGCACGCCCAGCTGGCGACGGATGGCCGCAGGCCTCGACCTCGGACTAGGCTGACACGCCATGAAGCAGCGCGACGTGGTGATCGTGGGCGGGGGACACAACGGGCTCGCCTGCGCGGCGTACCTCGCCAAGGCCGGCCTCGATGTGCTGGTCCTCGAGCGCCGCGGGATCGTCGGCGGCGCGGCGGCCACGGAGGAGCCGTGGCCGGGCTACCGCGTCTCCAGCGCCAGCTACGTGGTCTCGCTGATGCCGCCCAGGATCGTGGACGAGCTGGAACTCAAGCGTTTCGGCTACGACGTCTCGATCATCACGCCGGACTATTTCGTGCCGTTCCCCGATGGGACCTCGCTGACCCTCTGGGGTGACATGGCGCGCGATCGCGAGAACATCGCGAAGCTCTCGCCGAGCGACGCCGCTGCGTACGTCGAGTTCGACACCTACTTCGAGCGGGTCGCGAACCTGATGAAGGAGCTGCTGTTCGTGGTGCCGCCGAACATGCGGCTGCGCGAGGCCGGATCCTGGGCGCGGACGGCGGGCAAGCTCCGAGGCATGACGGGCCGTGACGTGCACGAGCTCGTGCGCCTGTTCACGATGAGCGCCGCGGACTTCCTGGACGAGTGGTTCGAGGACGACCGCGTGAAGGGGGCACTCGCCACCCAGGCGATCATCGGGGCGTGGTGCGGCCCCATGACGCCGGGGTCGGCCTACGTCCTCATGCACCACTGGATCGGCGAGATCGACGGGCACTTCGGCGCGTGGGGCTGGGTGAAGGGAGGGATGGGCGGGGTCTCGGGCGCCATGGCCCGGGCCGCCGAGTCCGCCGGCGCGGAGATCCGCACGAACGCCGAGGTGCAGCGGATCGCGATCAACGGCGAGGGCCGCGCGATGGGCGTGGAGCTCGATGACGGCTCGCTGATCCGCGCCGACCGTGTCGTCTCCAACGCGCATCCCACCACCACGTACCTCGACCTGGTCGGCGCCGACCGGCTCCCCGACGACGTCGTGCGCGACATCCGCCGGTTCCGCTCGCGCAGCGGCTCCGTGAAGCTGAACGTGGCCCTGTCGGAGCTCCCGCGGTTCACGAGCTGGGACCAGGACGGCGACCCGCATCGTGGTCTCATGGCCGTCTCGCCCAGCATGGAGTACCTGGAGCGGGCGTTCGACGACGCGAAGTACGGACACGCCAGCGCCCACCCCTACGCCGAGGTGATGTTCCCCACCGCGCACGAGGACGGCCTGGCGCCCGACGGGAAGCACATGATGATGGCGTTCACGCAGTACGGCCCCTACGAGCTGCGCGACGGCACATGGGACGACGAGCGCGAGGCCTACGCCGCCCGCGTGATCGACGAGCTCGCGCGGTTCGCCCCGAACCTGCCCGACGCCGTGGAGCGCGTCGAGGTCCTCACGCCGCGGGACCTCGAGGACCGGTTCGGCCTGATCGGCGGCAACATCATGCAGGGCGAGGTCGTCCCCGACCAGCTCTTCAGCTTCCGGCCGATCCCGTTCTACGGCGACTACCGCACGCCGGTGCGCAACCTGTACCTGTGCGGCGCCGGCACCCATCCCGGCGGCGGTGTGATGGGCGTGAACGGACGCAACGCCTCGACCGTGATCGTGAAGGACGCGCGCGGCGGGCCCGCCTCGCGTGCGAAGGGTCTGCGCGACCGGCTCCTCGGAGGCTCGTGAGCTCGGCGCCCCCCGCCGCCGACCTGCTCGCGGCGATCCGCGCGGTGTCGCAGCGCGACGACCCGGCGTCGCGGCGGGACCTCTACGAGGCACTGCTGGGATCGACCCTGCTGCTGCCGGCGGAGCCCGGCGCCGACGAGACCGCGGCCACCGACGGGCTGCACCTGTTCACGACGCCGCCCGGTCCCGATGGCTCGTGGAAGCTCCTGGCCTTCACCGACGCCCCCGCCGCTGCCGAGTGGCGGTCGGAGGGCGTCCAGCTGGTGCCGCGGACGGCCAGGGAGGTGTTCGCCTTCGCTGTGGGGTCGGCGACGTCGGCGATCCTGCTCAACGTCGCCGGTCCGGCCGGCGGCGAGCTGACCCGGCGCGAGTTCGCCGCCCTCGCGGAGGGCACGCTTCCGTCCACCGACTCGGATGTGATCGAGGAGCTGCAGCTCGGTGCCGGCGCGGAGGTGCTCGTGGCGGCGCCGGCCAGGCCACCCGGGGAGGCGTTCCTCGGTGTCCTGCGCATGGCGCTCGAGGAGTCCCCGCCGGTGCGCGCGGCGTGGCTCGCGGACGTCGCGTTCGAGGCTGGCGAGCTGCATCCGGCCGTCGGCCTCTCCCTGCGGCCCGGGACGGACGACGAGGCCCTCAGGCAGGTCGTCGAGCTGGTGATGGCGCGGATCCAGCCGCTGCTCGGCCACGGCCGTTACCTCGACTTCATCGTGATCGACCAGGTGTGGGGCCCATTGTTCGCGGACGCCGGGCCCCCGATCTTCGAGCGGGCCGCGGACTCATGACGATCTCCGCGCTCGCGGCGATGGTCCGCGCCGGCGGCGTCTCGGCCACCGAGCTCGTCGGCCGGGCCCTGAAGCGCATCGACGAACGCAATCCCGGCCTCAACGCCGTCGTGGCCGTGCGCGCGGACGAGGCACTGGAGGAGGCCGCCGGCGCCGACACGCGGCGGCACATGGGCTCGCTCGCCGGGCTCCCGCTGCTGGTGAAGGACACCCAGGACGTGGCGGGCATGCGAACCACTCACGGTTCGGTCGTCCACGAGTCATCCGGGCCGGCGGCGACCGATTCGCTCGTGGTGTCGCGGCTGCGCGCGGCCGGCGCGATCGTCGTCGGCAAGACGAACGTCCCGGAGTTCGCCTTCGAGGGCTACACCCACAACTCGCTCTTCGGCGAGACGAAGAATCCGTGGGCCCCGGACTGGTCGCCGGGTGGCTCCAGCGGCGGCTCGGGCGCCGCCCTCGCGTCGGGGATGGCGCCACTCGTGACGGGTACCGACGGCGGCGGCTCGATCCGGATCCCGGCCGCGTTCTGCGGCCTCGCGGGTCTGAAGCCGACGAACGGCCTGATCGGGCGATCGCCGATCCCGTCGTGGATCGATCTGTCGACCTCGGGGCCGATGGCGACGAACGTGACCGACCTCGCCTTACTGCTGGAGGTCATGAAGGGCCCGGTCGCCGGGGATCCGACGGCGCACCCGGGATGGTCGCCCAGGATGGGGATCTGGCCGCGTCGCGCGCTCGTCGCGCAGCGTCTGGGACCGGAGGGCGGCCTGCCGGCTGCCATCGCCGAATCCTTCGAGCGCGCGATCCTCGTCTTCGCCCGCGCGAGCGGGCTCACCGCAGAGCCCGCGGAGCTCGACGGCGTCTTCGCGCCGGGCAACCCCGACGACGACTGGTTCACCATCTGCGCGGTGGAGCAGCTGCACGTCCTCGGCCGCGACCGGCTCGCGGCGGAGACCGACCGTCTGTCGCCGACCTTCCGCGCCGTCATGGAGATCGCGGCCGGCATCGGTCTGGACGCCTACCTCGACGCGAAGCGGCGGCGGTTCGCGTACGTGCGCGCCGTGGACGAGCTGCTCGGTCGCGACACCGTGCTGCTGACGCCGACGATGTGCGTCGAGGGATTCCTGGCGGACGGACGCATGCCGGGTGCGGAGCGCGCCGGCACGGACGCCGAGGCGTACAACACGCAGCTCGCGAACCTCACGGGACACCCGGCGCTGTCGGTGCCGGCGGGCGTGTCGTCCAACGGCGTCCCGTTCGGGCTGCAGATCACCGGACCGAGGTTCGGCGACGATCTGGTGCTGGCGGTCGGCGCGACATGGGAGACCGCCTCACCGTGGCCCGCCGTCGCGCCGGGCTTCGAGTCGTTCGGTCCCTAGACCAGCACGACCGGGGGCGCGAGCGTCAGCGTCAGCTTCTGACCCGGCGTGTGCACGACCGAGGTGTCGCTGTCGCGGCAGGTGTGGCACACCGGCGTCGCGCACGTGCCGTGACACGAGGCGCAAGTGCTGACCGATCCGCCGCAGAGGCTGCACGTCATCATGCCCACATGGTCGGCCACGGGAGGTCTCCGCGCCATACCCCGCATCCGGCATCTTCGGGCGCCCGATCGGAGGGAGAAGCCGGTCCCTGATCCATGTGGGCGGCGGGTTCCATGCGTCAGGATCGTGCCTACGGGCCCAGGTTGTAGCCGAGCCGTCGCGGCAGCTTCGCCACGAAGTCCACGAGCGGGTTGGGCTCCTCCCCGCGGTCCTCGGCCTCGTCCTTGTGCCGGATCGCCGTGTTCGCGACGAGGGCGCCCGGTGATCGGAACGGCTCGGGCGGAAAGCGCATCGGCTCCACCGTGGCGATCGGCAGCGACTCCAGCGCCGGATCCGGCGCCCCGAGGACCCGGGTGGCGAGCAGCTCGCCGACGAGATGGCTGGGGCCCACGCCGTTGCCGGTGTATCCGTGCGCGTAGTGGACGTCGCCACGGTCCAGACGGCCCACGTACGGGAGGTGGTGCCCCGCCACGTCGATCGGCCCGCCCCACGCCGCCTCCAGGGGCACGTCCCGGAAGGCCGGGAACATGCGCCACAGATCCTCGGCGGCCACGTGGATCGACCGTTCGTCGTGCGCGAACGCCGGACCGATCGTCCGCGCGAGGCCCGGCTGCATCCCACCGATGCCGAACGCGATCCGTCCGTCCTTGGTGGTGCGCAGGTAGTGCAGCGCCGAGCGGAAGTCCGAGATGCTCTCCCCGTTCGTCCACCCGATCTCCGCGAGGCGCTCCGGCGCCGGCGCCGTCAACACGATGTAGCTGCCGCGCACCATCACGGTCCGGCGGAACTGCCTCCACGCGGACGCCCATGCGTTCAGCGCGACGACCGCCGAGCCGGCGCGGACCCGCCCGCCCGGCGTCTCCGCGGTGGCGGGCCGCCCGGCACCGAAGCGCGTGACCGGCGACTGCTCGTGGATCCGAACCCCCCGTTCCAGCAGGACGCGCCGCATCCCGCGCGCGAGCCTCGCCGGCTGCACCGTCACGCCCTCGCGGTCCAGCACGCCGCCGCGGAAGGTGGGGGAGTCGGCGATCGCGCGCGTCTCCTCGGCCGTGAGCGCACGGAACTGGCCGGCGGCGCCGAGGCGGGTCGCGACCTCGAGGGTCGAGTTCCAGGCGCCGTCGTGCGCGGCGCTCGTCACGACGTTCAGGTCGCCCACGCGCGCGAACCACGCATCGATGCCGTGGCGCGTGCAGAAGGCCTCGATACCGTCCACGGCGCGAGCCCCGGCACGGCAGAGGGCGAGCGTGGCGTCGTCGCCGAAGCGCTCCGCCAGCTCGTCCACGCCGGCCCACCACGAGTTCACGAAGCCGCCGTTGCGGCCGCTGGGGCCTCCGCCGCAGATGTCCTGCTCCAGGATCACCACGCGGAGATCCGGCTCGCGGTCGGTGAGATGCAGAGCGGTCCACATGCCGGTGAAGCCGCCGCCCAGGATCACGACGTCGGCCTCGACGTCGCCGGCGAGCGCCGGGGCCGGCTCGCCGGGATCGGCGGCGAGGGCCTCGCGCAACCACCAGCTCCGCCCGGCGTCGGGTGGCACGTCATGCCGCATCTGAGAGCATTCCTTTCCTCACGAACCCGCGGATCGACGGTTCGCGTCCGAACGAGTCCCGAGGAGGGTAAACCACGGTGGCAGCCGGCGAGGAGCGTCCCCCGGCCCGCGACCTCGACGGCCTGCCGGGCCGGCCGCGGAGCTGGGAGGTCACCCAGGGCCCCGAGCGAGCGCCCGCCCGCGCCATGCTCCGGGCCGTCGGCTTCAGCGAGGAGGACTTCGGCAAAGCCCAGGTTGGCGTCGCCTCGAGCTGGAACGAGGTCACGCCCTGCAACTACCAGTTGGACAAGCTGGCCGCCCTCGCGAAGGAGGGCGTGCGCCAGGGCGGCGCCGTCCCGATCGAGTTCAACACCGTGGCCATCTCCGACGGCATCGCGATGGGCCACGAGGGCATGAAGGCGAGCCTCGTGAGCCGCGAGATCATCGCGGACTCCGTGGAGATCGTGATGCACGCCGAGCGGATCGACGGCATGGTCACGATCGCCGGCTGCGACAAGAGCCTGCCGGGCATGCTGATGGCCTCGGCGCGCCTGAACCTGCCCGCGGTCTTCGTCTACGGCGGCACGATCATGCCGGGACGGCACGACGGCCGGGACATCACGATCCAGGACGTCTTCGAGGCCGTCGGGGCGAACGCGAAGGGGACCATGAGCGACGACGAGCTGCACGCGGTGGAGCGCCACGCGTGCCCCACCGCCGGCTCGTGCGCCGGCATGTACACCGCGAACACCATGGCGTGCGCGGCCGAGGCGATCGGCATGTCGTTGCCGGGCAGCGCGAGCCCGCCCGCGGTCGACTATCGCCGCGAGGTCGTCGCCCGCGAGGCCGGGGTCGCCGTCGCCCGCCTGCTGGCCGAGGACGGGCCGCGGCCGCGGGACATCATGACGCCGGCTGCCTTCCGCAACGCGATCGCCGTCACCATGGCCCTCGCGGGCTCCACGAACGCCGTGCTGCACCTGCTGGCGATCGCGCGCGAGGCCGGTGTCCCGCTCGAGCTCGACGACTTCGACGCCATCTCGCGCGAGGTGCCGCACCTCGTCGACGTGCGGCCCGCCGGGAAGTTCGTGATGAGCGACCTCGACCGCGTCGGCGGCGTGCCCGTCGTCATGCAGGAGCTGCTCGAGGCCGGACTGCTCGACGGCGACTGCATGACGGTCACGGGCAAGACCGTCGCCGAGAACCTCCGTGATCTGGACCCGGCGGCGCCCGACGGGACGATCGTGCACGCAGTGAAGGACCCGATCCATCCCGAGGGCGGCACCGCGATCCTTCGTGGCTCGCTCGCGCCCGACGGCTCGGTCATGAAGATCGCCGGCGCCGCCAGCCTCGAGTTCCGCGGCCGCGCCCGGCCATTCGATTCGGAGACGGACGCGTTCCACGCGCTGACGCGCGGAGAGATCGTGGCCGGGGACATCATGGTGATCCGGTACGAGGGCCCGAAGGGGTCGCCCGGCATGCCCGAGATGCTGGCGGTGACCGCCGCGGTGGCCGGCGCCGGACTCGGCTCTCAGGTCGCGCTCGTCACCGACGGCCGCTTCAGCGGTGCCACGAAGGGCTACAGCGTCGGCCACATCGCCCCCGAGGCCTTCGTCGGCGGCCCCATCGCGCTGGTGCGGGAGGGCGACGAGATCCTGATCGACGCGGCGGGGCGCCGCCTCGACCTGCTGGTCGACGCCGAAGAGGTGGAGCGCCGCCGCCAGGAGTGGAGCGAGCCGGAGCCCAGGTACACCAGGGGAGCGCTGGCCAAGTACGCCAAGCTCGTGGGCTCGGCCGATCATGGGGCGGTGACGGGATGACGCACGATCGTGACGCCAGGGACTGCCCGCGCTGCAGTGCCGCGAGCTGCGGCGCGCAGTACCCGGTGGAACCGCTCACGATCTGCGAGGAGTGCTTCGGACCGCTGGAGCCCGCATACGACCTCAAGGCGTGGACGGCGATCAGTTCCGCAAGGCAGGCCGAGGCGGGTCCGTACGACGCTCTGGCGTTACGAGTCCCTCCTGCCGGGCGGACCCGGCGTCGAGCGCGTCGACCTGGGAGCCGGGTTCACGCCGCTGCGGCGCGCGGACAATCTCGCCGAGCGCCTGGGTCTGCAACGGCTCTGGATCAAGGACGACAGCGTGAACCCGTCAGCAACTCCTTCAAGGACCGCGTGGTCTCGCGTGGCCGTGACCATGGCCCGCGCGTTCGACTTCGAGGCGGTCAGTTGCGCGTCCACCGGGAACCTCGCCAACGCCACCGCGGCCCATGCGGCGAAGGCGGGCATGCAGTGCTACGTGTTCGTGCCGGACGACCTCGAGCGGGCGAAGATCCTCGCCACCGAGGCGTACGGCGCGAAGGTCGTCGCGGTGAAGGGCAACTACGACGACGTGAACCGTCTCTGCAGCGAGGTCGCGGAGACCCTGCCGTGGGCGTTCGTGAACGTGAACATGCGGCCGTTCTACGCCGAGGGCTCGAAGTCGCTCGGGATTCGAGACCGCGGAGCAGCTCGGCTGGCGGCTGCCGGATCACGTCGTGGTACCGATCGCGTCGGGCGCGCTGCTCACGAAGATCCATCGCGCGTTCGGCGAGCTGATCGCGATCGGCGCGGTGGAGGAGCGGCCCTACCGCGTCTCGGGCGCGCAGGCGCGAGGGCTGCTCGCCCGTCGCGCAGGCCTTCCAGGCGGCGCCGAGGAGGTCACGCCGATGAAGCCGGACACGATCGCCCGCTCCCTGGCGATCGGGTCGCCGGCCGACGGCATTTCGCGCATGCAGGTCGCGCGCCAGACCGCCGGCGGCATCGGCGCGTGCACGGAGCAGGAGATCATCGACGGGATCGGGCTGCTGGCCGCCACCGAGGGCGTGTTCACCGAGACCGCGGGCGGCGTCACGATCGCGAACCTCCGCAAGCGATGGTGGAGGCTGGCGTGATCCGCCCCGAGGAGGAGACCGTCGCCTACGTCACCGGCAACGGCTACAAGACGGTGGAGGCGTTGGTGGGCCACATGGAGCCGAGCTTCCACGTGGCGCCCGATCTCGACGAGTTCCTCTCGGCCACCGGCAACTGACCCACGGGCGGCCGACCCCGGGCACCTGACCCACGGGCGGCCCGACTACCTCCCGGCGCCGACCTACCGGCAGGTCGCGGAGCCGGTGTCCTCGAACGCCGGCTCTCCCTCAGCCGGCAGGAACGAGAAGTCGTAGCTCCCGTCGCGGAGCGTCATCTCCAGGATCCCGAAGGAGGAGTCGGCGCCGGCCACGAAGGCGGCCGGTGGCTCGAACCTGCGCTTGAAATACGTGTGCGTGCTCCCACCAGTGCCCACGATGAACTCGGTGATGCCGTCCTGCACCGGACGCCCGTGCGCGTCCTGCGGTGAGAACCGCTGGTAGTTGTGCTCGTGCCCATTCAGCACGACGTCCACGCCGTGCTGGTCCAACAGCTCCCACATCGGGATCATCGCGTAGTGGAACGGACCCGGCCAGTACGGCTCCTCCACGTACTCGTTCCGGTACAGCAGGGGGTGGTGGTAGTAGGCGAGGGTGCACTGCGCGGGGTGTTGTTCCAGGTCCGCCTTCAGCCATTCGTACATGGAGTCGCCGGGGCCGCAGCCCTCCAGGACGTTCGGGTTGCGGGCGATCGGCATCCGCCCGCCCGTGGAGTAGTCGTAGGTGCTGCCGCGACAGAGCTGGGAGTTCAGCGCCACCATGTGCCAGGCGCCGAGGTCGTAGGAGTAGAACCCGGCGTTCGTGAGGTAGTCGCCCTGCTGGTGCACGGTGGCGCCGAAGTACTTCATGTAGCCGGCCATGAACGGCGTGTACGTCTCGTGGTTGCCCGGCACCGGCTTGGTGATCTCCTTCACCGCGCCGAAGTAGCGGTCGTAGTACGTCGTGAAGTGGTGGTAGCTGCCCTTCAGATACTGCAGATCCCCGAGCGCCAGGAACGCGTCGTAGTCGCCGGCCTCGACCTGCGCTCCCACGACGTCGTACCGGCAGCGCTTCAGGCGATCGTCCGGGAACTTGCTGCACGCGATGTCGCCCACCGCGGCGATCCTGACGTTCCCTCCGCCGGCTCCGGGCTCCGCACTCGGCGGTCCCGGCGAACACCCCGCCAGGACGATCACGCCCGTGAGGACCGCGCCCCCGAGGGACGGAAGGCGACGACGTCGAACTGCATCACGCGTCACCTGGAGGACGCTACACCCAGAGGCAGGGGGCCGGAATCCGCGATGGATGACCTGTGGTCAGGCGGGTGTCGGTGGATGCCGGGACGGGTACGTGGGCCACCTGCGATCCCACGAGCGGAGAGGAGTGCGCGATGGCGACCCCCAAGAACCGGGCGGCAGGAGATCTGGTCTGCCCAACGTGCGGACAGCAGTTCGAGGATCCGCTGGAGGCGAGGCGTCACGAGCTGGAGATGCACGGCGGCGAGGGGCCCGGCAGCCAGGTTGGTTCCGGTCAGGAGGATCTGGCGGGCGAGCAGGAGGAGCAGCCGCGCCCGAGCGTGACGGGCGGGACGACGCCGGCCCCGTAGATCCCGCGGAGGTGGGACGGGCCCGCGACCCGTCCCACCGCGCGCTACGGCTCGATCGAGTAGGCGAACCGGAACTCGGTGGCGGACAGGGCGTGCAGCTGCATCGTGCCCCGGACGTTCGAGTAGTGACCGGTGCCGCCCGTGATGGCCATGACGCTGTCCCTCGAGTCGTAGAACGGCCCCTCGACCGTGATGGCGCCGCCGCCGACCCAGGCGATCCAGCGACACTGCCACTTGCCCGCCGCCGGGTCGATCCGCACGCAATCGCCCTGGTCGCGGCCGATCTGCTGGGTGTTCGCCCGGTTGTACAGCGGGTTCGAGAACGTGAGCAGATCGCCCGCCGTGTCGCCCGCCGCGCCCGTATCCGTGACCACGTCGGTGTCCGCGTGCTCGACGACGACCAGCCGTGCGGGCTCCGTGACCTTCGAGTTCGCCACCGACACCGCGGCGACCCCCAGCACCAGGGTCGCCAGCACCGCCCCGCAGAGTGCGCGCCTGCGCATGCCTCCCCCTTCCCTCCGACCGCGCGAGCATCGCACACCGCCATTGCGGCTGCTCAGAGCTCCTTCGCGGGGCTCGCCGGGGCGGAAACCGTGCACCGGCGACGTCCCTAGACTGGGCGCTGTGGCCGTGCGCACGCTGACCGTTCGCGAGCTCAACCGCGCGGTGCTTGCCCGGCAGCTCCTCCTGGAGCGAGCGCAGACGCCGATCCCGCGCGCGATCGAGCGGATCGGCGGACTGCAGACCCAGTACGCGCCGTCCGGCTATATCGGGCTGTGGTCGCGCGTCGCGGACCTGGACCGGTTTCGGTACACCGAGGCGTTGGAGCGTCGGCGCATCGTGCAGGCGACGCTGATGCGCTCCACGATCCACGTCGTGTCCAGGCGCGACTATCCGCTCGTCGCCGAGGGGGTGCGTCGCGCCCGGCGCGCCGGGTGGCTCGCGGCCACCCGCGGTGCCATGGGGGCGAGCCGGATGCAGGCGCTCGCCCGCCGCACGGCCTCACTGCTCCGGGACGGACCTCGCCGGACCACGGACCTGATCCGCGAGCTCGGCATCGACACCGGCACATGGAACGGGGTCGGCCTGTGGACCGACCTCGTGCGGGTCCCGCCCTCGGGCACGTGGGAGCGGCGGCGCGCCGACCTCGTGACGACGGCCGACCGGTGGCTCGGGCCGGCGACGGTCGACGAGCGGGACGCGGTCGTTCATCTCGTGCGTCGATATCTCGGCGCGTTCGGGCCGGCGTCGGAGCGGGATGTCGCAAACTGGGCGGGGCTGCCTCCGACCACGGTGACCGCGGCCACGGCCACCATGTCGCTGCGCAGGTTCCGGGACGAGGCCGGTGCGGCGCTCGTCGATCTTCGTGGCGCGCCGCTTCCCGGCGCCGGCACGCCGGCCCCGGTCCGCTTCCTCCCGACGTGGGACGCCATCCTGCTCGTGCACGCGCGCCGCGCCCAGATCCTGCGCGAGGACGATCGCCCGCTCGTGTTCAACACGAAGACCCCGCACTCCGTGCCGACCTTCCTCGTCGATGGGCAGGTCGCCGGGACGTGGAGGTTCGAGGCCGGCGCGGTGCGGCCGGCGCCGTTCCGGCCGCTCCCGGCGCGGGACCGTCGAGCGGTCGGCGAGGAGGCCGAACGTCTGAGCGCGTTCCACCGCTGACGCCGGCCCGCGTGCGCCGGCTCAGTCGGTGAAGAACTCCACCAGCACGGGGGCCAGCACCGCGGGGTCGACGTTGTGGCCCTGGCCCTCGAGCCGGGCCATCCGCCCGTCCGGCATCGCGTCGGCGATCATCTGCGCCGTCTCCGGCATCCATGGGAAGTCGGCGCCGCCCGCCACCACGATCGCCGGCACTTTCACCGCCGCCGCTCGGTCGGTAGGGATCGAATAGTCGCCCATGATCCTCGCGTCGTACTCGAGGGTATGGGCCAACGCCACCGTGGGGGCCCAGAACGGCGATCGTTTCGCGCCCTCGACGAACTCCGGCGGCAACCGGACGACGTCTCGCATGAAGAACTCGGCGGCGTCTTCGCGGCGACCGGCAGCGACCAGATCGTGGAAGGTCTTCTCCGTGTCGCCCGGCGGGCGCGGGGCGCCCTCCGGCAGGAACGGGGGCTCCCACATCGCGACCTTCGTGATGGAGTCGAGCCGTGCGGCCGCGTCCATCGCGAGCGCCGCTCCAGAGGACGATCCGAAGAGGAACGCCGATCCCCCCGCGGCCTCGGCGACCGCATCGATGTCCTCGATCTCGCGATCCTCGTCATAGGGGAGCGTATCGGTGCTGTCGCCGCGCCCGCGCCGGTCGTAGTTGAACACCGTGAAGGTCGACGCGAGCTGCTCGGCGAGCCCGGCATTGGACGTCCGGTCGACCGAGCCTCCGCTCACCAGGAGCACCGGCGGGCCAGCGCCGAGCCGATCGAATCCGATCGAGGTTCCATCGGCTGACGTGACGTGTTCCATCGCTGCCTCCTGTTCGATGTCGGCCGGCTCCGGCCCGCGGTCAGTCGTGTCGCGTCTTGAGTGACTCCTGCAGCCGCTCGAAGAAGATCAGCGAGCCGCGCATCGCGCGCGAGTACTCGTCGGCCGGCAGGTTGCCGCCGCGCTGCGTGAAGGTGAGCTCGGTCCGGCCGTCGCCCAGGTCCCTGAGGTCGGCCGTGAGCACCTCGGCCTGGCCGGGTTGGGACTCGCCCGGGACCGTGAGCGTCAGCACGACGCGTTCGGGCTCCACGACCTCGAGGAACTCCCCGGCGAACGGGATCTCGATCCGATCCGGGCCGTGGTACATCGTGGCGTGCCACTTCCCGCCCGGCCGGGCGTCCATCGCCACCTGGTCGAGGGGGATCTCGGAGCCGTGCTCGCCGAACCACTCGGCGAATCGCTCGGCCACCGTCCAGGCCTTGAAGACCTCCTCGCGCGGCGCGTCGAAGATACGGACGATCAAGATCCCGTCGGCGTCGCTGTGCGCGGAGACGACTCCCTCGGGCGGTGTCGGGTCACTCATCGCTCGCTCCCTTCTGGTTGCCCGGTTCGGCGGCCCGGGTCGTTCGCAGGTGCTCATCGAGACGGTCGAAGCTCTGCTGCCAGAACCGACGGTAGTCGCTCACCCAGTCATCCATCCTCTGGAGCGGCTCGGCTCGGAGCCGGCAGGGTCGCCACTGGGCGGTCCGGCTCCGGGTGATGAGCCCGGCCCGCTCCAGCACCTTGAGGTGCTTCGAGACCGCCTGCACGGTGACGGGGAACGGCTCGGCCAGTTCGTTCACCGTGGCCTCGCCGTGGGCGAGCCGCTCCAGGATCGCCCGGCGCGTGGGGTCGGCCAGCGCCGAGAAGGTCGTGCTCAGTTGGTCGATCGCCATCTCATCCTCGTCCGTGTATTCAACTCACCGGTTGAACACTACCCGGAGCCCGTCGATCGGACAAGTCGCTTGGGGGGTGGAGCCTTGGCAGGTGCGGTTCCCCCGGATGGATGGCTATGAGTGCCGAGGGTCCGGGCTCCTCGCAACCTAGCTCGGCCTGATCACCTTGCACGTCGTCGAGCGCGGTCTGGCCGTCAGGATCCGGCGGCGGCGTAGGTCGCGAGGATCGCGCCCGTGGTCGTCACCTGGCTGTCCACCAGACGCAGCGGTCTGGCCGCCCCGTCGTCCGGGAAAAGGCGCTTGCCGCCGCCGACGGTGAGCGGATCGATCATCATCCTGAACTCGTCGACGAGATCGTGTTCGATCAGCCTGTGCGCCAGCTGCGTGCTGCCGATCAGGTGCAGGTCCTTGCCGTCCTCGCGCTTCAACGCGGCCACGGCCTCGGCGACGTTGCCCCGAAGCAGGCTCGAATGCTCCCACTCGAGCGGCTCGGCCAGTGTGGTCGAGGCCACGTACTTCGGAAGCGTGTTGAGCGGCCGGGCGATGACCTGTTCGTCCTCGGAGGCGTGCGGCCAGTAGGAGGCCAGGAGCTCGTAGGTACGGCGCCCCAACACGAAGCCGCCGGCGCCGGCGTAGCCCTCCACCACCCAACCCCTGGAGAGGTCGTCGAAGTACGGCATGTGCCAGCCGCCGTGCGTGAAGCCGCCGCTGGGGTCCTCGTCCGCCTGTCCCGGCGCCTGCACCACGCCATCGAGGGTCATCCACTCGTTCGCGATCAGTCTGCGCATCCCGCTCCCCCAAGTTGACAAGTTCTGCCTGGTCACTACACTAACCCGACCATGTTCACCAAACTGAGGACACCCGCACCCAGCGACCTCGTACTTATTCCGTAGGCGCGACCAGGCCCAGGAGGCCTGCGCCGCGCCCGATGCCCTCCGGCCCGCCGGGGGGTTTTTTGTACCCATCGTTCAGCCCCACGCCAGGCACCACCCGGACACCGCCGAAAGGGCCAAGGAGAGGAAAGGAGCACCACCATGAGGTACGAGTTCGAGCGAGACGGCACCGTCGTGGCGAGCGTCCTGTGGGAGGGCCCCGGCCAGGTCACGGTCGAGGCCGCCGAGCCATCCGTTCGCTCGACCGTCGACCGGTACCTCTCCAGCGAGGTGATCTACCTGGGCGGGGGCTTCGACTTCGGTGACGAGCACCAGGAGGACGTCCTGCAGATGCGGCGTCGCGATTGGACCCCGTGGGAGTTCGAGCGGGCGTGCCGCAACCTGTCCCAGCGGCTGTCCGCCACCGTCAAGCGCGTGGAGACCGGCCCGGTCGAGGAGCGGGAGGTGGCCGCACGATGAAGGTCACCGGCGCGCAGGCGCTGTTCAAGTCCCTCGAGGGCGAGGGCGTCGACATCATGTTCGGCGTCCCGGGCGGCGCGATCCTGCCCGCCTACGACCCGCTGATCGACTCGAGCGTCCGACACGTCCTGTGCCGGCACGAGCAGGGCGCCGGCCACGCCGCGGAGGGCTACGCGTGGGCGACCGGCAAGGTCGGCGTCGTCATGGCCACGTCCGGCCCCGGCGGTTGCAACCTGGTGACGCCGCTCGCCGACGCGAAGATGGATTCGGTCCCGATGGTCGCGATCACGGGGCAGGTGCCCACGCCGGTCGTCGGCAACGACGCGTTCCAGGAGGCCGACATCACCGGCATCACGATGCCGGTCACGAAGCACAACATGCTGGTCACCCGCCCCCAGGACGTGGCCGAGGCGATCCGCGAGGCGTTCCACATCGCGCGCACCGGCCGGCCCGGGCCGGTCCTGGTCGACCTGCCCAAGGACGTGCTGGTCGGCGAGACCAGCTGGAAGTGGCCAGACTCCGTGAAGCTGCCGGGCTACAAGCCCACCACGAAGGGGAACCAGCGCCAGATCGTGGAGGCCGCGAAGCTCATCATGAAGTCGCGGCGGCCGGTCCTGTACGTGGGCGGCGGCGTGATCAAGGCCGAGGCCACGAAGGAGCTGTACCAGGTCGCCACGGCGGCGGGCCTGCCGGTCGTCACCACGCTGATGGCGCGCGGCGCCTTCCCCGACGAGCACGAGCTCTGCCTGGAGATGCCGGGCATGCACGGCAACTACACCGCCGTGATGGCGATGCAGCGATCGGACCTGCTGATCGCGGCCGGCGCGCGCTTCGACGACCGGGTCACCGGCAAGCTCGACGGCTTCGCGCCGGACGCGAAGATCGTCCACATCGACATCGATCCGGCGGAGATCGGCAAGAACCGGACCGCCGACGTGCCGATCGTCGGGGACTGCAAGGACGTGCTGACCAAGCTGCTGGCCGAGCTGACGAAGCGGCAGGAGGCCGAGGGCGGCCCACCGGACCGCACCCCGTGGCGGCACCAGCTGGCGGCATGGCAGGAGGAGCATCCCTACGCGTACGACCAGCAGCCGGACGGCCCGCTGAAGCCGCAGTTCGCGATCCAGAAGCTCTACGAGGCCGCCGGCTCGGACACGGTCGTGGTCTCCGGCGT
Organism: uncultured Actinomycetes bacterium; assembly: GCA_963832225.1. Lineage (GTDB taxonomy): Bacteria > Actinomycetota > UBA4738 > UBA4738 > HRBIN12 > JALYMB01. The sequence goes on from CAWHTI010000012.1 coordinate 500,010, forward strand.
GGGCCAGCACCAGATGTGGGCGTCGCAGTTCTGGAAGTTCAACCGGCCGCGGACGTGGATCAACTCCGGCGGCCTCGGCACCATGGGCTTCGCGGTGCCCGCGGCGCTGGGTGCGGCGGCCGGCAGGCCGGACGCCCGCGTGATCGCGATCGACGGCGACGGCTGCTTCCAGATGACCTGCCAGGAGCTCGCCACCAGCAGCACGGAGAAGATCCCGTTCATCACGGCGATCATCAACAACGCCTACCTGGGGATGGTGCGCCAGTGGCAGGAGCTCTTCTACCAGGAGCGGTACTCCGAGGTGTACCTGAGCTACGACACGCCCGACTACGTGAAGCTCGCGGAGGCCTACGGCGCGGTCGGGCTGCGGGCCGAGCATCCCGACGAGGTGGAGCAGGTGATCGACAAGGCGCTGTCGGTCACCGACCGCAGCGTGGTCATCGACTTCCGGGTGGACTCGGGCGAGATGTGCTTCCCCATGGTCCCGGCGGGAGCCAGCAACGACGAGATCATCACCGGCCCGGAGGGCCTGCGGCCCGCCGACGACCCAGCGGAGGCACCGATCGCATGAGCACACTCCACACGTTGTCCGTGCTGGTCGAGGACCGCCCGGGTGTGCTCACGCGCGTGGCCGGCCTGTTCGCGGCCCGCGGGTTCAACATCGACTCGCTCGCGGTCGGGCCCACAGAGGAGCATGGGCTCTCCCGCATGACGATCGTCGTCGACGTCGACCGCAAGCCGCTGGAGCAGGTGACGAAGCAGCTGAACAAGTTGATCAACGTCATCAAGATCTACGAACACGAGGCGGGCGACTCCGTCGAGCGCGAGCTGATGCTGGTCAAGGTGCGGGCCGAGGGTGAGATGCGGGCGCGCGTGATGGAGATCTGCGAGGTCTTCCGCGTGCGCGTCACCGACGTCACGCACAAGACGATCACGATCGAGGCCACGGGCTCGCCGCCCAAGCTCGAGTCCTTCCTGGCGCTGCTGGAGGACTTCGGTGTGGTGGAGCTGGCGCGGACGGGGCGGATCGCCCTCGTGCGCGGCGATCGTGGGATCCGCGAGCGTGTGCTCAAGACCGCGAAGGCGGCCGGCGCCGAGGGCCAGGCGGCCTGGGACGGCGGCGGGGTCTGACCAGGAGCGACGCGAAGCGTTCGCCCAATTGCCAACAGCCGATTGCCAACAGGATGAAGCGCCCCGGCTCCCGGCCGGGGCGGCGAGCGAGGGAGAGCGACATGGCGACGATCTACTACGAGGGCGACACGGACCGGTCGGCGCTGGCCGGCGACAAGATCGCGGTCCTGGGCTTCGGCTCGCAGGGCCACGCTCACGCCCAGAACCTCCAGGACTCGGGCTTCGACGTCCGCGTGGGCCTGCGACCTGCGTCGTCCTCGCGCGCGGAGGCAGAGGCCGCCGGGCTCCGCGTGCTGGACATCGCCGACGCCGTCCGTGAGGCGAACGTGGTCATGGTGCTCCTGCCCGACACCTCGCACGCGAAGGTGTACGCCGCCGACGTCGCTCCGAACCTCGAGGCCGGCAACATGCTGATGTTCGCGCACGGCTTCTCGATCCACTTCGGCACCGTCACGCCGCCCGACGACGTGGACGTGACCATGATCGCGCCGAAGGGGCCGGGTCACCTCGTCCGCCGCACCTACGTGGAGGGCAACGGCACGCCGGGCCTCGTGGCCGTGCAGCAGGACGCCAGCGGCAAGGCGCTGCAGCGCGCGCTGGCGTACGGCGCCGGTATCGGGTGCGCGAAGCCGGGCATCATCGAGACGAGCTTCAAGGAGGAGACCGAGACCGATCTGTTCGGCGAGCAGAGCGTGCTCTGCGGCGGCGTCTCCTCGTTGATCAAGAACGGCTTCGACACCCTCGTGGAGGCCGGCTACCAGCCGGAGATCGCGTACTTCGAGTGCCTCCACGAGCTGAAGCTCATCATCGACCTGATCTACGAGGGCGGCCTGTCGTGGATGCGTTACTCCGTCAGCGACACGGCGGAGTGGGGCGACTACCAGAGCGGCCCCCGCGTGGTGGACGACCGGGCCCGCGAGACGATGCGGCAGGTGCTGTCCGAGATCCAGGACGGATCGTTCGCGAAGAAGTGGATCGCGGAGGCCGACGCCGGCTTCCCGGAGTTCCTCCGACTTCGGCAGGAGGCGCGCACGTCCCAGCTCGAGGATGTGGGACGGGAGCTGCGCCGGATGATGCCCTGGTTGGAGTCCGAGAAGAAGGTGGTTCCTGAATGAGCGATAGCGTCGGCGACGTAGCCCAGGCGGACGTTCCCGCGAACGTCCGCATCTTCGACACCACACTGCGCGACGGCGAGCAGGCGCCCGGCATCGCGCTCACCCGCTCCGAGAAGGTCGAGATCGCCGAGCAGCTGGCGCGACTGAACGTCGACATCCTCGAGGCCGGGTTCCCGATCAGCTCCGACGGTGAGTTCGACGCGGTCAGCGAGATCGCCTCCAGCGTCGGGGGTCCCGTCATCGCGGCGCTGGCGCGCACCACCACCGGCGACATCGAACGCGCGGCCCAGGCTCTGAAGGGGGCCGACCGCTGGCGGATCCACACGTTCATCAGCACCAGCGACGTGCACATGAACGACATGCTGCGCATGAGCAACAACCAGGTGCTGGAGGCGATCCGCGAGAACGTGCGTCTGGCCGTCAGCTACACCGACGACGTCGAGTTCAGCGCGCAGGACGCCACGCGCACGGAGCTGCAGTTCCTGCTGGAGTGCTTCCGCGTGGCGGTGGAGTGCGGCGCCACCACGATCAACGTGCCCGACACCGTGGGCTACGCCACCCCCACCGAATTCGGCGAGCTCGTGCGGATCGTGCGCGAGGCCACGCCGGCCCACGTCACGATCAGCACGCATTGCCACAACGACCTCGGGCTGGCGGTGGCGAACTCGCTGGCCGGCATCGAGAACGGCGCCGGCCAGGTCGAGGTCGCGGTGAACGGGATCGGCGAGCGCGCGGGGAACTGCTCGCTCGAGGAGATCGCCATGGTGGTGCGGACACGGGGCCAGGCGCTCGGGAGGAGCCACGGCCTGAACATCCGGGAGATCATCCGCACATCGCGCCTGGTCGCCATGACCACCGGCTACAACGTCCAGCCGAATAAGGCGGTGGTGGGCTCCAGCGCGTTCGCGCACGAGAGCGGGATCCACCAGCACGGCGTGCTCTCGAACCGCGCCACGTACGAGATCATGGACCCGGTCGAGGTCGGCCTGGAGGGCAACTCGCTGGTGCTGGGCAAGCACAGCGGCCGCCACGCCTTCGTGGACGCGCTGACGAAGATGGGCGTCGACGTGCCGACCGAGCACGTGGACCGCGCGTTCGCCCGGTTCAAGGAGCTGGCCGACCGCAAGATCCAGATCACCGACCAGGATCTTGCCGCGATCGTGGGCGAGGAGATCCGGGGTGCGGACTCGGAACTCCTGGTGCTGGAGTCGCTGCAGGTCGGGGGCGGGACCCATCTCTCCCCGAGCGCGACCGTGCGCCTGCGGCGGGGTGAGGAGACGATCGAGGAGAGCGCCTTCGGTGACGGCATGATCGACGCCGCGTGCGGGGCCATCCAGCGCGCGGCGGGGGTCGAGGCCCGCCTCATCAACTTCAACGTCTCCAGCGTCACCGGCGGGTCCGACGCATTGGGAGACGTGGTGGTGCAGCTCGAGATCGACGGCCGCCTCGTGACGGGTCGCGGCGTCAGCGTGGACGTCGTGGAGGCGAGCGCCCGGGCGTATCTGGCCGCCATCAACCGGTGGTTCCTGGTGGTGCCAACCGATCCCGGTGCGGCCACGGAGCCCGAGGTCGCTCCGTGAGCCGAGCGCACCGGATCGGGGTCATCCGCGGCGACGGCACCGGCCCGGAGGTCGTGGCCGAGGGCCTAAAGGTCCTCGAGGCCGTTCGCGACGGCTTCGACACGGAGCTGATCGAGTTCGACCTGGGCGCCGACCGCTACCTGCGAACGGGCGAGACGCTGCCGGACACGGAGCTCGAGGGGATGCGCGGATGCGACGCGATCCTGCTGGGCGCGGTCGGCGACCCGCGCGTGAAGCCGGGCATCCTGGAGCGGGACCTGCTGCTGCGCGCGCGATTCCAGCTGGACCAGTACGTGAACCTGCGGCCGGTCGTGCGCTATCCCGGCGTGCAGACGCTGGTGCCCAGTCACACCGAGGAGGACGTGAACTTCGTCGTGGTCCGCGAGAACTCCGAGGGTCTGTACAGCGGAGCGGGTGGCTTCCACCGCAAAGGCACCCAGCACGAGGTCGCGGTCCAGGAGTCGGTCAACACCCGGCACGGCGTGGAGCGCATCGTCCGCTATGCGTTCGAGCTGGCGGCCTCGCCCCAGCGACGCGGCAAGCTTACGCTCGTGCACAAGACGAACGTCCTGACGTTCGCGGGTGATCTCTACCAGCGGGTCATGGACGAGCTCGCCGTGGAGTTTCCGTCCGTGGAGACCGATTATGTCCACGTCGACGCCGCCTGCATCTACTTCCTGGACTGGCCGGCGCGCTTCGACGTGATCGTCACCGACAACATGTTCGGCGACATCATCACGGACCTCGGCGCCATGATCCAGGGCGGCATGGGCATCGCGGCCGGCGGCAACATCAATCCCGCCGGCGTCAGCATGTTCGAGCCGATCGGCGGTACAGCGCCCGACCACACCGGGAGGAGCACGATCAACCCGCTCGCCGCGATCGGCGCGGTGGAGATGCTGCTCAGGCAGGTCGGCGAGGCGGAGTCCGCCGCGCGTGTCGACCGCGGGATCCGCGCCGCGACGGGCCGCATGAAGTCGATGCGCGCGGGCGAGATGGGGTTCGCCACGGCCGAGGTGGGCGACCTCGTGGTCGAGGGAGCGTCGTCGTGAGCCCCCCGGCGGGCGGGGATTCCACGGTTTCCGCTGCGCTGCAGGTCGAGCTCTACGACACCACCCTGCGCGACGGCGCACAGGGCACCGGCCTGTCGTACTCGATCGAGGATCGCCTGCGGATCATGCACAAGCTCGATCAGCTCGGCGTCCCGTACATCGAGGGCGGCTGGCCGGGCGCCAACCCGCGGGACACGGAGTTCTTCCAGCCTCGCCACGAAGGAGACCCTGCGGATCGCCACGCTGACGTCGTTCGGCATGACGCGCCGCGCCGGGGAGCGCGCGGAGGACAGTGCGGTCCTGCGCGAGCTCCTCGACACCGGCACCGAGGTCGTGTGTCTGGTCGGCAAGTCCTCCGCGCTGCACGTCACGGAGGCGCTGCGGGCCGACCTCGCCGACGGCGTGGCGATGGTGCGGGATTCGGTCGCTTTCCTGCGGGCGCAGGGCCGCCGCGTCTTCTTCGACGCCGAGCACTTCTTCGACGGCTACCTGGCCGACCCGGCCTTCTCGATGTCGGTGCTCGCGGCAGCCCAGGAGGCGGGCGCGGAGCGGCTCGTCCTGTGCGACACGAACGGCGGGATGCTGCCGAGCGACGTGGCACGGATCGTCGACGACGTGCGCGCTCGTGTGGAGGCGCCGCTCGGCATCCACGTGCACAACGACGCCGGCTGCGCGGTCGCGAACAGTTTGATCGCGGTCGAGCACGGGGCGTTCCAGGTGCAGGGCGTCGTGAACGGCTACGGCGAGCGTACCGGCAACGCCGACCTCATCCCGATCGCGGCGAACCTGGTCCTGAAGATGGGGGCCGAGTGCCTGCCCGAGGGCGCCGTGGAGCATCTCACGGAGGTCGCGCATTACGTGGCCGAGGTGGCGAACCTCGCGCCGGACTCGCGCCAGCCATACGCCGGCCGGTACGCGTTCACGCACAAGGCCGGTCTGCACGCGAGCGGCGTGGCGCGTCTGGAGACGGCCTACGAGCACGTCCGCCCGGAGGCGGTGGGAAACCGGCGCGGTGTCGTGGCATCCGACCTCGGCGGGGCGGCGACGCTCCGCATGAAGGCGACGGAGTTCGACCTGCAGATCGACGACGCAGCGGTCGGGCGTGCGCTGGAGCACGTCAAGGAGCGCGAGTCCCGCGGGTACACGTTCGAGGTCGCCGACGCCTCCCTCGACCTGCTGATGCGGCGCGCCGCCGGCTGGGAGCAGGACTTCTTCCGGATCGAGAGCTACCGAGTGCATGTGGAGGAGCGCGTCGGCGACGGCGAGCCGCCCCTGGCCGAGGCCACCGTGAAGGTGCAGACCCGCGGGACGCGCCACATCGAGTCGGCCGAAGGCCAGGGCCCGGTCGGGGCGCTGGACGACGCGCTCCGCAAGGCGCTGGCCAACGACTATCCGGAGCTCGGCCACATGACGCTCGAGGACTATCGGGTGCGCGTGCTGGGCGAGGACGTGGGAACCGGCGCCACCGTGCGGGTGCTGATCGACACCTCGAACGGCGAGCGCGAGTGGACCACGGTGGGCGTGAGCGAGAACATCATCGAGGCCTCCTGGGAGGCCCTCACCGACGCGTACCTGTTCGGCCTGCTGCACCCGCGAGACACCGCGGACGAGTAAGAGACAGCCGCAAAGCGCCGCCGGGCGTTCACGTCCGGGCCGCGACCGTCCTGACGATCGCTTCCTCCAGCGCAACCGCCTCGCCCTTCGGCAGCGCGGAGATGATGGAGAACGAGGCCCATGCCCCGTCGCGGAGTCGCACGTAGCCGGAGAGCGCCGAGACGTCGTGGATCAGCGTGCCGGTCTTCGCGCGGACCTCGAGGCCGCCGAGCCGGCCGGCCAGGGTGCCCTCGCCCGGCGCCGGGAGCGACGCCATCAGGGCGTCGCCCCAGGGCCGGGCGGTCGCGTCGTCGAGCAGCGCCGCGAGCGCTGCCGTGCTGACCCGGTTGCGGTACGACAGGCCCGACGCGTCGTGCAGCGTCACCCCGGCCTCGAGGTCGTTCGCCCACCGCTCGATCAGCCCGGCGCCGGCGGCGATCGATCCCGGCCGGCCGAGCACCTCGGTGGCCAGCATCTTCGAGAGCGTCTCGGCGTCCAGGTTGATCGACGACACGTTCTGGCGCCGAAGGATCTCCGCCAGCGGGTCGGATCGGACGACGGCGATCGCGCGGAGGTCGTCCGGGGCGTCGCCGTCGTCCGGGGCGGCCCCGATGTGGACCCCCAGCGAGCGGAGCTCGGCCTCGAGCGCGGTCGCCGCCGTGCGCTCGGGATCGAACACGTACCCATCCGCGTCGACGTTCCCCTGATACGAGAGGGCGGTGGGCAGGCCGATGTAACGGAGCGCGATCGCGTGCCAGCCGGGGGCCCTGCGGTCGCGAACGAAGGTCGACGTGTCCGCGACGATCGAGCCGCCGATCCGTCGGATCCCGGCCGCCCGGAGCCGCAGCGCGAGCCGATGGATGTCGTCGGCGCCGACCTCCGGATCGCCGTTGCCGACGAGGTAGAGGTCTCCGTCGACGACGCCATCGCGGATCCGGGTCCGGGTCGCCGCCTCGGTCAGGATGCGGGCGCGCGGGCCGAACCGGTCGAGCAGGGCCATCGACAGCAGGACCTTCTCGTTCGAGCCCGCCGCGCGACGCACGCCGGGGAGGTGCCCGTACACGAACGCCCCGTCCACCATCACGCTCACCGACATCGCACGGTCGCCGATCAGGCGTTCGAGGTCGCCCATCCATGGAGCACCGCTCGTGTGGACGCGGCTCGCCGCCGACGGCCGGGCGTCGTCGCCGATCGCGCGGACCTCGAGCGGGCCGGCGGTCCAGCCCGGGCAGAGACGGAGATTCGTCATCCCCCGGCGCGTCGGCCGCTCGGGGCCGGCGGGCCAGGGGGACCAGCGCGCGCCGCCCGCGCGCCACTGCAGCCGGACCCGTGTCCGGCCCTCCGGGATCGAGACGGAGGCCGGCGCGCACCGGCCGGCGGGGATCGGCCGGGCGTCGACGAACAGTCCCAGGCGCGGCCGTCCGTCCTTCACCACGGACATGGGCGACGGCGGGGCCGTGGCCCGAGGCTCGGGCACCGGCTCGGGCACCGATGTACTGCTCGGCGTCGCCGGATGCGTACAGGCCGCGAGGGCGAGCGTGAGCGCGAGCAGCGCGCCGACCGTGCGCTCCATGCTGGAGCGGACCGGCCGGGCACTCGGGTGGTTCCGCCGCACGTCGACCGCCCCGACGGGGGCCCAAGCTACCCCGCGTGCGCGCTCACGAGGCGGACGATCTCGTCCTCGATGCGGACCGCGGCCGTCTTCGTGAGGCCGCGGGACACGATCGAGAACTCGCCCCAGTCCCGCCGGTCGTCCAGCCAGACCCAGCCCGAGAGCGCCGACACCCGGTCGAGGGTGCCGGTCTTCGCGCGCACCTTCACGTTGTGCAGGCGATCCCGCAACGTGCCCTGACCGCCGCGCGGGAGCGCCGCCCGCAGCACCGGACCCCAGGTCTCGGCGTTGGCGGCCCACAGGAGCTTCACGATGCCCTGGGTGCGGACGCGGTTCGCGTAGGACAGCCCGGAGCTGTCGTGGTGCTCGAAGTTCGCGACCCCCTGCTCCTGCTCGAACGCCTCGATCGCCCGGGCGCCACGTGCGATCGTGGCCGGCCTGCCGGTCGTCTCGCGGGCCAGCAGCTTGCCGAGCACCTCCGCGGAGAAGTTCAGGGAGTCGACGTCCATGCGGCGGACGATCTCCTTCATGGCCGCGGACTGCACCTGACCGATGGGCACCAGGCCGTCCGGCGGCCGCCCCGCCCCCGGGGTCCCGGTCACGCCGATGCCGCGATGGCGCAGACGGGTGGTGAGCGCCGCCGCGGCCCGCCGCTCCGGGTCGTTGATGTGCTGACCTCCGGGTCCGACGTTGCCCAGGTACGTGAGCGCGGTGGGGAACGGCACCTCGTCGGCGCGGAAGTGGTCCTTCCACCCCACTGCCCACCAGTCGCGGGCGAAATAGCCGGTGGAGCCGCGCACCCGTCCCCGGATCCGGGTGACGCCGGCGGCGCGAAGGTCGTGCGCGAGGTCGTTGATCGTGGAGCGGTCGACCTCCGGGTCACCGCGTCCCAGGATCCACAGGTCGCCGGCGATGACCCCGTTCTCGTCGGCGGGCCGCTCCGAGTGGACGTACGTCGGGATCCGCATCGACGGCCCGAGCCGATCCAGGAGCGCCATCGACAGCAGGAGCTTCTCGTTCGACGCCGGGATGCGTCGAGCCGTCGCCTGATGTCGGTACCAGTAGTGGCCCCCGTAGCCGATCGTGACCGAAACGCGAAGGCCGGCGACGAGACGGTTGATCCTTCCCACCCATCGCGGGACGGCGGCGAGCCGGCCGGAAGAGGTGGGCAGCTCCTCCGGAGCGGCGTCGGGGGCCGCCGAGGGAGGTGCCGGCGTGGGCGACGGGACGTGGCGGTGGCGGTGGGTGACGGTGTCGCGGCGGGGGGTGTGGGCGTCGAGGTGAGAGCCGGCGCGGGGGAGGGGGACGGCGTCGAGGAGGCCGGCGCCTCCGGAGGGTCCGCCGCGGCCGCCGTCGGGGCGAGGAGCCCCGCGGCCAGCGCGAACGCGACGATCGGGACGTGCCGCGGGCGGCGGGCGAACGGGCGCACGATCGAAGGATGGTACGACCCCGGGGGCGGGCCTCCACGTCCGTGTGCCTGGATCGGATCGCGGGCGGTCAGCCGTCAACGCCGTGGACCGCGGTCGAGCTTCCGCAGCGCCGTCCTCGCCTGCCTCCGTACCGACGCGTCGGGATCGTCGACCAGCTCTTCGAGCAGGGGTCGCCCGGCCGGATCCCGTCGCCACCCCAGCGCGATGGCGGCGGTCGGCGCCAGGTGCGGATCCCCCAGCATGTCGATCAGGACGGCACCCGCGCGTGGGTTCCGGATCTTGATCAGGGCATCCGCCAGATTGCTGCGGGCGCTTCCGTACGAAGGGTCGGCCGCAGGATGAGGAGGGACCGGCTGGAGGACCGCTTGCGGGGAGCTAGACGGAGCCGTTCGCCAGGGCCTCGGCCTCGGCCTGCATGGACTGGCGCTCGACCAGCAGTCCCTGCAGGGCCTCGCGGTCCAGCGGCTTGGCGAAGAAGTAGCCCTGACCCAGGTCGCAGTGCAGCTCCAGCAGTCGCTCGAGCTGATCGGCCCGCTCGATGCCCTCGGCGACGGGCTTCAGGTCGAGGTCCTGCGCCAGCTTGAGGATCGTCGCGGTCAGCGCGGACTTGCGGGCGTCGGAGTTCACGACGTCCACGAAGGACTTGTCGACCTTCAGGATGTCCACCGGGAACTGCTGGATGTAGTTCAAGGAGGAGTAGCCGGTCCCGAAGTCGTCGACGGCCAGCATCACGCCGAGCGCCTTGAGCTCGCCGAGGCGCTCGATCGACAGCTCCATGTTCGACATCATCACGCTCTCGGTGATCTCGAGGATCAGCGAGGAGGGTTCCAGGCCGGTCGCCACGAGGATGTCGCGAACCTCGTCGACGACCTCGGGCCGCTGCAGCTGACGCGCCGACAGGTTCACCGCCATGTGGAACGGCGGGGTGCTGGGGAAGCGAGCCTGCAGATCCTTGGCGTAGTGGCAGGCCTCGTGCAGGACCCAGCGGCCGATCTCCACGATCAGGCCGGTCTCCTCGGCGAGCGGGATGAAGTCGAGCGGCGGCACCATGCCCCGCTCGGGGTGGATCCAGCGGATCAGTGCCTCGACGCCGGAGATCCTGCCCGACTCCAGCTCGATCACGGGCTGATAGTGCAGGACGAACTCGCCGTGCTCGACCGCCCGCTGCAGGTCGGCCTTCAGCTCCAGCCGCTTGAGGGCGGTCTCGTGCATGGCGGGCTCGAAGACCTGGTACCGGCCCTTGCCGTTCTCCTTGGCCATGTACATGGCGACGTCGGCGTTGCGCAGGATGTCCTCGACCGGGTCCTCGCCGCCCTCCTTGATGTCCTCGGCCACGGCGATGCCGATGCTCGCGCGGACGAAGACCTCCTTGCCCTCCAGCGGGAAGGGGGCCTCGAGCGCCTGCATGATGCGATCGGCCACGTCCACGGCCTGGATCCCCTCGCCGCCGTCCTCCAGCAGGATCGCGAACTCGTCGCCGCCCAGCCGGGCGGCCGTGTCTGCCGCGCGCAGCGCCGACTTCAGCCGCTCGCCGACCTCGGCGAGGAGCTGGTCGCCGGCGGCGTGGCCGAGGGAGTCGTTGATCGTCTTGAAGTCGTCGAGGTCCATGAACAGCACGGCCACGGGCTTGTGGTCGCGCTGCTGCCGCTCGACGGCGTGGGTCACGCGGTCGCGGAACAGCGCCCGGTTCGCCAGGTTCGTGACCGAGTCGTGGAACGCCTGGTGCGAGAGCTGCTCCTCGAACTGCTTGCGCTCGGTGATGTCACGCGTGTTGAGGACGATGCCCTTCACGTTGACGTCGTGCAGCAGGCTGGTGCGCAGCGTCTCCACGAAGACCCAATGGCCCTCCTTGTGACGCGCGCGGAACTCGATCAGGCCGGTGTGCCCGTCCTCGCCCACGGTCGTGAGGAACGACAGCACCCGCGTCTTGTCCTCGGGGCTGATCAGGTTCGCGAAGCGGGTGCCCTCCAGCTCCTCGGGCTCGTAGCCGAGGACGCGGAACGCGGCCGGGCTCGCGTAGCGGATCATGGTGTCGGGCTCGATGACGGTCACGATGTCGGAGGCGTTCTGCACCAGGGACGCGAAGCGCTTCTCGCTCTGGGCGATCAGGATCTCCTCGGTGAGTGCGGCGCTCTCCACGGCTAGGGCGACCTGCGACGCGAGGGCCTCGAGACCGTCGGTGATGGCGCGGATGTGGCCGGAGGGCACCGCCACCACGATCAGGCCGTTGAACTCGTCGCGGATGAACAGCGGCGCGGTGAACACCACGCCCGACTCGCTCGGCAGCCCGAGCGGCCCGCGGATCTTGCTCTGCGCCGCCGCCACCGAGTACGTCCGCCGCTCCAGCAGGCGCTCCCTCTTCCATTCCTCCAGGGAGGAGAAGTCGAGGCGGTGCCCCTCGATGCCGTCATCGCCGCCGAGGGCGGCCACGACCTCGAGAACGTCGCGATCGTGCTGGACCTCGCAGATCCTGATCGCGGCGTCCTCGCCAGCCAGGGAGTGGGCGGCCGTGAGCGTCGAGGCGTAGATGCCCTCGCGGTTCGTCGCCGTGACCAACGCCGCGCCGGCGGCCCGGAGGGCGCGTTCCCGGTTCGCGGACTGCTCCTGCGAGTGCACCAGGCCGGCCATCCGCACGATCGCCAGCAGGAACAGGATCATCGCGGCGCCGATCACGATCGGCAGGTCGATGGGCTCGTCGCGGAAGGCCTCGATCGCCTGCACCCCGGGGGCCATCAGCGCGGCACCCGCCAGCAGGATCAGGCGGGGCTTCGTGAGCTTGGCCTCCACGTCGGGGGCCGGCTCGGAGAGCGCGTTCATGGACGGATGCAGCGCGGCCATGCCGAACACGACGTAGAAGATGATCCATCCGACCTCGAGCGCGCCGCTGCCGGGGACGTACCCGCTGCCCAGGAGCAGCCATCCGTAGATCGCGTCGGTGGCGAACAACGCCATGACCGCGGTCATCATCCACGCGAACGCCGGCGCGCGCCGGCCGGCTCCAACCGCCAGGCGGACGGCCACCGCGATCAGCAGGAGGTCCATGATCGGGTACGACATCGACGTGAGCTTCGTGAGGAGACCCGACTCGGTGTCGTGCGCGTACGGGGCGATCAGGAAGACCCACGAGATCGTGCCGACTCCGATCGAGACCATCAACGAGTCGATGAAGCTGGCCCGGTCGCGTCCGGGGTTGCGGCGGTGGATCATCATCATGATGCCCGCCACGAGGCACGGGTACACCGACAGGTACAGCGCGTCGCTGACCGCCGGGTAGGGGAGCTCGGTGCCGAAGAACGTGTCGTAGTTGTAGGCCACCACGTCGCCCGCGATGAACAGCGCCTGGCCCAGCGCGAACAGGTACCACGGCGCCCGCTGGTCGGGCTTGTGCATCCGCACCGCCAGCAGGATCACGATCGGCGAGGAGATCCCGATCAGGTTGTAGAGCCAGCTGTGGTGGAACACCGTCAGGTACGCCAGCGTGGCGGCGCCGGCGACGAGCGGGTACAGGTACCACAGTCGCTTCTTCATGAGGTGCCTATCGGTCGGTTCGGGAGGCGACTGTAGGCCGGACGAACCAAGTTTTCCGGGGGGTGCTGGCCCGTTCTGGCCCGGTTCCTCGCCCGGTCCTTGGGGCCCGGTTCCCGGTGCCCTTCCTGGCCCGATTCCTGGCCCGATTCCTGAGCCGGTACTGGGGATCGGACGGGTGCGGAGCGAGGATGCTCCGGGCGCGGCCCGCGGAGGGACGCGCTCAGGCGGAGGCGTGCTCGTCCTGCAGCTGGAAGTGGTCGTGCATCGACGCAAGCACCCGGATGAGATCGTCGATCTCCTCGTCGGTGTTGGCCGCCGTGGTCTGGATCCGGAATCCGACCTCGTTCTTGGGCACGAGCGGGTAGGCGGCCATCGTGGCGTAGATGCCGTGATCGAACAGGTACTGGCCGACGTCGTCGATCTCCTCGTGGTTCACCAGGGGGATCTCGATGATCGGATACCCGGACTCGTTCGGCGTGTAGATGTCCATGTCACGAAGGGCGTCCAGGACCCGGTGGGTCTTGCGCCACAGGTCGAATCGGTAGACGTCGCCGCGTGTGCGGTTGACCTCCAAGCCGGTGAGGGTCGTCGCGAGGGACGCCACGGGCGAGGGGCCCGAATAGAGGTAGGGGGGCGCCAGGACCTTCAGGACGTCCTTCAGTCGGGTCGGCAGGGCGAGGAAGGCCAGGAGGGACGAGTACGCCTTCGAGAAGCCGGCCACGAACACCACGTTGTCGTAGCCGGCGTCGAGGTGGCGCATCACGCCGTTGCCCTTCGTGCCGTAGTCGCACAGCTCGTCGGAGCTGCGCTCGCCGATCACGCCGAACCCGTGAGCGTCGTCCACGTACAGCAGCGCGTCGTGCTCGCGGGCGAGTGCGGCGAAGGCCGCCACGTCCGGCGCGTTGCCGGTCATGGAGTTCACGCCGTCCATCGCGATCACGCGCGGCAGCGACGGGTCGGACGCCCCCAGCAACTCCGCGAGGTGCTCCACGTCGTTGTGACGGAAGCGCCGCAACGTGGCGCCGTGAGCGCGGGCGTACGAGCATCCGTCGTAGATCGTCTTGTGGGCCCGGCCGTCCATGAAGATCGTGCCCTCGCCGGCGAGCACCGGGATCACCGACGTGTGGATGTGGGTGATCGTCGGGAACAGCAGCACGTCCTCGCAACCGAGAAGCTCGGTCATCTGCTCCTCGATCTCGGGGTACATCCTCGGACTGCCCAGCAGCCGGGACCAGCTGGGGTGCGTACCCCACTTGGCGATGTACTCGGGGATCGAGGCGATGATCTCCTCGTCGAGGTCGAAGCCGAGGTAGTTGCACGACGCGAAGTCGGCCAGCCACTGGTCGCCGACGCGGATCTTCCGGCCGATCTGCTCGTCGATCACCGCGTCCAGCATCGGGTGGGAGTTCTTCAGCCGCGCGAGGTCGGAGACGGTCTCCATCCACCGCTCGAGCCAGCCGTCCTCGCCGCGTCGATGCGGCTTGCCGACGGGGACGGGCCCGATCGGGATGTCCGTCTCGCGTCGGCTGCGTCGATCGTCGGTACGCCGCATGGGCGTAGGCTCGGGAAGTTGACGGGTGACCATGGTTCTTCCCCATCGGTCGCGTTCCCGACCGACTTGACCCGAACGGGCGATGTTTCGACGTGGCCGGGCGGCCCATGCGTGTTTCCTGCCTGCACGCGGCTCCGCAGGCTGGGGCGGTTGGGGGGCGCCGGCAAGGAGCCGCCGGGGCCGAACGGCGACCCGGGCAGCCGGGGGGATGGCCCGTAGGCCAATGGTCGGGGTTCCCTGACTAGTCATTTCGCGCTAACCTCCTGGACTTCCTCGTCGTAGAAAACCCTCCGGAGGTGTCGCCCCCAATGTCAGCCCTTCCCCCCAAGCGTCGGCTCGCCCGTGGCGCTGCCCTCGCTCTCCTGGCCGGCACCGCCGTCACGGCGGCCAGCGTCCTCCCGGTCCCCGTCCAGGCCACAGTGATGGCCGCGCGCGCAAAGCAGACCTGGCACCCCCGTTCCGGCCTCACGCTGACGGCGGTCCGATACGCCGACGGACCGGTGGAGATCCGCGTGCTGGAGTTCGCACCCAAGCCGAGGAAGTCGGGGTACACCGTCGAGCCCGGCATCAACGGCCCGGTGATCACCTCTCACGCCACGCCCTCGTCCATCGCCGCGAGCCTGGGCGCGGTGGCGGCGATCAACGGCGACTTCGCGCTCGACGGCCAACCGGCGCACTTCAACGCCGTGGACGGGGACATCCGGACGAGCGGCATCATGAACGGTTCGGGCTTCGCCGTGAGCAAGGACGAGAAGTTCGGGTACGCCGATCGCGCCGACCCCGTCATCTCCGCCGAGGCGAGCGATCACACGGCCTTCCGCATCGACCACTGGAACGGCGATGATCGCGACGGCCCCGGCGGTCCGGTGCTCGGCGAGATCACCGCGTACACGAAGGAGGGCAGTACCAGGCAGCAGCCCGACGTCGACACCTGCTCGGTGCGCTTGATCAATCCGACCGGGCGCAAGTGGAGCAACGACGGCAAGACCGCCGTGTCCCGGACCTGGAACGTCGGACAGAAGGCCTGTCAGCACGATCCCCTCGCGATCGGCAGCGAGCCCGGGAACGTGGTGCTGAACGCTCGCCAGACGGGCGTGGGCGCCGACGTCCTCAAGGGGCTGCCGGTCAACGGCACCGTGACCATCTCGTGGCGCCTGGCGGGCTGGCCTGGCGTGATCGAGGCCGTCGGTGGCCAGCCCGTGGTCGTGGACAAGGGCGTGAACGTCGGCCCGCCGCCCACCACGGGCAGCAGCTACTTCTACAAGCCGAATCCTCGCACCGCCCTCGGCGTCACCGAGGGATGCACCGATCAGGACACCGGAACGGTGTGCCGCGTGATCTACATGGTGGTGGACGGGCGCAACGCGGGCTGGTCGGTCGGGATGACGTTGAAGGCCCTCGGCGACGAGATGCTGAAGTTCGGCGCGTACTACGCGATCAACATCGACGGCGGCGGCGGGACGTCGATGTGGCTCTCCAACAAGGGTCCGTGGTGCATCACCGACACGAACGGTGGCTGTCTGGTCGACCGCCCCGCGGACGGCGCGGAGCGGGCGACGCTCACCGCGATGCTCGTGCTCCAGGGCCGGGACGTGAACGAGCCGCCGATCGGCACGGCGTCCCGTACGACGTCGACGGTATGGGAGAACGGCCTGGGTCTCCCGGACGACGACTCCGCGGACTGGGAGCAGCTGTCTCTGACCGACCCCGGATCCACCGGCGGTCTGCTCGATGCCCTGGCCGAACAGGGCGAGCTGCCCACCGGACTTCGACCGTTCCTGCAGGTCTATCGGCAGGAGCCCGCAGCGTGAGGACCCCGGCGACCGATGTCTGACCGATGAAGGCCAGCGGTCGCAGGTGGCACAAGGCGGCACTCGCCGCGGCATCCGCCGCGGCGAGTATCGCGTTCGTGGCCGGCGCGCTCGCGCCCGACCGGCAGCCCGAGACCGGGCCGAGTGCCGGGGCACGGACCGGAGAGGACTCCGCCGCTACCGCCGAGCCCAGAGCTCGCGGGATCGACGAGCCGCGGACGGGCCTGGCGGAGACCGATCGCGCCAGCGCCGATCCGGTGAAGGTGGTGGCCGCCGGCGACATCGCCTGCGATCCCGCCAGCCCGGAATTCAACGCCGGCAGCGGCGTCGGCGACGAGTGTCGCGCGAAGGCGGTGGCGCGCCTGATCGCGAAGATCGGACCGCAGGCGCTCCTGACGCTCGGCGACCATCAGTACGACGACGGGCGGTACCCGAAGTTCCTGCGGTCCTACGACATGAGCTACGGTGCCTTCAAGCCCATCACGTATCCGGCCGTCGGCAACCACGAGTACTACTCGTCGCCGCGCGCACGCGGGTTCTTCGACTACTTCGGGGCGCAGGCCGGCGACGCGGGAGCGGGCTGGTACAGCGTGAACCTCGGCGCATGGCACGTCGTGGCGCTGAACTCGAACTGCACGTTCGTGGGCTGCGGCAAGGGATCGGACCAGTTCACGTGGCTCCAGGAGGACCTGGCCGCGGACCAGTCCGCGTGCACGGTGGCCTTCTGGCACGCTCCCCGCTTCTCCTCAGGCCCGCATGGGCCCGATCCCGCGGTGACGCCGCTGTGGAGGCTCTTGGACCGGGATGGCGCCGACCTCGTCCTGAGCGGCCACGATCACATCTACGAGCGGTTCCGCCGGCAGGACGCATCGGGGCGGCGTGACCCGTTGGGGATCCGTCAGTTCGTCGTCGGCACCGGGGGCGCGGAGACGTACTGGATCGAGGAGGTGCAGCGCAACAGCCAGGTCCGCAAGGCCCACACGCTCGGCGTGCTGAGCCTCACCCTCCGCGACACCTCCTACGACTGGGAGTTCGTCCCGGCGCTCGGCGCTCGATTCGCCGACACGGGCACCGCCGACTGCGTCTGAGGTCACCCGGCTCAGCGGTGACGGGCAGACTCCGGCCTCAGGCGACCTCGAACCAGATGTCGCCGTGGATCTGGCCCCGTTGCGCGTTCACCCGCCAGCAGCCGGCCGACGGCAGCCGGAACGTGCTGGCCCACGCGTCTCCCGGTCGCTCCCATGCGGGGGCGCTCGTGGGAGCGACGAGCGTGGGCTCCACCTGCTCCCCTCCCGGCCCGAGCGCGATGAGCCGAAGCTGCGAGGCGCCGGGGATCCTCCAGACGATGCGGACGTCCACGCCGAGCGACACGGGGGTTCCGTCCTGGACCTTGGCCCACACCGTGGCGTGCGGACCCTCGGCCGCGCCCTGGATCTCGGAGGCGCCGTCGGGAAGGGAGGCGGCCGGGGAGGCCGGTTGACAGTCCGCCGGACCCACGTTGTCCGGCAACGGAACCGTTCCGGTGCTGGCGTCGGCCAGGGGATCGTCCACCTCGGGCACCCCGGGGCCGCACGCCGTGAGCAGCGCCCCGGCCACGAGGAGCAGCGCGAACCCGGCGCGGCGCGCGCGTCCGTCCCTCCGTGCCTGATGTCTGATCATGGCCCTTCTCTGCAGGTCTCGGTTCGGGGGCGGCACCGGTTTACCTTGCCGCGGTCCCCCGGCACAAGTTGCCGAAGGTCGCGGCGCGCAACGAGGCCGGAGGACGGAGGCCGGAGGATGGAGGCCGGAGGTGGGTGGGCGCGGTGCGCGGCGGCGGGACGGCGTCCCGGCTACCCTGCGCGCCGCGGCCGTCGGTACACTGCGGCATCCGGGCGGCGCGGCCCGTCGGCTGCCCCGAGAGCCGCCCCAGGACAGGAGGCATCGTGACGACGATCGACCGTTCCCGCCTGGCCGAGCTCATGGAACGCGAACGGGAGCGCTTCTCCCGGACGCACCCCCGCTCCGCCGAGCTCTCGAAGGACGCGCAGCGGTCGCTGCTGTACGGCGTTCCCATGAACTGGATGACGCGCTGGCCCGGAGATCATCCGATCTGGGTCGCGGAGGCCGGTGGCGCGCACTTCACCGACGTGGACGGCATCGAGTACGTGGACCTGTGTCTCGGCGACACCGGCGCGATGGCGGGCCACGGCCCGAAGGTCGCCGTCGACGCGATCGCCGAGCAGGCGGCGAAGGGCATCACGCTGATGCTCCCCACCGAGGACGCGATCTGGGTGGGGGACGAGATGCGGCGGCGGTTCGGCGTCGAGCTCTGGCAGTTCTGCCTCACCGCGACCGACGCGAACCGGTTCGTGCTGCGGCTCGCACGCCAGGTCACCGGACGGTCCAAGGTCGTCGTCCACGACTGGAACTATCACGGCAGCGTCGACGAGACGTTCGCCACGCTCGAGGACGGCCGCGTGGTGTCGAAGTACGGCAACATCGGTCCCGCCGTGGACCCCGCGTTGACGACGCGGGTGGTGCCCTTCAACGACCTCGAGGCGCTGGAAGCGGCCCTCGCCGACGGGGACGTGGCCTGCTGCCTGTTCGAGCCGGCCCTCACGAACATCGGCATCGTCCTGCCCGACGAGGACTACCACCGGGGTGTGCGCGACCTGTGCACGAAGTACGGCACGCTGCTGGTCATCGACGAGACCCACACGATCTGCGCGGGTCCGGGCGGCTACACGAAGCGCTACGCGCTGGAGCCGGACCTGATCACGATCGGCAAGACCCTGGGGGCGGGGGTGCCGAGCGCCGCCTACGGCATGACGCAGGGCGTGGCCGACCGCGTCGTCGCCGGCACGTTCTGGCACGAGGCCGACATCGGCGGCGTCGGCGGGACGCTCGCCGGGAACGCGCTCTCCCTGGCGGCGATGCGCGCGACGCTCGGTGAGGTCCTCACGGACGAGGCCTTCGACCGCATGGAGGAGCTCGCGATCCGCTTCACGGACGGCGTGCAGGACGTGATCGCCCGCCACGAGCTGCCGTGGCACATCGTCCGACTCGGCTGCCGCGCCGAGTACCTGTTCCGGCCCAATCCCGCCAAGGACGGCGTCGAGGCCGCCGCCGGCCAGGACGACGAGCTGGACGCCTACATCCACCTCTTCCTGCTCAATCGCGGCGTGCTGCTGACGCCGTTCCACAACATGGCGCTGATGTCGCCGGCGACGACCGCCGAGGATGTGGACCGGCACACGTCGGTGTTCGCCGAGGCCGCCGACGAGCTCGTCGGTGCCTGACGTGCCGGACCCCCGATTCAATGCGATCACGATCGACGCGACCGACGCGCGGCGGCTTGCCGCGTTCTGGACTGCCCTGCTGGACACGGAGGTCGAGACGGAGCTCGACGACGGCCGGTACGTCTTCCTGGCGGGCCGCGAGGGGCTGCCGGAGCTGTGCCTGCAGCGGGTGCCCGAGCCGAAGACGTCGAAGAACCGGGTACATCTGGACCTCGCGGTCGAGGACCTCCAGGCCGCGACGGACCTGGTCGTGAGCCTCGGCGGGGCGTGGGTGGACGGGCAGGACCGGGTGTTCGACCGGTACGCGTGGAGGACGCTCGCCGACCCCGAGGGCAACGAATTCGACGTGATCGTGGAGGACGGCTAGCGTCCGTTCCCCGATGGGGTTGCACCGAGGGGCACGGTCCGTCACGATCGGCGCTCGTTTCGTTGAGGGGAAGGGGCACGGTTATGCGCAGATCTTGGAGCGGCCGTCTGGCGGCGGCGGTCGTCGCCGTCGGCATGCTGGTCATCGGGGCCACGGCGGCCTCCGCGGGCTTCTCGCCCACGCTCGTCAAGGGCGGAACCGGCGATCAGAACTCGCCCACCGCCAACACCACGACCCTGGGGTATTCGGCCAACTCCTCGGCGCATCCGCGCCACTTCGATGCGTTCGTCGAATCCTTCCTGACGAGAGGCGTCCTGCGGACCAAGGTCAACGCCCGTCACACGGTGGGCTACATGGGCCACATGAACGGCGACAGCGGTGAGCTGATCTACCAGCAGATCAAGTCCTCGTCGGACGTGCTGCTGTACGACATCGAGACCCACACGCGCTCCCAGGCGCCGAACGCCGTCGACTCGGACCTGTGGGAGTGGAGCCCGTCGATCTCCACCGGCCACATCCTCTTCGGGCGCAACAGTTTCCGGCAGCCCACCTCGCCGTGGAAGGTGATCCTGTACGACCGCGAGAGCCATGGGACGAAGGTGCTCGACTCCTCCACGTTCCGTCGACAGGGCATCTGGCCGGGACAGGTGACCGACGAGTACGCCACCTGGACGAAGTGCACGGCCGTATGCAACGTCTGGTACTACGACATCGTCGCGGAGGAGACCCACAAGGTGCCGAACCCGGACGAGCTGGTCCAATACTGGGGCGGCGTCTCCGAGGACACGGGGCAGATCTACTACGCCAGCAGCGGGATCGGCTGCGGCGGCCCCGACCTGATGCGCTGGGACCCGGCCGGCAAGGGCGGCCCGGTCCTCGTGACCACCCTGCCCAGCGACCAGGACCTCGGCGACACGATGTACGTGTTCGCGGATGGTTCGAACGACGACCTGTTCTTCACGCGGGCCCGGTGCACGAACGCTGCCCCGCAGGACATCTACAAGGTGGACAACGCCGATCTGGCCGGGGTCGGCCGGTCCGCGGCTCGCCCGTCGGGAAGCGGGGGCGCACGCCAGCTGTCGCTGCGCGGGGCGATGCCGGGCGCATAGCCCGAACGTCGCGACGCATCTGAGGGCCGGGGTTCCCCCGGCCCTCAGCCGTTGCGGCGTGCGAACTCGGCCATGAACGCTGCGAGTGTTCGGACGCCGTCGGCCGGCATCGCGTTGTAGATCGACGCCCGGATGCCGCCGACCGATCGGTGCCCCTTCAGTTCCACGAGTCCCTCGGCGGCGGCCTCTGCCACGAAGCGGGCCTCCAGGTCCTCCGAGGGCAGGCGCCACGTCACGTTCATCAGGCTGCGCGACGCCGGCTCCGCGTGCCCGCGGTAGAAGCCGCCCGATCCGTCGATGGCGTCGTACAGCACGGCCGCCTTCTCGCGGTTGCGCGACTCCTGCGTCGCGAGGCCGCCCACCTCCTCGCGCAGCCATCTGGTGACGAGCGTCAGGACGTAGATCGCGAACACCGGCGGCGTGTTGTACCGGGACCCGTGCTCGGCGTAGGTGCGGTAGTCCAGCATCACCGGGAGCCCGTCGTTCGCGCCGGTCAGCAGGTCCTCGCGCACGACGGCCACGGTGACCCCCGCCGGGCCGGCGTTCTTCTGGGCGCCGGCGTACAGCAGGGCGTACCGCGAGACCGGCACGGGCCTCGAGAGGAAGTCGCTCGACCCGTCGCAGACGAGGACGGGCGCGTCCGGCTCGGCGCCGGCCGGCCACTCCACACCCTGGATCGTCTCGTTCGCGGTGATGTGGAGGTACGTGTCGCCGGGATCGGGCACGAGTTCGCCCGCCGCGGGCACGCGGCGGTAGCCCTCCTCGCGGCCGTCCCATCTCGCGGTCGCCGAGCCGAGCCGCGCCGCCTCGGCCAGCGCCTTCGCGCCCCACGAACCGGTGACGACGTAGGCGCCGCGGCCGCCACCCGTTCGCAGGAGGTTCAGCGGGACCATGGAGAACTGCATCGTGGCGCCGCCCTGCATGAACACCACGCGATGGGAGGCGGGGATCGCCAGGAGGTCGCGCAGGTTGCCCTCGGCCTCGGCGATCACGCCGTCGAACCATGCGCTGCGGTGACTGATCTCCAGCGGCGAGACGCCCACGCCGGGGATCGACACCAGGTCACGGCGGGCCTCCTCCAGCACGGCCGGCGGCAGCGTCGCAGGTCCTGCGGAGAAGTTCACCACCCGGTCGCGCACGCACCGATGGTATCGTCGCCCGCGTTCGGCGAGGAGGCGGCATTGGCGTACAAGCGGATCGTGCACGGGACGGACGGGTCGGCGAGCAGCGCGCGCGCCGCCGCAGGTCGCCGCCGCCCTCACCGTGGCGAACAACGCCGAGCTGATCGTGGCGCACGTGCAGGCGCCGGGCGACACCTCGGCCGAGCAGACCCTCGCCGCCGCTGTGGCCGCGTGCGAGGTCGCGGGGGTGAAGGCTCGCAAGCTCAGCGCTGAGCTGCTGGAGGGGCGTCCCGCCGAGGCGATCATCGAGTTCGCGGAGCAACGGGACGCCGGGCTGGTCGTCGTGAGCGGCGGGCGCGGGCAGCGGTACTCACTGGGAGACGTCGCCCACCGGCTCTCCCACCACACGCGGTGCGACCTCCTGATCGTGAGCGAGCGGGCGCCGTCCGGGGGCCGCTATGCCCACGTGCTGCTGGCGACCGACGGCTCGAAGACCGCGGACCGGGCCGCGCGCAAGGCCTACGATCTCGCCGACAGCCTCGGCGCGCGGGTCACCATGGTGTTCGTGGGCCATCCGGCGACGGGCGAGCTCGTCACCGCCGACACCGTCGCCACCTACGCCGGCGACGTGCCCACCGAGGTGGTGATCTCGTCGGGCGACCCGACGCAGGAGATCCTCGACACGGCGCGTCGCGTGGACGCCGATCTGATCGTGATCGGGAACAAGGGGATGACGGGCGCGAAGCGCTTCTTCACAGCCTCCGTGCCGGGCCGCGTGAGCGAGCAGGCCGACCGCGACGTGCTGGTCTGCCGCACGGTCGTGCAGGCCGTCCGCGAGCTCGAGCCTGGGCAGGGCGGCATCATCGAACAGCAGGGTGAGAAGCTCGCCGCCTTCATGGACACGGCCGGCGAACTGCACCTGTTGAGCGCCAAGTGCACGCACCTGGGGTGCACGGTGGCGTGGAACCCGGGCGAGGGGACGTTCGACTGTCCGTGCCACGGGTCGCGCTTCGGTCCGATGGGCGAGGTCGTGAACGGACCCGCGCAACGTCCGCTCCCACCCGCGTAGCTCTCCCGCCGCCCGCCCTCACTGCCAGGGCTTGAGCACCATCAGATACAGGATCGAGAGCAGACCGCCCGCGCCGATGACGTTGATCATCGTGTTCTTCGGGCTGTGCAGCAGGGCGTCCGAGCTCCTCGTCCGCCTTGCGGGGCACGCCCGATGGACGGACCTCGCACGCCGCGGTGATCTGCTTGAAGTAGGGCGCGGCGATCGAGGTCATCAACGCCACCGTGACGAACAGGATCACGATCGAGACGGTGAGCCAGAGCTGCCAGAACGCGTGGATCGTGAGCCCCGCACCGACCCCTCCGAGGATGAGCACGCCGAGCGAGATGTACATGGGCATCGTCGTGAGCCCGGAGAACGAGATCAGCTCCACGATCTTGGACCGGTCCAGGTTCACGGTGCGGATCCGGTACAGCACGAACATCGAGACGCCATGGGAGGCCAGGAATCCCACCAGGCCCACCAGATGCAGGAGCTTCCACCAATTGAACGCCATCGCCGCGGGAGGATACCGCTCCCTCGCTCACGGGAGCGAAGCCTCAGCCCCGATCGAGCGGTTTCGTGAGGCAAGTGGGCCCGCCGTCGCCCTTGCGCGAGATCTCGTTCCCGGCATAGGTGTGGACCTCGACCCCGGCAGCCTCCATCCGGCGACGGGTCTCGGGGTTGCCCTGCAGGGCCAGGGCGACCCGCGGAGCCAGCGCCAGGACGTTCGGGCCCATCGTGTCGAACTCCTCGTCGGGGACCTCCACGATCGAGACGCCGCGATCCTCGAGCAGCTGGACGAGGCGCACGGGCAACATCGGCAGGTAGGCCACGACCAGGTCCCGCGCCAGCGGAGACACGAACGACATCAGGTGCAGGCACTCGCCGGCGCCGTGGAAGTGCGGGAGGTCGAACGCGAGGATCTCGACCTCCGGTCCTAGGATCGCGGTGAGCTGATCCACCGCCGTCAGGGTGGTGCGGTAGCCGATGCCCACGAGCAACGTCCGGTTGTCGAGCCAGAACATGTCACCGCACTCGCCGGTGGCCGGCTCCTCCAGACGGCCCAGCACCGGAACGCCCGCGGCCTCGAGGTCGACCGCCGCGGCATCGGGCTCGCGCCGGCGCCCGGGCTTTCCGGGACGCAGCAGGATCGTTCCGCGGTCGGTGATCAGTACCGGGTCGTACGTGTAGATCGCATCCGGGTCGGCCGGCACCGGCGTCGATCCCACCACGACCTCCGCGCCCGATCGCTCCAGCAGGTCCCGCAGGGCCGCGTGCTCCTCTCGCGCCAGGTCGGGATCGGGTGCCTCGTGCCAGCCGTAGTCGCGCCAGGCGGCCAGGTCGCCGGCCTCGGGAGCTCGCACGTACACACGTCGCAGCCGGGCGGTCGCGTCCTGGATCGTCATATGCCGACAGTATCCGCGACGAACGGCCGCGAGGGACGCGATCAGTGGACGAGCTCGGGCCCGTCCGGGGCGGGGTGTTCGCCGGTGTGTCCCGGGGGCCCGCCGTGCGGGTTGTGCTCGGCGCTGGATCCCGGCAGGTCCATGGGTTCCACGACTGGAGGCCCACCGTGATGCTCGCCGCCGCCGGGCCCTCCGTCCGGCCCACCCGCGACGGGTTCACCGCCGGGGTTCTGGGGTGCGTCCGGGGCGTTCCCACCGCCGGCGGGAAGGTCGGTGCCGGAGCGAGGCCCGGTCGCGTCGTCGCTCGCGCGGTCGACGGGGTCGCGGTTGAGCGTTGGGTCCGAACCATCGTCGGTCGTCGCATCGCCGCCCGCGGGGATCGGCGCGCCGTCGGGGGCGGCGACGACCGCGACGGGTACGGTCGACGGCAGCACGGCGAAGGCGACCGATCCGAGCGCGATCAATACCAGGGCCCACAGCCCGCGCCGCCGTGGCCTCCGGCCGCGAGCGGGCGGGATCACGACGGGGGGCGGCGTCGCGTCGTGTGCGCGTCGTGCGGGTGCCTCCTCGGCCTCGAGGTCGGGCAGCCGGATCACGTCCTCCTCGGACGCGAAGAGACGATCCGAGGCGCGGGCCTCACCCTGCAGCGACGTGACGTTCGGCCGGTCGGCCTCCGGGTCGGCCGGAGCCTCACTGAGGATCTCGCGAAGGGTCACGGGATCCTTGCGGACGCGGTCGATCCAGTCCGGACGGTCGAAGCTCTCGGTGATGCCGCGGCGCGCGTTGACCCGGCCCGGCATGCAGAGGTGCACGAGGACCGGACCGAGCGAGGCCAGCACGTCCGCACGCTCGACGACCGCCTCGGCCATCTCGGCCTCGGCGGCGAGGAGGATCGGCGAGACGAACACGACCTTCGACGTGGGCGCCACGGCCCGCAGGCGCTCCAGGTCGGCCTGCGGGGCTCTGGTGGCGAATACGACGGCGTCCGGTTGCTCGTCGGCCGCGAGCTCGATCAGCTCCGACACCGTGAGGACCTCGCCCGCGATCTCGACGCCCTCGCGCTCCAGGACCGCGCGCAACAGCCCGCTCGGCTCCGCCGAGCTCTCCCATCCGTCCGCCACGATGACTCGGATCCTGCCCATGTTTCGGTCGCGCCCCTTCCGGTGGCTGGACCGTACCTCGCGCGACCCTGCGCGGCCTACGGCCGAAAGACCGAGGCGGCCGCCGGTGGACCTAGACCCCCGGCCGTCCGCGGGTCGGGCTCGACGCCCCGCGGGCGTGCGTTCAACCGCCCGCTCGCCCGTCGACCTGCAGGACTCCCATGGACCGCCCGTCTCCCGGGCAGGCGAAGGCGATGCGCATCGTTCCTCGGAATCGGTCGACGCGCCACCGCCCCTGGATCATTCGGCCCGAGAGCACGACGAGATGCATCTGCGTCGTGGTCGGGGCCAGTCCGCCACCGGCGCAGCTGGCGGGTTCGCTCCGGAATGCGCCGTCGTATCGATGGCCGTCGTCCCGCAGCGGCCCCCACGTGAACCACCTCGCCGGGCAGGCGCCCGCCTGGTCGTCGCAGAGCGCCTCGAACGTCCACGTGTTCACCGTGGTGCTGCCCGGCCGCGGGTTGGCGATCTCCTCCACGCTGGACAGGTTCGTCGCGCTCCGCACCCGTTCGCGGACGCGGTAGGTGCCGGCGAGCTGCGCCTCGCGCAGCGGCGGAACGGGGGTGCGGACCTCGACCGTGCTCGCCGGCCCCGACTCATTGCCCAGCACGGCGCGTACCCCGAAGACGTAGGGGTGGTCCAGGCGCAGCCCGACGATCTCGCGCGTGGTCACGTCGGGCTCCACGACCTCCATGACGCGCCCGGACCGGAGGATCTCGACGACGTCGACGGCGTCATCCACCTGCGACCAGCGCAGCGTCACGATCGCCTGCTGACGCTCGCAGTCTGGAGCGGCGCACGCGTCCGCGGTCGCGGTCAGATCGGCCGGGGCCTCGAGTGGTCCCGACGACGAGCGATCGCTCACCACCCAGACGAGCGCCGCGGCCACGAGCACCACCGCGACGACCGCGGCCCCGATGCCCGTCCCCCGCCGGCGCGGTGAGGCGGACGCCGGGGGTGCGGCCGATCCGGGCCAGGTCGCACCCCGATCCGGCTCGACCGTCTCGTAGGGATGGACGGGGGTGAGGAACTCGCTCGGAGTCGGGTCGGCATCATCCGGCGCCCCCCCGGTTCCCGGCTGTTCCGACGACGGCTCGGGCGGTGGGGGGTCGCCGGATCCGGGCGTCGTGGGATCGGTCGGCCCGCTCATGTCTGGATGAACCCGGTGAACGTCCAGTCGATCGTGGCGACCACGCAGCCGCTGGCGGTCGCGGTCTCGTGCAACGTGCCCTGGATCTTCGTGGCACGCCAGGCGCCGCGAACCACGCTCGCCTCGACGACCTTCGTGGTGAACGCCAGGGTCTCGATCAGCGAGCCGCCCTGGCAGCTCCGGAGCTGGAACGGCGCGTGCACGGTCCCGTCGTAGTGCGCGTCGTGGCGCTGGAGGCGGCCGGAACCGGGGCTCCCCTTGCGGCTCCACGTGACGTCGCACGGGCCGGACGCGCAGGCGGGATCGTAGACGAACAGCATGCCGCTGCCGCTCGCCCCGCTCTGCAGTCCGGTCTGCGCGGTGATGTGCATCCGCATGATGAACTGCCCCTCGAGGCGCGAGTCGGACAGGCGGGGCGACGTCGTCGTGACGCTCACCGATGCGGCCTCGGTCCGGGTCCCGTTCGCGTCGACCGCGGTGACCTCGTATCGATACTGCGTCTGCGGCACCACATCCTGATCCACCAGTCTGGTCCCGGGCAGATCGTCCTCGATCGTGCGGTCGTTGCGGTCGACCTCGTAGTGGTCGGCCTCGAACCCGGGAGCAGGGTTCCACTTCAGGACGATCGACCACGACTTCGGATCCGCCTTCCACACGCCCGCCTGATCGGCACGCAGCGAGGACGGAGGCTCGCGCGGGATGGCGGAGGAGGAAGGCCCGGCCGAGGACGGCTCGCCGGACCCGCTCGAGGAGGGCGTCGGCGATCCCACGGAGACACAGGCCGCAGCGGCGAGGAGGGCGACACTGCCGAGGGCGATCCGGAGTCGCACGTGGCGGATGGTACCCCGTCGAATCCCCGGTCTCCGCGCACCCTCGATCGCCGCCGGGCGCGGCCGCGGGCGGCTGGGAGGATGGGCGGGATGGACGCGACCGAGGTGGCCGGGCTGCTGGCGGGCGGCCCGCTGCTGGCCGACGGTGGGATGGGGACGTCGCTGATCGCGCGTGGCGCGCCGGTGGGCGCCTGCCTGGAGGCGCTCAACGTCGAGGAACCGGCGGACGTGATGCTCGTGCATCGCGGGTTCGTGGACGCCGGCGCCCGGTTGATCCTGACCAACACGTTCGGCGCGAACCGGCTGCGGCTGGGCCGGCACGGGCTCGCCGACCGCGTGGGGGCGATCAACCGCGCCGGCGTCTCGATCGCCAGGAAGGCGGGGGCGCCCTTCGTCGGCGGCTCGATGGGGCCGCTGGGCGTGCGGCTCGCGCCGTACGGGCGGGTCGGCCTCGAGGACGCGCGCGCGGTCTACGCCGAGCAGGCCGAGGCGCTGGCCGAGGCCGGCGCGGATCTGTTCGCGATCGAGACCCAGAGCGACCTCCGCGAGATCGAGCAGGCCGTCGAGGCCGCACGGCAGGTCTCGCCGAACACGGCGATCATGGCCTCGGCCACGTTCACCCGCGACGACCGAACGCTGCTCGGCGAGGCGCCGGGACAGGTCGCGGCCTGCCTCGCCGGCCTCGGCGTGGCGATGATCGGGGTCAACTGCGGAGAGGGACCGGCTCAGGTGCTGCGGGTCCTGCGCGCGATGCGTCCGTTCGCGGACGGTCGTCCGATGGTCGCGCGACCCAACGCGGGAGGGCCGCTCGAGATCGGCGGGCGGTTCGTCTATCCGGCGACGCCGCGCTACGTCGCGGAGCACGCCCTGGCGTTCGTCCAGGAGGGCGCGGCCGTCGTCGGGGGCTGCTGCGGCACCGGCCCCGACCACACCGCCGCGATCGCGGCCGCGCTCGCCTCCGATGCCCGGGTCGCCCGCGTCACGCCGCGGATCGAAGTCTCGGCGGAGCCGGCGCCTCCCGCGACCGCCGTCGCCGAGCCGACGACCCTGGAGGCGCGCCTGCTCGCGGGCGACTTCGTGATCGCGGTCGAGGTCGAGCCGCCCCGCTCGTTCAACGCTGCTCGGCTGGTGGCCGCGGCCGGGACGCTGCGCGAGGCGGGGGCGGACGTGGTGGACGTCGCCGACTCGCCGATGGCGAAGATGCGGATGAGCGCGTGGGCAGCCTGTCGCCTCGTGGAGGAGCAGGTCGGTGTCGAGACCGTCCTGCACTTCCCCACACGGGGTCGGAACCTGCTTCGGCTGCAGGGGGACCTGCTCGGCGCCCACGCGCTGGGGATCCGCAACCTCTTCGTCTGCGTCGGCGATCCCGTGACGATCGGTGACTATCCGCAGGGCTCGGGGGCGGTCGACGTCACGGCGACCGGCCTGCTGGCCCTGATCGCGGGAGAGTTCAACCGCGGACGCGACCGCGCCGGCTCGTCGATCGGCGAGCCCACCGTCGTTCTTCGCCGGCGCGGCGGTGGCTCCCGCGGCGTCCGACCTCCAACGGGAGTGCCGGCTCCTCAAGCGGAAGGCCGATGCGGGCGCCCGGTTCCTCCTCTCGCAGCCGCTGTACGGGTCCGGCTCGCTCGTGCGCCTCCACGAGACCTACGAGTCCGTCACCGGCGAGCCGCTCTCGGTGCCGCTGTTGGCCGGCGTCCTGCCGCTCGCAAGCCTCCGGCACGCGGACTTCCTCCACAACGAGGTGCCGGGCATCGTGATCCCCGCCTCGGCCAGGGACCGCCTCGAGGCCGCGGGCGACGACGCCGCCCGCGCTGGTGTAGCGATGGCCGCCGAGCTCGCGACGGAGCTGCGGGCCGCCGGCGCCGCCGGCGTGTACGTGATGCCGCAGTTCGGACGCTACGACCTGGCGGCCGAGCTGGTGGAGGCAGCCAGGCACGGATAGCCGATCCCGCCGCGGCCTCTCCCGGATCAGGTGAGGCCGCCCCTCCGGGCTCCCGCTTCGCTCCGTGAGCCCGCCCCTCCGGGGCTACCGCTTCGCTCCGTGAGCCCGCCCCTCAGGGATCGTCCGGGCCGTGCCGATAGGGCTGCCATGCGATCCGTCGAGCTCCGTTCCGCGCGCCCGGTCGCGGTCGTCCTCCTGATGCTGGCCGTCCTGGCCCTGCTCCCGAGCCAGCGCCGCGCCGGCCGCCGAGCCGCCGGGCGCCGGCGAGATCCGGCGCCGGATCGAGCGACTGGACGGCGAGATCGCTCGGGTGCAGACGCGTCTGGGGACGCGGACCGGTCCGTCCAACCTGGCGACCTGGCTCATCTTCAAGGCCCACCGGACGCTGGACCTGGCTCGCCTGGACCTGCTGGAGTCCCGCGTGTGGGGGGCCGCCCCCGACGAGATGCGCCGCTCCCTGCTGGGGCCGACGACCGAGGAGCAGGCGGTGATCGACGCGCGCGCACGATATCGGAGGCTCCTCGGCAGCCGCCGGGTCGGAGGCGCACTCGAGCGCACCGAGGCGCTGCAGACGCGGCTTGCGGCCCTAGAGGTGTCCCGCTCGCGGCTCGTGGGGCTCCTCGCCGGCGTGGACCGCCCCTCCTGGGGGCCCGGGACGCCCGACGCGGGCGAGTGGGCCCGCGCCTTCCTCGCGGAGATCGGGGCACCCGGCTGCAAGGAGAACATGGTGCTGATGGTTGCCTGGCAGGCGCAGGAGAGCACCGACGCCGCCTTCAATCCGCTCGCCACGACCCACGCGATGCCCGGCGCCACCTCGTTCAACAGCGTCGGCGTGAAGAACTACCGGTCGGTCGGGCAGGGGTTGGACGCGTCCCGCGAGACGCTTGAGGACGGGGCCGACAGCTACGGGTACGACGCGATCCTGTCCTCCCTCCGAGCCTGCAACGACGCGGAGGCCACCGCCTGGTTCGTGAACGCGTCGGCGTGGTGCCGGGGGTGCACGGCGGGTGCCTACCTCACCGGCCTCCTGCCGGCCGTGCGTGCGGACTACGCCATCTACGCCGCTCGATGACCGCCGCGGCCCACACGAGGACGCAGAAGGTGCCGATGCGGAGCACGGCCTGGGCCTGCGGGGTCTGACACAATCTATCGGTCAGCCCCATGCGGAACCGCACCCCGTGACCGACATCGCCGAGACGACGACCGAGCATCACCTGCTGCATCCCGTGGTGGGGGAGCTCGTCGCACGCATCGGTGAGCGCATCGACCCCGATCGTCGCGAGGCCATGACGGCGTTCGCCCTCGCCTACACCCGGCGGATCGCCGACGAGGAGCTCGCCGGCACCCCGGTGGAGGAGCTCTTCGGCCAGGTGAAGGGCGCGTTCGATCTCGCGGATCGACGCGGCTCCGCGGCGCAGGTCGTGCGCGTGTTCACGCCCGAGCTCGCCACGGACGGCTATCAGACGTTCGGGACCGTGGTGGAGACCAACACCGACGACTCTCCGTTCCTGGTGGACTCGGTGGGCGAGGAGCTGAACGCGCGCGGCCTGGCGACCAGGCGCCTCCTGCACCCGGTCGTCGGCATCTCTCGCGGCGCCGACGGGCGGATCGAGCGGATCGTGAATGCGCGCGAGGCCGGGCACCGCGAGTCGGTGATGCATTTCGAGGTCGACCGCCGCCTCCCGGAGGGCGAGCGCGAGGACCTCGAGACCAGGGTCGAGGAGATCCTCGGCGACGTCCGGCTCGTCGTGCGCGACTTCGACGCGATGCGCGACCGTGTCCGGGGCATGGCGGAGATCGCCAGGGAGGGCGCGGTGCGCTACTCGCCGGGCGAGATCGGCGACACGATCGAGTTCATCGAGTGGCTCCTGTCAGACAACTTCGTGCTGCTGGGATATCGCGAGTACGACCTGTTGGAGACGCCGGAGGGACGGGCGTTGCAGGCGGCCGAACACTCGGGGCTGGGCATCCTGTCGAAGGTCGAGCGATCCGGCTTCGCGCGACCGGTCCTGCTGAGATCGATCGAACCCGCGCTGCGCCGGCGGATCGAGGACGGCGACCTGTTGATCTACTCGAAGACGAACCGGGCGTCCACCGTGCACCGGCGGGCGCGGATGGACTACATCGGGGTGCGGCGCGTGGCGCCGGACGGGTCGCTGATCGGCGAGGCCCGCCTGCTGGGGCTGTTCACGTCGAAGGCCTACATGGAGCCGGCCTCGAAGACGCCGCTCCTGTCGCGCAAGCTCGAGCAGGTGCTGGCCGCCGAGGATCTGTTCGAGGGATCCCACGACTACAAGGCGGCGATCGCGCTCTTCGAGTCGTTCCCGAAGGACGAGCTCTTCGCCGCGTCCACGGAGGAGCTACGCGTCCTGGTCGCCGGCCTCCTGCAGGTGCAGAAGCAGCAGGGCATCCGCGTCCTGGTGCGTCGGGACCTCTACGGCCGCAGCGTCTCCGTGGTGGTGGGGCTGCCGCGCGACCGGTTCAACGCCGAGCTGCGCAAGCGGCTGCAGGCGCTGTTCCTGGAGCGGTTCGCCGGGACCACGATCGACTACCACCTGTCGCTGGGTGAGTCGGAGTTCGCGCAGATCTTCTTCACCGTGCACGTGGATCACGGCCAGATCCCCGAGGTCCCGTACGAGGAGCTCGAGGCGGAGGTGGAGCGCCTCGCGCGAACCTGGGACGACGACCTCGATGCAGGAGCTGATCCAGGCCTACGGCATCGAACGTGGCACGGCCCTCGCGAGGAAGTGGGGACCCCGGTTCCCCGACTACTACCGCGCCAACAGCGACTGGGGCCTGATCGTCGCCGACGTCTCGCGGCTGGAGGCGCTGGAGTCCTCCGAGGAGGGCTTCGTGGTCGGCCTCGGCAACGAGCGGGCCGGCGAGCGGCTCACCCGTGTGGCGCTGTACAAGACCGGCGGCAAGATCGATCTGTCGGCGTTCATGCCGATCCTGGAGGATCTGGGCCTGCGGGTCGTGGAGGAGGTCCCGACCGGCCTGCTGGGCGACGGCAAGATCTACGTCCACGACTTCGGGGTGCTGGACACGCGCGGAGGCGTGCTCGACCTGGCCGGCTCCGCGGATCGCGTCGCAGAGTGCATCGCGGCGGTCTGGCGGGGCGAAACCGAGTCCGATTCGCTGCACCGTCTCGTGATCGACGGCGGTCTGTCGTGGCGCGAGGTCGCGATCCTGCGGGCATATCGGAAGTACGGTCAGCGCGTCGCGCCGAGCTTCACGGAGGCGTACCAGAACGACGCCCTGGCCGCGAACCCCAGCATCGCTGCGAAGCTCGTCCGTCTCTTCGAGGCCAGGTTCGATCCGACGCGGCCGCTGACCGACGAGGAGATCGCCGAGGATCGTCGCGGCATCCTGCTGGATCTGCGCGACGTCACCTCGCTGGACCAGGATCGGATCGTCCGGAACTTCCTGGGCGCGATCGACGCAACGGTCCGGACGAACGCCTTCCTGCCCGATCGGACCTACCTGAGCTTCAAGATCCGCTCCGCGGACGTGCCGGACATGCCCAAGCCCTTTCCGCTGTACGAGATCTTCGTCTACTCCCCGCTGATGGAGGCGATCCACCTGCGGGGTGGGA
The DNA here is from genome assembly GCA_963832225.1 of uncultured Actinomycetes bacterium. Lineage (GTDB taxonomy): Bacteria > Actinomycetota > UBA4738 > UBA4738 > HRBIN12 > JALYMB01. The sequence goes on from CAWHTI010000012.1 coordinate 533,426, forward strand.
AGGTGGCGCGCGGCGGGATCCGCTGGTCCGACCGCAGGGAGGACTACCGCACCGAGGTGCTGGGGCTGATGAAGGCGCAGAAGGTGAAGAACGCCGTGATCGTGCCGGACGGCTCCAAGGGCGGCTTCGTCCTGAAGCGCTCACCCACCGTCGTCGATGAGCTTCGTCGCGAGGTGTCACAGCAGTACGTGACGATGATGCGCGGGCTCCTCGACATCACCGACAACCGCGTCGACGGCCGGGTGGTGCACCCCGAGGGGGTGCTCGTCCGCGACGACGAGGATCCCTACCTGGTGGTGGCGGCCGACAAGGGCACCGCGACGTTCAGCGACACGGCGAACGCGGTTGCGGAGGAGTACGGGTTCTGGCTCGGCGACGCCTTCGCCTCCGGTGGCTCGGCGGGCTACGACCACAAGAAGCTCGCGATCACGGCCCGGGGTGCGTGGGAGTCCGTGAAGCGGCACTTCCGGGAGATGGGGATCGACACCCAGACCCAGCCGCTGACGGTGGCGGGGATCGGCGACATGTCCGGCGACGTCTTCGGCAACGGCATGCTGCTCTCACCCGCGATCCGCATCGTCGGAGCGTTCGACCACCGGCACATCTTCATCGACCCGGACCCGGATCCCGCCGTGAGCCTGGAGGAGCGTCGCCGGCTGTTCTTCCTCCCAGCCTCCTCGTGGGCGGACTACGACACCTCGCTCCTGTCGGCGGGCGGCGGCGTGTACGACCGGAAGCTCAAGAGCATCACCCTGACGCCCCAAGCGCGTACCGCGCTGGGCCTTCCCGACGACGCCCCGGAGGACCTCCCGCCCACCGAGGTGATCCGCGCGATCCTCAAGGCCCCCGTCGATCTGTTGTGGAACGGCGGCATCGGCACCTACGTGAAGCACTCGAAGGAGACCAACGGCGACGTCGGCGACCGAACGAACGACAACGTGCGGATCAGCGGCAACCAGCTGCGGGCCCGGGTGGTGGGCGAGGGCGGCAACCTGGGCTTCACGCAGCGTGGACGCATCGAGTTCGCGCAGGCCGGCGGGCGGATCAACACCGACTTCATCGACAACTCCGGCGGCGTGGACTGCAGCGACCACGAGGTGAACCTGAAGATCCTCCTGAACCTCGCGGTCTCGCGGGGGAGCTGAAGCTGGAGGAGCGAAACTCGATCCTCGAGGCGTGCGCCGCCGACGTCGTGGAGCACGTGCTGTACACGAACTACCTGCAGGCGCAGATCCTGAGCCAGGAGCTCGCCGTGTCCGCCAGCCGGATCGAGTCCTACGAGGACCTGATGCAACAGCTCGAGGCCGACGGCGAGCTCGAACGCGAGGTCGAGTTCCTCCCGTCCACCGAGGAGATGAGCGAGCGTCGCGCGAGCGGGTCGGGCATGGTCCGGCCCGAGGTGGCGGTGCTGCTCGCCTACGCGAAGCGATCGCTGGCCACCGGCCTCCTGCGGTCGGACCTGCCCGACTCCGAGTACCTCGAGCGCGACATCCGACGATACTTCCCGCCGATGGTGGTCGAGCGGTTCGGCCATCTGCTGGCGGAGCACCCGCTGCGACGGGAGCTGAACGCCACGATCCTGGCCAACGACGTCGTGAACTCGCAGGGCGTCACGTTCGTAACCAGGCTCATGACCGAGACGGGCGCGACCGCGGCGGACGTCGTGCGCGCCTTCCGGATCGCCCGCGACGTGACGGGCGCCGTGGCCCGGTGGGCCGACGTCGAGTCGCTGGACGGCGTGATCGACCCCGTGGTGCAGAACGAGCTGATGACCGGCATCGACTGGCTCGTCGAGACGACCTCGCGCTGGTGGCTCGTGCAGGCCGCGGGGGCGCGGATCGGCGCCACCATCGAGGATGCGTCGGGTGCCTTCGCAGAGCTCTCCGCGGTGATCGACCGGGTCGGGTCGGAGTCCTGGCTCGAGGAGCACGAACATCACGTCCGCCGGCTGGTGGACGACGGCGTGCCGGAGGCGATCGCGCGCCGTCACGCGTTCCAGGCGGAGCTGGTGCACGGCCCCGACATCATCTCGATCGCGCGGGAGACCGGTCGTCCCGTCGAGGAGATCGCCCGCACCTTCTTCCTCCTCGGCGAGCGCCTGGAGATCGACTGGCTCGAGTTCCGCCTGGAGGAGTTGCCCGCGACCACGAAGTGGCAGCGATGGGCGGTGCAGTCGATGGAGGACGACGTGTTCCTGGTCCGGCGTCAGCTCGCCGAACGCGTGATCGGCGAGGGAGCGGGCGCCCCGGTGGAGGACGCCGTGGACGGCTTCCTGGAGCGCCGCACCGAGCGGGTCGCCAGGCTCCAACGGTTCATGAAGGGGCTCGCCACCGAGGGTGTCACCGATCTCGCCCAGCTCACGGTGGCGCTTCGGCAGATCCGCGCGCTGGTGGGCTGAGTCGGCCTCGCGGGGATTCCGCCTCAGCCGTAGAACATCACCGTCACCCACAACCATCCGCGCGCCCGGACCACGCCCACTCCCGCCCGATGGTACGAGGACCGAAGCACGTTGGCGCGGTGCGGAGCGCTCCGCATCCATGACCGCTTCACGCGTCGCACCGTCCCGGCCTGTGCGACATTCTCCCCCCAGTTGGTGGCGCCGAAGCGCCGCACGAGCCGGAAGAGATTCGCCGTGTGGAAGATGCCGCCGCGGTTCGCCATCCTTCGGCTGTGGCGATGTGCGTGGTGGGACAGGCGCACGTTCAGGCGGAGGCGGTGAACGTCGTGGTTCACCCGGGTCCGGTTGATGGAGTGGAGCATGCGGCCGCGCAGGCCGAGGGCCTGGGTCGGGGAAGCATCCTCCGTCACGAGCAGAGCAACGAGGATGCCGAGCACGAGGATCGCACGTGGTCGCGGCATATGGGGGGTTTCTCGGAGCCTACCGACTCGATGCGGTGATGGCGAATCGGCAGGTGCGCACGGGTGGATGCGCGGGCGTTCGGCGCGTCCGGTGCGTACGCTGACGCACATGGCTGTGATCGATCTGTCCGATGTGTCGTTCGCCTGGCCCGGAGGATGGACGCTGTTCGAGGGTGTGACCTTCCGCGTTCCGAGCGGGCACCACGCCGCACTCGTCGGTGCGAACGGGGTGGGCAAGACCACGCTGTTGCGCGTGATCGCGGACGAGGAGCGTGCGGCCTCGGGTGCGATCAACGTCGACGGCCGCGTGGGGTACATGCGCCAGTTCGTCGCCACGCCCCGGGAGCCGACCACCGTGCGGGAGTTCCTCCTGTCGTTCGCCGAGCGTCCGCTGGCGCACGCCGGGGAGCGGCTGCGCGAGGCCGAGGCCCGGCTCGCCGCGGGCGACATCGGCGAGCGGGCGCAGCTCGCCTACGCGGACGGGCTCGCCGCGTGGGAGGACGCGGGCGGATATCAGGCCGAGGTGCTGTGGGACACGTGCACCGTCGCCGCGTTCGGCGTCCCGTTCGTGGCGGCGTCCGATCGTCAGGTCGACACGCTGTCGGGCGGCGAACAGAAGCGGTTGGCGCTGGAGCTGCTGTTCCGCTCCGCCCTCGACGTGCTGGTGCTCGACGAGCCGGACAACTACCTTGACATCGAGGGCAAGCGGTGGCTGGGTGAGCGGATCCGTGCCAGCGAGCGGACGATCCTGTTCGTGAGTCATGACCGGGCGCTGCTGGCGGAGACGGCGACGCGCGTGGTCACCCTCGAGGGTCGTGGCGCGTGGGTGCACCCCGGGAGCTACGGCACCTACGCGGAGGCTCGCGAGGCCCGCCTCGAGCGGATCGACGAGGAGCACCGCCGCTACTCCGAACGCCACCGGCAGCTCATCGCGACCATGAAGGAGATGAAGCGCAAGGCCGCGTACAACGACAAGTTCGCGTCGAAGGCGCGCTCCGCCGAGAAGAAGGTGCATTGGCACGAGGATCGCGAGTCGCCGCCCGAGAAGGCGGCGGTCCAGAACGTGCGGATGTCGATCGACGGCGGCCGCACCGGCAAGATGGCGTTGCGCCTGCGCGGATTCTCGCTCCCCGGCCTCATCGATCCGGTCGACACCGAGGTGCTGTTCGGGGAGCGTGTCGGCGTGATCGGACCCAACGGCACCGGGAAGACCCACTTCCTGCGTCTCCTCGCCGGCGAGGAGGTGGCTCACGGCGGGGAGTGGCGGCTGGGGGCCCGGGTCCGACCGGGTCTGTTCGCGCAGCTGCATCACCGCCCGGAGCTCGCCGGCGTGCCCATCGTCGAGATCCTGCTGCGAACGGGCATGGGGATGAGCGAGGCGATGGGCACCCTCAAGCGGTACGAGCTCGATCGGGTGGGCCGCAGTCCGTTCGAGCTGCTGAGCGGCGGGCAGCAGGCCCGCCTGCAGCTCCTGCTGATGGAGGTGGACAGCCCCACGATGCTGCTGTTGGACGAGCCGACGGACAACCTCGACGTGCACTCGGCCGAGGCGCTCGAGGATGCGCTGAGCCGCTACGAGGGGACGGTGATCGCGGTGACGCACGACCGGTGGTTCATGCGCCTGATGGATCGCTACCTCTACTTCGGCGAGGACGGGCCGGTCACGGAGTTGCTGGAGTCCCCGTACTGAGGGGTCGATCGGCCGGGGCATGCATCCGCGTCGGGGCGGGTAGGAGTTGCTGATGCTCACGCACGATCGTCAGAATCGAGGAGTTCCCATGGACACGGACACCGCACGGATCCGACTCCAGGAGGAGCAGGTTCGCCTCAGCGGCCTGCGCACCTCCCTCGAGGAGGTCGCCGCCGATGCCGGGACCGAGTTGTCCTCGGCGGACCAGCATCCCGCGGATGCGGGCACCGACACGTTCGAGCGCGCGAAGGACATCGCCATCCTCGAACGAACCGATCGGCAGCTCGTGGACGTCGGGCGAGCGTTGGAGCGGCTGGATCGCGGTGAGTACGGGATCTGCGAGGCATGCGGTCAGCGCATCGGCGCCGCACGTCTGGCCGCACGTCCCGCCGCCCGGCTGTGCCTGGCTGATCAGGAACTGGCTGAGGCTGAGGAGGCCGCCGCCCGCTGAGCGGTCAGCTCTGGGGCGGGTCGACCGTCTCCTCGGAGCCCCGCCGCTCCACGTCCAGCCGTGACGCGTCGGCGGTGTCGAGTGACCCGGACGTCACCTCGTGGCCACACGAGAAGATCTGCACCTCGCGGCTGTCGCTCTGCTGCTCGCGCGGGCGGTCGGGCGCGCCCTCGTCGAAGACGATGTCGCGGAGCCGGCCGATCCCGCAGATAGGGCAGCGAACATCGTCGCCGGTCGGTGCGGAGGCCATCAATAGAAGCGACGGCGCCGACGCGCCACGATCGGGCGCCGGGGGCGCGCCGCGGGCCTGCGGAGCAGCAACACGAGCAGGAGGACGACGGCGACTGCGATCACGATCCACATCCAGGGTGCCATTGCTCTCTCCTTCTGGGTTGACCGGGTGCTTGGGCCGGTGCTTGGGCCGGTTCCTCTGGGCTACGCGCCGGCGAGCGGCGGGGCGGGCGACGGTTCCGGGCCGGGCTGCGGCTCCGGTTCCGGCGGCGGCATCGGTGTGGGCGTCGGCGGCGGTGGATCGGGGTCCGGTCCGGGAACGGGAACGGGAGCGGGTCCTGGGACGGGCTGGGGTGCCGGCACCGGTTCGCGCAGATGCAGGCGCCCCCCGGCGAGCGTATCGACGACTGCGATCGGCATGTCGGCCCTTCCTTTCGATCGGTGCAGCTCGGTCCGGCGCCGGGCGTGGACTAGGCCGCGCTCGATGGTGAGTGCACGGTCAGGGTGTAGCGGTGAAGAGGCTCGTGCTGCCAGCAGCGGCTGTCACGGTTGTACGCCGAGAGGCGGGTCTCGCAGTCGGGAGCCGCGCAGGTCCGAGGCTGTTCGTTCCGGGCCAGGGGCCGCCCTCCGGCCACCTCCGCCCTCGTTGCGCGCATCGTCGTGCCCTCGTGAACCTGGATCTGTGACATCCTCGCCCTCCTCGGGTCCGCCGACATCGCTCGCCCGATACCCGTGGCTCCGACGCGGCAAACCGGGCCGCAGGTCAGGTGCGGTTCCGGGTCAGCTCGAACCAGACCCGCGTGACGCCATCGCTGGAGACGCCCCACCGGTCGGCGAGGCGGCTCACGAGATACAGGCCCCATCCCGACTGGTCCTCGCTGCTGGCGCTGCGGGGCGTTGGCTCGAATCCGGTGCCCTGGTCGTTGACCTCGACGCGGACGGTGTCGGGCAGGAGCTTCACCTTCAGCTCGATCGTCTGCATCTCCTTGAGGCCGGCATGCCGCACGCTGTTCGTCACCAGCTCGCTCACGAGCAGCCGCAGGTCCTCCAGCGTCCGGGCGGAGACCTCCTCGTCGAGCGCATCCAGCGCCCGCCGGGCGTCCGGCACGGCTCCCGGCGTCGGCCGCAGCTTGAGGTCGATCACGGCACCTCCGTTCCGTCGCCGTTGCCGGCTGTGGGGACGAAGGTGAGCCGCTCCTCCAACAGTGCCAGCCGGAAGACCCGGTGCACCGCCTCGGGCCCCGGTACCAGGAGCATCTCCCGCCCCTCGCGGCGCAGACGCAGGTCCGCCGTCACCAGCAGCCGCAGCCCCGTCGAGTCCATGAACCGGAGGCCGCTCAGGTCCACGACGATCCGTGCAGGTCCGCCGGGAGCCCCCAGCTCGGTCAGCAAGCGCTCCAGATCGTTCGCCGTGGAGATGTCCAGCTCGCCGGTGAGCCGGACGGTCGAGCCCGCCTCGGTGGATTCGTGCACAACCTCGAGCGCGCTCACGGTGTCGCCCCGGCGTGCGACGGTGCCGGATGGCGGAGCGGACGAGCCGTTCGCATCCCAGGAGTCTGCTGCCGAGGAGGCCGCAGCACAAGGATGCACGGCGATCGTGCCCCGGCACAGGGATCCATCGCGGCGCCCTACCCGGCCGAGGCGTGGCCTACTCGTGCCCGATCGACAGCCGGATGACGTCGCCCTCGGACCGGAGGTGGGGGAAGAGCGCACCCAGCAGATCCGCCCGGTGCGCGCGAGCGAACCGCTCGTGCTCCTCTACGTCGGGTTGGTCGGTGCCGCCGATGGAGGCGCCCCGCACGACGATCTCGCCACGCCCCAGATCCACTCGGTACGCCACGGAGTCCGAGCCCGCGTCCACCCCCGCGGCCAGGAGCTCGGAGAACGCGAGCTTGAGGTCGTCGCCACTCACGTCATCGCCGAGGTGTCCGGCCAGCGCGCCGGCGAACATGCGCGTGGTGAGCGCGAGCGCCGGATCGGCGGGGACGGAGAGCTCGAGCACACCCCCAGCAGCGGAGGCAGACGCCGCGGAGCTCATGCTTCGACGTCGCCGAGCGCCGTGTACGTCGGCAGGACCTGCTCCAGTCCCGTGAGCGACAGGAGCCGGCGCAGCGGAGAGCTCTCGGGCGCGATCAGGACCATCTGCCCGTCACGCTCCCGGACCCGCTTGAGGCAAGCCACGAGGATCCCGAGGCCCGTGGAATCGATGAAGCCCACGCCGTTCAGGTCGATGGCGATCCGGTCGACGCCGCTGTCGACCGTGGCGAGGAGCTCGTCGCGGAGCCTCGGCGCGGTGTAGAGGTCCAGCTCGCCGCCGGCCGTCAGCACCGTCCATCCGGCCTCGTTCCGCGTCTCGATCTCGAGTTCGATGATCGTCACCTCGCTCACATGCTGCTCGCTCTGACCTAACCGTTCGTCGTGGATCGATCGTGAGCCGCAGGGTGATCCGCGGCATCGGTCGCCTCCGCGGCGCAACTAGTATAGGCAACCCTTGATCGAGTCGCTCGCCCCCGTCGTCGTCACCGTCCCGGCAGCCCCCGGCTTCGTCCACGTCCTGCGCACCGTGGTGGCCAGCGTGGCCGCACGCCTCGACCTGGCGATCGACGGCGTTGAGGAGATGCGCATCGCCATCGACGAGGCCGCATCGCTCCTCCTGCGCCTCCATGCACCCGCCACGACGCTCCGGGCCGAGATCACCGCCGATCCCGCCGGGCTGACCATCAGGCTCTCCAGCGATGCCGCCGTGACGGAGTGGCCCCCACCCGGCACGGATGAGGCGTGGCCGTGGCGGGTGATCACCGGTCTGTGCGACGAGGCAGGCTTCGACGTGTCGACCACGGGTCCGCAGGTATGGATGCGCCGCCGCAGACCGGACGATCGGTCGTGAGCACGCCGGTCTCCCCCGAGCGACGAACGGATCCGGAGGAGGTCGTCGAGCTGTTCCGGCGCCTGCCGGACGCCGCGGCTCGCGACGAGCTGACCAGGCGGTTCCTGCCGTTCGCCGAGTACCTGGCGCGCCGGTTCACCGGCCGCGGGGAATTGCAGGAGGATCTCGAACAGGTCGCCGGGCTGGGGTTGGTGCTGGCGATCGACCGGTTCGACGTGGATCGGGGGGTCGCCTTCTCCACGTACGCGGCCGCGACCATCATCGGCGAGCTGAAGCGGCACTTCCGGGACAAAGGGTGGGCGATCCGGGTACCGCGTCTGGTCCAGGAGCACTCCCTGGACGTCGGGAAGGCGGCCCAGGCCCTCTGGCAGGAGCTCGGCCGGTCGCCCACGATCCCGGAGCTCGCCCGGCGAACGGGCCTCAATGAGGAGGAGGTGCTGGAGGCGATCGACGCCTCGCAGGCCTACCGGGCGTCATCGATCGACGCGCCGCTGGGAGAGGACGGGGCCTCGCACGCCGACATGATGGGCGGGCCGGACGAGGCGCTCGAGATGTCGCCCGAATGGGCGACCGTGAGCGATGCGGTGAAGCAGCTGCCCCAACGTGAACGCACGATCGTGTTCCTGCGGTTCTTCCGCGGTCTCACGCAGACCGAGATCGCCGAGGAGGTGGGCATCTCCCAGATGCACGTCTCGCGCCTGCTCGCGCAGACGTTGCGTCAGCTCCGGGGAGACATCGGTGGATCGGAGGCGGGGACCGACCCTGGGGGGGCCCCCGCCTCCGGGTGAGCTACTTGAAGATGCTGACGCCGCCGGGGCCGACCAGCAGCCCGACGATGATCAGCGCGGCGCCGGCCAACAGCTCGCCGCGGACCAGCGCGACGATGCCGGCGATGACCAGGATCACGGCCAAGATCCACAGGATCGTTGCGGCCGCTCCCGAGAGTGCAAGCAGTCCGAGCATTGGTGTGTGCTCCTTCCGAGAGGCTTGAGGGGGTTCGGCACGCGTCCTTACAGACGCGGCAGGACGTACCAGGCGAGGAACGCCAGGATCGCGAGCACGATCACGACGATGGCCGTGTACTTGATGGCCGCGAAGCCGACGAGTCCGTTGCCGGTCGCCGGTTCGCGGACCGGCTCGACCTCGACCTCATGCGTGTGTCGATACGGGTCGGACATGAGTGCTCTCCTCCTTCCCTATCGCAGCGGTTCCGCTGAACCGCTCTGCGGGAGGCATTCCCGGCGCCCGTCACCGCCAAACATGCTGGGGTGGAGCGCCGCGCCACTACGCTTGCTCGTCCGTCCGCTCTCTTGGCCGCTCATGTGGCCGCGCCTCCCTCGCATCCACGACGCGATCCGGCGTTCCCGCGTCCGGCCCCCCGCTGCGCTCGGTGGTGGCGTCGGACTCGGAGACATCCCGCAACGCCTCCCCGACCGCCCGGGGCGAGGCGTCGGCCACTGCGACGTCCCCCAGCGACACGATCCCGACCAGCTCCTCCGCCTTGCAGACGGGGAGGCGGCGCACGCGGTGCTGGGCCATCAGCCTGCGTGCTTCGGCCAGGGACGTGTCGGGGGTGACCGTGACGGGGTTGCGAGTGAGGATGTCGCCGAGCGAGGTCTCCTGCGGCTGCTTGCGCGCCGCGAGGACCCGCAGGACGAGGTCGCGGTCCGTCACGAGACCGACGAACCCATCGTCGTCCACGATGGGGATCGCGCCGACGTCGAACGACTGCATGAGGGCGGCGGCGTCGAAGGCGTTCATGTCGGGGCGGGCGGTCTTCGGCTCGGACGCCATGACGTGGCGCACCAGTGTGCTCATTCGGCGGCTCCTTCCTCATTCGCCGGCGTGGATCCACGCCGGGTCTTCCCGGCCCGAAGGTGCCGCAAACGGGAGGTTTGCCGGCGCCGCACGCGAGGTAGTCCCCGCCGATGGGAGCGGGGAACGGTAGCGGCGACGCTGGGACCGACGCGAGCGAATCGCACAAGGAGCGTGTCGACCGCGAGCTCATCGAGCTGCTCAACGAGCTGCGCGTGGCCCTGCCCGGCGTGCAGGTCCTGTTCGCGTTCCTGCTGACGGTGCCCTTCAGCTCGGGATTCGGGCGGCTCACGGATGGGCAACGCTGGTGGTACTTCGCCACGTTCCTGGCGACGACGGGCGCCTCGGCGTTCCTGATGGCACCGACGTCGTATCACCGGATCACGTTCCGCGCGGGCCAGGCGCAGAAGGAGCGCATGCTGAAGACGGCGAACACGTTCGCGATCGTCGGCACGTTCCTGCTGAGCCTCTCGATCGGCGGCGCCGTGTTCGTCGTGGCCGATCTGTTGTACGGGGTCGCCGCCGCCGCGGCGGTGGCCGCATGCGTTGCGGTGTGCATCGCGTTGCTCTGGTTCGTCCTGCCGGCCTGGCGGCGCGCACGCGACGACTGACGAAGGAGGAGATCGCTGTGGATGGACCTATGTGGAACCTGGGCTTGCTGTGTGACCGACGGGGTGGGGAGAGCATCAGCCTGGCCGATCTGGCCGACCGCCTCGAGGAGTACGCGACCTCGTCGCCGGGCGATGCGCACGTGGTCGACCGGATCGCGGCGTTCCTGGCCGGCGAGCCGATCACCGTCACGGAACGGCCGAGCGACGCCGCACCCTTCGGCGAGCAGCGTTTCGCCGACGAGGGGCCCGGGTAGTCGCGCCCTCCATCCCGCGCACGGCGGGATGGCCGGAAGGAGGCCCGACATGGGTGGGACCGAGGATCGCGCAGCAGGCACCTGGGACGAGACCAAGGGCAAGGTCAAGGAGGGCGTCGGCGACGCCACGGACAACGAGTCCCTGGAGCGAGAGGGCCAGGCCGATCAGGCCAAGGGCAAGGCCGAGCAGGCCAAGGGGCACGTCAAGGACGCCGCAGAGGACCTGAAGGAGGGCGTCAAGGACGCGATGGATCGCTGAGCAGGCGATCCCCGCGCGGCAGCAGGCGGCGGCGGCCGGTCAGGCCGCCGCCGCGGTTGCGCTCGGCTTCGTCCCCTGCAACAGATCGAGCACCGCGGCCTCGATCGCCGGCTGGAGCGGTTCCAGCGTCGCATCGGGAGGAACGTCGACCACGACGCCCTCGACGAACCGGTCGATCACCCGCGGATCCACGTAGGACGCCCGGCACACGGCGGTGGTGTTGCCCAGCTGCCCGGCGACCTCCTTGATCGCCGCGGACACCGCTCGCTTGGCGGCCGTCGGCGAGGCCGGAGGCTCGCGGCCCGCGAGCGCCACCGCGGCCAGAACCGTGCCGTGCCAGGTCCGGAAGTCCTTCGCGGAGAACTCCTCACCCGCGATCTCCTTGAGGTATGCGTTCACGTCGTTGGAGCGGACGTCGATCCACCGGTCTCCCTCCCGCCACGCCAGCAACTCCGGCCCGCCGTTGCGCCGTCGCTTGAGCGCTCGGAGCACCGGCAGGATCTGCGGGTCCGCGACCTCCCGTACCTGTCGGACGCCGGCCTTGGCCACGAAGTCGAACGATGCGGCGCTGCGGCCCACGGTGACGTGCTCCTTGCGCAGCGTCGCGAGGCCGAACGAACCGTTCTTGGCCGTGTAGTCCTCGGTCCCGACGCGGAACAGGCCGCGGTCGAGCATGCGGACGCTGCAGGCGAGCACTCGCTCACGGGTGAGGCGGGTGCCCGCGAGATCCTCGTTCACCTGCTCGCGGAGGACGGGCAGTTGCTCGGCGAACGTCTCGATCCGGGCGAACTTGCCGCGGTCCCGACGGCGTCGCCACTCCGGATGATAGAGGTACTGGCGGCGGCCGGCCGCGTCGGTCCCGGCCGCCTGCAGGTGACCGGCTTCGTCGAGGCAGATCCAGACGTCGGACCAGGCGGGCGGGATCGCCAGGCTCCGGATCCGGGCGAGCACGTCCGGGTCCGCGATCCGCGCGCCGTCGGGGCCGAGGTACGAGAACCCGCGGCCCTGGCGGCGCCGGGCCAGGCCGGAGGAGGTGCTCGAGACCCGTCGGAGTCGCGCCACGCCGGCTACCTTCCGCGACCCTTCCTCGCGAGGGCGCGCTCCAGCTCCGCCTTGGACATGGCGGACCGGCCGGGGATCCCGCGGTCCTTCGCCTCGTTGTACAGCTGTGCCTTGGTCCGGCCGCCGGGTCCCAGGTGCGATCGCAGCCCGCCTCGGCGGCCCGACGAGATGTCCTGCACCGACGAGGGGCTGGCCGTCCTGGCCTCCCCGGCCCGAGCGCGCTCCTTGTTCACCGTTCGCGCAGCGATCTCCTCGGCAACGTCCTCGGAGCGGCCCGACTCCTCCAGTCCCTCCTTGATGTGCTCGTACTGCCGTTCGCGCTTCTCGTTCCACGCCCGCTGCGGCATGCCGCATCACCTCCGGCTCCGCGTGTTCCCGGGCGGGGGATGGTCCAAACGGCGGGCGGGGAGGGGTTCAGCTCGGGGACGGCCGGTCCTGTTCGTCGTGGGTGAGGCCCTGCCGACCGAGGGACGGATCGTGGGCTCCCGCCTCGTCGCCGGGCGGGCGGTCCTCGAGCGTGGACATGCCGCCTATGAAGGCGCCGACCCCGGTGCCGAAGATCGCACCGCCGAGGGCGGCTGCCAGCACGGCCCCGGTCCCCTCGAACGCGATCAGGCCGATCGCGAATCCCGCCACCACGCCCACGACGCAGCCGATGGCCAGCCCCAGGAACAGTCCCTTCCCCCAGCGGCTGACGGCGCGCTGCTCGTCGGTCCGGGGAACATCGCCGCCACGTTGCATGTCGCGCTCCTTCGGTCGGTGCATCATCGAGAGACGGACCGGGTGGCGCCGGCGGGTCCCTCGCGGGTCCACCCGCCGGCGCGCTCCCGACGGTGGCGGGGCGAACGCGTCGTCCCTGGAGGAGGTCGTGCGGGACGATGATGCGGTACGTCCTCCTCGCCACCCGACGCCGGGCGGAGATAGGGGTCCGCGTCCGGCGACATCCCCGGCCTACCCAGGGGGTCCGGCGCGTACACCGCCCGGTTTGACGTCGCATTGGAGCGGGGTAGCGCCCAGCCCGTTATGCGTCGCGGAGGAGCTGTCGGCTGAGTTCGCTCGTTCCGTTACAACCGGCCGATGAACGAGATCACCAGCACGAGCAGCAGGACGGCTCCGAACAGCGCGAGGGCCGAGAGCGCCTCGTGCCAGATGGCGTCGTCCTCGTCGGACGGCTCCGACGTGCGGGGGGTGAGGGGGGGAAGCTTCTCCATGGGCGGGCGGTACCCCGGCCGGCGTCCACGCAATCGCGAGCACGTCCGGCGGTCCGGGGCTCGGCCCGCCGATCGCGCTCACGGGCCCTCGGCGAGGAGGGCGTAGATCCGCTTGCGGGCCTCGACGAGGATGTCGATCGTCGCCCTCGCCTGCTCGTCCGAGCCGGTCTGTACCGCCTGCATCGCGGCGGCGCCCAGTTGCGGGAACGCCTCCTTCAGCTCGTGGAGCGGCCCGCTCGTGTCCTCGGTGACGGAGTCCCACGGCGGGGGGGCGTCCCCGCGCTCGGCCAGGACCGTACGGCCCTGGTCGGTGAGCGAGAAGACCCGCCGACCCTCCACGTCCTCCGCGACGATCAGACCCGACTCCTCCAGGAGTTGCAGGGTGGGATAGACGGAGCCGGGGCTCGGTCGCCACGCGCCGCCGGTGCGTTCGGCGAGCTCCTGGATCACCTGATAGCCGTGCATCGGGCCCTCGCCGACGAGCAGCAGGATCGCCGTGCGGATGTCGCCGCGGCGAGCGCGGTGTCCGCCCCCGGCCCAGGGGAGGCCGAAGCCGCCTGCGCGGTGGCCCCGTCCCCGGGGGTGCGCCGGCGCCCACCCGTCGTGGTGGTGGTGTCGATGTTCGTGCCGCATGGCGGCCCTCCTTCGCCAGTATGAACGTTCGGTCACGATATATCGTGATACGAACGGATGTCAACCGCTCAAGCGTGGCGGGCGCCCGCCGAGACGTGAAGAGACGCCAACGAGACGGGCCGGAAGGAGATGGGGTCGGCGAGAGCGTCCAGATGGTTCCTGATCGCGGGTCTGGCGCTGACGTGTGCCTGGTACCTGCTGCCCGCCGACGGCGCCGCGCGAGCGCTGGTGTGGCCGGCCCTCAACCTGGGCGCGACGCTCGCGATCGTCACGGCGATGGTTCGCCGCCCGACGATGCGGCGACTGCCCTGGGCGCTGTTCGCGGCCGGGATGGCGTTATACACCGTGGGCGACCTCTTCTTCCTGTCGCGGCCGATCCTGCTCGACGTCTCCCCCACGTTCCCCTCGGCGGCGGACGCCGCCTACATCCCCTCCTACATGCTGCTGGTCGGAGGCCTGGCCGCGCTCGTCCGCACCCGGGCGCGTGACGTCGACCGCGGCAACCTGATCGACGTCGCGATCATCTCCGTGGGTCTCGGGCTGTTGACCTGGGTCCTGTTCATGGCGCCATACGCATACGACGCGCGGATGGCGGAATGGGACAAGCTCGTATCGCTCGCGTATCCCGCGCTCGACGTGCTGCTGTTCGCGGGGCTCGTCCGGCTCTCGGTGGGATCGGGTCACCGGACCCGCTCCTACCGCCTGCTGTTCGGATTCGTGGTGGCGCAGCTGCTCGCGGACCTCGTCTACAGCGCGCAGGTGCTCGTCGGGACGTTCACGTTGTCGAGTCCCATCTTGGGCGTCTACTGCATCGGGTGGGTGTTCCTCGGCGCCGCGGCGCTGCACCCCTCCGCGGACGAGCGTGCCGAGGTCGCGAGCGAGGCTCGCGCGGCCCAGCCTCGCCGACGCCTCTCGGCGCTGGTCACGGCCGCGATGATCCCGCCGGCGCTGATGATGATCCAGGCGGTGCGGGGCGCCACCACGGACCTGCCGGCGATGGCGCTGGGATCCGCCGTGCTGCTCCTGCTGACCATGGTGCGGCTGCGCGGCCTGATGGTGGACGTGGATCAGCACAAGGCGGTGGCCGACCGGCTCGCCGACACCGAGCGCCGGTTCCGGGAGCTGTTCGACAACGTCCCGGCCGTCACCTACGTCGACGTGTACCGGGGGAGCGACCCGGAGCGGATCGTGAGCCTGCATCTGGGGCCTCAGGTGGAGGAGCTCTTCGGCTACTCGCGGAACGAGTGGCTCGCCACCGGCGACGACCTCTGGCAGCAGCTCGTGCTGCCGGAGGATCTGCCGGCGGTGTTGGAGGCGGGCGCACGAGCGGTGGAGATGGGCACGCGCTTCCGGTCGGAGTACCGCGTCCTCACGAAGGACGGTCGCACACGGTGGGTCCGCGAGGAGGCGTCGATCGAGATCGACGCCTCCTCGCGCGATCAGACGTGGCGCGGCGTGATGTACGACATCACCGAGCACCGTGAGTTGGAGTCCGCCTTGCGCGAGGCGGAGATCCGCTACCGGACGCTGATCGAGCAGCTGCCGACGGTCGCCTACTCCGAGGTCGTCGACCACGGGCGGTCGTCGTCGTACTACCTCAGTCCCCAGGTGGAGCGACTCCTGGGCTATCCGCCCTCCCGGTGGACCCGGGAGGAGCACTTCTGGCGAGGCTTGATCCACCCGGAGGACGCGCCGGAGGCGCTGGGCGCGAAGGAGACGTCCACCCTCACCGGCGTCCCGTACGCGTGCGAGTACCGGATGCGGCACGCGGACGGACGATGGATCTGGATCCGCGACGAGGCGGTCATGATCGACGGAGCGCCGGGGGGACGTGAGGTCTGGCACGGTGTGCTCGCCGACGTCACCGAGCGCAAGGTCGCCGAGCTCGACCTGCAGCTGACGATGCAGGAACTGCAGCGGTTGAGCGCGGACCGGGCTCTCCTCCTGGAGCGCCTGGTCGACGCGCAGGAGGACGAGCGGGGGCGCATCGCGCAGGCGATCCACGACGATCCGCTCCAGAAGCTGACCGCCGTGGGACTGCGGCTGGACGCGCTCGCGAGCCATATGGACGGCTCCGAGGGGCGGGAGGCGCTCGATCGACTCCGGGGGACGGTCGGCGCCGCCATCGGCCGGCTGCGCCACCTCCTGTTCGAGCTGCGGCCCCGCGCGCTCGACACCGGCGGCCTGGCCGAGGCGATGAGCGAGTACCTCGACGAGCTGGCGGCCGAGGACGGGGTCGACTACCGGCTGGCGAACCGCCTCGACGGGGAGCCCGGGCAGCAGACCCGGCTCATCGCGTACCGCATCGCGCAGGAGGCGTTGCGCAACGTCCAGCGTCACGCCGGCGCTCGGCACGTCGACGTGTCCTTGTCGTCGCGCGACGGTGGTCTGTTCGTCTCGGTCGTGGACGACGGGCGGGGCGCCTCCGCCGAGACCGTGGCCGACAGTCCACGCGGACATCTGGGCATCCGCTCCATGCGCGAGCGCGCGGGGATGGCCGGCGGGTGGTTCCGGATCGAGAGCAAGCAGGGCGCCGGCACCCGGGTCGAGTTCTGGCTGCCCGACGTCTCGGCCCTGCCTGGACCGGTCGCGGATCCGTCGGCCGATCGCACGCCGACGCAGCAGCGGGACGAGATGCCGGGGTCCGTGCCGACCCCCGGTTCCGTCTAGGCGGAGGGCTGCGCCGGACCGTCCGGCGCGGCGGCGCCCGTCAGGACCGCCAGGACTCCAACCTGCCGGAGCTTGTCCACCACCCGGGCGTCCGCGGCTCGCACCAGCACCCGGGTCCCGTGTCCCCGAGCCCGATCCCACAGCGTGATCAGGGCGGCGACGCCCTCGAGGTTCACCGATCGCAGGCCGGTGCAGTCCAGGACCACCGTGCCGGCGTCGGTGCGTGCGCGCTCCACCGCCGCGAACAGCTCGGGCGGCCGCACATCGTCGAGCTCGCCCTCCAACGGGATCACGATCTCGCCGCGATCGCCCGGCCGCGGAGCGCCGACCAGGACGGTCACGGGCCCACCCCCAGCTGGCCCAGCAGCTCCGCCCGGTCCCAGAAGCTCCAGTGCTCCACGACCAGCCCGCCTTCGAACCGGTCCACGTCCACCCCCGATATCCGGATCCGTCGCCCGGTGGGCTCGACGCCGAAGAACCCGCCGGAGTGGGTCCCCACGATCGTCCAGCGCCGGTAGATCGTCTCGCCGCCGAACGCGAGGTCGTCGATCGTGACGTGGGAGTCGGGGAAGGCCGCCCGGATCGCCCCCAGCGCGGACTTCAGTCCCTCGCGGCCCGGCTCGACCGGCACGGGCCCGTGGACCTGGAGGTTCTCCGCCAGGACCTCGTCGAGCAGGTCGAGGCGGTCACCGTTGAAGCCGTGTTCGATGAGATGCAGCAGCGAGACGAGGTTCCGTTCGTCCACGCCTCCCTTTCCGCGGAGCTCGGCGGGTCTGGACGTTACCCCGCCGTGGCGTCGCGCGCCGCTTCGAGTGCCGTCACGAGATACTCCGGCGCGACGGGCGTCACCGTCAAACCGGGGTGGCGGATGAGGCCCAGTGTCTCCCGGCCCGGGACCGGACGGCGGAACAGGACGCAGACGCCCTGCCTCGTGTTGGTGCCGAACGAGATGCCGCGATCCTTCAGGGAGATGTGCGGTCCGATCGCCCGCAGGGCCGAGTAGGGGCCGGTGAGCCGGACGCGGTCCACGTTGGCGATCTCCGTCTCGAATCGCCAGAAGCCGAAGCGGACCCGCAGCCGTTCAGCGTCCAACTCGATCCACGCCCGCCCCGGACGGACGCCGAACAGGCGGAGAACCGATCGGTACCGGGGATCGATCGCGAAGTCCGTGCGCTGTGAGGTCACGTCCCGCGGTCCGGCTGCGGCTCCCGCGCATCGTCGTCGTCCCGCTCCGCCGCCGACGACTGCGGGTTGCGGATGCCCACGCCGTTCACAGCGGCGCCCACCAGCAGCAACCCGGCCGCCACGAGCGTCGCCAGGTGGAACGCGTCGGTGGAGGCGCTCGTCGCGGCGGCGCGGACCTCGGCCGACACGTCTGGGGGCGGCTCGTTCAACGGTGCGACCTGATCGCGGAACCCGGGGGCATCCACGTCGGCCGAGGGGACGAGGTTGCCGATCGACGTGTAGAAGCTCGAGGCCACGGCCACGAAGATCAGGGCGTTCACGAGCGGGGAGCCGACGCGGGAGATCGCGTTGTTCACCGCCGACGCGACACCCGAGTTCGACGCGGGCACGGAGGTCATGAGGGCCGTGGTCAGCGGCGCCACCATCATGGAGAGCCCGAACCCGAAGACGAGGATGGCGGGCAGCAGATCGGTGAGGTACGAGGCGGGCGGCAGGATCGACGAGTCCGAGCCCGTCCCCAGCCGCCAGGGTTCGCTGTCGGCCGGCAGGCGGGTCAGCCACAGGATCCCCGCCGCCATGATCGCCGGCCCGAGCGCCATGAACAGGCGCGGCCCGCGCTTGGCCGCGAGCGCGCCGAACCTGGTGGACAGGACGACCAGGAACAGACTGCCGGGGACGCCGGCCACGCCGGCCGCCTGCTCGTTGTAACCCAGGGTGCCGATCAGGAAGATGCCCTGGAACGTCAGCGAGACGTAGAGCGCCCCGTAGATCACCAGGGTCGAGAGGTTCGTGACCGTGAAGTTGCGTGAGCGGAACAGCGAGGGCGGCACGAGCGGGTTGGGGCGGTGCAGCATCATGAAGGGCAGGGCCACCAGCGAGACCGCGCCGACGGCGAGGCTCGCCAGCACCTCGGGCTGACCCCATCCGGTCTGCTGACCGCGGATCGTCCCGAACGCGAGTCCGCCCACGGCCAGGACTACCACCAGCGAGCCGAGCCAGTCGAAGTGCCCGCTTGCGTTCTCGTCCCGCGACTCCGGCACGTATCGCATGTTCGCGACGTACGCGACGATCAGGAACGGGACGTTGATGAGGAACGCCATCCGCCACGAGACGCTGTTCACCAGCACGCCGCCCAGGAACGGGCCGATGATCGTGGTGGCCGCGGAGGCGCCGGCCCAGACCCCGAAGGCGCGGCCCTGCTCCTCGCCCTCGAAGGTCGAGGTGATGATCGCGAGCGAGCCCGGCACCAGCAGCGCTCCGGCAGCGCCCTGAAGCATCCGGCTGACGATCAGGAACTCCACGGTCGGTGACAGACCGCACAGCAGGGAGGTCGCCGCGAACGCGATCAGCCCGTACCCGAACATGCGCTTGCGTCCGTGGAAGTCGCTCAGCGCGCCCGCGAGGATCAGCAGGGAGCTGAGCGTCAGGAAGTAGCCGTTTGCGACGTAGGACTGGGCCTCCAGCGTGGCGAAGAACCTCGAGGGGAGATCCTGCCCGATCCTCGGCAGCGCCAGGTTCACCACCGACGTGTCCAGGAAGACGATGCCCGATCCCAGGACGACGGCGACCATCGTCCAGCGCTTCTGCGTGGCGGACATCGTGGAGCTCACGTCGTTACCCCTACGCCTCGCAGTCGGACTCGACGTCGCCCACGTCGGACGCGCACTCGTCGGCGACCGTGTGCGCTCCGCCGTCGAGGGCGTCGTTGCCGGCGACGCCGTCCGTGCCGAAGATCGAGTCGTCGCCAAGCCCGCCGTAGAGGTCGTCGGCCCCCTCCTCGCCGAAGACCAGGTCACCGCCGTCTCCGCCGTACACCTCGTCGTCGCCCGCGCTCCCGCTGATCTCGTCGGCGTCCTCGCCGCCGTACACGGCGTCCGCGCCGTCGCCCGCCTGGATGTCCTCCCGGCCGCCGCCGCCGTAGAGCTGGTCGGCGCCGTCGCCGCCGACGAGGATGTCGCCGCCCGCGCCGCCGTAGGCAGCGTCGGCGCCCGTCCCGCCGTCGATCCCGTCGCCCTCGTCGCCGCCGTAGAGCTGGTCGTCGCCGCCGGAGCCGGTGAGCTGGTCGAACCGAGGACCTCCGTAGATCCGATCGTTGCCGTCCCCGCCGTCCACGGCGTCGTTGTCGTCGCCGGCGTAGATCGTGTCGTCGCCGTCGCCTCCACAGATCCGGTCGTTGGCGCCCAAGCCCCGGATCGTGTCGTCGCCGGCCGACGCCCAGATCACGTCGGCCCGCTGCGTGCCCGTGATGGTGTCGTCACCGATCGTGCCGGTGATCGTCGCCCGCTGCCCGAGGCAGCGGGATGCCGCCACGGCAGTGTGTGCCGAGAGGGCGAGGCCGCCGATGACGAGGACCGAGGCCGCGAACACCCGTCCGGCCCGGCGTGACGCCGATCCGCGCTGCTCCGTCGTCACGAGCCCCCTCCCATCCGGTCCCTGAAGGACCGCTGCTCTCCGGCGCGACCGACCGTATCACCCCGGATGCGGTGCGGTGCCGACGCTACACGGCGTCCTCGTCCGTACCCGCGAGCTCGACCCGGACGATCTCCTCGCCGGTCCTCGGCAGGAGGCGCACGGCTCCGGTGTCGATGCGATAGATGCCGACGCGTCCGTTCCGCGTGCCGGTGCGGAACGCGATGCGGCTGAGGGGATCGCGAGCAGCACGACCGCACAGATCAGGAGCCGGGACAGGATGCGACGGCGTCGGTTCACGTCATCTCCCCACGGGGACCGGGGCTCACCGTGCCGGTGAGGAGCGATCCCGTTCAAGTCATCGACGGTAGGCTTCCGCCTCGTTCCCGGCGGAGGGCGGAGATGTCCGAGACCAACGTGTTCATCCCCATGCGGGACGGCGTGCGTCTGGCGGCGACCCTCTACCTGCCGCAGACGAGCGGGCCGTGGCCGGCCCTGCTCGAGGCCTATCCCTACCGCAAGGACGACCTCTCCGTGTGGCCGCGCGAGTACCGTCGCTTCCGCGACGAGGGGGACTACGCGGTCTGCCGCCTGGACGTGCGCGGCACCGGCACGTCCGAGGGCGTCGCGGTCGACGAGTACCCGCCGCAGGAGGTGGAGGACCTCGCCGAGGTGATCGACTGGCTCTCGCGTGCGGACTGGTGCACCGGCTCGGTGGGGATGTACGGGTCGTCGTACTCCGGGTTCAACACGATCCAGACCGCGATGCGGCGGCCGCCGGCCCTGAAGGCGATCGTGCCGATCTACGCCACCGACGATCGCTACACGGACGACATCCATTTCGGCGGCGGCGTCCGCAAGGCGATCGAGTTCGGCTACCCGCTCTTCATGGTGTCCATGAACGCCCTGCCGCCGGTGCCGTCCCTCGCCGGGGACGACTGGCGCGACCGGTGGCTCCGAAGGATCGACGAGCTGGAGCCGTGGTTCGGCTCGATCGAAGAGCAGACGGACGGCCCGTTCTGGCGCCGGGGCTCCCTGCGTCCCGACTACCACCTGATCGAGGTCCCCACGATGCTGGTGGCGGGCTGGGCGGACGTGTACCGCACCGCGATGCTGCGCACGTTCGAGCATCTCCGCGTGCCGAAGCGGCTCGTGATGGGTCCCTGGTGTCACATGCTCCCGGACGCCTCGATCCCCGGTCCCCGGATCGATCACGTGCCCGAGATGATCCGCTGGTGGGACCGCTGGTTGCGCGGCGTGGACAACGGCGTTGATCGCGAGCCGCCGGTCACCGTCTACGTCCAGCGATCCACGACGCCGGAGCCGGATCTCGCCGAGGTCCCCGGCGAGTGGCGGTTCGAGGCCGAGTGGCCGCCGGAGCGCAGGAGCGCGCTCATCCTGCCGCTCGGCGACGCGCAGCTTCGCGGCCGCCCCGGTCGTGTGGACGAGGAGACCCTGCGGGTCCGCGGCGACGTCGGCGCGTCCGCGCACATCCGCGGCTCGTATCCACCGCCCTACGGGCTCCCGCTCGACCAGCGCCCCGACGAGGTGTACTCGCTCGTCTACGACTGGCCGGTGGAGGAGGAGCTCGAGATCCTCGGGAGCCCGGTGCTGCAGGCCCGTGTGCGGTCGTCGGTCCCGGTGGCGTTCGTCTCCGCGAAGCTGTGCGAGGTGCTCCCGGACGGCACGTCGGCGCTGGTGAGCCGCGGGCTCCTCAATCTCACCCGTCGCGATTCGCACGCCGACCCCGCGCCGATGGAGGTGGGCATCGCCACCGACGTGACGATCGAGCTCGACGCGACGTCGCGTGTCTTCCAGCCGGGGAACCGGATCCGCCTCGCGATCGCGGGCGCCGACTGGCCGAACGGGTGGCCGCCGCCGGAGGCCGGTGACCTCGCGGTCGAGCTCGGCGAGACGCGCCTGATCCTGCCGCACGTCGTGGGACCGTCGCCGGTCGACGAGCGTCCGTCCCTGATCCCGGTCGAGCGGCGGGACGCCGCGCCGGCGTCGGACGACCGCTCGGACGCGACGTGGACGATCGAACGGGACGTCTACGGACGCCGATCGAAGGTCACCGTCCGTGAGGTGTCGGAGTTCTTGCCGAAAGAGGACTGCCGCGTGCGGCGGACCGACGAGGTCGTGGCCGGCGTGGCGCCGGTGACACCGGGTGACGCATGGGTGGAGTCCACGACGGACGCGGAGGTCGCGTGGCCCGAGGTGACGGCGCGGGCCCGCGCCCGGCTCGAGCTCCGGAGCGACCCGTCGACCTACCGGTTGGACCTCACGCTCGACGTGTTCGAGGATGGGGAGCCCATCGCGTCGCGTCGGTGGGAGCGGACCGTTCCCAGGAAGCTGCAATAGGTCGTCCCATGAGCATCGAGGAGCTGCTGCGGGCCCGGAGCGCGGATGAGTACGCGGACTTCGTCCTGCCGTCGCTCCGCCCGCAGGACCGCGTCCTCGATGTGGGATGCGGCGCCGGATCGATCACGCTGGGCCTCGCCCAGCACGTCGCGCACGTGACCGGCGTAGACGTCGACGCGGCCGAGTTCGTCGAGGCGCGTGAGTATGCCGTCGCGAACGACATCGGCAACGTCGGGTTCGCGGAGGGGAGCATCCTCGGGCTGGACTTCCCCGACGCGTCGTTCGACGCCTGCACGATGTTCGCGATGCTCGAGACGGTGGAGGACCCGGTCGCCGGACTGCGCGAGGTCCACCGGGTGCTCCGGCCGGGCGGTCTGGTCGGCGCCTCGTCGATCGAGTACGGCGGGCTGATCCTCGCCGGGCCGGACGAACTGCTCCTCCGCCGGTTCTATGAGCTGCGCCTACAGATCTGGGAGGCGCAGGGCGACGTCGACATCCACGCCGGACGGAAGCTCCGGGGCCGTCTCGCGGCGGCCGGTTTCGAGCAGGTGGAGGCCTGGACCAGGTACTTCAGCTACGGGACCCCGGAGCGCGTTCGATGGTTCGGGCTCGGACGCGCCGCCGACTGCCGCGACGAGTGGTACGTGGACAGCACAACGGAGCTCGGTCTCGCGGATCCGGACGAGATCCACGGGCTGGAACGGGCGTGGATCCGGTGGGCCGAGTCGCCCGACGCGTTCGCCGCCTTCGCGTGGGGACGGGCGACCGGACGCCGGCCCTGATCGTCGCGGGCACGCGGTCGCTCGGTACCCCCGATCCGGTACGACCGATGCGAGCGGAACGAGCCCATCGGCGGTATCCCCGTCGCCGTCATCGGCGCACCATCGAGGTCGGAGGCGATGACATGGGATTCTGGGCGTTCGTCGAGTGCGGGTGGTGCGGGTTCTACGGATGCGCCTCGCCGACGAGCGGCGACGACTGCCCGCGCTGCCACCACCCGCTGACCCCACCGACGCCTCCGAAGGCCCCGGAGCCGGCCACCGACGAGTCGGCCTGAACCCGCGTCGCCACGAGCGGCGGCGTTCGTCATGTGGGCCGGGCGAGCTACCGCCCTTGGTTGCGGCAAGAAGCGTCGATCGCAGGTCAGTGAGGGTGGAAGACCAACACGCCGCCCCCGCCCGTGAGCCGAAGCTCAGTCACTCCGCCGTTCCCCACGACCGGCGACGACGTCAGGACGTGGAACAGGCGTTCCTCCGTGGTTCCGACCGCTCCTCGGCACCCGACAAGGGTCGAGGTGATCTGCCGCACGTCGATGCGATCCCCGGCCATCCTCCACCTGCCACCGTACTCGTTGCAGCCGCTGAACCCGCCCAGTCGATCGTCATCGAAGACCAGAGTGACGTCCCGAGCGTCGCCGATGGGCCAGTCACGCCCGTCCACGATCGTGAGGATCCAGGACGTCCCGGCAAGTTCGACCTCAGTTTCCGGTGACGATGACCCGTCGGAAGGAGATGCGTCGCCGGTGCTCGAGGGGATCGGCGTTCCCGGCGGAGGAGGGTCTTCCTGTGTGACCGTGCCCGTGCACGCAGCGAGCATCATGGCGAGCGAGGTCGCGAGGAGGAGCGCCTTCATGTCACCACGGACGGTGTTGGCGAGCCCGGGGGTTCCCCGATTTCCGCTTCGCCCAGGGCTCACGATGCATGCTCCGTCAGATATTTGACGCCTCCGCGCTGTCAGATTCTTGACATACAACCTGCCGCGACGGCACTCGTTCCTCGGCCGGTCCAGCCCCGTGAGTCGAAGCGACACGTGTGGTGCCCTCGGCAGGAATCGGACCTGCGACACCCGGTTTAGGAAACCGGTGCTCTATCCACTGAGCTACGAGGGCGGGGGCTGTAGAAAACGTGGCAGAAAACCTTGGAGTCAACCATGGGGATGGTCGAAGCAGCCCCACGGTAACTCGGAAACCGCTCGAGGAGAGGGTTCGCAGGGAGGCTCGACCACTCGGTCGGCGCTCGGGATGTCGGCGAAGGCGATACCGGCGACCAGCACCGCACGCTAGCCACGAGAGCTGCCGCGATCAGTCGTCCACGCATCGGGGTCCCCCTTCTGACGACCGGACCATCCTGGATGCGGGTGCTCAACGGATCAACCACCCTGGGCAGTAGGTCGTGGCTGCAGTTCGTGCCGCTGGTCATGGGTTTCGAATCAGCGCGGAAGCTGGGCTAGCTCTCGCGACGGACCTTCGTCAGTCCCACCCGATGACGATGTTCCCGTCGCTTCCTGGCAGGGGCATCGAGGCCGCCTCTTCCTCCACCGCATGGCGCGCCGCACGCGAGAGGCGGCGCCAGGCGTGGACCGACACCGTTCCCTTCGCGCGACGCCATGTGCCGGAAATCTCACCCTCGATCAGCAGGGCGCCCGGCCAGACGCGCGGCGTCCAAAGCTCGCGTCGGCGGCCCGCATCTGTCACCACGAGCTCGCGATCTCCACCTTGCAGCAGGAAGAACGCGTCGCCGCTGGGAAGGAGTCGCGCGGGCGAAGCCGAACCGCCGACGGCACGGAAGGTGGGCTCGTCACGCGCGAGGATCCATGCCTCGCCCGCCGGTGTTCGCACAGGGATGAGCGACCGTCCGAGCCCCTCGAACGCCGCCACGCCTCGCCGTGCGGGAAGCCCCGCCCACTGGGCAAACGCGTGCGGGGTCGTGGGGCCGAACACATGCAGGTAGCGGCGAGCCAGCTCGAGTCGAGCCGTGTGGGGGTCCACCTCGGGGGGTGGCAGGGTCCAGACGACCGGTTGTCGCGCGCCGTCCCAACGGATCGCCACCGTGCCCGTCGTCGCGGCGTAGCGCAGGCGGTTCGGGTGCTCGCCGAGAGCGTCGCCCGCCTCGCCGTAGCTCATCCTCGCGTCGCCGAGATGCGCGTGCAGCCGGACCGCGAGCTCTTCGGCGACCCCCCGGGCGCCCGCATCGTCGGGCAATCGGCCGAGCGAGAAGATCGCGAGGTCGCGGGCGGCGACCACGTAGGCATGGTGCCGCGGCCCCCAGAGCTGCACCAGCGACGGGTCCTCCCACGTGGACGGTCCGGTCCCCTCCATTCGGGCATGGATCGACAACAGGGCGGCTCGGGGCATGCTGTCCTGCAGCCCGGCCCATGCCGCGCGGCGGAGGGAGTGCCGTCCGCGGCGAAGCCGCACGTCAAGCGCGCCGACATGACGCCGAAAGGCGAGGATCTGCGTCCGGGTGAGGTCGAGCCGTGCCACGATCACGTCGCCGTTTTCATGCTCGCGGATTGTAGGGCAGTTGCCGCCGCCTACGATCCCTTCGTAGATCAGACGGTCACCATCGCCGAGACCAGACCGAAGTACGGATCGGACACGTCGGTCGTGAGACTCCGCGAGCTCCCTTCGTTGCTCCACGAGACGCAGAACGACATCCCTGCCCTTGAGCACAAGCACGCCTTCGCGGGCTAGTCGCTCAGGCGTCGCACCGACAACCGCTGGCGTTCTTCCGGGCGCCAGGACGTTCCGAAATCGGCGAAATCCGTTCCGAGAGGGCCAGTCGCACTCGTTTGACCTGGTCAAACGACATCTTCTGCCGGACCTGGCCAGTTTTCAACCGGCGTTGACATAGGCCGCGACCGTGATGAGAGCCGATACACCTGGGCATGACAGGGGAGACAAGCAGCGCCGCATCGACCTCATCGGCCGCGAGCCGCCCAGATGCCGATACACCTGTCATGGAGCTCACACACTTCACACCCGCCACAGCGTCTGCTCCCTCGCGCCGCATGGTGACAAACCCGTCTTCCGGACCGATACCACGTGCTCGATGGAAGGAGGGCGAGATGGATGTGCGGACCAACCGGGGGGGGGCAGCCTCACGTTCTCCTCGATCGCGCCCGTCTTCTACGCCCGGGGAGGAACGATCAGCTCTCTCACCCGAGGTCGTGGGGGTTGTCGTGTACCGCGTTGGAGCGGATCCATGCGGTCAGGTTGTCGCACTCGCGGCCCAGGGACGTAGGGAGGACCCGCGCGGATGGCGATGGAACCGGCAGGGAGAGACACCCGACCTCATGCACGCCGAGGGAGGCAGCACGGTGGGCAGACACCCATCAAGAAGAAGTTGGGGGTTCTCGTTCGGATCTGGTCTGGATGTCCGATGTCGGCCTCGACTCCGATCGTGGCCAGGATCGCCGCCGGTCGATCGAGCGGCGAGGACGGTTCGAGGAGATCCTCGCCGAGATTGTCGGATCGCTGGCGGAGGTGAGCGGGGACACGAGTTTGGTGACGTACCTACGACCGAGCGGCGTGCCGGCCAACCACTCCATTGCACTGCAGCGCTTCTGCGCTGCCGATCGAGTGCCAGCGCCGATTTGGTCGATACACACCACGCCGGGTGAACGGAATGCCCGGGACGACCGACTCGAAAGGGGGCGGATCGACGATGTCGACCGTAGCAAGCAACAGGGACGACTCACCGTCCAGCAGAGTCGCGGGGTCCCCGCGCAAGGGCCCGAACCCACGTCAGGAGGAGATCTTGATCGCCTACGCGCAGACCCCGAACGCAGCGGCGGTCGGCCGAGCCCTGCGGACGAACGAGCGCCATGTTCGTCGGATCGTAGAGGCATTCCCGGAACGGTTGGATGAGCTCCGCCGCGAGCGGGATCAGGAGCAGCGCGAGAGGGCCGACGCTCGACGGGCCAAGGTACACGACTGGGCCGACGCATCGTTGGATGAGACCCTCCGCCAACTGGACTCAGCCGCTGCGGGCGCCAACGCGAGCGCGGCGCTCAGCGCGATCAAGATGAAGTTGAGCCTGGCGTTGGATCTGCCGCCGGCCACAGCCGTGCCCACTCACATCGATCGGGCCCTGGAGGAGGACGAACGCCGTCTCGCTCAGCGCATCTCCGAGATCGAGGTGGGCATCGTGGATGAGGAGGGCGGGGATGATTGAGTCTCGATCCTTCGCCGCCACGGTCGAAGCCGTGGAGCAGTACATCGACATCGCCCTTCGGCGAGGAGATGGACCCGGGCTTCATGACCTCCGCCGTCGGGCGGGAAGGATCCTCGATCCCGCGAAACCACCGAGAACCGCGCCCGAGGTTGAACGGGCCTCGATCGACCTAGAGCACGAGTACTGGGTCACCGCGATCATCAGCCTGCTGACGTCGGCACAGAGCGATGCCGTGGGCGCCGCCCTCTGGATCGATCCCGGAGACGAGGAAGCGAACCTGATCACCGAGGATCCATGGGCCCTGCTCGATCCGCACACGCGGCAGGCTCGGGAAAAACTCAGGGTGGCGGAGATCCTGGGGGCCGAACGTGCTGCGATCGCCGCCTGCCGACGGTACGAACAGACTCGCCGCCCGAGCCACCTTGTCGAAGCCGAACCCGCCGTCTCGTTGCGGCCTTGGCTCATGATCCGATCGGTCCTTTCGTCCGGATCCCGGACGTTCCGGAGTCGGTGCACCGAGACACCTTCAAGATGACACGGTCAAGGGTCGCTCGTCCCGTCGGTCTCTAGCCGACTCGTACCCCGCTGGAATATCGGTCTGAGGAAGAGCACGCACAGGGCTGACACGGCCGCGCCGAGCGCGAACACGGCTCTGGGCCCGAAGGCTTCCACGATCGCCCCGGCCATCGCGAATGCGATCGCGTTGGCCATCAGCCCGACGGTGCTGAACGTGGAGAGCACCCGGCCGCGCACCTCATCCGCCGAGCGCCGTTGGATCAGCGAGAAGCCGGCGACGTCCTCCACGCCGCTGGCGACCGCGACGACGCCTCCCAGGACGACCACCGCAACGAACCATGGGGACAGGGCGATCAGCCCGTTGCCGATCGCGATGCCGACGACGCCGGCGAGGATCGCGCGTGCATCCTGGTCCTTCCTGAGCTTCCGGCCGAGGAGGCTGCCGACGATCGACCCTCCTCCCCATGACGCCTCCAGGATCCCGAACGCGATCGCCCCCGCACCCATTGCTCGGGCGAGCGGCAACTCCGCGACCAGGACGATGTCGACGGAGAAGTACCCCAACCCCCAGATGACGAGGAGGGCACGGAGGATAGGGTCCCGCAGGACGACGCGGAAGCCGAGCAGCACGCCTCGCCGTTCCTCATCGTGCGAATCGTCCTCGCCACCGACCGCACGGAACGGCATCCGCAGGGAGAAGACAGCGGCAGCGGCCACCAGGTACGTGGCAGCGTCGAACGCGAACACGACCGACTTTCCGGCGGCGACATACAACGCCCCGCCCACGATGGGCCCGGCGAGGTTCCCCGCGTTGAAGGCCACGCCCATCGTGCCGTTGGCCCACTCCAAGGCCTCCTCGCCGACCACGTTGGGGAGCGCCGCCCCGAACGCGGGGGAGCCGGCGCGCCCGACGATCGACGCGATGAACGCGATGCCGACGAGCACAACGGGGTCGTTCGTTACGATGAGCGCCAACGAGCACACCGTCGCTGCCAGCTCCGACCAGATGATGAGGCGCCGGCGATCGAAGCGGTCGGCGAGCCAGCCGGCGACCGGCGTGAGGATGCCGGAGATGCCGAAACTGAGGAAGTACCAGGCGGACAGCCAGACCGCCGATCGCGTTCGGTCGTAGAGGAAGAAGCCGAAGGCCACCGCCGTGGCTCCGGAGCCGAGCGAGCTCACGAGGCCACCGGCCGCGACGCGATAGATCGCCGGGCGACCGGGTTCCTTCACCCACCAATTGCGAAGACCAAGATCCGCCGTCGGCATCGCGCGATGCTAGCGTTGCTCTGAAGGAAAAGCGCGTTCCGGATCGATGCCGCTCGCCAACCGAGCGGCGAGGGCGCACCGAGTACGTGCCGTGAGAAGACGGAAACGTTAGGGACGTCGGTGCCTGCTTCGTGTCGACGGTCCGAGCTCCAAGGGGCCGTCTCCATCATGCCTCCTGCCGGGTGGCGGAGGCGCCTAGACTTGCCTGTCATGGGTTGGCGTCCGGACTGGGCCCGGGCATTGCGGGTGGCGCGGTTGACCGTGGCGGGCTGGGCGATGCTGGCTGTCCTCAGGATCCTGAATCTGTTCAGGGACTGGGGTCAGGAGTCAACCGTGGGGACCATCTGGATCGCCAGCACGTCCGTCATGGGCTGGCTCGGATTTGCGGCCGCGTGTCGTCTCTATCGCAAGGAGAGGGACAGGGCGTCACGAACCTAGGAGCCAGGCTTGGGGGATGAGGTGGCGCACTTCGCGAACGGAAACGAGACAGCGAACGCCACCTCTGGCATGAGGGTCACAACGGCTGTTGTCCCTGAGGCGTCGAACCTGGTCCCGATCAGCTGCCGGTGCACTCGGACTTCGTATCGACGGATCCGAAGGAACGTCCGCTCCCTGCCGTCTGGTCGCCGCCCCCATCTGTGACGGTGCAGAACCACCGGCCCGTGTACGTGCTCGTGATGAGCAGGATGCGTCGCTCTCCTGCGAACGCGATGTCCACTTGGGCCCGGAAGGGTTTCGTGTGATCAACCCACGCGAGATTCGACTCCAGGCGCTCGGCCTTGGAGCTGTTGAATCGCTCGAACGTGCCTTTCCTCTCGAAATAGACGAGGGCCACCCTGCCGCCATGCCGAACGCGATAGCGCGCGGCCTTGACCGGCCTGTCGGCGACGGCGACCGAAGCGAGGGTGACGATGATCGCGATCGCGAGGGCGAGGCTGAGCACGGTCTTCCTCATGAGGATCAACCAGTTCCCTTCAACGTAGTGAGCCATGACTGGGCGTGGGTGTCGGTCACCCAGATCCGCCCGTTCCGGGTGAACGCGATGAGTCCGTTGGCATCATCGCGCTCGCCGCTCTCTTCTTCTCGAGCCGGATCCCGACGGAGCAGCCCGGATCCGCGCACACGCAGAACGAGGGTCCCGCTTGTGATCGACGCCGCGTGCTCAGGCGGTCGCGAGCACGGAGGTGACGCGCTCGGCCGCGGCGACGCCGCTGCCGATCG
This sequence comes from uncultured Actinomycetes bacterium, assembly GCA_963832225.1. GTDB lineage: Bacteria > Actinomycetota > UBA4738 > UBA4738 > HRBIN12 > JALYMB01. The sequence goes on from CAWHTI010000012.1 coordinate 563,975, forward strand.
CGCCCTCGATCCAGCCGGCGCCCTCGGGCGCGATGTCGGAGCCGGCGAAGGTCAGGCGGCCCTCCGGCTGCGACAGGGCCTCGAACGTGCCGTCGCTGAACCACGGCGGCGGCACCGAGAGCCAGGTGCCCCGCGAGAAGCGGTCGCCGACCCAGTCGTGGCCCGCGGTCGTCGCGATCGTCGCTTCGGGCAGGTGCGCGCGCACCGCCGCGGCCACGGCCTGAGGGTCGGCAAGGTCCACGCGGTCCTGCACCGAGAACCCCATGAACAGTCCGCCGTCGCCGGCCGGCCGCAGCAGGAATCCGGCGTTGATCGGCGTGTTCCAGCCCATGCCGAGGTACGTCGCCGGCGCGCCGTGCACCACCGCGAGGACCTTCGACACCTCGCCGGGATGGCGGCGGTCGGCCGCGTGCCGCTTCGGCTCCGACAGTGGCGGGTCGAACGCCACCGTGCTCCAGACGTTCAGCGGGAGCGCGACCACGGCGGCGTCCGCACGGACGACGGCGCCGTCCTCGAGCGTCACCTCGATGCTGCCGTCGCCCTGCGCGACCGAGCTCACGATCGCGCCGAGTCGCACGTCGAGACCGGCCGCCATCGGCTCCAGGAGGCCGAGTGTGCCGTCGGCGAGGAGCTCGCCCACATCTACGAACACGTCCGCGGGGCTGTACCCGAGCTCCACCATGTCCCACAGCAGCGGCAGCACCGAGCATCGCTCGAGCTCGGACCCGCCCATCGCGGCCAGGAAGGCGCGGACGTAGTCCGCGGCCTCGGGATCGGCGTCGAGTCCGTCGACCCAGGACGCCGCCGGGACGTCCAGCGCCGCGAGCGCGGCGCGATCGCCGCTGCGGAAGGCCTCGCGCGTCGTGGCGATCGCCGCCGGGAGGTTCGACGCCGCGAGCTGCTGCTGCAGTCGCCCGATCGCCTCCACGCCCTCGGAACGCCGGTCGCCGTCGATCCATGCGAACATCTCCGGGTCGGCGCCGGCGAGGACCTGCGCCCCGTAGCGGTCGATCTCCCGCGCGAGGTGCGGCTGGGTCGTCCGCGAGAAGAACATGCCGCCGTACTCCGCCATCACGCCCGTGCCCGGGATCTCGCGGTACCACGTGCGTCCGCCGATCCGGTCGCGGGCCTCGAGGACCACCACGCTGCGCCCGGCCTCGGTGAGGTCGCGCGCCGCCGCGATCCCGGCGAAGCCGGCGCCGATCACCACCACGTCCGCGTCCATCGCGCGGGACGCTACCAAACGCGCGATCCCACCGGATAGCGGTGTCAGGTGGCCGCCGGCCACCGGCGGTTCGCGGGCAGCGTCACGTCGCCGTAGCCGTTGCAACGAGCCTCGGTGACCTCGAGCTCGAACAGCACGTACCGCGCCTCGGGCTCGTACCTCGCCGCCTCCGTGACGAGCGCCCGGACCGACGGATCCTCCACGGCGAACGCCCGGCCGCCGAGGAAGAACTCGCCACCGGTGCCCTCGTCGTCCGGGACGCCGTTGTGCATCGCGAACCCGCCACGCTCGCGCAGGTCCCGCCCCTTGGGGGAGGTCGGCTCCATGAACACGAACAGCCCGTCCGCCGTGAGGATCGGCGTCACCGGATGGACGCGAGGGCCGCCGCTCCGCCGGACGGTGGCGAGATAGGCGGGCGGGATCAGGAGTCGCTCCCCGCCGAAGGCGGCGAGCTCGGGCTCGGCCGCCGCGAACTCGCCCCAGGTCACCACTCGTTCAGATCTCGAGGACGTCCGATGCCGTCGCGGCGTGCGAGGCGTCGTCGTCGAACGAGACCTGGCGTCGGCGGGATCGATCGACCCGGAGCTGGAAGACGTCGGGCCGGTTGTAGTGACCGGCGGTGTCCAGCGTGTAGTGCGACGCGCCCGAGAGCGCCGGATCGATGTCGGCCGTCAGGATGCCGTGCTCGCCTCGAAGCGGCCCCGCCACGATCGTGCCGTCGGGCGCCACGATCACCGAGTCCCCCTGGTTGATCCACTCGTCGGGGTCGGGGTAGAGCCGGTCACGATCGGGGAAGTCCGGCGGGATGTCGGCGGCCCTCGTCGAGTAGCCGGCTCCCAGGACCCAGCAGCGGCCCTCGAGGGCGATGTGCCGCATCGAGGAGACCCATCCGTCTCCCTCGTCCCAGTTGGGCGCCACGTAGATCTCGACGCCCTGCGCGTACAGCGCGAATCGCGCGAGCGGCATGTAGTTCTCCCAGCAGATCAGTCCGCCGAGCCGGCCGAGGGGCGTCTCCACGACGCGGAGCCCGGCGCCGTCGCCCGGCGACCAGACCATCCGCTCGGGATTCGTCGGGACAAGCTTCCGGTGGCGGTTCAGCACGGAGCCGTCGGGCCCGATCGTCACGACCGTGTTGAACAACGTCGCCCGGCTGTACTCCGTGTCCCGTTCGTGGATCCCCAGGACGATCGTGATGCCGTGAGCGCGCGCCGCATCCGTGATCGGGTCCAGGTGACCCGCGCCGATGTCCACCGCCTGCTCCACCAGGCGGCCGTGGATGCGCTGCGACAGCTCGAAGTCCTCACCCGGTGAGAGGCGCCAGATGTAGTCCGGGTAGCCCGGCAGGTACGCCTCGGGGAACACCGCCAGCCGCGCGCCGGATCCGACGACCTCCTCGATGCCGGCCAGGACCCGCTCCGTGGACGCCGCGCGATCGAGCAGCACCGCGGGACGTTGCACGATCGCCGCGCGGAACTCCCTTGATCCCATGGGGGAACGATACGCGAACGCCGTCGCCGGGCGCGGTCCCGTTCGGTCACCGTGTTCGCCTGACGGGCACCTCAGGAGGTACGTTTGCTCCCGACGGAGCGACCGAGGACGAACGAAGGGTGCACCGGATGGCCGCAGGTGGAGCCGGGTCGGACGACGAGCGCCTCCTGGCGCGGGCCGAGGAGGTGCTGACGGAGATCAAGGTCTCCTCCGGGCTGTCCGAACGGCACGAGGCCGTCCTGGCCGCGCTCAGGATCCGGTTGAAGGGCGACGCCGGGAGCAGCCTCGAGGACCTGCTGACGGCGGCGGAAAACCCGAAGGACCCCGAGCTCGACCGACTCCTCGCTCAGCCGAAGACCACGGGCACCCTCGACGACCTGCTGACGAGGTCGGAGCGGCCGAAGCGCTCCCTCGACGATCTGCTCGGGGCGGACGAGCCGGATCCGGATCGCTAGGCGGGGTCGCTCGCCCCCGCTCCTGGCGACGCCTCCCGCTCCACGAGCGCGAACAGCTCGTCGACGCTCGACGCGAAGCCCTCCGAGCGCGCAAGTTCGAACGCCTGGTCGCCGAGCGCCTCCCGCGCGCGCTCGGCCGGGTCGCCCAGGAAGACCACCCCGATGTCGGGGATGTGGACGTCGAAGTCCGCCTCGACCCGGTTGTAGGCGCCGACGAGCCGGGCCGCATCCCGGTGCCGGCCCTCCTCGTTGGCGAACCTCGCGTAGGGGAGCAGGACGGCGAGCAGGAAGACCGGGCTCGATGCCTCGGCGACGATCTCGGACGCCTCTTGAAGGTGCCGGTGCATCTCCGCCATGTCCCCGGTGACGAACGCGATGCCGGCGAGGCCGGACAGTCCCTCGGACAGCGCGAAGCGGTTGCCGCTCTGGCGGAGGAGGGCGACGGCGCCCTCCAGCCGCTCGGCCGCTCCCTGCACGTCCCCGAGGAATATGTTCAGGTACCCGAAGGCCGTCCAGATCTGCCCTTTCAGGAAGTAGTCGTCTTCCTCGGCGACGCGCAGGCTCTCCTCGAGCAGGGCCGTCCGTTCCTCGAGCGCCGCCGGCGTGTAGTCCTGCACGAAGGACAGGTCCAGCAGCGCACGGGAGAGCAGGCGGCGATCGCCGACCTCGCGCGCGATCTCCAGCGCCTCCCCGTAGAGCTCCGGGACCTGTGCATAGTCGGTCTGCCAGTACGCGAGGCTGCCGAGCGCTCCCAGCGCCCGGGCGCGGACGGCGTCGCGACGCTCCGCCGCGGGATACGCGAGCAGGTGCTCCAGGCGAGATCGGCCCTCGGCCATTCGGCCGCGCTGCTGCCAGAAGCGCCAGATCGCGGCGCAGATCCGCAGTCCCGTCGGGATGCCGCCGCCCTCGGGCTCACGCGCGGCCTGATCGATCGCAGTGCGCAGGTTGTCGTGCTCCCGTTCCAGGATCTCGAGCCACGCCGCCTGCCCCTCGCCCGTGAGGTGCGGCTCGGCCTCTTCCGCCAGGTCCCGGAAGTACTCCGCGTGCCGATGCCGAACCCGCTCGAGCTCGTCCCCGCCCGCGTCCGCCAGCTTCCCGGTCGCGTACTCCCGGATCGTCTCCAGCATGGTGAACCGGAGTCCACCGCCGTCGAGCTCGGCCCGGCGGACCAGGCTGTCGTCCACGAGCGTGCCCAGGATCTCGAGCACGTCGAGATCGGCGCCGCAGACGGCCTCGGCGGCCTCCAGCGTCCACCCGCCCGCGAACACCGACAGCCGGGCGAACAGCTGCTGCTCGTCGGGGTCGAGGAGCTCGTGGCTCCACGCGATCGCGGCCTCCAGCGTGCGCTGGCGTTCGGGGAGATCGCGAGCGCCGCCGGTCAGCATCGGCAGGCGCTGCTCGAGTCGCGTCGCCAGCGCGTCCAGATCGAGGACCCGCATCCTGCTCCCCGCGAGCTCGAGCGCGAGCGGCAGGCCGTCGAGCCGTGCCACGATCTGCGCCAGCGCGGGCGCCTGCTCCCGGGTGATCCGGAACCCGGGCCGCGCGGCCGTGGCGCGTTCGGCGAACAGCTGCACGGACGCACACGCGAGGAGCTGCTCGGTCTCAACCGGCTCCCCTGGCTCTGGCAGCGCCAGCGGTGACACCTGGTATTCCTGCTCGCCCGACAGTCGCAGCGGGATGCGGCTGGTGGCGAGTACCACCAGGTCCGGCGCCGCGTCGAGCAGCTCCCCGATGACCGGGCTCGCCTCGATGAGCTGCTCGAGGTTGTCCAGCACCAGGAGCAGCTCGCGATCCCGCAGGTGCTCCCGCAGGATCTCGGAGAGATCGCGGCCCGGCATCTCCTGCACCCGGACGGCGCGGGCGATCTCGGGGATCACGAGCGCGGGCCCGGACACCCGGCTGAGGTCGACGAAGACCACGCCGTCGGGATGGCGATCGAGCCGATCCGCCGCGACCGCCAGCGCGAGGCGGGTCTTGCCCGTCCCGCCGGGCCCGGTGAGCGTGAGCAGGCGAGCGGCGTCCAGCAACTCGCCGACCTGGGCGACCTCGCGGGACCTGCCCACGAACGACGTTCGATATGAGGGAAGGTTCGACCGGCGCCCGCCGAGCGACCGCAGCGGGGGGAAGTCCGGATCCAGCCCCGGGATCACCAGGTCGTGCAGATGCTCGGCCTCGTCGAAGTCCTTCAATCGATGGACGCCGAGGTCGCGGACCGACACGCCGTCGGGCAGGCCCGTGGCCACGAGCGCCCGGGTGGCGTCGGAGATCACGACCTGCCCACCGTGGCCGGTGGCGGCGATCCGGGCGGCGTGGTTGACGTCGATGCCCAGATAGTCGTCTCCGCCCAGCGCGCCCTCGCCCGTGTGCATGCCCATCCGCACCCGGACGCTGCGGCCGTCGGGCCACGAGAACGAGGCCAACTCGCGCTGCGCGATCACCGCCGCTCGCAGGGCGCCGCTCGCGGTGGGGAAGGCCACGAAGAACGAATCGCCCTCCGTGCGGATCTCCACGCCGTCTCCGTCGGCGATCGCCGCACGCATGATCGACGCGTGCTGATCCTGCATCCGCCCGTACTCACGCCCGAGCTCCTGCAGGAGCCGCGTCGAGCCCTCGATGTCGGTGAACAGGAACGTGACGGTCCCCGTCGGCAGCTCGGCCATGATTCCACAGTAGCCGCCCGCCCGAGCCGTGGTCATCCGGTCGTCCCGGTCCGCTGCGCCGCGTGCGGGATCAGCGCGGCGAACGCCTGCTGGAAGTTCCGGTCACACGCCTCGCGCAGTGCTTCGCGCCTCATCGTGCCGAGGCGAGCATCGCAGCGAGACGGTCGATGAATGGCACCTGTCCGCTCACGAGCTTGATGCGCGCTCCCTCGAGTGAGAACCAGCCCGCGCGGTCGACCTCGGGGAACTCGGCGGTGCGGCCCGAGTGCGGCGGCCACTCCATGGCGAACGTCGTGCTGCGAGTCTCCGCGACGTCGAGGTCGCCCGCCACCGCCCACGCCAGCACCGTCTTGCCGCCGGTCTGGCGGATCTCGCCGAGGGGCACGGCCGAGCCCGTGTCGGGCGGGTCCGTGCCGAGCTCCTCCCGGAACTCGCGGATCGCGGTCGTGAACGGATCGTCGCCCGGGTCGATCTCGCCCTTCGGGACGGACCACGCTCCGTCGTCCCGCTTCGCCCAGTACGGGCCGCCGGGATGCACGAGCAGCACCTCGACCGCATCCGCGGCGCCGCGGTGCAGGAGCAGGCCCGCGCTGCGCTTCGGCATGGCCTCCCTCACTCCAGCGAGCGGTCGTGGATCTCGCGGACGGTGTCGATCGTGTCTGCGTCGTCGGCCGTCCGGTCGGGACGGTAGCCCTTCAGTCTGGCGAACCGAAGGGCCAGCCCGCCCGGGTACCGCGAGCTGGGCTGCAGCCCGTCGAACGCCACCTCGACCACGAGCTCCGGGCGGACGAACACGGTGATGCCCTCGCGGTGCGTCTCGATCTCGAGCAGCCGTTCGGTCTGCCACGCGAGGGTCTCGTCTGTCATCCCCTTGAACGTCTTGCCGAGCATCACGGGGTTTCCGGTCTGCGGGTCGCGGGCGCCCAGGTGGAGGTTGCTGAGCCATCCCCGCCGGCGGCCGTGCCCCCACTCGGCCGCCAGGACGACCAGGTCGAGGGTCTTCGCCCGTTTGACCTTGATCCAGCTCGCGCCGCGGCGCCCCGCCTCGTACGGAGCGTCGAGCGCCTTCACCATCACGCCTTCGTGGCCGTGCGCAAGGGCGTCGTGCAGGAACCGCTCCGCCCGCTCGACGTCGTCCGTCACGATCCGCGGCACCCGCAGCTCCTCGGGCAGGCGTTCCTCGATCGCCGCGATGCGCTCGGCCGCCGGACGGTCCAGCACGTCCTCGCCGTCGAGGTGCAGCACGTCGAACACGAGCGCCGACAGCGGCACCTCTGCCCGCAACTGGTCGCTCTGGGTCCGGCTGCCGAACCGGCTCATCGTGAGACCGAACGGGTGCGGCCGACCGTCGGGCCGCAGGGCGATCGCCTCCGCGTCGAACACCGCCGATCGCACCGGCAGCCGCCGCATCGTGTCGACGATCTCCGGCAGGCGATCGGTCACGTCGGCGAGGCTGCGCGTGAACACGCGGACCTCCTCGCCGAGCCGATGCACCTGGATGCGGGCGCCGTCGAGCTTCCACTCGACCGCGGCCGGGCGGATCCGTGCGAACGCGCCGGCGATGTCGTCGGCCGACTGGGCGAGCATCGGCTGCAGCGGCCGCAGCGGCGTGAGCCGGAACCGCCGCAGCCCGTCAGCTCCCGATCCGATCGCCGCCGCCGCGACCGTCCCGAGATCGCCGGCCAACATCGCTGCGCGTCGTACGTCCGCGAGGGGGAGGGCCGCCGCTTGCGCCACGGCGTCGACCATCACGCCCTCCAGCGCACCCTGGCGGATCCCGCCCGTCAGCAGGTCGCGGAGGAACCGCTGCTCGGGCTCGGTCGCGGCGGCGAAGAGACCGTCGAGCTCCCGACGACGGGTCGCGCGGCGAGCCGGAGCCCGCGAGGGATCCGACCCGCCCAAGTGTGGCGTCGACCTCCAGGAGCTCGAGCGTCGCGGGCGGCGCGGACGCTCCGGCACGTCCTTGAGCGTCGCCCAGCCCACCCCGATCGATCCCTGCGGGAGCGCGCCCGAGAGATAGGCGACGGCGATCGCGACCTCCTGCGGCTCGTAGCGCCCCGAGCAGGGCCGCGAGCCGCTCGACCTTCGCTCGCCGGGACGAGGTCGTGGCGACGTCGGCCGACGTGCGCGCGACCTCGGCGAACAGCACGCGTTCAGCTAGTCGGAGGCGTTCGCAGCGTCCTCGAGCGTCTTGATCTCGATCTTGTCCATCTGCAGCATCGCCTGCATCGTCCGGTTCGCCCGTCCGGGGTCGGGGTCGGCCATCAGTTCCATGAGCCGATCGGGGACGATCTGCCAGGTGACGCCGAACCGGTCCGTCACCCAGCCGCACTGCTTCGACTGTCCGCCGTCGGTGAGCGTCGACCAGTACCGGTCGACCTCGTCCTGGTCCCGGCAGTGCACGAAGAGCGAGATCGCCTCCGTGAACGTGAACTCCGGTCCGCCGTTCAGCGCGATGATCTCCTGACCCTTCAGCGAGAACGTCACGGTCATCACCGATCCGGCCGGGCCCGGCGTGTTCTCCGGATAGCGGGAGATCTCGGTGATCGACGAGTCGTCGAAGAGGGAGACGTAGTAGTTCGCCGCCTCCTCGGCCTGATCGTCGAACCACAGGAACGGCGTGATCTGCTGCTGCTGCTTCGGCATCGCTGGGGTCTCCTCTCGTCGTGGTCCTTCGCCGGTCAGCTCATCGGGCTCATGAGCTGGAAGTAGTTCCCGTCGGGATCGGCGAGCGTGCAGATCGAGCCGCTCTCGTCCTCACCGGGGCTGTACGGCTCCCGGATCACGGTGGCCCCCGCGGCCACCAGACGGTCGAACTCGCTCTTCACGTCGGGGGTCTCGATGTTCCAGATCAGGCGCCCGGGCTGCGGGTTCGCGCCCGTGACCTCGTCGTGCGGACCGACCGTGACCGCTCCGGAGCCGATCATCCAGCCGACGTAGCCTTCCTGGTTCCAGGTTGGCTCGCCGAACAGCTTGGTGTAGTACCCGGCCAGTCGCGTCGGGTCCTCCGACCCGATCAGGATGCTGTTCAGGTTCATGACCCCTCCTTCTCCTCGTCCGTCCCTACCATGCAGACCCCGCTCATGCCCGGGATTCATCGGTCCAAGCAGGGTCCCGCAGACCAACCTACGGCAATCGAACCCGAAGGGTAGGGGGCCTAGGCCTTCTTCACGCGTCCCTGCAGACCCAGCCCCACCCTGCGCCACGTTCGCCACAGCGAGAACAGCATCACGGCCACGACGACGACGATCAGGAACGCCACCACCGGCCATATGACGGCCGTGAACGACAACACGCCGGACGTCGCATCCTCCCCGAGACTCACGAGGGGATTCCCGGCGCCGGCAGTGGTGACGGTGGATACGGGGCGGGCGGCCGTCCTGCCCATGTGCGTCGCGAGTGCGGCGACGACACCGATGAGCGTGGCCGAGACGGGATCGATGTCGACGGCGTTTGCGGTACCGAGCGCGAGGAACCCGCCCGCCACCGGCGCGATCACCATCCCGACGGCGTGCAGGACGTGATCGATCACTAGGATCTTGTCTCCGACGAAGTCGAGCAGCGCGACGATTCCGACGGCGGCCAGCACCACAGGGTGCTCGAGCGCGCTCCATGGCGCTGGAAGGTCGATCAGATCGGTGAACCGCGACATGATTCCGAGGATCAGCACCGGGAGGTACGCGTTCAGCCCGGCCGCCGTGGAGAGCCCCAGCGCGGTGAAGTACCCGGTGACGGCCTCCATGCCGGGCGACGCTAGCACGACCTCGTGGGGGCCACGCCGTCGCCGAGGAGACGCTGCCAGCCGCGGCGGCGGCGACCGCCCCCGGCCTCGAGCGGGTATCGTCCGGGGGAGGCATCGACGATCGGTGCTCATGCGATCCCCGACATGGAGGCCATCGATGACCTTGATTCGCACTCGCTTCCTTGCGATCCTCGCGGTGCTCTGCATCGTGGCCGCCGGCTGCGGCGGCGACGAGACCGACACCCCCATCTCCGGTACGGACGGCAGCGAGGCCTCGGCGACGAGCGACGAGCCTCAGAGCATCTCGATCGTCGCCGATGACTATCTCTACACGGATGCTCCAACGGAGCTCGAGGGCGGAGTCGTGGACCTGAGCTTCGACAACGAGGGTACGGTCGCCCACGAGGTCTCCCTCGCCGGCATCGGCGACACACCGATCGACCAGTTCGCAGCGGAGTTCGGGCCGGTGCTCGAGGGCGGACCGTTCCCCACCTACATCGATCAGGTGGCGGCGCCCATCCAGGTCCCGGGCGGCGAGTCGGCGGATGTCTCCTTCACGGTCTCGGAGGGCACGTACGTGCTGTTCTGCGCGCTCACCGGGGTGGCGGAGGGGGACAAGGCCGAGAAGCCGAAGAAGCCGCACTACGCGCTGGGGATGATCCAGTCGCTCACGGTCGCCGGCGGCGACGCCGAGCCGCAACTCCCGGAGACGGACGGCACGATCACCGCGTCGGATTACACGTTCGAGGCAGACCTCGAGGCAGGCGACACCGATGTGACCTTCGTGAACGACGGCCCCGACGAGATCCACTTCGCCAGCATCTCCCTGTACCCGGAGGGCACGGACGCGGAAGCTGCGGAGGCGGCCGTCAAGGCGACGCTCGAGGCCGACCCGAACGCCCCACCCCCGAAGGATCTCCCCCAGCCGGAGAACGTCGGGTTCAGCGGGATCTTCAGCGCCGGGCTGGGCAGCTCCTTCCGCCTCGAGGGCGGCTTCGAGTCCGGCCGTACCTACCTGTTCTCCTGTTTCATCTCCGATCGAGCCGGTGGCCCGCCGCACGCCATCGCCTACGACATGTACCGGGCCGTGACGATCGAATAACGAGGAGAACCGCCGGGTGTGCAGGCTCCTCACCTGACTGCGACGGCGTACTCCTCAGCGGTCGATGTCGTCCTGGGTGGGGACCGGTCTCGCCTGGTCGAGGGCGTCCGCCTCGGCGGCGTCCGGCGGGAGCTCGTCCGCGATCTCGGGAGGGAGCGCGTCGTCCCCGTCGTCGGAATCGGTGGGCACGGCCGGTGTGTGTTGCTCGATCGCATCGGCCTCGGGGACCTCGACGCCGATCTTCTCCTCCGGCAGGTGCTCGGGGCCTTCCTCGTCGTTCGCCAGCATCGTGTGCCTCCTCGATCGGCAGGGCTTACGACACTAGCCGCTCCGCGGTCCGCAGACCGTTCGACGGTCGAGGCGGCCGGATCCTCAGGCGCTCGAGGCGGGTTGGATCCTCAGGCGGTCGAGGCGGCCGGCGGCAGCAGCGCCCCTAGGGCCTGTGCCACGTCACGCGGGTCGAACGGCTTGATCAACACGGCGTCGGCGCCCTTCGCCAGGCACCGGTCACGCTCGCGCTGCATCGTCACGGCGGTGAGGACCACGATCGGCAGGTCCTTGGTCTCCTCGTCGTCGCGGAGGATCTCGAGCACGTCGTAGCCCGTGACGTCGGGCATCATGAGGTCGAGCACGATCAGGTCCGGGTGCTCGGAGTGCGCCATCTCGATGCCCGTGGTGCCGTCGCCGGCCACCACCGTCTCGTGGCCGTCCACGTCGAGGGCGTACCGAAGGATCGTGCCCACCACGGTCTCGTCGTCGATCACCAGCACGCGTGACATCGCTGTTCCCTCCCTTCCCGCCCCCTATCGGTCGCGTCGGGCGGGAACTGAAGGACTAGGCCGGGAATCGTGTCCAGGCTGGCCCTCCCGAGGCCCGATGCCGGCGTCCGCCGATCCCACCGGGCGTAGGATCGACGCGGAGCCGTTCCCAGGAGGGTCGCGATGCCCACGGTCTGGAGTCTGTCCAAGTCGGCCGCCCACTACCGGCCCGCCACGAAGCCCGAGTTCCGGTGCACCGAGTGCAGGTTCATGTTCCCGCGGCTGGCGGTCGGGGGGTGCCGGTACGTCCGGGGCGTGGTCCGCGCCGGCGACGTCTGCGACGAGTTCGCGCCGCGCACAGATCGGTCGCCGTCGGGCTCCTAGCCCCGCATCCGCTGCGGCGACCCCCGACATGTCCGGCGACATCCCTGCCGCTCGGCGGCTCGTACTACCCCCGTCTCGGCCCCGTCTCGGCGAGGTCACGGCGAGGTCTCGGACCGGCGACCCAAGGGGGATCGATGAGCACGCGGCTCGGACGGATCGGATACCTGCTGGCGGGAGGGGCACTCGTCTGGATCGGGCTCGTGGGAACGGTGCCGGCCGTCGCGGCCGGCGACGAGCCCTCGCCCTCGGCCTCGGCGGAGGCGACGGCGGAGCCCACGGCCACGCCGGTCGAGGATGAGTCCGACGACCCGTCAGACAACCCATCAATTGCCGAGCCGACTCCGTCGACGAGCGAGCCGGGCGGCGACGACCCGGGTCCCGGCGGCGTGGACCCGGACGACCGCAGCGGCGGCTACGGCGCGGATCGCGTGCGGCGGGCGCAACAGGTCGGGGTCGACGTGGTCGACGACGCCTTCCAGCCCTCGCAGATCACGGTCGACGCCGGCGACGAGGTGAACTGGTCCAGCGGCGGTCAGAACCCCCATACGGTCACGGCCGACGATGGATCGTTCGGTTCGGGCACCATCCAGCCCGGCGACTCGTTCTCCACGACCTTCGATGCAGCGGGGTCGTTCGCCTACTACTGCGAGTTCCACGGAGGCCCCGGCGGCACCGGCATGTCGGGCGTCGTGGTCGTGCGGGCCGCGGGCGGCGGCGATGCAGCGCCGGCCACCGACGAGAGCACCGATCTCCCGCCGACGGGGCGGGATCTCACGTTCGTCGTGATCGCGGGCATCGTGCTCACGGTCGCCGGTCTCGCATCCGTGCTGGCGGCCCGCCGGGTGGCCCGACGCGCCGGGACCCTCTGAGCCGACCCACGAGCCCGACGATCCGCGCTCCTCGGATCCGTCTCGGCCCGCCAGGCGTTCCGCTTCGCGGGCCGGAGGGTAGTGTCGGGCGAGCAGCCATGTCGGGAGAGGGGAAGCGCGGATGACGACGAAGAGCGACTACACGGACGAGGAGTGGGCCACGCTGGTGCGGTCTCCGATCGTCGCCGGGATGGCGATCAGCATCGCCGACCCCGGCGGTCCGATCGAGACCACCAAGGAGGTCATGGCGACGCTTCGGGCCGTCACCGATCCCGGGACCGGCGCCGAGCTCGTGACGAGCGTCTCGGCGGAGGTCAAAGCGCTCGCCGAGCAGCCGAACCAACCCCGCCGGGGACTTCCGGCCGAAGGGGACCATGGCAGGGCAGCAGGTGCTGGACGAGCTCGGGAAGGTCAACGACATCCTGCGTGCGAAGGCGACGCCCGAGGAGGCCGCGGCGTTCGGTTCGTGGCTGATGGCGGTCGCGCAGCAGGCCGCCGACGCCGCGAAGGAAGGTGGCTTCATGGGCTTCGGCGCAAAGCAGGTCAGCGAGGGCGAGCAGGAGATGCTCGGCCGCCTCGCGAAGACCCTCGGCGTCACGACCGGGTAGGGCCCGGGGACCCCGGGCTCGACGGGAACCGCCGCAGGGCGTCCGCCGCGAGCCGGGTGGCGTCGGCCCGTCCCCCCTCGCAATGCGCGACGACGCCGAACCACCCGTCGCTGCGGTGCGGGTGCCAGTCGAGCGTGACCGGCCGGCCGTGGGCGCACCGGAACCCCGCGAGGGCCCGCTCCACGTGCGCCCGTTGTCGCCGCTTGCTCGGATCGAGCATGGCTCCACGCTATCGAACGCGGTTCCCGGCGCGTCGGCATGTCCAGCAGGCGTTCCGGCTCACGTTCGGCTCACGACCCGGCTCACGACCCGGCTCACGTCTGGGCTCCGGTTCGCCCCGTAGCATGCGACCGTGCGCATCCTGGCGTGGCACGGCTGGATCCTCGAGGGCTCGGGGTCCAACGTCGTCGCCGCCCGCCTCTCCGAGGCGTGGCGGGCCGCCGGGCACGACGTCGCGCTGCTCTGCCAGGAGCGGCACGCCGAGCGGTACCCGTGGATCGACGCCGACGGCGACGTCGACGCGAGCGGACCGAGCGGTCTGGTGGAGCGTGAGGGAGCCGCCGGAAGCGGAGCCGGGCGGTGCGTGCTCCTGCGCCCCCGCATCGGCTCGACTCTGCCCGTCTTCGTGGTCGATCGGTACGAGGGATTCGAAGTCGTCAAGCGGTTCGTCGATCTCACCGACGAGGAGCTCGATGGCTACCTGCAGGCCAACGTGGAGGCGCTCCGCGCCGCCGTCGAGTGGCACGGCAGCCAGGCCGTGGTGCTGGGCCACGCGATCCCCGGGCCCGTGATCGGCCGGCGCGCCCTCGGAGCGGGGCGATACGTCGCCAAGGTCCACGGCAGCGACCTGGAGTACGCCGTCCGGGTGCAGGATCGATACCGGGAGCTGGCCCGCGAGGGACTCGGGTCGGCGCGCGCCGTGCTCGGTCCGGGGGCCGAGGTCCTGGAGCGGTGCGCCGCCCTGGTCCCGGAGATGCGAGCGCTCGCGACGATCGTCCCGCCCGGCGTGGACGTTGACGCCTTCCGACCGCGTCCTCGCGTGGAGGCGTTGATCGAGGCCGCGCGGCGTCTGGAGGGGGACCCCGAGACGGTCCGCGGCCGGGCCGCCACCCTAGACGAGCGGGTCGAGCGGGCGCTCGACGCGAGGGACGCGCCAGAGTTCGACGCGCTCGCCGCGACCTACGCGCAGGAGGTCCCCGACCCCGCGGCCGCCGCCGGGCTCCGTACCCTCGCCGGGAGCGAGGCGCCGATCGTCGGCTACCTCGGCAAGCTGATCCCGCAGAAGGGGGTGGAGCTGGTCCTCGCCGCGCAGCAGGCGGTGCAGCGGGACACGCAGGCGCTGATCGTGGGCTTCGGCTCCTACCGGGAGTGGCTCACGGCGCTGGCGATCGCGCTCCGCCGCCGCGACCCGGGGGCCGTCGAGTGGCTCCGGACGGTCCGCGGGATGCCGATCGACCCCGGACCGTCCCCAAGAACGGACGCAGACACGGACGCTGATGCGGACGCGGCGCACCGGGGCGTGACGTTCACCGGCCGGCTCGACCATCGGTACGCGCCTCTGGCCCTCGCGGCGATGGACGTGCAGGTGGTGCCCTCGATCCTCGACGAGGCGTTCGGAATGGTGGCGGCCGAGGGCGCCGCCGCCGGAGCGCTGCCGCTCGTCGCTCGCCACTCGGGCCTGGCCGAGGTGGCGGCCGCGCTGGAGGGGGAGGTCGGCCGGCCGGGGTTGTTCTCGTTCGAGCCCGGCGACGGCGCCGTCGCCCGGTTGGCCGCCGGCATCGAGCGGCTCCTGTCGTTGGATCCGCGCGAGCGCGATGAGCTCCGCGCGGGCGTGAGCGCGTACGCCCGGCGCGAGTGGACCTGGGAACGAACGGCGAGCCGGATCCTCGCCGTGGCCTGATCGCACCCTCGCCGCCGGCGCCGCGTTACGCGCTGCGGGCGGAGCCGCCGCCGAGGTAGGCCTCGATCACGACGGGGTCCTCCGCGATCTCGCGCGGAGCGCCGAGGGCGATCGTCCGCCCCTGGTCGAGGACCTGGATGCGATCGCAGAGCTTCATGATGAGACGCAGGTCGTGGTCGACCACGACGACGGAGCACGCGAGCTCGACGCGGATCCTGCGGATGTTCTCGAGCAGTTCGTCGGACTCGGACTCGTTCATGCCCGCCGCCGGCTCGTCCAGCAGGATCAACGACGGACGGCGCACCACGGCGCGGGCGATCTCGAGCCGGCGCTGCATGCCGTAGGGGAGATTCAGTGCCTTCTCGCGCTCCACCGGCGCGAGGTCGAACCACCCGAGCACCTCGTTGACGGACGCCTCGGCCGTTCCGGGCGCGGCGGCGGCCTCGACGTTCTCTCGGACGGTGAGCTGTCCGAACAGCCGGATGTTCTGGAACGTCCGCGCGAGACCGAGCCGCGCGACCTGGTGCGGAGGGCGACCCCCGATCTCGGTCTCGTGGAAGGCGACGCTTCCGCCGGTCGGCGCGTAGACGCCGGACACCACGTTGAGGAGCGTGGTCTTGCCCGACCCGTTCGGTCCGATCAGGCCCAGGATCTCGCCCTCGCGCACCTCGACGTCGATGCCGGCGAGGGCGGTGAGTCCCTCGAAGCGCTTCTCGATGCGGTCGCACCGCAGGACCGGTCGCGCCGCCGCCGCGCCGGATGGCCCGGCGGGTGCCGCGCCTGCGGGGATGCGCGCCACCGCCTCCCGAGCCCCGTCGTTCCGCCGCCGCGCGCGACCGCAGCCGCCGGACCAGGTCGTCGATCTCCCAGCGGTCGAAGATCCCCTCGGGCCGCAGGATCAGCGTGACGATGATGATCAGCGCGATCACGAACTGCACCGTGCCGGTGATGCGCGGCAGCTCCCAGGGACCGATCGCGACGCCCTGCTCCACCCGCGCCAGGGTGTCGGTCAGGAAGGTGATGATCGCCGCGCCGGCGACGGCTCCGGTGATCGAGGTGCGACCGCCGATCACCAGCATCGCCAGGAGCGAGAACGTGATCGCGAAGTAGAACTGGTTCGCGTTGAACGCGATCACGCTCTGCGCCCACAGCGAGCCGGCCGCGCCCATCATGGCCGCGCTCAGGATCCACGATCCGTAGCGTGTGCGGACGACGTTCGTCCCCACCGACGCGGCGGAGAGCGGATCCTCCCGGGTCGCCCGCAGGCGCAGACCGGGTCCCGAGTCCTTGTACAGCCGGCCGAGCAGGAGGAACGCGACCGCGCCGATCGCCGCCACGCCGAGCGTCGTGCGGACCGGGATCGCCGCCAGTCCGAGCGAGCCACGCGTGAACGTGGTGGCGTTCTGCAGGAACGTGTGCACGACGACGAGGAGCGCCAGGGTGGCCATCGCCATCGTCGATTCGGTCATCCGGATCATCCCGCCGCCGAGGATCGCGGCCACGAGACCCGCGACGCCGGCCGACAGGGCGACCGCCGGCAACAGGGCCAGGTCCGCAGTCGCGAGCGCGGACGGCAGCTCGGGCAGCTGCGCGGTCTTGATGACGTCGGGGATCGTGACGAGCGCCGTGGTGTACGCGCCGATGCCCATGAAGGCCACGTGGCCGAACGACACGATGCCGCTGTTGCCGATGAACAGCCTGGATCGACACGACGAGCATCACGTTCACCAGGAACACCACGTAGGTCCGGCCCGACGAGCGCGGATCCGAACGATCGCACCAGCCAGCATCCCGCCGATCAGCACGAGCGAGATCAGCCGCCGAGCCCCACAGCGCGGGTCGCAGCCGGCTGGCGGGGATCGGGCCCGTCATGCGACCTCGACCCGCTGCCCGAACAGGCCCTGCGGCCGCACGTACAGGATCGCGACGACGATCAGCAACGAGGATGCCTGCGCGTACGGGAGCAGCGAGCCGGGGAGCAGGGCCTGGAGGAAGACCTCCAGCGTGCCCAGGAAGAAGCCGCCGATCACGGCGCCGCGGAGGTTGCCGAGGCCGCCGATCACCGAGGCGATGAAGGCCTGGATCACCGGGACGAAGCCGGTCGTGGGATTCACGGACGTGGTCCGGGCGATCCACAGCACGCCGGCCACGCCCGCGAGGACGCCGGAGATCAGGAACGCCAGCGAGATGACGCGGTTCGCACGCACGCCCAGCAGCCGTGCCGTGGTGAAGTCCTGAGAGGCCGCCCGCATCGCCAGGCCCGAGCGTGAGCGGCGCATGAACGTCGTGAGCGCGATCAGCGAGATCGCGCCGATCGACGCCGTGATGATCGGCAGTACGCCGATGCGCACCGAGCCCAGCTGCACCGCCTCGTCGAACAGGGTCGGCACCGGGATGCCACGGGAGCGGACGGACACGGCCTGGCGGAACGCGCCCTGGATCAGCTGCGCCACCGCGAACGACGTGAACAGCAGCGACACGAAGCTCGCGTTCCGCAGCGGCCGGAAGGCGACCAGCTCCATCAGCACCGACGCGATCCCGGCGGCCACCACGCCGATCACCGCGACCACCACGAACGGCGCGCCCAGGTAGGTGGCGGCGAGCATCGAGTAGCCCGTGATCGTCACCAGCTCGCCGTAGGCGAAGTTCAGCATGCCCAGGACGCCGTAGACCATGGACAGACCCAGCGCCAGCAGCGCGTAGATGCTGCCGAGGGAGAGCGCGTTCACGAGCTGCTGGACGAACTCGGACGGACTCACGACGTCAGCCCGCCCCCAGTCCGATGCCCAGGTACGACCGCTCGAGCTCGCCCTCGACCAGCCGGTCGGTGGGGCCGGAGGCCACGACCCGCCCCACCGACAGGACGTACGCGCGGTCGGCGATCTCGAGCGCCCGGTGCACGTTCTGCTCCACGAGCAGAACGGTCACCCCCTCGGTCCGGAGCTCCTGGATCAGCTCGAAGATCCGGTCCACGAAGATCGGGGCGAGCCCCAGCGACGGCTCGTCCAGCAGGAGCATGCGCGGCCGCGACATCAGCGCCCGCGCGATCGCGAGCTGCTGCTGCTCCCCGCCGGACAGCGTTCCCGCGAGCTGGTTCGCGCGCTCGCCCAGGATCGGAAAGCGCGCCAGCCACCGATCGGTGTCGGCGCGCGAGGTCTCGACATCCTTGCGGGCGATACCACCGATCGTGAGGTTCTCCTGCACCGTCAGGCTCGGAAACACGTGCCGGCCCTCCGGCACCAGCGCAACGCCGCGGCGCACGACCGTCTCCGGAACCAGTCCGGTGAGGGCGCCGCCGTCGAAGACCACCGAGCCGCGCTGGGGCTTCAGGGCCCCGGCCAGCGCGCGCAGCAACGTCGTCTTGCCGGCTCCGTTGGGTCCGAGCGCGGCGACGATCTCGCCGCGTCCGACCTGCAGGGAGACGTCCCGGATCGCGACCACCGCGCCGTAGGCCACGGTGAGACCGTCGACGACGAGCAGGGGAGGGCCGCCACCGGCGGGCGCCCGGTCCTCCCCTCGCTCGTCGCTCACGCCTACGCTGCCGGCACGTAGCCGGGGAAGTCCGGCTGACCGAGGCAGGTGAACTCGGTCCCGTCCATCTGGATCAGCGCCGCCGGCTTGTCGGCCCGCCTCGTCTGCGGATCCATGACGACGTGGCCGGAGATCCCGGTGTAGTCGGTGGCGGCCAGCTGCTCGATGACCGCGGCGGACTCGGTGTCGCCGGCTGCCTCGATCGCCTGGGCCACGATGTTGACCTCGTCGAAGCCGATGACGGCGACGTACGAGCTCGGATCCTCGCCGTAGCGCTCGTTGTAGTCGTCGTAGAAGGACTGCACCGCGGGGTCTCCCTCGGCCGTGCAGACGGAGTTGGAGAACGTCAGCCCGTCGATGGCCTTCGCGCCGGCGTCCAGCAGCGCGGCGTCGGCGTTGCCGTCCGTCGACAGCACCGGCATCGTCAGCCCCGCCTGCCGGAGCTGACGCAGGAACACGACGCTGTCCGGGATAAACATCGGCGTGAACACGGCGTCGGGTTCGGGGTCGGCGTTCGCGAGCTTGGTGACCACCGCCGAGTAGTCGCCGGCGCCGATCTTGTACTCGTCGGTCCCCACCACGCTGCCGCCGCCGTTCTCGAACGCGTCGGTGAAGAACGTCGGCAGGTCCTTGGTGTACGGGATCTCGTTGGAGCCCAGGACGTAGGCGGTCTGATATCCCTCGCCGAGGGCGTACTCGGCGAGGACCGCCGCCTGGATGTTGTCGCTCATCACGAGCTGGTACGCGCACTCGCCCATGTCGCCGACGAGCGACGGAGCCGTGCCCAGCCCGGTGGAGATCGGCACGCCGGCGCCACATGCGACCTGACCCTCCGCGAGGATGCCGTCCCCGACGGTGCCGATCAGATAGCTCGCTCCGTCGTCGATCAGCTGCTGCGTCACCTTCGCGGCCTCCGCCACGTCGTTGCGCATGTCGACCGTCTTCAGCTCGAGCGGACGGCCCAGCACCCCGCCGGCGTCGTTGATCTGGTCGACGGCGAACTGGGCGCCCTCCTGCATCGGCGAGTCGTAGTAGGCCCAGTCGGTCGACAGGTCCGCCGGGAACCCGATCACGATCGGCTCACCGGAGGCGGAGCCGCCCCCGCCGCTTCCACCCGTCTCCGGGGTGCTGTCCTCCGTACTGCAGGCGGCGCCGACCAGACACACCACGAACGCGAGCACGATCGTTCTGCGAACCATCCCGAACCACCCTCCCCCTGTGGGGCTACAGGCTCCGCCCCTGCATGCACATACGTACGTTCCCCAGCTGGGGGCTATCGGCTCGGCTCCGTGAGCCTCGCGATCCCGGCGCCCCTGGCGGCCATTCGTACGCTGCGATCCCGGGCCTGTCAAGCTCGTTACCGACTTTCACTCAGCGCACGGATGCGTAAGAATCCTGCCTTCATGGGGGAGCCTGGGATGCCGTCCGCGCCGAGGGTGGCGCACACGAGTGAGACGATCGGCGAAGAGGTGCGCGAGCGGCTGGGCGAGATGACGCCGGCGGAGCGCCGCGTGGCCCGGACGTTGCTCGCCACGTATCCGACCGCCGGCCTCGAGAGCCTGCCGCAGCTCGCCGACGGAGCGGGCGTCACCGGCCCGACCGTGCTGCGGTTCGTCCGCAAGATCGGCTTCGACGGATATCCCGATTTCCAACGGTCGCTCCGCCGCGAGGTGCAGGCGCGGACCGAGGGCCTGCCGTCCCTCTACCGCACGAAAGGCTCCACCCAGGGCGACGACGTGGTTCGCAGGAGCCACGAGGCGTTCCTGGGCGCGCTCGACGCGACGCTCGCGTCGAGCTCGCTGGAGGCGGACCTGGCGCTGGTCGTCTCGCTGCTCTGCGACCGGAAGCGTCGCCTGTGGTTCGTCGGCGGGCGCTTCAGTCAGCTCGTCGCCACCTACCTCTGCCTGCAGCTGCAGATGCTCCGGCCCGGCTGCGCGATGGTGGGGGAGGAGCCCCAGCGGCGGGTGCTGGACAGCCTCGAGGTCGCGCGCCGCGACGTGCTCTGCCTGTTCGACTATCGCCGGTACCAACACGACACGATCGCCGCCGGCAAGTTCGCGGCCGGACAGGGCGCGGTGGTGGTCGTCTTCACCGACCCGTGGCTCTCCCCGGCCGTCGAGTACGGTCGGCACGTGCTGATCTCCCACGCGGACTCCGCGTCCCCGTTCGACTCGTTGCTGGGCGCGTTCGCGCTCGCCGAGGTGATCGCGGCGAAGGTGGTGGCCTCGCTCGGCGACGCCGGCCGCGCGCGGGTCGGCGAGCTCGAGGCCACCGAGGTCGCGATGCACGGCGGGATGTCGGGGCTCGAGGGCACGGACGGCCCGGTCGGAGCCGCCGAGTGAGCGCGTCCCGCGACCCCGATCGCTCCCTGGACGCCGCCGACGTCGCGAGGTGGCTCGAGGACGCCGGGGTCGCCGCGGTCGCGCTCGGATTCGTCGGCCCCTCGGCGATCGTGCGCGTGAAGGCCGTGCCGATCGGCCGCTTCGCGCAGGTGGCCGTCGCCGGCGTCGGCCTGTCCACGCTGTTCAACGCGTCCATGTCGAACGACCGGTTCGCGCTGCTCCCCGGCTACATCGACGGCCCCAGCGGGGATCTGCGGCTGCGGCCCGACCCGTCCGCCACCGTCCCGCTCGCCGGGATGCCCGGGTGGGCGTGGGCGCCGGTCGACCAGTACACACAGGACGGCGAGCCGTTCGCGGCCTGTCCGCGCACGTTCGCCCGGCGGATGGCGGACGCTACGCACGCCGGGGCCTGGCCGTGCGGGCGGCTTCGAGTTCGAGTTCTCCGTTGGCGGCAGGCGCGAGGACGGCGGGTTCGAGCCGGCGCACGAGGGGCCCGGATACAGCGATATCGCGCTCGTCCGCAACCAGGGGTTCGCACTCGACCTCGTCACCGCGATGGAGACGCAGGGCCTGGGGCTGCAGCAGTTCCATCCGGAGTACGCCGACGGCCAGTTCGAGCTGTCGATCGAGCCCCGCGACCCGGTCGCGGCGGCCGACGCGGCGATGGTCGTGCGCCAGACGGTGCGCTCCGTCGCCGCGCGTCACGGATGGAGCGTCTCCTTCGCCCCGCAGGTCGAGGCCGACACGGGCAACGGCACGCATCTTCACCTCAGCCTGTGGGAGGGCGGCCGCAACCTCCTCGCGGGCGGCGACGGTCCCGCCGGGATGGAGGATCGCGGCGAGGCGTTCGCGGCGGGCATCCTCCGGGAGCTGCCGGCGCTGGTGGCCGTGGCGGCCCCCACCTGCCTGAGCTACCTCCGCCTGCAGCCCCACCACTGGTCGGGCGCGATGCAGTGCTGGGGCACGGAGAACCGCGAGGCGTCGGTCCGGTTCATCGCCGGGCTCACGCGCGGCGACCGCCGGCTGCCGCGAACCTCGAGATCAAGCCGGTGGACGGGACGGCGAATCCCTACCTGGCGGTCGGCGCGATGCTCGCCGCCGGGCTGCACGGCCTCGAGGAGGAGGGGCGGCTGCCGCCCTCCACGGAGGAGGATCCGACGCTGCTCTCCGACGAGGTCCGCGAGGAGCGAGGCGTGCGGCAGCTTCCCGCGTCGCTGCCGGAGGCGGCCGAGCGGCTGGCCGCGTCCGACGTGCTGCGGGAGGCGATGGGCGACTTCGCCTTCGAGACATTCCTCGCCACCCGGCGCGGCGAGTGCGAGGCGTACGCCGGACTCGACGACGACGAGCTGATCCGCCGCCTGCGATGGCGGTACTGATCGGGGCCCGGCCCCAGGAAGCGAGCGCGAACGATGCAGATCGACCTGACCGGCTCCGACGTCGTGGACGCGCACTGCCATCCGTTCCGAAGCCAGGACCTGCTGGACCGCGACCCGAGGGCGTTCGAGACCCGGTGCATGTACCTGGGCACCGCGCTGATCTCGTCGAACCACGCGAACCACGATCTGGCCGAGTTCGTCGAGGAGCTGACCGAGACGACGCTGTTCGGGCTGGCGCTTCGCCGCTGGCTCGCCGCGCATCTGGGATGTGAGCCGGCGAAGGACGCCGTGGTCGCCGCGCGCGACGCCGCGCTCCGCGCTGATCCCCCCGGGTACGCGCGCGATCTGCTCGCGTCCGAGCGGGTCGTCGCGGTCGTCGCCGACGAGGGGTACCCGCAGCCCACGATCCCTCGAGAGGACTTCGAGGCAGCGTTGGGCGGGGTCCCGGTGCACCGGGTCGGCCGCATCGAACCCTGGATCGTCGCCGCGCGCGGGGACGGCACCTTCGACGGTATGGTCCAGCGGTTCGAGGAGGCGGTGAACCTCGCCGCCTCGGATCCGCGGCTCATCGCGTTCAAGACGATCATCGCGTACCGGACCGGTCTCGACATCACGGCCCCGACCGCCGCGGCGGCGGCCGCGGCCTACGAACGGTGGCGCGAGGACGACTGGCGTGAGAGCCGTGAGCACGCGAAGCCGGTCCGCGATTTCCTGCTGCGCCGCGCGTTCGCGCTCGCGAAGGAGAACGACCGCGTGTTCCACGTCCACGTGGGCGGTGGCGACCCGGACGTGAACCTCGCGCACGCAACGCCCAGGGACGTGTTCTCGTTCTTCGTCGAGCACCAGGACATCCCCATCGTGATGATCCATTCGGGGTATCCGTGGGTCGCCGAGGCCACCTACGTCGCTTCGGTCCTGCCGAACGTGTACCTCGACCTGTCCGAGCTCGTTCCCTGGGGCTGGGGGCAGATCGACTGGTCACTCGAGATGATCCTGGGCGCCGTCCCCGGCGCCAAGGTCCTCCATGGGTCCGACGAGTCATCCGAGCCGGAGATGTTCCCGGCGTCGGCCCGCCTGGTGCGGGAGGCGCTGGAGCGCGTGCTGGGAACGTTCATCGACCGAGACTTCCTCTCGGTCGCCGATGCGGAAACGATCGGGCGCGGCGTGCTCGCCGACAACGTCCGCAGGCTCCACGGCATCTGAGACGGCGATGAGCGAGGCGTACGACGTCATCGTCGTCGGCGGAGGCCACAACGGGTTGGTGTCGGCCGCCTACTTCGCTCGGGCCGGAGCGCGGGTGGTCGTGGTGGAGGCCCGTCCACGGGTGGGCGGTGCCGTGGACACGAGCGCTCCGTTCCCCGACCACCCGGACATCCACGTCTCCACGTACTCGTACGTGATGTCGTTGATGCCGGCGTTCATCATCGACGACCTCCGCCTGCGCGAGCACGGATACCGGGTCACCCCGTTCGGCCCGTACTACCAGGCGTTCCCGGACGGCCGCTCGATCACGATCTACGGCGACGATCCCCGCAGGACGTTCGAGTCCGTGTCGCAGTTCTCGACGCGCGATGCCGAGATGCTGCCGCGCTGGGAGGCGTGGCTGCACGGCGTCACGGAGGTGATCGGTCCGCTCCTGCACCAGGTGCCGCCGCGCGTCGGGTCGCTCGCACCGGGCGATCTGCTGGCGCAGGCGCAGGCGGCGTGGCGGGTCCGGCGACTCGGGACGCGCGGCGTCGCCGACGTGATCCGGCTGTTCTCCATGAGCATCTCCGACCTGCTGGACCGGTGGTTCGAGTCGGAGCAGATGAAGACGATCATGATGGTCGACGGCCTGATCGGACAGTGGGCCGGCCCGGACGAGCCGGGCACCGCGTACGTGCTGCTGCACCACGCCGTCGGGGGTGTGGGGGGCGAGAGCCACGTGGTGAATTGGGGGTTCCCGCAGGGCGGCATGGGGGCGGTCGCCACCTCGATCGCGGCATCGGCCCGGGCGGCGGGCGCGGAGATCCGCGTCAACGAGCGCGTCGGGGCGATCCGGGTGCGCGGAGGCAGGGCCGTCGGGGTCGCCCTGGCGTCGGGGGAGGAGCTGTCGGCGCCGATCGTCGTGAGCTGCGTGCATCCCACGGTGGCGTTCCTGGACCTGGTGGACCGCAGCGAGCTGCCCGAGCCGTTCGTGGCGGACATCGAGGGATGGAAGAGCCGCTCCGGCGTCGTGAAGATCAACGTCGCCATGAGCGAGCTCCCCGACTTCATCGCCGATCCCGGCACGAACCTCCAGGACCATCACACGGGCTCCGTCGAGCTCTGCCTGTCGCGAGAGTACGCGGAGCGCGCGTTCCAGGACGCGCACCTCGAACGGCGCGGGGCGATCGCTCCGTTCGTCGACGGCGCGATCCCGACGACGATCGACCGCGAGCTCGCGCCAGAGGGCATCCACGTCTTCTCCATGTTCAGCCAGTGGGTCCCGCACGAGTGGAGCCGGAGCCGCATCGCGAGCCGAGCTGGAGGCATACGCCGACCGCGCGATCGACCTCTATACGGAGCTGGCGCCCAACTTCCGGAGCGCGGTGATCGACCGGCAGGTGATCGGCCCCTACGACATGGAGCAGGAGCTCGGCCTCATCGGCGGCAACATCTTCCACGGGGAACTGACGGTGGATCAGCTCTTCCACATGCGGCCGTCGCCGGGCTACGCGGACTATCGCACCCCGATCCGCGGCCTGTATCACGGTTCGTCGGCGACGCACGCCGGCGGCGGCGTGAACGGGATCCCCGGCTGGCAGGCGTTCCGCGCCGCCCGTCAGGACCGCGCCCGTCGGAGGGGCTGATGCGGATCAGTCGTCGTGCGAGCGCAGGAACTGCTCCTGCGCGTCCCGCGAGCGCCGGGCCTGCCGCTCCGCCTCGGCGTGATCGCCGCGCAGTTCCGACACGCTGCTGAGCGCGCGCCACGTCCAGCTGGCGAGCTGCAGCTCGCCGAGCTCCTCGGAGAGCCGGGTCGCCGCGCGCAGATCGCTCCTCCGCCTCGTCGAGGCGACCGAGCTCGCGCAGGATGATGCCGCGCTCGGCCATGGCGTCCGCGTACTCCCAGCGGGCTCCGAGCTCGTCGAAGGTCGCGATCGCGCCGATCCAGGCAGGGGAGTGACTCGGGGGACCGGTCCAGGTCGGCCAGCACTCGGGCCCGCTGCACGGCCGTGACCGCGATGCTGAACTGGTCGCCCGCCGCCTCCGCGATCGCGCTGGCCTCCTCGCTCAGCACCAGTGCCTCCTCGGCTCGCTGCCGGGCGGCCGGTGCGTCGCCGGCGCCGCCGGTGAGGTTGATCGACAGGGAGTTCAGCGCCCGCACGCGCGCCCAGTCGTCGTCGGGCTCCGCGACCGTCAGGGCCCGCTGCCAGATGGCGGCGGCCTCCTCGTTGTCGCCTCGGGTCCACGGCACCCATCCGGCGAACAGCAGGGTGCGGACGATCGCCATGGGCTCCCCCAGCTCCTCCGCAGCCGCGAGCGATCGGTCCAGCAGTGCCTCCGCACGCTCGAGGTCGGCGTCGACGTTGATCGCGATGTCCCCGAGGAATCGCAGCGCCAGCGCCAGCGTGAAGGCATCGTCGAGCCTCCGCGCCGAGGACCACAGCCCGATCGAGCGCCTCGGTCGCGGCCGGGTACTCCCCGAGCCAGTAGTGCGCCTCCCCCATGCCGGCGAGCGCGCGAGCCTCGCGCACCCCATACCGGTCGCGTGGTCCGCAGAGGGCGAGCGCCCGCCGGTAGTAGTCGATAGCGGAGCGGCTCTCCGTTCGCCGTCTGGCCCGGTCGCCGGCGCGCAAGCAGTGCGTCCGCAGCCGGTTCGGCGACGGTCCGATCCGTGGGATCGAGGTCCAGCGACGCCAGCGCGGCGAGCTCGAGGTGCTCCGCCGCCCACGACGGGTGGCCCGAGGCCGCGAGCGGCTCGGCGATCATCTGGTGCAGCCGGACGCGTTCGCGCTTGGGCACGCTCGCGTACGCGACGTCCTTCAGCATGGAGTGCCGGATCCGCCAGCGCTCCACGGAGCGGGTCCCGTTCTCGCGCACGAGGATCTCCGCCTCCTCCAAGAGCCGGAGCTCGTCCCGGTGCGCGTCGGGGTCGATCGCGGCCAGCTCCTGCAGGTCGAAGGAGACGAAGAACGCGGAGGCGCGGCGCGCGAGCTCGCGAAGCCGTGGCGGCAGGGCGTCCAGCCGCGCCGAGACGACCGCCTGAACCGTGGGCGGCAGGCTGGTTCGCGTCGCGGGATCGGGCTCGCCCTCGCGCGGCAGCAGCATGCCCGTCGTCTCGATGATGAAGAACGGGTTGCCGCCGGCACGCTCGGCGATGGCCGCCGCCTCGCCCTCGCCGATCCGCCCGCCGCCGGCCTGCCGGACCAGCTCCACCGCGTCGTCGACCGGCAGCGGGTCTAGCCGCAACGTCACCGCGTTGGCCGCGGCCGAGCCCCAGGTGGGCCGCGCATCCACGAGCTCGGCGCGCGCGAGCGCCGAGCGACGAGGACGCGCCGGGAAGTGCCCGCGCCGGCGCGGCGAGGCGTTCGACCAGGTCCAGCATGGGCTGCCGCAGCGTGTGCGCGTCCTCGACCACCAGGACGACGGACCGCTGGCGCGCGAGGCCGTCGATCAGGGACGGGCATGCCGGACTGGACGTCGTGGACGAAGGCCGACTCGTGGCGGCGCTCCGTCATCCCGAACAGCAGGGACAGCCGCTCCATGAGCCGCTCCGCGTCCGCCGCCGGCGCGTCGCGGATCCGCCAGCTCGCGCAGTCGGCGCCGTGGCGGTGTCGGGCGCGTCGCCGTCCTCGAGCCCGGCGAGCTCGGCCACGATCGCCGCGGCGGGCGCGAACGTGGCGGTGTCCGCGTACGAGCGGGTGCGTGCCGCGAGCACGATCACCTCGTCGCCGAGGCCGGCGACCAGCTCGTCGGCCAGCCGCGACTTCCCCATGCCGGGCTCGCCCAGGATCGTGACCAGCACCGGCTGCTCGGTGCCCGTCGACGCGCATCAGGCTCTCGCGCAGCATCGTGAGCTCGTTCGACCGCCCGACGAACGGGATCGTGCGTCTGGCCGAGCGCACGGAGAGACCCTCCACCGGGAAACCGGCGAGGTCGCCGTCGAAGCCCTGCGCGACGACGTCCCGCTCGTTCTCCGAACGAGACGGCGGACCGGGTCAGGGCATGGGTGGTCCGCCCGGCCAGCACCTCGCCGGGGGCGGCGGCGGTCTGCATCCGCGCGGCGGCGTTCACGACGGAGCCGGTGACGAGGAGCTGTCCGGCCGGGCCGAGGCCGGTCGCGGCCTCGCCCGACTCGATGCCGACGCGCACCTCGAGCGGCTGGGGCAGGCCGAGCGAGTTGCCGAGCCGCCGCAGCCGCGCCCGGATCGCGAGGCCGGCCCGGACCGCGCGCAGGGCGTCGTCCTCGTGGACGGCCGGCAGGCCGAACACCGCCATCACCGCGTCGCCGATGAACTTCTCGGGGCGGCCCGCGGAGCGCCTGCAGCTCCTCGGTGGCGGCATCGAAGAACCGGCCCAGCACCTCCCGCGCGCGTTCCGGGTCGAGCCGCTGGCGCGAGCCCGGTGGAGTCGACGAGGTCGGCGAAGAGCACCGTGACCATCTTCCGCTCCTGGGTGTCGAGCGGGGTGGCGACGAGCCGCGCCGCAGTTCGGGCAGAACCGGGCGCCCAGAGGGAGGGGCTCGCCGCAGATGGCGCAGCTCATGCCGGTGTCGTTACCGCATCCCGTGGCCGCACCAGGTCGTGACCCTCAGGATACGGCCGCCCTCCGACGCGCCGTGTGGCCCAGGGCGGGCGGGGCATGTCCAGGGCGGGCGGGCCGTCCGGACCCGATACGCTCGGTGACGTGGCCCGCGTGCTGTCGACCTCGGAGGGGACCCATCGCGGCGCGTTCGCACCGGGCGATTGGGCGCGTTCGCGGCGATCGGACTGATCTGGGGCTCGTCGTTCGTGCTGATCGCCGTCGGGCTGGAGGCGTTCGAGCCGGGCCTCGTTACATGGCTGCGAGTGCTGGCCGGCGCGGCAGTGCTCTGGCGCTCGTTCCCGGCGGGCCGCACCCCGATCGACGCGCGAGGACCGCCCCCGGGTCGTGGCGCTGTCCGTCCTGTGGGTCGCCGTTCCGTTCACGCTGTTCCCGCTCGCCCAGCAGCACGTCAGCTCCGCGGTGGCGGGCATGCTCAACGGCGGCCTGCCGATCATGGCCGCGTTGATCGGCTCGATCATGCTGCGGCGGCTGCCGACCCGGCTGCACATGCTCGGGCTCGCGCTCGGCTCCGGCGGCGTCGCGACGATCGCGATCTCCGCGGCGACCGAGAGCGGTGGCGAGGCCCTCGGCGTGCTGATGCTGCTGGCGGCGATCCTCTGCTACGGCGTGGCGATCAACGTGGCGGCTCCGCTGCAACAGCGGTACGGCTCGATCGCGGTGATGGCGCGGATGCTGGCGCTGGCGGTGGTGTGGACCACGCCGTTCGGACTGGTCTCGATCCCCGCGTCGCATCACTCGTGGGTCTCGCTCGCGTCGGTGATCGTGCTAGGGGCGGTCGGCACCGGCCTCGCGTTCGTGCTGATGGGCCGGCTCGTCGGCCGCGTCGGCGCCACGCGGGCAGCGTTCGCGATCTACCTCGTGCCGGTCGTGGCGATGGTGCTCGGGGTCCTGCTGCACGACGAGGACGTCGCGGCCATCGGCGTCGTGGGCATCGCGATGGTGATCGCCGGAGCCGTCCTGGCCTCGCGCCCCGACCGCCCGACCGCCCGGCTGACCCGCGAACGCGGCTCGGAGGCGGACGCCGGAACGACCGCCGCGTAGCGCTCTCGTTCAGCTCTGGCGCAGCGGTGGCATCGGGACCGGCACCTGCAGACGGGTGGCGCCTGCACCGACGCCGCCCTCGCACGTGTTCGGCGGCACCGTGCCGATGCCGCGCACCGCCGGGCGCTCCGCGGCCCAGAACATGTACCCGAGCATGCCGGGCGTCGTGCCCACCTTCGGCGCCACCGACCGGACGAACGGCGTGGTCGCGGACTGCAGCGACGCCGCGTCGTTCACGCACTCGGGTCGCACGCGACCGGCCCTCCGCCACGAACACGCTGCCCGTGAACTTCGCGGGCGCGAGCGGTGGGATCGGCGGGCTGTACTGCGCCTTGCCGTCCACGTGCTCCTGCCAGTTCGCGATGGCCTTCGAGGCGCTGGGCTGACGCGCCGGCACCATCGCGTTCGCGTAGTCGAGGACCGGGTTCGTGGTGGTGAGCCAGTCGGCCGTCGCCTTGCGGGCGATCGAGATCAGCCAGCGGTCGCCGGCGGCGAGGTCGATCGTGAGGCGTGCCGCCGGATCGGCCCCGGACGCGTCGTACGGGATCCGGGCGCGGTACGCATCGATGAAGCGCTGCAGGCCGGTGAGGTTGGCGTTCGTGTTCGCCTCGTAGTCGATCTCGATGCCGACGCCGAGGCTCCGGGCGAGGGTCGATGCGCGCGCGCCCAACGCGGCGGCGTTCTGCGCGAGGGCCTGGTTCCACGCGTCCGTGTACGTGATGCCGCCGATCGAGAGCATCACGCGGATCCCCCGGGACCGGAAGTAGTTGACGACGGCGGTGGTCATGCCGCGCGGCACGCCGTTCAGGGTGGTGGCGTCGGTGGTGCCGTTCAGCAGCTTCAGCGGATGCACGAAGCTCAGGACGACGAGGTTCACCGACGGTCGTCCGTCTCCGCGGTCGATCAGCCAGTGGTTGGCCCGATCGAACTGCGTCATGTTCCGCACGGCGCCCCAGGTGCAGTAGTCGTCGCTGCAATGCCAGGCCCCGTAGATCTGGAGGGGGGCGAGGGGCGCGCCACCGGCGGGCGCCGAGGTCGCGAGGAGCGGAAACACGAGGCTCGCCGCGGCGACGATCGCCGCGACGGTGGTGCGCATGCGGTGCATCCGGGTGCCTCCTCCGCCGGGGGAAACGGACGGGAGCACGCTACCCCGCCTGGGGTGCGGCTGTCGACGCGGTCGGCATCCCGGCGCGGTCTCGGCCCGGATCGCCCGCGTGCCGTACGGTGGCGGCGGGGATCGCCAACGAGGGAGCCACGTGGGCACGAAGACGGCGGCGCTGGCCCGGTCGGCGTCCATCGACAGGGACCTCAGGGTCGCCGGCGGCACGGTCGGGCTGCTGTCCGGGCTCGTGGCGCTGGGCGCGGCCCAGCTGACCGCGGGGCTCGTCGGCGGGGCATCGTCGCCGGTGATCGCGGTCGGCGGCGCCGCGATCGACCTGGCGCCGTCCTGGCTGAAGGAGTTCGCGATCCGGACCTTCGGCACGGGCGACAAGCTCGCGCTCCTGGTCGGGATCGGCGTCCTCCTGTCCGTGGCCGCGATCGCCGTCGGGGTGATCTCGGTCCGCCGCCCCCGCGCGGGGGTGGTCGGCATCGCGGTCTTCGGCGCGATCGGGACGCTCGCCTCCGTCACCCGTCCCGCGAACGGCCTCGTCGACGCCCTGCCCTCGCTCGTCGGAACGGCGGCCGGGCTGCTCGTGTACCGATGGCTCCGGACGGCGGCCGGGCTGTCCGATCCCCGGTTGCGCGGCGCGCCCGAGGCCGCCCCCGCCCCCGCGGCGCCTCCCGCCCCCGCCCCCCCGGCGCCCCCCGCCCTCGACCGGCGGCGGCTGCTGCGGACCGGCGTCCTCGCCGCCGGGGCCGCGGCGACGTCCGGGCTGATCGGCCAGTACCTGGTGCGGCGTGCGGACGCCAGCGAGTCGCGAGCGGCCGTCCGCATCCCGGCGCCCGCGGACGCCGCGCCGCCGCCCCCCGCGGGCGCCGATCTCCACGTGCCGGGGCTCGGACCGTTCCTCACCCCGAACGACCGTTTCTACCGGATCGACACGGCCCTGTTCGTGCCATCCGTGAACGCCGAGGGGTGGTCGCTCCGGGTCCACGGCATGGTGTCGCGGGAGATCACGCTCGACTACCGCCAGCTGCTCGCGCGGCCGCTGATGGAGCGCGACGTCACCCTCGCGTGCGTCTCGAACGAGGTCGGCGGCCCGTACATCGGCAACGCCCGGTGGATCGGCGCGCCGCTGCGGGATCTCCTGGAGGAGGCCGGCGTCGACGCCGGCGCCACGCAGCTCGTCTCGCGGTCGGCCGACGGGTTCACGGCGGGCACGCCGACCGCGATCGTGATGGACGGACGCGACGCGATGCTGGCCGTGGCGATGAACGGCGAGCCGCTCCCGCTGGCGCACGGCTTCCCGGTCCGCATGGTCGTGCCCGGGCTCTACGGCTACGTCTCCGCCACGAAGTGGCTGGTCGACCTCGAGCTCACGACGTTCGGGGCGTTCGATCCCTATTGGATCGAACGGGGCTGGGCCCGGCAGGCGCCGATCAAGACCGAGTCGCGGATCGATACGCCGCGCGACGGAGCGAAGGTGCCGGCGGGTGAGGTGGCGGTGGCCGGGATCGCCTGGGCGCAACACCGCGGCATCGAACGGGTCGAGGTCCAGGTCGACGGCGGGTCCTGGGCCGAGGCCGAGCTGGCGCAGGAGGACACCGTCGACACGTGGCGTCAGTGGGTCTACCGGTGGGACGCGCCGACGGGGGAGCACACGGTCGCGGTGCGCGCCACCGACGGGACCGGGGACGTGCAGTCCGCGACGCCGGTGCCGCCCTTCCCGAACGGGGCGACCGGCGATCACACGATCACCGTGCACGTGGCCTGAGCTAGTTCGGGTCCATCCGCACGACCGAGCGGATCACCTCACCCGCCAGCATCGCTCGCATCCCTTCCGCCAGGTCCTCGTCGGTGAGCGCGAGCTCCCGGGTCACCATGCCGCCCAGGTCCAGCCGGCCCTCGACCGCCCAGTCGATCCAGCGCGCGAAGTCCTCGGGCAGCGGGTCGCCGCCGTCGGTGACGCGCAGTGTCGACTTGGTGGGGTAGGCCGCGCCGTCCCCGCCGCTCCACAGGATCGTCACGGAGCTGTCGGGGGGCGGCACGCCGATCGCCACCGCGGTCCCGCCGCGGGCGAGCATGGCCATCGTCTGCGGGACGACCGACGGCACGCCCGTGGCCTCCAGCGCGAGGTCCACCCCCTCGCCGCCGGTCAACGCCCGAACGGCGGCGACCGGGTCTTCCGCGGACGCGTCGACCACGTCCGTGGCGCCGAAGGAGCGAGCCATCTCGAGCTTGTCCGCCACAGGTCGACGGCGATCAGCCGCGTCGCCCCCGCGATCCGTGCCCCCTGCAGCGCCGCGAGCCCGATGCCGCCGAGCCCGATCACGCACACGACGTCGCCGGGTCGCGTCCCACCGGTGTTGACGGCCGCGCCCACGCCCGTGGACGCGCCGCATCCCAGCAGGCACACCTGGGCCAGATCGGCATCGGACGGGAGCGGGATCGCCTGCGCGGCGTGGACGACGGTGTGCGACGCGAGCGTGCCGAGCGACGAGGTCCCGATCAGGAGCTCGCCGGCCGCGGTCCGGATCCGCGGAGGCTGCCGCCAGCCGTGATCGCAGGTCCGCGGGAGGCCGCGGCGACAGCCGCGACAGCGGCCGCACGGCACGGCCCAGGCCAACAGCACCGGATCGCCGGGGTGGTGCGTGTCGACCCCGGGCCCGACCTCCTCGACGACGCCGGCGCCCTCGTGACCGAGCAGCATGGGGAACGGGTCCCCCCAGTTGCCGTGCTCGATCGCCCAGGCGTCGCTGTGACAGATCCCGCTGGCGCCGACCCGGATCAGGACCTCGCCTGGCCCGGGAGGATCCAAGAGGATCGGTTGCACGTGCGGGATCGCGCCGGGCCCGGCGACGACGGCGCCGACGGCCTGGCGCGGCACGCGTCCGGCTCGGTCTACGAGCCGGACGACGAGGAGCCGGAGCCGCCGGACTTGGCCTTCTTGGCCTGGCGCTTCTCCTTCAGGCTCTGGGCCGCCTTCTTCTTGCTGGCCTTGTTCCCGCCCTTGTCCTTGCTCGCCATCGACGCTCCTCCTTCTCCGTCCGCCCGGCACGTCGGCCCGGCACGAGGATCACCGGTGCCGGCGCTTCGGCGCTAGCCGCCCTCGCGCTGCTCGGCCGGGACCTCCTCCGGGGCGTCCTCGAGACTGAGGTCCACGCCGCCGTACTCCTCGGACAGGGGCGGGCCGGACTCGATCAGTCCCGCCGCGCGATCCTCTTTGCGCTGGTTGCGCGCGAGACGCCGCTGTTCGATCGCGGCGGCCTTGCGCGCCTTCACGTCCCGGCGCTGTCGCTTCCCCATGCTGTCAGGCATGTCACAAGCCTACCGGTCCGCGGGCGTTCGCGACTCCGATCCGGGTGCCGAACGCCGGACGTCTCAGGCCGCCGTGGTGACGTCCGCGACCCGTGCGTCGAGCGCACGCAGCAGGTCGGCGGCCTCGAGGTGGAGGTTCACACCGTGTCCGCCGCCGCCGATCGCCACCCGCGCCAGGTCCGGGATCACGGCGTCCGCCACCACCGGCCAGGCTCCGCGGGACCCGAACGGCGTGATCGCCCCACGCTCGTACCCGGTGGCCTCGCGCGCCTCCGCGGCGTCGGGCAACGACAGGCGCTTGACGCCCAGGTGCGCCCGGAGCTTCGGCCAGTCGATCTGGCGGCCCCCCGGCACCAGGACGAACACGTAGTCGCCGGCGCCGCGACGGATGACGATCGTGCGCAGCAGGTTGCCGACCGCGATGCCCTGCAGCGCGGCGCTCTCCTCGACCGAGCCCGGGCGGTCGGTCCGCACGAGCCGATACGGAACGCCCGCACCGGCGATCGCGCGGGAGGCGGGCGTTTCGTCCATCCGCGCGGCGACGACCTCAGTGCCGGGTCTTGAGCCCGGTGACGAGCATCTCGCAGATGTCGCTCACCACGCCGGTGCGCTGCTGAGACGCGACGTCCAGGAGCAGCGTGCGCTCATCCAGCGTGCCGCGTGACACCACGCGTCCGGTGAACCACGCCAGGGTGGGGTCGCCCGAGAGCGTGCCGGCGTCGATCGCGAGACCGGACCCGACCTGGGTCATCGTGAACGTGCCGTCGCCGTTGGGCACGATCGTCGTCCGCCCGAGCGTGTCGAACCGCAGGGCCAGTCCGTTCGACATGTTCGTGAGCACGGTGGTCTGGGTCCCGCTGATCTCGTAGCGGAGCGGCACCCGCGCGGCGTCGTACGTGGTGGTGAGCGTTAGGCCTCCCCGCTCGTCGAGCTGCACGGGGAAGCCGCAGATGCCGTCCAGGATCACGCCCTGCCGAGCGGGCAGCGGGCCCGAGACCGTCGTGGTTCCGGAGGCGGCGAGGGCAGTCGGCGCGAGCGCGCAGACGGCAGCGACGAGGACGGCGGCGGCGATCAGGCGGCGCATGGGGGCTCCTTCGTTAGCGTTCTTTGGGCGTTCGTCGGGCGCGAGGCCGGCTCGTTCGCCGGGCCGGACGGGGACTCGCGGACGTCTCCCGAGGATGGTCTCAGGCGTGTCAACCGTGCGGCACGAATCCGGCATGCGCCGGGCGACGGAGGTTAGTCGTGTGGGTTGCCGTGCTCGCCCGAGTGGCCGTGCGGCTCGCCCGACTTCCCGTGCGGCTCGCCCGACCTCCCGTGTGCACTCGCGTTCCCGTGCTCGCCCGGATGGCCGTGCTCCCCGGCCGCCTTCGCGGCATCGCGCGCGGCCCTGCGCTCGGCGTTCACCACCAGGTGCTCCAGGGCGTTGGGCAGTCCCGGCGCCACTGGATTCTTCAGGCAGTTGGCCAGGACGCGTTCGATCGCGTGCTCGAGGCCGGTCGTCGCGTCGGCCGTGTCGGCGTCGCCGCCCGTCCCATCCTCGATCCCGGCCGCCGCGTTACACTCCGCCGCTCGCTCGACGGGGTCGACGTCGGACGGCTCCGACCCGCTTCACCGGCTCCGTCCGAGGCGGGTTCGTCGTCCTGGTCTCCGCCCTCCTCACCGGGGTCGGGCACCGGATCCTCGTCCGTGGCCTCATCGCACGTCTGATCGTCGTCCTGCTCATCCTGGCCCTGGTCGTCGCTCGGCTCGTCGGTCGGCTGGGCCTGTTCCGTCGTCGCGTCATCGGTCGCGTCGACCGGGTCGCTCCCGTCCGCGGCCGGCGCGTCCGTGGACGACGGCGCGTCCGTGGACGACGGCGCGTCCGTGGCGACGGGCGGGCACTCGGCCTCGGGAGCCGCCGTCGTCGCCGCTCCCACCGCGCCGAGGGCCGCGCCCCCGCCGCCGATCAGCCCCAGGGTGAGGAGCATCGTCATGAGCGGGTCGCGCAGGCGGGATCGCACGGACACGGTATCGGCAGCTACCGGGGTGATGCTGAAGGGCTCGTCGATGACCGGGCGTGCTCGACGGGCCGCCGCCGCCCGTGAGAGGCTCCGCCACCGGTTCCGGACGAGGAGGGCGAACGTGACGCGGATCCTGCTGCACGGTGGACGGGTGTTCGACGGCACGGGGGCAGACCCGGCCGAGGCCGACCTGGTGCTCGAGGACGGCCGCGTCGTCGAGATCGGGACCGGCCTCGACGGCGACGAGGGCGTGGACGTGCATGGACGGACGCTGCTGCCCGGCCTCTTCGACTGCCACGTGCACCTGGGCTTCCGGTACGAGGACTTCGACGAGGTGCGGGTCGCCTACACGCCGTTCTCGTACCGCTTCTTCCAGCTCCCGGAGACGTTGCGGTGGTACCTCGCCATGGGCATCACCACGATCCGCGACGCCGGCGGGGCGGACTGGGGGATGAAGCGGGCCGTGGCCGACGGCGTGCTCCCCGGTCCCCGCATGCAGATCTCCGTGACCATGCTCTCGATGACCGGCGGCCACGCGGACGCGCACCTGCCGTGCGGAGGCATCGCTCCGTACGCGGTCGACTATCCGGGGATGCCCTCGCCCGTGGCGGACGGCCCGGAGGCGCTGCGCGCGAAGGTGCGGGAGGTGATCCGGGAGGGGGCCGACGTGATCAAGATCGCATCGAGCGGCGGGTTCCTGTCGCCCGGGGACGATCCCAAGCTGCCGCACTTCGGGCAGGACGAGCTCACGTCGATCGTGGAGACCGCCGCGGACCTGGGCTGCTGGGTGATGTCGCACGCCCACGGCGCCGAGGGCATCCGCCGCGCGGTGCACGCCGGGGTCCGCTCGATCGAGCACGGCACGTTCCTGGACGAGGAGACGGCGGCCCTGATGGCCGAGCGCGGCACGTGGCTCGTGCCGACCCTGACGGCCGGCGACACCACCGAGCGGCTCACCACGAAGGAGGGCGTCCCGGAACCCGTGAAGGAGAAGCTCCGGGAGCTGGGGCGGCCGGAGCTCGACGCGTTCCGCCTGGCGGTCGAGGCCGGGGTCCGGGTCGGGATGGGGACGGATTGTCCGGTCGCCCCGCACGGTACCAACCTGCGCGAGCTGCAGCTGATGGCGGAGAACGGGATGACACCGCAGCTGGCGCTCGTGGCGGCGACGTCCGGCGCGGCCGAGCTCATGGGGCTGCAGGACGAGCTGGGGACGCTCGCGGCCGGCAAGCGTGGCGACGTGGTGGTCGTGGGCGGCGACCCGTTCGCGTTCGAGGATCTACCCGACCGGATCGAGCAGGTCTGGAAGGACGGGGTGCGGCTCGTGGGATGAGGAGGGCGCCCGGCCGGCTCGCGCTCGGCCGGGCGCTCCTGCTCCAGGTCAGCCCGCGATCAGGCGGCCGTCTCGTCGGCGGCCGACGGCGGGATCACGTGCACGCTCTCGGGCACGGCGATGATGTAGGCGCCCTGGCCGCCGGCCGCGGTGGCGGCGCCGGCGTCGGCGACCGTGGTGAGGTCCTCCGGCGTCGGTGAGACCGAGCCGACGAAGGTGAGCTCCTGGCCGATCGTCACGAAGACGTCGTCCTGGATGCCGTAGGGCAGGTACACGACCATCGTGGCGCCGCTGGTGTTGGCCACCTCGAAGGCTCGCTCGCCGAAGAGCTGCGTGACCTCGACGCCGTCGGCCGTGACCGGAGCCCCGCCGAAGCCGTCGGCCGCGCCGGCCGTGGTGGACAGGGCCAGCAGATCCTGATCGCCGGCGACGTTCACCGTGTGGGTGCGGAGCTCGTCGGGCGCCGCGATCGCGAGTCCGCGGGAGACGCCGCTGTCGGGCGTGATCGAGTCGGACACCGGCGTGACGTCCGGTCCCGGCGCGGCGTCGTCATCGGGGGCGAGGGCCCACACGAAGATGGCGACGATCGCGACCAGAGCCACCAGGAAGCCGATCACCCACAGGGCGATGTTGGAGCCCGGCGGGACGAGCCGGCGCCGGGGGGGTGTGGGCTGCGTGGCGGGTGGTGCATCGGGAACGACGACGGTGTGCTCGGGGATCCGGACGGTCTCGTCGCGCACGACGACCACCTTCTCCGGCTCCACGGCCGCGCCCGTTCGGGGATCGCGTGGATCGTAGCTGCTCATCGTTCTGCCTCCTCCAGCGCTCTCCGAACGGGGGTCGGAGCCGCGTTTTCCGAGTGTTCCCACTGGCCGGGGGCCGGCAAACTCGGTGAACGGCGGGTGTTGAGGCGCAAGAGTAGGCGAGCATCCGGGCCGAAGGGAACCCCCCTTCGGCCCGGATACTCCGGCGTTCGTCGGAGATCTATGCCCGGTAGGCGGTCCAGGCCTGGCTCATCCTGGTGGCCTGGCCGGCCGTGAACTTGAACATGCAGCTGTCGTAGGTGTAATCCATGAAATTCGTGATCGGATCGAGGCCGGGAAGCCGCGCACGTGTCACGTCCCGTGGGGCACTGGAACGCCGCGGAGGCCTCGGCGGGCGTGTCCGCGACCGAGTCACCGGCGCCGGTACAGCCGCCCTGGAACGTGTGGTACAGCCCGAGCCAGTGGCCGACCTCGTGCGTGGCGGTGTCTCCCAGGTTGTAGTTCGGGATCGATCCGCCGGGCAGGGAGGAGAACAGCACCACGACCCCGTCGTAGCTGGGATCGGCCGTGTAGTTGAAGGGGAACGTCGCCCAGCCGAGCAGGGACTGCTTGAGCTTCGCGCTGTAGATGTTGAGCGTGTTCGCGCCCCCGACGCGGAGCGCCTCTTCATCTGTTGCTCGTTGCGCGATCCGGAGCTCAGGCTGAACCACCGGGCGTTGGTGGTGCGGGACGTGGACCTGAGCGTGAACCGGAAGCCGGTGCTGGCGCCGCCGGTGCTGCCGCCGAAGGCCTGGTTCAGCACCTGGATCTGGGCGGCGATCTGCGAGTCGGGCACGTTGCCGCCGGCCAGCGTGGTGTCCTTGCGGATCACGTGGAACGCGACCGGGATCGTGGTGTCGCCGGGTGCGGCGGCCCGCTGCGCGAGCGTGGGGTGGCGGGCGATCCAGCGTGCGATGGGATCGCGACGCGGCGCCTCGACGTTGTCGCGGATCAGGGTGCGTGCGCCGGCGCGGGCGACCTCGCCCCGATGCTGCACGCAGTGCGTGTCCTGGCCGGCGCGGGAGGACATGGCGGACGCGGCGGGCGCCATCGCGGTGGCGATCGCGACCACGAGCGCGCCGACCGTGAGCGCGCGGAACGCGCCTCGAAGATGTCTCGACATGTGGGGGGCCCCTTTCGTTCGGCGGTACGACCGCACGAAAGGCTACACCTCGACGACGGCATTGCCGACCCCGATCAACGTCCCCGAACGACCTCGCGGCCCCGCACCGTGGGAGGTGCGGGGCCGCCCGAGATCGATCTCGCGCGTTCGGTCAGACGCGTCCGCGCGTGTCGGTGTCCTCGCGGATGATCCGCGGATCGTCGGCCGCGCGCGTGGCGATCATCTCGTCAGCGCGTCGGTGGAACCGGCCTCCCCAGAGACCGCCGAGCGTCGCGCCCAGGAACGTGACCACCACGAACGCGATCGCGCTCACGATGGCGCCGGTCGTGACGGTGTCGGCCGAGAACCAGTTCGGCAGGTCGGCCTTGGCGACGCGGAGGTTGTCGAACAGGTTGTACGCGTCCCCCGCAATGGCGCCGAGCGCCGCGAGGATCCCCAGGAAGATGACGAACGTGAGCGCCACCATGAACCCGTTCGTCGCGCCGTTGTATCGTGCCATCCGCCCGGCGGCCCAGCCGCCGATCAGGAACGACACGAACAGCACCGCGCCGGCCGTGATCAGCGCACCGACCGAGAGCTCGGACTCGTTCCCGTCCACCCCGGTCTGGAACGCGATCTCGCCGAACGCGGCGGAGGCGAGCCCGGCGAGGATCACCAGCATCGCGAGGCCCACCAACATGCCGCTGAGGACCGCCGGGAGGTCCAGGCCGCCGTAGCGCTCCTTGGCCTCGCGGATCCCGTCGTAGGGGTCCCGGTCCTCGAGCACGACCCGGTCGGTGCGTGCCGTGCTCGCCGTGACGGGCGGTGGAGGCGGTGGTGGGGCACCGGCCGTTCGCGACGTGCCTGTCTCGTCCACCACACGGACGCCGTCGTCGGTGCGGACGTCCGTGGATTCCGGATCGTATCTCCGATCCATGGTCGCTCCTTCCCTGCAGCTGCCGGTCCTCGGCAGCTCGGTGACGACCGGACGGTCGCCGCCCAGGAGTACCCATCCGGTCGCTCCGGCGAAACCAGGCCAACCCCGCGGCCCCAAGACCTGGCCAGCCACCCGGCTCAGCGTTGGCCCGCACCGCGGTCATGTGAACCGTGGGAAGATGCACGCGAGCGGAAGGGGACGTGCGGACGGGCATGGCGGACGACGATCGGGCGGAGGCGACGAAGGATGACCGGGCCGCCCCGCCCGCGGCGAGGCCCGCCTGCCCCTCGTGCGGCTCGGCGCACACGCAACCGTTCACCCACGCCGGTCCCGGTGCCCGCGTGAACATGAAGTGCCTCGACTGCGGCACGCTCTTCAAGCATCGGCCGCCGCGGGACTGAGCCCTTCTTTGCGGGCTATCGCTTCGCTCCTTGAGCCCTCCTGGGTCCGGCCTACGTCCGCGCGGACCATGCGGTGACGGAGTCCAGCGCCGGGCTGTCGGGCGTGAGATCCACGCCGCCTCCGCCGTCGACCGGTGCGGCGCAGATGTCGTTGCTGCCCTGCACCGGTGTGTCGAACAGGATCCAATTCGCCCTCCGGAGACCAGGTCGGGTAGCCGTCGTCCGCGTCGTTGATCGTGAAGGCGCGCAGGCCCGTTCCGTCCGGATGGATCAGGTACACGTCGAAGTCGCCGTCGCGATCGCCGTCGAACGCGATGGAGGAGCCGTCGGGCGACCACGATGGCTTCAACTCGTCCGACGCCGACCTGGTGAGGTTGCGTTGGTCGGCGCCGTCGGAGCCCATCACGAAGATCTCCGAGTTCCCGGTCCGGTCGCTCGAGAACGCGATCGAGGAGCCGTCGGGCGACCAGGTGGGTTGCCCGTCGTGGGCCGGGTTCTTCGTGATGCGACGGTCCTCGCCCGTGCGCACGTCCACGACATGGATCTCGTTGTTGCCGTCCCGGGTGGTCGCGTAGGCGATCGATCCACCGTCGGGCGACCACGCGGGGGAGACATCCGCGCCCTCGTCGCCAACCAGCCGCTCCAGTCCGGTGCCGTCGGCGCTCATCACGTAGATGTCGAAGTCGCCGTTGCGATCGCTGTCGAAGGCGATGCGGGCGCCGTCCGGCGACCACGTTGGGTTGCCGTCCGAGCCCAGATCGGTCGTGAGCTGGTCGATGGCGCCCGTGCGCACGTCCATCAGGTACAGGTCTCGGTCGCCACCCCGGTCGCTGACGAACGCGATCGTGCCGCCAACGGCTCGGAATCGATCCTCCAACGACCCCGCGGCGGATCCGCAGGCGGTGACGTCGACGGGCTCGCCCCGAGTCAGGGCCCACGCGAAGCCCCCCGTCACCAGCAGGAGGGCGAGGAGCCCGGCCGCGGCGACGGCCGGGGTCGGTCGCCGCAGGCGACGGCGCGCGGTCGCCCCGCCACCGGATGGGCCGGGGAGCGGCGGAAGTGGAGGGAGCGGCTGCACGGGGGTCGAGGGACCGACGCCCAGCGCGGCGGCAGCGGTGTCGATCAGCTCGACGCACGTGTGGAAGCGCCGCTCACGGTCCTTCGCCATGCCCCGTCGGATCACGTCGTCGAGCGCCGGGGGGAGGCCGGGATGCAGGTCGGCGACCGGTGGCGGCTCCATCGCGAGGTGGGCCGTGATCACGGCGGCCTCGAAGTCGCGGGGGAAGGGGACCGAGCCGGTCAGCGTCTGGAACAGGACGCATGCCAGACCGTACTGATCCGCGCGCCCGTCGGCGTCGTTGCTCATCAGGAGCTCCGGCGCCACGTAGTCGCGGGTACCCAGGAACATCCCGCCCCGCGTGAGGCTCGCGTCGGAGGCCGGCTTCACGAGCCCGAAGTCGCTGAGGAACGCATGGTCGCCGCCCCGTCGCGCGGAGGGCGCGGCGATCAACACGTTCGCCGGCTTCACGTCGCGATGCACGAGGCCGTTGCGGTGCGCCTCGTCCAGCGCCTCGGCGACCTGATGCAGGATCGCGACGGCGCGCGCGGGGTCCAGGTCACCTTCGGCCGCGAGGATCCTGGCGAGGTCGGTCCCCTCGACGTAACGCATCGCGATGAACAGCGAGCCGCCGCCCTCGCCGGCGTCGTAGACGGGCACGATGTTCGGATGATCGAGCGACGCGGCGCTGCGGGCCTCTCGGAGGAAGCGCTCGCGGAAGTCCGGGTCCTGCGCGAGGTCGGGTCGGAGCACCTTCAGCGCCACCTGGGTGTGCAGGATCTGGTGCTCCGCGAGGTAGACCGCGCCCATCCCACCGCTGCCGAGCAGTCCGTCGATCCGGTAGGGCTCGATGATGGTGCCGGGATCCAGTTGTCCGTACATCGGGCCTCGGGTCGAGGAGCTCGGTGGCCGACACGTCGTTCGGTGCCGGACGAACGAAAGGCCGGGGGCGCGAACGGCCCGCCCCGCGGATCTCGGCACCGGTCACACGGGACGCCGAGATCCAACGAGGCCGGCCGCCCTGGAAGATGGCCCCCGGCCGATTGCAGGATGTGCCATCCGCGCCTCGAGGTCAACGACGCAGCGTGTCCGGGATGTTTCCCAGGTCGGCGCCGGCATCGTGCAGACTGGTCGGGTGGACGTGTACGTGGAGACGGGAACGAAGCGGGTCTTCGCCGGCGCCGTCGAGTGGCCGGGCTGGTGCCGGGCCGCCCGCGACGAGGAGGGGGCGCTCGAGGCGCTCCTCGCCTCCGTCACCCGGTACGCCGCGGTGGTGGAGGGCTCGTCGCCGGTGTTCACCCCGCCGGCCACCGTCGGCGACCTCCGGGTCGTCGAGCGGCTCCGAGGTGATGCCACGACGGACTTCGGAGCGCCCTCGATCGCGCTCGAGGCCGACCGTCGTGACCTCGGCTCGCGCGAGCTCGTCCGCCTGCAGGCGCTGCTGGAGCATTGCTGGGGCTCGCTCGACCGGGCCGCGGCATCCGCGAGGGGGCGCGAGCTCCGGAAGGGCCCGAGAGGCGGCGGACGGGAGCTCGACGCGATCCTGGAGCACGTCGTGGGCGCTGAGGCCGGCTACGTGCGCCGCATCGCCGGCCCGGCCGTCCGGCTGGACGGGGTCGATCCGGCCGACGCCGTGCGCGAGGTCCGCACCGTGATCCAGGAGTCCATGGGCCGGGCGGTCCTCGAGGGGTTGCCGGCGGCGGGGCCGCGAGGCGGCGCGATCTGGCCCCCACGCTACTTCGTCCGGCGCACGGCGTGGCACGCCCTCGATCACGCGTGGGAGATCGAGGACCGGGTGCCCATGTGACTCGCGGTGATGACTGACCGGTCGTGCGGCCCGTAGCCTCCAGGTCCGGCGAGCGAGGGGGAGTGCGGTGACGGAGTTCCGTGGGTCGGAGGCGACGCTCTTCTACGAGCAGGCGGGAGCCGGTCCCGACATCGTGTGGGTCGCGGGGGGCGGCAGCCGGGGGGCCGATTGGCAGCGCTACCAGACCCCACACTTCGCCGCGCGATTTCGCAATACCACGTTCGACAGCCGGGGCATCGGCGAGACCACGTGCGACGTCCCCATGCCCTGGCCCGTGTCGGACTTCGCCCGGGACACCGCGGAGCTGATCCGCGAGGTGTGCGAGCCGCCCGTCGCGCTCGTCGGGTCGTCGTTCGGCTCGGCGATCGTCCAGCAGGTGTGCATCGATCATCCGGACCTCGTTCGGTGCGCCGTCGTGATGGGGACCGGCGCGTGGAGCACAGGATGGGGATGGGACTTCCAGGAGGCAGAGATCGAGTTCCGCCGCGCCGGCGGCACGCTCACCGGCATGATGGGCGTGACGCACTACGCCCCCATGCTCTACCCCGCCCGCGTGCTGGGCGACCGGGAACGCTGGCCCGCGATCCGCGACGCGCTGATGCAGTGGATGGACTCCGGTGAGAACGAGGCCTCGTTGATCCCGCAATGGGAGGCCTCGTTGCGATTCGATCAACGCGCGCAGCTTCCCGACGTGCGCATCCCGATGCACGTCCTGGCGTTCACCGAGGACGTTCAGGCGCCTCCGCAGGACGGCAAGGAGCTGGCGGAGATGGTCCCCGGTGCCGAGTACCACCTCTTCGAGGCCATGGGTCACGGCTCGTGGTTCGGCCACACCCACGAGATCCTCAACCCGTTCATCGAGGGGTTGATCGACCGGTACCACGATCGTCCGGGAACGGGGTAGGGCCCCAACAGGCTATCCCCGAGCCTCAGCGGTGCTATCCGTCTCCGCGGAGCAGCTCGGACGGGAGCCGGCGCCCCTGTCCGGCGAGCTCGTCCCAGCGCCGTGGGCCGGGTCGGCCGAGCAGCCCGGGCACCGTCGCCACGGTGAAGTCGGCGGGATCCACGGAGGTGAGCTCATCCGGGACCAGCGGGAACGAGACCGTGGCCTCGGGTCGGATGCGGGGGGAGTAGGGCGCCACCAGGGTCGCGCCCGTACCGTTGCGGGACGGATCCAGCATCACGCGGCCGCGGCGCTCGGCCTTGCGGAACTCGTCGGTGATGAGGTTCGGACGACGTGCGGCCACGAGCGCGGTGAGCCGGGCCGCGGCACGGCGCAGATCGCTCTGGTCGACGCGCCGCTCGATCGGGGTCACGACGTGCAGGCCCTTGCCGCCGGTGGTCTTCACGCCGTACGCCACGCTGAGGTCGTCGAGGACCTCCAGGACCAGACCGGCCGCCTCGACGGCGGCAGCGAACTCGCCCTCGGGTGGATCGATGTCGACGACCAGCAGATCGGGCCGGTCGAGCCGGTCGGCCCGCACCGGCGCCGGGTGGAACTCCAGGGCGGCCTGGTTCCCGAGCCACGCGAGCGTCGCCGCCTCGTCGCAGACCACGTAGGCGATGTCGCGCTTGGCGCTCGGTGCCGGGATCGTCACGGTGCGTACCCACGGTGGGGCGTAGGTTGGCGCGGCCTTCTGGAAATAGCGCTCGCCCCCGACGCCATCCGGTGCGCGGACGAGCGTGAGCGGACGGTCGCGGAGCCAGTGCAGCATGTGGGGCGCGACGGCGCCGAGATAGTCCACGTACCGGCGCTTCGTGATCTCGAGCGCCGGCCACAGCACCTTGTCCGGACGGGAGACCTCGACGTCC
Organism: uncultured Actinomycetes bacterium; assembly: GCA_963832225.1. Lineage (GTDB taxonomy): Bacteria > Actinomycetota > UBA4738 > UBA4738 > HRBIN12 > JALYMB01. The sequence goes on from CAWHTI010000012.1 coordinate 608,912, forward strand.
GCCGCCTCGGGCGCCCGGCCCCGCCGCCCTCCGCTCCCGGTACTCCTGCTCATGACGACCTCCGACTCATCACGCCCTCCGACTCATCACGCCCCCGCCCATCGCACCAGGATGCGGCAGACTGGCGGTCCGAGCCAGGACCCAAGGCTAGGGGCCATCGATAGGAGGCGACGCTGACGACGTACCGACTCGAGGACGGACCGACCCACGTGCTCGACGGCGAGGGAGAGGAGCTGCCGGGTCACTACGAGGCCGAGTTCCGCGCGTCCGACGGCGAGGTCGTCCACCGGTACCTCACGGACAAGGGACGCGCGTGGCTGCTGCAGGTGGTCGACGGCGGCCGCCGAGAGCTGTCGCCCGAGGAGCTGCGCCGCAACACGGTCGCCCCCGATCTCGACGAGCTGGTCGCGAAGATGGAGCACGAATCGGGCGATGGCGCCTGACCCTGCTCCGCCATCACACGCGTTCCAGGATCACCACGGGGATCGTCCGGTCGACGCCTGCCTGGTACGTGGCGAACATCGGATAGCGGCGCGACTGCTCCGCATAGAGCGCGTCGCGCTCCTCACCCTCCGCGATCCGCGCGCGGACCGGGAACCGGTCCGTTCCGATCTCGACCGAGGCCTCCGGGTGCGCCTGCACGTTGTGGTACCAGTCGGGGTTCGTCGCGGCCCCGCCCTTCGACGCGAACACCACGAGCCGGTCGCCATCGGGCAGGTACATCACGGGGTTGATGCGCTCGGCGCCCGACCTCGCCCCTACCGTGTGCAGGAGCAGGAGCGGCCGGCCCTCGAACCTGCCGCCCACCCGCCCCTCGTTCGCCCGGAACTCCTCGATGATCTGGCCGTTCCAGTCGGTCATGGTCGCTCCTTGTCGAGGTCGCTCGTCCACGTGGTGGAACGCCTCGCCTCCATGGTTGCTTCCCGCGATCGCCTCCAATGGCATCCTTGGTCCTGGCATCGCACCTGCGCACCTGCGCACCTGCGCGGCTGCTCGGGCTGCTCGGGCTGCTCGGGCTGCTCGGCGACGGGGCTTCCTGCGGCGGCGGCGAGGGGGTGACACATGAGGATGACGCTGCTCGGCACCGGGGTCCGCACCCCATTCGTCCTGCACGGCCTCGCCGACCGGGAGCGCGAGCTGGGACTCACCGAGGTCGTCCTGCACGACGCGGATCCCGCTCGGCTCGACATCATGGCGGCGCTCGGCGCCGACCTGTGCCGGAGCTGGGGGGCCGGGTTCGCGATCCGGTCCGAGCGGGATCTGGGCGTAGCGCTCGCCGGCTCCCGCTTCGTGTTCTCCGCGATCCGGGTGGGGCAGGAGGAGGCGCGCGCGCTCGACGAGGAGCTGCCGTTGAAGTACGGCGTCCTGGGGCAGGAGACCACCGGTCCGGGCGGGTTCGCGATGGCACTGCGCACGATCCCGGCGGTGCTGGAGATCGCGCGGACGATCGAGCGGGTCGCGCCCGGCGCGCTGCTCGTGAACTTCACGAACCCCGTGGGCATCGTGATGCAGGCGCTGCACGACCACACCGCCGTACGGGCGGTGGGGATCTGCGACGGGCCGGTCTCCATGAAGCGGAGCGTCGCCGAGTTGCTGGGCGTCCCCGGCGACGAGCTCCGAGTCGACTACTTCGGCCTCAACCACTGCGGGTGGATCCACCGCGTGCAGACCGGAGGGCGCGACCGGCTGCCCGAGGTCCTGGATCGCTACGAGGAGCTGCAGGGCCTTGACGAGTCCTGGCGGTTGTTCGAGCCCGGGTTCGTGCGCTCGCTCGGCATGCTCCCGATGGAGTACCTGTACTTCTACTACTCGCGGGAGCAGGCCGTCGATCACATCGTGCGGTCCGGCAGCACGCGCGGGCGACAGATCGCATCGATGAACGCCGCGCTGTGGCCGGAGCTGTCGGAGCGGATCGGGGCGGGAGATCTCCCCGGCGCCCGTGCGTCGTGGGAGCGCGTCATGGACGCCCGCGACGAGACGTACTTCGCGCGCGAGCGCGGCGAGGACGTGCCCGACCGCGTCGACGCCCCGTCCGCCGAGCGAGGCGAGATGTTCGAGGGCGAGGGATACGAGGGCATGGCGACCGCCGTGATGCAGGCGGCGGTGCAGCGGCGGAGCTCGTCGTTGATCCTCAACACCGCCAACCGCGGCGCGATCCACGGTCTGCGCGACGACGACGTCGTGGAGGTCTCCTGCCTCATGGACGAGCACGGGCCGCGGCCGCTGGCGCAGGGCGCGATCCCCGACGCCGCTCGGCTGCTGCTGCAGCAGGTGAAGGCCTACGAGCGGCTGACGGTGCGGGCGGCGGTCGAGGGCTCCTCCGACGCGGCGCTCGAGGCGCTGCTGGCACACCCGCTGGTCGGCTCCTACCCGCTGGCCCGGTCGATCCTCGACGACTACCTGTCGATGCACGGGGCGTCCCTCGCGCACATCGCGCGCTGATCGGGCGCCGATGGACCGCGCCCCGCGGTCGCGGCCGTCAATCCGCGCGGTCGTCCCGGTGTGCGGGGTGCGGCAGGCCGTCGATCGTGTCGCCGGCGCGGAAGCGCCGCTCGCGGCCGTCGGCGTCGAACATCGTGACGCCGCCGGGCCCGCAGGCGCGCCACCCGCCGTCGTGCCACAGGGCCGCGGATCGCTCGTCGATGCCGAGCGGAAGGGCGTCGACCTCGCGGGCCCCGTCCAGGACGCTCGGCACCCAGCCGCGGCCGAACGTGTCCAGGTGCGGCACCACCGCCACCCGCGGCACGACGCCGAGCGCGGTCCGGAAGCGTCGCCGTGCGTCGCCCGGCCGGCGGTCCCGGATCAGGGTCCAGTCGCCGAGGGCCATCGCGCCCGCGGACGATCCGGCCAGCGCGGCTCCGCCCCGCCACGCTGCCAGGACGGCCTCCCAGACCGGCGTTCCGGCGAGCGTGGCGGGCACGAGCCCGGGGTCGCCCCCCACCAGATAGAAGAGCCGGCCCTCGGCGGCCCGGGCGGCCACGGCGGGGGAGGTGAGGTCGCGGCGGCGCACCGCCGGCAGCTCCTCGATGGCGAGCCCGAGGCCGGCGAACCACGACCGCGCGGTCTCCACTGCCAGTTCGGGGCGTTGCCGGCCGGCGGCGGTGGCCAGCACGAACGCCGGACCGCTGCCAGCCGCCTCCACCAGGCGGCGGTCCTGGTCCTCGTTGCCGGGATGCAGCTCGTTCCCGCCCACGAGGGCGAGCGGGCCGGACGCGCGCTCGGACATCGGCCCAGGGTATCGTCGGCCCTGCGCGGACGGTCCCTCCGCCGGGGGACCTCCGTCGACCGCAGGGCCACGGGGGAATCCCCCGAGCGACCCTGGCGGCCCGCATGCGGTGCGGCGCAGGCTGGTCGTGACCGAGGGGAGCACACATGGTTCGAGTGATCACGGCCGGCGAGACCGCGCGAGTGGTTCTTCGACGGAGCAACTCCAGCTCACGGGATGTCGGGGACGTCGTGGCCGGGGTGCAGCACTGCCGCGACCTCGGCGTCGAGGAGCTCGTCATCTCTCTGCCCGACCTGGAGCGGGAGTGGCTCCAGATCCTGGAGGAGGCGCTGGACGAGACGCCCGATCTGATGCGCATCTGGGTGTCCGTCGGCGACCCGGACCTCGGCCGGCAGCCGGTCTCCGGCTGACGTCGAGCTCGCGTCGCGCCAGCGACGGTCCTCACGTCCACCTGGGCTGAAGACCTGCGCTACTCGAAGGCCTGCTGGATCTGCTCCTCCGTCGAGGAGGGGCTGCTGGGATCGGCGGGCCGGGGGCCCGAGTCCTCAGCCGGGTCCGGGGCTGCGTCTGGGACAGGATCCGGGGCGCCCTCGGTCCTGGGATCGGCCTCCGGCGTCTCCACCGGCGCATCCGGCGGCACCGGTGACTCCTGCGGCCGCTCGTCGTCCTCTTGGGGATCGGGTCGCTGCTCCATGTCCGTCCTCCTGATCGTCTCGGGTCTGTCCGCTCCGGTGCGGCAGCGGATCAGGACGGGGCGGCACCCTCGTCCCGCAGCTTCTTGGCGAGATCGTGGAGGTTGTCAGCCGCCTGCTCGTTCTCGATGCCGGCGGCGCTCGCCGCTGCCTGCAGCTGGTCGTAGGTGATGTTCGCGCCGTTGCCGTGAGTCTCGTTCGGCTGTCCGCATCCGCATGTCATGCACATGTCGAGCTCCCTTCTCCTCTTTGTGGGCTATTCGCCTCGCTACGTGAGTCCGTTCCTGGGCTATCGCTTCGCTACGTGAGCCCGTTCCTGGGCTATCGCTTCGCTACGTGAGCCCAAGGGGCTCTCGCTGGCAGCGCTACCCAGCGGGCTCCGGCGCGAACCCCCGGCCGGCGCCGTAGCATGCGCGGGTGCCTGCGATCGACGACGCCCGGATCCTGGAGCTCCTGCGCGGCGCGCCGTTGATCGACGGCCACAACGACCTGCTGTGGGCGCTGCGGGCGGCGCGACTGGCTGCCGCGGACTGGCGTCCGCCGGACCTGCGCGAGGCGTGTCCGCAGGTGATGACGGATCTCCCGAGGCTCGCCGCCGGCGGCCTGGGCGGCCAGTTCTGGTCGGTCTACGTGCCCTCGTCCCTGCCCGGCCACGAGGCCGTGACGGCGACGATGGAGCAGATCGACGCGCTGTTCGAGCTCGTGTCCACGTACCCCGACCGCTTGGAGCTCGCGCGCACCGCCGACGACGTCGAGCGCGTCTCGGCCACCGGCCGGATCGCCTCCATGATCGGGGTCGAGGGCGGCCACTCGATCGGGTCGTCGCTCGGGACGCTCCGGGTGCTGGCGAGGCTCGGCGCCGGCTACCTGACGCTCACCCACAACGACGACACGCCGTGGGCGGACTCGGCCACCGGCGGCCATCCGCACGGCGGTCTCACGCGCTTCGGGGAGGAGGTCGTGCGCGAGCTCAACCGATGTGGTGTGCTCGTGGACTGCAGCCACGTCTCCGACGACGTGATGCGCCAGGCGATCGAGGTGAGCGAGGCGCCGGTGCTCTTCTCCCACTCGTCGGCCCGCGCGCTCTGCGACGTGCCGCGCGACGTCCCGGACGACGTGCTCGAGCTCGCCGGGCGCTCCGGCGCCGTGGTCATGGTGACGTTCGTGCCGTCGTTCCTCACGGCCGAGGGCGCCGAGGTGAACGCCGCCGGATGGCGGGAGGCGGACCGGCTGCGCGCCGAGCTCGGTGATCCCGTCGCCGTGGACGCCGCCATGGAGGAATGGTTCCAGGCGCATCCGGACCCGCCGGCGACGATCGGCGACGTGGCCGACCACGTGGATCACATGCGTGAGATCGCCGGGGTCGATGCGCTCGGGGTTGGCGGCGACATCGACGGCGCCGATCAGATGCCGGAGGGTCTCGGAGACGTGTCGCGCTACCCGGCCCTGTTCGCCGAGCTCGCCGCCCGCGGGTACGGCGACGAGGATCTGCGGAAGATCGCGGGGCGCAACGTGCTGCGCCTGTTGCGTGAGGCGGAGTCGATCGCATCGAGAGTGCGAGCCGAGCGGCCGCCCTCCGTCGCCACGATCGAGCAGCTCGACGGCTGAGACCTCGGCACCACCACCGGCCCGCGCGCGTGACCGTGGACCACGGAGCAAGGGAGGCAACGATGAAGGTCGGCATCCTCGGGACGGGCGGCGTGGGTCGCGCGCTGGCAGAGGGCTTCGCCGCGACGGGGCACGACGTGATGATCGGCACCCGCGACGTCGCGGGGCTGCTGGCGCGCACCGAGCCCGATCAGATGGGGCGTCCTCCGTTCTCGTCCTGGAGCTCGGAGCACACCGAGGTGCGTGTCGTGTCCTTCGCGGAGGCCGGCGCGCACGGCGACCTGCTGGTGAACGCCACGCTCGGAACCGGGTCGATCGACGCGCTCCGTGCGGCGGGCGCCGGCGACGTCGACGCACGCATCGTCATCGACGCGTCGAACGCGCTCGAGTTCTCCGGCGGGTCCGCGGGTCTGTTCGTGGGCCTCGACGACTCCCTCGCGGAACGGATCCAGCGCGAGTTCCCCTCCGCGCGCGTCGTCAAGGCCTGGAACACCATGACGGCGGCCCTGATGACGAACCCGGACCTCGTGGCCGGCGGCGATCATTCGATCCCGATCTGCGGCGACGACGAGGACGCCAGGCGCGAGGTCGCCCGGCTGCTGGAGGACTTCGGGTGGCGCGACGTCGTGGACCTCGGGGACCTCACGGCGGCGCGGGCCATGGAGGCCTACCTCCTGCTGTGGCTCCGGCTGTACACGGCGTTCGACACGCCGATGGTGAACATCAAGGTGATGCGGTAGACGCGTCGCGGTCGGCGCGGCTGAGCTCGTACCGCACGCCCTGCCATCGCACGCCGTCCTCGACGCCCTCGAACCGCTCCATCAGGACCAGGCCGGACTTCTCCGCGACGCGGATCGAGGACGCGTTCTCCGCGCTCGCGTAGGCGCGGACGACGTCGACCTCGAGGACGTCGAACGCGTAGTCGATCAGCGCGCGGACGGCCTCGGTGGCGTAGCCGGCCCCCTGGAACTCGGGGGCGATCGTGTACCCGATCTTGATCACGCCGGGATGCTGGTCGGCCGGGCTCACCCCCACGTCCCCGATCAGCCTGCCCGTCTCGCGCTCCTCGACCGAGAGCTGCACCCACCCGCCGGGATCGCCCGGCACTCGTGCGGCCATCTCCTCGATCGCGGCGCGGACGTCGTCGGGTCCGGTGTCGCCCCAGCCCTGATAGCGACGTACGTCCGGGTCGCTGCGGTACGCGGAGATCGTCGCTGCGTCCTGCGGGAGCGAGCGGCGCAGGCGGAGGCGCTCCGTCATCAGCGGTTCGAACGAATGGTCGGGACGCATGGCGCGCAGCGTACCGGCCCGGCGGGCTCCGGCGCCGCAGCGCACGGCCGTACCCTGCAACGGTGAGCGAACTCGAGGTGGTGCTGGCGCTGGTGATGCTCGTCGGCCTCATCGGGGTCCTCGTTCCGGTGCTGCCCGGCCTCCTGCTGATCCTCGGTGCGGCGGTTGCGTGGGCCGCCGCGGACCCCGCGGCCGGCCGCTGGGTCGTGGTCGGCGTGATGGGGGCGATCGGGATCGCGGCCACGGTTGCCGCCACGGTGCTGCCGGCGAGACGCGCGGCCGCGACGGGGGCGCCGCGGTCGGCGCTCCTGGCCGGCGCGGCGGGCATGGTGGTGGGGTTCGTGGCCGTCCCCGTGGTCGGGGCCCTCGTCGGGTTCCCCGCGGGGGTCTTCGTGGCCGAGACGCTCCGGCTCCGTGACGGCCGCGCCGCACAGGCGAGCACGCTCGCCACCCTGCGAGGCGTCGGCGTCGGGATCCTGATCCAGCTCGTGGCGGGCGTGGTGATGATCGGCATCTGGCTCGTGGCCGCGGTCGTCGGGTGAGCGGCCCCGCTCACGTCGGATCTTCGCGCCCGGCCAGGTGCTCAGCCTGGCGACAGCTCGACCGTGTACGAGGTGATCCCGGCGAGGCGCCCGTCGACGAAGTCGTAGATGTCGCACGACGCGACGTGCGAGGCCTCACCGTCGTGATCGACGTACTCCGCGCGGCTGTCGATCACGACGGTGTCCTGGTCCGCGACGACCTTGAACGCGCTGAACGTGGTGCGCACGTCCGCCAGGTAGCCGGCGGACTCCTCGCATGCCGCGACGACGCCGGCCTTGCCGACGATCGTGCGCTCGCCCACGAGCGTCCACTCGAGGTCGTCGAGCATGTGCGGAACCGTCTCCTCGAACCGGTGGCGGGAGAAGGCCTCGGCGATCTCGCTGATGGTCGGCATCGGTGTCACTCGGGTTCCTCGCCGACCTCGCCGTCGGCCTGCTCGCGGAGCAGGTCGAGGTGGCCGAGATGGCGGCCGGTCTCCTCGATCATGTGGCAGATGATCCAGCGGAGCGAGAACCCCCGGCTCGCCGAGACGGCGTCCAGGGACGGAGCGGCGGCGATCACGGCGTCGCATCGCGCGGTCTCGTCCGCGTACGCGCGGAGCAGATCCGCCACGGCGACGTCCGCCGCGGGCGCGAACTCCGCGTTGGGGTCCTCGTCCGTCCAGTCGTAGGTGAGACCGGTCTCCCCGGCGAAGACCTCGCGGAACCAGGACCGCTCGACGTTCTCCAGGTGGCGGACGACGCCATGCGCCGTCAGGCCGCTGGCGGTGCCGACCGATCGCAGCGTTCCGTCGTCGCTGCCGCGCAGTTTCCAGGCCACGAGGTCGCGCTGGCGCTGGAGGAAGCCGGTGAGCGTGGTGCGTTCGTCGCCGACGTGTGCGGCCTCCGTCACCCCGTCACGGACGCCGTTGACCGAACCGTCGCCGCTCTCAACCGCCACAGGCGCAGCCGCCACCGCAGCATCCGCCCGATCGGGGGGCAGGTGCCTGACCGGATCCTGGGGCGGATCCGGCGGCACCGCCGCCGGTCGCGAACATGGAGAAGCGCCGGCGGACGCGGTCGCTGCCGCACGACGGACATCCGAGGGCAGTGGTAACCGAGCCGGCGTCCATGGGCCGCCGCTCCTCGAAGGGGTGCTCACACGCCAGGCAGAGGTACTCGTAGATGGCCATGCCCCTACGGTACGGCGCGCGGGGCCGCCACCGCAAGGACGGGTAGCGTGAACGCATGCAGATGCGCCGGTTCGGAGGCACCGGTCTCAAGGTGCCCGTCGTCGGCCTCGGGACGTGGTCCACCTTCGACCTTCCGGCCGCGGAGGAGGACGTCGCGGCCCAGGTCGTGGGCGCCGCATTCGACGGCGGCACGAGGTTCGTGGACTCCTCACCGATGTACGGCCGGGCGGAGGGTGTTCTGGCCAGATCCCTGGGGCCGCGCCGCGCCGATGCGATCGTCGCCACGAAGATCTGGACGCCATCGGTGGACGAGGGTCGGGCGCAGTTCGCCGCGCAGCTCGAGTGGTACGGCGGGCGTGTGGATGTGCTCCAGATCCACAACCTCATGGCGTGGAAGGAGCACCTGCCGTGGATGGAGGCCGAGCGCGACGATGGCCGGATCGGCGTGCTCGGTGCGACCCACTGGAGCCCCGGCGCGTTCGACGAGCTGGCGGACGTGATGCGCAGCGGCCGGATCGGCTGTGTGCAGGTCCCGTGGAACCCGGCCGAGCGCGAGGCGGAGCGCCTGATCCTCCCACTGGCGGCCGAACTCGACCTCGGGGTGATCGCGATGCGACCCTTCGGTGAGGGCGGGCTCCTGCGACGAGGACCCGACTCCCCGGAGCTCGCGGCCGCCGGCGCGACGTCGTGGCCCGAGGCGCTCCTTCGCTGGTGCCTGTCAGAGCCGCGGGTGCACGTCCCGATCCCCGCGACGCGGGATCCGCGGCACGCCCGCGAGAACGCGGCGGCGGGCGACGGCCGGGTGCTCGACCCCGAACAGCGCGAGCTGGTGGAACGGACGGTGGGGGGCTGACCCTCGCGGTTTGACCGCATCACCGGACCGGACGTACGTCTACCGCAGACATCGCATGGTGCAGGCCATGGGCGCGTTCGACTTCAACCGCATCGAGGACCAGGCCGCCGACCCCGATGATCCCGCCGCCGTCTACTTCGCCGAGACCGGCGCGGCGCACCGGGAGACCACCCACGGCCGCGATCTACCGCCTCGACGTCGATCCGAACAACCCGCGCCACGCGAGCCTCTCGGTGCTGCTGAGCGCGGCCGAGGGCGACGACATCTTCAGCCCCGACAACCTGGGGATCTCGCACTCGGCGCTGGTGATCCAGGAGGATCGCAACTGGAAGCAGTCCGGCTTCAACCGGGTGCTGGTCTACGACCTCGACAGCGGCTCGCTCACGCCGGTCGCCCGCACCGACCCGTCGCAGGACGTGATCGACGAGCGGGGGCCGGGCGCCTGGGAGTCCAGCGGCGTGGTGGACGTCTCCGAGCTCTTCGGTGAGGGATGGTGGCTGCTGAACGTGCAGGCTCACTACACCGAGGTGCCGGTCCCCGACACCAGCCTGGCACCCAACACGGCAACGAGCGAGGGAGGTCAGCTCGAACTCGTCTATATCCCCGGGACCTGATCGGGGCGGCTCGTCCGCCGCCGCGGGTGAACCGTCGGCCTCCTGGGAAGGACTCCCGGGAGGCCGAACCGGAGGAGCGGATGATGGACGAGGATCAGCAGGCCCAGGAGTTCACGTGTCAGGCGTGCGGCGCCGTCTTCCCGAGCGAGTTCACACTGTTCCGGCACACGGAGGAGCTGCACGGCGGCGGTAGCGCCGGTCGGAATACCGACGACCTGCCGGGAGCGGACGTTCCGCCGATGGAGCGTGGTTCCTGACCCTCGGCGCCGTCACGGGGCGGATGGCGCAGCTTCGCCTGCCCATACGCGTCCTGGGAGCCTGAGACTCGACCCCGAGCGGGCCGATCGCACCGACAACGGTGATTGACGGGACCCTCGATGGGTACCGCAGGCCGCATGTCCGTTCGGTCGGAGGACGTCGTGGCCCAGCCGCCACCCGGGACCGGCCCCGACTCGCCGGCGCAGGTTCCTGCCGCGGGCTGGCGAGAGGTCGCTGCGCCGGACCGGCCGGGAGATGGTGGCCGACCGCATCACGATCATCGCCGCGGGGGTCGCGTTCTACTGGTTCCTGGCGATCTTCCCCCTGCTGTTCGCCGCGATCGGCCTGCTCGACGTCGTGAACGCGTCGCCGGCGACGGCGGACACGGTGAACGACGCGATCAGCCGCGCCCTGCCCGGGGACGCGGCCACGATCCTCACGAGCGCGGTGACCCAGGCGCAGACCCGCGCCTCGGCCGGCGGGCTCACGGCCCTGCTGATCGGGGTGGTGCTGGCCCTGTGGAGCGCCTCATCGGGCATGGCCGCGACGCAGGTGGGTCTCGATGTCGCCTACGACGTCCCCCAGGACCGCAGGTTCGTGAAGAAGCGGCTGATCGGGTTCGCGCTGCTGCTCGCCGCGCTCGTGCTGGGCGGCGTCGGGGTGGCGCTGCTGATCTTCGGCGAGCCGGTCAGCGCATTCATCGCCGATCATCTGCCGCTCGGAGACTCGGCGTCGTGGCTGTGGACGCTCGCCCGCTGGGGGATCACGCTGCTGGCCGTCACCCTGCTGTTCGCGGTCTTCTACTGGATCGGTCCGAACCGGCAGCCGCCGAACTGGACGTGGCTCTCGCCGGGAGGACTCCTCGCGACGGCGCTCTGGGTCCTGGCGTCGCTGGGGTTCTCGCTGTACATCTCGAGCTTCGGCGGCTCCTACGCGAAGACCTACGGCGCGCTCGCGGGCGTGGTCGTGCTGATCCTGTGGCTGTACCTCAGCGCCCTGGCGGTGCTGGTGGGCGCGGAGCTGAACGGTGAGCTCGAGCGCCAGCGGGCGCTGATGGCCCAGGCGGAGGAGCGCGCGCGGCTCGCCGGCCCGTCGGCGTGAGGCGGCGGTCTCAACCGGTCACGGTGAAGTCGCCCGCGGCGATCTGCTCGTAGGAGTCGTCGATCAGCAGGTACACGGTGTACTTCCCGGGCTTCAGGGGCCACGGCCCGTGCGCCGCGCGATCCAGGACCGTCGATCCCTCGACGGTCGAGTCGGTGTAGAGCCACATGATGTAGTACGCCACGTTGGGGTCGGCGCCGCGACGGTAGATGCCCACCCAGTCCCAGCGGTTGCCGGGAGCGGCCTGCCACGAGACGTCGATCGGCTCCCCCTCCCGGTAGGACGGCGAGCCGGTCCCGATCTCCGCATCGACGCCTGCGTCCTGGATCCAGAACGGGTATCTCGCGAGCTCGGCGCCGGCGGCGTCGGCCAGCACGGCGTCGTACGCGCCCGCCTCCCAGTCCTCGCTCGCGAAGGTCGTCGTGCCGTCCACGGGCGACCCGTCCCCGGTCGGGGCGGCGTCGAGCGCCGAGTCCACCGCCTCGCCGGCCCGCACGACCGCCACCTGCTCACCGTCCTCGCCGGGGGCGTGGAACGTCACCGGCACATCGTCGCCCGTATGGAAGAGCCGCTGCGCGGTGGTGACCATGACCGGAGGCGGCGCGGGTGTCACGTCGAACGTGGAGACCACCGCACGATGGTCGGAGGGCCACGGCGAGATCGTCTGCGTCACGCCCTCGTCCTCGCCCCCCTCCTCGCCGAGGATCGTGCTCGCGGTCGCGGTCGCCGGCCCGGCGGCGTACACGAAGTCGATGCGGTCGCGCGCGGCGTGCTCGCTCAGGCCGGGGTTGTATCCCCCGGACTTCGGCCTCGCGGCCGGCCACGTGATGCCGGGATCGGTCGTCGGATCCGGATACACGTCACGGAAGGAGTCGGAGAACCCCGCCGCCTCGACGACCTCGCCGACGGGCCAGTCGAAGGCGTACGCCATGTGCGCTCGCTGCCCGACCATCTCCTCGGTCCAGTCCAGGTGCGACGGCGTGTTGAAGTCGCCGGTGATGAACGAGGGGATCCCGGCCTCGGCCAGGGGTTGCATCGCCTCCACGGTGGGGGTGACCGCCGGCACCCGTGCCTGCTGCTCTCGCTTCATGACCTCCGTGGCGGACTCGCCGTCGCGCACCAGGTTGGGCCCGTACGGCGCCGAGGGCAGGTGCACGTTGCCCATCGCCACGACGTGTCCGGGGGCGACCTCCACGAACGTGTACGTGCCGTCCCCGCCCGGCGGGTCGCGCAGTGGATACCGGGAGACGATCTGCATGCGCACGTCGAAGTAGTCCCAGCCCAGGGCGTCCGCGACCTTCGGGATGTTCCCCCACGCCTCCTCGACGCCCACCACGTCCGCATCGGCCGCCTCGATCGCCGCGGGCACGCTGGCGAAGTCCACGCCCTCGCCGCCGTACTCGATGTTGAACGTCATCACGCGCAGCTGCATCGAGCCGGCGGGGGCGGAGGAGCCGGCCTCTGAGGGGTCCGGGGCGGTCGAGCTCGAATCACACGCCGCGGCGGCGACCAGGGAGACGCCCAGCAGCAGACGTGAGATCCGGGAGAACCGGGCTGCATGTCCGGCCGGGCTGAGGGCCGTGCGGAGGCGCGTCGGTCGGAACACGATGCGTGATGCTCGCACGTTCGTGACACGATGGGAACCGACCCGGCCGAATGGCGGTTGACCCGCGCTGCAACGCGTGATAGTCACATGCAGCGCAACCGTTACGGGAGGCCGACATGCGACGAGCTCTGGCTGGTGTGATCGTGACGATCGTGGTGGGAGCCGGTCTCACGCTCGGCGCCGCTCCGGCGCCGGCCGGCACCGCCTGCGGAGCCGCGACGATCACTGGCACATCCGGCGACGACACGATCGACGGAACGGCGGGGCCGGATGTCATCGACGCCCTCGGCGGGGACGACACGGTCGACGGCATGGGCGGGGACGATGTGATCTGCGGCGGGCCCGGCCGCGACCGGCTCCTGGGCGGCGAGGGAGCGGACGTTCTCGAGGGCGGTATCGCGCAGGACACGCTCCTGGGCGGCATCGGTGACGACGACGTCGCCGGCGGCGCGAACGCAGACTCGCTCTCGGGCGGCGATGGGAACGACACCCTCTCGGGCGACGCCGGCAACGACACGCTGAAGGGCAACGACGGCATCGCCGACCGAGCGACGTTCCATTCCAGCCGGCACGGCGTGTCGGTGAATCTCGAGCGGGGTGTCGCCTTCGGCGACGGCGCGGATCGCCTCGGGGGGATCGAGGACGTGGTGGGCTCGCGGTTCGTCGATTCGCTGCTCGGCGATACCGGGAAGAACTCGATCGAGGGCGGCGGCGGCGCCGACACGATCCGTGGGAGCGGCGCGAACGACCGGCTGCTCGGCGGCGCGGGCCCCGATCGCCTGTTCGGCGGGGGCGGCAACGACATCGCGAATGGTGGCCCCGGGAACGACCGCGTGGACGCGGGGACCGGGGCCGACGACGTGAACGCGGGGCCGGGGAACGACGCGGTGGCGGCCGGCAGGGGCGGCGACGTGGTTCGCGGGGCGGGCGGCGCCGACACCCTGGACGCCGGGAACGCCAGCGGCGGCTCGGACGACCTGATCGGCGGGCGGGGCAACGACACGATCGGTGGCGGAAGCGGCGACGACCGCCTCACCGGCGGCCCCGGCGTCGACGTCGCCACCTGGGCGGCGGTGGGCCACGCGGTCGACGCGTCGCTGGTCGAGGGGCGGGCCACCGGGAACGGCATCGACCGGCTCTCGGGGATCGACGGGCTGACGGGCACCGGTCAGCGCGACACGCTGACGGGCGACGGCGGCGCCAACACCCTGCGGGGCAGCGGTGGGAACGACCGGCTGGCCGGCCTGGGGGGCAACGACAAGGAGTTCGGTGGCGACGGACGCGACACCCTCCGGGGCGACGCCGGCAACGACCGCCTCCAGGGCGGCACCGGGAACGACACGTTGCTGATGAGCGACGGCAACGACACCGGCGGTGGCGGCGTCGGCGACGACCGGCTCGCGGGGGGCAACGGTGACGACGAGTTGAACGGCAACGACGACAAGGACACCCTGGGCGGCGGCTCAGGGCAGGACCGTCTGGACGGCGGGCGGGGCATCGACACCGGTGACGGCGGCCCCGACAACGACGTGTGCGTCAACGTCGAGGACGAGCACAGCTGCTCCCGGTAGACGATCGGACCCCAGCGGCGCCGTTCGGCTAGTGGCAGACGCTCGAGCCGCTGTCGAAGACGCCGCCCGTCACGTCGTCGATGAACGCCCACGAGTAGGTGTCGTCGTCGCGGAGCTCCATCGTCAGGATCCCCGTGTGCGACCGCCGCACCGCGCTGTTCGGCCACGGCGCTGCGAAGCCCTCGAGGGGAGACCCGCCGGTCCCGACCACGAACTCGCTCACCCCGTTCGTCGCCGGCTGCCCGTCCGGGTCCTGGGGGAGGAACCGTTCGTACTGGTGATGGTGAGCGTTCAGCACGACGTCGACCCCTGCGGCATAGGCCATCTCGAACCAGGGGGCCACGAAGGAACGGTCGCTGCCCTCGCGTCCGCTGCTGAACCGGGGGTGATGCCACGCCACGATCTCGCAGGTGTGGTCGTCGGCCTCCAGGATGTCGTGGAGCGCCACGTTCTGGGCGTCGATCTCCGCCGGGGTTGCGAATCCCGAGCCGCCGCTTCCCGCGGAGTTCAGCACGACGATGAGCCAGCCACCGGCGACCGTGGAGTACGACCCAGGTGTCTGCGGGATGTCCGTCCCGAACGAGGCATCGGCACCGAAGTACGCGACGGCGCCCGAGCACGGGCGCCGAAGGGCGTCGTTGCAGTCGTGGTTGCCGTACACCGGCAGGGTGACCGCCTTGATCGAGGGACGGCCCCAACGCTCCTGCGGGCGGGTGCCGCCTCCGTACCGGTTCCGGTACTCGGAGAGGGATCCGTCCTCGTAGGCGTTGTCCCCGAGCACCAGGACGATGTCGGGATCCACGGTGACGGTCCGGTCCGACGTACTGGCGCACGGGTCGGTGTTCTCGCCGCAGATGTTGCCCACCGCGACGAGCGAGACCATCCCGACCGGTGACGGGGTGAACCCGCCCTCCGGAGGCTCCGCCGCCGTCGCCGTACATGCGGCGGCCATGACGCACAGCGTCACGAGCAGACGTCGGCCGGCCCTCGTCGTCTCGATCCCTCCGTCTCCCGGCGCTGGGGGCCACGCACAAGATCCGTCGGATGCGGCCGGGTCGTCGCCGCCGACGCGAACGGTACGCCGCTCAGCCTACGGTACGAACCGTAGCGGACGCCAGTTGGGAGCGGGCGCGACCCGCGCTCAGGTGGTGCAGTCGGTCGAGCCGGAGTCGTCCGTCGCGCCGGAGGTGTCGTCGAGGAACGCCCATGAGTACGCGTCGGTCTCCAGGTTCATCGTCAGGATCCCGTAGTCGGAGATCCGGACCTGGCTGTTCGGCTTGGCCGAGTTGAACGACGTGAGGGATTTGCCGCCGGTGCCCACCACGAACTCCCGGACGCCGTCGCTGCGGGCGTTCCCGTTGCCGTCCTGGGGCGCGAAGCGCTCGTAGTCATGCGCGTGGCCGCTCAGGATCACGTCGACGCCGTTCGCGTAGGCGGTGTCGAACCAGGCGTCGATGAACGTGGCGCTTCCCCCCTCCTGTCCGCTGTTGTAACGGGGGTGGTGCCACACGAGCAGCTCGCACGTGTGGTTGTCGCTGTTGAGGAGGCTCTGCAACGCGCTGTTCTGGGCGCTGATCTCGCTGCTCGTCGCCTTCCCGGAGCCGCCGTCGCCCGCCGAGTTGAGGTTCACGATCAGCCAGTCGCCCTTCACGGTCCAGTACGAGCCGGGCGTGCCCGAGATGTCCGTGCCGAACGCAGAGTCCGAGCCGAAGTAGCGCACAGCGTCGTCGCAGCCGTCCTTCGACCCGAAGTCGACACAGTCGTGGTTGCCGTAGCCGGGCAGCGTGATGTCCTTGATCGCGGGGCGGCCCCAGCGCGTCTGGGGGGTGGTGCCGCCGCCGTACTTGCTGAGGTACTCCGAGTACAGCCCGTTCTCGTAGGCGAGGTCACCGGTCGTGAGGACCCAGTCTGGGTCGACGTCCAGGACCCGGTTGGCGGTGTCGGCGCAGTGGGAGTCGCCGCAGATGTCGCCGGCCGCCGCGATCGTGACGCCGTCCCCGTCCCCGCCACCGCCACCGTCCGTGCTCTGGATCTCGATCGCCATGCCTCGGCGGCGCGAGGCCGAGCCGGACCAGGACGATCCGCCCGAGGCTCCGGGGCTCGTCGCGTCGAAGACGACGTGGGCGCCGAGGGCCAGGTCGCCGTGGGTCAGGTCCGAGCCGTCCAGCTCGGTGAGCGCGGAGGACGGCGTCGAGGCCGTGGCCGTGTTGTGGGAGAACGCGGCCAGCACCAGCGAGTCCGATTTCGGGCTCGAGGGCAGGCTCACCGAGAAGGTGGTGCCGGAGCCGGCCCGATCGGCCCGATACTGGGCGATCGGCGAGGTCGCAGCGAACCCGGAGCTGATGTCCACGATCGAGTACCAGATCCCCTCGTGGCCGGTCGCCAGGACGCCGGTGGTCAGGGCCGCGCTGACGCCGGACGTGGGGCGGAAGAGGTACGCCGTCATGCCGACCGTGCTCGCCGAGCCCTCGCCTTTGTCGATCTGGGTCCAGCTGGTCCCGGCGCCGACGATGCCCGGTGTGGCATCGACGTGGTCGCCGGACTCGCTGAGCGAGATGAACGCCACGTAGAGATGTCCGGCGGAGAAGGACGCCGTGCCGAGCGGGTAGACGGTGGTGCGCGCGGTGCTGGTGCCCGCGGCCACGAGCGTGGGGGAGGCCGGGGCGGCCTGCACGACGCCTGCCCCGGGGACCAGCGACCCGAATGCCATCGTGGCGAACGCGAGCACGGAGACCGTGCGGGCGGTTCGACGGGTACGCATGCTGCTCCCTCTCACGATGGTCGAGATGCTATGCGGCCGTGGACACCTGGCGCTCACCCAATCGCCGTAGCCATCCGGCCATCTGGAGCGTACGTCAATCTCCCCGGCGCTTCTCCGATCAGCCGAGCGTGACGCAGACGTCCTCGAGGGAGCCGGTCTGCGACCGGATCGTGGCGACGCCGTCGGGCTGCGTGTCGACCACGATCCGGCCCCGGTTGACGAAGCTCGTCGCCTCGCTGCCCGGGCCGAGCTCGCCCGGCAGGTAGAAGAGGAACCAGGTGCCGCGCGCGGTGAGGGTCGTGGAGCCGTCGGCGTGGAACACGAGCTCGCCCGGGCCGGAGATGTTGCGGACGATCGACGAACCGTTCTCCGGATTCGTCAGCCGCACCACGAGACGTCCGGTGGTGATGACCCGCGACGGGTCGCCGTTCGCGTCCGAGAACGTGATGGCGTACTCCTTGTTGACGAGGATGTCGGCCACGATCCCGAAGTCCGGGCAGACGTCGTCCAGGACGATCTGCGATGGCAGCGGCGCGTACTCGCGAACGGGGCGAGCGGATGCGGACGAGGTCGGGACGATCGCGAACATCGCCGCCACGGCGATCAACGAGGCGATCCGGCGCATGGAGACTTCCTTTCATCCAGGCGGGCGACTCGTTATGGATCCGTGATCAACGCCGACGCTAGCCTCGGCGTTCCGACCCGTCAAGGTTTCAGCAGTGGACCTGCGTCGCCCCGTCCGCCGGTGTGGGATCCAGACACGTCGCCGGCAGCGGGGTCTGCGCGAAGTTGAACTCGTTCGCGAGGTCGCCCAGGATCGACACCTCCTCGCGCACCGTGGGCCGCGAGTCGGGCCGGTCCATCGTGGCGGGGTCGAGCCGCTGCCCGCCCAGGAACCGGTCCTCGATCAGCTTCAGGTACGCGTCGAACGACAGCGTCTGGGAGTCGATCACGCCGCTGCGCGCATAGGGACTGATCAGGATCCCCGGCACCCGGATGCCCCATCCGTTCTGATCCACGACCGGCGGCTCCACGTGGTCGTAGAAGCCGCCCCAGTCGTCCCAGGTCAGGAAGATCGCCGTCGAGTCCCAGTCGGGGCCGCGCATGGCGGCGTTCACGACCTGCGTCACGAACTCCTGCCCGCCCAACAGGGTTCCGCCCTCGTTCGGGTGCTCGCTGTATCCGGGGGCCGGCACGATCCAGGAGACCTTCGGCAGGTTGCCCGCCGCGGCGGCGGTGAAGTACCGGCTGTGGAACGTGACGTTGTCCACCGCTCCGTCCTCGACGGTGTCGGTGAAGCCCGGCAACGGATCCTTCATGGGGCCGGTGCCGGTGTTCTCCCGGTCAGGACAGGGTGCGTGGAAGCACGTGTCGTCGTCCACGTAGTAGCGCCAGCTCACCCCCGCGCGGGAGAGCAGATGGGTGATGCTGGTCCACGCGTAGACGGGTCCGTCCGAGTGGCGCCCCCAGCGATCTTCCTTCGCGTCGAGCTCGACGTCGGAGGAGCACGACATGGGATCGTAGGCGTCGTCGCAGGCGGCGGACCAGCCGCTGACCAGGAAGAGGTGCGCCGGCAGCGTCCACGAGTCGGTCGGCGCGAACATGCGGTCCTGCAGCAGGTACTGCCGCGCGTAGAACCAGTAGTTCGGGATCTCCCGGCGGGTGTGGAAGCTCATGACGTCGGCCTGGCCATCCGGGCCCAGGTACTGCTCGCATCCCGGATGGGGCGTGACCCAGCACTTGTCCTCGCCGGCCGGCAGGGCCTGGATGTACCCGTCCATCGCGCCGTCGTTGATATCGATCAGTGAGGCGCGGCGGTTGTGCGGGCCGCCGCGCTGTCGCAGTGACGTGGAGTGGTAGGGCCGCGAGCAGCCCTCCCGGAAGGGATCGGGCACGCATACCGAGAAGGCGCCGCCCGGCCTGCGGGGGATCCCGTCGGCCCCGGGGTAGGTGCCGAAGTAGTGATCGAAGGAGCGGTTCTCCTGCACGACGAAGATCAGGTGGTCGAGCTGACGAAGACCGCCGCCGCGGACCACCGGATCCGGCCCGGCGGCGAGCGCACCCGGTTCCGGCGCGCCGAGCGAGGTCAGTGCGGCGGCCACGAGCACCAGCAGCGATACGACCGCGGAGGACAGCCGTCTGGTCATGCGCCCAACCCCTTCGGAAGGAGCGTGAGTCGTGCCGGGGCCACGCTACCCGCAGACGCGTGCGGAACTCAAGCCCCGGTCACGCCGCGCCCTGGAGCCGCAGGACCAGGAACGCGAACGAGGTGCCGATCTCCGCCGGAACCTGGGCCGCCGTCACCGACACGATGGCTCCATCGGCGTCGACGACGACGCCGCCCACCTCGTCGCCGGACACCGGCAGGCCCGTGTCGGCGATCCCGCCCTCGCCGAATGAGCCGTCGAGGTCGCCGCCGGCCCCGTACCGCGCGACCGCAGCCGTCCGCTGGCCGTCCTCGTAGCGGTGGCTCGACAGCACGATCCCGCCGTCGGTCTGGAGCGCGACGCCGTGCGCCTGGTCGAAGTACGAGCCGAAGTCCGTGGTGGTCGTGCCGGCGTCGCCGAAGTCCTCATCGAGCTCGCCGCCAACGAGGTATCTCGCGAGCGCCACATCGGAGGATTGGTCGGCTCCGCCCGGCTCCTGACTGGCTTGGCCGACCGCGACGATCGACCCCGAGGGTTCCAATGCGATGTCGGTGACGGTGTCCTCCCACGAGGCGAAGTCCGTCGTGACGAGCCCGCCGTCGCCGAACGCCGGATCGGGGGCGCCGCCCGGCAGGTACCGCACGAGCGCGAAGTCGTTCCGCTGCTCCGGGACGACCGTCGCCCAGCCGGCGGCGATGATGTCGCCGTCTGGCGCGATCGCGACCGTGGTCGCCGCATCGCCGTATCCGGCGAAGTCCGTGTGCACGGAGCCGCGTGTGCCGAACGTTGCGTCGAGGCGGCCGCGTGGCCGGAGCCGAGTCAGGGCGAAGTCCGGGCCGTCGCTCCCGGCGATGACGATCCGTCCGTCCGTCTGGAGGGCGACGTCGGTCACGGTGGCGATCGCCGCCGCGTCGAGGAGCCGGTAGCCGTTGCCTGAGAAGGAGTCGTCGAGCGATCCGTCCGGCATGAGGCGGACCACGGCCACGACGCCGCCCGAGGTACCCACGATCACGATCCCGCCGTCGGGCTGGACCGCCACGGCCGTCGCCTGGTCGTACGCCGCGTCGAGATCGATGCGGCGCTTCCCGTTGTTGGAGAACGTCCGGTCGAGCCTGCCCGCCTCGGTGTACCGCGCGATGCCGAGGTCGGACACGATGGTCCCGTTCCCGTGCACGGGACCCACCACGACCAGACGCCCGTCGGGCTGCAGCGCGAGGTCGGTCGCCACGGTGTAGCTGTCCTGGAAGCTCGTGACCGTGTAGCCGTCGTGGCTGAACGTCGGGTCGAGCTCGCCGGGGGCGGCGAACGCGGTGGTGGCGAGCGTCACGCCCATGGCCAGCGTGACGCTCGAGGCGGACAGGAGGCGAGCCGCAGCGCGCATTCGTCACTCCTCGGGTTCGGGGGGCCCTCAATCTAGACCGCGGGAGGCTCATCGGTCGATGGCCGGACGGTGAACGTTGTGGACGTCGGCCGGCGGGTCAACTCCGCCGCTCACGGGTCACCTCCCGCGGGTCCTTGTCGTCGCGCAGCCCCAGGTATCGAGGGTGCCGGAGCTTGCCGTCGTCGGTCCACTCCCCGAATCCCACCTGCGCGACCAGCTCGGGCTCGACCCAGTGCACGCCCGTGCGGGGCAGCCCCGTCGCGTGCGCCACCGGCGGGTCGGGCCGCTCGATGGGCGCGAGCCGTGCGGCGAGGCGAGCGATCTCCGCTCGCCCGAAGCCCGTGCCCACCTTGCCGGCGAAGCGCAGGTCGGGCCCGTCGTGGTAGCCGACCAGGAGGGCGCCGAGACCGGAACGAGAGCCCCTCGGGTCGGTCCATCCGACCACGACGAACTCCTGCTCGTTCACGCACTTGAACTTCAGCCAGTCGCGGGAGCGGCCGGGTGTGTAGAGAGACTCGGCCCGCTTCGCGATCAGCCCCTCGAGGCCGCCCTCGCAGGCGGCGCGGAAGGCCGGCTCGCCCTCGGCCTCGAGGTGGTCGGAGAACCGCACCTGGTCGCCGTACGCCAGCGCGCCCCGCAGCACCTCCTTGCGGGTGACGAGCGGCAGTGCCGTGAGGTCATGCCCGTCGAACCACAGCAGGTCGAACAGGTAGAAGTGAACCGGGACGGCGAGCACCTGCTGCGCGGTCGGTCGTGGGTTCTGCATGCGGTCCTGCAGACGTGAGAACGATGTGTGCTCACCGTCGAACGCGACGATCTCGCCGTCGGCGATCAGGTCCGGACCACTGTCGGCGAGCGCAGCCTGGAGGTCCGGATAGTGGGAGGTCCGGTCCTTCTGATTGCGGGTCATGAGCCGGATCGACGAGCCGTGGCGGAACAGCAACGAGCGCTGGCCGTCGAGCTTCACCTCGTAGATCCAGGCCGGGTCCGAGAAGACCGTCTTCGAGAGCGTGGCCAGCATGGGTGGGATCCAGCTGGGCATGGCCCTCCGGCGCAGCCGGGAAGCGTGTGGGCCGACCGCCTCGGGCACCACGCCGTCCATGGCCGGAGACGCTACCCGGCCATGGACGGTGCGTGCAGGTGGTTCAGCGCGATCGAGCGGTGGTCTTCCTGCGAGCAACCGGCTTGCGCGCCGCGGTCTTCTTGCGCGCCGCGGGCTTGCGGGCCGTGCTCGTCTTCCGTGCGGTCGTCTTCTTGCGAGCCGCAGGCTTGCGCGCCGTGCTCTTCTTGCGAGCTGTGGTCTTCTTCCGGGCCGCAGGCTTGCGCGCCGTGCTCTTCTTCCGTGCGGTCGTCTTCTTGCGAGCCGCAGGCTTGCGCGCCGTGCTCTTCTTGCGAGCTGTGGTCTTCTTCCGAGCCGCAGGCTTGCGCGCCGTGCTCTTCTTGCGAGCTGTGGTCTTCTTCCGAGCCGCAGGCTTGCGCGCCGTGCTCTTCTTGCGCGCCGTGGCCTTCTTGGCGGCCGTGGTCTTCTTGCGAGCCGCGGGCTTGCGCGCCGTGCTCTTCTTGCGGGCTGTCGCCTTCTTGGCGACCGACGTCTTCTTTCGAGCCGTGGCTCGCTTGCGCGACGAGGACTTCCGGGCCGGCGACGTGGACCCGGACCGTCTGGCGCCCGATGGCTTCGTCGCGCCCGTGCGAACACTGGTGCGCTTGCCTCGCTCGCCCGCGTCCTCCGCCTTCTCCTTCACCACCTCGGCGACATCGTCCACCTTGTCCGTCGTCACCTCTTCGATCTTGTCGACGGCCGTCTCGACGACCGCCTGGGCGACATCGGTCGACAGGACCTTCTCGCCGGCCCGGACCAACATCGGCTTCTCGTTCTCCATCCGTCCTCCCCTCCATGCAGTCGCTGGTGCGACTGCTGCACATCGGATCGTTCCCCGCACTGCGGGACATCAATCTCCCACGTGGGAGCGCTCCGCGTCCCCCGTCTTCCGAGCAAGGTCCGTTACTTCACCGTCAGCGGCGCGTGCATCCCGGCCGCGTAGTGCCCCGGCAGGTTGCAGATCAGGGCGTAGTTGCCGGCCTTCAGGTCCAGCGACAACGTGGCCGTGCAGCCGACGCCGATGTCCTCGATCTCGTCGAGGGCCGTCACGCCCTCGCCCTCCTCGTCGACGTCCCCGGTCTCACCCACCGGCAGAGCATCGGGGGACAGATCGGTCTGGAAGACCACGAACTCGTGCACCGACGGTCCCGCGTTGTCCACGGTGAACGTCGTCGAGCCCGACTTCACGGAGTCGGCGTCGAGTTCGATCGTGAAGTCCTGCTCCGAGACGCCCACCGCCGTTCCCGACCCCGTCTCCGGGCTCGTGCAGGGGACCTCGCTGGCCCCCGTCGAGGTCCCGCCCGCGTCGGTCGTGCTGCTGTCGCCGCTGCATCCCGCGAGCAGGCCGAGGGCCGCCACGGCCATCGGGATCGCGATCGAGCGGATCTGTCGCATAGGTCCTCCTTGATGGGCACCATCGCGACGTCGCACGGGGGCACCTCCTGCCATGCAAGACCCGCTCCGGCTCCGTGTCAAATGGACGGATCACGGGAGCCGTGCGGAACGGCGGGAAGGGACCTAGGTCCCACGCAGCAGGTCGGCCGGTTCGGCGGATGCGCCCGGCTGAGGTCCTTCGTATCGTCCGAGTCCAAGCGTCGGCGTCAGGCCGGCCACGACCAGGAGGTGTTCGTTGAGCGATCTGTTGCGTAAGGGGCTGCAGTCCAGCCGCACGGAATTGGAGGCCGGGCTCGCGGACGCCGAGGCCGAGCTTGCTCAGGCGCGCGAGCGCTGCCACCAGCTCGAGGACCTGATCGCGGTGGGGAAGGCGACGCTGTACGCGGCGCAGCTGAACCCGTCGTACGCGCGCGTGCAGCTGAAGGAGACCGGAGCCGCTGACGCTCGTCCCGACGAGTCGGCATCCTCTCTTCGCGTCGCACCGAGCCAGAAGTAGCCGGACCGCCGCAACAACGGCCCGGGCACCCGCCCGGGCCCGCGTCGCCGATCCGGGGAGGATGCCAGGTGAGCGAAGCACTCGGTCATGCGCTCGAGGAGATCTGGCTTCGCATCGAGCAGGGGATGCAGGAGGCCGAGCTGGAGCTCGCGGAGGAACGCGAACTCTGCGTCAGGCTGGAGGGCGAGATCCGCTCGATCCGCGCCGTCCTGGAGCGAACCGCACCCGAGGTGGACCTCCCCGTGACCCCGGCGGCCGTGGGCGCGCCGGAACCCGCGATCGTGCACGTGCCCGAACCCGCAGAGCCTCCGGTTGCTTCGACGGTCGTGGAGGTGCCGGATGAGCAGGCGCCGGAGTCTGCACCGGAGCCCGCGACGGCGGAGGCCACACCCGGGGTGATCACGATCCCCCCGGTAGCGCCCGGGACGGACACCGAGGCCGACCCCGAGGGGGCCACTACGCCTCCCGACGCGGAGGGGGAGACCGCCCCTGACGAGGCCGACGGTGAGCGCGCGGGCTACATGCCGATGCTCGAAGAGCTCTGGGAGATCGCCCGTCGCGACGGCTGATCGCCGGCGTCCGCGCGAGCCCGCGCCGCGGGCTACCTGGGCGCCGGGCTCACGGCTCGAACTTCCACCGTTTGGGGTTGCGCACCTCGACCGCGATCGTGCCCCTCGCGCCCTTCAGGCTGCCGGTCCCGCCGGTGACCACGAGGCGTCCGTTGCCGAGCGTCGCGTCCTCGAGCGGCACCACACCCTGGGCGGTCAGCAGGGCCGGAGGCTCGCCCTCCTGTGACGGATCCGACTGGGCCTGGTCCTCCGCCTGCCGCAGCAGGACGAACGTGAACTGGCACATGGCTCGTCCGTGGTGGTCGACGATCGCGGTGCCGTGCGCCCAGCCGGCCTCCTGGCCGCGATCGAAGTAGCCGTCGTCCTCGTACAGCCGCTGGTTGATCACCACGACGGTCCCCGGTTCGGCACCGGTCAGATCGTCGGGCCTCTGCTGTTCGTCGTCGCCGATGACGGTGAACGTCCTATCGGTTCCGAGCTCGATCATCGTGCCGGCCTCCCTCGGTTCGGCGGTGCGGTCGAGCCTACTCCGGGTGTCCGGCCGGCGCGAAGCCGGGCCGTCGGGTGGCCTACACTCGCTCCATGCCGGTCTGCCAGGCGTGCGGCGAAGAGAACCCGGCACGCGCCCGCTTCTGCATGGCGTGCGCGGAACCGCTGGCTCCCGCCCCCCGCCAGTCGGTCTCGGCGTCCGCCGGCTCGGAGACCCGCAAGACGCTCACCGTCCTGTTCTGCGACGTCGTCGGCTCGACGCCGCTCGGCGAGCAACTCGAGCCCGAGTCCGTGCGCAAGGTCATGACGAGCTTCTTCGACCGGATGCGTGATGTGCTCGAACGACACGGCGGGACGGTGGAGAAGTACATCGGCGACGCCGTGATGGCCGTGTTCGGCATCCCGACCCTGCACGAGGACGATGCGCTGCGGGCGGTGCGCGCGGCCTCGGAGATGCGCGCGGCGCTCGAGGGGCTGAACGCCGAGTTCGAACCGGGTTGGGGTGTCGCGCTGCGCACGCGGATCGGGATCAACACCGGGGAGGTCGTGGTCGGGAACCGGCCGGATGCGTCGCTCGTGGTCGGCGACGCCGTGAACGTGGCCGCGCGGCTCGAGCAGACGGCGGCGCCGGGCGAGATCCTCCTGGGGCCGCAGACCTACGCGCTGGTGCGAGCGTCCGTCACCGTGGACGAGGGCCGCTCGATCGCGCTGAAGGGCAAGGCCGACCCGGTCACCGGGCATCGCCTCCTGGACGTCGCACCGGGTCCGGAGCGCGCCGAACGCATCAGTCCCCACTTCGTGGGCAGGAGCCGAGAGCTGGACGCGCTGCGCGAGGCGTTCGATCGCAGCTCCCGCGACCGGGAGTGCGTGCTGATGACGGTCCTGGGGACGGCCGGGATGGGGAAGTCCCGTCTGGCCGAGGAGTTCTCCTCGAGCGTCGGCGGCGAGGCGCGCGTGCTGCACGGCCGGTGCCTACCGTACGGCGACGGGATCACGTTCTGGCCCGTGACGGAGCTCGTGCGCGAGGCGTGCGGGATCGGCGGCGACGATCCGCGTGAGGAGGCGCGGTCGAAGATCGCGGCCGCGCTCGGCGAGGGGGAGGACGTCGAGCTGGTGGCCGAGGGGGTCGCGGCCGTCTCGGGCTTCGCGCCGACCTCGGCCGGGATGCAGGAGACGTTCTGGGCGATCCGGCGATTCCTGGAGATCCTGCAGCAGGACGGGCCGCTCGTGGTGCTGCTCGACGACATCCAGTGGGCGGAGTCCACGTTCCTGGACCTCGTGGAGTACCTCGCGGGCTGGTGTCGCGAGGGACGCATCCTGCTCGTCTGCCTCGCGCGCCCCGAGCTGTTGGAGACGCGGCCGTCGTGGGCCGGCCTCGAGTCCGGCGCGGCGACCATGCACCTGGCGCCGTTCACGCAGGACGAGAGCCGGCTGCTGATCGGCAATCTGCTCGGCGCGTCACCGCTGGATCCGCGGGACGCCGGGCGGATCGTGGAGGCGGCGGAGGGAAACCCGCTGTTCGTCGAGGAGATGCTGCGGATGCTCGAGGACGACGGCGTGCTCGTGCGCTCCGACGACCGCTGGCGGGTGGCGGGCGACCTCTCGCAGGTGGCGGTGCCGGCGACCATCCAGGCCTTGCTGGCGGCGCGCCTCGACCGGCTCGGGCCGCAGGAGCGGGCGGTGCTGGGCACGGCCTCGGTCATCGGCAGGGAGTTCTGGTGGGGCGCGGTGAGCGAGCTGTCGCCCGAGGCACTCCGCCCCGCGGTCGGCGGACACCTCCAGACCCTGGTGCGGAAGGGATTGATCCTGCCCGAGCGCTCGACGCTCGTGGGCGAGGACGCCTTCCGCTTCCACCACATCCTGATCCAGGACGCGTCGTATCAGGGGTTGCCGAAGGAGCGACGCGCCGCCCTCCACGAGCGGTTCGCCGACTGGATGGAGGCCCGGCTCGGCGAGCGCATGGTCGAGTACGAGGAGGTCGTGGGCTACCACCTCGAGCAGGCCCACCGGTACCGGGCGGAGCTGGGCGCTTCGGACGAGCGCGTGGGCGCGCGTGCGGCCGCGCACCTGGCCACGGCGGGACGCCGGGCGCTGGCCCGGGGCGACATCGCGGCAGCGGTGTCACTGCTGGAGCGTGCCGCGTCCCTGCTTTCGACGGGCGCGCCGGCGCGGGCGGCGCTGCTGCCTGATCTCAGCGAGGCGCTCATGGAGACCGGCGAGCTGGCGCGCGCGCACGAACTCCTGGCCGAGGCGATCGCGTCGGCGGAGGCGGACGGGGACGGGGGATTGCGCAGCCACGCCACGATCGTGCGGCTCTCCCTCATGGAGTCGACCGATCCGAAGGGCTGGTCGGAGGTGGCGCTCGCCGAGCTCGAGCGTGTGATCCCGGTCTTCGAGAGCATCGGCGATCACCTCGGGCTGGCCCGGGCGTGGCGGCTCACCGCGGACGTGCATTGGACGCGCTCGCGGTACGCCGCGGCCGACGGCGCGCTCGAGCGGGCGATCGAGCACGCCCGACGCGCCGGGGCCGGCTGGGAGGAGGCCGAGTGCCTCGGGCAGTACACGGGCTCGGGCGTGTACGGCCCGGCGCCCGTCGACGAGGTCGTGGCACGGTGCGAGCGGATCCTGGGCGAGTCGAAGGGCAACCGGCTGGTGGAGGCGCAGACGCTGCGGTGCCTTGCCGCGATGCGGGCGATGCAGGGCCGGTTCGACGAGGCTCGCGAGCGGGTCGGCGAGGCCATGGGCATCCTGGCCGACCTGGGCATGTGGCTGCGCGCGGCGTTCGTCTCGGAGACCTCCGCCTTCGTGGAACGGCTCGCCGGCGACGCCGAGGCGTCCGAGCGGGAGCTTCGGGAGGGATTCGACGTCCTGGAGAAGCTCGGCGAGCGGGGATTCCTGTCGACCGCCGCCGCGCTCCTGTCGCACGAGATGCTCGACCAGCGTCGCGACGGGGATGCCGCGGCCTTCATCGTGGCGAGCGAGGGCGCCGTCGCCGAGGACGACATCGCGACCCAGATCCTGCTGCAGAGCGCGCGCGGACGCGCGCTGGCGCTGGGCGGCGAGCTGGCGGAGGCCGAGGCCCGGTGCCGCGACGCGGTGCGCCTGGCGGAGGAGACCGACGACGTGAACATGCACGGCGACGTGCTGCTCCACCTCGCCGAGGTGCTGGAGACCGTCGGCGACCAGGCGGAGGCCGCCGCGTGCCGGGATCGCGCTCGCTCGCTCTACGGGGCGAAAGGCAACCTCGCCCAGGCGTCGTCGGTGCCGTGACGGCCGGCGAGATCGAGCGGGCGCTCGCGTTCGTCCGCGCCCTCCAGGAACGGACCAGCACACGGGTGGAGCCGTTCCGCTGGGGCCGGGCACTGTTCAACGACGACGTCCCGCAGCGGTACTACTCGAACCTCGTGCGGATCGAGACGTCACTCGCCGGCGTCGACGTGGGGGAGCTCGCGCTCGAGGTCGACCGGGCGCTGGCAGGGTGCCCCCACCGCCAGATCCAGGTCGACGACGAGGATGACGGGTCGAGGGTCGCGATGGGGCTCGCGACGTTCGGATACACGGCCGAGCACAGTGCCCTGCTCGCCCTCCGGCGTGATCCCGACCGGCCCGCCCCGGCGGATCCGGTCGAGGAGCTCACGTTCGAGCAGGCGCGACCGTTCGCGGTCGAGGTCTACCGCCGCGAGCTGTCGGACAGCGACCCGGCGACGGTGGAACGGTTCGCCGACTTCCGACGCGTGGTCCAGGTCGCCGCGAACGGCCGGTTCTTCGCCCGGCGCGTGGAGGGCCGGCTGGCCGGTCTCTGCGAGCTGTACCTGGTCGACGGCGTCGCCCAGATCGAGCACGTCGACACGCTGGCGGAGTTCCGCGGCCGGGGGATCGCTCGCAGCGTGATCTCGCGGGCGGTGGCCGAGGCGCGGGCCGGCGGCGCCGACCTCGTGCTGATCGAGGCCGACCTGGACGACTGGCCGAAGGAGCTCTACCGGCGGCTGGGCTTCGACGAGATCGCCCGGTCGTGGTCGTTCACGCGGGCTCCCGTAGGTTGACGCCCCCGGGATGAGGCACACTGGGTCGCCGACCCGACCGCCACGCGAGCGCCAGAAGACCGACCAGAAGACCGACCAGAAGACCGACCAGAAGACCGACCAGAAGACCGAGGAGGGACCATGAGCTCCAGGATCGTCACGACACCCCGCACGACGACCGGCTCGCGTGTGCTGGTGCTGTCGATCCTGCTCGTCTTCGCGCTCCTCGTCCCCGCGGGATCGGCGTCGTCCTCGCGGCGCGGCGCCGGACCCGGCGCCGCCGGCATCGGGGATCCGTACTACCCGCTGGCGGGCAACGGCGGTTACGAGGTCGGCCACTACGCGCTCGACATCGGCTACCACCCGCACACCGACCGCCTGAACGGCCAGACCTCGATCGAGGCCACCGCGACGCAGGCGCTCTCCCGGTTCAACCTGGATCTCGTGGGCCTGCGGATCTCCTCGATCATGGTGAACGACGCGGCCGCGACGTGGACCCGTGAGCAGGAACACGAGCTGGTCGTCACGCCCGCGGTCGACATCGCGAACGGCGCGCCGTTCACGGTCGTCGTTCGCTACGCGGGGGTTCCGAGGACGTTCTCGATCCCGGGCACCAGCCTGAGCACCGGCGTCGTGCGCACCGATGACGGCGCGGTGATCTGGGGCGAGCCCGAGGTCGCGGCCGCGTGGTTCCCGTCGAACGACCATCCGCAGGACAAGGCCACCTACGACATCGCCATCACGGCGCCGACGGGCCTGAAGGCGATCTCGAACGGGCGCTTCCTGGGCACCTCGGCCGGCGGACCCGACCGCACCACGTGGTCGTGGGACGTGACGAGCCCCATGGCGAGCTACCTGGCGATGGCCGCGATCGGCCGCTTCCACCTGCGCCGGACCCACACCGCCGACGACATCCCGGTGCTCGACGCGTTGGACCCGCGGGTCGTCCCCGCCGCGGCGCGCTCGCTGCACGTGGAGGAGCGCATCGTCCGGTTCCTTCGTGGCAACTTCGGGCCCTATCCGTTCGACGCGCTCGGCGGCATCGTCGACCACGCCCGCCTGGGCGCGGCGCTCGAGAACCAGACGCGGCCGATCTACTCCGAGGGCTTCTTCGACGACGGCCCGAACACGTACGTCGTGGTCCACGAGCTCGCGCACCAATGGTTCGGCGACAGTGTGGCCGTCGATCGCTGGCAGCACATCTGGCTGAACGAGGGCTTCGCCACCTACTCGGAGTGGCTGTGGAACCAGGAGCGCGACCGTGCCGGACCCCGCGCGATCGCCGCCTACTTCTGCACGATCCCCGCGGGTTCGAGCTTCTGGGACGTGGCGCCGGGCGATCCCGGCGTCGACGACCTGTTCAGCGACGCCGTCTACGTCCGTGGCGCCATGACCCTGCAGGCGCTCCGCGAGGAGGTGGGCCCCGACGCGTTCTTCGAGATCCTCCGGACGTGGACCGACGAACGCAGGGACCTGACCGGGACGACGGACCAGTTCGTGGCGGTTGCCGAGACGGTCTCCGGGATCCAGCTCGACGAGCTCTTCGACGAATGGCTGTTCACGACATCCAGGCCCGCGTCCTGCGCCGCGGCGCGCGCGCCGGCCGCCGGGGAGATCCGGATGCCGATGTTCGCCGGCGGGCTCGGGCGCGTGGCCGGCTGGTAGACGCCCGCCGGATCGTTGGGGCTCAGCCCGACGCGTCGGGAGCCCGGACGCCCAGGAGCTCGAACGCCTCCTCCGCCTGCCGCTTGCCCTTGAGGGCGGTCGGGCCGAGGGAGCGGACCTCGAGGCCGATCTCGCCGGCCGAGGACGCGGCGTCCCGGGTTCGCGCTCCGATGGTGATGTGACCCGGGGCGGACATCGCCTGGAGCCGGGCCGCCACGTTCGTGGTGTCGCCGATGACGGAGAACGACTGCTGGTGGCCGGCGCCGACGTTGCCGATCACGGCCGGCCCGGTGTTGACCCCCACGCGGAAGCGCGGCCACTCGCCGGCCTCGCTGCGGACGCGTTCGGATCCGTCGCGGATGGCGAGTGCGGCCCTGGCCGCCCGGGCGGCGTGATCCGGCTGGTCGCCCAGGGCGTTGAAGACGGCGAGCACGGCGTCCCCCGCGAAGCGTTCGATCAGGCCGCCCTCCCGCTCCACCACGATCGGGACCACGGCGCCCCAGTACGTGTTCAACATGTCCACGACCTCGTGCGCCGGGCGGCCCTCGGCGAAGGAGGTGAACCCCACCAGGTCGGCGAAGAGGACGGACACCTCCCGCTCGGTGCCGCCCAGATCCGCGAGGTCCGGCTGCTCGCCCAGTCGTTCCGCGAGCCTTGGGCCGACGTAGCGGCGCAGCAGGCCATCCATCCTCGCCAGCTCGCGGGCCGACGGCACCAGCATCGACAACTCGTCGCTCGTGAAGCCCTGTCGGCGAAGGTCCATCGTCGCGTCGTCCAGGCCACCCCGCGCGTGCGCCTGTGCGAGGTCGGCGAGCGCGCCCGACTGGCGCCGGTCCAGACGCTCCAGCGTGCGTTCGAGGTAGATGCCGCCGAACGTCCGCGACAGGGAGCGCTCGTGCCGGTACTCGGAGCGAGCCGCGAGCAGGACCACGGCGAAGGCGATCGTCATCAACACGTGCCACTCCCACCACGACACGTGCCAGGCGCGGCTGAACGCGACCGCGATCAGCGCCTCGGCCAGCAGGACGAACGCGGTGGCCACGGCGAGCGGGAGCGGGCGCTCCCGTGAGCGGTAGATCGCGAGGTATCGCCCCGCCGCGAAGACGTAGGCCGCGACCCCGAAGGGCAGGAGGGCCAGGAGCCAGGGTGCGCGCTCCGTCGTGAAGACCCGGTCGAGCGGGGGCAGGCCGCTCACGGACCAGACCGCCCACACCACCAGGACGGACACGAGCCCCCGTCGGATCGCCCGCTGCCGCCGTCGCAGTGCCGCCTCCCGGCGGTCGTCGATCTCCGTGGCGGAGACCGCGGCGAACGCGGCGGCCAGCAGGAGTCCCACCGGGGTCGCCAGGTTGAACCCGCCGTTGGGACCCGCCAGCACCACGCCGGGCGTGGCGAGCGCGTGCAGGGCCAGGAACCCGGCGCTCGCCAGCAGCACCATCGCCACCAGGAACGTCCGGACGTCGTCGCGTTGGCGCGCGGCCTCGCTGACGACGACCCCCAGGACGACGTTGACCACCGCCGCGCTCATCACGAGCCAGAAGTGGGAGGGATCGTGCTCCCACAACAGATCGATCGAGGGGAATCCCAGGAGGAGGACGAGCCCGACCAGCGGGGCGGCGAGACAGACGATGACCAGCGCGAATGGAGCTGCGGAGCGCTCACCCGAGGCCACGCGCCATTGTCGCCCGCCGGGCGGCCTCGGCTCAAACCCGCGCGCGTGCCCCAGATGCGGAGGGTGGGTAGTCACGGAGTGTCATCTTCGCTCCGCGGGGTGTGCCATCGGCCATCGCCGGCCGATACCACGCGCATGACGTTCACCGAGGGGGAGCAGTGCCCGAGTTGCGGCGAAGAGAGCGCGTCGCTGCAGGGCCGCCTGGTCAACGGGCGCACGATCCGCGAGCTGCTGTGCATCGCGTGCCGCTACGTGTGGCCGGCCCCCGAGCGTCTCTCGCCCGCCTCCGAGGTCTGAGCTAGGGCCTCGTCAGCCGCTTGACCACCCCGGTGGTGCCCGAGACGATGCCGGTCTCGTTGCCGAGCACGTAGAGCTCGCCGGCGGCGTCGCGCGCGAAGCCGAAGATCGCGAAGCCGGGCTCCTCCACGAGGTTGCAGACCCGGTGCGTGACGTCTGCCGAACCGCACAGATAGAAGAGCCGGCCGTCGGGTGTCGCGAACTCGCGCGAGTAGTCGCCGAACACGTACTTCCCGGCGAGGTCGGGCACGCGGGAGCCGCGGTACACGAACCCGCCCACGATGGCCTCGCCCTGCTCCTCGGAGCCTCTCGGGGCGGTGTGGTCGTACTCGGCGACCGGATCGATGAGGCCGGCCGGCTCGCCGGGCGCGTTCGCCGAGACCGTGCCGTCGTCCGGGCTCTCGGGGCTGCCGGGGTCGAACGTGAAGGTCCCCTCCTTGACCCGCCAGCCGTAGTTGCCGCCCGCCACCACGACGTCGACCTCCTCGACACGACGCTGGCCCACGTCGCCGACCCAGAGCTGGCCGGTGTTCTGGTCGAAGGACATGCGGTAGGGGTTGCGGAAGCCGTACGCGAAGATCTCGTCCGCGCCCGGCCGGCCGACGAACGGGTTGTTCCGGGGGATCCCGTACTCGCCGTTCGCCGAGTTGTGACCCTGCGGGTCGATCCGCAGGATCTTGCCCAGGACGTTGCCGGGAGCCAGGCTCTGGGCGTTCCCGCCCCGGACGTGTCCGGGTCCCTGGTCGTCGCCGAAGCCACCGTCACCGAGCGAGACGTACAGCATGCCGTCCGGGCCGAACGCGAGCGTCCCGCCGTTGTGGTTGAACTGCGGCTTGTCGATGCGCAGCAGGTCGCGTTCGGTGGACATGTCGATCGTGGTGGTGGGATCGGCCGGATCGTGCACGCGCCACTCGATCACGACGTTCTGGCACGGCCGGGGTGAGAACGGCAGCCAGGCGCTGCAGGTACGGCGCGAGTCGGGCTGGGTGCTGAAGTCGGCAGGCTCGAGCCACGGCTCCGTCAGGTACGTGTAGACCAGGCCGTTCTGCTGGTAGTCGGGATCGAACGCCAGACCGAGCAGGCCGCGCTCGTCGTACGGCAGGCCGGGGATGAGGTCACCGAGCTGGACCACCAGGCCGCTCAGGTCGGCGAATAGCGTCCTCGGGCCGGGGTCACGCCCGACGTCGATCGACCAGATCTTGCCGGTCTGATCTGCCACGAACAGCCGGTCGTGGACGCCGGGCGCGAACGTGCCTGTCACCGGCGAGACGAGACCGTCCGCCACGGTCCGCAGGCCGACGTCGATCCGTCCGTGCCGGATCCGTTCGGGGATCGGGTCGTCCAGCCCGCGGCTCGGGGCGGCCGCCGCGACAGCCGAGACGACGATCGGCAGGCAGAGCAGTGCGACGACGACGACGAGCGTGAGCGATCTGCGCGGTGTCATGGGATCCCCCCTCAGCGGATGGCGAACGCGGATGCCCGAGCGGCGCGTCGCCGGCTGGTGATCGACGTATGTAGGACCTACGAGCCGCACGGGGGTTCGGATGCCGATCGGCGCGAGTTCGTTCTCTCACCGGACCCGGGCGACGGGCGCAACCACCGTACGATCGAGGGGTGTTCGATCTCTCCGGCCTCCTCTCGGCCGCGCGGCGGATGGGGATCGCGACCGCACTGGTCGTGAGCCTCGCGGGCGTCTCGTGCGATGCGTCGGCTCCGGCCGCGCCGAGTGCGAGCCCGACGGCGCCGGACGCGCCGGCGACGAGCGCGACCGCGCCCACGGCGACGCCGGATCCGGCGCTCCGTGATGTCGAGGTGCGACTGGTGCGGGTTGCCTCGCTCGACCAGCCCCTGGCGCTGGCCGTCAGGCCGGACGACCCCGCGCTGTACGTGGCCGAGAAGCCGGGGCGGGTCGTCGCGCTCCGTGACGGGGAGGTGGATCCCGAGCCGGTGCTGGACGTCACGGGGGAGGTCTCGCTCGGCGGCGAGCAGGGACTCCTGGGTCTGGCGTTCTCGCCGGACGGGGACTTCCTGTACGTCAACGCCACCGATCTCGAGGGCGATACCCACGTGACCGAGTTCGAGATGCGCGACGAGCGGGCGAACCCATCCTCGCGGCGCGACGTGCTGGTGGTAGATCAGCCGTTCGCGAACCACAACGGCGGTAACCTGGTGTTCGGGCCCGACGGATACCTGTACATCGGGCTCGGCGACGGCGGGAGCGGCGGCGACCCCATGGACAACGCACAGGACCTGTCGGTGCTGCTCGGCAAGATGCTGCGGATCGATCCTCGACCCGACGGCGGTCGCCCGTACAGCATCCCGCCCGACAACCCGTTCGTGGACCGGGCCGGGGCCCGTCCGGAGATCTGGGCTCTCGGCCTGCGCAACCCGTGGCGGTACTCGTTCGATCGCGAGACGGGCGACCTGTGGATCGGCGACGTGGGGCAGAGCGCCTGGGAGGAGGTCGACCTGCAGCTGGCCGGATCGTCGGGCGGGGAGAACTACGGATGGAACCTGCGGGAGGGCGCGCATCCGTACGAGGGCGGCGAGCCGCCTCCCCGAGCGATCGATCCGGTGTTCGAGTACCCGCACGGCGCCGGCGGGTGCGTGGTGACGGGCGGGTTCGTGTACCGCGGCGACGCGATCCCCGATCTCGTGGGCGCGTACGTGGTCGCCGACTTCTGCATCGGCGAGCTCGAGGCACTGCGCGTGCAGGACGGCCGGGTCACCGGGCACCGGACCCTGGGACCGGTCGTATCGACGCTGAGCTCGTTCGGCGAGGACGCCGCGGGGGAGCTCTACGCGATGTCGCTCGAGGGCGGGCTCTTCCGGCTCGAACCCCGGTAGCCCTTCGATGGGAAGCCGCGCGCCGGCCGGACCGGAGCAGAATGTGGCCGTGGGCGGGCAGCGACTGTCTCCGGAGGACCGGGAGCGCCGGAACGCGCGGCAGCGCGAGACGTACCGCGCCGAGGCCCCGAGCTACGACCGGTCGATGGGGTTCGGCGAACGGTGGTGCTTCGGCTCCGAGCATCGTGGCTGGGCGTGCTCGCAGTCGTCGGGCGCCACGCTCGAGGTCGCGATCGGGACGGGCCTGAATCTGCCGGAGTACCCGGTCGAGGTGTCGCTGACCGGCATCGACCTGAGCCCCGAGATGCTCGAGCTGGCCCGGCAGCGGGCGGCCGACCTGGGGCGCTCCGTCGGGCTGGGGCAGGGCGATGCGCAGGAGCTGCCGTTCGCTGACGCGACGTTCGACACGGTCGTGTGCACGTACGCGTTGTGCAGCGTTCCCGACGAGGTCCGCACGATCGACGAGATGGTTCGGGTGCTGCGGCCCGGCGGCCGGCTGATCCTCGTCGACCACATCCGGAGCTCAGTGCCGCCCATCCTCTGGATCCAGCGGTTGATCGAATGGTTGAGTCCGAAGATGGCCGAGCGCGAGCTGACGAGGCGACCGCTGCCCCACGTGCTGGCGGCGGGGATGGAGATGGTGCGATCCGACCGATCGCGCCTGGGGATGGTCGAGCGGCTCGTCGCGCGGAAGCGTGGTGCCGGCGGTTGAGGGCAGGTGGCGACGCGACGGCGTGCCTGGATGGGCCCGGGACGTTTTCCGTCGCTCGGAACGGGGCAAGGAGGCCACCATGAACAGAGGGACAGGCACCGGACTGATCGCGCTGGGCATCATCCTGGCCGTGGTGGGCGCGATCATGCGCTTCGCGGTGAAGGTCCGCACCTCCGGCTTCAACATCCACACGGCTGGCGTGATCATCCTGATCGCGGGCGGCGTGATCTTCCTCCTGGGTCTGATCGCGCTGATGTATGCGGCTCGCAACCGGACCACCACGGTCCGCCAGGACGTCCACACGACGCCGACCGGGCAGGAGCGCATCGAGGAGCGGCAGGACCCCGGCACGTTCTAGGCGCCATCGACGTCGCGGTGTGCACACGCTCGTCTACCGGCAGGCTGGTGTCCCGCTGTGTCCGCGTCACCCGGCGACGGTGCGCCGCCACGATCCGCCCGGTCCCCGGTCTCCGATCCCCGGTCCTCACGGCGGTCCGCGATCCGCCAGCACCGATCCGTCCGAGCGTCGGAAGACGAAGGCACCGTCCTCGATCGCGAGCCCGAACCCACCGGGACGGTGCACCAGGCCGTGATGGCGACGGCAGAGCAGCAGCAGGTTGCCCAGGACCGTGCGGCCACCGGTGGCCCAGTGGTCGACGTGGTGACACTCACACCACGCCGGGGGACGATCACAGCCCGGGAACCGGCAGTGGCGGTCTCTGAGGATCACCGCCCGCCGCAGCGCGGCCGGCACGACCGGCGTTCGCCGGCCCACGTCCAGGGGCTCGGAGCGAGCTCCTAGCACCACCCGCATCACCGAGGCGTCGCAGGCGAGCTGTCGGATCAGCTGGCGGCGTGGACCGGACCGGCGTGGTCGAGCTCGGCCGTCCCGAAGGGGTCGGTTCCCGCTCCGTGACCAACTCCCGCTCCGGCTCCCTCCGCTCCGGTTCCGCCACCGGCACCGGGTCCGAGCCCGGCCAGGGGACCGCCGGCGAGCACCTCGACCGGCACGGTCACCGTCAGGTGGGGCCGCTCCCCGGCCACCAGGGGTCGGTCACCCCGGTCCAGGAACCCCCGGCAGACCTCCCCCAGGGCGTCGGCCCGGCGCTGGGCGGGGGTGCGCTCGTCAGTGATCCCGCCCGCACCCGGGGCCCGGACCTCCGCGTCGAGCACGGCTCCCAGGGCCGTGAGCAGGCTCTCCCCGGTGAGGGGATCCAGATCCCCGTCCACCCGCACCATCCCGCCGAGCGTTACCGAGGCGTGCAGGCGCCGACGTGCCGAGCGGGGATCCACCCCCTGGTCCTGCTCGGCCTCCACCCGGTCCTGCCAGCAGGCCACCACCCGCCGCAGCTCACCCATCGGGTGGATCCGGGCCGCCTCCACCAGCAGGGGCTCGGCCTCGGCGAAGGACTCGGGATGGACCTCACGGGCTCCCACCAGGACCCGGGCACCCGCCATCGACAAGCTCCCGTCCTGCACCGCCGCTCGCGTGGTGGCCATCGCGGCAAGCCCCCGCGCCATCCGGACCTGGTCGCGGGCACCGCCCCAGCCCAGGCGGCAGCGGTCCACGAGCCAGGCGGTGATCGACAGGTGCCCGTCGTGGGCGAAGGCGCCCCGACGCTCGATCTCGCCCACCCGGCGCAGGCGCTCGAGCTCGAGCAGCTCGGAGGCACGCTGCAGCTCCACCAGGTCCTGCTCGATCCGGCCGTCCGGCAGCTCGGGCAGGCGCTCGCTGCGAACCGGCTCGATCGCCGAGCCCAGCTCGCTCACGACGCTCCCGCCACCCGCAGCCCGCGTTTCCGATCCCACCGTCGAACACATGCCCGCACCGTAGCGCCGGCCTCCGCTCGGTTCTGTGACGGGTCGCACACTTCGGCCAAGGTTTCCGGAGGGATCGGGTGGGAGCTGGGCCCCGGGGCCTCCACCAACCGCTACGCCAGCGGTGGCAGGTGGCGCAGCTTCTCGGGATTCGCCACCGAGCGCGCACCGCCGCGATCCTGCCGTCGACGCAATCGAGCGTGAACACGTTGCCGACGTACATGTCGACGACGTGGCGTCGGCGACCGTGGCCGCGATCGAGGCACGCACCACCGGCGTCCTCAACGTCACCGACGACGAGCCGGCGCCGTCCGCGAGTGGTTGCCCGCGCTGGCCGTGGCCGTCGGCGCCCGGGCTCCCCGGCACGTGCCGTCGTGGATCGCCCGCCCGCTCATCGGCGAGGCAGGCGTCAGGATGATGACGGAGATCCGCGGTGCGTCGAACGCCAGGGCGCGGACCGAGCTGGGCTGGGAGCCGCGCTACCCGAGCTGGCGCGAGGCGTTCCGCCGGGGCCTCGAGTGACCCTCACGGCTCCGACGAGACCCGGTCGATCCCGCTTCCTGCATCGTTGTCATCGGGCGGGACCTGCGGCACCATGTTCGGTACGAGAGAGAGGAGGTGGTCCAGCTTGCATGAACAGCAGGAGACCCTCGAGGTGACTGGCTGCTGAGCCACCCCTCGCGGACGGGGCCGACCGGCCCGCCCGCTCGCCGGGAGACCGGCAGAATCCACACCAGCTCACCGACCTCGTAGGTTCCGGCTGGTCCACCGGACGACTGCTCGTCGAGCGGCCGAAGCACCTGCGAGGCTGCACCGCAACGAACGGGCCGGGCCCCACGCGGGCCCGGCCCGTCTCGTTCCCTGGATCCGACCGGGACGGCGGCGGCGGTTCCGAGAACGAGCTCCATCCGGCGACGAGCGTGAAGCTGTGGCCGTTAGGGTTCTTCGATGCCCGCCGCGACGCTGACCGTCGGAGACGTCGAGATCACCGCGATCCTCGACGTCGACACGTGGATGCCGCTCGCCGAGGTGTTCGATGGGAGCGGCGACCCTCCACCCGGCGGATCAGCCTCCCTCGCTGCGAGGTATCCGGACGAGTTCACCGCCGACGCGTGGCGCTTCCGCGACCATTGCTTCCTGGTCCGCATGCCCACGCGCCTGACCTTGATCGACACGGGCGTCGGCCCGTCCGACTCGGCCTTCGGACGATGGCTCGGCGTCGCTGGGACGCTGCCGGACGAACTGGCCGCGCTCGGCGTGATGCCGGATGACGTTGACGACGTCATCCTCTCCCACGCCCACTCGGACCACACGGGGTGGAACACGACGCCGTCGTCGAGCGGATGGATCCCGCGCTTTGCGAATGCCCGGTATCACCTCCATGACGCCGACGTCGCGTGGATGCAGGGCTTCGTCGACGAGGAGGACGTCCGGGAGTTCTCCGAGGCGATCGCCCCCCTCGAGTCAGCGGGGCAGCTCGACACGTCCACCGAGGACAGCGAGGTGTCGCCCGGCCTGAGCCTGCGACACGCGCCGGGTCACACCCCAGGACACCGGTGCGTGCTCTTGGATACCGGCGGCGAGCGGGTGCTCTTCGCCGGAGACCTCGTGCACTTCACGTTCCAGCTGAACGACCCGGGGTCCCGCTCACCCGGCGACGATGATCCGGAGGAGGGGAGCCGCACACGGGCCGCGTGGCTCGACCGAGCGGAGGCGGAGGGGCTGACGCTCGCGACCCCGCATGTTCCACCATCCCCCATCGGTCGGATCGTCCGTGAAAAGGGACAGCGGCTGCTCCGGCCTCGCTAGCGAACCCTCGACCTACGTCCCCCTTGCCTCCGCCAGTGCGAACGGGATCACCGGTCCGCTGCCGGCCTCACGCAGCGAGGCGGCGATCGCGGTCAGCGTCCACCGCGAGTCCACGGTGTCATCGACCAGGAGCACCGGGCCCTCGGGGAGATCACCGCTCACCTCGAACGCGCCCCAGACGTTGCGGAGCTGCTGTGCGCTGTTGAACGCGGCCCTCTGCGGCTGGTTCTCGCGCGCCTTGCGGACCACCTCCGCGAACGGCAGCCCGAGCGCGTCCGCGAGCCGCCGCGCGAACGACGGCACGAGGTCCACGTGCCGGTGCGAGGGAACGCACGTCACCCAGGCGACCTCCGGACGCCATGCGCCGCGGATCATGGTCGCCGCCGCGGCCACGAGCTCGTCGGAGAACCACGGATCCTCCGCGCCGCGGTCGGTAGCGACCAGGGCGCCCAGCTCGCCGTCGCCGTACCCGCTCAGCGCGCGGCCCTCCTGGGCCTGCAGCTCGGCGGGGATGCGGCCCTTCAGCTCCTCCAGACCGGCGGGCCACTGCCGGCGTGGCTCGATCGCCATGATCTGTCCGCGCAGGTGCCGTCTCGCCTCCTCGACGAGCTCCGACGCCGGCGTCACGTCCCACCGCTCGCCGGTGCAGTTCGCGCAGCGTCCGCACGGCGCCGCGTCCGGATCGTCGAGCTGGCGGCGCAGGAACTCCATCAGGCACGTCGCGGTGATGGCGTAGTCGACCATCGCCTGCTGTTCGATCCGGCGCTGCTCGGTGACGCGCCGCACGCGCTCGGTGTCGTACCGCCACGGTTCGGACGTGCGGAGCCATCTGCTCCCGTCGCGCCCGATCGCGCCCTCCACCTCCAGGACCTTCAGCATGGTCGTGAGACGCGACCGCCGAACGTTCACGACGGCCTCGATGGCCGGCAGGGAGGCGGGCCCGTCCTGCTCGGCCAGGAAGTCCACGACCGCCTCGGCTTGCTCCTGGGGCGGGAACGCGGTGCCGATGAAGAAGTCCTGGATGTCGCGATCCTCGCGGCCGCGCATGAGCACCGCCGGCGCGTGATCGAGCGCACGGCCCGCACGCCCGACCTGCTGGTAGTAGGCGATCGGCGAGCCGGGGGACTGGTAGTGGATCACGAACCCCAGGTCCGGCTTGTCGAAGCCCATGCCCAGCGCGGACGTCGCCACCAGCACCTTCAGCTCGTTCGCCAGGAGCGCCTGCTCCAACGGCGGTCGCTCCTCGGCGGCGGTCTCGCCGCTGTACGCCTCGGCCTGGATCCCTCGGGACCGCAGGAACCCGGCCACCCGCGTGGTGTCGGCGATCGTGAGCGCGTACACGATGCCCGAGCCGTCCAGCTCCGGGATCACGGTGGCGAGCCACGCCATCCGCTCCGCGGCGCTCGGCAGGTCCACCACCGACAGCGCGAGGCTCTCCCGCTCGAGCGGTCCTCGCAGCACCGCCATGTCCCGACCCAGCTGCTCGGTGATGTCGTCGACCACTCGGTCGTTCGCGGTGGCGGTGGTGCAGAGCACCGGCACACCGTCCGGCAGGAGATCGAGCACCCGAACGAGCTGGCGGTAATCGGGCCGGAAGTCGTGTCCCCAGTCGCTGATGCAGTGCGCCTCGTCGATCACGAGCAGGCCCGCCTTGGCGGTGACGAGCGGCAGGACGTCGTCACGGAAGCCGGGATTCGCGAAGCGCTCGGGTGAGACCAGGAGGAGGTCGACCGCGTCGTCGCGGAGATCCTGGGAGATCCGATCCCACTCCTCCGTGTTGCTGCTGTTGATCGTCTCGGCCCGGATCCCGATCCGCTCGGCCATCCGGATCTGGTTGCGCATCAGCGCCAACAGCGGCGAGACCAGCAGCGTGGGCCCGGCGCCTTGGTCGCGGAGGAGCCGCGTGGCGATGAAGTACACGGCGGACTTCCCCCAGCCGGTGCGCTGGACGACCAGCGCGCGCCGGCGGTCCGTG
Source organism: uncultured Actinomycetes bacterium (assembly GCA_963832225.1). Taxonomy (GTDB): domain Bacteria; phylum Actinomycetota; class UBA4738; order UBA4738; family HRBIN12; genus JALYMB01. The sequence continues at coordinate 650,599 of CAWHTI010000012.1, forward strand.
GCGATCGCGCGGATCGCCTCGAGCTGCCCGGATCGGAACGTCGCTCCGGCTCCGAGCATGCGCTCGAGGACTCGCTGTTCCGGGGACGAGCTCACCCCGGCAGTATGGCGGTGACCGACGACAGTCCTCCGTGCCGCCCCCGTCGTCGGGATCCGGACCGAGGGCATATCGTGTCGCGGGGCGGGCCGCGCCGGCGGCACCCCGGAGGAGATGGTGACGGGACGGTCGGCCGAGCTGCGGCGAACGATGCCGGCGGTCCTGGCCTCGATCCCCGTGGCCATCGTGTTCGTCGCGGTCCTGGGGATCGTGCTCACCGCGGCCGGACCGGATGGGCTCGCCCTGGCGAGCGCCCGCGCGAGCGGCTGGATCGCGGTCCTGTACGGTCTCCCGACGCTCGTGGCCGTGGTCATGACGCTGCGGTACCGGCAGCCGCTGCTCATCACCGGCAACATCTTCGCGATCATCTTCTTCGCGTCCCTGGGCGGCCGGCTCGGCTTCGCCGAACTGGCCGGCGCGTCGATGCTGGCCGGCGCGATCGTCCTGGCGGCGGCGGCCCTGGGGCTCACGCGGCGGATCGGCGCGTGGATCCCGGCGCCGATCGTGCACGGCCTGATCGCCGGCGCCGTGATGCCGTTCGTCGTGAACGTGTTCACGTCCCTGAGCACCTCGCGCGGAGGAGTCGACATCCCGGGCGAGCCGGCGCTGATGGTGGGGGCGGCCCTGCTGACGTATCTGGTCGGGCGGCGCCTCCTGGGGCCCCGCCTCCCGGCGATCCTGCCGGCCTTCCTCGCCGGGCTGGCGGTTGCGGCGCTGACCGGTCAGCTGGGGGCGTTCCCGTCTTCCTTCGATCTGCCGAGCCTCTCGGTGCTGCGCCCCACGTTCTCGTGGACCGCGATCGCCACGGCGACGCCCGTGCTCGTGGCGCTGCTGACGGTGCAGTCGAACATCCCCTCCGTGATCTACATGCGGAGCCAGGGATTCCGGCCGCCGGAGCGCGTGCTCGACGTCGTCAGCGGCGTGGCGACGGTCGTCGGGTCGCTCTTCGGTCCGATCGCGGTGTCCCTCGCGCTGCCGCCCCTGCTGCTCACCGCCGGGCCCGGCGCGGGTCCGCCGCCGCTCCGCTACCGGTCGGTGTATCTCCCCGTCGCGGTTGGGACGGCGATCGCGCTCTTCGCCGGCACGGCGTCGGACCTCGCGGCTCTGGTGCCGCCGGCGCTGCTGCTGGCGATCGCTGGATTGGCCCTGTTCGACGCACTCGTCGGTGCGCTGCGGGCGATCGCCCGTGGCCCGCTGATCGTCGGCCCGGTGTTCGCGTTCGCGATCGCGCTGTCGGAGATGACCCTGTTCGGCCTGGGGCCGTTCTTCTGGTCGCTGGTGCTCGGCGCGGGGATCTCGCTGCTGGTCGAGCCGGATGGCTGGGCGCAGCTCCGCGCCGAGGCCGCCGCATCCGGCAGCCCTGCGGGCCCGGCGGAGCCCGGTGCGCGTGACCCGGACGCAACCGGCTGATCACCGCCACGCGTCATCGCCGCCATCTGCGATCACGCCTCCGTGGACCGTTCCTCCGCGAGGCGGGCGAGGTTCTCGAGCTGCTTGCGATCGGCGCGGTTCACGAGCGGACGGAAGATCGGTCGAGCCCACCATGCGAGCCAGTACGGCACGTAGTTGACCCGGTCGATCGTCTCCGTGTACGTGATCCTCGAGCCGTCGCCGGCCGGTTCGATGTCGTACCGATGCTCGAAGTGCGCGTCCCACGGCTGGCCGCGGTTCCGTTCGAGGTGCGCGTCGGTCTCGATGACGAACGAGCTCGGCCTCGATGTACCGGTGACGACGGACCGGTCGTGGAAGACGCCGTTGAAGTTCGCCCCCGTCGACGTGAAGCTGAACCCGACCGCGGCGGGGCCGGGCGGGGCGTCGAGGGTGAGGAGCTTGAACGTCTCGTCGCTCGCGCGTGCTCCGGACCATTCGAGATGGGCTGACAGGTCCGCCACCACGTCATGGACGGCCTCGGGGGAGGCCTGCGACGTGGTCGAGGTCCGTGTCCTGATCCGAAACGCTCGATCGGCCGGCACGGCCCCTGATGGTAGTCCGCCGGATCAGTCGTATCGACGGATGGTGCGGATGCTGAGCGCGACCATCATCGCGCCGGTGAGGGCCACGACCGCGAAGCCTCGGCCGATGGCCGCCCACGCGAGGTCCTCGAGGATCAGCGAGCGGAGCCCCTCCATGATGTAGGTGACCGGGTTGAACGTGGCCGCGATCTCCATGGGCCGGGTGAGCAGCTCCCTCGGAACGAAGCTCGGGGTGAGGAAGAGCAGCGGGAAGAAGATCAGGCCCGCCGAGTTGGTGGCCGCGGCGCTGCGCGTCTTCAGCGCGATCAGCTGCATGAACCCGGAGAACACGACGGCCCACCCGGCCGCCATGGCGATCAGGAGCAGGAAGCCGAGCGGGCCGCTGGCGACGCGGATGCCGAACGGAAGCGAGACCAGCACCATGGCCGTCGTGATGGCGACGCTCTTCGCCGCCTCCGCCGCCAGGCGTCCGAACACGATCGCGGTCCGCGACACCGGCGAGGCGCGCAGCTTGTCGAAATAGCCACCCTCGATGTCCTCGACCAGGTACAGCGCGGCGCTGCCGAACGACGCGGCCAGCAGGATCGAGCTGGGCAGCTGGAAGGCCGCGTAGTTCTGGCCCTCCAGGAACGACGTGGTCTCCGAGGGGAAGATCCGGGCGGCCTGCCCGACGTTCACGACCAGGAAGAACAGCGGGATGAACAGGGTCGGCAGCAGCGCCTCCGGGGCGCGAACCGACTCCCGCAGCGCGCGCTGCGCGAGGACCAGGGAATCACTCATACCTGCACCTCCTGCACCTCGCCGGCGACCCGTTCGCGCGTGCGTCCGGTGGCGTCGAGGAACACCTCGTCGAGGGTGGGTTCGTCCGACAGGCCGAGCCGCTGCTGCAGCTCCGCCTTCAACGCCGACGGCGTTCCCTCCTGCACGATGCGTCCCTCGTCGATGATCGCCAGGCGCTCACAGAGCTGGTCGGCCTCCTCCAGGTACTGGGTGGTGAGGAAGACCGTGGTGCCGCGCTCGTTGAAGCGCCGGAGCTCGTCCCACACGACCAGCCGGCTGGCGGGGTCGAGACCGGTCGTGGGCTCGTCGAGGAACAGGACCTCGGGTTCGTGAACGAGCGCCGACGCCAGGTCGAGCCGGCGCTTCATGCCTCCGGAGTAGCCCTTGATGCGCCGGTCCGCCGCCTCGACGAGATCCACGAGCTCCAGCAGCTCCTGCGCGCGCTGGGCGGCCTGCGCCCGCGAGCTCCCGAACAGCCGGGCCTGCAGGATCAGCAGCTCCCGGCCGGTCTGGCGCGGATCGAGCCCGGCCTCCTGCAGGGCGACGCCGATCCGCCTGCGCGCGCCGTCCGGATCGTCGGTGACGTCGACGCCGGCCACGCGAGCCGAGCCCGAGGTGATCGTCATGAGGGTCGTCAGCATCCGCACGGTCGTGGACTTGCCGGCGCCGTTGGGCCCCAGGAAGCCGAAGACCTCCCCGCTCGTCACCTGCAGGTCCACACCGCGGACGGCGTCCACCTCACCGCCGCGCCCGCTGAAGTGCTTGACCAGTTGCTCAGCCTCCACCGCAAGCGTCATGGTCTGACCCTATCGTGCGCAACCGACACCCGATCGGCGCCGCCGTGACCTCCCGCTCCGGAGTCGTTCACGAGCATCGAGCCGCTCCCCTCGTTCCCACCTCGGCGATCGCTTCGCTACCTGAGCCCTGCCATGGGGCCACGGTGGATAGACCCGGCGACGGCCGGGAAGTCATCGCTCCGAGCGATCAGCTTCCTGCAGGCCGACGATCTCCCAGACCTCGACCGGTCGGCGCGCCCCCTTCACGCTGAGCTCTCCGCGTGCCTCGGCGTTCACGCGATCCTTCACCAGCGCGTAGGTCCGGAAGCCGCAGAGCACGGAGCCGGGATCGGCCGCGGTCTCGAGTCGAGCCGCCACGTTGACCGCGAAGCCGACCGCCATGTACGCGCGCATGACCTCGCTGCCGAAGACGCCGACGGTGCAATGCGCGGTGTTGATGCCGACCCGGATCCTGAGGTCCGCGGGGATCCCGCGGTCGCGGAGCGTGTGCGCCAGCATCCCGCACCTCCGGTGCATCTCCAGCGCCGCGCGGACGGCGGCCCATGCCTGCTCGGCCTCCGGCATCTGCTGCGGCGCCCCGAAGACCGCCATGACGCCGTCGCCGATCAGGTTGTCGACGGACCCGCCGAACGCGATCACGGCCGCGGTCATCTCGCGGAGGTAGCCGTTCAGCACCTCGGCGAGCTCCTCTGGCTCGAGGCTCTCGGCCAGATCGGTGAACCCGACCATGTCCGCGAAGAGCACGGTGATCCGGCGGCGTTCGAACGATTCCTCCTCGACCGGGAGCGCCCCCGCCATCAGGCTCTCGGCGACCTGCCGGGGGAGGAACCTGGCCAGCTCGCCCGTGCGGACCAGCTCGGCCATCTGCTCATCGATCCGCGCCTCGAGGCGTCGTCTCGTGTGCTCGAGCTCGGTGACGTCGTGATACAGGATGAAGAAGCCACTCGGCTCGTCCTCCTGCTCCTCCCGGATCGCCAGGATCTCGACGTCCACGAGCGAGCCGTCCTTGCGGGTTCGGCGGCCGATCCGACGGAACGACATCCCCTCCCACGCCTCGTTGGACCACGCGACCGCCTCGGCGTGCAGTTCGGGGGTCGTCGCGACGAGATCGTCCAGCGTCGCGCCCACGGCCTCGTCCGCCGTGTAGCCGAAGAGACGCTCCGCGGCGGGGTTCCAGAGGGTGACCTCGACGTTGCGGTCCACCTTGATGATCGCGGTGGGACTCGTCTCCACGAGCTCCTCGAAGAATCGGCGCTGCCGGACCAGCTCGCCCACGTCCTCGTACAGCGCGAACGCGCCGATCCGCCGGCCCTCGATCGTGATGGGCACCGAGCGGATGGCCACGTCGACGAGCTCGCCGTCCTTCGTGCTCCGGCGGGTCACCCGTTCGACCGGCCCCTCGAGCACGAGGTCGTTCAGCGAGGCGGCATCATCGTGGATCGCGTCGTGCCGGCCGACGAGATCGTCGATATGGCGGCCCAGCGCCTCGGCTCGCGTCCAGCCGAACAGGCGTTCCGCGGCCGGGTTCCACTCCGTCACCTGGAACGACGGATCGCAGGTCACGATCGCCGTCGGGCTCGCCTCCACGAGCGTCTCGTAGTAGCGATGCCGATCGCCGGGTGGACCGGCCGATGCCTCGGGTGTCGTGGTCATCGCCGCGGATCGTAGAGGGATCCCACGCAGCCCACCCTCAGCCAGTGTTGGTGCCCATGTCGTGCACCGGAACGCGGCCCTCGACCGTCGTCCCCGCTCCGGGCCGCGAGGCGATCCGGACGGAACCCCCGATGGCGTCCAGCCGGTCGGCCATCCCCATGAGACCGGTCCCGTAGCTCGTCGTCGCCGTGTCGAACCCGGCTCCGTCGTCGACCACGGTGAACAGCAGTTCGCCGTCGGCCCGTGCGAACGTGACATCCGCCCGGGTCGCCCCGGCGTACTTCGCGATGTTGTTCAGCGCCTCCAGGACGCAGAAGTACACCGCCGCCTCCGTGTCCTGCGGATAGCGACCGACGCCGTCGGATCGGACCTCCGTCGGCACGGCGGCCTTCCGCGCCTGCGCCTGCAGGGCGGCGACCAGCCCCTGGTCGGCCAGCAGCGGCGGATAGATCCCGCGCGCCAGGTCGCGGAGCTGCTCCAGCGCGTCGTTCGCGTCGGCCTGGAGGTCCGCGGCCATCGACTTCGCCTGCTGCGCGTCGCGCTCGACGACCTGGCCCAGCAGGCGAAGCTTCACCGTGAGCGCCACGATCTGCTGCTGCGCGCCGTCGTGCAGGTTCCGCTCGATGCGCCGGCGTCCCTCGTCCTGCGCGGTCACCAGGCGCTGGCGTGAGGCGCGCAGCTCGTCGATGTTGCGCATCAGCTGCTCCGTGAGCGCCACGTTGCGCATCACCAGACCCGCCTGGGCCGCCATGTCGCGGATCAGCCGCTCCTCGTTGGGGTGGATGGGATCTCCCGGCTTCTTGGTGACGGACAGCGCGCCCAGGAACTCGCCCTGATGGCGGACGGGCTCGAACATCTCCGTCTGGGTGGCGGAACCCTCTTCGTGCGCCGCGGCCTCCAGCGGCTCGGGCCGGCCGGCGTCCTGCGGCCAACACGCTTCGGCGCGGAGCTGCCCGCCGATGCGCACCCACACGTCGGCTCGGAACGCACCGGTGCCCTCGGCCAGCGCGTGCGCCATCCGCGGCAACAGCTCGTCGTTCGCGTACGCGTTGCCGAGCCGCTCGGAGAAGTCGGAGAGTACCTCGTACGGTGTCGCCCGCTCGCCGTAGACGAGCCGGTCCGCGAACCGCTGGGCCCGCCGCCGCGCGGGCTGGAAGGCCAGCGCGACGATCGCCGCGGCCGCCGCGGACAGGACCGGGCTGGCCCGACTCCCGACCAGCGTTCCGACCCCGACCACGACTCCGGCATAGACGGCGGAGATGAAGACCGCCATCGCGCCGACCAGCACCGCCCGGTTGATCACCAGGTCGATGTCGAACAGGTGATACCGGAGCACGGAGATGCCGATCGCGATCGGGATCAGACCGAACGAACCGACGGCGACCGCCTGCAGGACCGCGAGCCAGGTGGGCGTGTCGGTGGTGCTCCACGTGGTGCTGAAGGACAGGACCAGCGCCAGGGCGTACAGGACGGCGACCGTCGCCGCCGCGCTCACGAGCCACCGCAGCTGGAGGCGTTCGGTCCCCGTGGAGCGCCGGAACCGCAGCACGAGGCTCGTCAGGGAGCCGATCACGCCGATGGGGAGGGCGATCAGCGCCACGATGAGGACGTTGAGCACGGGGCGCAGCGCCTCGATGCCGAGCGGGTTCACGAGGCCGGCGACCTGGCTCTCCTCGATGGGCCCGGGTTCGAAGGTGATCCCCAGGAACGCGATCACCATGCCGGCGGCGAGGATCCGGGCGAACCAGCGCCAGCGTGGGGACGGCAGGTGGCCCTCCGGAAAGATCAGGAGCAGGAACGTGACGGGGATCGCGACGATCGGGATCCACATCGGCTGGTCGAGCGCCTCCACGATCGCGCCGGCCCGATGTCCGCCGAGCCCCCCGTGGATCGCGTAGGCGGCGTAGGCCCCCATGAACGAGCTCAGTCCGAGGGCGAGCCCGACCCCCAGCATCACCCAGCTCACGGCGTTGTCCGGCCGGCGGATCGCCAGGACGTATCCGACGAGGGGGAACAGGAGGAAACTCACGAAGAGCAGGTCGAAACCCAGGGTCCCGTCGTCCAGCATCGAGACCACGGCGCCGCCCAGGATGCCGGCGATCGTCAGGCCCAGGATCATGCGCGCCAGCCACCGCAACCGCGAGTCGCTCACGGCGGGCGCTGTCGTCGTCGCCGCCACGGAGCTCGACATGGCGGCATGGTCGCACGCCACCTACATCGCGGCCAAGGGTCAGGGGATCCGGCGGTGTGTCGAGGGCTACGTCGGCCCCGGTTGCCACGCCACGGTGAACTCGCTGCGCCGCGTGTCCGTGACGCGGGTGACGCTCAGATCGGTCAGGGCGACCGTGAAGATGTCGCGATCGTCGAAGACGAACTGGTTCGCCCCGCGCGAGTATGCGACGAGCGTCCCGTCCGGCGAATACGCCGGCGTCTGCTCGAAGCGCCGCGCGGTGTCGGTGAGTCTCGTCACATCCGAGCCCTCGGCGTCGACGACGAAGATGTCCCACTGACGATCGATGCGGCGCTCGAAGGCGATCGTGGCGCCGTCGGGGGACCAGGATGGCCATCGAGCGTCGGCGACCACCGCGGTCCGGCCGGTTCCGTCCGGATCCATCGTCGCCACGCCATGGGATGAGAACGCGATCCTGGTTCCGTCCGGGGACCAATCTGGGGAGCAGTCGTCGGGGTGCTCACTGCCGGAGATGTTCGTGACGGAGGAGCCGTCGGCGTTCATGGTGAAGATCTGGAGGAGGTAGGCCCTGCCGACGGCTCCGCAGAACGCGATCTGATTCGCGTCCGGCGACCAGACCGGTCGGTAGATGTCCTTCACCCGATCCGGCGCCTCGTAGACGACCGTCGGGTCCGTCCCGTCGGCGGCCATCGTCATGATCTTGGGGTGTTCGTACTCCCGCGTGAGCGTGTCGAACACGATCATGGCGCCGTCATCGGACCACGACGGCTCCCAATCCAGGCGGTGCTCCGGCGACGTCACGAACGTCAGCCCGTCTCCGTCGGGCTCGATCACGCCGATCCGATTCGGTCCGTCTCCGAAGGACACGAAGGCGATCTTGCCGTTGGAGCCCGGGAACGTCGCCTGGGACGGTTGTGCGCCCAGGGGCACGAGCACGGCGAGCACGACCGCGAGCGAGATGATGCGCCTCATCTGTTCCCCCTCTGATCATTCCTCATCTTGCGTTCCTCGGGCGACACTATGCTCGAGCGGGCTGTGGGTCGAGCCCGCCGGTGCGATGAGGGGGGTGTTTGCCCGGCCCCGGACGGAGGTAGGGTGGCTGCGCGTCCGGCGGGGTGTTCGGGCGCTGCGGACGCGGTCGAACAAGGACAGGAACCGGGCCCCCTCATCATGCAGCGGTTGTCGATCGTCGCCTCGCTCGGCGCTCTGGTCGCCCTGGCCCACGGAGGAGCCTCCGGGGCGGTCGAGGGTGTCGCGCCGCCCGGACCCGGGCCCTCCGGTCCGAACGTCGTGATCATCCTGTCCGACGATCAGCGGTGGGATACCACGACGCCGCGCTTCATGCCGAACCTCAACGCGGACCTCGTTCCCAACGGGATCACGTATACGAACGCGTTCGTCCCGGACCCGCTGTGCTGTCCCTCCAGAGCGTCCACCCTGACCGGCAACTATTCGTTCACGACCGGGATCTGGGCCGATCAGGGGGATTTCGGCGGCTTCGACAGCTTCAACGCCTACGGCAACGAGGACGGCACGATCGCCACCGACTTCGACGCGGCCGGCTATCGGACCGCGCTGATCGGCAAGTATCTGAACGGATATCCGGAGGGCCGGTACCGCTACGTCGCGCCCGGGTGGGACACCTGGTTCGCGCTCGGAACCGGCTGGTACTACGATTACTACGCCGCGGACAACGGATCGCGCTCGTCGTTCTACGGCTCGAATCCGGCGAGCTACTCCGGCCGGGTGCTCACGGAGGAGGCGAAGGCGTTCATCCAGAGCCCGCCGGCCAACAAGCCGTTCCTGCTCTATCTGGCCCTGGAGGGCCCGCATCCGACGTCGCCGCAGGCCCAGCCGGCGATCCCCGACCCTCGGGACCGCGACCGGTTCGGGCTCGAGTGGCCGAACGGTCAGCCTCCGTCCTACCGGGAGGCCGATGTCAGCGACAAGCCCGCGTACATCCGGCAGACCGCCGAGCGATCGGGTCGAACGAAGACGGACGTGCAACACGTCGCGCAGGAGAACGCGATCTACAGCGTCGACCGCTCCGTGGGAGCGATCTGGGACGCGGTACCCGACGACACGTATGTCCTCTTCGTGAGCGACAACGGGTTCCTCTGGGGTGAGCATCACTGGCGCGGCAAGATCGTGCCGTACAACGAGAGCGTGCGCGTGCCGATGGTGCTCGCGTACAAGGGGCCGTCTCCGACGATCCCCCTCGGCACGACGGACTCTCGTCTGGCTCTCAACGTCGACTATCTGCCGACGCTCGAGGGTCTCGCGGGCGTCACGCCGGTCCCCGGGCACACGGTGGAGGGGATCGACCTGCTCACGCAGACGCGCGCCGAGTTCCCGATCGGCAACCAGTCGGGCGGGCACGGGATCGTCCCGACCTACTGCGGCGTGCGGTCGGCGACGTCGCTCTACGTCCGCTACGCCACCGGCGAGGAGGAGCTGTACGACGAGATCGCGGATCCCTTCGAGCTGAGCAATCTCGTCGAGGAGCCTGACGCCACGTCGCAGCTCGCCGTGATGCGAGGGCGGGCCCAGGAGCTGTGCACCCAGGGGTCGATCTATCCGCCCGACTGGCCGTTCGCGACGGACACGTGATCCGCGGCATCCGGGGAGACCGGGCGGGCAAGCTACCCGTGATAGCGGGCCAGCGCGAATCGCCCGTTCAGTCCGTTCGGGTCCGGATAGGATCCGCCCGCCGCCACGATGGCTCCGTCGGGCTGGATCGCGATCGCGCGGGCGGCGTCGTAGCCCCGGCTGAACGACGTCACGATCCATCCGTCGCCCCCGAACGACGTATCGAGCTCGCCGGCGTCCGTATAGCGGGCGAGCCCGAACCGGGACCGCAGCCCGTCGAAGCCCTCGGTCCCCGCCACCACGATGTCGCCGTCGCCCTGGATCGCGACGTCGGCGACCGAGTCGTCGGTGCGACTGAGGTTCGTGATGACCGTGCCGTCGCCACCGAACGTGGGGTCGGGATCACCGTCCGGCTCGTACCGCACGACGCCGAACCTGCCGGTGTACTCGCAGCAGAAGCCGGCCTCGCCGGCCACGACCAGGTTCCCCTCGGCGTCGATCGCCACGGAGCTCGCCGAGTCGTAGCCGTCCGTGAGGTCGGTCGTGACGACCCCGTCGCCGCCGCCGAAGCTCGGATCGGGAGTGCCGTCCGGGCCGTAGCGCACCACGGCGAACGACCCGTCGCCGCCGGTGCCGGCCACGACGATGTTCCCGCCGGCGTCGATCGCCACGCCGGCGGCGCTGTCGTACCCGTCGGCGACGTCGGTGCGCACCGAGCCGTCCCCGCCGAACCCCGGGTCGGGGGCGCCGTCGGGCTCGTATCGGGCCACCGCGAACCGTCCGTTCGCCGTGCCTGCGACGACGATGCGTTGGTCGTCCTGGATCGCGACGTCGGCGGCGCCGTCGTCGCCGGGGGACAGGTTCGTGACGACGATGCCCGCGTCGCCGAAGGTCGCGTCACGGGTCCCGTCCGGATCGAGGCGGACGAGCGCGAATGCGCCGTCGAACGCGGTGACCGCCGCCCCGCCGGCCGCCACGACCCGGCCGTCCGCCTGGATCGCCACCGCGGCGGCGGCGTCCTCACGCGTGGCGATGTCGACGGTGACCACCCCATCCCCACCGAACGCCGGATCGAGGTGGCCGTTCGTCCGGTACCGGGTCACGGCGAATCGCCCGTAGTACCGGCGGGTGCTGACCCGACCCACCGCCACCATCTTGCCGTTGGCCTGGATCGCGACGTCGTTGGCGGAGTCGTTCGCCCGGGTGATGTCGGTGATCACCCTGCCCGCGTCGCCGAACGAGCGATCGAGGTTCCCCGATGCGGCGGGGGCGACGTCGGATCCCGCGACCACGGCACACGCGGCCAGCGCGAGGGCTGCGCAGAGCGATGAGGCGCGATGTCGCACGGGCGGTGTCCTTCTTGGATGGCCGATCCGAGGGTGAGCCCGCGGCGGTTGCGTGTCAACGGGCCTGTGGAGGCGAACGCGGCAGCTACGCGGGCAGGACGTGCGCCGGCGGCGACCACCCCGGGGCGGTCGAGGATCCTTCGGCCCGCAGGCGGGCGCGGAACGCGATGCGTCCTCCTTCGGGGTCGGCCTGATACAGCGCCGAGGGGAGGTGGGTCCCGCGGATCCACGGTTTCCACGGGCCGCCGCGGAGACGGACCTGCACGTCGGCGATGAGCCCGGCGGCGAGGTCCTCGGCCGCCCACGTCACCTTGACCGTGCCGGGGCCGAGTCGCGGCCGCGACCTGGCCGCCGGACGAACGCGGACGGTCTGGGCCGTATCCGACGTGATCTCGGTGACCGGGAACGTCCCGGCCGAGATGAACCGGTACGTGAACGTGTCGGCTGGGGCGAGCGGCCCGGAGTCGAAGAGCCCGAGGCCGGTGCCGTCGACGAGCCGTCGCCCGGCGCCGCCGGCGGGGACCGTCCAGGCGATCGCGGTGCCGTACGACACCGTCACGGTCGCGGGCTCGAACCCGGCGGACGACGGACGGGACGGGCAGAGCCGCTCCGCGATGGCCCCGTGGCGGCCGCCGCCGAGCGTGTAGCCGGCCGCCCAGAGCTCGCCCCCGGGCGTCACCGCGAGGTCCAGGGGGTAGCGGCCGGCGGCGGGGCCGCCGGGCACGAGCGCCCAGTTCCCGCTCGGCTCCAGGTGGATCGGGACGCCTCCTCGACTGAGACCGAGGATCGCCCAGACGTCGTCGTCGGTCACCAGGACGTCGACGAGCCCTCCGCCCCCGGTCGCCGGCAGGCCGGGATCGACGAGGCTCCACGCCCTCCCGTCCCAGTGCTCGAGCATCGGGCGGTAACCGCCGATCGACCCCGCCGCCCAGACGTCGCCGGAGCTCGAGGCGTCGACGGCGGTCAGGCCGTGGGGCTGGTCGTCGACCTCCGGGCTGGGCACGACCGTCCACGAGGCGCCGTCCCAGTGCTCGATCAGTGTTCGGTCGCCGACGGGGCGAGCCAGTCGCGGCTGCCGGCTGCCGACGGCCCACACGTCGTCCGGCGCGATCGCGCGGACGTCGTCGAACACCGCCTGGACGCCCGGCAGGTCCGGCGTAGGGACGCGCTGCCACGATGCGCCGTCGAAGTGCATGGCGAGGGGCTGGGGTCGGCCGCCCGGCGCCGACCCGCGAACCAGCCCGGCCGCCCACACGTCGTCCGGGGCCGCCGCGTCGACCCCGAGGAGCTGACCGTAGACCCCCTCGAGGTCGGGAAGCGGCACCAACGACCAGGCGGCGCCGTTCCAGTGCTGCACGAACGCGTGGTCGCCCCCGTCCGGCCCCGACCACCAGCCCACGGCCCACACGTCGTCGGGGGCGATCGCCTCGACATCGAAGGCGCCCATGGCGCCGGCGCCGGGCGGGACCGGCATGGGCACGGCGGTCCAGGCCGACCCGTTCCAGTGCATCGACTGCGCACCCAACGAGCGGTACCCGACGGCCCAGACGTCGGTCGCCGTTCTCGCGTCGATCGCGCTCAGCGGCGAGTTGAGCGAGTCGACGTCGGGCGTGTCGGTGACGCGCCAGGCCGGGTAGCACGGTCGGTCCCGGACGGCGGCGCTCGCACCTGTCTGCGTGACCAGCGCGCACACGAGCAGGGACACGTACGTCGCCTGGCGGAGCTTGGAGAGGCGCATCGGGCGATGTAAGCATGGCGGGACCTCGAGGGGCAACGGGGAGGCCGAGCGCGGAACGGGCAGAGCCCCCGAGCGTTCGCCCGGGGGCTCTGAGGATGCTGGGGAACGGGTCGCTGCGCTACCTCGTGATGCCGCCGTAATAGTCGCCGACGCGCTCCCGGTACTCCGGCCTGCCGAAGGTGTCGGGATCGTACTCGGGGGAACTCTTGATCTCGTCCTTCGTCAGGTCCGCGAGCACCCTGCGGTGCTCCAAGTCGATCCGACCGATCCGGCTGGCAGGGATCATCACCTTGCGGCCGAAGATCCACGGGCCGGTGTCGACGACGACGAAGGAGCCGCCGATCTCGTTCGTGGCCTCATCGATCTTTCCGACCTTGCCGTCCCGCGCGTCGACCTCGAAACCCTCGAGGTCCGGTGGGACGGCCACGTCCGATCGGTAGGTCCACAACTCCACGATCATGTGGCACCACCTCCCTGAAATTCCTATCTACCCGCTGCGCGTGGCACGGACACATCGGATCGGGGCGCCCAGGCGGACCAGATCGGTGCGCCCCGAGCCCAGGGCGCAGACGTGGGCCCTACCGCAGGGCGTCGATCGGGGCCGTCGTCACGAGCCCCTCGACGCTGCGTGCCAGGTCCGCGTCCAGGGTGACGAACGCGTCCGCCTGCAGCTGCGTCAGCGCGACGTACTCAGCGTCGTACGTGGAGTCCCACCCCAGCTGATCGGCGATCTCCCACGCCCGACGTCGGAGCACGGCGTCGCCGAGCAGCCGGATCCTCATTCCCCGCGGCCCGATGCGAAGGAGGAGGTCGCTCGCGTCGTCGGCCGGGATCTCGCCGCGCCGGACCGCCTCGTGCAGGGCCGACAGCGTCTGTGAACGAAGGAGCGTCGGTGCCAGGAGTTCGTGCGCGTCCGACACCTCGATCCCGGCGGTCGCCAGGTGCAGCACGGTGCCGGCGTCAACGACGAACTTCGTCATGCGGGACCTCGGATCGGTTGTGGGATGGGTGCGATCCTACCGGTGTCGCCGACGCGGGTCAGGGTCGATCGCGCGGGTACGCACCGGGCCGTCCACGCCGTACGCGCCGATACGTCGCACCGCGCACATGCCGTTCCTCGCAGCGCGTTCCGACGTCGGGAACGGAAGCGTGCGCACTTGACTCCCGCCGTCAACGTCACCTATGGTCGCGCCGCGAAGGGTCCATCTCCAGTGGGCTCGAGGGGCTCCGGCGGCGACGGTCCTAGTCGTATCCCGAGCGCGAATCGCGAGGAACGACGGGACTGGCCATGATTCGCAACACACCTCCAGGGGCGCGGATCCGGATGCGCACCCTGCTCGTCACGGCGCTCGTCCTGACGATGGTCGGCGCGATGGGCGTGCAGCCGGCGCACGCGGCCACATCCTCGGCACTGCGGTTCGATGGCGCGAACGACTACGTGTCCTTCGGCAATGCATCCGCGCTGGGTCTGTCGAACTTCACCGTCGAGACGTGGTTCCGACGCGAGGGCGCCGGCGTGGCGACCAGCACGTCCAGCGCCGGCCAGGGCGGCCTCACCTCGGCGATCCCGCTGCTGACGAAGGGCCGTGGGCAGGCGGACGGCTCCGCCCTGGACATGAACTGGTTCCTGGGGATCGACACGTCCACGTCGACGCCGCGCATCACGGCGGACTTCGAGGAGGGCGCCACAGCGAACCCCGGGCTCAACCACGCGATCTTCGGCACGACGCCGATCGTGCAGAACAGCTGGTATCACGCTGCGGCGACCTACAACGGGAGCGTGCTTCGCGTCTACCTCAACGGCACGCTCGAGGCGAGCGCCACCGTGAACCGGGCCGCCCAGGCCGGTAGCATCCAGCACGCCGCGCTGGGCAGCGGCCTGACCTCCACGGGCGCCCCCGGCGGGTTCTTCAACGGCAGCCTCGAAGAGCCACGCGTGTGGAACATCGCGCGGACGGAGGCGCAGATCCGCGACACCCTGAACCAGGAGGTCACGTCCGCCCCCGGTCTCGTCGCGCGCTGGGGTCTCAACGAGGGCAGCGGGACGGCCGCTGCGAACACGGTCGGACCCCCGAACGGCACGCTCCTCGGGACGGCGCCGCTCGCGCAATGGGTGGCCGGCCTCCCGTTCTCGCCGGACCCGGTCGCCCCCGGCACCTACGGCCTCGCGTTCACCGACACCAACTCGTACGCCACGATGGGCGCGGCCCCGCCGCTCGCGCTCACGACCTTCACCGTGGAGGGATGGTTCAAGCGAACCGGGGCGGGCACCACCAACACCACCGGCACCGGCGGCATCGTGAACGCGATCCCACTGTTCGGGAAGGGCGCCGCCGAACTCGAGACCCCGGCCAACCTCAACATGAACTACCTCGTGGTGATCGATGACGACGCCGACGTGCTGGCCGCGGACTTCGAGGACACGGCTGGCGGCGCGAACCATCCGATCCGGGGGACGACCACGATCCAGAACGGCCGGTGGTACCACGCGGCCGCCACCTTCGACGGCGACAACTGGAGGCTGTACCTGGACGGGAACCTCGAGGCCGACCTCCCCGTCACGGCGACGCCCGAGGCCTCCAGCATCCAGCACTTCGGCCTCGCCACCTCGATCACCTCTACCGGACAGCGGAAGGGCTATTTCCAGGGCGAGCTCGACGAGGTCCGGGTCTGGGACCACGCCAGGTCGCCGGCCCAGATCGGATCGTCGTTCGACCAGGAGATCACCGCCGCCGCGGGCCTCGTGGCGTCCTTCGGATTGAACGAGGGCGTTGGCACGGTCGCCGGCGACCAGGCCGGCGACGACGTGAGCGGTGTGATCTACAACGCCGGTTGGGTGGACGGGTTCTCGCCGGCCCCGCCGCCCCCCACCTCGTCCGACCGGGCCCTCGACTTCGACGGAACCAACGACTACGTGACGTTCGGCGACCCCTCCTCACTCGACCTCGCCCAGTTCACGGTCGAGACCTGGTTCAAACGGGAGGGGGTCGGGACTGCAACCACGACGGGCACGGGCGGGATCCCCGACGCTCTGCCGCTCCTCACGCACGGCGCACCGCAGGCCGAGGGGAGCAACGTCGACATGGACTGGTTCCTCGGGCTCGACCAGTCCTCCGGGGTGCTCGTCGCCGACCTCGAGCAGGGCGTCGGCGGCACCGGCACGCTCGGCGCGAACCATCCGGTCTCCGGCGTCACCCCCGTGACGGACACCGACTGGCACCACGCCGCCGCCACGTATGACGGCACCTGGCGGCTGTATCTGGACGGCCAGCTCGACCGGACACTCGCGGTGAATCAGCCGACGCGGTCGGACACCACCCAGCTCGCCGCCCTCGCGACGGCCCTGGAGTCGACCGGCGAGGCGAACGGGTTCTTCGCGGGTGCCCTCGATGAGGCCCGCGTGTGGAACCGGGCGCTGTCCGCCGCCGAGATCGCCGGGAACATGGATCTCGCGCTGACGTCCGGCACCGGCCTCGTCTCTCGGTGGGGCCTGAACGAGGGTCTTGGCACCAACGTCGGGAACTCGATCGCCGGCGGAGCGGGCGGCACCGCCACCAACGGCCCGATCTGGGTGAACGGCTTCAGCGCGCCGACTCCGCCTCCGCCGGACCCGGGCAACTTCGCCCTCGACTTCGACGGGTCCGACGATCACGTGACGTTCGGCGATCCGGCCGCCCTCGACCTCGCGCAGTTCACCATCGAGACGTGGTTCCGCCGGGACGGCGCCGGGACCGCGACGACGACCGGCACGGACGGGATCCCCGACGCGCTCCCGCTCGTCACGCACGGCGGCCCAGAGGTGGACGGCACCGCCGTGGACTACAACTGGTTCCTGGGGGTCGACCAGTCCTCTGGGGTCCTCGTCGCGGACTTCGAGGAGGGCGTGGGCGGCACGGGACCGCTCGGCGCCAACCACCCGGTCTCGGGCGTCACACCGGTAGCGAACGGAGGGTGGCACCACGCGGCCGCGACGTACGACGGCGGGACCTGGCGGCTCTACCTCGACGGCGAGCTCGACGCGACGTCGGTCGTGAACCAGCCCGCGCGATCCGATACGACGCAGCCCGCCGCGCTCGCCACCGCGCTCCTGTCCACGGGCGCGCGCACCGGGTTCTTCGCCGGGGCGATCGACGAGGCCCGCGTGTGGAACCGCGCTCGGTCGGAGGCCGAGATCCTGGCCGGGATGCAGTCCGAGCTCTCGACCGGCGCCGGCCTGGTGGCCCGGTGGGGGATCAACGAGGGCGCCGACGTGCTGATCGACGACTCCGTCGGCGCGGCGACCGGCACCGCGGTCAACGGACCGGCCTGGATCGCCGGGGCGCCCTTCGGCCCGCCGCCGCCGCCCAACGATCCGCCGGACGCGCCGTCCGCTCCCTCGCCGGCCGACGGCGCGACGGGCGTGCGGACGGCTCCCACGCTCGCCGTCGACGCCTCCGATCCGAACGGTGGCCCGCTGGACGTCAGGTTCTACGGACGTCCCTCGGGGCCCGGCCACCCCGGAGGACTTCACGATCGTGGCCATCCCGGACACGCAGCACTACGTGGACTCGCCCGCCCGCGAGGCGACCTTCGGCACGCAGACGCAGTGGATCGTCGACTCGAGCGACGAGCTCAACACGCAGGTTCGTGACGCATCTGGGCGACGTCACGGAGCACATCGACCAGTCGGAGCAGGAGTGGATCTACGCCGACGAGCACATGACCGTGCTCGACGCGAACGGCATCCCGAACAACCTCGCCCCGGGGAACCACGACATGAGCTCCGCGGGCGTGGCCGGGTTCTACGACGAGTACTTCCCGCCGAGCCGGTACGAGGGCAACGACTGGTACGGGGGCTACATGGGCGACGCCGGGGACGGGATCGCGGAGTCGCGGAACCGCCTCAACAAGGACAACTACGAGACGTTCGAGGTCGACGGCCTGGACTTCCTGGTGATCCACCTCGAGTACGACATGCCGAGCTACGCGGTGCAGTGGGCGCAGAACGTGATCGCGGCGCATCCGGACCACCGGGTCATCATCAGCACCCACCTGTTCCTGTCGACGTCGGGCAGCCGTCCCACCACGGTTCTGAACCGGACGGCCGACGGGATGTCCGCGCAGGCCGTCTGGAACCAGTTGATCTTCCCGAACTGCAACGTGTTCCTGGTCCTGAACGGTCACTATCCGGGCGAGGCGAACCGTACCGACCCCAACTCGTGCGGCGAGCCGGTGCACCAGCTCGAGTCCGACTACCAGAGCCGCGCCAACGGTGGCGACGGCTGGCTCCGGATCATGACGTTCGAGCCGGCGCAGAACGAGATCGAGGTCTCCACGTACTCGCCCACGAAGGATCAGTTCGAGAACGACCCGGACAGCCGCCTTACCCTCAGCTACGACATGCAGGGCAACCCGTTCCAGCGGATCGGGACCGTCCAGACCGTGTCCTCGGGCAACCGAGCGAGCGTGCAATGGAACGGGCTCGATCTCGCCACCGGCTACGAGTGGTACGCGGCCGTCAGCGATCGCTCGCGCGAGACGCCGGGGCCGATCTGGTCCTTCACGACGGCGGGCCCGAACCTGCGTCCCTCGGTGACCTCGGCCGAGATCTCGCCGTCGGCGCCGATGACGGCGGACCTGCTGGCGGCGAACGTGGTCACCGACGATCCGGACGGCGACGCCGTCGACCTGGACTTCCAGTGGCAGCGCGATGCCGGCGCCGGGTTCGCGGACATCTCCGGAGCAACGTCGGGTACGCTCGACCTCTCATCGGCGGGGGCTGGGGATGAGGGTGACGCGCTCCGGGTGATCGTGACCCCGAGCGACGAGGGTGGCGCCGGCGCTCCGTTCGCCTCGTCGCCGGTGACGATCGTGAACAGCCCGCCCGCCGTCTCGGTCGCCCTCGACCACCTCGGACCGGGCACGAACTCCACGCTCACCGCGATCGCCACGCCGTCCGACCCCGACACCGACGACACCGTGACGGTGGCCTACGAGTGGCGTCGCAACGGCGCCGTGATCGACGGCGAGACCGGCAGCACGCTCGACCTCTCGGAGCCGGGCAACGGAGAAATCGGCGACACGATCACCGTGGTCGTCACGCCGAACGACGGGACCGTCGACGGCGCCCCCGACGACGCGGAGGCGACCGTCGGCAACGCGGCGCCGCGCGTGACGTCGGTCACGATCGAGCAGGCGACGCCGCGCACGAACGACCTGCTCACCCTGTCGGTCTCCGCGTCGGACGAGGAGAGCGATCCCTTCGACCTGAGCTATCGGTGGGAGCGGGAGACGTCGACGCCCGGGACGTTCGCCGACATCCCGGGGGCGACGGACGCGGCCCTCGACCTGTCCGAGCCCGGCAACGGCAACCGCGGGCACGTGATCCGCGCCGTCGTCGTGGCGACCGACGCGGGATCGTCGTCGGATCCGTTCGCGTCGGACTCCGTCCAGGTCCTGAACACGTCGCCCACTGCCACGGTCGAGATCACGCCGGCCACCCCGACGCGGCGGAGCACACTGACCGCGTCCGTCACGAGCGATGACGTGGACGGGGACGCGCTGAACTTCCACTACGTGTGGAGCAACGGCGCCACGATCCTGCGGGACCACACATCGGTGAGTCCTACCGATCAGCTCGCGCTGACGGGGCGGATCGACGTCGCGAGAGGCGACACGGTCAGCGTCTCCGTGTCCCCGAACGACATGGAGGAGGTCGGGACCGCCGCCGTGGACGACGTGGTGATCGGCAACGCCGGGCCGACCTTCGAACAGGACCTCGCCGACCGCAGCAGCGCCGAGGGCGCGGCGATCTCGCTGTCGGCCCACGCCACCGATCCCGACGACGACACGCTGGCCTACGCCGCCACGGGGCTGCCGCCGGGGCTGTCGATCGGTCCGACGACCGGCCTGATCACCGGCACGATCTCCGCCGGCGCGGCCGGCGCCAGCCCGTACTCGGTGAGCGTGACCGTGAGCGACGACGGGTTCGGCACCGTGGGGGCGACCGACACCTTCTCCTGGGCGGTCACCACCCCCCCACCGGCCGACACGATCACCTTCCGATCGGCATCGACCGGGGCGAACAACGTTGGCTCCACCGTGGTGATCCCGACGCCGGCCGGCGTGCAATCGGGCGACGTCATGGTGGCCGTCCTGGACCTGAAGGCCTCGCCGACGGTCACCACCCCGGCGGGATGGACGCTGGTGTCCACCACGCCGAACGGCTCGAACTGCAAGCAGGTCGTGTACGTCCGGGTCGCGACCGGCTCCGTGCCCGCCTCGACCACCTGGACGATCAACCAGAGCCGGGCGATCTCCGGGGTCATCGTCGCCTACGACGGCGTCTCGACCGCCAACCCGATCGAGACGTTCACCGCGGGGATCGGAACCACCGCGAGCATCACGGCGCCCTCGGCCACCTCGAGCCTGGCCGGGGCCAGGGTGATCGGGGCCTTCGGGATCAACGCCGACGCCGCGATCGCGCCGCCCGCCGGGATGACCGAGCGGGGCGAGGTCGCCTCGGCGACCCGGATCCGCACCGAGGTGGCCGACTTCGTGCTGGGAACCGCGGGCGCCACCGGCGCCAAGACCGCCGCGGCCGCCGCGGCCGCCGCGAACATCGGCCAGCTGATCGTGCTGCGACCGGGTGGTCCGGCCGGTCCCAACCAGGACCCGACCTTCGCCCAGAACCTGCCCGACCGCACCGATCCCGCCACGAGCCCGATCACGCTGTCGGCGGGCGCCACCGACCTCGAGGGCGACACCCTCAGCTACGCCGCCACGGGGCTGCCCACGGGCCTGTCGATCAACGCCACCACCGGCCAGATCACCGGCACGATCGCCGCCGGGGCCACGGCCAACAGCCCGTATGCCACCTCCATCACCGTGAGCGACGACAACTTCGCCACGGTGGGGGCCACCGACACGTTCACCTGGACCGTCACCGCGGCGCCTCCGGCACCCCCGATCGCCTTCCGCTCGGTGGCCACGGCGGCCAACAACACCACGACGAGCCTGATCGTGCCCCGCCCGGCCGGCGTGGTGAGCGGTGACGTGATGGTGGCCGTCGTCGACGTCCGCCAGAACCCCACGGCCACGGCGCCCGCGGGCTGGAGCGAGGTCTCCATGACCCCCAACGGCACGACCTACCGCCAGTTCGTCTACACGAAGGTCGCGACCGGCTCCGAGCCCACGAGCTACACGTTCGGGTTCAACCAGAGCCGGCGGGCCTCCGGTGCGATCGCGGCCTACTCGGGGGTGAGCACCACGAGCCCCGTGGAGTCCTTCACGGCCGCCACCGCCAGCTCGGCCGCTATCACGGCGCCCTCGGCGACCACCGTGGCCACCCAGGCCATGGTCGTGGGTGCCTTCTCGATCAACAACTCCTCGGCGATCGCCCCGCCCGCCGGCATGACCGAGCGGGCTGAGATCGCCTCGGGCAGCGCCATCAAGACCGAGGTCGCCGACTACGTCCAGACCTCACCCGGGGCCACCGGGGCCAAGACCGCCACGGCGGCCACGGCCACGGCCAACATCGGCCAGCTGATCGTGCTGCGCCCCGCCGGCCCGGCCGTGAACCAGGACCCGACGTTCGACCAGAACCTGGCCAACCGCACCAACAACGAGGGTGCGGTGATCTCCCTGTCGGCCCACGCCACCGACCCGGAGTCAGACACCCTCACCTACGCGGCCACGGGTCTGCCGACCGGGCTGTCGATCAACACGGCCACGGGCCTGATCACGGGCACGATCTCGGCCGGGGCGAGCACGAACAGCCCGTTCTCGACCTCCATCACGGTGAGCGACGACAACTTCGCCACCGTGGGCGCCACCGACACGTTCACCTGGACCGTCACGACCGGTGGCGGGGGCGGCGGGTCGATCACGTTCCGCTCGGCCTCGTTCGGGGCCAACAACGTCGGCAGTAGCGTCGTGATCCCGACCCCGGCCGGGGTGCAGGCGGGCGACGTCATGGTGGCCGTGATCGACGCGAAGGCAGGGCCCACGATCACCACGCCCGCGGGCTGGACGCTCGTGACGACGACGCCGAACGGCTCGAACTTCAAGCAGGCCGTGTACTCGCGGGTAGCCACCGGCTCGGAGGCGGCCTCCACCACCTGGACGATCAACGAGAACCGGGCGGTCTCAGGCGGCATCGTCGCCTACAGCGGCGTGAACACCTCGACCCCGGTGGAGGCCTTCAGCGCCGGCACGGGCATCACCACGAGCATCACCGCCCCGTCGGTGACCTCGGCCCTCAACGGGGCCATGGTGATCGGCGCCTTCGGCATCAACGCCGACTCCACGATCGCTCCGCCCGCCGGGATGACCGAGCGCGGCGAGATCGTGTCGGCCACGAGGATCCGCACGCGAGATCTCCGACGTCGTGCTGGCCTCCGCCGGCGCCACCGGCGCCAAGACGGCGACGGCCGCGGCCGCCGCCGCCAACATCGGCCAGCTGATCGTCCTCCGTCCGGCCTAGCGTCGGGAAGGGCTGGTCATCCGTTCGGAGGCGGCGGGGGAGCGTCGTCGTCCTTCGATCCGACCGTCCGGCGGATCGCCGTCGCCGCCTCGTCGAAGGTCGCGCCGAGCGCGTCGCCCACCGCGTTCAGCGCGTGCTTGAGATCGGCCTTGGCCTCGTCGTCACGGATCGTGGCGCCGAGTGCGTCGAGGCCACGGGTGATCTGCTCACCGACCTCCTTCGCCGTGTCCTCGAGGGTTCGCTGCGTCTCCCGGGCATCGGCCTCGCCGCCCGCCTCCGCCTCCTGATATCGCTCGGACAGGCGCTTGCCCAGTGAGGCGAACCGCTCGCCCACGTCGTTCCATGCCTGCTTCGCATCGTCAGCCATCGCCGTCTCCTTCCCACATCACCCACCACCGTCAGCCTACGTCGCTTCCCCGGATCGATGCCTCGGAGGGTGCTCGTCCACCGGCGTTTGACCCGAGGAGATGCCCTGACCTAGATTCGGGAAGGTCGTGCTCGTGCCGCCACCACCGTTCGAGGAGGAGGATCTCGATGGCTTCTCGTCTCAACCCGTACCTCACGTTCGCGGGCAACGCTCGCGAGGCCATGGAGCTCTACCGGGACGTCTTCGGGGGCACGCTGAAGGTGAACACCTTCGGTGAGTTCGGCGGCGACGACCCCGCGATCGCCGACAAGGTCATGCACGCCCAGCTCGAGACCGATCGAGGGTTCACGCTGATGGCATCCGATCCACCGCCGCACGCCGAGCCGACCTTCGGCACCAACATCGCGGTGAGCGTCAGCGGCGAGGACGCCGACGAGCTCCGAGGCTATTGGAAGCAGCTCTCGGACGGCGGCACGGTGACCGTCCCGTTGGAGAAGCAGGTGTGGGGCGACGAGTTCGGCACCTGCGTGGACCGGTTCGGCGTCCCCTGGATGATCGACATCGTCCAGGCCGAGTCGGCGTAGCGGCGCTACGGTCGGACGACGAGGATCCGGTCGTCGTAGGTGTCGCTCACGTACACCGCCCCGTCCGGCCCGACGGTGACCGACGACGGCGCCGCGAGCCCGGTGATCGCGTCGACGAACGCTCCCCGGTCGTCGAGTTGGACGAGGCGGCCGTGGCCGGTGTCCGCGACGAAGATGCGCCCCTCGGCGTCGGTCGCCACCCCTCCGGGGCGCGCGCAGCTGCACGGGATCGCTCGGAGCCAGGTGAGATCGTCACCGCCTGGCGTCACGGCGATCTCGACGACCCGGTTGTGGAGTGAGTCGGCAACCCAGATGTGGCTCGTGAGTGGGTCGATCCAGACCCCGCGTGGGGCGTTGAACGACTCCTGTGATCCGCCCTCGTAGGTCGAGATCACGGTCCGCGTGTCCACGTTCCAGATCGAGAGCCGGTCGTTGTTCGTGTCGGCCACGACCGCCAGGCCGTCCGATGCGCGGATGGCCACCGCGTCCGGCCAGTTCAGGTTCGAGCCCCCGGATCCGGCGGAGGACAGGATCGCGACGCCGCCGCAGTCGGCGCGCAGCACCTGCAATCGGCTCTGCTTCGTATCGGCCACCCACAGGTTCCCGGTCGCGGGGTCGACGGCCACGTCTCGCGGCCAGTTGAACTCTCCGATGCCCCATCCGCGCGCTCCGCACTTGCCCAAGATCCCGCCGTCCGGCTGCATGTGGACGATCCGCTGGTTGACCGAGTCGGTCGCCCAGATCGTCCCATCCGGCGCCAGGTCGACGCCGCGGACCTCGTTGAAGACCCGATCCGGCTCCAGCGGCGCCGGGCCGGTCCCGATCGTCTGCGCGTAGGTGTAGCCGGACGCCGAGCGGTCGAACCGTTCCAGCCTCCCCTGCCACAGGTCCGCACCCCAGATGTCGCCGTCGGCCGCGACCGCGACCCGGCGGAGGGAGTTGAACGTGCCCGGGTCGGGGTACGTGCCCAGCGATCCGATCGTGGCGATCAGCTGCCCGTTGCGACGGAACTCCTGGATCCGCCCATTGTTCGAATCGGCGACGTACACGGCCTGCGCACCGATCACGGGATCGCGCGCGATCCGTACCCCGTACGGGTTCTTGAACTCCCCGGGGTCGGAGCCCTTCATCCCCCACACGTCGAGACAGCTGCCGCTCGCCGAGAATTTCAGCACGGTGTTCGACGTGTAGTTCGCGACGTACACGTTGCCTGCCTTGTCCGCGTCCACATCGCGGAGCGGGGCCATCTGACAGGCGCCCTCCGATCCGATCGTGCGGAGTTGGTTCCCCGAGGTGTCGAAGACACGAACCAGCTTCTTCCCAGCGTCCGCGACGTAGACGAGGTTTCCCGAGACGGTGATGCCCATGGGAAAGACGATCTGGTCATCCGCCGGACCCTTCCACGAATCGAGCCATGTCCCATCGGCCGAGAGTTTCACGATCCTGCGGTTCGCGGTGTCGGCCACGTAGATCGTGCCGGCGCCGTCGACGCCGACGTCGCGCGGGTTCGAGAAGCCGCCGACCTGGCTCCCGAACGAGCCGACCTTCCACCGCAGCTCGCCGTGTCGGTCGAACTTCTCGATCCGGTTGTTCCCGGTGTCCGCGACCACGATCGACCGGGCGGAGATCTCGAGGCCCGAGGGGTACATCTCGGCGTGCCCGGGTCCGCCCAAGCTCGCCTCGACGTGCAGGGTCGACGAGGCGGCGAGCGCGGGCGGAGCCTGGAAGCCGCCGGCCGACACGGCGAGCAGGCAGACGAGCAGGGGGGGGACGAGGCGGCGCCAGTGGATCACCGAGACAGGGTTCCCCTCGGCGCACCTCCGGAAACGAGGCCTCGGATGCAGGGCATCTCGGAGGCCTGGGCACGCGACCCGGATATCTCGAGGCGGCACCCTCGTACTACGATGCGGCCGTGGTCGAACGATACGCCGACCCGGTCGCTGCGGGGCGCGACGCGCTGGAGCGCCACGCGTGGAACGAGGCGTACGACGTGCTCACGGCCGCGGACGGCGCTGGCTCGCTCGACGGCGAGGGGCTGACCCTGCTCGCCGGTGCGGCGTACTGGACCGCACACCCCGACCAGACCGT
Source organism: uncultured Actinomycetes bacterium (assembly GCA_963832225.1). Lineage (GTDB taxonomy): Bacteria > Actinomycetota > UBA4738 > UBA4738 > HRBIN12 > JALYMB01. The sequence goes on from CAWHTI010000012.1 coordinate 676,264, forward strand.
CGAGTACCTCGAGCGTTCGTACGGCGCGTTCCTGGAGCAGGGCGACCGTGCGTCCGCATCGATGGTCGCGTTCAGGGTCGCCGAGCAGCACGGGATGCGGATGGCGCTCCCGCAAGCACAGGGGTGGGCCGCACGGGCGATGCGCCTGGCCGAGAAAGAGCCGACCTGGCCGGTCCACGGGTGGCTGACCTGGATGCACGGATTGCTCGCTTGGTTCGCCGCCGACTTCGAGACGGCCGTCTCAGACTACGACACGGCCATGGAGTTCGCGTCGACGTCGGAGGATCGGGATCTGTACTGGATGAGCGTACACGACAAGGGACACGCACTCTGCCTCCTCGGCCGGGTGGCTGAGGGGAAGGCCCTGCTGGACGAGGCGATGGTGGCGGTCGTCGGCGGGGAACTCGGGCCGGATGCGGCAGGATACGTGTACTGCGGCATGATCGGGGCGTGTTCGAAGCTCGGCGACTACGGTCGCGCTGCCGAGTGGACCGACGCCACGCTCCGTTGGTGCGAACGCGAGTCGGTCCCGGCGTTCCCCGGGGTGTGTCGTATCCACCGGGCGGAGCTGATGCGGCTCCGCGGTTCTCTGGTCGAGGCGGAGGAGCAGGCTCGGATCGCGTGTGAGGAGCTCCCGCGGTTCAACTTCTACTCGGGGCTCGGTCCGGCCAACTTCGAGATCGGCGAGGTGCGCCGCCGGCTCGGAGATCTCAAGGGTGCCGAGGAGGCGTATGCCCTAGCTCTGGAGCACGGCTACGACCCGCAGCCAGGTCTCTCGCTCGCACAGCTGGGGCGCGGCGATGTGCAGGCGGCGGCCGCGGGGATCGGACGGGCGGTGCTCGGAGCGGGCGACAATCATTGTCGGCGAGTGCGCCTGCTCGCCGCGCAGGCTGAGATCGCTCTGGCCGGCGACGACCTGGAGACCGCGACGGCGGCGAGCGAGGAGCTCACGACGCTCGTGACCGAGTTCGAGGCCGTGGCGGTGGATGCGCTTGCGGCAGTCGTCCACGGCGCGGTCCGGCTGGCCCAGGGGGATCCCGAGGAGGCGGTTCACCAGCTGCACCGTGCGGAGGAGGGATGGCGGCAGGTGGGGGCGCCGTACGAGATCGCCGAGGTGCGAGCACTCCTGGGCCGAGCGTTCCATGCCCTCGGCGACGACGGCGCCGCTCTCATCGAGCTCACCACCGCCCACGCTACGTTCGAGCGCCTCGGGGCTCGCCCGGCGGCGGATGTCGCTGCTCAGCTCCTGGGGGAGATCCGGGGCGTCGAGGTGCACGACCGCGTCGCCCGCGCGTTCATGTTCACCGACATCGTGAAGTCGACGGACCTCGTCGGGGTCATCGGCGACGAAGCCTGGGAGGACCTACTCAGCTGGCACGATCAGACACTCGGCGCCGAGTTCGCCGTCCATGGCGGTGCGATCGCCCACCACACGGGCGACGGGTTCTTCGTCACGTTCGACGATGCGCGCTCCGCCCTGGCGTGCGCCATCGGGGTGCAGCGGGCGCTCGCCGAGCATCGACGTGCCCACGGCTTCGCTCCGGCCGTGCGGATCGGCGTGCACGTCGCGGAGGCCACCCGACGGGGACAGGACTACAGCGGGGGCGAGGTGCACAAGGCCGCCCGGATCGCGGCGCTGGCCGAGGGCGGGGAGGTCATCGCCAGCGTCGACGCGGTGCGCGAGGCGGGTGGATCCGTTCGTGCCGGCGGCGCGACGACCGTGACGCTGAAGGGCGTCGCGGAGCCGGTCGAGGTCGCCCGGGTCGACTGGCGCGCAGACTAGACCACTACGTGCTCGACGCCCGACGGGGGAGAGGCGTGACGCCCCATCGGGGCGGACGGCGTCCCCCCGTCCGCGTGTCGCCGGGTGGCGGTATCGTCCCGTCGTGGCCAAGCTCACTGCCAGCGAGCGGGTGAAGCTGCCGGAGCGGGCGTTCGCCTACGTGGGCTCCGACGGGCGGCGGCGTCTCCCGATCCACGACGAGGCCCACGTGCGCAACGCCCTCGCGCGCTTCGATCGGGTCGCCTTCGAGGATGACGCCGCCCGCGATCGAGCTCGTCGCCGGTTGCTCCAGGCCGCCAAACGGTTCGGCATCGTACCCGTCGGGTTCATGGACGGCCAGGTCCGCTCCGAGCGAGATGTCCGCTCGCCCGACCTCTCGTCGCTGCCCACCGGGGCCGTCACCTTCCTGCTCACCGACATCGAGGGCTCGACCGCGCTCCTCCGGCGCCTCCGCGACGGCTACGCGCCGCTGATCCGGGACGTTCGGAGTCTGATCGGCGCATCCGTGCGGAAGGCCGGGGGCCGGAAGGTCGACGCCCACGGCGACGAGTTCCTGGCGGTCTTCGCGCGCCCGGCGCCGGCCCTGCTGGCGGCCGTGGAGATCCAGCGAGCCCTGCTCGAGCGGACCTGGCCCCGCGGCCTCGAGGTCCGCCTGCGCGCCGGGATCCACGGGGGCCGGCCCAACCTCACCGAGTCCGGGTACGTGGGACTGGCGGTCCACACGGTCCGCCGCGTGTGCTCGGTCGGCCACGGCGGACAGATCGTCGTCTCCGCGCAGACGAGGTCCGCGGCGGCCCGGGCGATGCCCGGGGGGATCCGCCTGCGCACCTTGGGGAGCCACCGCCTCGCCGGGCTCCCACGCGCCACGGCGCTCTTCCAGCTCGAAGCCGAGGGGCTGGGGAGGCAGTTCCCGCCGCTGCGGATCTTCCCCGGCACGTGAGTTCGCGTCGATCCTCGTGCGTTCGCCGCTCGTGACAGGCGAGACCCGCCTCCGGGCCCCGCCTGACACCTCGGCTCGAACTAGACGCAGTTCGCTGGTTGAGGCTCGTCGATCCTCGTCGATCCTCCGATCGGCACGCCGAGGAACGTCTGGTTCATCACTGCGACGACGTCCCCCTCGTTCCGCACCTGATGGACCTGGCTGGGATGTACGACGAACGCCTCACCCGCCTCGTACGTGGTGCCGGCGCAGCTCGGGTCGCTCGCGAGATACAGCGTGACGGAGCCGCGGGCGACCCCGATCAACTCCTTGCCGGGATGCCGAAGCCACCCCGTGAAGGCGCCCGGAGCAAGACTCAGCTCCGAGACCACCATGTCGCGGTCCTCGAAATGAGCGGTGAACTTCGCCCTCGTCTCTCGACCGTATTCGACGCTCACGACCCCGGAGCTCGGCGTCGCCAGCGCGAACCCCGCAACCGCCGTCCCCATCGCGAGCGCGAGGACGGCGAACATGATCAGTTTGCGCTTCACGTTCCCCTCCGACCTATCGAGCGGGCAGCTCACTCGGTCAGGCCGAAGGTGGTGGCGGTCCCCGGGCGCAGCCGACGAACGGAAGCTCTTGCGTGGGACGTGGGGCCGATCGATTCCTGCCTACGGTCACCTCCGAGGCGGGCATCCGCGAGCATGGTCCGAAGGTCATCGACTGTCAAAGTGGACACACGGCCTCGAGTCGGCGACCTTTGAGGATCACGCGTTCTGTGACAGCGCATGACGGCGAGACCTCACGCGTCCACGGGCGCGAGCGGCAGCACGATCGCCTCGACCCGATGGCCTTTCAGGCTCAGATCCCGGCGTTCCAGGTCGTGCGGGGCGATCCGGGCAGCCTTGATCGTCGCATTGGTCGTGAGGATCTCGCCCGGGCCGGCCGCTGCCGCGAGGTGTGACGCGACGTTGATCGGATCGCCGAACGCCGTGAACTCATGACCCGATCCGCTCGAGACCATGCCGACGAACGTCGTGCCGGTGTTCACGCCGATCCCCAGCTGGATGTTCGTGTCGCTGTCGATCTCACCGACCCTCCGGAGGAGCTCGCGAGCCGCTCGCAGCGCGGTACCGGCATGGTCTGGACCGGTCATGAACGGCAGGAAGAAGCCCACGGCCTCGTCACCGATGAACTTGTCGAGGATCGCGCTGTGGTCGAGGAGAACATCGCTGGCGATGCGATAGAACCGCTGCATGACGTGCGCGAGCTCGATCGTCTCGAGCGAACGGGCGAGCTCGCTCGACCGGCGGACATCCGCGAAGAGGAACGAGATCTCGGTATCCGCGCCCATCACGTCGTGCTTCACCAGCTCGCGGATGCAGTCGTTGCAGACGTTCGGATTCTTGTCCCATCGACGGATGCCGGCCGCCCGGAACGCCGCCCCGCCGGGTCCCGCGAACGGCGCCAGGCAGACCCTGCACCGAGGTGCCGACGGGATCCGCCTGAACAGCCGTCGTCCCCACACGATCTTGTAGTGCGTGCCGTCCAGATACGCACGCCATTCATCTTCCGGTGTCGCGTACCGCCCCATCCGATGGCCTCGCTCCGAGCCGTGACGCAACCGACACGAAGCAGAGCGTAACCGAGGCACCAAGCCTGAGTGCACCGATCAACCGGGCCTTGCCGCCCACGTACGGCCAAGGGCGTTGGCGTTGCGAAGCGATGTGTCCGTCTACGACCGTTGGAGCGCCCCAGCCCTCACGGTGTGCAACACCCGGTTGCCGCTGTGCGCCTCGTCCGTGTGCTGGCGGAGCTCTTCCTCGGTGGGAAACTCCTCGCCGCACGTCGGGCACTCGTGGGCCTCGCCACCTCCCTGATCACGCATGCAACCTCCCTCCTTGGTTCCGGCCGACCTACCCGTCGACGCGGGTCGGAAACGGACGCGCCGCCCCCAGATCCTGACGCCGACGGACCGACGCCAGGGAACGACAACGGCCGCCGGGTGGTCGCCCGGCGGCCGTCGTGATGCCTCGCCTCGATCAGCCGATCGATGCCCGTCCGACGCAGACCTCGCCCGTCGCGGGGTTGGCCGCCCGGGCGCGGAACGAGTCCGTGCCGGCCTTGTTGTCGGTGACCCGGCGCAGCTCGAACGAGCCGCTCGGGCCAACGGTCGTCCGCGTGCCGGCGAAGAACCGGACGTCGTTGTGGAAGAGCCGGACCCTCCAGGTCTGTCCGATGACGTTGGAGTCGACCTCGAACTCCACCTCGAGCCCGCCGTCCTCGGGTGAGAGCTTCAGCTTCCAGTCGCTGGAGCCGCTGCAGGCTCCCTCACGGATCACGTCACGGTCGCCCGCGATCGCGGGCGCGGCGCCGGCGATCGTCAGCGCCATGGCCCCGGCCACGGCGGCTCGTGTCATCTTTCCGATCATGTCCTTCCCCCTTCGTGTGTCATCGGTCACCGGTCTCCCCGGTACGGATGCAGCATCGCGATGTGCCGGTCGGGGTCACAACGGGACGTCGGTCCCGGGACCCTAGGCTCGGTAGGTCAGTGCTCCGTCGCAGGAGCCGCCGTCGGTGACGTTCACGCCGCTGGCCCTGATGCGGTCGTCGCCGTCGCGGTTCGCGGTCACCTTCGTGACGCGAATCTCCTCACTGGTGTCCACGACTCGGGAGGTGGAGACGATCCGGGTCCCGTTGTCCGACACGAACAGCTGCCACGTGTCGCCGGGGTCCAGATGCACGATCGTGAAGCGGACCCGGATCGTCGTAGCCGTCTCATGGCGCACTCGCAGGCGCCACTCACCCCGACCGGAGCAGGATCCGCTGCGCGTGACGTCGCCGGCACCGGCACCGGCGCCCGTGGCGGTGCCGACGAGCATCAGGACGGCGCAGGTGGCGACGAGAGCGACCCGGGTACGCATGCACCCATGATGGGGGCCAGGCCGGTGCCGGACAACGAGACCTCCGTCCCGAGACCTAGTTGCGCCGGACGCCGTTGCGCTCGGCCCAGAGGGCTGCCTGCGTGCGATCGGCGACGCCGATCCGCTGGAACAGGTTCGTGAGATGCCCCTTGACCGTCTTCTCGCTGATCTGCAGCCGCCTCGCGATCTGCTTGTTCGCGAGGCCGTCCACGACCAGGAGCAGCACCTCCCGCTCGCGCGCCGTGAGCGCGACGCCCCCGGTGGGGCGCTCGCGCCGGTCGGCGAGGAGGGCTGCGGCCGCCCGCGGCGTGATCGGCGCCTCACCGCGGGATGCGGATCGGATCGCGGCGTGGATCTCGTCGGGCTCGGCGTCCTTCAGGAGGTAGCCGACGGCCCCGGCGTCGAGCGCCCGCACGATCTGGTCCCGGTCGCTGAACGACGTGAACACCACGACGCGGGTGTCGGGGGAGCCGGTCTCGAGTCGCCGCGTGACCTCGATGCCGTCGACCTCCGGCATCGACAGGTCCAGGAGCAGGACGTCCGGGCGCTGGGTCGTGCACAGGTCGACCGCCTCGAGCCCACCGGCGGCCGATCCGACCATCTCGACGTCGTCGAAGGTCTCCAGGAGCTGCTGCATGCCGAGCCGGACGACCTGGTGATCGTCGGCATGCGCGACCCGGATCATGCCGCGGGCACCTCGACCGAGACGCGCGTCCCCCGTCCGTCCGGGCCCGGGCCGACGACGAGCCGGCCGCCCGCGTCCGCGACCACGTCCTCGAGGATCCCCAGACCCAGGTGCTCCCCGTCGTGGGGAGCACGGCGTTCGGTCGGCATGCCTCGACCGTCGTCCGTCACCCAGAGCACGGCTCGATCGTCGACAGTTCGGATCTCGACGGTCACCTGGTGGGCGTCGGCGTGTTGCTCCACGTTGCGCGAGGCCTCCTGGCAGACGCGGTACAGGAGCTCCTCCACCTCGGGGTCGAAGCGCACGCCGTCGTCCACGTGCACCCGCGTCTCGATCCCGCGCGAACGCAGGCTCGCCAGGAGGTCGGACACCGCCGCGACGAGTCCTTCCTGGCGGACGTTGGGTGGGTAGACCCCGACGATGGCGGATCGAAGGGTCGCGACGCTCCCGCGGACCGCCGAGGCGGATCGGTGCAGGACTTCGCGCGCCGAATCGTCGTCCGTCGTCTCCGCCGCGGCGGAGAGCTGCATCGACAGGCCGGCGAGCTCCTGGACGGGGCCGTCGTGGAGGTCACCGGCGATCCGACGGCGCTCGCGATCCGATGCGCTCATCGCTCGCTGCGTCAGTCGCTCCCGCTCGGCCTGCGTCCGCCGGACACGCCGTGAGAGCAGCCAGCCCAGGGGCACCTCCAGGATCGCGAACGCGATCAGCGTGACGACGAGCACGGGCGCGAACCTCGAGACGAGCTCCTGCCGGTTGGCAGCGACGCTCGAGCGTCGTTGATAGGTCTCGAAGAGCAGGCGCGTACCGTCCGTAGCCTCGATCCGCGTGTAGACCTCGAGGAGCTGGCCGAAGGACCGTTCGAAGCGGTTCTCGGGGCCCTCCAGGGTCGAGACCTCCGCCGCGACGCCGCCGTGTTCGAAGACCTCCAGCTCCTCCTCGTCGAGCTCGTACCGGTCGCCGATCAGCTGCAGCTCGTCCGAGTACACGATCGTGCCGTCCGACGACCAGAGCTTCACACGCACCACCGGATCATGCAGCACCGCATCGTGCACGACCGACGCCACCTTCGCCAGACTCGGTGCGTTGCCGCTGATGAGACCCTGGTTCACTCGTTGCTGGACGACCCGTGCGGACAGCTCGGTCAACTGCCGCGCATCGTCGAGCGCCTGGTCGTCGGCGACGCGCCGGATCACGAACACACCGGAAGCCGCGACGAGGATGAGCGCGACGGCCGCGAGGACCACCGAGAGCAGCACGGGTCCTGCAACGGACCCCGTCGTTCGAGCCATCGGGGGATGGTACGTGCTGCCGCTCGTGAGGGGTTGACGGCGAGGGGGCGTGAGAGCAGATTGGTCCTCTGCCCGCCCGGAGATGGAGTGTCCCCATGGTTGGAGATGGCGTGCATCGGAAGACGACGATGAACCTCACGGTCCGAGGGTGCGTGCTGTTCCTCGCGACCATCACCATGTCCATCGCACCGCTGGGGTCGGTTGGCGCGCAGCCGATGGAGCACGAGCACTTCACGGACTCCAGCAGTCGCGTGATCCGCAACTTCTGCGGCAGCCTCCGCATCAGGGAGGACACGCAGGTGCGTGGATCCCTCCTCGTGAAGCAGCAGGGGAGCGAGCGGCTCGCCTACTTCATCGAGCACTTCCACGGGACCGTGACGCGGACGAACCTCGCGAACGGCAGGACGGTCACCGAGACGTTCAACAACGTCTTCAAGGATCACACCGTGACGGACAACGGGGACGGCACGCTCACGATCGTCGGCATGGCGACAGGCTCGAACAAAGTCTACGGTCCGGACGGGAAGCTGCTGTTGAACGATCCGGGGCAGATCCGGTTCGCGATCCTGATCGATCACGGCGGCACCCCCATCGATCCGAACGACGACGAGTTCATCGAGGATCTCGGGATCGTGAAGGAGAGCACGGGACGGAACGACTTCCAGGAGTTCGATTTCTGCGAGGTCGTGACGGCCGCGATGGCGTGATCGCGACCGCGCCTGCGATCCGTCAGGTCACCCGGTACGCGAGCGTGGCGTAGTCGTACTGCACGCCTCGACCGATGCTCGAACCCGTGACGTAGACGGCGGATCCGTCCGGACTCAGCGCCAGCGCCCGCGGCCGATCGGAGTCGTTCGCACGGCCGTTGTACCGCTTCCGCCAGAGCCGCTGGCCCGTGGACGCTTCGTACGCGACCGTGGCGTAGTCGTTGTAGCTTTCCTGGTCGTAGCTGGTGCCCGTGACGACCACCACCGATCCATCCGGGCTGATGCCGAGGGCGGAGGCGGTGTTGGAATCCCGATTGCCGGTGTATCGCCGGTGCCAGAGCTTCGCTCCGGTCGACGCCTCGTAGGCGATCGTCGCGAAGTCCGTCCTCCCCGCGCTCGATCGCTGGCTCGTTCCCGTCACGAACACGGCCGTCGCATCGGGGCTCACCGCGATGCCGACGGCGGTGTCGCTTCCAGCGACGGGCCCGTCGTAGCGGCTCACCCAGAGCTCCGCTCCGGTCGACGGGTCGTAGGCGACCGTAGCGTAGTCGCCGCGCCAGCCGGAAGGGTCGACACTGGCGCCCGTCACGAACACGGCGGATCCATCCGGGCTCACCTGCAAGTCGTTCGGCTCGTCGGATCCGTCGAACGGGCTGTTGTATCGCTTCAGCCACAGTTTCGTCCCGGTGGTGAGGTCGTAGGCGAACGTGGTGTAGTCGCTGCGGCTGCCGGATCGGTGCTCACTGAGACCGGTCACGAACACGGCGGAGCCATCCGGGCTCACGTCCAGGGCGGTGGGGAGGTCGTTGTCGCTGGCGGGGTCGTGGTAGCGCCGCACCCACAGCTGCGCTCCGGTGGGGGCATCGTAGGCGACCGTCGCGTACTCGTTCCCCGACCCGATGCTCGGCCCGGTCACGACGACGGTCGTCCCATCGGGACTCACCGCAAGAGCGCGAGCGTTGTCCCCGTCGCCCCCGTCGTAGCGAGTCGTCCAGAGCCTGGTGCCGGTGGAGGCGTCGTAAGCGACCGTTACGAAGTCGGGGTCGAAGTCGGCTCCAGCTGTGCCGGTCACGTACACGACGGATCCGTCCGGACTCACGCCGAGGCTCCCGGCGTAGTCGTACGAGTTTCCTGGTCCGTTGTATCGCTTGGTCCAGATCTCACTGCCGGTGGAGGCGTCGTAGGCAGCGGTTGCGTAGTCGGGTCCACTCGTGGCGCCGGTGCTGCTCCCCGTGACGAACAGGACGGATCCATCCGGGCTGGCGGCGATGTCACTGGCGAAGTCGGGGCCGTGCGCCGCTCCGTCGTGACGTGTCAGCCACAGTTCGGACCCCGGCCCCGACGCCGCCGCGGCGGGGGACAGGCCGACCACCAGGACGATGACGGTCGTGACGGCGACCGATCCGACACGAGCTGCCGATCCGCTGATGCGCATCCGCACGACGCCTTCCTCTCGATCGGCGCCCGCTGAGATCACGGGGGGGTTTCATACTTGCCCAACCCGAGGCTCCAACGCAAGGGCGAGCCGCGGGTGCAACTCCGGGCGAGATCAGCGTCGGCCGACGTCGTCCAGAACGGCACGCGCCTCGACGAGGTCGGCGCTCTCGAAGCCCTCGGTGAACTCCCCGTACACCGAACGCAGGGCGGCGGCGTCGTCCGTCGAGGCAGCGCCTCCCTCGCGCGGCAGTCGTGCCAGCCGCGTCGCGGCCCGGAGCTGGGTCATGCGAGCGCCGGCCTGGGCGGCCGTGTCGAAGCCGCGCCGGTACGACGACTCGGCCTCGCCGAGCTTCGAGAGGGCGATCAGGAGGTCGCCCTTCAGCACCGGGAACTCCGGGGTCAGGAGGTTCACCCTGCCCTGAAACATCTCGATCGCCTGATCGAGCAGCTCGATCCCCTCCGCCGGCCGGCCGGCCATCGCGAGGCCCCGGGTGCGGACGGACAGCACGAGCGGCCAGAAGACCGGCGGCGTCGTGAGATGCCGGTACATGCCGAGGCCGCGATCGCTCACCGCCATCCCCTCGTCGTGCCGGCCGAGGGCGATCATCGACACGCCCTCGAACACCAGCGCGAGCGCCTGCCAGACCTGATAGTCGTGCTCCTCCGCGATCGCCAGCACGCCCCTCGCCCGCTCGTTGACGCGTTCCCAGTCGCCGCGCCACACGTCGAGCAGGGCGACGTGGAACAGCGCGTACGCGGAGGTGAACGGATGCCCGATCTCCTCCGCGACGTCCAACGCGCGAACGCCGTGCTCGACCGCCCGGTCGGGATAACCCAGCGACCAGAGCGCGAACGCCGAGGTCGTGTGCGGGACGACGCCGTGGCTCGCGCCCAGACGGAACCGGCCGCCGACGTGCTGGTGCGGATCGAACAGCTCGATCGCGCGGTCCAGGTGCTCGAGTCCCTCCCACCCCTCGCCGATCGACACGAGGTTCGTCCCCACCCGGACGTGACCCTCGACCTCCAGGCTCGTGTCCCGGAGCTCCTCGGCGAGCTCCAGGAGCTGCCGGCCGATCGCGACGCCCTTGTCGAACTCGCCCCGGTACAGATACAGGCTGGCGAGGCTCCGGAGTAGCGGCAGCGTCTCGGGTGTCGCGGCCGACTCCTGCTCCAGGTGCGCCAGCGCGCGCCCGAATGCCTCCTCGACCTCCTCGGTGTAGCCGCGGGTCGCCATCAGGCCCCTCGCCAGGCTCGTACGGATCGTGACCTCCTCCCGGGCCCGCTCCGGCGTCGCCGGGCTGGTCGACAGGACGGCCAGGAGATCGTTCGTCAACCCGACCGCTCCGTGGTACCAGCCCCGGTCGTCGTGCAACGTCCAGAGGCCGTCGAGCAGCATGTCGAGCCGGCCGAGGTCGCCGGCGTGGACCCAGTACCGCCACGCCGTGGTGAGGTTCCCCAGCTCGGTCTCGAGCTCGTCCAGGGCGTCGTTCCGGCCATCGCCCGCCAGGTCGCCGCGCCGGTCCTGCGCCAGCTGGGAGAAGTACTCGACATGCGCGCGTCGCGCCGTCTTCTCCAGCGCCGGCTCCTCCTCCAGCCGCTCAGCCGCGTACCGCCGGATCGTCTCGAGCATCGAGAGTCGCCGGCGTCCGTCGACCTCGACGCTGCGGACGAGGCTCTTCGCGGTCAGCGACAGGAGCCCGTCGAGCACGGACACGTCCTGCAGCTCGTCGATCCCGGCGGCGACGCGCTCGACGGCGTCGATCCCCGCGGAGGAGAAGACCGACAGGACGCGCAGGAGCGTCCGTTCGTCGGGGTCCAGGAGGCGCTCGCTCCACTCGATCGTGCCGCTCAGCGTCCGCTGCCGGGCGGGCAGGTCACGGCTGCCGCCGCTCAGTGGTTCGAGGTGATCGCGGAGCCGGTCGCGCAGCTCGTTCGGGGAGAACAGCTCGAGCCGGGCGACGGCCAGCTCGATCGTGAGGGGGAGGCCGTCGAGCCGGGCGCAGATCTCCACAACGGCCCCGGCGTTGTCGTCCGACAGGGCGAACTCCGGCCGTACCTCCCGAGCGCGTTCGGCGAAGAGCTGCACGGCCTCGGAGTCGGCGACGTCGGCGGCCGCGACGGCGCCGGTACCCGCCTCGGGAAGGCTCAGCGGAGGAACGTCGAAGCGCCGCTCGCCGCGGATCCGCAGGGCCTCCCGGCTCGTGGCGAGGATCCGCAGCTCGGAGCACCGCTGGAGCAGCTCGGAGATCCCCTCCGCCGCATCGATAACCTGCTCGAGGTTGTCGAGGACCAGCAGTGTCCGCCGATCGGCGAGATGGTCCGCGAGAACGTCGAGCGGTCGCCGACCGTCGCCTCCGGATGCTCCGACGGCCCGCACGATCGCATCGAACGCGGCCTCGGCCTCGCGAGCGGACGACAGATCGACGAAGTGCACGGCGTCGTCCGACCGCTCCATCTGCTCGGCCGCCACCTGCAGGGCCAGCCGCGTCTTCCCGGTCCCGCCGGGTCCGGTGAGGGTGAGGACCTGCACGGCGGGGTCACTCAGGAGCTCGCGGAGTGTGCCGAGCTCGGCCTCGCGGCCCACGAACGCCGAGATCTGCGCCGGGAGGGCGTTCGGGCGCCGGTTCAGTGTCGCCGGTGGCGGGAACTCGGCCTGCAGCTCCGGATGGAGGACCTGATGGAGACGTTCCGGTTGCAGGAGATCCTTGAGGCTGTGATCCCCCAGGTCGCGGAGCGCGACGCCGTCGGGGAGGGCGTGGTCGACCAGCCCCCGGACGCTGTCCGACACCAGCACCTGGCCTCCGTGGGCCGCGGCGGCGATCCGCGCGGCGCGATGGACGTCCACCCCGACGTACGAGTCCTCCCCGAGCGCTCCCTCACCCGTGTGCAGCCCGATCCGCACCCGGATCCGGCCGTCCTCCGGCCACGGGTGCCGCTCGAGGGCGAGCTGCGCGTCGATCGCCGCGGCGAGCGCCTCGGCCGCGCCCCGGAACACCGCGAAGAACGAGTCGCCCTCGGTCCCGACGACGACGCCACCCTCGGCGGCGAAGGCGGCGCGGAGGAGCCGTTGATGCTCGGCGAGCAGGGGCGGGTACCCGTCCCCGAGGCGCTGCACGAGACGGGTGCTGCCCTCGATGTCGCTGAAGAGGAACGTGACCGTTCCGGTCGGGAGTGTGACCATCATCCACCCTGCTCGGCAGGAGTGGCCATTATGGACGACGCGATCCGCGCCGCCTCCGGTGGAGACGGCCGAGGGGGTACAGCGGACCACGCTCGCAGCCGATGGGAGGAGCATGCATGGCCGGATGCTCCGCGCTGCCGTTGGCCTGCTCGCGACCGTCGCCGGGACGGCGATCATGCAGCCGGCCGCCGCCGCCGCGGAGGGCGCCTCCGACGTCTACGTGGCGCAGGCAGAGCTCGGCCCGCCGGGCGACGCGGTGACGCCGGGGTTCTCGGCGGTTGATCTATCGCCCGACGGATCGCTGCTCGTCGTCGGCGCGCCTCGCGAAGAGGTCGGCGGCTCCGCCGGTGTCGGGGCTGTGTACGTCTATCGGCGCACCGACACGACGTGGGCGCTCGAAGCGCGGGTTGGCGCGCCGGCCGGCGCGCGGCGGTTCGGGTCCGACCTCGCCCTCTCGGACGATGCGACGACGCTCGTCGTCGGGGCTCCACGCTCCCCCGCCGGCGGGTTGGAAGCTGCGGGCACTGCCACGGTCTTCGTGTCGGAGGGCGGCGTCTGGGAGTTGCAAGCGACCCTCGCGCCGCCAACGCCCGCGACCGGCAGTCGGTTCGGGCGGAGCGTCGCGGTGTCCGCGACGGGTGACATCGCCCTGGCAACCCGGAGCGGGTACGCCCCGTTCGTCTTCACGCGCGCCGACGACGCCTGGTCGGCAGGGTCGGAGTTGCCCGGTCCGGACTCCCTCGAGGTGGCGGTCTCGGCCGATGGGACCGTCGTGCTGTCGGGGCTGGTCGCGAACGTCACCACTCTCACCGACGGCACGTGGACCTCGCGGGGCATCGTTCACAGCGGCTGGGGATACCAGGGCGACGCGGTCGCGATCACGGCCGATGGCTCGAGGGGGGTGATCACGATGGAGTCCGGGCGGCACGCGGACCCCTTCGCAGCGGCGAATGTCCTCGCGCCGACACCGACGTCGTGGCATTGGACCGATGAGCTCGGGGGGCAGACCGACGCCTGGGGAGCGTCGGCGGCGATCGCGGACGACAGCTCGACCATCGCGATCGGTCAACCGCGTGACGGGAGCCTCCTCCACGCCGGGAAGGTGCACGTGTACAGGCATCCGAACGACGCGTGGGCCTGGGAACTGCTCCTGTCGTCGCCTTCGGGGTCACCCGGGGATCGGTTCGGTGAGGATGTTGCGATGTCCGACGACGGCTCGATCATCGCAGTGAGCGCACCCGGTTCCGACGTGGTGTCGGAGGATGGCGGCGTCGTCGATGTGTTCACGACCGCGCCGTCGACGACGACCACCGTGACGATCGAGTCGTTACCGACGGTCCCGCCCGACCTCGACAACTTGTTGATCGTGGCCACCATGCATCCGATCCCGAGCGGGGGGACGCTGTCGGTCGCGATCGACGGCGTGGCGGTCTCCGGATGCGAGGCGGAGCCGATAGGAGGCCCTCAGGGCGGTGAGGTGTGGTGCTCTGTCTCCTCCGGCACCGTTGGGGACCACGAGATCGAGGTGTCGTTCGCTGGATACGGATCGTTCGGAGCGTCGTCAGCGACCACGACGCTCAAGGTGCGGCCCCCGGCGACCGTCACGGTGCGCACGCGCGACGAGTTGCTCGCGCCGGGCACGCCGTTTGACGTCCACGCGCGGGTCACGCCGGTGCCGGCGTCGGGCACCGTCTCCTTCTCCATCTCCGATTGGATCGACCCCTGCCGGGACCTGCCGATCGACCCGGTCACGGGTCGCGTGTCGTGCCACGTCGTGCCCGACGTGACCGGCCGCCACCGTGCCGTCGTCTGGTTCTCGGGGAACGACGATCTCGCCGTCTCCGGCGGCTCCGTTCCGATCGTGTTGTCGACGTTCGACCTGGCCTTCGTGCACCCACGGCGCGGCGCGACCGTCGAGCACGGGTCGCGGCTCGAGGTCGGCCTCGAACTGTCGGAGAACGCTCAACCCCTGGCCGGGCCTCTCGCGCCGGACGTCGTCGAGCGATGTGGCGTGAAGGTGGTCGCGTTCGGACGTTCGTGGTGCGCCGATCGCTACGAGCGCGAGACCTTCTGGGTGCGGATGCGGATCCCGAACGACGCCGAGGGTCGCGTGGTTCTCGACGCAGCGTTCCGTGGGTGGGGGCAACGGGTCGCGACGGCCACCCGCGCGATCTCCGTCTAGAACTGATTCGGACCGCGACGCCCAACGTCGGGCGTGGTGTGGGCCGCCTCAACTTGACCGTCCGCTACCAACGTGCGATTGTATCGACACAATGATACAGACCGAATGAGGAGGCACCGATGTTGGGCCCCATCGAGGTTCTCGCGATCGTCGTGCTGGTCGTGGTCGTGCTGGTCGGGGTCACACGGCGCGCGAGCGCGGACGACGCCGATATCAGTCGGTGGGCCGACGCCGCCGGGGTCGAGCTCACGTCCCAGAACGCCCCGGTCGTGCAGCGCTACCTCATCCGGCACCGGCACAGCCGCAGGGTGGGCGCGCTCGTCGGCTTCATCTCGCCGTGGCTCTATTCCGGCGTCTCGGGCACGACGTTCGACGAGGGTGCATGGGCTCTCACCCTGATGCTCGCCGGGTATCTGCTCGGTGCGTTGGTCGCCGAGGTCGGGGTGCATCGGTTCCGAGAGACCGAGACCACTGCCGTGATGCGACCTCGTCGCCTCGTCGACTATCTCTCGGTGCGCCTGCTCACGTTGCAGCGGGCCCTCGGCGTCGTCGCGTTGGCGATGATCCTGCCGTACGGTCTCCTCCAGCCCGACGCCGATATCGACCTCCCCGGCGTGGGTTCCATCGCGTTGTACGCGCTCGGTGGCGCATCGATCGCCGTCGTCGTCGAGATGATCGAGCGCCGGATCGTGGCACGCCGACAGTCGCTCGCGGACATCACCGACGTCGAGGTCGACGACGCGATGCGATCCACCTCGATCCATACGGTCGCGGGAGCCGGCTTGGCCCTGCTCATCCAGTTCGCCGGCCCCCTGGTCGCACTCACCCTCGCCGCCGCGATCCCCGGGGAGGCGGGAGGGATCGTCGCCGGGGTGGTGATCGTCCTTGCGCTACTGCTCTCCTTCGTGTGTTGGATCAACGTCGCTCACCCCACCGGCTTCCGGGTCCGGCGCGGTTTGCGGAGCTCAGGATGATCGTCCGCGTGGAACCGTCCTCACCCGTTCCCCCCTTCGAGCAGATCCGCATGCAGATCGCGACGATGACCCTCTCCGGCGTGCTCGTCGTGGGAGCACGGTTGCCGACGATCCGTCAGCTCGCGAAGGATCTCGGGGTCGCCGGCGGGACCGTCGCACGGGCGTACCGCGAGCTCGAAGCCGACGGAGTGATCGTGACGCGCGGGCGACACGGATCGTTCGTCGCCAAACCGAACCCGGCCGCGCGTGGCCGGTCCCGCGACGCGCTCCGCGACGCGGCGACCGCGTTCGCGGTGCGGGCTCATCAACTCGGGGCCGACCCGCAGGGTGCCTTGGAACTCGCACGCCAGGCGCTCACGTCGCTCCCAGGGTCACGACCCTAGGGCGCTCATGCTCCGGCTTCCGGGGCTCCCCGTCCGCGGCTCATCAACCCCGCACCATGAGGCGATCCAGGCGTGTGGTGGGCCCGTCCCGTGGACGGGCCCACCACATCCTGTCGGGGACTACGCGCAATTGACGGGTTGCGCCTCGTCGATCCGCGGTGATTGCCCGATCGGCACGCCGAGATACGTGGCGTTCAGTACGGTCGCGACCGTCCCTTCGTTCACCGCCTGGTGAACGACGCTCGGATGCTCGATGAAGACCTCACCTGCGGTGTACGTGGTGCCCGCGCAGGCGGGATCGGACCCGCGATACAACGTGATCGATCCGCGGGCCACCCCGACGATGACCTTGCCGGGATGCGAATGCCATCCCGTGAGTCCGCCCGGTGCGAAGCTGAACTCCGTCACGACGATATCGCGATTGACGAAGTGTGCGGTGAGCTTCGGCACGGACTGACGTGCCAGCTCCGTGTTGACGGCGTTGCTTCCGGGCGTGGCGAGCGCCAGTCCCGTCACCGCCATGCCGATCGCGAGCGCCATGATGGCGATGATCGCCAGATTCCGTCTCACGTCTGCCTCCCTCCGTCCGATCGGGGAGCGCAGCTTCGCACGCAGACCGTGCCGGCGCCAGCACGGAGCGGCCGAACCTTGCGCTACCCCTTGCCGCGTGTGCCCGGCGTCGCCGGAGCTCCTACGTGATCTGCGCAACTCCTCGTCCTGGTCACAACTCCACTTCTCTGTACGCGGGCGGCGTTGCTCGGGCGGCCGAGTCTAGCCCGGAGCAGCGTCGGAAGTACATCGTTCTTTCGGGTCCAGGTAGCTACGAGGGAGGGCGAGCGGCGGGGTGGCCCACGCCCGTGCGATGATGTTCGGCCGGCGGAGATCGTCGGATCTGCCCGGTCGCGACGACGCGGGCACAGCTGTCAACGAAGGTGGGGCGGCCATGAGTCGGAGTGAGACGAACGGCGAGCGCGAACCTGAGGTGATCGCCGGATCGGCCGGCCCCGGGCAACCGGGACCTTCCCTGGGATGGCCCCGCTTGCAGATCATCGCGGCCGTCGCCGTCCTGGCGTCGCTGCTGATCCCCATGCTGATCACGCTCAGTCTGCAGCCCTTCCTCCTCGCGATGGCTGCCCCCTTCGTCATCGGGTTGCTCGTGATGCGGGCCCGGCCACGGGTCGGGATCGTGTGGCTGGGCGTCGTTTCCCTGGCCGTTCTGCTGTTCAGTGCTCCGTTCCTGGTGGACGCGCTCGGCCATCCGGAGTCCGTGGTCGACTTCCTGCCGCTCTGCGTCTTCACGGTCGCCCTGCTCGTCGGCATGATCGCCGTCGTCCCGTCCCGCCGCTCGCGAACCGACGAGGCGTCGCGGGGAGCGCGCACGGTCGCCGTCGCGGCGGGTGCGGTCCTCCTCCTCGCCTGCATCGCCGCCGTGATCGCGTTCGCGGGCGTGGAGAGCGTCCCGGCACAGCCCGGCGACGTCGACGTGGTCGCGGAGGACATCGAGTTCCGTCCGGCCGCGATCGAGGCCACGGCCGGGAGCGTCTCGGTCCATGTCACGAACGAGGACAACACTCGACACACCTTCACGATCGAGGAGCTCGGCGTCGACCTGAGCGTGCCGCCGAACAGCGAGCAGCGAGTCAGTTTCGACGCGGAGCCGGGAACCTACGTCTTCGAATGTCTCCCCCACGCTCCCGGGATGCAGGGCGAACTCGTCGTCAGGTGATTCCGCCCGGCGAGCATCTCCAAGCACCCGCCCGGGGCTGAACGGACGGCTCTGTGATCGTTGACCAGAGAGGTCTCGCTCACGTAGGTTGCCCTATCACGAACCCGGAGGCCCCGCTGCCACGACGACCAGCCCTTCGACTCGCCGGCGCGCTCGCCCTCCTCGCGTCGGTCGCCGGGACGCTCGCGGTCGCCCGCCCCGCTCGCGGTCCCTCCGTCCGGGCCGAGGACATGCCGCCCGACATCGTGTTCATCGTGACGGACGACATGCGGCTGGATCAGCTCTGGGCGATGCCGGTGGTGAACTCGAGGCTCGCCGGGCACGGGATGACGTTCACGAACGCGTTCGTGCCGAATCCGTGGTGCTGCCCCAGCAGGGCAAGCATCCTCACCGGGACGTACTCGCACACCAACCTGGTCTACCGCAACTACGCGCCGTACGGCGGGTACGCGAGCTTCGACGCCTCGAGCACGGTCGCGACGTGGCTCGACGGCGCCGGGTATCACACGGGCCTCGTCGGCAAGTACCTGAACGGATATCGGAGCGGCACTCCGCCCGGATGGGACGAATGGCACGCATTCTCGGGCGGCGTGTTGAACGAGGGCGGGGCATACTACGACTACGACTTCGTGGACAACGGGCTCATCACCCATCGTGGGAAAGCTCCGAGCGACTACTCGACCGACGTCCTCGCTGGCCGCGCCGAGGCGTTCATCCATGACGCTCCCGCCGAGCAGCCGCTGTTCCTGTACTTCACTCCTTTCGCCCCGCACGGCCCACCGATCCCGGCAGATCGGCACGCCACGGCGTTCTCCTCCGTCGGATTCGAGCCGCGGCCGCCGAGCTTCAACGAGCGCGACGTCAGCGACAAGCCGGCATACATCCGGACGAAGCCCCGGCTCACCGACGAGGACATCGTCGGTGTCGACGCCGGTCGCAGGAAGATGCTGCGGACGCTCCTGGCCGTCGATGAGGCGATCGACCGGCTGCTCACCGCGCTGGCCGACACGGGCCGGCTCAGGTCCACACTCATCGTGTTCTCGTCGGACAACGGCCTGCTGCGGGGCGAGCATCGATGGACCTCGAAGCAAGCACCGTACGAGGAGGCGATCCGGGTTCCGCTCGTGATCCGCTACGACCCACTCACCGTCGACGGAGCGACCGACCGGCATCTCGTGCTCAACATCGACTGGGCCCCCACCGTCGCCGACCTCGCCGGGGTCGAGGCGCCGGGCGCCGACGGCATGGCGATGACAGCGCTGCTGTCGGGGGCCCCGCGTCCGCAGTGGCGGCGCGAATTCCCGATCGAGCATCTCAAGGGAGGGTCGTACGACCCGGTGCCGACCTACTGCGCGGTGCGGACGAGAACCGCCACGTACGTCGCCTACTCGACCAAGGAGGAGGAGTTGTACGACCTCGTCCACGATCCCTTCGAGCTGCACAACCTCGCCCACGACCCCGCCTCGGAGCAGTTCAAGGCGTCGCTCCGAGCACGTGCCCAAGCCCTGTGCGATCCGGCTCCGCCCGGCTTCTCCTGGTAGCGGCATCCGGGGGGGACAGTGTTGGGCATCCTGATCTGGTGATCGTTGGATGGGGTGGCTTGCGGAGGCAATCCGAGGCGGCGCATGGTTGGTCCACACATCCAGAGGGATCCTCGGTCGCTGCTCTCACGGACGACGAGCAGGGGCAGCTCTGCACGACCGGGGACCTGACGTGGTCCGTGTCCAGAACAGAGACCTCGTCATCCCAGGTCGCAGCTCCGATCCTCGATGCTCGGATCCGCGTCCGGTTCGATGCGCACAGCGTTGAGCCCGTCGTCGGATCAGGTCCTAACGAACGAGACCGAAGAGGAGACGCGCGTGGGCACGCCGTCGATCAGGCGCGGCTCATGATCGTGCGCCGCAACAGCGCCGTGGCGATGGCCAGCAACCCCACGGCGTAGACGGCGAGCACGGAGAGCTCGAGGCCAACCTCAGCCGGGCCCGCACCGGTCGTGATCGACGCCGTGAGCGATTCGATCGCCCATGCGTGTGGGGTGACGTGCGCGATCGTGTTCATCACCGGAGGAAAGATGTCGAGCGGAACCATGCACCCGCCCAGCGCCGCCAGCACCAATCCCAGGAACACACCGACGCTGCCGGCCTGCGCGGCGTCCTTCAGGATCGAGCCCATCACCATCGCCGCGCCGGTCGCCGCCAGGGCGAACAGCAACACCACCAGTCCCGTGGTGAGGGGATCACCCCAATGGACCCGGAAGAGGAGCGCACAGCCCACCACGATCAGCGCGCCCTGGAGCAGCGCGATCGCGTAGCGCCCGAGCGTCTCCCCGGCCAGGATCGTGCGCACGGTCGTGGGGGAGGCCAGCATGCGGCGCGTGATGCCGAGTCGTCGCGTCTCGATCAGCATGGATGAGGCCGACAGCGACGTCACGAAGATGAACAGGACGAGCTCCTGCGCCGCGCCCGTGTCGAAGCCGCCGATGCCGCCGCCGCCGGCGATGCGCGTCGCGACCCGCACCCGGGGAAGATCCTGCGCCAGGGCCTCGGCGCGATCGAGCCCTTGGTCGAACCCGGCGGCGGCTCCCTCGTCGACCGCGAATCGCGCGGCGCTGATCTGGATGCTCTGCTCGTCCACGACGGCGCCGACGGCGACCCGGAGCTCTTGGCCGGCACCGGTCTGGCGCGCCAGATACTCGAGGGACAGCGTCGCCCCCTCCCTGATCCGAGCGTCGTAGTCGGCGGGGATCACCAGACCGCCCTCGATCTCCCCTCGCTCGACGGCGGTTCGCAGCGCCTCCGCGTCCGCGAACGACTGCACATCCAGCCCCCCGGTCCGCTCCAGCCGTGCCGCGAGATCCTCGACGAGCACCCCGGACCCCTCGGCGACCACGCCGAGCCGCGGCGTGAATCCCGAGCCGAACGCGGCCCCGAGCGCCAGGATGATCAGGAACGGGAAGACGAACACGAAGAATATGGCGGTCTTGTCCCGCATGAGCCGTCGCAGGTTGGTCCCGGCGATCGCGAGCACCTTCCGGATGTTCATCGAATCACCATCCGCCTCGCCCGACCCCACGCCATCGTCCCGGTGACGATCGCGATCCCCAGTACGGCCGCCAGCGGAACGGCGATCTCGGCGATGGAGGCACCGAAGCTCAGGCGCTGGAAGCCGTCCATCAGCCACCCCTGCGGCGAGAGGAACCGCAGGGTGCCGAGGAGCCCTGCCTGCGAGATCGGGAAGAACGTCCCGCCAAGCAGGCCGCCCACGACCGCCACGATCGACACGTAGGAGCCGGCCTGTGAGGTGGTGGTTGCGAGCGTGGCGACGAGCGCCATCACTCCGACCGCCGCGAGCACACCCGCCACCACCATCAAGGCGACCCCGGCCGGCCGGCCCCACGTCGCATCCAGCAACCACGTCGTCGCGACGACCAACAGCACCGTGCTCACCAGGCCCATCGCGAAGCTCGCGAGCGCCTTGCCGCCGATCACCGACGCCGGACGGATCGGGGCCGCCAGGAGCCTCGCCAACGTGCCCTCCTCGCGCTCCTCCAGCAGTCCGCGGACGCCGAACTCCACCGCGAAGAACAGGAAGAACACCGCCATGCCGATCGCGAAGAAGGTCGACTGAGAGGCGACCTGATCCTCGGCGTCGGCGGGTCGGATCTCCGCGGCGGGCGGAACCGCTCGGGCTCGCACCACCACCGCCGGGTCGACCGCCCCGCCGTCCAGCCCCGCGATCACCGCGACGGACAGTCCGATCGCGTTCAGATCCGACACGAACGACCGGGCGAGCGAGGTGGCCACGAGCGCTCCGACACTCGAATCGGGGGACCCGATCACCTCGATCGTGCCTCCCCGCCCGGCTTCCACGCTCGCGGCTGAACCCGGCGGGAAACACGATCGCGGCATCGATCTCGCCCCCGCCGGCCAGCGTTTCCGCCGCAGCCGCCGATCCCGTCGCCCGCAGGCGCACGAAGTCGAGGCTCCTCAGCAGTTCCGTGAACTCCAGAGGAAGAGTGCCCTCCGGGTCCTCGTTCGCAACGGCGAGGTTCGCCTCGAACCGGTCACCCTCGACGCCGCTCAGTGTCTGACTGAAGATCATCGCCATCGCGAACGGGAGGATCACCGCCACCAGCAGCGCCGTACGGTCGCGCATCCGCCGGCGCAGATCCTTGAGCGCGATCGTCCACGCGTCGCGCACCTCGTCACCCCTCGTCCCGCAGGGCCTTGCCGGTCAGGTGGAGGAAGACCGCCTCCAGGTTGGGCTCCTGCACCTCCATGGAGGTGATGCTCGTGCCCGTCGCGTCGACCGCGCGGACGATCTCGGCGAGGGAGGCGCGGACGTCGCGCGCGAGCAGATCGAGACCCCCGTCGCGGGCAACGGCCTCCTCGACGCCGGCCACCGCCTGCGCTGCCGTGGCCGCAGCTCGGAGGTCCCCACTGGCGTCGATGCGGAGACGGTCCCGCTCGCCGACCCTCGCGATCAGCTCTCGGCGGCTGCCCTCCGCCTTCAGCATGCCCTCGTCCAGGATGCCGACGCGATCGCAGAGACGCTCCGCCTCCTCCATGTAGTGGGTGGTGTACAGCACGGCCATCCCCTCGGACGCGAGTGCCTCGACCGAGTCCAGGATGGCGTTGCGGCTCTGCGGGTCGACCCCGACCGTGGGCTCGTCCAGGACCAGCAGGGTGGGCTCGTTCAGCATGCCTAGGCCGATGTTGAGGCGACGCTTCATGCCGCCGGAGTAGGCGTCCGTGCGCTCGTCGGCCCGGTCGGCCAGGCCGATCGTCTCCAGGATGCGGTCGATCCGGGCCTCGAGATCACGCCCGG
Organism: uncultured Actinomycetes bacterium; assembly: GCA_963832225.1. Taxonomy (GTDB): domain Bacteria; phylum Actinomycetota; class UBA4738; order UBA4738; family HRBIN12; genus JALYMB01. Next base: position 699,284 of record CAWHTI010000012.1, read on the forward strand.
GCCGCGTGTAGAGCGTGCCGAAGAAGCGCAGGTTCTCCCGGCCTGTGAGGTCGGCGTAGATCGCGATCTCCTGCGGCACGTACCCGATCGCCGCCTTCGCTGCCAGGGTCTGTGTGTCCATTCGCTTGCCGTCGACGACGACGTCGCCGGCGTCGGGACGGAGCAGGCCACAGATGATGGAGATCGTGGTGGTCTTGCCCGCTCCGTTGGGTCCGAGCAGCCCGTAGGTCTCACCGGCTGCCACGGTGAAGCCGACGTCGACGACGGCCGGCCGGTCCCCGAAGGACTTGCGCAGACCCGTGCAGCCGAGTATCGCCTCACCCATCCGAACCCCCCGAACGTTGCGACGATGCCCCGGTCGCGGGACGGCGCCTCGTCGGTACGACCGCGTCAGGATGTGCTCGAGTCGCGGGGAGGACGCAACCCAGCAGCGCGGGCCCGGTCGCAGGGACGGTGGCAGGTATCGTCAGCTCGTAACACCCTGGGATGCCTGCCCGAACGGTCCGCAGGGGGCTGGCGTTCGACGGGCGGGTTCGCGGCACCGGGCGGCCCGATCACGACCGGAGGATGACGCGGCATGGGATCGCCACCAGACGGGCCACGAGACAGGATGGTGGGCCGAGCGAAGGAGCATGCCGCGCTCCTCCGGTTCGTGGAGGAGCTGGCCGAGCGTCCGCGCGTGCTCCTCCTCGAGGGCGAGGCGGGGATCGGGAAGACGACCTTGTGGCGGGCGGGCGTGGTCGCCGCCGCCGGCGCCGGTCACCGCGTCCTGGTCTCCCGCCCAGCCGAGCGCGAGACCACGCTCACCTACTCCGCGATCGGAGATCTCCTCGGCGACGTGTTCGACGAGGCGCTCGCGGACGCTCCGGCGCCCCAGCGGCGGGCGCTGGAGATCGCGCTCCTTCGCAGGACCCATGGCCCACTGCAGCCGGATCAGCGGGCGATCGCGCTCGGGGTGCTCGAGGCGTTCCGGACGCTGAGCGCCTCGTCCCCGGTGGTGATCGGGCTGGACGACATCCAGTGGCTCGACGACTCCTCGGCTCGCGCCCTCTCGTTCGCGATGCGCCGGCTGGAGGGGTATCCGGTGGGCGTCCTCGCCGCTCGGCGCCTCGCACCCGGCTCGGTGGACCCTCTCGATCTGATGGGCGCGATCGCCGCCGGGGACACCGTTCGCCTCCATGTGGGCCCGCTCGGCCTCGCGGAGGTCTCCCGCATTCTCCGGGCCGGTCTGGAGCGACCGCTCTCGCCGCCGCTCGTCGCGCGGGTGCACGAGGCCGCACGTGGGAATCCGTTCTTCGCCCTCGAGATCGCCCACGCGCTCCGCGGCGCCGAGCCGGCGGCGGGGACGCCGCTTCCCATCGGGGGCAACGTGCGCGACGTCCTGCGCATGCGCCTCGACCGACTCTCGCCGGATGCGCGGGATGTCGCCCTCGTCGTCTCGGCGATGGCTCGCCCCACGGTCGGCGAACTTCGGATCGCACGTCCCGACCGGACGGCGACGGATCGCGGCCTGACGGAGGCGCAGGAGGCCGGCATCATCGTCGTCGAGGGCGACCACATCGGATTCGTCCATCCGTTGCTCGGCGCTGCCGTCTACTGGTCGGCCGCCGAGGGGACGAGGCAGGCCGTCCATGGCCGCCTCGCAGCGGTCACGACCGGTCTGGAGGAACGTGCCCGGCACATCGCGCTGACCGGCGCCGGCCCCGATCCGGAACGTGCGTCGCTGGTCCAGGACGCGGCCACCCATGCGCGGCGGCGCGGGGCGCCCCTGGCCGCTGCGGAGCTCTGGGAGCTTTCGGCCGAGCTCACCCCGCGTGATGACGAGGCGGGGCGCTGCCGCCGCATTCGGTCCGCCGCCCTGGAGCGCTGGGATGCGGGCGACGTGCCCGGCGCCCGCGCACGGTTGGAAACGCTGATCGAGACGACCACCTCCCGGCAGCAGCAGGCGATGACGCGGATGGAGGTCGCGATCAGGTCCTACAACGACGTGGACCGGGTGGACAGTCTGCTCCGGGCCGCGCTTCCGGACCTCGGTGACGAGGAGTTCTTCACCGCGATCGTGCACGCGAACCTCGCGTGGGTGGCCCTGTGTCGATTGGAGCCGGTTCGCGCCGATCGAGCATGCCCGCGCCGCGGTCGGCTTCGCCGAACGCCGTGCCGATCCGCTGGCGCTCCGCGTGGCGCTCGACGTGCTCGGTGATGCGGAGTCGCTGCTCGGGCTGGAGACGGAGCCGACGATGCGCCGGGCGTCGGCGATCGGCGTCGACCTCGGTCCCGGCGAGACGGTTCAGCCCGCGAGGATCCGCGGCAGTCAGCTCCTCCGCGAGGGGAGGATCGAGCAGGCGTTGGCGTCGGCCCGGCAGGCGGATCGCCACCTCGTCGAGTCCGGCCTCGAGCTCATGCGTCACGACACGCTGCCCCTGCTCAGCGAGGTGGAGTGCGCTGCCGGCGAGTGGGCCACCGCGGCCCGGCACGCGGACGCGGGCTACGACATCGTCCTCGATGCGGGCCTGGATGAGCTCCGCGATCGGATGTTGTACGCGAGGGCGCGCGTCGCCGCCCTCATGGGTCGCACCACCGATGCCGAGCGGGACGCATCCGAGGGGCTCGCTCTCGCCACTGCGATGGGGCATCGTGTGACGCAGGTCGAGCATCGCAGCGTCCTGGGGTTCCTCGCGGTGTCGATGGACGATCCCCTCGAGGCCGTCCGGTTGCTGGAACCCGCCGAGCGACTGCTGGCCGGCAGCAGTGTCGCGGAGCCGGGAGCGTTCCCCTTCGTTCCCGACCTCGCCGAGGCGCTGGTGAGCGTCGGCCGGGTCGAGCGCGCGAAGGAGGTGGTCGATCGGCTGCAGGACCAGGGCGCCGCGCTCGACCGGCCGCTCGCGCTGGCCACCGCGGGGCGGTGCCGAGGGCTCATCGCGGCGGGCCTGGGCGATCCGCAGGGTGCGCTGCTCGAGCTCGAGGAGGCGCTCGCAACGCATGAGCACATCCCGATCCCGTTCGAGTCAGCGCGCACGCGTCTGATCCAGGGCGAGACGCTGCGGCGCATGAAACGGAGGCGCGAGGCCCGTGACGCCCTCGAGCGGGCACGGTCGCAGTTCGACGAGCTCGGGGCGCCGCTGTGGACGGCCAGAGCCGACGGCGCGCTGGCGAGGATCGGCGGGCGCACGGCCTCACCGACCGACCTGAGCGAGACGGAGCGACGCGTCGCCGACGTCGTCGCCCTCGGCCTCACGAACAAGGAGACCGCCGAGCGACTCTTCATGAGTGTGAACACCGTGGAATCGAACCTGCGTCGCATCTACCGCAAGCTCGGCATCAGGTCGCGCGCGGAGCTCGCCACCCGGCATCGCCCCCCGGCAGCGCCCAACGAGGACGGATCGGATCAGGTCGATCGGACGTAGAGGAAGACGGGTGCTCGGCTGCTGCTCGGCGGTGTCATGCCGGGCTCGCAGGCACCCGGACCGTGGCGATCACCCGCTCCGCCCGTGGTGCGAAGACCCCCATGTCGGTCGATCCATCGGGGGAGATGACGGCGACGAACAGGTGGTCCACGCCCCCGTAGGTCACGTCGGAGAGATAGAAGCGCTGCACCTCGGTTCCGGCGATCCCGAAGACGCCGTCCCACTGGGGGAATCCCAGGAAGAGGGCGCAGGTCCGCACGCGACACCACGGATTGTCCCGCTCGTCGTTGACGGCGTCGGCGGCCACGCGGATGTCGACCACGGTGGCCGGCAGTGCCCCGATCGATCCCTCGGAGGATCCGGAGACGTCCAGCTGCGTGCTCGATCTGAGACCGCGCAGCAACCCGGCGGCGGTCATCGGCACCCGGACACGCCTGCCGTCCTCGACGGGATAGGTGTCGACCCAGAAGAGGATCCGATCCTGATGGGACGCCACGGAGAACTCGCCCGTGCTGTCCTCCGGACTCGTCCAGCCGGCGTCGACGGTCAGCCGCATCTCGCCCCCGAAGAACCAACCGGTCTCGTACTCGCCCGGGGACAGGCGCCCCGGCTCGATGATCCCGGTGGGTCCACAGGCGGGGATGCAACCGTCGATCTCGTCCGGCTCGGCGTCGGCATCAGGCGATCTCGCTGCCTGCGCCGATGCCGGCGGGGCCACGGATTCGGGGGGGACGCCGGCATCGTCGCACGCCGGACCGAGCATCGCGCAGACGACGAGCACGATCCGCACCATCCAGCTGTGCGTGTCGATCCCGTTCGTTCCGTTGCGCAACGGCGAGCGGGGCATCAGCCCTGCCATGAGAACGCCAACGACGCGACGATCTCGCCGCCGGTCTCGAGCAGCTCGCCGTGTGGCAGGCCGCCCGGATCGTCCTCGACGTTCACGATGAGGACGCCCGTATCGGTCTCGAGGATGTGCCACCGCAGCGATTGTCCGCGGACGATGGCCCAGTTGTACCCGCCCAGCCGGGCCCCGTTGTAGATCAGCGGCACCACCGGCTTGCCCTCGCTGAAGAAGCACGTGCGCTTCCACGCCGGATCGATCCGGAGATCGAGCTGCATCCCCTCGAGTCCGCCGACCGTGACCGGAGTCGGTTCGCTCACGTCGAGGCCGGGCGCCGCCTCGAGCCACGTGACGAGGTCATCCACGGACCGGCCGACGCCAGGCTCCTCCGTCTCCCGGCAGTCCTGCGACGCGATGGCGGGATCGTGGAGGAAGTAGACACCGTCGGGGATGTAGAGGCCCTCGACCGAGGCGGTATCGCCGGACACGATCCGGAAGCCGCCGGAGTAGTACCACGTCCATCCGGGCGACGGGATCTCGAAATCGATCGTCGGCTCGGAGAAGGTCCACCGGTACTGGCCCGGCTCGAGCGGTCCCTGACACGGCAGGACCGGGCAGTCCGAGAGGATGCGGGGGCCCGGTGTGGTGCGCTCGGCGGGTGTCACACGGGGTGGATCCTCCGCCGCCGAGCACGCGACGGCGACGAACATGGCGGCTCCCACCATGACCCTCATCGCGCGCTGCATCGCCCTTCCCTTCCACGCGAGCCGGCGGCCGCGGACGCAGCCGCTCTCCGGCGTCCGACGTTAGGCCAGCGTTAGGCCGAGGCAACCCCGGGAATCCGTGCGATTGATGCGGTGGTGGGGAACTACCGGGCCTCCGTTCCCCTGACGTACTGTGCTGCGATGCGCGACCTGCCCACCGGCACGGTGACGTTCCTGTTCTCCGACATCGAGGGGTCGACCCGGATGCTGCAGGGGCTCGGGCGCGACGGCTTCGTGCGCCAGCTGGACCGACACGCCGAGATCCTGCGGACCGCGATCGCCGAGCAGGGGGGTGTCGAGATCCGTACCGAGGGCGACTCGTTCTTCGTGGCGTTCGCATCGGCGGAGGCCGCGGTGAGAACGGCCGTGGCCGCCCAGCGTGGGCTCGCGGCGCATCCGTGGGACGACGGAGCCGCCGTTCGGGTCCGGATCGGGATGCACACGGGCGAGGGCGAGCTGGGCGGCGACGACTACGTCGGCATCGACGTCCACAAGGCCGCCCGCATCGCCGCCAGCGGCCACGGCGGGCAGGTGGTGCTCTCCGGACGCCACGCGGACGTTGCTGGCGGACCGGCTCCCCGACGGCGTCGCTCTCCGCGCGTTGGGAGCGCACAAGTTGAAGGACTTCGATCGCGACGAGCCGCTGCACGACCTCGTGATCGAGGGGCTGGAGGCAGGGCTTCCCCCCGCTCTCGACGGCGGGCGGACGCCGGACGAACCTGCCGGAGCCGCGGACCTCGTTCGTCGGTCGCGGCTCGGCGATCGCGGAGGTCGGTGCGATGCTCGACGACGCCCGACTGGTGACGCTTGACCGGCCCCGGCGGCACCGGCAAGACCCGGCTCGCGCTCGAGGTCGCGGCCGCGCGCCTCGATCGGTACGACGAGGTCACGTTCGTCGACCTGAGCCCCCTCGACGACGCCTCGCTCGTGATGCCGGCGATAGCCGCCGCGTTGCGCGTGCGCGCGACGCCCGGCGCCGACCCCTCGCAGGCGTTGTACGAGCGGCTGCGCCGGGCAGACCACCTGCTGGTGCTCGACAACCTGGAGCAGCTCGCGTCCGAGGCCTCGTTCGTCGGCGACCTGCTGGATGCGGCGCCCCAGCTCACGGTGCTCGCCACCAGCCGCATCGTGCTGCACGTGGCGGGGGAGCGGGAGTACCGGGTAGCCCCGCTCGAGCTCCCCGGCGGCGCGGACGAGCTCGACGTGTCCGCCGATCGCGTCATCGGAGGCGGTGCGTCTCTTCGCGGAACGCGCCTCCGCGTCGGATCCGGGATTCGAGGTGACCCAGGGGAACGCGGCGGCCGTCGCCGAGATCGTCGCCCGGCTCGACGGGCTGCCGCTCGCCCTCGAGCTGGCGGCGAGCCGGCTTCGCGTCCTCGATCCTGCGACGCTGGCCGGCCGCCTCGGGGAGCGGCTCCCGCTGCTGACGGGCGGGCCGCGCGACGCGCCCGAGCGCCAGCGGACCCTCGAGGAGACGATCAGGTGGAGCGAGGAGGCGCTGCCCGACGATGCTCGACGCCTGTTCGCACGGCTCGCCGTGTTCCCCGGTGGGTGCACGGTCGAGACCGCCGAGGCGGCCTGCGGCGCCGACGTCGACGTGCTGGACGGGCTCGGCGTGCTCATGGATCACAGCCTCGTCCGGCGGCTGGACGCGCCGGACGGATCGGTGCGGTTCACGATGCTCGAGACGATCCGCGAGTACGCCGCCACACGGTTCGCGTCGTTCGACCCCGACGAGCGGTCCTCGATCGAGCGGTTGCAGGCCGAAGGGGTCCGAGACCTCGCCGAGCGCGCGGAACCGCACATCACGGGGCAGCAGCAGCTCCGCTGGCTGGAGACGCTCGACCTCGAGCTCGAGAACATCCGGGCCGCGCTCGACCGAGCCGAACACGCCACGGATCCCGACGAGGTCGCGACGGGGTTGCGTACGGCGGCGGCGCTCTGGCGCTACTGGCAGCGACGCGGCCACTTCGCCGAGGGGCGGGCGAGGCTCGAGCGACTCCTCTCGCTGCCGGGAGCGCAGGCACGCGACGCCCCCCGAGCTCGGGCGCTCGGCGCGCTCGGCAGCATCGACTACTGGCTCATGAACTACGACGCGATGAGCGCGTCGTACGAGGAGGCCGCCGACATCGCCCGTGCGCTCGGGGATCGTCGGCTCCTCGCCAGAGCGCTGCTCAACCTGTCGTTCACGCCGGTCTCCTCGGGACACCCCGAGGAAGCGCAGCGGCTGCTCGAGCAGTGCCTGGAGGTCGTCGAGCCGGACGACCTCTCGATGCAGGCGGAGATCTGGAGCGGCATCGGGTTCGGGCGGCTCCTCTCTGGGGACGCGGTCGGGGCGACGGAACCGATCGAGCGGAGCATCTCTCTGTACCGCGAGGTCGCCGAGCAGCTCGCGCTGTGCGAGGCGTTGCTCGCGCTGACCGGGGTGTACCTGGTGAGCGAGCGCCTGGACGAGGGCCTCCCGTATCTCGCCGAGGCCGCGGCGATCGCGAGCGCCTCCGGGAACCCGATCCTGCTGGCGACCGTTCTGTTCCCCCACGCCCTGCTCGCGAACATCATGGGGCGCCCGAGCCGGGCCGCGCTTCTGGTCGGCGCGTCGAACCGGCTCGAACGCGACTACGACGTGCACTTCCCCGAGATCGGCCTCGCGTTCTTCGGGGACCCCGCCGATCAAGCGCGCGCCGCACTCGGCGACGAGGCGTTCGAGCACGGGCAGGCCAAGGGCGACGCGATGACGCTCGCGCAGATGATCGAGCTCCTCGAGGACGACGCCGAGTAGGTCCCTCGGTCCCGCCACGGACCTCGCCGTCGAGCCGGCCCGACCACCACCGGAGCGGTACGCTCGGAGCCACCGGCCGAAGGAATCCGCACGTGTCAGTCCCGGATCCGAACACGACGGCGCTCGCGCCGCTGCTCGAGGCCTTCTCCCCGATGGCGCTGCACGTCCGCCGATCCTCGGGCCCGGTCGTCGGTCGCCAGGCCGAGCAGGACGCGATCCGTCAGGAGCTGGCGTCGGCCACCGCCGGCCACCTCGCGGGGCTGACGTTCGAGGGCGAGCCCGGCATCGGCAAGACGCGGCTGCTGCTCGCCGCGGCTGAGATGGCCTCGGCGGCCGGGTTCACGACGATCGCGGTGACCGCCGACGAGGAGCTCCGCGGCCCGTTCCTGCTCGCGCGCTCGGTCCTGGGATCGGCGGCCTCCGCGCCGGTCGCCCGGGACCGGCCCGAGGTCGGCGAGGCGCTCACCCGGGGCCTCGACGCGATGTCGGGTCAGGACGATCCGGGCCTCGCGACGCTCCCCGCCGATCGCCGCCTGCTGCGCACGTTCGATCTGGGCGCCGTCGCGTTCCGAGCCGCCGCCGCCGAGGCGCCGCTCGCCGTTCTCATCGACGACCTCCAGTGGAGCGACGACGACAGCCTGCGTCTGCTCCGCTACGTGGTTCGCTCCATCGCCACGAGCCCGATCTTCCTGCTGTTCGCGATCCGCCCGGAGGAGCTCGCGCTCGTGACCGAGGCGGTGAACCTGCTCGCCGACATGGAGCGGATGGGCCTCGTCCGGCGCATGAGGGTCGACCGGCTCACGCGGCCCGAGACGCGGACGCTGATCGCCTCGGTCCTCGGAGGTCCGGTCGACGAGGGCGGCGCGTCGGTCATGCACACGCAGGCCGAGGGCGTCCCGTTCATCGTCGAGGAGATGGCCCGCGCCTACCGCGACGGCGGGATGGTGCAGCAGATCGACGGCGTGTGGAGGCTCGCCGGCAACACCGAGCGGCTCGTGCCCTCGGCGGTGCGGACGCTGATCTCGCGGCGCACCGCGCATCTGCCCGACGAGACGAAGGGGCTGCTCGCCGTCGCCGCGGTCCTCGGCCGCCGGTTCAGTCTGGAGGACCTGCGCGAGGTCGAGGTCCGCGTGGACACCGAGCGGCCCGCTCCGGATCCCGACCTGCTCGCGCGTACCCTCGTCCCGGCCGTGACCGCCGGGCTGCTCGCCGAGCACGACGAGGCTGCGGCCGCGGACTACAGCTTCCTGCACGAGCAGGTCCGTGACTTCGCCGCGACGACGCTCACGCCGGCGCGACGTCGTGCGATCCATGCGGCGATCGTCGAGCTGCTGCTGTCGGGCGAGCCGTCGCCCGCGAGCCTGCCCCTGCTCGCCCACCACGCGAAGGCGGCGGGCAACGCCGCCGTGTGCGTGCGGTTCTCGGTGGAGGCGAGCCGCAACGCGCTCGCCGCCAACGCTCCCGAGGAGGTCCTGCGCGTCGTCGAGGTGGCGCTCCCGTCTGCAGCCTCCCCCAGGAGCGGCTCGAGCTGCTGGAGGCGCGCGATCGCGCGTTCGACATGCTCCGGCGGCCGACGGACCGCCTCGAGGGCCTCGCCGAGCTGAGCGCGCTCGCGGAAGCGCTGGGCAACTCGCACCTGGAGCTCGACGTGCGACTGCGCCGCGCTGCCGCGCTCCGTACGGCCGAGGAGTACGACCGGGCCGTCGAGCTCGCGCGCGAGGTCCGGCCGCTCGCGAAGGAGCGGGGCGAGGCCGACGTGGAGCTCGCCGCGTGCATGGAACTGGGGCAGGACCTCCTGCGTGCGACCGCGGGCGAGGCGTTCGTCCCCACGCCTCGCGAGGTGGACCTGGACGCGGCGGAGGAGGCGTTCCGTGCAGCGGTCGAGCTGGCCCGCGAGCTCGGCGACGACGCCACGCTCGCCACGGCCCTGCGGGAGATCGCGGTCGTGCAGCTCGGCCGGATCCGCGCGTGGTTCGTCGAGCAGTTGGAGATCGGCGCCCATCTCCCGATCGTCCAACGGATCGCCGCCGGCGAGGCGCTCGAGGACATCGTGCTCGAGTTGCCGATCGCGCCGATCGTGCAGGAGGCGCACGAGCTGCTGCAGCAGGCGCTCGAGATCTTCGAACGGCTCGGCGACCGGCGCGGGGCGATGGCCACGATCATCGCGATGGGCTACCACAGCTGGGCGGCCGACATCCATCTGGGTTCGGGCTCGGCACGCCACATCGAGGAGATCCGCCGGCTCACGTCGAAGGCGAAGGCGTTCACGAACGAGAGTGAGCGCGCGGCGTTCGAGGCGCAGATGCTCTTCGGCGTCCACGTGTTCGCCCGGGCCAAGCTGATCCCCGACCTCGCGATCTCCAGGGGGGAGCAGGCCTGCCACCACGCGCGGGAGATGGGGGATCGCTCGCTGGAGTTCGCGGCCGCCGGCGGCACGGCGATGGCGTACCTGGACCTGGGCGACGTGGCGCCGGCGGAGCCCTGGATCGAGCGCGCCGCCGCGATCGCGTCGGAGCACCCGACGCCGCTGCGGGCGCGCCGTCTGGAGACGTGGCGCGGGATGGTCGCCGCCACTGCGGGGGACGCCGGGGGGATGCGGACGCACCTCGAGCGGGCGGTGCAGCTCGCGGCCGAGTCGGGCCTGCCCGCGGCGAGGTGCGAGGCGCTGGCCCGCCTGGCGTTGGAGGCGGCCCGGCTGGGCGCCGAGGGAGCCGACGACGACCTCCTCGACGCTGCGGAGCGGGCGGCGAACGAGGCGAGGGAACTGGCGGCCGCGATGCCCGGGCATCCGCCGTGGGGTGCGGAGGCAGATGCGGCACTGGCCCGGATCGAGCTCGCGCGGGGTCGGGAGGACCGGGCCGCCGGCCACGCCCGCAGCGCGCTGCACGCGATCGAGTCCGCGAGGCACGAGGACGCGCACCTCGACGTCGCGGTGCCGGTGGCGAACGCGCTCGTCGCGGCCGGGGCGCCGGAGTGGGAGATGCTCCGTCCGTTCCTGCAGCAGACCCTCGCGATGATCGCGCAGCGGACCGTGGACGAGGACGTGCGCGTGCGGTGGTTCCGCGGCCCGATCGGACGCGAGCTGACGCGGCTCGTGGGACCGGTCGACCCGCTGCCCGCCGCCGACGGCGTCAAGAAGGCGAGCAGGACGGGGGCGCGGACGCGGCGCTGTTGAAGAGCCTGATACAGGGGAAGACGAACGGTGAGATCGCCGAGGAGCTCGGGATCGACGAACCGTCCGTCGCGACGACGACTCGCGGAGCTGTACACGCACATCGGCGCGTCGTCGCGCGCCGAGGCCACCGCGTTCGCGTTCCGGGAGCGGGTCCTGTGAGGCGCGGGTGGGAGGGGCGCCGCGGGTGGGAGGGGCGCCGAAGATGCCGCTGAGGGCCCGCGTCGACCGTCATCGCTGCATCGGTGCAGGCACGTGTATCACGATCGCTCCCACCGCCTTCGACTGGCACGAGGGGGACTTCGCGAAGGCCGGCGTCATCGACGCGGCGAGCGTCGAGGACGAGGTGCTCCGCGAGGCGGCGCTCGCCTGCCCGACGGCCGCCATCACGGTGGAGGAGGTCGAGGAACTGTTGCCGTGGCAGCTACGGGGCAGGGAGGCGCCGCGTCGCGTCGAGAAGACGTTCATGTTCACCGACATCGAGGGGTCGACGAACCTCGTGGAGGCGCTCGGAGACGAGGCGTGGCAGGGCGTGCTGCGGTGGCACGACGAGACGCTGCGTCTGCTCTTCGCCGAGCACAAGGGCGAGGAGGTCGTCGCGACCGGCGACGGGTTCTTCGTGGGGTTCGACTCGCCGGATCAGGCGCTCGCGTGCGCCGTGGCGATCCAGCGCCAGCTCGCGGAGCATCGGCGGACGGCCGGGTTCGCGCCGAAGGTGAGGATCGGTGTGCACGCCTCCGGTGCGACGCAGGTGGGGAAGAACTTCTCGGGCAAGGGCGTGCACGAGGCGGCCAGGATCGCGGCGCTCGCCGGTGGCGACCAGATCCTGTCGAGCCGAACGACGGCCGCCGACGGGAGGTTCCCGATCTCGGAGGCGGAGACCGTCACCCTCCGAGGGACGTCCGAGCCCGTCGAGATCGTCACGGTCGACTGGTCGTAGCGAACCCCGGGCTGGCGTCGGCGGTTCGCAGGTGGTCGTTCTCAGGTCGCGGCAGCCGGCAGGGGAGCGAGGACGCAGAACTCGTTCCCCTCGGGATCGACCATCACGACCCAGGTGACGTCGTCGGGCTGTCCGATGTTGACGCGACGCGCACCGAGGTCGATGAGGCGCTTGACCTGCGCATCCCGATCGACGGGGCGGAGATCGAGATGCAGCCGGTTCTTCACCGTCTTCGCCTCCGGCACCTTCACGAACAGGATGTCCGGCGCGACATCGACGGGCGGGCTGCCCTCCGGCGGCTCGATGACCCACTCCTCGGCGCTCTCATGGGTGATGCGCCATCCCAACGCCTCGGACCAGAAGCGGGCGAGCCGTTCGCAGTCGGCGGCATCGATCACGCTGCACTGGATACCGATGTCCACGGGACGAGGATACGCGTCGTCGAGCCACGTCGGGGACCCAGCGCCCTCGGCGTGGTCCCGAACGGATCCGCGGATGGGTCCCGGGACGATGGTCCCATTGCCGCCCTCGCGCAGGGGTGACAGGTTTGCTGAGAAGTCGGCAGCGCGCGTCTTCACAAGCTCTTGCGACCACCTACTGCCCGAGGAGGTTCGACATGGTGACACCACGTTCCCGGCGACGCCTGGTCGTCGTTCTGCTGGCGGGGCTGACCGCCGTCCTGGCGCCCGCGACGTCCGCGTCGGCCGCGAAGTCGCTCTTCTTCGAGGAGACGGCCGCTGCCTTCTGGGCGGTCCCCCACGAGTGCGCCGACGGCTCGACCGTGGAAGCCACGCTGCTGGTCCAGACCACGCGCGACTTCGAGTCGCCCGACACGGAGGACGCCGACCCCACGGCCCGGGTGCAGTACCTCGCCGTCTGCCCCGACGGCACGTCGTTCAGCTGGGGCGCGATCGTGCCCGCGACCATCACGAGCACGAACAAGCTCAAGAGCGTCAGCGTTTCCGGATCGGGGACCGCCACCGACATCCTCGGTGAGACCCATCAGGTCTCCTTCGACGTCACATGGACGGCGGTCGGACCGTTGGTGACGACCGTCAACGGGCCGGGGAGCAAGCGGCAGCAGCGGGAGGCCACCGCGACCGGTCAGGTGACGTTCGACGGTGAGGTCCTCGTCAACGGCCCGGCCAACCACCCGACCCGGCCGGCCCCGTTCATCCGCATCGACACGGAGAAGTAGCGGGCCCGGCCGACCCACGAGTTCGGCTGCGTCGTGATTGACGATGCTCGAGCGTCAGGCGCTGACCTTGTCGAGCATCTGCAACAGGTCGTGGGCGGCCTGCTCGATCTCCTTGTGACGCCACTCGCTCGCGCGGTACACGCACGCCATCAGGCCGGTCCGGTGCACCCGCCGGAAGTCCCCGTAAACGAAGCCGTAGCGTCCCTTCGTCTCGTCGGACGCGCGCGTCCGTCAGAGCGAGGAACCACTCCCCGTATTCGGTCCAGGAATGGGACTCGAGGAAGTCGTTCTCGGACGGGGTCGTTGGCTGCACCTCACCCCAATCGCTGTCGAGCACGTACTGGTGCGCCTCGATCAGGTGCCGGGCCTTGGCCACGGCAGGCTTGTTCAGCGAATACGTCGCCATGTTTCGGAGGTACCCGGCACGGAACGGCCGAAACGCCTGGGTGGCAGTTCAACGCGTGACCGCGTAGAGCCGCCACGTTCCGGGCGCGCCCTTGAGCTCGTGCTCGCCCCGATCGAGGAAGTCGACTTCCGAGCCCGCGAGCAGGTCCCTGACGGTGCTCGAGGTCAGCACCTCGCTCGGTGATGCGCTCGCGGCCACCCGGGCCGCGATGTGCACGGCGAGCCCTCCGAGATCGGCTCCCCGGACCTCGACCTCTCCCGTGTGGACGCCCGCCCGGATCTGGATCCCCAGCGGGGAGACCGCGAGCACCATCGCGCATGCGCATCGGACGGCCGACACGGGTCGGTCGAACGCCGCGAAGAATCCATCGCCGGTGGTCGAGACCTCTCGGCCCCCGAACCGGACGAGCTCGGCTCGCATCACCTCGTGGTGCTGATCCAGGACGTCGCGCCAGCGCCGATCGCCCATGTTCGCAGCGAGCTCGGTCGACTGCGCGATGTCGGTGAACAACAGCGTGGTGAGGAGGCGGTCCGGGTCCGCGCCGGTGCGCGAACCCGTCAGAAACTCCTCGATCTCGTCGACCATCTCGTCGATGCCCTCGGAGAACGCGAGATGGTCCGTCCCGGACAGTGCGACGAACCGTGCACCGTCGATGGCGGCCGCTGCCTCGCGCGAACGATCGGCGGGCACGATGAGGTTCCCTGCACGGGTCAACACCAGCGTCGGCGTCCGGATGGAAGGCATCACGTCGGTGAGATCGGCCTCCATCGTCTGCCGATAGAAGTGGCCGTATGCCCCCGGCCGCACCGAGAACCGTTGGAGACGCGCGAGGTGTCCGTCGAACTGCTCGTCGCCGACACGACTCGGAGCCAGGAACTCGACGCCGCTGTCGTTCGAGACCGCGCTGGCCTCGATGACGGCGATCACCTCGTCGATCGACTCCATCGGCATCCCGGCCGCGAGCGAATGGGAGGCCGCGAACGTGAAGAGGACGAGCGCTCGGCACCGCTTGGGCTCCGCCGCGGCGAGCATGGACGCGACGATCGTGCCGTCGTTGAGCCCGATGACCGCGGGACGGTCGGATCCGGCCGCCTCCAGGACGGCAACCGCGTCGTCGACCTGGGTCTGGAAGTCGGGGAGCTGGTCGAGGGGCACCGAATCGGAGAGTCCCGTGCCTCGGCGGTCGAAGTGGATCAGCCTGCCGAGCGAGCTCAGCCGCCGAAGGAACCTGGCGAAGTCGGGGAAGTCCCACACCGCCTCGACGTGGTGGACCCACGTGTCGATCAGGAGGATGTCGAGGTCGCCCTCACCGACGACCTGGTATGCGAGATGGACGTCGCCGTTCTTCGCGTACCGAGTTCGCGGATGCTCCGCCATCCGTTGCATCCTAGTGTGGCCGATCCGGCTCGAAGTTCGGTCCAGTAGGCTTGCCGTGAGGGCGGCGCATGATGGATCGAGGGCGGTGTGCATGACGCTCCTGGACTCGACCCCCAGGACGTTCGGTGAGTACGTGGCGACGGGTGGGGGTCGCGGACTCGAGATCGCGCTGCGGGCCGCGCCCGACGCGGTGATCGATGAGATCGCTCGAAGCGGTCTCCGAGGGCGCGGCGGAGCCGGCTTCCCCACGGGTGAGAAGTGGCGCTCGATCCGAACGACCGGCACCGGTACGAGGTTCGCGGTCTGCAACGGCGCCGAAGGAGAACCTGCCACCTACAAGGACCGGACGCTGCTGCGCACGAACCCCTATCAGGTCCTGGAGGGCCTCGCGATCGCCGGCTACGCGGTCGGTGCCGAGCGGTGCTACGTCGGCATCAAGGAGGCGTTCACCGAGGAGCTCGAAGTGACGCGACGCGCGCTCGAGGAGATGGATGCCGCCGACGCGCTCGGAGGGATCCCGTTCGAGGTGGTTCCGGGCCCGGACCTGTACCTGTTCGGTGAGGAGACGGGGCTGGAGGAGGTCATCGAGGAACGATTGCCCCTGCCGCGCCTGGCCCGACCGTTCATGCTCGGATTGTTCGCAACACCGCCGAACGACAATCCGACGCTCATCAACAACGTCGAGACCCTGGCGAACGTGCCGCACATCGTGGCGGACGGCCCCGATTGGCTTCGCGCGAGTGGCACGGACACCTCCCCCGGCCACATGGTGTTCACCGTCTGCGGCGACGTTCAACGCGAGGGCGTATTCGAGATGGCGCTCGGGACGACCATTCGCGACCTGCTCGAGGGCCAGGCGGGCGGGCCGGCGGATGGGAGATCGATCAAGGCCGTCTTCCCAGGCGCCTCGAACACGGTGCTCGTTCCCGAGCAGTTCGATACGCCGTTGGACTTCGACTCGATGCGGCAGGTCGGATCGGGGCTGGGAGCTGGCGGCTTCGCGGTCTTCGATGACACGGCCTGCCTGGTGCGTGCTGCATACCTGTATTCGCGGTTCCTTTCAGTGGAGTCCTGCGGCCAGTGCCCGGCGTGCAAGTTCGGCACGAGCGAGGTCACGCGAGTGCTGCGCACGATCGAGAGCGGGCAGGGATCGGACCAGGATCTCGAGTTCATCCTGGCACGGGCGAGAGCCTCGACCGACGGGCAGAAGTGTGCGCTGCCCACCGGCGAGAGCCTGCTGATCCAGAGCTTGATTCAGGTGTTTCCAGAAGAGTTCGGCGCCCACCTCAACTCCTCGTGCACATCGTCCCGGGATCTCCCCTTCCACAAGATCGTCGGGTGGGACGCCGGCGGAGCGCGGTTCATATACGACTCCACGTATGCACGAAAGCAGCCGGACTGGACCTCTTCGGTCTGACCGATCTCCGCGTGGTCAGGTCGGGCCCGAGACTCATTGCGCGACCACTGCGCCCCCGCATAGTCTCCGGCGATGAGGACCTGCGCCTCCTGCGGCACCGAGAACCCTGACGGGGCGAAGTTCTGCAACGAGTGCGCCACGCCTCTCGGAGCGCCCGCCCGCCCGGTCGCAGAGGAACGCAAGGTCATCACCGCGCTGTTCTGTGACCTGATCGGGTTCACCGCCACCTCGGAGTCCGCGGATCCCGAGGACATCGACAAGATGCTCTCCGCCTACGCGACGATGGCCCGCAGCACAGATCGAGGCTCACGGCGGGGTCGTGGAGAAGTTCATCGGCGACGCGGTGGTTGGGGTCTTCGGGGTGCCGGCCGCCCACGAGGACGACCCCGAGCGCGCCGTGCGCGCCGGTCTTCGGATCGCCGAAGAGGCCGGAGGAGCTTGAAGGCCGTGGGCGGAGCACCGCTCCGTCTGCGCGTCGGGATCAACACCGGCGAGGTCTTGGTGCGTCTGGGGATCACGCCGGGCTCGGGCGAAGGCTTTCTCGCGGGCGATGCGATCAACACCGCGTCGCGGCTCCAGTCGGTGGCTCCGGAGATGGGAGTCGCGGTCGGGCTCGCGACCTACGAGGCGACAGCTGTGGTCTTCGACTACTCGGAGCTCGAACCAGCGACCCTCAAGGGCAAGTCCGAGCCGGTCCGTGTCTTCCACGCGACGGCCGCACGGTCGCGTCTCGGCACCGATCTCACCCGGACACACGACACCCCGTTCATCGGCCGGGAGATCGACCTCGCGTTGCTCAAGGGGATCTTCGACAAGGCCGTCGCCGCCGACACGGTCCAGCTCGTCACGGTCGTCGGCGAGCCCGGAATCGGCAAGAGCCGGATCGTCGCCGAGCTCGGCTCGCTACATCGACACCCGATCCGACCTCGTCACCTGGCGTCAGGGACGATGCCTGCCCTACGGGGAGGGCATCACGTTCTGGGCGCTGGGGGAGATCGTGAAGGCCCACGCGGGGATCTTGGAGTCCGACCCGCCCGACGCTGCCAGAGCGAAGCTCGACGTGGTCCTTCCGCAGGGCCCGGAGCGTGGGTGGTTCCGGCAGCGCCTGCTGCCGCTGCTGGGGATCGAGGCCGCTTCGTCGGCCGAGCGGGAGGAGCTGTTCACCGCGTGGCGGCGGTTCCTGGAGCAGATCGCCGAGGACGATCCGACCGTGCTCGTGTTCGAGGACCTGCACTGGGCCGACGACGCGATGCTCGCCTTCCTGGAGCACCTGGGCGGTCGCGCCGAGGGTGTGCCGCTGCTCGTGGTCGGCACCGCCCGCCCCGAGCTGTTCGAGCGCCATCCCGACTTCGCGTGCGGGGCTGCGGAACGCGACGCCCGATCAACCTGTCGCCGCTCTCGTCCGCAGGAGACCGCCCGTCTGGTGTCGGCCCTGCTCGAGAGCAGCGTGATCCCCGCCGAGTTGCAGCAGCCGATCCTCGACCGCGCCGGCGGGAACCCGCTCTACGCCGAGGAGTTCGTCCGGCTGCTGAAGGACCGGGAACTGCTCGTCCGGAAGGGCTCGAGCTGGGAGCTCGGGCAGGGGCCGAGGTGCCCTTCCCCGACTCGGTGCAGGCGCTGATCGCCGCTCGACTGGACACGCTGGCACCCGACGCGAAGTCGATGCTCGCCGACGCCGCGGTCATGGGCAAGGTGTTCTGGGCGGGCGCCGTCGCCGCGATGGGCGAGCGTGACCCCGCCGAGGTGACCGAGGCGCTGCGTGAGCTCTCGCGCAAGGAGCTCGTGCGCCCGGCCCGGCGATCGTCGATCGAAGGCGAGGCGGAGTACGCGTTCTGGCACGTCCTCACCCGCGACGTCGCGTACGCGCAGCTGCCCCGAGCCTCACGGGCCTCGCGCCACGTCGCCGCCGCAACGTGGATCGAGTCCAAGGCCGCCGAGCGTGCGGAGGACCTCGCCGACGTGCTCGCCTACCACTACGCCACGGCGCTGGAGCTCGCGCGCGCAGCCGGGCAGGCCGACCAGGCCGCCGAGCTGGAGGGGCCCGCGCTCCGGTTCCTCACCCTGGCCGGCGACCGCGCCCTCGGCCTCGACACGGCCGCGGCTCTGGAGCATTCGAGCGGGCGCTCGCCCTCACGCCGCCGGGGCACCCCGAACGCCCGGGCGCGCTCGCTCGCTTCGGCGAGGCCGCTTTCCAGGCCGGCCGCGCGGTCGAGGCGGCGGAGGCCCTGGAGGAGGCGATCGCGTCCTTCCGGGCGCGAGGCGATCTCGCCGCCGCCGCCAACGCCATGGCCACGCTCGGCAACGCGTACTTCGACGGCGGGGATCCGCGGTGGGCGGGGTTGCCCGCGGAGGCGTCGGCGCTCCTGGAGCCGCTGCCGCCCGGCCCCGAGCTCGTCGGGGCGCTCACCGAGCTCGCCAGGGTGGAGACCCTCCAGGGGAGGCACGAGGCGGGCGCACGGTACGCCGAGCGGGCGCTCGCGCTCGCCGAGGAGCTCGGGCTCGGGCGGCCCGCGCGCACCCTCGGCTATCGCGGTCTGGCCCGCGCCGGACTCGGAGATCCCGCGGGCCTCGAGGACATGCGTGAGGCGATCGCGCTCGCGACCCAGGCCGGAGAGGGCCGCGAGGTGGCCTTGCTCCACAACAACCTCGGGGAGATGCTCTGGATCTTGAAAGGCCCCGAAGCCTCGCTGGAGGTCCTGCGCTCGGGGACCGCCTTCGCACGGGCTCGGGGGCTCGCCGAGATGAGCGACGCCATCACGACGAGCACGATCGATCCGCTCATCGATCGCGGCGAGCTGGATGAAGCGCTCGCCGCCGCCGCCTCCGTCGCCGAACGCCTCGAGTCGAGCGACGTCGTGTGGGATCTCGTCGGGGTTCGCGCCGCGCAGGCTCGGATCCAGGCCCTGCGCGGCCAGGCCGCGAAGGTGGCCGGCTCACTCGATTGGCTCGAGTCGACCGCTCGCGGAGCCGGGGACGCGCAACTCGTCGTCCTCGGCCTGGGGCCGGCAGCCCTCGTACGCGCCGGGCTCGGACAAGGCGATGCTGCGGCCGAGCTGCTGACGGAGATCGACGCGACCCTCGGCGCTCGCAAGACCGTGTACTACCCGGTCATCCTGCCCACGCTGGTGCGCACCGCACTGCGGATCGACCACCCGGATCTCGCCGAGCGTCTCGCGGCTGGTCTCGATCACCCGTTCCCCTACGCCGAGCACGCGCTCGCCGCGGCGAGCGCGGCGCTCGACGAGGCTCGCGGGGACCTGCCGGCCGCCGCCGTTGCCTACGCCGATGCCGCCGGGAGCTGGGAGCGGTTCGGGGTCGTCCCCGAGCATGCGTTCGCGCTCCTCGGACAGGGCCGGTGCCTGGTCGGGCTGTCCCGTCCGACCGAGGCCTCCTCGACCCTGCAGCACGCTCACGAGATCTTCGAACGGCTCCAGGCGGTCCCCGCGCTCGGCGAGACCGACGAGCTTCTGCAGCAGGCCGCCGTAGCTCGGTCGTAGGCGAGCTCGACCAATCTGTCAGCCGAGCCCGCGGACTTCGACCCCCCGGGTCCTGGCTTCATCGATCGGGGAGGAGCGGAACCCGAGGCCCCTCCCGGCGCCCGAGGAGGACGCCCTCGGGTGACGGCGGACGATCCGAACCGTTCGTGCAGGCGATCGAGGGTCGTGTCCATCGCCGGCGCGAGCGAGCCGTCGAACGGCAGCGCCAACTGGACCGCGTCGTCAGCGAACAGGTTGCTGAACGTGATGCCGATCAGCGTGATGCCGCGACGCTGCGATCTCCGGGCAGGGCGTCGGCGAGCAGGGTCCGGCCGGCCGCCAGCAGCGTCACAGTGTCGGCTGTCGCCTGGGGCAGCGTGTGCGAGCGCGTGGCTCGTGAGAGATCGTCGAACCGGAGGCGCAGCGTCACCGTTCGGCAGACGCGGTGGGCGTTCCGCAGGCGCCGGGCGAGCCGGTCGACCAGCGCGATCAGGTCGATCTCGCAGCGTCTCGGGTGAACGTCGACGCCGCGCCGAGCGCTCGCTGGGTGCCCATCGAGCGACGACGGCGACCGACCTCCACCCGGCGCGGATCGCGGTTGTGCGCGAGGGCGTGGAGATGACGTCCGGCCGCCCGTCCCAGGATCCGCACCAGCGCGGGCTCGCCGAGCGCCCGCCACGTCGTGCGACGGTCGTGATCGAGCGGTCCCGCAGCTTCCGCGCCGTCACCGGCCCGACGCCCCACAGCCGCTCGACCGGCAATCGCGTGCAGGAACGTGAGCTCGTCGTCGATCGGAACGACGAGCAGGCCGTCGGGCTTGGCGACGCGCGCTGGCGACCTTCGCCAGGAACTTCGTGCGCGCCACGCCCACCGTGACGCGGATCCCGACCCGCTCGAGCACCGTCTCGCGCGCAGGCCCACTGCGATCTCGGTCGGCGTGCCGGAGATCCGGCGCAGCCCGCCGACGTCCAGGAACGCCTCGTCGATCGAGAGCCCCTCGACGAGCGGCGTCGTGTCGTGGAAGACCGCGAACATCGCCTTGCTCGCCTCGCTGTAGGCCTCCATCCGCGGTCGGACGACGATCGCCTGCGGGCAGAGGCGTCGCGCCTGCGTCTCGCCCATCGGCGTCCGCACGCCGCACGCCTTGGCCTCGTAGCTGGCCGCCAGCACGACCCCGCCCCCGACGATCACCGGGCGGCCGCGCAACGCCGGGTCGTCGCGCTGCTCGACCGACGCGTAGAAGGAGTCGGCGTCCGCGTGCAGGATCGTGCCCTCGCTCGCCACCGGTCGATGCTCGCACCGGCCACCGACACGCTCGGCGTCTCGAGTGGAGGATGGGGTGGCGCGACGGTGACCGCCTAGCATGGAGCTCGATCCCGCGGCGTCGGCGATCATGCGAGGATCGGCGGAGGGAGTCCGAGCCATGGAACAGCCAGCGACAGCTTCCCGCCGCGAGGGCGTCATCGACGTCTCCGACCGGCACGGACGCTTCCGGCGCCCGACCGGAGCGCCGCCGCCACTACCCAAGAAGATCGGCGCCACCGGTGTCGCCCGACTGGCCGTGGTCGTGCTCGTCGTCATCCCGGCCTGCATCTGGCTGCACTACGATCCTGTGCCGTTGGACCGGTTCGATGCCGCGATCACCCGTGCGGTGGTCTCACTGCGTGTTGGGTGGCTCGACACGCTGGCCCGATCCGTCAATGCCGCCGCCTCGCGGTACGGGCTCGCGCTCCTCAGCGTGCTGACGGTGGTGGCCGTTGCCGCGTTCCGTCGGTGGCGGCACCTCACCCTCTTCTTCATCGGCGTGGCGCTCGTGGGACTCTCAGCGGAAGTGCTGTTGCTACTCGCGGCGCGGCCGCGCCCGTTCGATGTGACGATCATCGGGGCGTGGGAGGGCTTCTCGGCCCCCTCGATCCCCATGACGGGTCTCGCGGTCGTGGTCGTCGGCATCGCGTACATGCTCGTGATCCCTGGCCGCCCCCGGATGGTCGCCAAGTGCATCGGTCCGGTCGTGCTGATCCTGGCCGCCCTCCTCCGCGTGTACCTCGGGATCGACCACTTCACCGACGCGATGTTCGGGGTGATCCTCGGCGTCTCGATCCCGGTCGCCCTCTTCCGCGCGTACGCGCCGAACGACATCTACCCGGTGCGATACGGCCCACAGGGCAAGGCGGCCCACCTCGACGTGTCCGGCGCGCGTGGCGAGGCGATCAGGGTCGCCATGAAGGAGCAGCTCGGCTACGAGGTCCTGACCATGAAGCCGGTCGGGCTCGAGGGCTCGGGCGGCTCCACGCCCCTGAAGATGCGGGTCGTCGACGATCAGGGCGTCGAGCGGTCGGTCTTCGCGAAGCTGTACGCGAAGAGCCATGTGCGGGCGGACCGCTGGTACAAGCTCGGGCGCACGATGCTCTACGGCCGCCTCGAGGACGAGACCCCCTTCAGCACGGTCCGCCGCTTCGTGGAGTACGAGGACTACACCCTGCGACTCCTCGGCGAGAAGGGCTTCTCGACGCCCGAGCCGCTCGACATCGTCGAGATCACGCCCGAGCGCGAGTACCTGATCGCGATGGAGTTCTTCGAGGACGCGGTCGAGATCAGCGAGGTCGAGGTCGACGAGCAGATCATCGACGACGGATTGCAGCTGATCCGCCGGATGTGGGACGTCGGGCTGTCCCACCGCGATATCAAGCCGGCGAACCTGATGGTGCAGGACGGGAGGCTGCGCCTGATCGACGTGTTCTTCGTGCAGGTACGTCCATCGCCGTGGCGCCAGGCGGTCGACCTCGGCAACATGATGCTGGTGCTCGCCCTGCGCTCGAACCCGGAGGTCGTCTACGAGCGGGCCCTCGCCAATTTCACACCCGAGGAGCTGTCCGAGGCGTTCGCCGCGACCCGGGGCGTGGCCAGCCCCACGCAGCTGCGGACATCGTTGAAGGCGGACGGACGCGGCCTGCTGGAGACGTTCCGGGAGCTCGCACCGTCCCGTAAGCCCATCGGGATCCAGCGGTGGAGTGTCCGCCGCGTGGTGTTGATCCTCTGTACGACGCTGTTGCTGTGCCTGGCCGTGCTGACGGGCATCGCGCTGTTCATCCCCTCGCGCGGCGACGTGTGGAACGCCACGTGCGGCACGGGCCGCACGATGCAGCTGATGGCGCAGGCGGTCCCGACGGCGGCGAAGCTGCCGTGCATCGGCGACCTCCCGCTCGGTTGGGGCACGGAGCAGGCGACGGTTGCCCGAGGCAGGGCGACCTTCACCGTGGGGATCGGGTCGGACCTGGTGAGCCCGGTCACCGTGACGTTGGTGGAGACCTGTCCGCCGGACAGCGCGCTCCAGTCGATCCCGATCGAGGGTGGATGTGTCACCTACCAGGTGCCGCCAGTGACCGAGGCCGGGTCGGTGCCGTCGTTCGACCACGGGGGAGGCCTCGCGTTCATCGACCGGGATGTGCTCGTCGCCGCAGTCGAGCAGGACGAGGATCTCGTGCTCTGCGGCGCGCACGCTCCGTGCGCCCCGGCACCCGCACGATGACAAAGCTCGTTGAGCTCCGCCAGCAATGAGCAGGGATCGCGTGCGTCACCTCACCGGTTCGAATCGAAGATGGGTCGCTCCCGGCGTCTCGATCGAACTCGTCCTCCTCAGCTCGATCCGTCCGGGGCCGAGACCCTCGAAGAGTCTGGTGCCGCGGCCGAACAGGACGGGGATGAGGTGGAGCTGCATCTCGTCCAGCAGTCCCGCCTTCAGATACTCCCTGATGATGTTCGCTCCGCCCCAGATGCCCACGTCCCTCTCGCCGGCGGCGGCACGAGCCAGTTTGAGGGCGGCCCCGATCCCATCCCTCACGAAGGTGTAGGTCGTACCGCCCTGCATGGGCAGGGGGTCTCGCTCCTTGTGCGTCACGATGAACACCGGCATCCCGAACGGGGGAGGATCGCCCCACGGCTCGAACCCGACGTCGAACATCCGCTTCCCGATCAGGACCGCCCCGGTCGAGGCATAGATCTCGTCCACGATCGCGGCATCGGTCTCGGTCTTCGCATCGAACCGCCAATCGTGAAGGCGATCACCATCGTCCCCCATCCCGTTGCCGACCCGCACGTTCGGTCCGCTGATGAACCCGTCCAGCGACATCGAGATCTCGCATGTGACCTTACCCATCACGGCCCTCCTCAACGGATCGTCCGTGAGAGGGTAGACCTCAACTCGCCGCGGCCGGACCCCAGTCGATGAACCGCGGTCTGAGCGACGAGAACGGCAAGACTGTGTGCTCATCGTGGCCGTTGGGGCGAACGATCATCAATGCGCTCTGGTCCCCATGCTCGAGCCGGTAGGTGATCCACTTGCCGTTCGGCGAGTAGCCGCCGGCGAGGGCGAGCCGATCGGGCCTGCGCAGATGTGTCAGGTATCGCAGGCCGGTCCCGTCGGGCCGGATCGTGAGGACGTTCGCCGGGTGATCGGGGTTGCCCGCGTTGTCACTCATCACGAGCCGGGAGCCATCCGGCGCCCAGTCGTGCTTGAACGTGATGCCCCACAAGGTGGGCGTCACCTGTCGGGCGTCGCCCCCGTCGATGCTCACCGCGAACAGCGCCGTCAGGTCACCGGGCGTGAACGACAGGAACGTGACGGTCTGTCCGTCGGGTGACACCTCGGCGGTTGCTGCGCCCGCCGGACCTGTCCCCAGGAGACGCCGTCCGGTGCCGTCGCGGTTCATGATCCAGACCGTCTCTTCGTCCGCGATCGGGTCGTACCGCGAGAACACCAAATGCTCACCGTCGGGAGTAAACGCCGGATCGGTCTCGCAGCCGCCGGGGGTCTGTGACGGGATGATGTGCCGGTGGGTCCCGTTCGCGCGGATCAGCGCGATCGCGCACTCGTTGCGGGAGAAGGCCAGCCACCGTCCATCGGGGGACCAGTCGGGAGTCGAGGCTTCACCGGGGCCATGCGTGATCTGCTGCAGATGGAGACCGTTGCGTCGGACCGTGAAGAGCTGGATGCCGTCGTCGGTCTCAGCGCTGAACGCGATCAGCCCGTTCTCGGCGGGGAACGCGGCATGGGCCGGCATCTGGCTCACCAGCAGTGAGACCACGACCATCCCGACCGCCAAGCTGAACGTGATCAGGATCGACTGCATCAACCGAAGTGTGCCGCCGCTACGTGACGCCCCCATGGGAGGACCCCCTTTTCCCCGCCCGGTGTGATCGGCGGATCGTGAAGCTCCCGAGGTGCGGGCGGCCGAGGGGCGCTCCTGCTTGAGTTGCACGCTAGACCGGTCGGCGCATCGGGTCAACGGGACCTTCCGGGTCCCGGGAAGGTGATCCGGCGGCCGTGGCAACGCACTGGTGATGTTCGACGGTGAGGAGGTACCGCGTGTCG
This sequence comes from uncultured Actinomycetes bacterium, assembly GCA_963832225.1. Classification (GTDB taxonomy): domain Bacteria; phylum Actinomycetota; class UBA4738; order UBA4738; family HRBIN12; genus JALYMB01. Next base: position 724,432 of record CAWHTI010000012.1, read on the forward strand.
TCGTCGCACGCCGCCTGAGGCTGGCCCACGGTATGGCGCCAGATCGGGCGGGCTCGCGTCAGGGCAGCACGAGGACGCGTTGGACCGGCGGGAGCCCGGAGGCGAGCTCGTTCCAGGAGGCGCCCTCGTCGGTCGAATCGTAGAGGTGCCCGTCGGAGGTGCCGAACGAGGCGAGGGTTCCGTCGGGCAGTGCGTCCAGACAGTAGGTGTCGATGTTGTCGTGGAACCACTCGGGGAGCCCGGCGCGGCAGCGCTCGAACGTGCCCCCGGAGAGGTCGCCCCGATACACGGCGGCCCAGCCGCCGCGAGGTCCGTTCGAGGCGGACATGAGGACACTTCCACCGCAGACCGCGACGGCTCGCGAGTAGCGGGCCTCGAGGCCATCGGTCCGGTACGCCCAGGTGGCACCTCGATCGGTACTCACCGCGAGCCCGCCCGCACATGCCGCGAGCACCATCCCCGCTGCGGTCGTGACGTGATGGACGTCGGCGTCGACGTCGATCGTGGGTGTCCACGTCCCGCCCTCATCGTCGCTCCGAAGGATCCCGCCGACGTGGACGTTGACGTAGATCTCGTCTTCCCAGTTCGCCATGGAGCGGGTGTCGGGCGGTCCGCCCCAAGGGGTGTGCCAGATCTCGCGGCCGCTCGTGTGGTTGAACGCGTCGACCGGTTCGAGCGCCTCGCCGTCGAGCCGGAACAACCGCGCCTCCGACGAACCCACGAAGACGTCGGCACCGATACCGGTGACACAGGTGGCCCGAAGGGCGTCGAGATCCGTGACGTGGGACCAGTCGCCGCCGGTCGCGTGCCAGAGCTCGGACGCGTCGACGATCTCCCAGAGCTCCGTGCCTGCGCGTCCGAGCGCCGTCACGGACCGACCGACGTGGTCCTTCCCTCGCAGCTGGCCGTCATCGTCGAACGTGTGCATGCCGTTTCGTGTCGCCACGAGGATCGTTGGCATGGTCCCATGCTCTCACCTCCACGGAATCGCCCTCGAGCGGCCCAGGTGTTGTCTCAGCAGCGTCAGCCTGTCGGGTGGGAACGACAAGGCAATGAAGAGGCTCGACGCGCCGAGCGCGTGGCCGGCCTTTCGCTACACGTCCTCAGGGCTCGCGGACGAATGGCGCGCTTGTGTAGAGCGCAGTCGTGTACAGGAGGTGCGTCTTGAGGTTCTCGGACGTTCCCGTCTCCTTCTGATGCACGAGCTCGAGCGACAGCGTGTCGTTGGAGAGCGTCGCGTCGAACACGTACGCATCTCCCAGATCCGGGAGTGACAGGCGTAGCTGCCCGTCGGCGAACGCGTAGGTGCCGGACTCATCGACCGCAAGGGGGAAGTGCACATCTTCTCTCGAATGGCTGAAGTCGGAGGAGTCGAACTGGAGCTCGAAGGTGATCTCTGGAGGAGATCGTTGATCCTTGATCCACCCGTCGACAGCATGCTCATCCAGCTCGGCAGCCAGCATCGCGGCACGGATGTCCTCGATCGGGACCGGCCCAGTTGACCAGACGCCCTCCAAGGATTCTGCCTCGACCGAGGTGGAGGCGCTCCCACTCTGCGCCGGGGATGTGGCCCCTTCCGTCCGCGTCGAGGAGTCGCACGACGCCGACCCCATCAACACGAATACGATGAGCGCCACGGGGCCGAGGGCGCTGCGCATTGGTCCCGACATCCTCACAAGCTCGATCATGGACCCTGCCCGATTTGCCGTCGAACCGCCTCAAGAGAGATACCGCACGCATTGACCGTTCCACCACGGGTGGTTACGTTCACGACCTGCTTGCTGGGTGATTTCGTGACGCCCTGCCGTCGGAGCGAGGGGTGGTAGCCGCCGCACGAGGATCGTCCCGAGACGAGAGGGCGGAGGCGCGATGTTTCGGATGCGACATGCGACTCGGATGACCGGGGAGAACACGTACCAACCAGGAGGTCTGGCGAGCACCGCTGTTGCCGCGACGACCGCGTTGCTGGCGGCGGGCCTGCTCCTGTGGCCGGCGGATGCAGCTCGAGCCGCGACACCCACGTGCTCCGGTCGGGCCGCGACCATCGTGGGCACCTCCGGAGACGACAACCCTCTGCCCGGGACGTCCGGGGACGACGTCATCGTCGGACGGGGAGGAGACGACGTGATCCGAGGAGGCGGTGGCAACGACCTCATCTGTGGCAAGGGCGGCGCGGACACGCTCAGCGGCGACGCTGGGGACGATGACCTCCTCGGGGGGGTCGGTGAGGACGTTGCGGACTATTCACAGTCGTATTTCCCATCGACGGCCGACGGGGTGAACGTCAACCTCGGCACGGGGCAGGCGACGGGCGAGGGAACCGACCAGCTGACCGGCATCGAGGGCGTGAACGGCTCCGACTACGGCAGCGACATCCTCACCGCGAGCGACGCGGGCTCGACGTTGGACGGAGGCTTCGAGGCCGACACCCTCATCGGCGGCGCGTCGGCAGACGTCCTCCGTTCGGGTGCGACCGACGCCGAGCCCGATACGGTGGAGGGAAGGGGTGGCGACGACACGCTCGATCTCGGCGACCAGGATGTGCTCTCGTATGCCCACGCTCCGAGTGCCGTCCACGTCGATCTCGGTCTGTCGACGGTGAGCGGCGGCGACGGCGCCGACGTCCTCATGGGTTCGCCCCACTACGTCATCGGATCCAGGTACGGCGACGACATCTTCGGCGACGAGAACGGAAACATCCTCGTCGGCGGTCCCGGACGCGACACGATGGACGGCGAAGGCTATTACGACACGCTCTACCCGGGCCGCGGCGACGATACGCTTGACGGTGGTCCTGGATCGGACACCGTGGTCTACGGCGACGGGACGGCGACGGCGGGCGTGACGGTCGATCTCAAGCTCGACTCAGTGCTCGGTGGTTCAGGCAACGACATCGTGAGCAGTATCGACGCCGTCGTCGGCACGGAGTTCGACGATGTCATCAAGGGCGGCGGCCATTCCAACTTCCTGTCCGGACTCGCGGGTGATGACAGGTTGAGGGGCCGGAGAGGGACTGACTTCCTGAACGGCGGTGAGGGGAACGACCGGGTGATCGGCGGAAACGGATTCGATAGTTGCGAGGGCGAGTTCACCCTCTCTTGCGAATCCTGAGTCGCCTGCCGACGGTGACCCCGAATGTCAGACGATGGGCGGCCGCAGGGGTCGTTCGGATGGTGAGCGCTTCATGATCGAGATGCCCGAGACGCGGTACGTGAAGACCGCAGACGGCACCCGGCTGGCCTACCAGGTCTTCGGCAGCGGCAAGCGAGACATCCTCTACCTGCCCGGACACATCGGGCATGTGGAAGTGCATTGGGAGGACCCGCTCTACGCAGCGTTCCTTCGGGGTCTCGGGTCGTTCGCGCGGGTCATCGCCGTCGACCGACGCGGTCAGGGATTGTCCGATCGGCTGTCTCCGGGGGACCTGCCGCCGCCCGAGGTCCTGGTCGACGACGTCGTTAGCGTGATGGCAGAGATCCGATCCCACGACACGGTGGTGCTGGGTCACGACGAGGGCGCACAGATCGGTGTCTTGCTCGCGGCGAGCCACCCGGACGCGGTGCGCGGCCTGATCCTCTACGGGAGCTCACCGAGCGGCGCGTGGTCGCCGGCGACGCCCTGGGGTGATACCGAGGAGGAATGGATGTCGTGGTTGGCGTGGGTCATCCCCAGGTGGGGCAGCATGGAGAGCGCCATCGTGGACGTCCAGGAGGCCGCCCCGGAGCGTGTCGGCGACGAGGCGTTCACCCGCTGGGTCGCGAAGCTGTACCGCTATGGCGTGAGTCCCAACGCCGCCTCCGCTCTGTATCAGCTGGCGCTCGGACTCGACGTCACTGATGTGCTGCCGGCCGTGAGGGTGCCGACGATGGTGGCGCACCGGACGGGCGACCGGATGACGCCGATGGAGGCCGGTCGATTCATGGCCGCACGGATCCCCGAGGCCAGGTTCGTCGAACTCCCCGGCGAGGATCATTTCCCGAACGGTCCCTCGTGGGAGGCACTCGTGGACACGATCCGCGGCTTCGTCGACGGATCGCAGGACCGGCCGACGGACAGCCGGCGGTTGGCCACCGTGCTGTTCACCGACGTCGTGGGATCGACTGCGCGCTCCGCCGAGCTCGGCGACGCCGCGTGGAAGGTGATGCTCGAGTCCCACCACTCAGCCGTGAGAAGGGAGCTCGAGCTCCACGGTGGCCACGAGCTCAGCACCGCGGGAGACGGCTTCTTCGCGACGTTCGGGGGACCTGCGGCGGCTGCGGAGTGCGCTCGCGCGATCGCCGACGCCGTGAGACGGATCGGGCTCGAGATCCGGGCGGGGGTCCACACCGGCGAGGTCGAGACGATCGACGGCGAGGTGGGTGGCATCGCCGTGACGATCGGCGCCCGGATCGGCGCGTTGGCCGGGCCGTCGGAGGTGCTCGTCTCCTCGACCGTGAAGGACCTGACCATGGGATCGAGACTCACGTTCGAGGACGCGGGCCGGCATCAGTTGAAGGGGGTGCCAGGCCGCTGGCGTCTCTTCAAGGTTGCGGAGCCTTCTTTGGAGACGTGACCTCAGTTCGCGTGCAGAGCGAAGGCTGAACAACGAGGTATGTACCTTGACTGGTACGTACCGAACAGGGTACATTCGGTGGCATGGACGCCGTGATGCACGCGTTGTCGGACGCCAGCCGACGCACCGTGCTGGAGGCGCTCGGTCAGGGTGAGGCAACCGCGGGTCAGTTGGCGACCTTGCTGCCGATCGCGCGCCCCGGTGTCTCCCGCCACCTGCGTGTGCTCCGCGAGGCGGGGCTGGTCGAGGTGCGTCGGGAGGCGCAACGGCGCGTGTACAGCCTGCGGCCCGAGCCACTCGCAGAGCTCGACGACTGGCTGGGGCGCTACCGCTCGCTGTGGGAAGCACGACTCGGCGCCCTGCACACCGAGGTCGCCCGAGGGAACCGACGACGAAGGAGCACGACATGATGTCCGATCGAACCGGATCCATCGACCTCGTGGGCTCCCTCCGAACCGCCGATGGCAAGGCCGTGGTCCGCATGGAGGATCGCTACCGGACGGACGTCGACGACCTGTGGTCGGCGCTCACCGATCCGGAGCGGCTGGCACGCTGGGTCGCTCGGGTGGACGGCGATCTCCGGGTGGGCGGCGCGTTCCACGCCAGCTTCACGAGTGGCTGGGAGGGCCCGGGACGGGTGGATGCGTGCGAGCCGCCACGGCGGCTCCTGCTCACCCTGTCTCCCGGCGAAGACGATCAGACCGAGATCGAGGTCGAGCTCGCCCCCGACGGTGACCTGACCCGACTGGTGATCGAGGAGCGCGGCCTGCCGCTCGACGAGGGTGCGGACCACGGTGCGGGATGGCAGGCCCACGTCGAGGATCTCGGGTCCTACCTCGCCGGCCGGCCGACGGCCGAGTGGCACACGCGATGGACCGAGCTGATCCCGGCGTACCGCGAGCAGCAGTGTCCTCTTGGATGACGAAGATCGTCGTCGCCCGCCGACGTGCCGTTCGTGTCAGGTCGTGCGGTACGCCACGGTTGCGTAGTCGAGGCGGGTCGTCGCCCATTCCAGCCCAGGACACGACGCAGCCAGGTAGAGCAGTGCCCGCAAGGGGAGCCTTGTCTCGGTGGACGAGCCTACGGTGCGATGTTCTGGTTCACGCGGAAGAGGTTGTCCGGGTCGTACGTTCGCTTCACCTCGACCAGCCGATCGTAGTTGCCGCGGTAGCTGGCCCGTAGCTGACCCTGATCGTCTCCGGACATGAAGTTCACGTAGCCGCCCGCTTCAGCGTGCGGCGCCGTCGCGTCGAAGTACTCCCGGACCCAGGCGATGTTCGCGTCGTTCGTCGCAGGATCGGGCCACATCCCCGCGATCACCGTGGCGAACGTCGCGTCGCGATAGGCGAACGCCGTCGCGTCGGCGGCGACACGGTGACACGCTCCGTTGATGGGATAGATGTGCACCGTCGACTGCAGGCTGGGTACCTTCGGTCCGTGCTCGAGGTGGACGTCGATCGCCTCGTCGGTGAGCTCCGTGGAGAAGTGCGTCTTCCAGTAGTGCTGCAGGGCCCCTGCCGGATACAGGGCGTCGAAGGCGGCGTTCAGCGCCGGGTACGGCATCGGTCCGACGTGTTCCGCGACGACCGGCGCGACGTCGCGCAGCGGCTTCAGCACGGCCTCGCCTTCATCGACCGGGCCGGCCCAGCAGGCAACGAAGGCGAGGAACGTGTCGCCGTGCCGATCCTCAGGGATGAACGGCAGCGGCGGCGCGATCTGGAACGCCGGGAACCCGCCGAACTGCTCGGGCGCGTCGCGGATGAATTCCCGGTAGAACCGGAGCACGTCCCCCGCGGCGGCGAGCTCGAAGAACATCGGGCCGCCGTAGATCGTGTCGACCGGATGGAGGCGGAACTCGAACGACGTGACCACGCCGAAGTTGCCGCCCCCGCCGCGAAGCCCCCAGAACAGATCCTCGTTCTCCCGTTCACTCGCCGTGAGGACGCGACCGTCAGCCGTCACGACCTCGGCCGACACCAGGTTGTCGATCGATAGGCCGGCGCCGCGCGCGAGGTAGCCGATCCCGCCTCCGAGGGTCAGCCCACCCACGCCCGTGGTCGAGACGACCCCACCCGTCGTGGCGAGGCCGTGTGCGTGCGTCGCGTCGTTGAAGTCGCCCCACGTGGCGCCGCCCTGCGCACGCGCGATGCCGCCGCCGGCGTCGACGTCGACGTTGCGCATCCCCGAGAGGTCGATCACGACCGCGTCGTCGGCGGTTCCGAAACCGGGAACGCTGTGGCCGCCGCCGCGGACCGCGACGGGCGATCCGGACGCTCGTGCCTGCGCCACCGCGGCGCGCACATCCCCGAGGTCGGTCGCTCGCACGATGACTGCCGGCCGTCGGTCGATCATCGCGTTGAAGACGCGCCTGGCGTCGTCATACGACGGATCGTCGCGCATGATCACCTCGCCTCGAACCGCGGACCGCAGTGCCGTCGCATCGATCGTGCCCATGCCAGGCTCCCTTCTCGGTGCGCCCTCGGCGCCGGTGAGCCACGGATGATATTCCCGCGACTCCAGATGCGCGAGTCGGGTGGGGTCGAGGCACGCCGAGCGGTGGTCCCGCCGGAGCACCGGGTCGGAGGTGCTCGTCTCTTCCACCGATCAGCACGGGATGGATCCGACGAGAGGGTGGTTGTCGAGATCACGGAGTCCTCGGCGATGCGCGACCCGCAGCGTGCGCACGACGTGCTGTGGGACCTGCACTCGCGGGGACTCCGCGTGGCGATCGACGACTTCGGCACGGGATACTCGTCATTGTCACGGTTGCGGTCCTTCCCGGTCGACGTGCTCAAGATCGACAGATCCTTCGTGAGTCACCTCGACCAGGATCCCGGTCTGGCGCACATCGTCGCCGCCTTCATACAGCTCGGCCGTGGCCTCGGCATGACGACGCTCGCGGAGGGCATCGAGAACGAAGGAGAGTGGCGGTTCCTCGCGGAACAGGGGTGCGAGCTGGGACAGGGGTACTTCTTCAGCCGACCGGTCCCGGCCGACGACATCACCGAGCGCATCAAGGCCGGCGGCTTGATCGTCGCCTCGTGAACCCGGGACGTTGAGAGGTCCGTAGCCGTCCTCCTCAACGCCGAACGAGGCGGAGGGTTCGGTTGGTCAGGTCGGAGAGGGTGGAGTGGTCGTAGCCCATGATCGCGCTGCGGACGCGGTCGTTGAGCGGATCGACCCAGTGCCCGGGGAGCGCATCGGTCCCGTGCATGGCGCCGAAGACGGAACCGGCGGTGGCGCCGGTGCAATCGGTGTCCCAGCCCCCCTGGACCGCAAGGCCGATCGTCCTGGAGTAATCGTCACGTCCCCACAGGAGGCCCGCCGTCACCAGCGCAGCGTTGTTGACCGTATGGACGAAGGCGTAGTGGCCGTAGCGTTCCTCGATCTGATCTCTGGCGTCCTCCCAATCCAGATCCTTCGCATGCAGGTCCATGGCTTCCCTGACCGCCTCCGCAAGCCTCGTGCGGGGTGGGACGTAGGCGAGGGAGATCTCGAGCGCCGTTCGCATGTCGTCGGTGACGAAGCAGGCGGCGATCAGCGCCGCGACCCACATCTCTCCGTAGATCCCGTTCTGCGTGTGGGAGAGCGATGCATCCTGGAACGCGAGCAGCGACGCGCGCTCCGGGTCGCCGGGGTACACGTAGCCCCACATGTCGGCTCGGATCTGCGCACCGATCCATTCGCGATAGGGGTTGCGATGCGTGGCCGTCTCCGGGGCGGTATGGCCGTGGATCAGGTTCCGGTACGCGGCTCGCTCGGCCGTGTAGACCTGCGTGAAGGGGAGATGATCGAGCCACTCCTCGGCGACGTCCATGGGCCCGAACTCGAACCCCCGATCCTCCAGGATGTGCATGCCGAGGATCGTGTAGTCGGTGTCGTCGTCGCGCGCCATGAACTCCACGTTGCCTCGCGTGGTCTCGGGCCAGCACCAGTTGAGCTTCAATCCGTCCGGCCATGGATCGAGGACCGGCAGGTAATCGTCGATCGGGTAGGCATCCGCGAGCTCGAGGTATCGCCGGATCCTCTCGCGGCTCCAACCCTCGACCGGCTTGCCGAGGTTGCAGCCCGCACAGCGCCCGAGCCACGCGGCCAGCAGCCGGTCGCGAAGACCGTCGTCGTCGAGGGTCAGCGGGGGAACGTCCGGCGGCGGCCCCAGCGCCGCGCGGATCTCCTCGAGCGAGGAGGGTTCGTCGAGATGCCAGTCGGCGCGCAGCGACGTCTCCTCCAGCGCAGCGTGGGCCCTCGCGATCTCCTCCGTCGACCCGCTCTCCAGAGCGCGCCGGCAGACCTCGTCGACCTCATCGACGTCGTACCCGGACTCCCGGCGCTGCGCCAGCTCATCCGACAGCATCTCTGCCACGTCCAACACGTCGTGCACGGTCGCTCCTCCCCTTCGATCCGTCCTAGGTCGACCCGCGATCGACGAGCCGTGAATGCAGAACGACCTCGCGCCGCTCGCCCGAGTAGCCGCCGCCGATCCGCTCGGCGAGCAGGCGACCCGCGACCCGTCCCGCCTCGTAGGCCGGGTTGATGATCGTCGTCAGCGGCGGGTTGACGAGCGCGGCGGCCTCGATGTCGTCGTACCCGACCAGCGCGAGATCCTCGGGGATGGAGAGCGTCGCCTCCCGCGCCGCGTCCATGGCCCCGATCGCCATCAGGTCGTTCGCCGAGAAGACGGCCGTGGGCGGCTCCGGCAGCGCCAGGAGTGTCCGCATGGCGTGCGCACCGCCCGAACGGGTCCAGGCGCCATCCGACGTGAGCTCCGCCTCGAACCGGATCTCCGACTCGGCGAGCCCCCGCCGGTAGCCGTTGTATCGCTGGAGATCCGTCCCCCGGGCCCCGCGGATCATCCCGACACGCACGTGTCCTCGACGGATCAGATGCCGGGTGGCCTCGAACGCTCCGTGTTCGTCGTCGGTGAGCACCACGTCGACCCGCGCGTCGTCGACCCTGGCTCCGAGGCTGACCACCGGCATGCCCAGATCGAGGATGTGGTGCAGGTCGGCCGCCTCGAGCTGGAAGGAGACGATCACCATCCCGTCGACGTGCCGGTCGGCGACGTCGGCGATGAACTCGAGCTCACGCTCCCGCACCGCGTCCGTGTTGCAGATGTAGGTCCGATATCGCCCCGACACCGCGTCGTCGAGCCCCCGCGCGAGCATCGGATAGTAGGGATTCGTGATGTCGGGGATCACCAGTGCGATCGTGTCGGAGCGCCGGGTCCGCAGGCTCCGCGCGACGCCGTTGGGCCGGAACCGCAGCTCGTCGATCGTCCGTTCGACCCGTTCGCGCGTGGCCGCGGCCACGGGGCGGTTCCCGCTCAGGACGTGCGAGACCGTCGTGCGGCTGACCCCAGCCAGCGCCGCCACCTCGGCGATCGTGGTCCTGCCGTTTCGGGCCATGGTCGCGGCCGACTCTGCCGAAAATCGATTTGCATGTCAACCGGCGTGCCTGGCGTGTCTTGCTCACCCCCTGGCACCGGGTCTACACTCCGCCGCAGCCAAAACGATTTGGAAGTCGGGCGAACGTCGTGGCGAGCGGGGGCTGAGGCCACGGTCATCGACCGTTTCCGGAATGGATCAGGGTGGCGGGTATCTCGCTGGAGGCCGTGACCAAGACGTACCCGGACGGCACGCGCGCCGTCTCCTCCCTGGATCTGGACGTTCCCGACGGCAGCCTCATGGTGCTCGTCGGACCGTCCGGGTGCGGCAAGACGACCGCGTTGATGATGGTCGCCGGCCTCGAGGAGGTCACGGAGGGGACGATCCGGATCGGTGACCGGATCGTGAACGACGAGATGCCGAAGGATCGCGACATCGCGATGGTGTTCCAGAACTACGCGCTGTATCCGCACATGTCCGTCTACAAGAACATGGCGTTCGGTCTGAAGATCCAGAAGGTCGATCGACGCGAGATCGATCGACGCGTCCGCGAGGCGGCCCGCACCCTGGAGCTGGGCGACGACCTGTTGGAGAAGAAGCCCAAGCAGCTCTCCGGAGGCCAGCGGCAACGGGTGGCGATGGGCAGGGCGATCGTCCGGCAGCCTCAGGCGTTCCTGATGGACGAGCCGCTCTCCAACCTCGATGCGAAGCTGCGCGTCGAGATGCGGGCGGAGATCTCCCGGATCCAGCGCGAGCTCGGCGTCACCACCATCTACGTGACGCACGATCAGACCGAGGCGATGACGCTCGGGAGCCTCGTCGCCGTGCTCAACGACGGCGTGCTGAAGCAGGTCGGACCTCCTCAGGAGGTGTATGACCGCCCCGCGGACCTCTTCGTCGCCGGCTTCATGGGTTCTCCGGCGATGAACCTGGTCGAGGCCGACCTCTCGGTGGCCGACGGGGGCCGGTTCGTGGAGTTCGGTCACCATCGGCTCCGTTTGGCCGACGACGCCCTCGCGAGACGTCCGGCCCTCGCCGCCCACGAGGGGAGGAGGATCGTCGTGGGGATCCGCCCGGAGCACATGGAGGACGCGAGCATGATCGACGGCGTGCCCGAGGACCGGCGGATGCGCGCCGTGGTGGAGATGCGCGAGGCGATGGGGTCCGAGGCATACCTGCATTTCCACGTGCCGGGACCGACGGTGGTCGGTGCCCCGAGTGGAGGCGACGCCGAAACGGCGGCGGACGTGAACGGCAGTCAAGGATCGAAGTTCGTTGCCCGCGTGCACGCGCAGACGCGGGTCGATGCAGGAGACAACATCGAACTGGCCGTGGACACGGCCTCCATGCACTTCTTCGAACCCGGAACCGGGGACAGGATCTGAACCGAGAGAACGGGGGCACGAGATGAGACTCGGGCGTGGTGCGGCGATGATCGCGGTGTTCGTCATGATCGCGAGCGGGTGCACGGGCGGCGACGACGAACCGCCGGCGGGCGGGGCGGCGCCGAGCGGACCGGTGACCCTCAGCCTGTGGATCTTCGAGGGCGAGGAGGAGTTCCTGCCGGCGCTGACGGAGGCGTTCGAGGCGGAGCATCCGAACATCACGCTGAAGGTCACCGACATCCCCGAGGACAACTACGTCACGAAGATGGACACGGCGCTCGCCGCCGACAGTCCGCCGGATATCGGGTGGGTGTACGAGGCGCGCTGGATGAAGGCCGGCAGGGTGCTCCCGATCGACGACGTGATCGCGTCCCACCAGATCGACACCTCCGTGTTGAACCAGAACGCCCTCTCCGGCTGCATGTACGAAGGGAGCACGTATTGCCTGGGGTCGTACACCGGCGCCGTGATGCTGTTCTACAACAAGGACCTCTTCGACGAGGCCGGCCTGCCGTACCCATCGGCCACGGATCCCGATGTCGGTCGACGAGTACGCGAACGTCGCTCGCAAGCTCACGCAACCCGACGAGGATCTCTCCAAGCACGTCTTCGGCGGGTCGGCCGATCCGCCGTTCTGGTGGGTCGGCACGAACACCCACTTCAGCGAGGACGGGAAGACGATCGAGGGCCTCGTGAACGACGCCCCGACGGTCCACATGTACGACGTTCTGACGTCGATGACCCGCGACAAGGTCGCTCCCAGCGAGTCCGACTACCAGTTCTACGGCAACACGGAGATCCTCGCGACGGGCCAGCTCGCGATGAGCATCACCGACAACCTCTCCGCCATCCCGATCCTCGAGAAGGCGGGGGTCAACTGGGGAGCGGCGCCCACGCCCGTCGAGGATGCCGGCGAGCCTGCCTTCGTCAGCGCGTGGACGGACCAGTTCGGGCGTCTTCGAGGGAAGCGAGAATCCCGAGGCGGCCAAGGAGTTCATCGCGTTCCTGAGCACGGAGGGGAATCAGCTGCGGGCGGAGAAGGGCGACGCCCTTCCGCTCGACTCGACGGTCGCAGAGGAGACGGACTGGGCGGGAGAGAGCGAGGGCCGCGCCGAGACGCTGGAGGTCGTCAAGCTCGCCGAGGACGAGATGTTCGTTCCGGGATTCTGGGAGGTGACGAACCCGCTGTGGGACTCCTTCGCCCTCGTCGTTGAGGGAGAGATGACCGCCCAGGAGGCGCTGGACGAGGCGGCCCCGAAGATGCAGGAGAGCCTCGATCGAGCCTGGCAGACGTGGGAAGACGACGTAGTCGGCCGGGCGACGCAACGTGCGCCGCGTCGCGGAGGGAGGACGCGGGCGGGATTCCTGTTCGCGTCTCCCTGGCTCATCGGGGTGGTCCTCCTCCTGATCGGCCCGATCATCGCGTCGGTGATCCTGAGCCTGACCAACTGGAACCTGATCTCGTCGCCGCGATGGGTCGGGTCTGGAGAACTACCGCGACCATGATCGCCAGCGAGAGCTTCTGGCAGTCGATCAAGGTGACGCTCTTCTACACGGTCGCTCGCCGATCCCGCTCTACCAGGTCGCCGGGCTGGCGCTCGCGCTCCTCCTCAACCAGCGTGTGAAGGGGATGTACATGTTCCGGACGATCCTGTTCCTGCCGGCGGTCCTGAGCGGCGTGGCCGTGGCGGTGCTGTGGGTCTCGCTCCTCAACCCCGACCTCGGCGTCGTCAACCAGGGTCTGCGGGCGATCGGCATCGACGACCCGCCACGCTGGCTGCAGAGCCCCACGTGGGCGGTCCCGGCGGTGGTGCTGATGGGGCTGTGGGGGGTGGGGGGCGGGGCGATCATCTACCTCGCCGGCCTGCAGAACATCCCGCCCGTGCTGTACCAGGCCGCCAAGATGGACGGGGCGGGTCCGTGGCAGACGTTCCAGCCACATCACGCTGCCGCTGCTGACGCCGACCCTGCTGTTCACGCTTCTGATCGGGCTCATCGAGGCGTTCCAGGTGTTCGACACGGCCTTCGTGCTGGGCGGCGGAAGCCGGGGAGGGACCAGGGGTGCGTTGCTCTTCTACGTCCTCAACCTGTGGAACGAGGGATTCCGCAACGGCCGGTTCGGCTACGCATCTGCACTGGCCTGGGTGCTGGTGGTCGCGGCCGCCGTCGTGATCGTCCTGATCTTCAAGACGTCGAGCCGCTGGGTCTACTACGAGTCGGAGAGACAACTGACGTGCGCGACCGCCGTCGATCCGATCGGACCGGCCGCGCCCACGATGCACGCCCGGAATCCCGGAGCATGCTCCGACACGCGCTCTATCTGGTGCTGACCTACGCGGCGCTGCTGGGGCTGTGCGCGCTGATCATCTTGCCGCTGAGCTGGATGATCACGGTCGCGCTCAAGCCCGACAACGCACCGGTCTTCACGTTCCCGCCCGAGTGGCTCCCGACCGAACACTGGCACTGGGAGAACTTCAGCCGGGCGCTGCTGCGATCCGGCACGGCCGTTCCTGCGCTACACGCTCAACACGCTGATCATCGTCGCTGGGAACATCGTCGGCACGCTGTTCTCCTGCTCGCTCGTCGCCTATGCGTTCGCAAGGCTCCGCTTCCGGGGTCGCGAGTTCCTGTTCAACGTGCTGATCATCACGATGCTCATCCCGTGGCAGACGCTGATGATCCCCCAGTTCCTGATGTTCTTCCAGCTCGGGCTGGTACGGCACCTACCTGCCGCTGATCGTGCCGTCGTTCTTCGCCAACGCCTTCTTCATCTTCCTGATCCGCCAGTACATGCGGACGATCCCGAAGGAGCTCGAGAACGCGGCCAGGGTGGACGGCTGCAACCACTTCCAGGTCTTCTGGCACATCGTGCTGCCGCTCTGCAAGCCGGTGCTGGCCGTCTGCGTGGTCTTCGTCTTCCTCGGGCGAATGGAACGACCTGCTGGGACCGCTCATCTACCTCGACAGCAACGAGGAGTTCACCGTCGCGATCGGGATGGCCAACATCGTGACGCGCGGGGATCCGGCCACGAACCTGCTGATGGCCGCGAACCTGATCATGATGCTGCCCGCGATCGTCCTGTACTTCTTCGCCCAGGAGAAGCTGATCGGCGGCATCGCGTCGGTCGGACTCAAGGGATGACATGAGCACGCGGCCGCCAGAGGCTCCCTTCGAGACGATCGATCTCTCCGCCGTCTGCAACGTGACGTGGGACGCGTTCCGAGGTGGCACGGACGAAGCGGAAGCGCCCACGGGTGAACGGTCCTACCGAGGGATCCCGTTCCTCGTCGGTGCTCGGGACGGCTCGGCACGGCTGATCGCGCTCGGCGGGGAGGGAGCGGATCGTCTCCGGATCCCGATCGGCCGGCGGGCCAGACACGTCGTGTTCGCGCACTGCCTGCATCATCACGACGACTCGCTCGATCCGGGGGAGCCGTGTGCCACGTACGAGTTCGCGTTCGAGGACGGGGACGTCGTCGAGGTCCCCATCCGGATCCGGATGGAGATCGGCGCCGCGGACGACCCGTGGGGACTGCACCCCCTGCTGGCGCGGAGCGACCGGATGGCGGCGGTGATGCCGCGTCACGAGGGAGCCTGGATCGACGCGGGGATTCGGCAGACGGAGGTCGACGGCGAGCTCCCGGTCGACCACTTCTATCTGTGGGCGTGGACGAACCCGCGACCCGACCAGACGATCGAGGCGGTGTCCGTCCGAGCCGCCGGACCGCCCTTCGCGATCGGCGCCATCACGCTGGGGCACCTGGAGGAGCCGGTCTTCTTCCGCGCCGCCAGACGCGCGGTGCGGATCGACCTGCCCGATCCCGCCGACGCCGCCAGGCCGTTCGCTCTGGAGGTCGAGGTCGATCGCGGCGTGGCCACCTACCCGTACCCGCTGCCCGGGGAGGGGCCGGAGGCGTTCCTGGACGATCCCCTGCGCGGCTTCGGTCAGCCGTGGGATCGCTCGAGCAGCCCCGCGTACGTCGAGATCGCGGCGAGTCCCTCGGCGACGGTCACGCTCCGGCAGGGGGACGAGGTGCTCGGCTCGTTCTCCTACGGTGACCTCGAGGCGAGCGAGCGGCTCGAGCCCTCCGAGCGGCTGCGCGTCGAGCTGTCGGATCCCGGTCGGAACTGGGTCCGCACCGTCGTGGTCGACGACCGGACCGGCGAACCGATCCCGTGCCGGATCCATCTCCGCTCGCGCGACGGGATCCCGTTCCAGCCGCACGGGCACCACTCGCACATCGTCTCGGACCTGTCGCCCTGGAACGTCGACGTCGGCGGCGATCTGCAGCTCGGCCACGCGACGTACGCGTACATCGACGGGCGGTGCGAGGGGTGGTTGCCGCGAGGCGATGTGATCGTCGACGTCGCCCGGGGGTTCGAGTACGAACCGCTCCGGCAGACGGTCCGGATCGAGCCCGGACAGCGGGACCTCACCCTCCGCCTCAGACGATCCGTCGACATGGCCGCCGAGGGCTACTACAGCGGTGACACCCACGTGCATTTCCTGTCGACGCCGGGCGCGCACCTGGAGGCCGCCGCCGAGGGAGTGAACGTCGTGAACCTGCTGCAGGCGCAGTGGGGGCACCTGTTCACGAGCACCGAGGAGTTCACCGGTGAGCCGAGCTCCGGCCACGGCGGAGAGACGATCGTGTACGTGGGCCAAGAGAATCGCCAGCACACGCTCGGACATCTCGGTCTGCTCGGGCTGACGCGGCCGGTCATGCCCTGGAGCTCGGACGGTCCGGACGAGGCCGAGCTCGGCGGCAACCTGGAGACCTCGCTGTCGCGCTGGGCGGACGCCTGCCACGAGCAGGGGGGCACGGTCGTGCTCCCGCACTTCCCCTACCCCTACTGCGAGGGGGCCGCCCTGATCGCGACCGGACGGACGGACGCGGTGGAGTGGCTCCTGCAGGATCCCGGCGGCCATCGGGAGCTCTACCGGTACCTCAACCTCGGGTACCGGCTGCCGCTCGCGGGCGGGACGGACAAGATGGGTTCGGACACGGCGGTCGGTCTGTGCCGCACGTACGTGCGGATCCCCGCGGCCGAGCCGTTCACGTACGAGACCTGGTGCCGCAACCTCCGGGCGGGGCACACGTTCATGACCACCGGGCCGCTCCTCGACCTGCAGGTCGAGGGCGCGGGCCCGGGCGATGACGTCCGGATGTCGGCGGGGGGTGGCACCGTCGCCGTCCAGGCGACGGTCCGGAGCATCTTCCCGATCCACACGCTGCAGATCGTGATGAACGGCGAGGTCGTTGCGAGCACGGAGAGCTCCTCCGGTGAGCGAGCGCTGAGCATCAGCGAGACGATCGCGGTCGATCGGCACTCGTGGATCGCGGCCCGATGCGGCGGGCCGGGCTACTTCGGAGGCACGCCGCACCGTGACGAGTGGGCGCGACCGATCTTCGCGCACACGTCGGCCGTGTACGTCGGGGTGGGCGGACCCTGGGAGATGTTCGACCCGGAGCTGGCGAGGGCCCCGCTCGCGCTGCTCGAGGGTGGTGTGCGGTACATCCGTGAGCACGGTCTGCAGTGGGAGGCCGATCGTGTGACCCACCATCACGAGGCACCCGATCACGTCGCATACGTCGAGGCGCCGATGCGGGAGGCGATCGAGCGGCTCGAGGAGCGGGTCCGTCGGGGACGCTGAGTATCGGTCGGGTGTTAGCCGCCGCCGTTCTCGGGCAGCAGGCCGGGCACGGAGCGCGTCCGGCGGGCGAGTTCGTCGCTCACGCCGGTCTCTCGGTGGGGCCCGGGTGCCCCCAAACCCGCGGCGGCCCGCCGTGGGCGAGCGCCGACGCCACCAGTCCGGCCCACCCGAGCAGGAGCTCGTCGTGCCCAGGCGCCGCGACGAGTTGGAGGCCCAGCGGCATCCCCTCGGGCCCGTCGAGGATCGGCAGCGACACGCAGGGGAGACCGGCGTACGACCAGAGGCCGGTCATCCAGCTGTCGCCCGTGTCGTCGTAGCCGATCGGGGCGACGCCGGTCGCCGAGGGGCAGACCCAGCAGTCGACCCCCGCCGTGGACATGCGCTCCACCAGCAGCTCGGTGAGCACGGGCTGAGCGGCACGGCACTCCCGCAGACGCTCGGCCGCGATCCCGCGTCCCGCCCGGATCGCCGCTGCCGTTCGAGGGCGATAGAGGGGTGCGAAGCGATCGAACCATCCGGCGTGCGCGAGCGCCATCTCGGCGTGCAGGAGATCGCCGACGCGCATGCTCCAGTCCCGAAGCTCCGCGGGCGTGTCCCACGGGACGCTCGCAGACCTGAGATCGAAGCCACGATCGCGGAGCACGTCGAGGTGCATCTGATGGGCAGCCCAGCCCCGAACGCCCGGTGGCTGGGGCCACCACGTCTCGGGCACGCCGATGGCGGGGTGCCGGGAGGAGGCGGGCTCGTGCCAGTCCGGGATGACCGCCCGGGCCGCGCCGTGCACGTCCGCGACGTCGGACGCGAGGAACCCGACGGTGTCGATCGACGGCGAGAGCGGCAGTCCGTCGAACGCCAGGCGGCCGAACGTGGGCTTGTATCCGACGACGCCGCAGTAGGCGGCCGGCACCACGATCGATTGCAACGTCTGTGAGCCTATGGCCACCCGGCAGATCCCGGCCGCGACCGCGGCCGCCGATCCGCCACTGGATCCGCCCGGTGTCCGTCTAGGGTCGCGCGGGTTCTTCGTCGTCGGCGGTTCGCAGTAGGCGAACTCGTCCATGGCCGTCTTGCCCAGCACGATCGCCCCGGCGCGTCGCAGCTCCCGGACGATCGCCGACTCTTCGCCGTCGAAGAGCGATACGGGCAGGCGCGACCCGCCCGTGGTGGGCAGGCCCTCGACCCGGTAGAGATCCTTCACCCCCACCGCGACGCCGTGGAGCGGCCCGTCGGCAGGACGGGTGGATCCGAGTCGGATCCTGCGGTCCGGCTCGTCCACGAACGCGTTGACGCCCGGGTCGATCGCCTCGAGCCGTTCGAGGGCGGTTGGCACGTCAGGTTCGAAGCCCGCCTCGCCGCCCCGATGCAGATCCGGTGTCTCGCGGGGGTCGGATGGCGTCGCGCCTGCAGGATCATGCACGGCCCTCACTGTGGCATGTCGGGCCATTCGAATGCGACCACGTCGGCAGGTCCACCGTCCGCCTACGATGCCTTCGCCGTGATCCACCCTCCGATGGTCCGGGGTTGCGCTGTTCCGGGGCAAGGTGTAGAAGTTGTGGATCGCGCTCAGGCGATTGCCCGCCAGCGTGAGAGGCGGCTTCGAGGATGCCGATCGGTCGGCGCCGAGCTTCGGGCAACGGTGGGGGTCCGCTCCTCCGCGCCTGCCTCCTCTGCCTCGCGACAACCTTGGTCTGCGCGCTGATCGTGACGCCTGCGCTGGCGACGTTCCCCGGCGCCGACGGGCGGATCGCGTTCGTAAGCGAACGCGCGGGATCGCCGCAGATCTTCTCGATGGCCCCGGATGGGAGTGACGTTCGCCAGCTCACCTCATTCGAGAAGGCGCTGGCATTCGACCCGGCGTGGGCTCCCGACGGCAGCACGATCGCCTTCATGAAGGTCCCCACCGGCAGGCGGCTGGACTCGATCTGGGTCATGGATGCCGACGGCACCGACCAGCATCGGGTAGTGGGGGACCGATGGTTCCGCTACATCCAGCCGAGCTACTCGCCGGACGGATCGACGATCGTCTTCTCGCGCTGCTATCCGAACTTCACGGCGTGCGACCTGGAGACCGCGGACGCGGGCGGCGGCAATATCCAGCGCCTCACGCCGTTCGTGCCCGACGTCTACGACCAGGCGGCGCAGTTCTCTCCCGACGGAACCCAGATCGCCTTCTCGGGCTACGGCCGAGAAGGGGTGGTGGCCGCAACGTACGTCATGGCGTCGAACGGCACGGACATCACGCGTGTCACGCCGGTGCGCCTGGGAGCCTCGGGGCCGGACTGGGCGCCGGACGGGTCCATGCTCGCCGTATGGACCCACTGCTGCGACCCGAAGATCGCGGAGATCGCCTCGCTAAACCCGGACGGAACCGGCCTCGCGACGTTGACCGACCCGGCCCCGTCGCACGACTTCCTTCCCGCCTACTCGCCCAGCGGTGAGGCGATCGTGTTCGAACGCGACCTCCCCGACTTCTCTCGCTTCGACATCTGGGTCATGGCTTCCGACGGTTCCGAACAGACACGGCTCACGAGGGACGGGTATGCGCCGGCGTGGGGGCCGGCATGATCGTGAGCGCCGTTGCGACGATGCGAACGGGAGGACGCGGGCTCCCGGCTGGCCGTACCTGGCTCCGCCGTCTCGTCGCCTTCGGTACGGTGCTGATCTCGATGACGCCGTCCCTCTCCGCCGCACCGCAGGCCTCCGCGACGTACCCGGGTGTCAACGGGCGGATCGCGTTCACGGCCAATCTGACCGGGAGGAGCTGGCAGCTGTACACGATGGCGGTGAACGGCACGGACGTGCGGCAGCTCACGCACATCCCAGGGTCGGCCGACGTCTCGCTGGCGCCCGATTGGTCCCCCGATGGGACGCAGATCGTGTTCCACAGCAGCAAGAGCGGCCGGCTCGCGCTCTACGTGATCGATGCGGACGGTACCGGGAGGCATCGCGTCTTCTTCGATTCCAAGCACGATCTCTTCCCGACATGGTCACCGGACGGGTCGACGATCCTGTTCTCCCGGGTCTTCCGCTCGACCGGCAACGCGGCGCTGTTCACGATCCACGCCGACGGAACGGCGCTCACACGCATCACGGGCGCCCGCGTCGATCATGCCGGGGCCCGATACACGCCCGACGGTTCGCGGATCCTGTACAACCGGTCGGGAGACGGCGAGATCGCCTCCATCTGGAGCATCGCCGCCGACGGGTCGGACCCCAGGCGGCTCACGCCGACGGCGATCCGTGCCGGGTTCTTCGACATCTCACCCGATGGATCGAAGGTGGTCTTCTACGACGGCCAGAACGGACCGCTGCCGAACTCCCTGTGGATGATGGACATCGACGGTGGTGGCCTCGTTCAGTTGACCGACGCCGAGTGCTGCTACCACGACGTGGGTCCCGGCTTCTCGCCCGACGGCACGAGGATCCTGTTCACCACGGATCGGAACTACGTGCGCGAGTGCTGCGCCGAGCTCTGGTCGATGGACACGGACGGTTCTCATGTGCTGGAGCTCACCTCGAACCTCACGGTCGGCGGTTGCCCCAGCCGGGAACTCGGCAACTGCTCGTACGGCGATTGGGGTCCGGCCGCGGCGTAACGCGGATCAGTGGACAAACGATGTCGGCGGAACACACTGCTACCCGACGGCCGAGCTGAGGTGCGTTCATTCTGTTCTCGCTCCCCGGCACACCGGTGCTGTTCTACGGGGAGGAGATCGGCATGGGTGAGAATCTCGCGATCGACGGGCGGGCGAGCGTGCGCTCGCCGATGCAGTGGACCGACGAGAAGAACGGCGGATTCTCGGGTGCGGCCCCCTCGCGCCTCCGCCGCCCGGTGGTCGATGGCAGGTTCGGACCGCTCGCCGTGAACGTGGCGGCACAGCGACGAGACCCGGATTCCCTGCTGAACTGGATGGAGCGTGTGATCCGCCGCCGGCGCGAGACACCGGAGCTCGGGTGGGGGTCCTGGCAGGTGCTCGAGACCGACTCACCGGCGGTTCTGGCGCACCGGTGTGACTGGGAAAACCGCCGGATCGTGGCGGTGCACAACCTCGGCGAGGAGCCGAGCGTCGTCCGCATCCAGCTCGGGGGTGACATCCCGAGCGGCGCCCGTCTGCACGATCTGCTGGCCGAGTCGGCCGAGGCGCACGAGATCGAGACCGACGCACTGGACCTCAAGCTCGAGGGATACGGGTTCCGCTGGCTCAGGCTGCAGTCACCCGGGCAGCACACGGCGCCGTGAGCCACGGCGATCCGGCCACTGCCGCCGCTGGCTCATTCCGTGGGTCTCCCGTCGAATCCCCGCTGAGCGAGCCCGCGCAGCGCGCGATGTTGCAGGACTCGAACGGTGCCTTGTCGCTTGGCGAGGACCTCGGCGACCTCCGAGACCGTGAGGCCGGCAACCACCCGCAGAAGGAGAACGTCCGCCTGATCGGGAGAGAGGGCGGTGAGTCGAGAGATCGTTCGGTCCGCTTCGATCCGGTTCACTGCCTCTTCCTCCGCGTCTCCGGTGGCCCCGAGCGCGGCGAGGACATCGGGCGGAACCGACACGGCGCGTCGACGCTCGACCTTCCGACGCAGGTCCAGCATCCGTCGCCGGGCGATCGTGAAGATCCAGGCGTGGAAGTCGCCCTCGTCTCCGGAGAACCGACGCAGACCTTGGGCGACGCCGATCCAGACCTCCGATGCCAGGTCGTCAGCGGAGGTGGGCTCGTGCAGGGCGAGGTACCGCAGGAGTCGCGGCTGGAGATCTCGATAGATGGCGGCGAGCGCCCACTCGGCTCCCGTTCGAGCCGCGTCGAGGACGGCGGGAAAATCGCTTCCGATGGTCATCGAGGGGACCGGAAGTGTAACGCTCATCCCCCTCGGCGCGATGTCTTGAATAGAGGCCAACCCAGGACAGGAGGTGGATGGATGAAGAAGCTGTTGACAGGTGCTCTCCTCATCGTGCTCTCGGTCGGAACGCTCACACTCGGAACGACGACGGTGGCCCTCTCGATCGGCTGCACGATCACGGGCAGCAGCGCATCCGAGAAGATCTGGGGCACTAGGCATGCCGACGTGATCTGCGCTCAGGCGGGCAACGATCGCATCATCGCCAGGCGCGGTCGCGACGTGCTGCGCGGCGCCGGTGGCCACGACCGCCTGGTCGCCAGGAGAGGACACGATCGCCTCTTCGGCGGCGCTCGTGGCGATCGTCTCGTCTCGGCTGATGGTGTCTCCGGCAACGACAGGGTCTTCGGTCGGAGCGGGCACGATGTGTGCCGCATCGACGAAGGGGACTTCACGTCCGGGTGCGAGCGCGTCGTGATCGTCTCTTAGGCGAAGCGGTTTCGCACCAGTGCAAACCCGAGGCTCGGGCGATCCCCCCACATGGTCCGAAACTCGGTGTGAGGCGGCGACCTGGGGTCTGGCGGAGATCTCTCCAACGACCCCGGGTTGCTGGCTTCACCGCACGACTCAGGCTGGAGTGCAGAGGTTTGCGAACGATGACCGATGCACCGATCGCCACCATATCGTTCACCTGACTTCATCCTGCTGACGGCCCGATCCTCGGCTGGAGCGCTCCCGTGGACAGCGTGTTCTCCACAGGCCTGTCGGCGATTCGGAGTCGTTGCGACGCCCCCACCCGGGGCGGCTCCCACGCAAGCGTGGTCCTTCCTGGTGCGCGGGACGACCGCTCGACCGCGACCCTTCGAACATGGATGGGCCGTTCGACGTAACGCACGTGCGTCACACGGAGCGTGCCCCGCGTAGGGCAGCCAACTAGCGTCTGACACTCCGCTACGGGAGGAACCGACGGAGGTGGCTGGATCGATGCGAGGAGCAGAGGGAGTAGCGATGGCCCCGGAGTCGACGCCCGCGAACGTCGAGGCCGTCCTCGAGGACCTTCCACCGACTATGGCCTGGAGCAACTCATGACGAAGCGAGTATTGGTCACGGGCGCGGGCGGATTCATCGGCCATCACCTCGTCAAATACTTGGTGAATCGCGGTTACTGGGTACGCGGGGTCGACATCAAGTACCCCGAGTACGAGACTACCTTCGCCCAGGATTTCCAGCGGGCAGACCTGCGCGAGTTCGACAACTGCGTCGCGGCAGCGGCCGGAATGAACGAGGTCTATCACCTCGCGGCGGACATGGGCGGCATCGGCTATATCACCGAGTCGCACGCCGTGGTCACGCGTAACAACATCTTGATCGACGCCAACGTGCTGGGAGCCGCGCGACGAGCCGAGGTCGAGCTGATGTTCTACTCGTCCTCGGCATGCATCTATCCGATGTACAAGCAGTACGAGGCTGACGTCACACCGCTCAAGGAGGAGGACGCCTACCCGGCAGATGCCGAGAAGGGATACGGCTGGGAGAAGCTGTGGATGGAACAGCTGTGCCAGTACTTCCTCGAGGACTACGGCCTGCAGACGCGGGTCGCCAGATTCCACAACGTGTACGGACCGCTCGGCACGTACGATGGAGGCCGGGAGAAGGCGCCGGCCGCCATCAGCCGCAAGGTCGCACTCGCGAACGAGGGCGACGAGATCGAGGTGTGGGGCGACGGCGAGCAGACTCGATCGTTCATGTACGTGGACGACTGTGTGGACGGGATCTACCGCCTGACCCAATCTGATCACCATGAGCCGCTCAACCTCGGGTCGGATGAGCTCATCACCATCAATGGGTTGGTCGACCTGATCTGCGGCGTCGCGGGCAAGACCCTCGTGAAGAAGCACGACCTCTCCAAGCCCCAAGGCGTGCGAGGGCGGAACAGCGACAATACGAAACTCCGGGAGGTTCTGGGATGGGAGCCGCACTCCTCCTTGCGGGAGGGGCTCGCCGAGACGTACGACTGGATCGAGAAGCAGCTCGTGGGGTCCGGTCGTGGATCTTCGGGGCGCACATCGAGCAGCGTCGGCGCAACGGGAGCCAGTCTGTGATCTCAGCCGAGGGCATCTCTCCGATCACCGGGTCCATTCATGCTCGGAGACGTTGACGATGGTCGAACTCCCCCCTCCGCTCGAGTTCTCGTTGCTCTGCTGATCGCGAGCCTCTCTGTGCAGACGCTCGTGACAGCCGATGCGGTGCGCGCCGCGGTCACCATCCGAGTTCCTCAGGACTATGCGACCATCCAGGCGGCCGTGAACGCCGCATCGCCTGAAGACACGATCAAGGTCGCCCCGGGGACCTACACCGAGAACGTGACGATCGATCGATCGATATCACTCGTGGCAGCGACGTACGATCAGAGCGATCCGCGGAACAACACGGCGATCTTGGACGGGGCCGGTGGGACCGTCGTCACGATCTCCAGGGGGATCGATCCGGGTCCCACGATCACAGGTTTCGTCATCCGCAACGGAAATAACGGGATCGCAGTCCAGAGTCCGGCGACCATCGAGCATTCCCATATCATCGATAATCAAGACGCTATCGACTACGTGAGAGGCGGAGGGGGGATCGCCGTCGGCAACGTCATGGAGCGATCCATCGATGACAACATCGACAGCAACCATCCCACCGTCGATCTAACGATCGAGGACAACGAGATCCTGCAGGCAGGTGGCGATGGCATCGAAGTGCGACTGCACGACGATGCGATCGCCGAGACGACGGTGATCACGATCCGTGGAAACGAGATCGTGGGAAATAGACAGGACGGCATCCAGATCATCGACTATTTCGATGACACGGACCGCCTGCTCGTCATCGAGCGGAACCTGATCAAGAGTGCGGGGTTGGCCGGCATCGGTCTGATGGACAACGGTGTAACCCGCGAGGACTTTCGCGCGGCTAGCATCCGTGAGCCCATCCGCGTGTTCCACAACACGTTCGTAGACAACGATCACGGAATCTCCGGCGGTGACAACCTGATCGCTCTCAACAACATCTTCCAACACCACACCCTGGCGATGAAGAACGTCGACGCGAACTCCATCGCCAGCTACAACATCTTCTGGAACAATGCGGTCGACGCGCAGGGCAGCATCATCGATGCGGCAACGACCCTCTCGGCCGATCCGCTCCTCGACGTAAGCAGCCAACTGCGGCCGGGCAGTCCGGCCATCGACGCTGGTACGGCGCACTTCGAGTGGCGCGGTGAGGTTGTCATGGACCAGCCCTCCGCGGCCTACTACGGCGCCGCGCCCGATCTCGGGTGGCTCGAGTACGTGCTAGGGCGCGTCACAGTCGCCGACTTCTCGTTCGAGCCAGAAGCCCTCCTGGTCAATCCTGGGAGCGTGGTGAAGTGGGTCTTCCGGGGACCCAGCTCGCACGCAGCGACCGACTCCATCGGGCTCGGTCCCACGCGCGCCCCCCTATTCGACTCGGGACCAAAGGGCACCGGCGAGGTGTACAAGTTCAAGTTCGCGGCGGCCGGCCAGTACCCGTATTCCTCGACGGCCGCGGCGCCCACGGCGATGAGCGGCACGATCACGGTTCCCGTCACCATCGCACCGATCAGGGGCTCCACCGCGACCCGATTCACGGTCACCTGGGCCTCGAAGAGCCTCTCGGGTTTCGGTTTCTCGGTCCAATCCCGGTTCAAGCCCGAGGGCTCCTCCTCGTTTACGACGTGGACGAGCTTCGGACCCGTCCAGACCGCC
This sequence comes from uncultured Actinomycetes bacterium, assembly GCA_963832225.1. Lineage (GTDB taxonomy): Bacteria > Actinomycetota > UBA4738 > UBA4738 > HRBIN12 > JALYMB01. The sequence continues at coordinate 750,007 of CAWHTI010000012.1, forward strand.
CCGTCGGCGGTCTTCGTGCCGGATCGCGGTCCGGGCACGTATCAGTTCAGGTCACAACTTCGGAACGCAACGACCGGTGCGACGTCGTTGCGTTCCACGCCGACCTCCATCACCGTGACTTCCTGAGGACCGCGACGGCGATCCGGCACGCGGACCGGAAGGGACCTGCAGCTAGGCAAGTCGCTCGACGTCTTGGAGGTCGCTGCGGCGACGCAAGGCAACGCTTCGCCGTTGCTGCTTCCTCGCCGTCACGTGTGGTGCCGCAGGAGTCGACTATCTCGCGTACCCGAGCCGAGCGACGAGATCCGACGTTTCCCCGTCGAACGCTGCTTGGACCGCCGGTGTGAAGTGGTTGCGCCAATCCCCGGCAACGCCCTTCCGCAGCTTCGAACCCGTATCCTCTTGTCCCGGCTGGCGCCCGGAGAGGGCACGGAAGCTATACCGCGCCAGGAGGTCGGCGCGTTCGGCCGCCGAGAGCGAAACGCCGCAATGCTCGAGCAGCCGCTCCCACGATCGCTCGGCGTCCTCGCCGATCAGGTCTTCGTAGCGCACGAGGATGATGTGCGGCTCATCGACCCCGCTCCAGCTCCGGAGGGCGCCGAACAGGCCGTACGTGCCGAGTCGTTGGATGCTGTCGATCAGCCCCTGTTCCTTGTTCAGCGACGCGAGATGCTCGCGGGTCCGCTGCATGCCTCGGCTACTGTTCGTCGGGTGCGCGCTGACCGAGGAGAAGTACCAGCTGACGACGATATCGCGAGGGTCCCGGAGCACGAAGAACGCACGCCACGGGTCCGCCTTGGGCAGCGCGGCGAAGCCTTCGTAGGGGATGTAGAGCGGTGACACGATCCTGCGGACAGGGAACGGCCGGTCGAACGAGATGTCACGGTACGGGCGGCTCCTGTCACCCGCGTCGAGCCGCGGACCATAGGCGTAGGTTCGAAGTCCTGTGACACGGTAGACCGTTGGATCAGCGAACACCTTGCGGATCCACTGGCTGCCGGTCTTGTGGACGCAGCAGTGGTAGATGTTGCGGACCTCGCTGCGGTGTGCGACGTGCCGCAGACGCACACGGTTCTCCGCGAATGCCGCCTTCGCCCACGGAGGAACGACGTTGCGGAAGCGCTGATTCCGGAGTAGTCGCTCGTGAACGGACACGTCGTCGACCTTTCGCGTACCTACCTCAGACGGATGACGCGCCGGGCTCGACTCAACAGCCACCTGCGCTGCACCTCGGACAACCCTCCGAAGACCGCGGCCGCCACCAAGACCACCCCCGAGAGAGCCGACGCGACGACCAAACTCACCCACGTCCCGACCGTCACGACGGATCCCAGAGCGGCAGCCGCCCCGAAGAGCCCTGCCGTGACGAGTCCTGCTCGAAGCATCGCCACGACCTGAGCAGAGGTCGGGATCGCCAGGATCCGACCGATCATCAGCGGATAGGTGACGCTCTGGACGGCTCGGCCCGCGATGAAGCCCGCGGCCACGCCTCCGATGCCGAGGTCGAGCCGCGCGACGAGGAACCACGCGAAGCCGATGGACAGAGCGGCTGACAACAGCCCCAACAGCACCTTCCGACGGATGTTCAGCGTGAGGTCGATGATGTTCGCATCGACCCGGATGAACGTGAGCTGCAGGATCATCAGCACGATGAGCAGGGTCGGCCCCACGCCCGGGAAGTACCGCTGCCCGACCCACAACCGGAGGAAGGACTCCTCCCACAGCAGGACCCCTGCCCCGGCCACGGTCGCCATGAGCCAGGCCACCGCCATCGTCTCACTGCGTACCCGTGCTGCCCGAACCATCTCTCCCGCGCCGATGAGGCCGCCGAGACCGGGCGCCATGCCGAAGATCACGCTGGTGACCGCTGAGGTGATCGTGAGCGGGATGAATCGAGTGAGCGAGTAGGTCGTGACCTGCGTCGCAGAGCCGGCGATGCCCAGCACCACGATATCGCCGCCCATCGTGATCCTCGTCACGAAGTTCCACAGCAGGAACCACCAGCTTAGCCCCAAGAACCGACGAACCGCAGATGCCTCCGGTCTGGCGACACCGAACCAGGGGATGTATCTGCGGGCCAGCCAGAGGAACAGCGCACCGCTCATCACCGTGACCACGACGGTGGCCACGGCGAGGCCGACCAACCCGGCCCCCGACACCGCCGCCACGACCATCAACCCACCGCCGACGAACTCGAAGGCGGCCGTGATGCCCATACGCTTGTAGCCGAGGTTCTCGCCTGCGAGCGCGGCCCACGGGATGTTCGTGAGACCCATGATCACCACGCCCGCGACCAAGACCGCCGCGGTCAGTCGAACGACGGCGTAGTCGGCGGGTGGCACGTGCAGCCAGATCGGCGCGAACCATCCCACGACCGCGCCGATCGGAAGGAGGACCGGGATGAAGATCAGCCACACCACGATCGCGCTCGCGACGGCTTGTCGCTTGACCTGGAGGTCGTCGGAGGACTGGCGGTTCGCGATGAACCACTTGAGGGCCTCGCTCGGCCGCCCGCCTGCGGGGTTGGTCTGACCGATCAGGCGGTAGACGACCTGCCAGTGTCCGAACGTGACGTCTCCCAGGTACCGCAGCAAGAGCGGGTTGACGACGAAGCCGACGATGGCTCGGGCGCCCTGGTTCAGCGCAGTGGCGACCGAATTCAGCGACGCCTTCTTCGTCAAGCTGCCGTCGGAGAAGACCCTGGACCTGAAGCGAGTCACGAGATCGGCACCCATCGGGTCGTCAGATCCTCGACCACACGGCGGACTTGATCTCGGCGAGCACCTCGTCCTTCGGGCGACTCGCATCGATCACGACCGCGGGGAGCCGGTCCCAGTCCAGACGCCGGATTTCCTCGCACCGGCTGCGTACGACGTCCTCGTCGTCGATGCCGCGCTTGCGCTCGACCGCGAGATCGGGATCAACGTTCAGGACGACCAGGATGTCCGGATCGAGGATCCTCGCGTAGTAGTGCCGCTCGAGTCGAGCCAGGGACCTCACGAGCGGGCTCCCTCCGGGGGTGTCCAGCATCTTGCCCGCCAGTGGTCCGTCCATCAGCTCGATCTCGCGAAGCGGGAAGCGATCGCTGACGACGATCCCGCCGGCGGTGGCGAACCGACGGGCTCGTCGATACATCAAGTACCGGTCGCGCGCGACCGTGACCTGTTGGACCAACCTCGCGGATGCGCGACGGCTCATGGACCGTCCGTCCGAGGCAGCCAGCGAAGCGCCGGAGACGGACGGTTCCTTCATGAGTCCACGCACGCCTCGTCGCCAGACACGCCTCACGACCGACGAGGTCAATGAGCTCGGAGGCTGCCCGAGGTGCACGCGGGTCGTCGCGAAGTCCTTCGAGAGCCAGGCGTGGAGCTCGTTCACGGCCGTGGACTTTCCCGCTCCATCGCCTCCGACCACGGCGATCAGGACTCCACCGTCCAGCCGAGCCCGAGGCGACGGCCGGTGCAACGCGTGGCGGCGGACCATGATGCGCACCCTCCGTGACAGCCTCAGGACGGCGTCGGTACCGTGCCGGCGCCGTGCGTAGGGCGCCAACGCACGTTCCAAGCGATGGGCGGTTCGGATCCGGACCCAGCCGGTGGCCCCGCCTTCGACGCACCGTCGGCACCGATCCCACAGGGCATCGCCGATGAACGGCAAGTGCTCGCGCACGACGGCCCGCACCTCCTCGAGGTCCGCACGCTGTGTAAGGAAGTCGAGCTCCCGGGTCTCGCTGGCCGCGAGCCGCCCCTTGTGCGACGCGATCGCGTCCCACGTCGAGTGTTTCAGCACCATCCGCACGACGAAGGCGGCGAGCTCGAACTCCGGAGCCGGGATCGGAAGCGGAAGCACCCCGTTGCGATCGACCGAGGCGAGGTAGGCGTCCTCGATCGGGAGCCGGTAGTTCTTCGTTGTGTCGTCGCCGAGCACGAGCTGGTAATGAGCGTGGATGTGCACGAGCTTCCCGGACGCCCCATCGAGCCCGTACGAGTGGAACACACCCGGCACCCGTTTCATGGACGGCGACCGAGCATCCTTGAAGCCCAGGCGGCGGATCGCCACGACGAATCGCTGAGCGTCCTGGCCACGTACCAGCAGGTCGAGGTCGCTGTCGCCTCGAGCCGAGCGCTCCAGCACGTCATTGCTCTTCCAGTGGCAGTACGCGATCTCCTCTGCGGCCAGGGCATCACACAATCTGACGACGAGCGCCAGCGCCACGGCGTACCGATCGTCGAGATCGGTCTCGGCTGGCACGGTCGATGCGCGCGTCAACCCGCGACCCCGACGGGGGATCGGGGTAGAGACCCGGCTCGCGAAACGGCCATCACCCTCTCACGGTATGCAACCCCCGTCGGCCGCGCACCGGTGCCCGGGGGTATCTCTCGTACGTCAACAGCAGTAGGGATCATGGGCGGATCGCGTCGGTGCGACGATCAACCTCGATCGGAGCGCGGGGCGGTATCCACGCCCAGCCGGCGGGAAAGACGTCGTCGCGCGTGTACACGTTCAGGTCGAACGCTTCCAGGATCTCCATCGCACGCGCCTCTTCGTCCGCGTCGACCTTGCGCCGCCATTTGTTGACGAGATCTGGGCGCCTGTCGACGCCGGTCTCGAACAACAGGTGCTGCGTCTCCTCGCTCGACTTGATCCTGACGTTCACCGAGGGCACGGCGAGCGCGTCCCTCATACGGTCGGGAGCCGGCAGCTCGAGCTTTGCCGCCAGTTCATCGATCACGGGAGCGGGGTCGACGACGAGTTGTTCGTACGTGACGACGGCCCAGTCGTCGCTCGACTCACGCAGGGGGACCGCGTTCTGGAGACACCAGGACAGCACCCCGCGTTCGAGCGGAGAGCCGGCGGTGGCGATCCGGTGGGCGAGGGAGAGCTGTTCGTGGCTGAAGTGGTTCCGGTACTCGGTCTCGAGGAAGGCGTCGAGCAAGGGGAACTGTTCCGACGAAATGGCGACCGCGATGGGGTGCCGGATCAGGTACGCGATCCGGGCATCGAACGTGTCTCGGAACCAGTTGATCCTGTCCGCGCACCCGTGGATCTCCTTGAAGACGATCCGATGCGTGACGGGACGATAGTGTCCTCGGAGCGGGCTCGGATTCGCGAATTGGAGGCGTCCCTCGCAGAACGCTCGGAAGTAGCGTTCGAGCGTGGGGGTGAAGTCGCTCTCGTAGAGAGCCTCCCATCGATCGGTGCCGAGATGCTTGCGGACGAGGGGATTGAACAAGCTGAGGGGTTGGTTGCAGTATTTGAAACTCGGCTGTGTCCAGATGAGCTCCATGAGCCAGGTGCTGCCGCTCCTCGGCGTCGAGAAGAGGAACACGTTCGACCGCTCATCCGGCCGATGGATGTTCGACATCGACTTCACGGCGTGCTTGAGACCGCGACTCATCCGCTCGACCTCTCTCGGAGATCACCCATCGACCGCATCGTCCCGATCACGGACAGCACCTCGGTTGCAATCGTCTCGACCGGCATCACGTCCGTACCGAACCGGAGGATGATCGGGTTGTCACCCTCCAGGATCTCGGCGAAGGCCCGGCGATAGCGAGCAAGGAACTCAACCTTCTCCTCCTGGGGATGGTTCCCGCCAAGGAACCAGTGACCGCGCTGGTCGACCCGTTGCAAGAGGACCTCATCTGGAGCCTCGAGCATCACGACGATGTCCAGGGCCTCCAACCACCGGACCAGCGAGCCGCGCCACCATCGATCGAAGGGTTCGCTGTCCTTCAGCGCCGGACCGAACTCCCGCAACTTTGCCAACTTGTAGAGTGGCCCATGATCGAAGACGGCGACGGTCCCGTAGGTGGTCGTCGGTTTTTCGAGCCCCTTCGACCAGGCCTCCAGACGAGCGATCGATCGCATCTCTCGGCGATCCAACCACCGATCGTGACGGTGGTGCAGCGCCCATACAGGAAAGAACACGCCGAGCTTCCGCAGCAGCGGGCGCACGTATTCCGCCTTCGTGAGGTCCAGGCCGGCGCGGACCCTCGCGTCGTGCGAGCAGAGCGCTCGGATCAGCGTCGTCTTGCCGGCGGCGGCCGGTCCCATGATCTCGATGAGGATCGGTCTGCCCACGGCGTCCCTCTTTGACTCAGATCTCTGGCCGGCAGTAGTCACGACGTCGCGCCCGGTTGCTCGACGAACTGCCGATACGCTTGCTCGGCTCTGGCCCGGAGGTCCGACAGTGGCGACGCGTCATACCGTTGCAGCATGACCGGCTTCACAGCTTCTCGTGTGGCCGATGGACGACCGACATGGTGCTCGACGCTGGCCCGGGTTCCTGTCGCCGGAGATTCACGGTACGCCCGGGTGGCGAAGAGATACTCGTCGACGCTCATGAAGCCGGACACGAACTGGTTGAGGAAAGGTTGCCACGGAGGGCCCTCTGCGCGTTCGTCGATCAGCGAGAACACGGTCTTCACGTTCGCTTCCGTGTGATCGAACTCGCGGAACGTCGTCGAGAACCGTTGGTTGACACGACGGATCACGGCTCCGAAATCGGACGTCACTTCTTCGAAGGTTGCGATCACGAATCCGCTGCGGGAGGCCATGATCCGCTCATAGAACGCGGCGTACGTCTTCAGCCATTGACGCGCCGTCACTCGCGGCTGTCGGATCATCGCCGAGGCGATCGTGGCCCGTGGCGTGCGAACCGTGATCAGGGTGGGCACGCCTCGGGCGGCGGCATCGATCAGCGGGGCCACCGCATGCATGTGGTGCGCAACCCTGACGTGACCGTTCTGCGCGACCTGGAAGGCGATCGCCGCGAACGTGTTCGCGGAGCGCTCGAAGCCATCCAAGACCAGCTCCGTTCGTCTATCGAGCACTCGAACCGACTCGGCCCGTTTCCAGCGTGCGAGCGGCAGGTACAGCGACGGGTGCATCATGACCGAGCGCCTGAGAGCGTGGCGCGGCGATCCCAGCAGCGGCCCGCGGTCGGTCGACTCACGCGTGCTCCGGGTTGCACTCATGACGGTCTCGATCCGATGAGATCGTCGTACGCGCCTGAGAGACGTCGATAGAATCCGTCGGACGTGAACCTGTCGCGAACGCAGGAGGCGGCGATCCGTCCCAAGGAGGCACGCTTCCCCGGGTCCGCCAGCAGGCCGCAGATGGCGCGCGCGAGCGCAGCGGAGTCGCCCGGAGCGACGAGGATGCCGGAGATGCCATCGTCGATCTGCTCCCTCGGCCCCCCGATATCTGAGGCGACGACGGCCTTGCCCAGCGCCATCCCCTGGAGCACGACCCCGGGGAACGGATCAGGGTGGGTCGAGCAATGCGTGACGACGTCTGCTGCGGCCATGATCTGGGGGATGTCGCTTCGGTAGCCGGTGAAGGTGACGGCCGATCCGATACCGAGCTCGACGGGGAGACGCCGCAGGCGGGCGGCATACCGTTCATGGTGGATGCCGTCGACATCGCCACCCACGATGGCGAAATGCGCGTCCGGGAACGAAGCGAGAACGCTCGGAACGGCACGGATCAGGACCTCGTGGCCCTTCGGCTCGACCATCTTCGCCACCAAGACCACGAGCTCAGCGCGATCCCTCAGGCCGAACTCTCGTCGAACGGCGGCCCCGCTCAGGTCAGGACTGAAAGCCGTGGGATCCGGACCGGGATCGTGGATCACCGAAACTTTCGACGTATCGACTCCTTGGAGTTGGAACACCTCTTCCTCGACGGAGGCCGAGACGGCGATGATCTGGCTGGAGAGTCCGGCCACGATCCTGGGCAGCATCTTCCTGAGCGGGAACGGCCATGAGGAGATGTCTGCCCGGACGTGCCAGACGCAGGGCACCCTCGCGATCCAGGCGGCGATGCCGCCGTAGATATCGAGGATCTCGTTCACATGCACGAGCGAGATTCCCTCCTGCCGGATGATGCTCGCGACCCGAAATGAACAGCGCACCGTCTCCACGACGTCACGGAGATAGCTGGCGATCGATCTGCCGCGCTTCGGTCGTGGCAGCGGCAGGGCGTAGGTTCGCCCGGATCGGTTCTCGTGCATCGGCGACGAGCCGACCTGCGTTGACAGCGCCAGGATCGGCCGATACCCCCAGTTCCCGATCTCGTTGCCCATGTCGAACAGGCACCGGAGCGCGCCCCCCTGTCCGTCGACGTCCGCCGAGGTGTACAGGATCTTCGGCGGGACGTGAGCGGTCGCGGTTGCCGTCATAGGTAGGCACCCATGTCGTACGTCGCGGCGAGCTCGAGGTAGTAGGCACGATCATCCTCGTCGAAATAGTCGTGCCACTGGCCGGATGATCCGGACCGGAAGAACAGGGCGTCCTGACTGACGGAGGGTTTCCGTTGTTTCTCTGCGGACTGCAAGCTTCGGAAGCTCGATCGAGCGATCGCCTCGGCGAGCATGCCGTCACGGCAGTTGACGCCGAGGGTGCCGAGGAGGCGGGCGAACTCTCGATGGGGATCTGCCAACATGTCCTCGTATCGCAGGATGAGCGTCGAGTGCGGTCGCCATGACGAGAAATGCCTGAACCAGGTCTCTAGGCCGTGGCGCCGATCCCGGATGAACCGGCCGAACGGCTCCGCGAGCTCCTGGCGGTTGTCTCGGATCAGGTGGTACCTCGACACCATCACATCGCGGGGATCTCGGATGATGCTGACCGTGGAGAGGTTCCTGAACAGAGGCGAATACCGATGATGGGTCTTGATCACACGAGGCATCGTGGGATGCGACCAACGTCGGAACAGGTTGTTCGCGCCCAACGCCGGCATGGTCGCGTTCAGAACTGACTCCACATCTCGACCGTTCCATTCGTTCAGGCTGATGAGATTGCACAACACGTGCCGCGTCCATGTGGTGCCGGAGCGAGGGAATGCCGCCAGGAGGAAGTCGTCCTTGCGCAGAGCGAGCAGGCCCGATCCGAGCAATACGTACCGCTCGGCCGACGCGTGGGCCTTACCCGATGTACTCATGCGTGCCCAATCCGTAGAGCTCGCGGTAGACCTCCACCGCCGTCTCCAGCGTGAACGGCGACGTCGCGAATCGACGCCGGCGTCGGTACCTCGCCTCGTCGTCCTGTTCATCGAGGGCTCGGGTGATGTGGTCGGCGTGCCGGCGGATCGCGTTCGGTGGCGCCAGGGAGATCTCGCCTGGGAAGTACGAGGCGATCTCCTGCATCGACGGGATGTCGCTCGTCACGAGCGGGAGTCCTGCCGCGAGTGCTTCGAGGGGAGCGCCCGGCAGCCCTTCCCACGCGGACGGGAAGAAGAACACATCCGATGCCACCAGGAGCCGGGCGACGTCGTTCCTGTTGCTGGTGAGTGCGCAGGCCGCGCGTATCCCGAGTTCGTCGATCCGGCGCTCGATGTCGTCACGGAGCGCACCACTGCCGACGAGCAGGAGTCGGACCATGGGATCGCGTTCGAGCATCAACCGCATCGTCTCCACGATGGCCGCGTGGTTCTTCTGAGCGGAGAATCGACCGACGTTCACCACGATCCGGCTGTCGACAGGCCATCCGAACTCCTTCCGAACGTCCCCCCGGTCCGCGGACTGCTGGAGGGGTTCGGGATCCGTGCCGTTATAGACCACGGTGCAGCGGCACGCGGCCTGCCAACGACCAGGAAGCACGCTCTCGAGAGCGCTTCGCGATACCGCGATGACGTTGGTCGCGTGACGAGTGATCAGCGAACGCATCGCCCAGACGAACAGACGGCGGGACAGGATCGCGCGAACGATCCTGGACTTCGCGCCCTGGCCAGCGTCGCCGAGCGAATTGTGGATCGTGACGATTCGAACCGGCACACGCCGGAGGGCAGCCAGCCAGATGACGAGGCCGCTCAACAACTGAGGCTCGGTGTTGATCACGTCGTACCGACCGTCGCGCAGGAAGCGGGCGAACATGAACGGGAACCTCGGTGAGCGGATGGAGATCACATGCGTCGAGCCACCCAGCCGTTCCACCTCCTCCTCGATCTCGTTCGGTCCGAGACCGATAGAACAAAGATGGAGCGCCAGCTCGTGCCGGCGTTGCAGGTCTTCGCAGACCTCCAAGGTGCGGAGCTGAGCGCCGGCTCTCTCGAGACTGCCGAACACGAACAGCAGCTTCCTCCGATCGTGTCGTGTTGTGATCACGGCTCGGATCCTGCCGGCAGGGCGATCTGTCGAGTGGTTCGTGCGTAGCGGCTGGTCCGTCCTCTGAACAGGGCCGGGACGACATAGACGAGGAGCCAGCCCCACGTGAACGCTCGAACGGCGAGCGCCGAGGAGTTCCTGACCCAGATCAACGTTTCCGACATGACGATCAGGCTGAATGCGATCGTTCGTGCATCCCATGCCTTCGAAGATACGAACCGCCACAGCCGCGTGAGCCCCCATCCCATGAGGGCGTAGACGAAGGTGACGCCGACCGCGCCGAATTGCAGGTAGGCCTCGGCCACCTGCAGGTACCCGGGCCCTTCCGTGCGCCCGGGATCCAGGTAGGGGAGGACCCATTGACTCGGCGGAACGTCCCGGATGCCCATGTCGAGCGGCGCGAGCAGGATCGAGCGGAAAGGAAGCGCGACGACGAGAGAGCTCAGGTAGTCACTCCCGTAGTGAAACGGCTCTTGTTGCGGTACCACGTGTACCGTCGCCATCAAGGTCTGATAGCTGCCGGACGTCGTGATGAGGAAACCTCCGAGGAAGTCTTCCCGGTAGGTGTTCGTATCCTCCACCTGGTTCGTCGCTGCCAGTTCGAGCACGTCTCCCGACCACTGCGAGACGGGCACCGTCCGCAGGTTCAGGATCAGGGGCATGAGGAACGCGACCAGGAGGGCGACGCCGAGGGTCCGTCCCCAGTTGATGCGGGAGCCGCGAAGGTACAACCCGCACGCGATCATGATGACGGCCGCGAGCGGTCCGCTTCGATCTCCGAGGCCGAGCATGATCGCCAGGGCAGGGATCGCGAGCAGCACGACCATGCGACGGGACCGCCGATCGTTGCTGGTGGCCGTCAAGATCAACAGGGACCATGGCAGCAATCGGGAGAGCGAAACCCCGGCGAGCTGCGAGATCTCGCCACCCCTTTTGGCTCCGTGGAACGCGTGGTAGCCGCCCTCGATCGCGAACGCCAGCGCACCTCCGGACAGGGATGCCACGGCGATGATCAGCGCAGCCCCCGCGTACAGGGCGTACCCCAGACGCCGCAGCACCCACTCGTCCCGGTCCACGTGATCGTGACGTGTGATGACAGACTCCTCGCTGTTCGGATCCGACGTTCTGGTGAGCATCGCCCCGAGCAGGAACGACGAGAAGGCCAGCGCGACCACGGGCATCGCGACGAGGGTGCTGTGAACGTCCACCCACTCCCAGTCACGAAATGCATCTTGGCCCTGGAACTGGTACAGCAGCAGCGGGCTGCATGTGAACAAGAACGTCACGACCAGGAGCAGCGAGGGGAACGACAGCATCGGCAGACGCTGCACGTACAGGACAAGCACGATCACCAGGAGACAAAACACGATGGTCGCGAGAGCGGACGACTGCAGATCGCCGACGGGCAGAGGCCCATGGGTCAGGACGAGCACCCCGAGCCCGAGCGTCGACACGAAGGCCAGACACGCAAGGGCCAAACGGATGTACTCCCGGAAGACCCAGTCCTCACTCGGCCGACGCGCGGCCTGGCGACCGTCGTGCTCGACGGAATCGATCTCCAACGCCTGACTCCTCGGTATCCCAGACGGCCGTGGACTGAGAGTCACGGCGTGCACGCTCAATACTGGGAACGAACATGGCGCCAGTCGCCGCCCACATGCGCCACGATGCATACTGCGTGTGACGTAGGCGAGCCGCGGACCAGAACGAGGCCTTACGGCCACGATGGCCGAGCGAGCCGACAGGAGTGTCGGCAACCGGGGGGCAGTGCCGCGCGATCGCATGCATCCCTGTACGTCGTCTGCATGGCGAGAAGCGCACGTTTGCTGCGTAGACTCCGCCTTCAGCGCCCACCTCTGGAGACCCCCGATGAAACGAACCTCGGAATCCCGGACCGAAAGCACGCCGGGTGTGAGAGATCTCCTCGCGGTCCTCGCCCGGAGCAAGCGGCTCATCCTGCTCGTTGCGCTGCCCATCATCGCGGCGTCCGTCCTGTATTCGTACTCACGAACGCCGGTCTACTCATCGAGCGCGGGGATCTTGGTCAGACCGGCGCTGACGAGCCTCACCTCGGCGGCCCGGCCGCCCGAGCTCGACGCGCAGACCGAGACGAGCCTCGCGACGTCTGTTGCAGTCGCGACGCTGGCCCAGGAACTGATGGGCTCCTCCGACACGCCCCAACAACTGCTCCAGCGGGTCTCGGCCAACATGGTGAACGGCACGCAATTCCTCACGATCTCGTTCACAGATGCTGACGCCGCGACGGCTCAGCAGGGGGCCGAGGCATTCGGCGAGGCATATCTCCAATACCGTCAACAGCATGCACAGGACGTCATCCAGCAACAAGCCGACGCGATCAATAGTCAGGTTGCCGACGTGCGCTCGAAGCTGCAGGAGGTCTCGGATCGGCTCAGGGAGCTGCCGCGTGACACCCCCGCGCGACTGGGTCTGCAGTCCGAGCGGGACGTGTTGAGCGGCAGACAGTTGTTCCTTGAGAACCAGCTCGTGACGCTGTTGAGCATCACCACCGACCCCGGCGAGGTGGTCGACCCCGCCAGTGTGCCAGCCTCGCCGGCCACGCCGAGACATGCGTTCGATATCGCGATCGGGATCCTGCTCGGTCTCGGCCTTGGGTTCGCCGCGGCGCTGATCAAGGAGCGCAGCAGCGATGCCGTACGATCGCCGCTCGAACTCGAGGAGAAGCTCGGGGTCCCGGTGGTGGGGTCCATCCCCAGGACGAGACATCTGAGCGGGGAACGGGCTCTCGTCGTGGCGGGAAGTCAACGCAGCATCACCGCCGATGCGTTCAGGAGACTGCGTACGAGGGTGCTCGGTGTCGCGACGCCGTCCCACAAGACGATCCTGATCACGAGCGCGGCCGGCGGCGAGGGCAAGACTGTCATGGTCGCGAACCTCGCTGCCGCCTTGGCAGAGATTGGACGACGGGTCATCCTCCTCTCCGCCGATCTCCGCAAACCGGGCCTGCAGCGCATCTTCGCCGTGAACGACCTGGCCGGGCTGAGCCAGGGGCTCACCGAGGACGTGTCCGCGTGGGAGTTGGTGCACCAGACAGCCATCCCGAACCTCCGGTTCGTTCCGACCGGCGCTCAGTCGAACCAGATCGAGCCGGTCAATCTGCTGCAGAGCGACCGCATGCGAGAGCTGCTGGAGGCGTGGGGACGCGATGCCGACTTCGTCCTCGTGGACAGTCCTTCGGTCCTCGGAGTGCCCGACTCGCTCGTGCTCGCTCGCATGGTCGATGGCGTGCTGTTCGTGGTCGACGCCGAGGCGAATAGGTGGGACGACGTCGTCTTGGCCCGGGACGAGCTGGAACGAGCCGGCGGGGTTCTGCTGGCGGGCGTGCTGAACGGGGTCAGCGTGTCGAGACGCGACCGTCGAGCCTGGAAGGCCCGAGGGGTACCAGCGCGTCCCACGGGCACGGATCAACACTCGCGATCGACGAAGCGCCCGCGGCAGGCCGTTCGTCAAGAGCTGTGATCCGGTTCGATCGGCGTCGACCGGTCGACTCCGAGCGTCATGCGCTTCGCGTACCAGAGATACGCCTCCGTACGCGTGAGTGAACCCATCCGGGTTCCCTATGGTCGGGGGTAACGCCTCCCGACGGTGATCGGAGCCTCTACGACGATGAGTAGCGCGATCCACGAGCGTTCCGGGCACCTCGCCCGTCCCATCTCCGGGGCCCCCCGAGTCGTTTCGATCATCGGGTCCGGTCGCAGCGGCTCGACGGTCCTCGACATCCTCCTCGGGAGCCATCCGAACATCGAAGGGGTGGGCGCCCTCTCGAAGCTCCCACGCTCAGGGTGGGTCCCGGACGACAACCGACGATGCTCGTGTGGATCGCCGATCCATGCATGCCCGTACTGGGTCAGCGTGTACCAGCGATGGATCGACGCCGTGGGAGCCGGCGGCCTGACACGGTACATCGATCTCCAAACACGGTACGAGGATTCGTCGAAACGGTGGCCACGCCTGCTGCTCGAAGACCGCAGCCCGTCACCCGCGTTCCTCGAGTACGCCCACATGACGGCAGCTCTCTACGCATCGATCCGCGACGTCAGCGGTAAGCCCGTCATCTTGGACTCGTCCAAGAAGCCGATCCGTACCTACGCACTCCTCGCCACCGGCACCGTCGACATCCGCGTGCTGCATCTGGTCCGCGACGGGCGAGGCGTCGTGTGGTCGAGGTTGAAGTCCCTCCCCGCGACGTCGAGGCGGGCGTGCCTTCGGCCCGGCCGCCGACAGCACCGTGGCGGACGACGCTCCACTGGACGCAAGCCAACATCGAGAGCGAATGGGTGACACGACGAGCGGGCAGGTCCAACGCCTCTCGCATCGCGTACGAGTCGCTGGTCAACACACCCGGTGAGCTGCTGGAGCGCATCTCGCCAGTCATCGACGAGGATCTCAGCGAACTGATGCAGGGCCTCGAGCAGGGGCAGGCGATGCATGCCGGGCACAGGGTTGGCGGCAACCGAGTGCGATTCTCCGGCAGCGTCCACCTGCGTCCGGACCTGGAGTGGACGACCAAGCTCCCTGCAAGCGATGGCGAGACCTTCTGGCGGATGGCCGGCTGGTTGGCTCGCCGATACGGGTACGTTCGATGAGGATCCGGTCAGAACGGCGCTCGAATCACGGAGGCCGTACGGCTGCGTCGCACATGGCAGACAAGAAGCTCGTGCTCCTCTGCCAGCACTTCTACCCTGAGATGATTTCAACGGGCATGCACATGACCGAGCTCGCAACGAGACTCGCAGAGTACGGGTGGCAGATCACGGTCCTCACATCGAAGCCGGCGTGGGGGACGGACGACGCTGACGCCGGCCCGGTAGCCAGCGAGATGGTCTATCAGAACGTTCGGATCCTTCGGGTACCGACCCTCGGGAGCCAGAGCGGAAGCCTGGTCTCGAAGACCGTCTCCGCCGTGTCGTTCGTGCCCTCCGTCGCGTGGGCCCTATGGCGGAAACGAGCCGATTTTCGCAGCCTCGTGATCACCACGAACCCCCCCTTCGTTGGGATCCTTGGATGGGTCGTGTGGCAGGTCTTTCGGCGTCCCTATCTCGTCATCGTCTACGACGTCTTCCCAGAGTTCGCGATCAGCCTGGGGGTCGTGTCCGCGGACTCACGCCTCGCGAAGCTGTGGGGGCGAATGACGCGCATGATCCTGTGCGGGGCAGCGGCCACGGTGGTGATCGGCAGGGATATGCGAAAGCTCATCGAGCAGAAGATGCCGGCCAATCTGCACCATCGCATCGTGATGATCCCGAACTGGTCCGACGAGCGGCGCATTCGTCCCGTGCCCGCCGCCACGAACACGTTCCTGCAGGAACACGTGGGCGGGGGGCGCTTCGTCGTCCAGTACGCCGGACGTCTCGGAGACAAGCACAACCTCGAACCCTTGATCGATGCGGCTCGGATCTTGCGCGGAGCGAACGTGCTCTTCCAGTTCGTCGGGGAGGGTGCGAAGAAGGCCAAGCTCGAGGCGCTGGTCGAAGAGCATGGGTTGGGCAATGTCCAGTTCCTGCCCTATCAGCCGATGCACCGCCTCGCGGAGATGCTCTCCGCCGCAGACCTAGCGGCCGTATGCCTCGAGCTGGGGCACACCGGGATCAGCGTGCCGAGCAAGGCCTACGGCGTGCTCGCGAGTGGTACACCGATCCTGGGCATGCTTGACCCCGATGGCGAGATCGGTCGGATGGTCGCCGAGACAGGCTGTGGTGTGCTGGTCGAACCGAACGGCGAGTCGGTCGCTGAGGTCATCCAGGAGCTGATGACCGATGTGGTCAGGCTGGGGGCGATGTCTGACGCCGGTCGCACGGCATTCCTCGAGAGATACACACTGGCGAAGGCAGCCGCGGCGTACGACGCGGTCCTGTCGTCGCTCCCGAACGGTGGGCCGAGGCATGTCACCGTCCAGGAAGCATCGACACCCTCTCGGCGCTCACGCGACGACAGCGTCGTGATCGGATGACCCTTCCCACCTTCGTGGGCATCGGCGTGGCTCGAGGCGGAACGACGTGGCTCCACACGTTGTTGAGCGGCCATCCCGACGTCTACATGCCGACGCGCCGGAAGGAGGTTCGCTTCTTCGACCAGAACCACGATCGGGGCTTGGATTGGTACGAGAGGTTCTTCTGTCCATCAGCCGACGCCGACAGGTTCGGTGCGATCGGCGAGATCTCACCGCAGTACTTCTACTGTGAGGAATGCCCGGACCGCATCGCCACGTCGCTTCCGACGGCCAAGCTGCTGGTGATGCTTCGACACCCCGTCGACCGCGCGTACTCCCACTACGGGCTCGTGGTCCAGAGACGGAACTTCCACGGCTCGTTCGAGGAGTTCCTCGCCGCGCGACCGACGATGCTGGAGAAGGGATTCTACAGCCGGTACTTGGATCGGTATCTCCGCCACTTCGAACGAGAGCGGATCCTCGCGCTGGTGTTCGAACGAGCGGTGCGCGACGACGACATGGCTCGCCGGGCCCTCTCCGCGTTCCTCGACCTCCCGGTCGATGGGTTTCCTGCGTCCGTCGGCAGGGTCAATGCGAGTACCGTGCCCAGATTCGGGTCGGTCTCGAACGTCGCGGTGTTGACGGGCCGACGCCTTCGGAAGACGCGCCTCGAGTCGGTCGTCGATCTGGGAGGGCGCCTGGGCGTGCGACGTGCCCTCACGAAGGGCAAGCCGCTGCCACGGCTCGACGGGGATCTCAGGACCAAGCTGAGCGAGCGCTATCGCGCCGAGTTCGACGAACTGGAGCGCCGCTTCCGGATCGATGTCAGCTGCTGGCGGGGCTGAGGAGGGCCCTCCGTCGCGTCTCCGATGCGCCGATCGTCGAACCTCGATGCTTCCTCGCGAGGAGACCGGGATCAGATCCCGAGCTTGCCGCAGGACGCCTGTTCAACGAAGCACCGCTCGATCAGTCGCGTGAGGGCCCGTCGTCTCCACGCATCGAAGAAGTCACCGTGCAGGGTATAGGGAGGACCGCTCGACAACGTGACGGTCGTGCCGTCGTGTACGGGCCACTGGATGGTCACCTTGATGCGCGGCACGGGAACCGGGTGCGACCGCGGGCACCTGTAGCGACCGTCGTCGTCATGATCGGTGGAGTAGGCCATGTGCTCCATGTGGTTCTGCGAGTCCCGCCGCGATCCGTCCCAACAGTCCGGGAATTGGATGCTGGCTTGGACCGAACCACTGCCACAGTCAACGGGATGGTCCCGATTCTCCTTCGGTCCTCCCTCCCCGCAGTCCCAGTGCACGATGCTCGTCGATTGCGGTCCAGTCGCATGACTGTCTCCCGCGACCATCTTGAGCCCACGCGGGAACGGCTTGATCGTGGCCGGAAAAGCGTGGCGACTCGTGTAGTAGACCTTCACCAGATCGGGAGCCGTTGCTGTGCCCCCCGACGAGAGGGTTGGGATCCAATACGCGGCTAGGTCCGGACGGAAGCCGCACGTGGTGGGTCCTGCCTCCAACGAGCGAAGCGTCGAGGAAGCGTCGGTGGTCTCGTTGCCGAAGAAGTCGTGGCTATGCGCGGCACCGGGTTGGCCGGGGAAGACGATCGGATCGTCGGACGCTCGATGGGAAAAGGGGCAGGCGATGACCCATTCGCTGATGTCGCCGGCGGTCACGGGGGCGACCAACCCGACGATCGACATCATCACGATCGAGACCACGCACGCTGCGCCCATGCGGGATCGCATCGAGAAGGACCCCGGCGAACCACCACGCGACCGGGCCCCCGAGGCCCGGTCGCGTCGGCGGAAACCACCACGATGCAACGTCGCACGTACCTGCCGAGACATCGCTAGACCTTCCCGTCGATCCTCGGGCAGCTCATCGTGGAGTTGTTCAAGCATCGATCAACCAGCGCCTCGAGGCTCGGCTGATGCCACGTGTTCCAGAAGTCCGCGTGCATCGTGGACAGCGGCCCGCTGGATAGCGTGTGCCCGGACAGGCTTTGGATCGGGTACCGGACCACCATGGTGAGGGCCGGGACCCTGACGGGGTGCGAGGACGGGCAGCCCTTGCCTGTGGCGGTTGCCATGTGGGAGATGTGATCGGGGCTGTCGGTGCGAACACCGTCCCAACACTCGGGGAACTTGATGATGAAATTGGAGGTGGACGCTCCTACCGAGGGAGCAGCTCCGAACAGAGAGCTGTTCGACACCATCCGCAGGTTATGCGGGAACGCCACGGTGTGAGCCTCTTTCTCGCCTCGGTAGTACAGCAGGATCGTGCTGGCTCGAACGATCTGTCCGTCACTCGAGATGAGCGTGGGAACCCAGTACCCGGCTGTGTCCGTCGGCGTGCTGCAGGTGGTCCCACCGGCTCTCATCGACTCGTAGGTGGAGTTCGCGTTGGTCGTCGTGTTGCCGAAGAACTCGTGCAGATGAGCCGAGACCAAGCCCCGCGAAACGATCGGGTCCTCCTGCGCCACGTGCGAGGTCTCGCATCGGATCTGGAACCTCGGGGTGGCCGCCTGAGCGGCGGGCACCGGGAGCAACAGGGCTCCCACCAGGACGAGTGCTGCGAACAGCTTCCGCATCGATCGTCGCCTCCTCTGACCGACACCAGCCTCACCGCCACCGGGGCAGGAGGCCTTGATCGGTCTCACTTGATGGTCGTCGTGGTCTTGAGGCCCCCTTTCTCTCGTGGTCTGCGGGTCGAACCCCGCCTCGTGCGTCATCGGCAGGTGGTCGACCGAGTCTTCAGTCACCCGGCGCCGAGGCTGTCCGGGGTGACAAGATGAACCCACCGGAGCGCCGGTGGGTCGGAGTGAGGCTACGGGTCGCAGGAGGTGTGTCAAACTGGCAGGTCAGATGCGCATTTTGCGGAGATGCGGGATGTCCGGCGGACGGTTTCTCGGCGATCCGGGGCACCGCAGGCACGGCCGTCCGTCGGCGCGGGCGTCCACACCATCCTGACCACGCTCGGGGGACGCCCGCAGCTCCAGCGAACCCCGCCCCCCTTGCGATCCTGCGGTGGTTCGAACGGTTCGCGCAGCACAGGTCTCGGCGGCGGGGGGAGCCCAGGTTCAGAACGCGCCTCGCCCTCCGATGACTCGCGGGATCGTTCTGAGCAGGATCGAGACGTCGCGCCAGAACGTCCAACGACGGACGTACCGATCTTCGAGCTGCACCCGTTCGTCGTATCCGAGGTCGTTCCTGCCGCTGATGGCCCACAGGCCGGTTAACCCGGGCCGCATGGTGAGCACCACGCTCAGATGGTGTCCGAAGAGCGGGAGCTCCTGCTCGAGGACCGGGCGCGGCCCAACCAGGCTCATCTGTCCCAGCAGCACATTCGCGAACTGAGGAAGCTCGTCGAGACTGTACTTCCTCAGGATCCGCCCCATGCGCGTGACTCGTGGATCGTCCCGCAGCTTCCGATGGGTCGCCCATTCACCGGCGAGATCCGCGTCCCTCTGCAACCTTCCTTCGAGTTGATCCTCTGACCCCTGCGCCATCGTTCGGAACTTGAAGATCAGGAACGGGTAACCGAAGCGCCCTATGCGTTGTTGGACGAAGATCGGACGTCCGCCAGTTTCCACCGCCAACGCCATCGTCAGCACGATCAGCACCGGGGACAGGACGAGCAGCGCGACGGCGGCGCCTACGAGGTCCAACGCTCGCTTCAAGGCCCGGCTGACCCACGACGTGAGCAGCGGTGACGCGAACTCGGCGTCGGCCCCCAGCCCGAGCGCGCCTGCGGGGATGAGGTCCGCTCGCCGGATCGGGAACGGCTCGATGCCCTTCGGTGTGGAGGACCGAGGTTTCTCCATGCGTCCCTACGCTCCGTCGACATGCGAGCCAGCCGAGACGACATGGCTCGGTGCGTGGCGCCAAAGCTATCCGGACGTGCTCGGCGGCTCGACCGACGTTCCGCGTATCTTGTCCCCCGCATTTGGCTGACTGCCCTCGTTCGAGCGTTGATTAGCAGCGATGGTCATGCCGTGCAGGTCTGTTCCGAACGACAGAAGATCGGACGACACCATTGGCGCCTCCGGAGCTCGGCACTCGGGGTACGGAAAGTACGCCGATCGCATCTGGGAGACAGACCACCGGCCACCTAGGGTTTCCGCGAATGCGGCCCGATGACAGTTCGTTCACCAGCAACCGGCCCCGGAGACAGCGAGGGAGAGGGGTCCCGCGCTTCGCTGTGGCCACGCTCCTGTGCATGCTCTTGGCGCCTACGGCTGTCGACCCTCCGCATGCATCCGCAGCCGTCGTGACCGCGGTGCTCGAGCGGACCGTGCTCCTGTCCGACCTGTCGCCGCCCAGCCCGGATCCGTCGGGCATCGCCTGGGATTCGGTTTCGAACCGGTTCGTGATCTCGGACTCCGAGGTCGACGAGATGGCGATCTTCCAGGATGCGAATCTCTTCGAGTTGAACCTTCAGGGCACGCTGACCGGCACCGGCGATGTCACCGGACCCGCCCCAGGGTTCTCCAACGAGCCCACGGGATTGTCGTTCGATCCAGGGACCGGCCATCTGTTCCTGACCGACGACATCAAACGCAAGGTTTACCGGATCGCGCCCGGCGCCGATGGGGATTTCGGAACCGCCGACGACACGATGGTCAGCTCCTTCGATACTGCACCGCTCGGGTGCAATGACCCCGAGGACGTGGCGTTCGACACGAGCTCGGGCCACGTGTTCGTGGCCGACGGCGCCGGTCGTGAGATCTGCCGTGTCTCGCCGGGCAGCAACGGCGTGTTCGACGGCGTTCCCCCCGCGGGCGACGACGTCGCCGTCAACCAGTTCGACACCGCCCAGTACGGCAGCATGGGCTCCGAAGGTCTTGCCTACGATCCGGCACGGAACACGCTCTTGATCGTCGACCCGAAGACGAAGAAGATCTTCGAGACGACCAAGGCGGGGATCCTGCTGAACACGATCGACCTCTCGGTGGCGAACCCACGTCACGCCGAGGACGTCGTGCTCGCGCCGTCGTTGGCGCACCCAGGACAGATGAACATGTACGTGGTCGCTCGTGGCGTGGACAACAACGGGAATCCGAGCGAGAACGATGGCAAGATGCACGAGCTGTCCGTGTCGCTGCCAACGATGGGAAACGATGCTCCGGTCGCGGATGCCGGGCCGAACCGCACCGTCACGATGCCCGGCAGCGTGACCCTCGCCGGCTCCATCTCCGATGACGGACTCCCCGAAGGAGCGCCGCTGACCTCGATGTGGAGTCAGCTTCCCGGGGGTCCCGGCACGGCGACATTCACCACCCCTACCTCTCCGACGACCGATGTGACGTTCTCGGCGCCGGGCACGTACGTCCTTCGCCTGACCGCGAACGACACCGAGCTTCAGGGTACCGACGATGTCACCGTGACGGTGAACGCCGGAAACACAGCGGTGTTGAATATCCCGGTGGCGGCGAGCTCCGACGACGCGGAAGAGGCGGCGTCGGGAAAGATCAACCGGGTGAATGGCGACCTCGAGCTGGCGCTGGACGCTACGAGCCAGACGGTGGGACTTCGGTTCCTGAACGTGTCGATCCCACGGGGAGCCACGATCCTCAGCTCGTACATCCAGTTCCGGGCCGACGAAAAGAGCGCTTCGGCCGTGACGGTCACGATCAGAGGGCAAGCCGCGGACTCGGCCGGAACCTTCACCGTCGCGGCCTTCGGCATCTCGAGCCGCCCGCGCACCGCCGCCAGCGCGACGTGGGCACCTCCGCCATGGTCGATCATCGGGGAGAGCGGCCCGAAGCAGCGGACCACCGACCTCTCCCCGGTGGTGCAGGAGATCGTCAACCGCACAGGGTGGAACGGCGGTGCGATGGTTCTGATCGTCACGGGCGACGGGGTCGGCAAGCGGACGGCTGAGTCGTTCGATGCAGGCGCGTCGCTCGCACCGATGCTCCACATCGAGTACTCGACCCCCTGAGGGGGCCACAGGATCTAGACGTCCGGCGTGGGGCCGACCAACTCCGGGGCGGGCCTCGGAAGGTCGTCCACGACGCCCAGCTGTGTCGCCAGCATCGCGGCCTCGAGTCGAGAGTGGACGCCGAGCTTGCGGATGACCCGCTGGATGTGCGTTCTCGCCGTCTGCGGGCTGATCACGAGAACCTCGCCGATCTCCTCGTTTCCCGCTCCGTCGACGAGCAGCCCCAGAACCTCCTGCTCGCGCCTGCTCAGTCGCGAGAGCAGGCGCAGGGCTTCGCCCTGTTCTCGCCGCTGAGAGAAGAAGCCGTCGAACAGACTCCCGAGCATGTTGGGAGGGACCAGCGTGTCTCCGCGATGCACAGCTCGGATGTCGGCGGTGAGCTCTGACATCGGGATGTCCTTGGTCGCGTACCCCGCCGCACCTGCTTCGATCGCGCTGCGCAGGACCTGCTGGTCACTCGCGTCGGTGAGAACGATCACTCGACACGAAGGCAACCGGTCGCGCACGTCAGCTGTCGCTGTCGGACCGTCGACTCGGGGAGGCCGATCGAGGAGCAGCGCTACATCCGGACGCACGCGTTCCGCCTCGGAGACAGCGTCGCTCCCGGACTGCGCCTCCGCAACCACGCTGAGGTCGACCTCGGCTTCCAGGACGATCCGAACGGCTTGGCGGAACAACGCGTTCTCATCAGCCACGAGGACGCGTATGGTCTCGACTGCATCTCCCGATGCGGGCCCTTCGGACCCGCCACGCAGGCGGAGGTCGTGACGCAGGGCGAATGTCGCCGCCTCCAGACGCGAATGAACCTGGAGCTTGGTGAGAACGCTCTGGACGTGTGTTCGGACGGTGTTCATGGAGATCCGCAGCTCATCCGCGATGGCTCGGCTTCCCAAGCCGGCGACCAGGAGCTCCAAGACCTCACGCTCTCGTATCGTCAGAGTTCCGGCGCTGGTCGCAGATATCCCGCCTGTGAGAGACGCCGGTGTCGAGTCTCGGGGCCGGATCATCACCGATCGTCCGTCGAGCGCTCCCTGGATCGCTTCGACGACCGCCGGAAGGCGAGCATCCTTCGGTATGAAGCCCCGGAATCCGGCTTTGACCGCCTCCGTCGGCGCGCGGGGGTCGGTCGATGCGCTGAGCGCCAGGACGACGGTCTCGGGGCGCGCCTCGAGGATCGTCCGACCGGCATCGATCCCGCTCCCGTCCGGGAGGACGAGATCCAACAGGACCACGTCGGGCCGCTCCGTGGCCGAGGCGACAACGGCCTCCGCCGCGGTGCCGACCGGGCCGACGACGCGGACTCCCAGCTGCTCCAACGCCGACGCGACGATCTCGGCGAACAGGCGGTGGTCGTCGACGATCAAGACCGTCGCGTCGCTCATGCCGGGTCCCTCGGGAAGCGCATCCGAAAGATCACGGCTCGCTCACCCGGGATGTCGTCGATGATGGGAACACGGATGATCGTCTCTCCCTTCCGTGTACGGCCGGGAGCTGGATCCGGAACGTGGTGGGCGAACCGTTCACGATCGAGAGGCTTCCATCGTGCGCTTCGACCACCCGGCGCGCGATGAAGAGCCCCAGGCCGGATCCTCCGGTGCTGCCCGACGCCGGCCCTCGTGCGAAGGGATCGAAGATCGGGGCCTGCATCTCCTCGGGGATCCCCGGGCCTTCGTCCTGTACGTCGATGATCGCCGAGTCGCCGGCCGAGGACACCGAGACCCGCACCTCGCCGTCGCAAGGCGAGTAGGCCAGGGCATTGCGGATCAGGTTGGCGACCGCACCGCGGAGCTGCGAAGCGTTCACCTCTGCACGCAGGGGTCCTTCCGCTTCCATCCGCACCCGGTGTGCGCCGGGATCCACCGTCGCCACCGCCGATCGGATCAGCGGCACCAGGTCGAGCGGCCGGGTGCGAAGACATTGCGCAGTCGAAGCCCACCGCAAGAGTCCATCCGCCGTGCCGGCGAGCTCTTCCAGTTCCCCCTGGGTCCGCGAGAGCAGGTCACGGTTCGCCTCGGACCAGACCTCGTCGGCTTGCACGGACTCCAGGGCGGCCCTGGCGCCGAGCAGGGGGCCCCGGATCTCGTGGGCGGTGATCGCTAGTCCGAGGTCGAACTGCCGGGAGCGCATGGAGATCTGACGCTTCGCCTCGAAACGCTCCATGGCCTCGTCGATCATGGAGGCGAGCGGGGACAGGATCGGCGGGGCGTCGTCTCCTGCATCCGCCAGAACCAACACAGCACGCTTCGACCCGATGAGCGAGGTCTCGAAACATCCGGTCGCCTCGCGGAACCGAGCCGGGATCTGCTCTCGCTTGAGATCACCCTCGGCCAGGAGCTCCCGCTGCCGATTGCCGATCCCTTGGGAACCGACGAATCGCCATCGGACGCCGCCGTCGGTCTCGTGCACGAGCCACCCGGCGACGGGCACGTGGAAGGCGTCGCGCACGCAGCGAACGGATTCGCGCACCACGTGCTCGTCCGTCTTCGACTCGGTCAAGAGACGCCCCAGTTCGAGGACCCGCGTCAGCGACGCCAGCCGCGACGACCACCTGCTCTCCCTCCCGACGTGCTCCGCGACGACCCCTACCTGGTTTGCCAGCACCTCCAAGGGACCGAGGCACCGGCGGAGCGATCCGCGGGAAGCGGTCACCTCCATCACACCGATGGCTTCGTCCCCCACCAGCAGAGGAAACAGCGCCGATGCTCTCGTCGGACCGACGTCCATGACATCAGGGGCGCTCGTTCTCAGCACCATCCGCCGACGGGCCTTCGACCGCGGGGGCACCCCCGGCGAGCCGAACACGTTCCGCAGCCTGCCCTCGTCTTCAACGAGCCACAACGCAACGGCGGCGCGCGAGCCGACCACCACTCCCGCCCACCGCTCGAGCGCGGAGGCGGCGGCATCGAGGTCCCGAACACGGCAGAGGTCGCGACTCGCTGCGCCAAGGATCCCCGCGACGTCCATCTGCGTAGCCATCAGCCTGAATCCCCGTTCCCGTTGGTCCGGGCAGAGCGAGAAACCGTGGCGACCCCCGGCATCGCGTGCGCGGCGGCGGCCTGGCTGACAAGCGTCAGGTAGCGCATCGACCTCCTCGTTGCTCCGGGGGGCGGCGATGCGGGCGAGGCAAGCATAGTACGTTTGCCGTGGGTCACGCAAACGCCCTAGTACGTAAGGGCTAGGGTACCAAAACTACAGTGGTGTAACGAGGTCCGCGCGGCAACGGGGAGCATGGATCCACCGTCATCGTCAAGACCTCGAAGGAATTGCCCGTACTTCGCGTGGAGCGTCTGTGGGTGTGGCCCGATCGCCGGAGTGGAGGTCGCGCTCGGCGTGAGTATCGGGATCGCGACCCGCGAGGATGACGAGGGGCTCGATCAGCTGCTGCACCAGGCGGACGTGGCGATGTACGCGGCGAAGGCCGGCGGTCAAGGACCGATGGATGGTCTTCACCCCGACCTTGGATGTCGACGTCCTCGTAACTCGAACCCTCCGAACCGAGCTGCAACGGCCGTCGAACGGGAGGAGTTCGTCGTCCACTACCAGCCGATCGTGAACCTTGCGACGGAGGCGATCGATGGTGTCGAGGCGCTCGTCCGATGGGAGCATCCCGACCGGGGTCTCCTGCCTCCCTCCGCCTTCCTCAGCGAGGCCGAGGCATCGGGTCACATCCTGCCCATCGACCGATGGGTGCTGGAGCAGGCCTGCCGCCAGGTTCGGACGTGGCAGATGACCGTCCCGGGTGCGGAGCACCTGTGCGTCCATGTGAATCTGTCGGCCAGGCACCTGCAGCAGGCTGGGATCGCCGAGACGGTCGCCGAGACCTTGCGCTCCTCCGGCCTGGCTCCCGAGCACCTCGTCCTTGAGATCACGGAGACGACGTTGGTGTTGGATTCGGAGGCCGCGGGCGCGGAACTCGCCAGACTGAAGGAGCTGAACGTGCAGCTTGCACTCGACGACTTCGGTACGGGCTTCTCGTCGCTCAGCCATCTCGTACGCTTCCCGATCGACAGCATCAAGATCGACCGATCGTTCGTCACCTACATGGGGAAGGACGCGAAGCGGTCGGAGCTGGTCGTTGGCGCTCGTGGAGCTTGGAGCGCTCAAACTGCGAGTCGTCGCGGAGGGGATCGAGGAGGCGTGGCAGCTCAAACACCTTCGTGCCAGCGGGTGTGAACAGGGGCAGGGCTACTACTTCGAAAAGCCACTCGTCGTTCGAGGCATGGAAGAGCTCCTTCGGGCGGGCCGCGGATGGCGGAAGGCGGGCACCCCGCTCGAGCTGGTGCACGCAAGGGTCGGGTAGCGACCTCGGTGTCCGTTGCCGGGATCGGACGTTCGAGCACCGGTCGGTAGGAAAAGGAACCTGACGGCGGTGCACGGCTACGCCAACCGGTCGCACAGATCCTCTTCGACGCCGCCGAGGACGACGGCGCGCAGACCGTAGGGCGCCGGCTCGAAGATCATCCGACCGTGGATGTACCGGAGCCCGCCCTCGGCGATCGGCTCGAACGACAGCCAGGCGCCGGTCCCCCTGATGATGAAGCCGGACGCGTCCAGAAAGGTCGGCCCGGAGATGTTCACTGTGATGTTCTCTTCTGTCTCCAGGTTCGTGATCGTTGCCGTCAGCGGCCCGACCAGCAGCGACGTCGTACCACTGCCGAGCGGATCGGGGAACGTGATCTGCCGTGCTCCGGCGCCGAAGTGCACCACCAGACCGACGTCGAAGGTGCAGACGGCGCCGGTCGGTCCTTCGTTCAGATTTCCCAGGTCGATGTCGCCCGTGAGCGGCGTGATCACGGGGCTCGATGCCACCGCGGCCGCCCCGGGCATCACGAGTGCGATGGCGACGACAAGACACGCGAGCACAAGGTGACGCTTCATATCCACCCTTCCTCTCCTCTGACGGGCAGCGGCGGCGGGCTCCTCGAGCAGACCACGCTCCGATAGCCTCGGTCAAGAGGCCTAGGGCATTCGGAGTACAAACCGCCAACACGCTGCGCAGTTGCGGCTTGATCGCATCCGGCGATAGCCTCCAAGAGCCCTACGTCATATTCCGTCGCCCGCGGAGAGGGGAAATCGACGAGCGACGATCACTGATCGTCGCCCTGCCGTTCGGCGCGATGGTGATCCTGCCCCCGGAGCTCCCGTGCCCACGACGAGGGCCGAGGTGCGCCGCTCCCGTCGTTTGATTCGCCACGTTCGATGACAATCTCCGGCCAGGGACAGGAGGATCAGGATGAAGATCTCACGCTCGAAAGCCTCGCTCTTCGTGACGGCCTCGATGATGTCGGTGGTGGCGTTGCTCGCGACCGCTCCCTCGGCGTCGGCCCTGACCAAGGAGCGTTCATCCATCCAGCTGGTGACCGAGCCGATCGTGTACTCGACCTTCTGTCCCTTCCCGGTCACGTACCAGGATCTGTCCGGAGGAGGGATGCAGACCCTCACCTTCGATGACGAGGGGAATCTCGTCCGCATCTTCGTCCACGCACACGTCATCTCCCAGTTCAGCGCGAATGGCGAGACGATCACCTTCAACAACGCCGGGACGCTCACGGTGGTGCCGCAGCCGGACGGCACCGACCTCGTGACGCTGAACGGCCATAGCTGGAATGCCGACGAAGGTCTCCTCACCGGCGAGCCGTTCATAGAGATCGACACCGGGAGGGTGGTCATCCTCTCGAGGTTCAATCCCGACACCGGATTCAACGACTTCCTGTGGATCGAGAATCGTGGTCAGTCGCTCGACGTGTGTGCCGCCCTGGCCGCGTAGGACAGTGGTGTCCGATACACATGTTCTTGGGATGGCTGTGAAGAGGGGAGCAGGATCATGAAGCGAGCCGTCCGAGCCACGCTGGTCGCGGCGCTCTCGAGCGCTGCGCTGTTCGTATTCGCGCCGACGGCTCCTGCAGCCACGGCGGGAAACTTCAAGGCCACGTTCCATGAAACGACACTGTCGTCGACCTGCAACGCAGATGAAACCTTGTGCACGTTCCTCGGCGAAGGAAGCGGGCATTCGAATCTGCTCGGAAGGATCACAGAGTCGCTCGTCGGCATCGTCGACCTCTCCGAGGTGGAGACAGGCTGCGTCACGGCGTCGGACGATCGAACCTTTGTGGTGGAGGGCGGGACGTTGCACGTGATCAATCAGGTGGATCTGTGCTTCTCGAGCGGCGCTACGCACGTCTCGGGTACGTGGGAGGTGGTCGGGGGCACCGGCATCCTCGCTGATGCCATGGGCGGCGGCACTGTGACGGGGACGTTGAACTTGGGTCAGGCGACGGTGATCTTCCGGGGGACGCTGCTGGTGGAAGCGCCGTAGCTCGACGAGCTGGCGTCATCTCAGAAATGAAAGTCGACGTTGGGAGGGAAGATGAAGCACCGGTTGATCGGATCAGCGGTTGTCGTGGGTCTGCTCGCGGTGGCGACGCCGGTGACGGCAGCGCCCAACTCGACGGTTGAGCCTGTGCCGGACGTCAACGCGACCGTGCCGGCGGGGGCCCTGTGCCCGTTCGAGGTGAGTGTGGAGACCCTCCTCAACACCGAGAAGCTGCGGACGTTCTTCGATGACCGGGGCGATCCCACCATGGCCCTGCTGAGCGGTCGCTTGATCTGGCGATTCACGAACACCGAGACCGGCGCGTCCATCGTGCGGAACATCTCGGGCCCGGGCCGAACCATCTTCCACGACGATGGATCGCGCACGGAGTTCTTCCTCGGCCGGTCGGCCCTGGCATTCTTCGCGGGAGAACCGCTGGGTCCGTCGGCTCCCATCGTGTCGGGGCCGGCGATCCTGAACTACGACGCCGACGGCGATCTGGTGTCCGCCGAGATCAGGGGGCACATCACCGAGGATGTGTGCGAGACGTTGGCCTAACGCTCCTTTCGACCTCCGCCCCCGCGCCGAGCGCGAAGGGGATGCATCCGGGCACGCACCCGGCTAGTCTGGTTGGTCTCTGCTTCCCCGCGCTGGAGGTACGGATGGACGCCAACGAGACGCATCTTGACCCCGCCGAGGCAACGATGCCTATCGAGTGTTCCTACAACGCGGGTGATGCGGGCTGTGGTGACGGACTCCATATGGACTTCCGAAGGCAGATCCAAGCGATCGAGGTCGGCCAGCTTCTCGAGTTCGTCGTCCGTGACCCATCCGCGAAGGAGGACCTGCCGCCGCTCGCCCGGATGATGGGACACCGGATCCGGACGATCCAGGAGCGCGACGACGGCACACTGTCCGTGGTGGTCGAGCGAGCCCGATGAAGGGAGCGACGTGAGCGAGAAGCTGATCTTCGGCTGTAGCCATGGGAAGGAGGACCCTGAGCGGGCGATC
Organism: uncultured Actinomycetes bacterium; assembly: GCA_963832225.1. Classification (GTDB taxonomy): domain Bacteria; phylum Actinomycetota; class UBA4738; order UBA4738; family HRBIN12; genus JALYMB01. Next base: position 779,358 of record CAWHTI010000012.1, read on the forward strand.
CTGCCGTTCGTCGCTGCGAACGCCGCGGCGATCGCCGCACAGGAGGCCGTCGTCCTGCTCACGATCGAAGGCGTATGGCTGGGCACGAAGGGGGGCGCTGACGGCGTCGCGCTCGATGGCTTTCCAGAACTCTCGCCGCTCCTGAGCGACTTCGTCGAGAACGGCGGCGAGGTCTGGCTCTGCGGCACCTGTGCGAAGCCTCGCGGCATCACCGAGGAGCAGCTCGTGAAGGGCGCGAAGATCACGGGCGCGGCGAACATCGTGGAGCATGTGGTCAACGGTGCGAAGATGGTCAACTTCGCCTAAGGGCTACGCTCCTCAGCGTCCACGAGTGACGCCACATCCGTCCGGCCCGCGAACGACCGCCTGAGCTCCCGGCCTTCCAGCGAGGCCACCATCGCACGCAGAACCTCGGATCCTCGTTCACGGAGCGTCGTCGCTTCTGCGCTGTCGCCGAGCGCCTCCGAAGCGGTCGTGGCGGCCGCGTACGCCCGCCACGTCGCCGGCCGGTCTCCGGCTTCTTCCGCGAGGCTGATCGCGGTCCTCGCAGCATCGCGCGCGGCCACCGCATCCCCCGACAGCTGGTGAGCTCGCGCGACGGCGCTCCTCGCCAGCGCTTCATACGGCGGGCTCTCATGCTCCGCGGCGTCGAGCAACCAACGGCCGGAATCGTGCAGCCCATCGGCATCCAACGCCATCTCCCACGCGGAGACCTCGATGCGACCGACCAGTAACCGTTGCAGCAGTACGTCTCCAGCCTGCTGGCGAGCGTCGGCGAATGACACGCTCGCATCGTCACGTTCACCGGACGAGAGCTTCAGCAGGCCACGCAGGCTCATCAGGACGGGGTCGAACGATCCGTCTCCGGTCGCGGCCGCGACGGCTGTCGCAACGGCGAGGTCCCGCTCGACAGAGGAGGTGTCCGCGAGCTCCACCAGCAGCAGCATCCGGGATACGAGGCTCATGAGTTCAGCCCGGCGCCCGTCGATGGCACGCCCGAGCGTGACGGCCTCGTTCGCGCTCTCGAGCGCGGATCCCAGGTCGCCGCATGCGAGCTGGGCGAGCATCGAGGTGGCGAGCGTGAACGGCTCCTCCCGGCGCTGGCCGAGTTCACGGTTCCCCTCGAGCGCCTGCTCGATGGCCTCGTCGGCCTCGGTCGGCCTGCCGAGGAGCAGGCAGACGTGCCCGAGCACCTGTTGGGTGTGATGGAGCAGCGGCCGCTGGCCGAGGCGTGTCCACAGATCGACCGCTCGACGCGCGTGCCCGTACGCCTCCTCGAGGGGTCCGAGGAACAGGTGCGCCCCCGCGAGTCCGTGTCGTGCATAGGCCTCGGCCTCGAGATCGTCCGCCTCTTCGGCGATCGCGAGGGCGCGTCGTAGGTGTCCAACTCCGGCGTTCCAGTCCCCACGGTTCGAGGCCATCTCGCCGGCGGTGGACAGAAGCCGAGCCTCGACGTCCGGCGCCCCGGCATCTCTGGCTGCCTCGAGTGCCTGTGGGAATATCGCATCTGCCTCGGCGTAGCGGTCCCGCCGCCAGAGCACCCGCGCGAGCGCCGCGAAGGTCTGCGCCTCGAGCCAGGCGCGTCCGGTCGACCTGGCGATCTCGAGCGCGCGCCGGTACTCGTCCTCGGCCTCGTCGAACCGGTCGAGCTGCTCGAACGCCTCGCCCCGCCCGATGGCGATCTCGGCGGCGATGAGCGGCGTGACGTCTGCCAGCTCCTTCATCCCGAGCAGGGCTCGCTCGTACCAGTCGATCGCCTCGTCGGCGGCGTACACGCGACGATGTCGGTGGCCCGCGAGCATCGCGAAGCGGACCGTCCGCTCCGCGTCACCCGCGAGCATCGCGTGATGCGCGATCAGCTCCGCGAACTCCTCGTCGCGCCCCCGCGTGACGGTCTCGATCCAGTCGAGGAAGTCGCCATGCGCCTGCGTGCGGCGAGCACGAGTGATGCTCGTGTAGGCGACGTCCCGGATCAGGACGTGCTGGAAGGACAGTTCGCGTGAGCCGGCGATGACGCTCGTCGGATGTTCGAGCACGAGCCCTCTGCCGATGAGATCGTCGACCGAGCTCGCTGTGTTCGGGGATCCGAGCACCTCGAGCGCGCCCAGCCAGAACGTGCCTCCGACGACCGAGGCATCCTGGATCACTCGTTTCGACCCCGGCGGGAGGCGGTCGATCCGTGCCGCGATGGCGCCCTGGACCGTGTCGGGCAGCTGTGCCGGGAGCTCACCCGTGAGCGTCCAACGACCGCCATCATCGGCGACCACGCCGTCCTCGACGAGCATCCGGGTGAGCTCGCCCGCGAAGAAGGGGTTCCCCCCGGCTCGCTCGACGATCGCCTGGACGACGTCCGCCGCGACCTCGGCGTCGAAGGATCCTTCGACGAGCGCGCGCTCCTCCGATCCCGACAGCGGCGGGAGCTCGATCGTGGCGAAGTTCGCCCGGCCCGACCCCCAGCCGGGGTGTCGCTCGAAGAGCTCCGGCCTGGCGAGACAGAGGAAGAGCGCCGGCGCGACCGTGCGGGTGGCGAGGTGCTCGAGCAGCTCGAGCAGCGCGTCGTCAGCCCAATGGATGTCCTCCACGACGACGACGAGCGGTCGGTGGGACGCGAGGAGCGTGAAGTATCGCGTCCATGCACCCGTGATCAGCCGTTCCGCGGTCTCCCGGTCGGCCCCGGCGAGGGGAGCACGGTCGAGCGCGATCCCCAACGAGGACAGGAGCGTCGTGATGTCCGCGTCGGTCATGGCGTTCGGCGAGCTTGCGCCGATCCGCTGGTGTGCCTTCCGGACGATGACATCAGGCGGGTCGCTGTCGAGGATGCCGAGATCGGTCTTCACGATGTCGGCGAGCGGCCAGAGTCGCAGGCCCTCGCCGTAGGGCAGGCATCGGCCGCGGACCACACTGCACCCCTCGGCACCGACGATCTCGCCGCGCACGGCGGCATCGGCGAACTCCTCCGCGAGACGGCTCTTCCCGATACCTGCGGGGCCCACGACCGTCGCGACGTACGGCCGGCCGTCCTTCGTACATCGGCGGAGGAGGAGGCTGAGCAGCTCGGTCTCGTCGTGACGACCGATGAACGCGCCTGCCGGGACGTGGACACTCTCTCGTTCTCCGAGTACCTGCCACGCCGCGACGAGACCGGGGACGCCCTTCAGCTCGAAGTGGCCCATCGATTCGAACTCCAACGCTCGCGCGGTGTCTCGATAGGTGCGTTCGCCGACCACGACGCCGCCCGACGGTGCGACGGTCTGGAGGCGAGCAGCGATCGACGTCGTCTCGCCGGTCACACCCCCTTCGTGCTCACTGCCTCGTCCCGCGACCACCTCGCCCGTCTGCACACCGATGCGAAGGGCGAGCCGGCCTCCCGCGGTGCCGGCCAGCCGGTCGTTCAGCTCGGGGAGCCGACCCTGCATCGCCAGGGCCGCCCGCACGGCGCGCACCGGATCGTCCCCGTACGTGATCGGAGCGCCGAAGACGCCCACCACTGCGTCGCCGATGAATTTCTCGACCGTCCCACCGTGGCGGACGATCTCCTCCGCCATCGCCTCGAAGTACGGCTTGTAGACCTCGCGCAAGTCCTCTGGATCCAGCCTCGTCGCGAGCTCGGTCGACGCCTCCAGGTCGGCGAACACGACGCTGACGACCTTGCGCTCCTCGTCCACCGCCTCCTCGACGCGGTCGACCTCAGCGATCTCGGCGCCACAGATCCCGCAGAACCGGAAGCCCGCCGGCACCGTCGCCGAGCACGAGGGGCAGGTTCGCTCGAGCAACCAACCGCAGCTGCCGCAGAAGCGGAACCCCGTCGGGTTCGGCGTCTGGCACGACGGGCACATGGTCGTCGACGGATCAGAGTGGGCCACGAGCGGAGTCTGGTCGAGTGACGCGCCGAAGGGAAGGCTTGCCGATTTGGGCTCGGAGTCCCGACGGACCCAAGGGGGTGAATGGTGGCGCGAGGTAGTCCCTCGGGGCAGATGGCCGAGTGCCCGCGGTACTCGGAGTTGCCTTCGAGCTACTATCGCCGTTGCGAACGGAGGTCCCGTGCGAAGGATCCCAACGGCAGCGGCCCTGGTCTCGCTCCTCGTCCTCCCGAAACCCGGTGCGGAGACGCAGAGCCTCGGCCCCGGCGTGTCCCCCGACCTGATCGTGCACGACGCGGTCGTGCTCACGATGGACCACGACATGCCCAGGGCCACCGCGTTCGCCGTCGCCGGCGAACGTTTCGTGGCGGTCGGGAGCGACGCGGACGTCTTGGCGCTTGCCGGGCCCGGCACCACCGTGATCGACCTCGACGGCATGACCGTGACACCGGGGTTCATCGACTCGCACAGCCATTGGATCGGCGATCGCGGGCTGTACGGCGTCGACTCGGCTCGAAGGGCGATCCAGACGGCGCTCGAGGGCGGGTGGACCAGCATCAACGAGCATTTCGTCAACCAGGAGCCGGCTGGACGAGCTCACCCATCTCGACGCCACGAGCAAGCTCCGCCTGCGCGTGAACGCGTACCTGCCGGTCAACTACGGGGCCGGGCAGCGCTTCGGGATGTGGTTCCGGGACCGCGAACCCGGCGAGGTCATCGGCCCGAGACTGCGTCTGGCCGGCGTGAAGTTCTTCATCGACGGCTGCAATACGCAGGGGTTCTATATGACGCGGGCGCATGCCGATGACCCGACCGACTTCGGGCATTTCTACTGGCGGCGCAACGAGCTCCGCCGGATGGTCCGCCGGGTCCACGAGGCCGGGTGGCAGATCGCCGCCCACACCTGCGGCGATGCCGCGACCGACGAGATCCTGGATGCGCTGAAGCTCGCGTTCGGCGACGAAGAGGGCAGGCAGTTCCGAGCCCGGCTCGAACATGTCGTCGCCCTCCGCAACGACCAGATCGGGCGGATGCGCCGGATGGGCGTCCTGCCCTCGTTCCAGCTGACGTGGATCGACACGGACTGGGCGCCGAGCTTGCGGCGCGAGTTCGACCCGCACCAGCTCGAACTCATGGGGCGCTGGCGCGATCTCGCCGAGCGCCCCCGACTGCATGCGATCGGGAGCACCGACACACCGTACGGCGAGGAATACCCCGACCTGCAGCCATCGACGGTGATGGACGCGCTCACCTCGGCGACGACACGGATGCAGGAGCCGGGCATGCATCCGCCCCGTTTCATGCTCGACCAGCGCCTCAGGCTCATGCAGGCGATGCGCCTGCTCACGGTTGGCGGGGCGTACGGGATCTTCGCCGAGGACGACCTCGGAACGATCACATCTGGGAAACTGGCGGACTTCGTCGTGCTGTCCAAGGATCCTCGCGACGTCCGCCTGCGGGCGCTCGACAGTATCGACGTCGCGCTGGTGTTCGTGGGTGGCCTGCTCGAGGTATGTGCTCCCGGCTACGAGGCTCATTGCCCCTGACCGCACGCGGACGTCTGCACGACACACGCGTCAGATGACCGTGTGTCGTGGGCGCCACTTCGCCCGGCCCACTGGGGCCCACACGTGCCGGCGGCAACGTCGGATGGGATCAAGCTCTCCGACCATCCTTACCCGTGTCCAGAAGCATGCGGTCGTTGCCCGAACCGCAGGTTTCATCCTCGAAGATCGGCGGTAGGAACCCAAGCGGAGGCGCAGGGCTGCCGCGCCACGAGGGGCTCCGACGGAGTGCCCCGAGATCGAACGGAGGACGCATATGCGTCGACGCATCATCACCGGCATCGTGGTGGCGCTGGCCGCCGGGGCGCTGACCGGGCCGGTACCCACGGCCGCCGCCGATTCCGAGGGGAAGCCCCGCGAGTATGTCGTGATGTACGAGAAGGGAACCACGTCCGCCGAGGGACGCGCCGCGGTCAGAGCCGCAGGTGGGACCGTCGCGGACGAGATCGCCTCGATCGGCGTTGCACGCGTCACGACCCGGAACGTGCGGTTCATCAGCGAGGCGACCGGCGCCGCCGCGATCGCTGGAGTCTCACGCAACCGCGTGGTCGGCTATTCGGACCCGGCCCTCCGACAGAAGGTGGATGACGTCGAGGCGCTCGGCACCGCCACCGGAGGGCGGAGCGCCAGGGTCGACGTTGCGGAGGACGCCGATCCGCTCGCGAACCTCCAGTGGGACATGGAGATGATCCACGCCACCACTGAGGGCTCGTACGCGGTGCAGCCGGGCGACCCCGAGGTGCTCGTCGGGATCATCGACACGGGTATCGACTCCACACATCCTGACCTCGACGACAACCTCGATACGTCGCTCAGCCGGAATTTCACCACCGACATCCCGCTGATCGACGGGCCGTGCAACCAGGAGCCCGACCGCTCGTGCTCGGACCCGGCGACCGTCGACGAAGGGGGCCACGGCACGCACGTGGCCGGCACGGTCGCGGCCGAGCTCAACGGGATGGGGATCACCGGTGTCGCACCGAACGTCACGCTCGTGAACCTTCGCGCGGGACAGGACTCCGGATACTTCTTCCTGTTCGAGACGCTTGCCGCCTACACGTATGCGGCAGATGCCGGGATCGACGTCGTGAACATGAGCTTCTACACCGACCCCTGGGAGTTCAACTGCCGCAACAACCCGCTCGACTCACCGGCAGCACAGGCGGAGCAGGCCACGATCATCGATTCCTCGAACCGGGCGCTCACCTACGCCTGGGAGCATGGGGTCTCCCTGATCGCGTCGTCGGGGAACTCGCACACCGATCTGGACAACCCCACCTACGACGCGTTCAGTCCCGACTTCCCGCCAGGGAACGAGTACATCCGTGACAACCTCACGAACGACTGCCTCGACATTCCCACCGAGGGTGCGCACGTGATGACGATCAACGCCGTCGGTCCGAGCGAGCGCAAGGCGTACTACTCGAACTACGGGTACGACGCCTCGACGGTCGCCGCACCCGGCGGGGACGCCCGTGAGTTCTTCGGGACGGAGCTCTACGACAGTCCCGGAACGCGGATTCTCTCCTCGTACCCAGCCGAGCTGGCGAAGGAGGAGGGCCTGATCAACGGGAACTTCAAGTCGAAGGGCCGTCTGGCGGTCGTGGACTGCGTGGGCAAGCGCAGCAGCAAGGGCAACTGCGCCGTCTACGTGTATTTGCAGGGAACCTCGATGGCCTCGCCGCACGCCACCGGCGTCGCCGCATTGATCGTGAGCGAGTTGGGATCGGGGAGCGGGGCCGACTTCGGCCTCGCGCCGACGATGGTCGAGCAGATCCTGCGGGATACGGCTATGGATCACGCCTGCCCGTCGGTCAGTTCAGCCGTTCTCTATCCGGACCTGGTCGGCCTCGATCCGAACGTTCCGTTCGAGGACCAGGTCTGCGTCGGGAACGCTGACTTCAACAGCTGGTACGGCGACGGCATCGTGGACGCCCTCGCCGCTGTGTCCTGACCTCAGACGGACGGTCAGTGGCTCGGGCTCCTTTTGGAGCCCGGGCCACCCCCAGCCGCGACCCGCCCCTCCTCATTCCGGCCAACGCCGTCGATCGTTCGTCAGCTCGGCACGCGCGCGATTGTCCAGGATGCTGAAGATGTAGGCCGGGTACCTATCCTGTTGGAGTGGCACTGGCTTGATGCAGATCGTCGCGTCGCCGTTGTGGTCCTCGCCGATCAGCGATTCCAGGAGGAACCCGTAGACAGCATCGACGTCGTCGAGTCCGAACGCCCCGGCGAGCTCCTGCAACGACAGCCCCTCGATCGCCGCGAGATCTTCGACCAGATCCCACAGGGGGTCTTCGCCTCGCCCGGGGGCGGGGTCACCGGGGTCGCCGAGGATCTCGAACGGCCGCCATCCGCTCGATGATACGGGGCACGTCCGGACTGCAGCGCCGGACGTTCCGGGCTGGGCGAGGGTGACGACGGCCACGACGACCGCGACGAACGTGAACTGCCTACGCATCGGCCCTCCTCTCAGGGAGCCGACATGGGCTCCCGACTCGGCGCGGGCACGGGTAGGTCTCTCCCGTCTTAGCTCCCGTGTGCGCCGGCTGTCAAGCGGTGTCAGTACCTTGATCTCACGAACCGTGGAGTCACGAGCGAGCCAGAGACGCCAACCTGCACTCTGGTCCGTCGATGGGCAGGGCAAGAGCATGCGCCTACAGTGAAGCCCAGTTCAGGTGACCGTCTGTCGACCGCTCGACCGGCGCAACGGCGTCTCAGCCGAATGCGGCCCTGTCAGCACCACCCGTCGCAGTTCACGCGCTCCCATGTGTACCCGGGGAATGCGACGGCGACGCTCCATCCCGCGCCGCTGAACTCCATCGGATGAGCGAGCGCCTGGCGCTTGTCAACGCGGGGAACGACCGGGTGAAGGCTGAGTGTTTGCCCGTCATCCGTGATGACGTACTCGAACTCTGATGGCCCTCCTCCGATGAGGACGGTGTTGTCGTCGACGATCTCGTACGTGCCGTCATCCACCTGCTGGTTGTTGTAGTCGAGCGAACCGAACTGGCCGCTCGCCGTAAAGAAGTGAGAATGCTTCCGAGGCACGGCGCCCTCGCAGATGTCGTCCTTCTGAGCCAGCTGCTTCGGGCTTCCAGGGACCAAGCCGTTTCCGGCGACCATCGCCGGCGCGAGGACGCCGAGGCCCTCCTGGCCGAGCGCTTCAACCATGTCTTCGCACGTCGTCACTCGCTCCCATCTACCGACGATCGACTGGGTCGGCGAGGGACTTGTTGACGTTGGTTCCGACGGACCACCAGATGGCACGCTGCCCTGTGGCGCTGGACTCTCACCAGAACTGCCTGCGACACATGAGGCCGCGACTACAGCGAGCGAAACGACGGTCGTCCTCAACATAGGCCTCCCTTCCGCAACATTACCGCCCACGGCCGACGCATGGCGGTCGCACGCGAACGTAGAATCTGCGCCATGGTCCAGCACCGCGCGGTGCCGATGATCTCCTACGAAAACGTGGCGGCCGCCGTTGAGTGGTTGCATGAGGTGTTCGAGTTCCGCGAGACGGGCCAGCGCCACTCGGACGACGAAGGAAGAGTCACGCATGCCGAGGTCGAGCTCGACGGCGCTCTCGTCTACCTCGGGTGGCCGGGGGCTGACTACGAGAGCCCGCGCCATCATGCGGAGACCTGTGAGCGCGCAGAGCGGTGGCTCTCGAAGCCGTACGTCGTGGACGGAGTCCACGTCACGGTCGCTGACGTCGACGCGCACCACGCTCACGCGGTACGGCGGGGCGCGACAATCGTGCGCGCGCCGCAGGACGAACCGTTCGGACGGATGTACGTGGCCGTCGATCTCGAAGGCCACCGTTGGATGTTCCAAGCCCACACCTAGACGTCGGGACAGGCGGGCCACGGCGGCGCGATGAACGCCTCGTTGTCGGACCATCCCATGGGCGGCGCTTCGACGGTTTCGGCCCTAGCATTGCCAATCCGGGCCGAGGCATCGCTCCAGGAACAAGTCCCCCGTTCCCAGGTCGAAGTCGCCACCCGGAACCGTCATCGCGTCGACCGTCCACTCGCCTTTCACTGTGGCGGCACGGCGGTAATGGACGTACCCCTCGCCAGTGATGGGATCCCGGCCGTCGTACGTCGTCACCGGGCCGTAGCCCTTCCAGCGAACATCGATGACAACGGTGTGGTCACAATCGGGGTACTCAAGGCATGCGTTCGCTTGTACCCATCGCAAGCGTGCCTTCTTGAGGCCACGCAGCTTGAACTTCTCGACAGCTGTGAGCACCGTCGGATCGTTCTCCCAGTGGAGGTCGTACTCATGGAACAGCACGTTGCCGGCATCGTCGTAGAGGGTTCCGAGCCAGTCAAGGTGGAGCGAGAGGTCGTGAACTGGCCACCCGATCCGCACGAATGGCGACCCATGCGAACCGTTCTCCCACACCTCATCAGGCGTGGAAGCGGTGGCGAGATGATCGGAGATCACGCCCGCGTCCGCCCGGGTCTGGGTTGCCTGGGCGTTGGTTGCCGGCACCAGCGCGAGCAGGAGCGCCAGCAGGATCAATCTGCGACTGCGCATCTCCCTCGTCGTTCGCCGGCGGCGGGACACGCTGCAAGCACCGAGGACATGCATATCACGTAGGCCGTTCGGCGGTCTAGCGGCGATGCAGCCTCACGAAGTGGCGGGGACGTGATCGACAATGATTCGCCGAATGCTCCTGGTTGGAGCTCCTCTTGCCATTCCCGACGTCACGGCAACGGCGGCGGTCCCCGGATCGCCGGGGTGCGTAGAGTCACGAGCATCATGGTCGGATCGAGAACCGAAACGGTGCGCGGGTCCCCTCGATCAGCTCCTCTGTTCTCGCTCAGCCGGCTCGCGGCAACGATGATGCTCGCGGCGATGCTGGTGAGCAGCGTTCCCGGCACGGCGTCGGCAGAGGCCGGCTCCCGGCTGTGGGTGCATCGCTACGATGGACCTGCCCACGATCACGACGAGGCCACCGACCTCGGGGTGAGCCCGGACGGGTCCGCCGTGTTCGTCACAGGAACCAGCCGCGGAAGGACGGGCCGCAAGGATTACGCCACCACGGGCTATGACGCCGCCAGCGGCGCGCGGCTGTGGGTGACGCGCTACGACGGGCGACCGAACCGGCGCGACCATGCCACCGACCTCGGGATCGGCCCGGACGGGTCGAAGCTGTTCGTGACGGGGTACAGCGCCCGATCGCCGAGCGACCACGACTTCGCAACCGTCGCGTACGACGCCGCCACCGGGGACCAGCTGTGGGTCAGGCGCTACGCTGGGGCGGCGCACTCCTATGACCGTGCCAGCGCCGTCGGCGTGAGCCCCGATGGATCGCAGGTGTTCGTGACCGGTTTCGGCTACGGGGCGACGGGCTCCGACTACGTCACTGCGGCATATGACGCGTCGAGCGGGGCCGAGATGTGGGTGCGGCGCTACCGAGGGTCCTCGAGGTCCGACGCATTCGCCGGCGCGCTCGGTGTGAGCCAAGATGGATCGCAGGTGTTCGTGACCGGGGATGTTGTCGGACCCGCGGGGAACTCCGACTACGCCACGGTTGCCTACGACGCTGCCAGCGGGGGCCGGCTCTGGGTCAGGCGCTACGACGGCGGGAACGAGGTCAGCATGGCGACCGACCTGGGGGTGAGTCCCGACGGTTCCCTCCTGTTCGTCACCGGGTTCAGCGGAGGACGGACGAGCGGCAGGGACTACGCCACCGTTGCCTATGATGCCGCCAGCGGCGCGGAGCTGTGGATCACGCGCTACGAGGGCCCACCCACCCGCGACGACTTCGCCGGCGCCCTCGTGGTGAGCCCGGACGGGTCGAAGGTGTTCGTGACCGGGCGGAGCTCCCCGTCGCCGAGCGACGACGACTACGCGACCGTTGCGTATGACGCCGCCACCGGAGAGCGAGTCTGGGTCACGCGGTACGAAGGCCCGGCGAGCGAGTTCGATTTCCCTGCCGCCCTCGGAGTGAGTCCCGACGGATCTCAGCTGTTCGTGACCGGAGCCAGCTACGGGTTGACCGGGTACGACTACGCCACGGTGGCCTATGACGGCACGAACGGCGCCGAGTTGTGGGTCAGGCGTTCCGACCCGGCGACCTATGGCGATCTCGCCACGTCCCTGGGAGTGAGCCCGGACGGGTCCGCGGTCTTCGTGACGGGAAAGAGTTGGGGATCGACGGGCCGGCTCGACTACCTCACCATCGCATACAGCGTGGAGTGATCCGGGGGAGCGGCGGACATAGGCTGCACATGGCGACCACGAGCGCGTCTGCGAGGGTCGTGGAGCGAAAGGGGACCGGATGCGATCCAGGACGATGCTGGGATGTCTCGCCGTCATCATGACGGCCGTCATCGCGACGGGGTGCAGCAAGGAGGAGCGGCAGGAGCTCGTCAACGACACCGTGGAAGTCGCTGCCCGGAACATCGCGAAGGAGGGCGGCGAGGAACGATTCGCCGATGAGGGCATCGAGGTCGCCGACGGACTCGACTGCTTGTCCACTTCCGACGTCGACGCAGGCACGGTGTCCGTCGACTGCACAGGGTCATCGACCGACGGAGCAGCGCTCACACTGACGGGTCAGCTCTCGGTCGCCGACGGCGAGATCGTCGACAGCAGCGGTTTCATCGGGGAGGCGGACGGCAAGGAGGTCTTCAGCGAGGACTGCGTCGGAGAAGCGTGCTCGCTCGGCTCCTGAGTGACCGCACGACTACGCCGTGTACTCGGTGACCCTACTCAAGTGGCCCTCGCCCAGGCTCAGGTCGCCACCTGGCAACGCAATGCCGTCGATGAGAAGGGTCCCAGTGACCGTGGCGGCCCTGGTGGAGGTCGCGGTGATCGTGCGGTGGATCCCGGGCTCTGCGTCGGGATCCTCGACCGTGGTGATCGGGCCGTAGCCTTCGAGGCGAACCCTGATCGCGACAGTGTGATCACAGCCACCGTCGTTCGAGAAGTCGAGACAGGCTCGCTTGTCCAGGTACCGGAAGTGACCCGCGATCAGGCCCCGCTGGCCGTATTGGAAGACGTACGGCCGTGGCAAAGGAAGGTCCTCGGGGTAGACCGTGTACTCGTGGAGGTCGTACTCGACGTAGCCCTCTTCATTGATGGCTTCGTCCACGTTGAACGCGCCGAAGAAGACATGGGTGGCTTCCTTGCCGAAGCCGACGCGGATGCGCACGTAGTCGAACCCCCCGGCCTGGTCGAACCCTCCTGAAGTGACGTGCAGGGCAAGCCGGTCGCTGATGATGACCCGCTCGACGGCATGCGACGCCGCCGCCGGCATGAGCGTGAACACGAGCACCAGCAACACAAGCGGGCGCATGCCGGCCACCTTCGTCAGTCGAAAGCGGGAGCGGATCCCGCAGCCCCTGCGTCGACCGTGCGACATCGGTCTCATCCATCCTCCGAGTGCGACGAGCCAGTTGATCACGTGCCGCCTCGACCGGGACTGTCCATCTGTCGTACCGATGTGTACGCCGTGGCCGCCCGCTCGAACCCATGAGAACCCGCTCGCAGACGGGATCGATCGGCCAGGGATGAAGACCGGGTCGGAGGGAGCTCCGTGACTCGCAGCGCCGGTTAACCGCGTGTCGTGCTTCACGCGCAGAGAGACGAGGGAAGACCTTGGTAGAAGGGGAGCCGCGGGGAACAGCGCTTCCCCTCGGTCCTTCCAGACCTGGCGCCTGCGAGCAGCTCGCCGACCTGTGGGGCGCCCCCGCCACCGGTCTGCCAGCGAGCGTTCCCTGGTGAACCAGCTAACCGAGGATGCGTTGCAAGACGAACGGCAACAAGGCAGCGCACAGGGACCCGATGACTTTCACGATTCGCGGCTTCCACTCCTCGACGGGAGTCTTCTGTCCCGGGTGGACCAGCGTCAGCGGAGGGAGCAATGCCTTGATTCCGGCACCAACGCCATAAATCAAGGCGATGAATCCAAAGAGGTACAACAGCATGAAGAGGACATCTCCGACCCATCCATTTGGCATGAAATCCCAATTGACGCTGCGTATTCCAAGATAGTAAGCGAATCCAGCCAAACCGCCGACGAGCATCTGCACGGGGCCAGGAAGGGCAGGTACTCGCGGTCGCCCCGCGTCAATGATCGGAGCCAGCTCCTCCTTGAGTCCGCGCACGACTGTGCGATCCTCTCCCTCCAGGGAGAGCACAACACCAGGAGCCGCGAGGCTGCGACTGAAGGTGGCGTCGGCTTTCAACGAGCCAGTCTGTGTCGGTCCGATCGAGAGCTCGATCGCGTCTATGTCGCGTAGGCGGGCCCCTGGTGCTCCCGACTGATCTGCGCGCATGTCCTCCTGAAACGTCGACACGTCGAAGTACCGTTCCTCGTCGTGGTCACGCAGCGCGATTCTTATGCTAACGGGTGGCGTTTCCGATGAGCGCTTGCCGATTTCGACACTTGCGCGGTTCACAATCTGCACCAAGTCTCCGGGCGTCCCGGACCACCTGCTCCACTTCGTTGAGCGTGCTGCCATCCTGGTGGTTACACCTGAGCGTGCTCGTAACGCGGTGATCGACGCGTTTACCACCTCGCCAGTGTCAAGGTGCATTTCGACTTGTTCGCCACGCGCTACGCGAACTCTTTCCGCCGGCAGGCTAATAACGCGTTGAAGTTGATCCTTGGTCCTAATCACCGCCGACCCCCTTCGGAGATGTCGCTCCTTCTCGAGCACCGTGCCCGATCGTCCTGAGCGTTCGGACGCCACGCATAGCCTCGCAGGCAGAAGAATGTGCGCAATCGGACATCTGGGGAGTTTCCCGGCGCCCGATGTTCCTACAATGGAGCTCGGCTCATGGAGCTCGGCGTTACCTACGGTCGATCCCAGACGGGCGGCTGCCGGAACATCGGTCCTGCCGGGGCGTGAATGCGATGATCTAGCTCGATCCGCGACGGGATGGAAGGGGCTGAGATCCCATCGGTCGAGTCGCTTGAGGGGCAGGAAGGCGCTTCCGATGAGGCTGGACCCGCGGTCTGACTACTCCCTGTGTCGTCCGCACGTGACCTACGTCACCACCCGGTAGAGGCGCCAGCGATCAGGGACGCCCTTCAGCTCGTGCTCGCCCGCGTCTTCGAAGGTGAGGCCGCTGCCGGCGACCAGGTCCTTCACGGTCTGGGAGACGAGGACCTCGTTCGCATCCGCCTTCGCGCCCACCCTCGCCCCGATCGCGACGCCGAGCCCGGCGACGTCATCGCCTTCGAACGTCACCTCCCCGGTGTGCAGGCCGGCCCGGATCTCGACGCCCAGCGGCTGCACCTGCGCGGCGATCGCTTCCGCGCATCGGACGCCTCGCGCCGGGCCATCGAAGGTCGCGAGGAACCCGTCGCCCATCGTCTTGATCTCACGGCCGCGGAACCGGACGAGGTTCGACCGCACGATCTGGTCGTGTCGGGCTCGCACCTCGGCCCAGGCTCGATCCCCGAGCGCCGCCCCTTGCGCCGTCGAGTCCACGATGTCGGTGAAAAGCACCGTCGCGAGCACGCGGTCGAGGTCTGCCTCCTCGTCGCCGACCTCCGCCACGAACCGCTCGATCTCGCCGAGCAGCTCGTCCTGGTTCCCTGCCCAAAAGAAGTGGTCGACGCCGGGGAACGAGACGAAGCGAGCGCCGTGGATCTGATCCGCCATCCACTTCGTCTCCTCGGCGGTGAAGAGGAGGTCGCCGTCGCGGGCGAGCACCAGCGTCGGGACGTGGATGGCCGGCAGCGCCGGGCGGATATCGATCCCGCGGTTCATCCGCTCGAGCGCGATCGCAGCTCCGGGGCTGGCGGCGTGACGAAGGTAGTCCGCGAGCCAACCGATCGTGTAGTCATCGTTCGCAAGCGTAGGCGCACACCAGTCTCGCAATTCTTGCGCCGCGAACTCCCGCGTACCCCAGATCCGCTCCACCTCCTCGACGTAGCGCTCATGCTGCTCGTCGGTGGGTACCGGGAACGGGTAGTCGATCGTCGGTCTCCAGCATGCGCTGGTCCCGAATAGGACAAGCGCAATGGTCCGCTCCGGATACGTCGCGGCAAACAGCGTGGCCATCGGACCACCCTCCGAGAAGCCCATCACGATGGCGCGCTCCGAACCGACCGCGTCCATGACAGCTCTCGCGTCATCCATCCGGACCTCGAGAGACGGGAGCCGATCGTCGGGCACGCGGTCGGAGAGTCCCGTACCGCGCTTGTCGAAGAGGATCAACCGTGAGAATGCTGCCAGCCGGGAGAGGAATCGCGCGAGCGTCGGCTCGTTCCACATCAGCTCGATGTGGGTGGTCCAGGCCATCACGAAGACGACATCGACCGGACCGTCGCCCACGGTCTGGTATGCGATGTGAACACCATCTGCGGTCTTCGCGTAACGGGTCTCGGGGATGTCCACGCTGGAATCCTTCCCCGGATGCGGCGGCACCGCAACTGGGCATCCCGGGGCAGAGAAGGGTCGTCCCAACCACCCAGGTCGCCTGAGCGAAGTGACCTACGTCACCACTCGATAGAGGTGCCAGCGGTCGGGGACACCCTTCAGCTCGTGCTCGCCCGCGTCCTCGAAGGTCAGACCGGAGCCGGCCACCAGGTCCTTCACGGTCTGCGAGACGCGCACCTCGGATGCGCCCGCGGTCGCGGCGACCCGAGCTCCGATCGACACGGTGATGCCCCCGATCTTGCCGTCGATCAGCTCGCACTCGCCCGTGTGCACGCCTGCGCGGATCTCGATCCCGAGGTCCAGGAGGCGGTGGCCGACCTCGATGGCGCAGCGTATCGCGCGTGCCGGCCCATCGAACGTTGCGTAGAAGCCATCTCCTGCGGTGTCCGACTCGAGGCCGTGCCAGCGGCGGAGGCCGTCTCGGACGATCGCGTGATGCTGCTCGAGCAGACCCTTGTACCTGTGGTCGCCCATCTCGGCCTGTTTCTGCGTCGATCCCACGATGTCCGTGAACAGGACGGTCGACAACACCGTGTCGAGCTCGGGCGCGTCCGGCTCGACGCCGACGAACTCCCGGATCACATCCAACACGGCGGGTTGCTCGCGGATCTTCAACTCATCCGCACCGGGGAAGAGGCGGATCTGGGGGTGACGCAGGAGCGTGGCCAGGTACTCGAGCGCCTCGCGGTCGTTCTCGCGAGCCAGGAGGAGCATGGGCGCAGTGATCGATGGCATGGCCCCTCGAACATCGGTCTCGTTGTAGATCCGGTCCATCTCGACGGCCACGTCAGGGGTGGCCGTCTGCCGGCTGAGCCAACCCCACGGAACGTGCTCCGCCTCCGGCTGCGTCGCCGTCCACACCGAATACCCGTATGCGTCGGTGCCCCAGAGGTCGATGGTGGCGTGCGTGGATCGCTCCACGATGTCGGAACCTGCACCGTACGGGTAGTCGGGCGCCCAGGTCGTACGTGGGGCCGGGTACCACCAGAAGAGGGAGTGGACGCGCTCGGGGAACGTGGCCGCGAACAAGATGTTGGGCGCGCCACCTTCGAGCGCGCCGCCGAGGACCGGCCGCTCAGAGCCGACGGCATCCAGGACCACCGTCAGATCCGCGACGCGGGTCTCAAGGTTGGGGGGGTCGACGTTGCGACTCGAAGCTCCCGTTCCGCGACGGTCATGCAAGATAAGACGCGAGAACGACGCGAGACCACGGAACCACTCCGCGGACGGTCGGTACTCCCAGATGGTGTCGACGTTCCCCAACCAATCGAACTGCCACACGATGTCGATCGGGCCGTCGCCCACCGTCTGATAGGCGATGTAGACGCCGTCGGGGGTCTTCGCGTATCGAGTCTGAGGGGTGTCCACGCTCGAATCCTTCCCCTGATGGGACGGCGCCGCAACCGGACCACCCATGCCCAGGGCGCGGCGTGCTGACTACCGAGCGCGCCACTTGTCCGGGGCCGGCGCGCTCCACCGAGATCACTGCTGACTACCACGGGCGCTCCTGATGGCCAGGTCACATCAGTTCCGGGGTGGTGGCGAGACGCGCGGGGCGGCTGACCGTGTGTCGCGTCCCAGCGGCTAGCCAATATTCTGACCTCGGCCGGGCTACAGAGCCAGCGCTCCTCCATCCCGACGTGCGACAGAAGAGGCAGGAGCGCGGCGAAGTTCTGCTGACCTAGCCCGAGAGCAGCCGACGGCCCGTCCGCAGGTCAAGGAGTAAGGATGTGGAGGTCAACGTTCTGCCCAGTCTGCGTGAACGATCCATAGGCGCCCTCGTATTGTCCGGTCCCGCCTGTGATCGGGGCGATCGCTGAGGTGTGACTGTTCTCCTCGAAGGTGCCTTGGACCGAGAGCGATCCCCCCTCAAGGTGGACGTTGAAGGTGCAATAGAACTTGTCGCTCTGCTGGTGCAACAGCACACATTCCCCTTGGTCCCTGCCAAGCCTAGCGCCATTGTCGCGAGAGACCAGCGGCAATGTGAAGACGAACCGATCGCCAAAACTGCCAAAGCCGTCGTGACGCTCGTCGACAAACGCGCAATGCGTCCCCTGATCTCCGCAGGTGCGCTCCGCGAACTGAAGGTCGGTCGCCGCCCCCGCGACAGACGGGGACTGGGGCCCAGATAGGACGACGACGAGGGCCGTGGCCATCACCCATAGAACTGGACGGAGAGCGGGTCTAGATATCCGTGCACTCATGATTCGAACCTCCTCGAAGTCGGTTGCGCGCTTGACATGAGCGGGTGAACTGCTCGATGCCGTCCGAGCGTGATCTGGTCCTATGAGTCGGCGAATCAACCACCTCCCCGGCGGGGCCGCGTGGACGGAAGGTCTGGCGGTGCGTCGCTGGGCCGACGCTTTTCTTCAAGGAGCGAGGTCCTTCACCTTGCAAGGCAGCCGCCACGGAGCCGAACATCACGGCCTCAGCCCGTTCGAGAAAGAGCAATCTGCGAGTTCGCACGCCGACCTCCATCGGATGCAGGCATCCGATCAGCAGTCAGGCTGCGAGAAGCGCACACACGTCGATCACCTGGCCTGACGGCGAGATGCTGGTGATCGCTCCGCTCGGATCCCTCGTGAAGAGCACGTTGCCGACCGTCCGGATCAACCCGGGCCCGTTGACATCGCCGGGGAACAACGAGAACAGGCCAGGACCACGAAACTGGATCCTCTGGCCGCCATCCGACGAGTACGTGATGAGCTGCGGTCCCGAGATGTTGTAGAAGACCGAGGCGCCGGTCTCCTCGTTCGAAACGACGACCGACAGGTGCCCGCTATCGATCTCACGCACCACGTCGCCCGCATCGTTGAAGAAGAGAGTCGCGGTGCCCACGTTGTCGATGAAGTGCAGACGGATCGGGAACGCGCACTGGTCGCCGGCGTCGAAGTCGATGAACTCGGGAATCGTGAAGGTCACGCGTTCCGGCGCCGACGCACCCGCCGGAGCGATACCGAGCGCGAGCGTTGCGACGCTCGCGAGCAGGAGCGTTCGTGCGATCTTCATGGGTCACCCCCTGCGGGCTCCTGCGGGCACCCAGAACATCAACGTATCGAGGTTCCCATGGCGTAGTCAAGTGCGGTAGGCCGCGCTCACACTTCGCAAGAGTGTGGCTGTGCCGGGGATGAATGAGCGCGTAGCAGGGGGCACCCCTGGTTGTGCGCCACGTGATGAACGCGGCCGATTTGATGGCTACGGCGGTCGCAGTCCCGGTAACCATCTCGCGACCCCGGTGGTGTCCTCACCCCCTCGAGCTGATGGCGACGGTGCCTGACGAGGGCGCCTACGGGATCGCCTTCACCCCGGGCGGGACGCGGATCGTCGGCACCGCCATGACAGGATGTCGGCAGACCATGTCGGAGATGGACATCGGGATCGCACCGTTGCGCGACGGCTGCCCCACGGGTGGGTACTGACGTGGGTCTGAGTGAAGACGAGGTCGTCCGTCGCTCCGGCGCGTCCTCCGAGCGCGTACGCGAGCTGGCGGCCATGGGCATCCTCGCGCCAGCGCCGGGAGCGGTCGAACCGTTCCGCCGCGGCGACGCGATGCGCGTCCAGCTCGTCGACGAGCTCGAGTCCGCCGGCATCCCTGCGGAACGGGTCGGTCGGGCGAACGCCGATGGAGCGCTGACGCTGTCCTACCTCGATGCCCTGCCCGATCCGACGGCGACTACTACGGGCTCACCGTGATCCTCGCCGCGCGCATCGCCGCCGCGGCGAGGCCGGGCGAGGTCTTGGTCGGTCCCGAGGCGCGCAGGCTCACCGAGGCAGACGACGTGCGGTTCGAAGAGGTGGGACCGATGTCCCTCAAGGGCATCGCGAAGCCCGTCCGGGTCCATCGCGCCGTCCGCGAGACGACGTAGAGGTAACGCCGCTGGCCAGGGTCTTGAAGCAAGCATGCCTACAGGGCGCATGCACGCGGCCCAGCTGGGTAACGCTAGGCGGCATGTGGTTGCGAAAGCTCGCGGTCAGCGTGGGGTCGAGCCTATGGTTCGTGCCGGTCATGTGTGTCCTCGCGGGCGCGGCGATCTCCTTCGGCACGATCTCCCTCGACCGAGCCTTCGACTATCAGGCGATCCCGCAGGTGCTCGTCGGTCGGCCGACCTCGGCGAACGCGATCTTGACCACGATCGCGGTCTCGATGGTGAGCCTCACGGCGCTCGTGCTGACGATCACGATGGTCGTCGTCCAGCTGGCGATGGGGCAGTTCTCGCCCCGGATCGTGCAGCGGATCCTTCGCGACAAGCCCAGCCAGCTCGCGATCGGGCTCTTCGTCGCGACCTTCGTGCACGCCGTGCTGACGATCCGCGAGGTCGTGGACCGGGGCGACGGCACAGGGCAGGTTCCGGGCATCGCCGTGGCGACGTCGTACCTCCTCGTGCTGGCGAGCATCGCCGCCTTGGTGATCTACGTGCACCACATCGGCCAGGCGCTGCGTGTATCGGCGCTGATCGAACTCGTCGGTCAGGACACGCGTAAGCTCGTCGACCGCCGGTATCCCGACACCGGCCCGCCGCCTCCCGTCGATCCGGAGGCTCCGCGCGTTGTCGCTGCGCGAGAGTCGGGCGTCGTGACGATGATCGGGACGCAGGCACTCGTCGCCGAGGCCCAACGGGCCGACTGCGTGCTCGAGCTCGTCCCGGCTCTTGGCGCGTTCGTTCCCGCGGGCGGACCGCTGTTCATCGTTCACGGCTCTCCCGACGACCTGGACGAGAACCGGCTCTTCTCGGCGTTGAGCCTGAAGCTCGAGCCGACTCTCGACGAGGACGTCGCGTACGGGATGCGGCTTCTGGTCGACATCGCGGAGCGCTCGTTGTCCGAGTCGCCATTTCAGGACCCCACGACGGCCGTGCAGGCGATCGACCGCTTGCACGACATCCTCAGGCAGCTCGCGCGTCGGCCGTTCCCCGACGGTCGCGTTCCTGACGAGGACGGCGAGATCCGACTGCTCGTGAAGACGATGACCTGGGAGAACTACGTTCATCTGGCTTTCGACGAGATCCGGATGGCCGGCGCGGGCTCGCCCCAGGTGTCGCGACGCCTTGTCGCCGCCTTGATGGATCTCCGTCGCGTCGCGCTTCCGGAGCGCATCGAGGTGCTCGACGAGCAGGCTGCGCTGCTCCGTGCCGCGACGGTTGAGGCCATGGACGACGAGCGGGACGTCCGCTTCGCGCTCGATCCGGACCGCGAAGGACTGGGAGCTGCCGCGCCTTAGCTTCGGGCCTCTCGAGGCGGCGATGACGTTGGAAACGGGCGCCTGAACACCCGCGGGCATGAGCGGGGAGCTCGAGAATCTCTTCGTGGGCCGCTGACTGTCGAATCTCTGAGCTCGCAGGGGCGGACCAGGTCTCCCAATTCTCGCTTGCGGCACAACTCAGCCTGGGTGGTAAGGAAGAGCATCTCAATCGTGGCAGGGTCACTCCACGTTTGACCCCGCCGCGCGGGGGCAGGTATCGTGGCCGAGCAACCCCTCGGCACCCAACGTGGATGCGGAGGGTTCACGGCGGGATCGAAGGGACGTGGTGGATCGTGAACGCGCACCCTCGCTCTGATCGGCTCCGGTCATTCGTGGTGCTCGTGGTGCTCGTGGTGCTGTCGCTCGCACCCGTGACTGTGATCGGCGTGGCATCGGCGGGAGCGCCCGCCGATCGGCTCTGGGTGAGTCGCTACGACGGCGCCGGGCACCGCGACGATGTCGCCAACGCCCTCGGCGTGAGCCCCGACGGTTCCCGGGTGTACGCGACGGGCGGGAGCAAGGGATCGGAGAGCATCGACTACGCCACCGTGGCGTACGACGCATCGACCGGGGACGAGGTGTGGTCGTCGGGGTACGACGGTCCGAAGGGCGCGGCCGACTATGCGTACGCCCTCGCGGTGGGTCCCGACGCATCCACGGTCTTCGTGACGGGGAGCAGCATCGCCGCCAGGATCCGGCGCGACTACGCCACCGTGGCCTACGACGCGTCGACCGGAGCGTCCCTCTGGGTGTCGCGCTTCGACGGCGCCGGGCACAACAACGACGCCGCCCGCGCCATCGGGACGAGCCCCGACGGCTCGGCCGTCTTCGTCACCGGGACCAGCACCGGACGGCGCGATTTCGAGTTCGCCACGGTGGCCTACGACGCGTCGACCGGGGCTCAGCTGTGGGCGAGGCGCTTCCGTGGATCCGCCGACGTCGGGAGTAGTGCCTCCGGCGCCGCTGCCCTCGGTGTGAGCCCCGACGGGTCGACGGTGTTCGTGACGGGACGCGACCAGACGTCGTTCGTCGACAGCACCTATGCGACCGTCGCCTACGACGCGGCCACCGGAACCACGCTGTGGGTCGCGCGGTATAGCGACGCCGACGGCGCCAACCTCGCGACCGCCCTCGGAGTGAGCCCCGACGGATCCGCGGTCTTCGTGACGGGGCGGAGCCGTGCGGGGTCGGGCGCCAGCCACTACGCGACCGTGGCGTACGACGCCGGGACCGGAGCAGAGATCTGGGTGGCGCGCTACGCCGGTCCTCCCGGGGGCTCCGACCAGGCCAACGCGCTCGGCGTGAGCCCCGACGGTTCCGCGGTGTTCGTGACGGGAGAGAGTTTCGGGGTGGGCGTCGACTACGCCACCGTGGCCTACGACGCCGCCACCGGGACGAAGCTCTGGGTCCAGCGCTACGACGGCCCGGAGAGCGGCAACGACTCGGCTCGCGCCCTTGGTGTCAGCCCCGACGGATCCGCGGTGTTCGTGACGGGGCGGAGCACATCCCCCGACTTCGACAACGACTACGCCACCGTGGCCTACGACGCGAGCACCGGCACGAAGCTGTGGACGAAGCGCTACGACGGGCACCCGGACTTCCACACAGACGTCAACGCCCTCGGCGTGAGCCCCGACTCATCAGCGGTCTTCGTGACGGGGAACAACGCGCGATCGGTGGGCGACGACGACTACGTCACCGTGGCGTACGGTCGCACCTGATCCGTCGGGCGTTCGTATCCGCGGTTCGGTCGATGGATGGCGGAGGAGAGCAAGGAATGACCCAGATGGTCGTTGCAAGCATCACCACCTCGCTGGACGGGTACATCACCGGCCCGAACGACGGTCCGGAGCGCGGGCTCGGCGAGGGCGGCGAGCGATTGCACTACTGGGTCTTCGGTGGCCCATGGAGCTACGACGAGGAGGCAACGGGCGAGCCGACGGGTGTTGACAAGGAGTTCCTGGACGAGGCCCTGAAGCGCGGTGGCGCCGTCATCGGTGGCCGGAACACCTACGAGGCCGCCGATCACTGGGGTGGGGAGAATCCATGGGGGCTGCCCTTCTTCATCCTCACGCACCGACCGCAGGACCAGCCCGCGGGAGATGCCTTCACGTTCGTGAATGGGCTGGACGAGGCGGTCACGCGGGCGCGGGGGGCAGCCGGCGAGAAGGACATTTCCATCATGGGCGGAGCCGATGTCATCCGGCAGGCGCTCCGCGCCGGGCTGGTCGACGAACTGTCCATCTCGATCGCGCCGGTCGTGCTCGGAGCCGGAAAACGACTCTTCGACGGCTTCGACGAGACGGTCGGACTCGAGCACGTTGGCGTTCGTCAGTCACCGTTCGCCACGCACATCACCTATCGCATCGTCCGGTAGCGTCAGGTGGAGTCCCAAGCGCGCCGGACCCTAGCCGCCGGCCCGGTACGGGACCGAGCGGTACCCGAGGATAATGGTGCTGAAGTGAACAGGAGGATGGGACCCTGATGGTGTTGGAGTGGGAGCAGGTCGTCGTGGACGCCGCCGATCCCGGCGCGCTAGGCCGATGGTGGGCGGCTGCCCTCGAGTGGGTCGTGGTCAACGACGATCCCGAGGAGTTCGAGATTCGGCCCGCGCCGGAACGGGTGCCGGGACTCCTGTTCGTTCGCGTCCCTGAATCGAAGACCCTCAAGAACCGTCTGCACCTCGACTTCCGTCCCGACGACCGGGACCCCGCCGTGGATCGCCTGCTCGGCCTCGGTGCGACTCGTGCCGACGTCGGCCAGGGGGAGCAGTCATGGATCGTTCTGAGTGATCCGGAAGGCAACGAGTTCTGCATCCTTGCGCAGGTGGACTGAGTGCGAGCTTGATAGTCCCCCCGGACCGCACCTCCTGGTTCGACGGTCGGTACCCGGCTCATTGAGGGATCAGCGAGAACCGAACGACCCGCGCTGTTGATGCGGAGTGTTCGCCCAGGACGAGATGACTCCTGACCGCTGGGACTCTGGCTGTGTTCGCCCGCGTGTCGGGCTCCCGACCAAGGGTCACTCGACCGTGACGAGACGGAAGATCCCTCGAGGGTTGCTGGTGTACAGGGCCCCGTCGGGGCCGGTCTCGATCGAGAAGATCCTGCCGGGATGTGTATAGATCACGGACTCGGACAGCACGGCCGTTCGCGCATCGTTCAGGGTGGCGAGGTGGAGCTGACCGAAGTTGACGTCACCGAACAGCAGTTGGCCCTCGACGCTCGATCCCAGCCCGCACGAGGAGCAGAACTCGATCCCGGTCGGACCGATCGAGCTGACGGACCACCACTTCGGCAAGACGGGATCCGGACCGTCCTGGTTGGTGTTCAGCGGAGCAGCCGGAGGCGTCGAACAGGTCCGCTTCGGGCCCCACCCGTGGCTGCGCCCCTTGATGATCCAGTTCAGTTCGTCGTTGCACTGGGGACCGTTGTCGACCATCCACAGCCGTCCGTTCGAGGGATCGAATGTCATGCCGATGGAGTTCCGCAGGCCGTATGCCCACACCCGGCTGTTGGGGAAGGGATTGCCGGACGAGGGGATGCCGCCGTTGGCGTTCATGCGCAGGATCTTCCCCGATGGGCTGGAGAGGTCCTGGGCGTTCTGGGCCAGGCTCTGATCCCCGGTTTCCAGGTAGAGCTTTCCGTCGGGACCGAAGTCGACATCGCCCCCGTAGTCCTGACCGGTCCCTGCGATCCCGAAGATGACCTCCTTCGAGACCGCGGCGCCCGAATGCGTGATCCGGACCAGATGATCCTTCGTCACCCCGCCGAGGACCCGCCTCCCCCACACGTACACGTGGGGAGTCGAGGGGTAGTTCGGATGGAGCGCCAGACCGGTCAGCGACTCGGCTCCGCCGATAGTCGTGATGAGGGAGTTCCGTGATCCATCGACGATCCGTACGCCGCCCGTTCTTCGCTCCACGTAGACGATCCGGCCGTCCGCCACGAACTCGAACGCCACGGGCAATCTCAGGTCGCCGGCCACCATCTCGACACCGATAGTCGCGGCGTGGGCGGGCTCAGCGGCCAGCGCGGGCAGGCCAACGACGGCCATCAGCACGACGGTGACAGCTCGGAGCGGGGGACGGGTCACGAGCACGAGCCAATCTTGTCACTCAGGTGCACGATCCGCTAGGCCCACGAGGAGATCGCCCCGTCCCATCATCCCCGCGGGGGCGACCAAGGTTGGTCACGGGTTGACCACGCGAGCGAGAAGCGGCAACCTGGTCCTACCGGAGCGGGGAAGGATCGATCCCATGCGGGTCAGGGGACGTCTCACGGTAGCCGTCGGCACGGTGCTCGTCCTCGCGGCAGCGTCGTCCGGTGCGCCCGACGAGGCTCCCCTCCGACCGGCGGCCGGCGACCGCGGAGGCGGCGCGGGACTGCGCTCGCTCGACCATCTGATCTTCGTGGTGATGGAGAACCGCTCGTTCGACCATTACTTCGGCACGTTCCCCGGGGCGGACGGGTTCCCCACGACACCCGACGGCCGGATCGACGTCTGCATCCCGGATCCGTGGCAGGGCGGGTGCTCGAAGCCATACCACTCGCGATCGCTCACGCAGCGTGGAGGGCCGCACTCGCGCCCTCCCTCGATCATCGACATCAACGGGGGGAAGATGGACGGGTTCCTCCGGGCCCTCGGGGACGGCGAGGGGCAGTGCTGGGTCACCCCACGACCGGAGTGCGAGCCGTTCCTGGGGCCGCGCCAGCAGGCCGACGTCCTGAGCTATCACACCAGGAACGAGATCCCGAACTACTGGTTCTACGCACGGCGGTTCGTGCTGCAGGACCGGATGTTCGCGCCCACGGACTCGTGGACGCTTCCGGCGCACCTGTTCCTGGTGAGCGGCTGGTCGGCGAGCTGCCGCGACCCGTACGACCCGATGTCGTGTACCTCGAACGTGAACCTGCGGCTGTTCGAGGATCGGTGGGGCCGCCGTTCGGACGGGCCGGTGTACGCCTGGACGAGCATCACGCATCTCCTGACGGAGGCCAGTGTGAGCTGGCGGTATTACGTCGACGACGACACGTGCTTCGCGTCACCATGCCCCGACCGCCACAACACCGGGACCGGCCCGACGAAGGATCCCCTTCCCGGCTTCACGGACACGTGGGAGGACGGTACCCGCGAGAACATCACGTTCCACAGCCGATACTTCAACGCGGCGGAGGCCGGGAGTCTCCCGAGGGTGTCCTGGATCGTGCCCGCCCCCGGCTACAGCGAGCACCCCTCGGAGGACAGCGGACCGCTCGACCGCGGGCAAGCGTTCGTCACGCGCGTGATCAACGCGGCGATGCGGGGTCCGGACTGGGAATCGACGGCGATCTTCCTGACCTGGGACGACTGGGGCGGGTTCTACGACCACGTGGAACCGCCGGTCGTGGACCAGAACGGCTGGGGCATCCGCGTGCCGGCGCTGCTGATCAGTCCGTATGCGAGGGCCGGGATGATCGACTCCCAGACGCTCTCGTTCGACGCCTACCTCAAGCTGATCGAGGACCGGTTCCTGGGCGGTCAGCGGTTGGACCCGGCTACCATGGATCGGCCGGACTCGCGGCCGACTGTGCGCGAGGACGTGGCGATCCTGGGCGATCTCGTGAGCGAGTTCGACTTCTCGCAGCCGCCGCGCCCGCCGATCTGTCTCGAGCCGAAGCCCATCGAGGGAGCTGAACTCGTCCCGTGCTGATCGTTCCGAGGCATCCCTGAAACGAGACGTGGCGCGGTTTGCCGTGTTGCAGGCGCGATGAGTGAAGTTCCTCGCCGTGAAGCCGTGTCTGTCCCTGACCGAACGCGGAAGTCCGAGGTCAGGTGCTGACTCGCCGTTCTCGCTGACGATCGCGTCCGGAGTTTCACCACCGGTCGGCAAGGCCCGGTCTCGGACATGCTCGCTAGGCTGACGGCCGCGGCCCTGTCTCTCGGCCGATCACGGTCAGTCGCGGGGTCGGTCCTCGAGTCGCCCGCGGGCGATGCCCTGGAGCTCCGTGACCGCCCGCGTGCGCGCGGCAATCCCTGCGCTCTCGGCCTCGATCTCCTGCCGTGTGCGGGACCTCTGCTCGGAGGTGCCCGGCCGCCTCGGGTCGCGGCCGGTGGCCTCCCGGATCACCTCGGACAACAAGACGAGCGCCTGTCCCTGCCCGCCGATCGTCGAGCCGATGACGCGCCTGCGGTACCAGTCGCGGATCGTCGTCGCGGGCACGTCGGCTTCGCTCGATGCCTGGTGCAGCCCGATCCACTCCTCCTCGGCATCCATGCACTCCCTCTCGGCCGTCCACGGGGCCGGCTGAAGCGCGCGCCACGATCCGCCCCTGCTCGGAGATCCAGCGGCTGGCTTGCTGGCGCCATGCACCTCTTGAGCGAAGTCGTCCGATCCGGAACGGCTCCTAGCAGCGCACGTGCCCGCCTTGACCTTCAAGGCCAGCCGTCCGAGTGACAGGTAACCGTGAGCCGGAGGCGAGGCCGATTCGCCACGTACATGTGCGCCCCATGCCGCTCACGTACACCCTCCCAGGCGAGCGCCCGCACCGAGCAGCAGACCGAAGTAGCCCTCTTCTGGGTGGAGAGCTCCCCGCTGCAGTGGAATCGGATCGCGAGGAAGGTCTCCGTGGGAGAAGGGCTCGGGCTCTGGAAGACCGCGCGGCTGTTCGGCCTTCTCAATGCGGCCATGGCAGATGGATATGTGAGCTCGTTCGATACGAAATACTTCTACAACTACTGGCGACCGATCACCGCCATCCGGCAGGCGGATACGGACGGCAACCCGGACACCGATGCCGACCCCACGTGGACTCCGTTGGTGACGACTCCTCCCGTCCCCGACTACGACTCCGCACACAGTGTCGAAGGCGGTGCTGCATCCCAGGTTCTCAAGCGAGTCTTCGGTACAGGTCACATCAGCTTCCGGACGTGCAGCAGGACGCTGCCGTCCGGAAGCACGTGCGGTGATCCGTCACCGGTGTTCCGTCGGTACACGAGCTTCTACCAAGCTGCCCGCGAGAACGGACGCTCGCGCATCCTCGTCGGGTTCCACTTCCGGAAGGCGGTCGAAGAGGGGATTGAACACGGACGCAGGATCGGCGATCGGGCCGTCGACCGGTTCATGGAGCCTGTGCGTTGAGGGGACCGGCGCGAAGGAGGAGCCCGGCGGCATCGCGACGCGTTGAGAGGTTGAATCGTGGAGCGCGCACGACGAGGAGAGGGCCATGGGCCCCGTTCTAGCGTGGAGGAACCGCCAACCGTGGAGGGGGAGCCGGATGGCCTCCTTCCTCCGTATCGCGACGGTCGTCGCCGTGTCAGGGGCGGGAGTAATACCGCGCCGACCGCTCTTGCGGGACTGCCGTCGCTCGACACATGGGGGTTCGATCTCATCGGGTTGCATCGTCATCCGTACTCGTACGTTTCTGAATGCCGCACTTCCGGAACGGACTGTCCGCGGATCCGCGGATACGTGGAACCCGACCTCGCTGGCGAGTGTTTGCGCTTCGACCTCGACAAGCGCGTGGGCGATGCATGGAGTGACGTTCGGGGCTGGGACGACACGAAATGCCACCGGATGGTCAGTATCGACGGCAGTACGCGCAGCAAGGCGCTCGCGCGATACCAATACAATCGTCGTCGAGCAGCGTTGGGGCAGTATCGCGTGAAGATGCGGTATCCCGGTCAGTCGCACCAGGCTGCCGACACGGGGTGGGTGCGCTTCCGGATCGTCCGCTGATCGACGGGTCGTCCGCGTCTCACCCAGAGGCGTCCGACCGACCACACGATGAAGATAGAGCGGACGCCTCGAAACGGTGGACACCCCAGCGTTGCATCGTGTCGGCGCTGCCGTCGTGGACATCGGCGCGTGTGCCTATACCGCATCGCCACCGCCCGATAGGCCCCGCGAACAAGGTCGGCCCGTGGCCCACTACGGATTACGCAGATCGTCGTGCGGCAGAAGAAGTCCGATCGGGAAGATCGCCCATGACAGGGACGTCTGCCTCCGGAATGGCGATGATCGTTTGACAGTCCCGACATGTCCAGCAAGTCAGCCGGTGCACCCACGTCCCGTGCTCGAACACTCCCGAGGCCACCAGGGCTTCGGAACCACACGCAGAGCAGGCGTCGGGCTGGATCACGGGGGCATCTTCGAACACTTGGCCGTCCCCGTCCAGCCTACGAAGCTGAAATAGGCGGTCGCCCCACGAGACCAACGAAAGTCCTAAGCCATCTCGCCTCCGTGCGCGCCGCGCGTCGTTCGCCACCGATCTTGAACGACACCGTGTCCATGTCCCACTGGTTCGCCCTCGGGCCGCCGCTGCCGGTGATCGTCAGGTTCGCGCCGCCCGGTGACACCGCTGCCGCAGCGGAACGTCGACTGGATCAGCGCGTTGGCCTTCGACACGCCGGTCAGTGCGATCTCCGCCACCGCCCCTCACGCGGCCACGTGCGACGGGTGGGGCGACGTGCCGCCGACCTGACCTCAGGCGCAGCATTCCTCTTGCGCCACCGCCGAAACGCGGACGGGGAGTTGGCGCCGGTGGACGGCCGAGGCATTGACCCTCGAGGCGCGCTCGGCTACAAATCGTCTCCCCAGCAGACGGAGGTCTCATCGATGTCGATCCGTTCGTGGCGAACGTGGGCGGCGCTGGTGTCGACGGTGGTGGCGCTGATCGCAGCGCCGGTGTCTCGAGCGGGCGCGTCCGTCGCGGCTCCGGCTCGGATCGGCCCGCTGCCGACGAACGGGCGGATCGTCTTCGCGCATTTCCGCGATCCGAACTACTCCTGGGACATCCGATCGATCGAGCCGAGCGGACGTGACAACACGTGGCTGTCGGAGGACCGAGCGCGGTACGAGGTGGGACCGCAGATCTCGCCCGACGGCACGAAGGTCGCCTACGAGTTCGACCACGACCTGCTGGTGATGAACGTCGACGGGTCGGGACGACACCTCCTGACGAACGACTTCACCTCCCACTCGGAGGGGGAGATCCGGTGGTCGCCCGACGGGAACACGATCGCCTTCACGAGCGACCGGGACGGTTCGTACGCCATCTACACCGTGCCGGCGGCCGGCGGCGAGATCCGGATGGTGAGCGTCGGCATCACCCATATCCGGCCCGGCGGGTACTCGTGGGCACCGGATTCATCCCGGTTGGCGTTCTCCGGATGGGACGCCACGGTCCAGGAGACCGACCTCTACGTCGCGACGGCGGACGGCACGCAGGTGGACCGCATCACGACCACGAACGAAAATCCCGTCTCCCCGAGCTGGGCACCCGACGGCGCGTCCATCGTCTACCTCCACAACGGAGGTGTGTGGACCATCCACCCCGACGGCACCGCGAAGGCACAACTCGCAGGCGGCTTCACGAAGCACCTCGTGCAGTGGTCGCCCGACGGCCAGCACATCCTGTATCTCGCGCTCGGAACGGATGAGTGGCGGGCGCTGGGGGTCATGGACGCCGACGGACAGAACCAGCACCTCATCACCCTCGGGACCGCGGCGGCGGACCCCTCGTGGTCGCCGGACGGTACCCAGATCGTCTTCCGCGGCGGGCAGGACGACGGCGAGGGCGAGATCTACACGATCGGGCTCACGGGGGGCGACCCGGTCCGGTTGACGTTCGACCGGAAGAGCGACTTGATGCCCGACTGGGGACCCGGCTGCTCGATCACCGGTACCTCCGGGCCGGACGTGCTCGTCGGCACGCCGGGCCCCGACCTGATCTGCGGACAGGCGGGCGACGACGACATCGCCGGAGCCGGCGGAGACGACGTCCTGCTCGGCGGGCACGGCGACGACCACATCCGAGGTGGCGCCGGCAACGACGTGGTGGCGGGCCAGGCGGGTCTCGACGAGCTCTTCGGCTCGGGCGGCGACGACACGGTGAACGGGCTGGACCGACTGCGCGGCGAGACGCTCACCGGTGGGGCCGGCTACGACTCGTGCCGCAAGGACATGGGCGATCCGCTCGTTACCTGCGAGGTCCAGGTCCAGCCTCTCTGACCGGCCCCCGTACGGTGCCGGGAGGCAACCGCTCCTCGGGCGGACACCGCTTGACCGGGGCAACCGATAGCGAGGTACGAATGGGCGTCGCTCGCCGACGACGCTGACAAGGGGAGGGGCCAAGGCGGGAACCGGGTTCTCCGTCCCGGTCGCTCCACAGCGCTGCGCTGGAGCGTTGTTGCAGGACTCCAGAGCACCGACCCGTCCGCGGCCGCGTAGCCGCGACAGCCGCAACGTCGAGGACCCTTCTGCGGCGTAGCTCTCGGCCGCGACGAAGAGAGGGATGCACGTCAGTGGCAACCTCGATCAGCGGAAGCTGATCGTCGTCGCCCTCATCGGCTCCGATCCTCGAACCCTGCGATCCGCGGTCGCGGTGTCACATCCCAGCCGCTCAAGCCGGGTACTCGGGATGTGGGCGGTGCGAGGACCATCTACGTAGTCCGGATGATGCTTCGTACGCACGGCGCGGGGAAGATGCGCACGCATGTCGTCCCTCTTCCCCCCTACGTCGAAGCCCGATGGTGGGCATGCCGGCCCCGCGAGTTGGCAGTCCGGCCGCCCGCTCGCCCGGCGCACCCTCCTGAAGGGCGCGCTCATCGCCGGCGCGTCGCTCGCCCTGCCCACGCCCGCATGGCCGGCGGTCGGCCGGGGCATCGGGATACTCGGGTACGACATCGAGGGTCCGTTCGACTATGTCCCGGACCCGTCAGAAGCGCTGCGGCGCGCCACGCGATTCGACGCGATCGTCGCTGCTGAAGCGATGTACGCGGGGAATGCTGCGGCGATGCTCGATCGGAACCCCGAGCTGAAGCTCGGATGCTACATCAACGCAACCCACACTCCGACCGACTCGTTCCCAGAGGATTGGTACTGCCACACCTCGACCGGCCAGCGGGCGCGGGACGCGGGCACGTGGGCCGCGAACTACCTCATGAACCCGCTCTCAGGATGGACCGACCGCATGATCGAGATCCTCCAGGGCCGCCTCGAGCGCTCGGGCTACAACGCCGTCTACATCGACGGCGCCGGGATCGGGGCATTGAACGTCTCGACGACTCCCGCGCTCGACCCGAGGACGAACGCCCCGTGGACGACGTCGGCGTGGACGACCGACATGGTCGCGCTGACGCGTCGGGTCCGCCAGACGGTCAGCGTCGATGTGTGGACGAATGGCGTCGGCGACGCCGAGCGCTACTTCGACCTCGGCTCCGCCCAACTCGTACCTGTCTCGGACCGAGGGTTCACCGAGCAGTACACGCGCCACGCCGCCTGGCCGATCGACCGGTTCCCGACGCCCATCGAATGGCAGCGCACCGGGGCGATGACGAGCCAGATCGGCCCGAAATACGCGGCCCTCACGAAGGTCTGGGTCTCGGCGACCCAGGAAGCCAAGGACCGCTGGCATCGCTACGCCCTCACGACGTTCCTACTGAGTGCCCGGCCCGGCGGTCTGTACTACTTCACGTCCCAGCGAGCGAGCACCGTCACGCCGTTCCACGCCTACTGGCGCACGGCGCGGCATCTCGGCGCGCCGCTGAGTAGCACGTACTCCACGCTGACGAACGGGGTCGCGACGCGATCGTTCGAGGGTGGACGCGTCCTCTGCAACCCCACGTCGTCGGCGCTCAGGTGGACGGCGACACGCGCCTTCCGAGGCGTCTCGAAGGGCGAGCGGCTAACGATCCCTGCGTACGACGGCCGGATGCTGACCTCGGCCTGAGCAGACCGGCTTCACGGTGACCGCGGCCGCCGGGCGAGCGCGGCGTGCAGACGTCACCACTAGACTCGCCGCCATGCGAGACGATCTCGGCCCCGACGACCTCGACGGGCTACTCGAGCATCAGCTCGTCGCGGTCCACGACGGACATCTCCAAACGGCGTGACGGCGCGTACGGCCTGGGGATCCAGTCCGACGGCAACCTCGTGGCAGTCGGCTTCGCTCGATCTCCCGTCGAAACCAGGTTCGCTTGGTTCGGTATCTCGGCGCCTGATGTCATCCCGAGGTAGCCCCACAAAGCGTGGGCGACGGTCCCGTACCGGTGTTCATGGAGCGAGGTATGCTCGGCCTCCGGGGAACAATGGTTCAACGCGGGACGTGCGCTACGCCGCTCTCGTCCTCATGATCGTCGCGGTCGCGGTCGCGGTCGCGGTCGCGACGTCGACCGACGCGTCCGCCGGCCCGACAGCCACCTGCGACTTCAATGCACGCAAGGCGCGCCTCGACATCACGCTCGCCTCCGACTATCACTCCCTGTACACAGAGGGGCTTTACATCGAGCTGGACACGAACTCGATGTGTAACCGTGCGACGGTGTCCAACACCGACACGATCGTCGTGACGGCGGACGACAGCTCCGAGACGTACCTTTGCATCTGCGTGATCGACCAACGCCTCGCCCCTGGGGCGACCAACGAGGGACCTGACTCGGAGATCGAGGTGCGGGTGCACTTCGGGGATGCCCACCAGGACGTGCTGAACTGGTTAGGAACCGTCCACAACGACCATATCGCCGTGGACGGGGCGAACCTCAATCTCAACGCGGACGAGGCCGACCCCGACACGGATGTGTTCGTAACGGGTCTCGACGACTGCATCCTCGGACGCTGCGACAGGCTGGCCGTAGGGACGAGTTTCGGCGCGGATATGGTCGAGCAACGACCGAACCCAGACCACGGTGCCGCGCGGGTCGTCATCTACACGAGCCAGGGCGACGACATGGTCCGCGCTTCGTCCTCACCGACGGCTCCCACGTTCGTCGAGGGTGGCGGCGGTTCGGACGTGTTGATCACGGACCGAGACGCGAGCATGTGGGGCGAAGGGGGAGCGGACCTGTTGATCGGGAGCCCGTCGGCGGATGCAGAGCTCCACGGGGGTGAGAGGCGAGACCGGATCTTCGGTCGGGGTGGCGGCGACGTACTGACGGGTGACTACGGCCAAGACATCGTCGTCGGCGGGCGTGGTTCGGATCGTCTCGAGGGCAGATCCGGCAGGGATCGGATGTGGGGGGGACCCGGACCGGACGAGCTCCTCGGCGGAGGTGGTCGGGATGCCTGCGCGCCCGAGGTCGGGTGGACACTGCGTGAGCAGGAGTGCGAGCAGCGATTGAGGGGCCATCCGCCGGACATCTGATCCCAACGGGCCCCTCACGAGAACCCGCCATTGCTTCAGTCTCATGAACCACGGCTCGGCAGACCGTGTGTCGTTACAGGGCACGCGGGTGGACGCAGGCTACGCCTGTCTCTCGAACTCCACTGTCATGTAGAACGCCGTCTGGAACACCTCTTCTGGGGTGCCCTTGTAGCCGCCGTAGGTCGTGTCGAGCCAGGTCATCGTCAGCCCGTCACCGTCAACGGACCACCGGTACTTGGGGACGCCCCCACCACAGGTTTGTCAGGCAGGGGGCCGGAGCGGATCCTGCAACCGAGGCGGGTGACGGCGGTCTTCATGGGGCCACCCTCCCTCGGCCGTCGAGTTTCTCCCCCGAAGGGAATCCGGCCGGGAGCGCGGGGTGGGCAAGGTTCCCCAGCGCTGGACGTGCCTTCCGTGTCACCCCCGCCCCCACGGACCCCGCCCAGGTCTGCGCGGGGCTGGTTTCGCGCGTGGGTGACCGCGAGCCACAGAGCCAGAGACGGCAGCGCCCGCAGAGACCTGTTGGGGGGCAGGATCGACAGGTATGCCTCAGTGATCGCCGCCCTTGGGGAGCGAAGCCCGACGCTCGACACGGTCCCGTCCGCATTTGACACCCCTGGCCGAAATGGTGCAGGTTCGAAGTGCTCCACCACCCCCGACGACCAAGCCCCCTGGCCTGAATGGAGCGCTCATGTTTATCCGCAGACTGATCCTCGCTGCCGCACTCGTGACCGTCGCCGCCATCGAGCCTGCTGGGCTCGCTCGTGACGTCGAGGCCGAACCGTGTAACGCCGCACATCCCTGCCCCTCGCCGTCGCCGTCGCCGGCGGGTCCGCGTCGTCCCGGTTCCCCCGTCATCACCGCCGGCGGCGACATCGCCGCACTGATCCCATCCGCGGCGACGAAGGCGACCGCCAACCTCGTCACCTCGATCAACCCGACGGTCGCGCTCACCCTCGGCGACAACCAGTACCCGGATGGCGCGCTCGCCGAGTTCCGGACGGGATACGGACCGACGTGGGGCGACTTCAAGTGGAAGACCCGGCCGACGCCGGGCAACCACGAGTACCACTTGCCGAGGGCCGCCGGCTACTTCGGGTACTTCGGCAGCCGGGCGCCCGGCAGGTGGTACTCCTTCAACGTCGGCTCGTGGCACCTCATCTCCCTCAACTCGAACTGCGCGGAGATCGGCGGATGTGCGGCGGGGACCCCCCAGTACGAGTGGCTCAAGGCCGACCTCGCCTCGCATCCCGCGCGCTGCATCCTCGCCTACTGGCATCACCCACGCTGGTCGTCGGGGTCCCACCACGGCAACTTCTCGCCGGTGGGTCCGTTCGTGCAGCTCCTCTACAACGCCGGCGCCGAGGTGGTCCTCAGCGGGCACGAGCACAACTACGAGCGATTCGCGCCCCAGACACCGGGTGGAGCGCTGAATCGGACCCGGGGCATCGTGCAGTTCGTTGCCGGAACGGGCGGCTACAGCCACTACGGCTTCGGTCCGCCGGACACCAACAGCCTGGTTCGCAACGGCCGCACCCACGGCGTGCTGCGGATGACCCTGCACCCGGGCAGCTACGACTTCAGGTTCCGGCCGATCGCAGGGAGCTCGTTCACGGATACCGGCTCGCGAACCTGCCACTGACGGGCACGACCTCTGGCGGTCACCCTCAGTCCAGCTCCACGGGAGGAGCAAGGAAGCGAGTCGATGGTCTTGGTCGAAGCACCCCGTCGGGGCCTGTTGCTCTCAAGACGAGTCGGCCGCAGCGAGAGCCGTCCGCTTCACCACCGCAGAGGCGTCACGGGCTCGACCCTGTCATGGCCTCGTCGAGCGGGATCGACCCGATCACGGTCGTTCCGGTGCCGGGCCGCGAGCGCACTTCGAGCTCGCCGCCGAGCGCGGCCAGACGGTCGGCCATATTGGTCTGCCCGGCTCCGCGAGGCGATCGTGCCGCGTCGGACCCCCGACCGTCGTCCGCCACCTCGAATACCAGCTCCTCGCTGGTGCCCCTGAGCGAGATCATGACGCTATCCGCACGCGCGTACTTCGCAACGTTTTGGAGAGCCTCGAGGCAGCAGAAGTAGACGGCGGCCTCGACCTCCTGCGGATACCGGCCGATCCCGTGCGCCTGTAAGCGCGTCGGAACCGCCGCCTTGCCCGCGCCCAAGCATTTCTGGGCCACCTCGTACGGCAGTCGGCGGGCGCCCTGGCACGTCGCGCCCGGGTCGTTCGCCGCTCATGCAGGACTCTCCACTACAACGACCGTGTGGGGATGGCCATCACATGCTGATGGCGGCGCTGTTCGGGCGCAGGGTCGACACCGTGTCGATTCGACCAAGTCAGCGCTTCGGTGGCATGGCGCTCTGTTTCGGTGGGGATCCTGTCGACGAGCTCGCGTTCCTCTTAGGTCGCCGCCGCGGCGACAGCGTGTTGGCAAGGGCTCCCGCCTACGTGGCGGCTCTCTTCCCTGGCCAGGCATTGAGCCCGGGGACTTACGTGATAATGCGTGACCCAACGCTCGGGGGTACGCCCGGTCTGACGTCACCGTGAGTCAGTCTCCAGTGAGCTGGGTCGCGGGCGTGCTGTTGGAGTGAGCGCCAACCCCGACCGCAGTGCGGTGGGCGGGGTGGTCGCTCACGAACCACCCTGCCCCCCGCTTGCCGGTGGAAGGTCAGGTCCCTATCTGCACGTCGGTGAAGACGTCGGTCTCGCCGATCCCCGTTTCCTTGATCGAGTTGCGTCGCCCGTCGGTCCACGCCGCGTAGATCACGCGCTTGTTCACGGCGAGCCCGTTGTAGTCACCGATGAAGGCGCCGGACTTGAAGAAGCCCAGGTCCGGATCCCACAGCTCGCTTGCGATTGGGAAGTCCGACCAGGTCTTGCCGTCGTCTGTCGACCACGCCTCCCACGTTCCTATGTCATGGTTCGCCGGATCCTGACGCCGGTCGTGCCAGATCGCTACGAACCGGCCGTTCTCGTCGCTCGCGATCCATGGGAAGAACTGATTGTGGCGTGCCGGCCGGCCGCGCGGTCCAGTGGCGAGCGTGATGGGATCGGACCACGTTGCACCGTGGTTGTGAGAGAGGCTCACCTGGACATCGCCGTTGCCCTTGCCACGGATGTAGTTCGTGTAGACGTACGCCAGCGTGCCGGTGACCGGGCTGTAGGCGAGGGAGACCGTGTTTGGCGTCCGGAAGGACGTGTGCGGGATGAGGTCGGACTTGCTGGGGTTGTCGGCCCACAGCCCCGGCTTGTCCACGCGTGATCCGGTCCCGAAGCTCACCCCGCCGTCCGTGGACCTGCGAAGGCGCAGTCCGTGGTCGAGGCCCGTGTTGCACTCCTCGAGTGCGTACGCGATGTCCAGCGCACCGCTCTTCTCCACGACCGGCACCGAGAACTGGTTCGCTGAGAAACCCAGGCCATCGGCACCGGGCACGTCGGGCACCACGTCGGTGTGCTGCCACACTGTGAGGGACGGGTCCTGCGCCGGTACGGAGTCGGTGTAGGACAGCTTGATCGGACACGTGTCGCTGGACCCGTCCTCGGCGATGTGGAACCTCGTGTACGTCACATACACCCGGCCGTACCAGGGGCTCAGGGGGTAGTTGTCGACGGTGATGTACTCCTTGTCGTTGAAGGAGTTGAGGTCGGTCTCGCCGGTGCTCCGGTCGTAGTTCGACGCGGCGATCGCCGAACGCCGCCCCGGCGTCCACGTGGCCCCGTTGTCACGGGACACGAAGACGTGGATCTCCGAGTACGGGAGCTCGCGGAAGAAACAGAGCTGCGCGA
This sequence comes from uncultured Actinomycetes bacterium, assembly GCA_963832225.1. Lineage (GTDB taxonomy): Bacteria > Actinomycetota > UBA4738 > UBA4738 > HRBIN12 > JALYMB01. Next base: position 817,345 of record CAWHTI010000012.1, read on the forward strand.
GATAGAAGACGTGGTCACGCGAGCTGTAGGCGATCGCGGGGTCGCCGCCGTTGCAGACATCGCTCGTTGGAGTGAAGACCGGCGACACGCGCGTGGTCGACCAGGTTCGGCCACCGTCGCTTGTGTACATGATCGCCACGCCCCCGCTGACGTAGTCGTTGGCGCCAGCCACTGCCACCATGGGATCGTCGGTGCTGTACGCCACCGACTCCTCGTTCTGCGGAAGCGGCGGATAGCTGTCGGTGTTCATCTGGACATTCGAGCCGCCCACACGCTGGGCGGCCTCGGTGGCGGCGTACTGACTCTGCGCGCGGATCACGGCCGGATCCAGGCTGAACCGCACGCCATTGCTGATGCCGCCGGAGAAGCGCTGGACGTGCTTCACCCACAACGGTGTGGTGGCGCTTCCGGCAGAAGGAGTCACCACCAGGCCTGCAAGGGTCGCGACGAGCGTCGCGGCGAGGAGCACACGGGGTACCCTCATGATCCGCTCCTTTCTCGCGAGCGTCGTGGGGGCACCCGCGCCGGCGGCGTCATGGGGGCGGCCACCGTATCCGGAGACGACTCAATTCTTCCCCTGCTTCGAGGGCCGTGTCCAATCGCGTGCGTGCCATTACGTCTCACATGGGTCGGATTGCTTGTCCGATCCATCAGTGACGAGCCGACGGTGGTTCGAGCGATCGCTAAGCCGGCTCCTCGCCGACCTCGCGTCGGAGGCTGGCGCCAAGGCGCCGGGGCGCGTGGACTCATCTGTGCCCCTCAGACCGCCGACTTACAGCTCCACGATCGCGGACATATGCCTTTGCGGATCGCTGTCCGAGCCAACGGGTCATGTGACCGAGTGTCGTTCCTCAGGGACCGGCTCGAATCGTGCCTATGCGGGATGCCGACCGCCATGGCGCGCTGAATGGGCTGCAGCTTCGTCAATTCCGGCTGGTGGTAGACCGATCCCATCAACGGTCTCAAGTCGCCGCTGTTTGCACCTCCGAGCACTCGACGACCGTGCGCTGGAAGACTTCATCTTGACGACATACTGGACGAGCAGCCTCGAGCTCAATTCTTCCCGGGGACCGGAGTCGATCGGCATCCTGGCCGAGAGAGCGCGCGGGCCAGTTCGGTCCGCGATCGGACGCGAGCCTTCCGGTAGATCCTCGAGAGGCTCGACTCTACGGTCCTGACGCTGATGAACAGCTCGTCCGTGACCTCAAGGTCCGCTCGGCCCGACCCCACCAGTTCGGCGATGCGCTGTTCGGTTGGGGTGAACTCGCCCGAGGGGCGCGGTCCCGTGCCCACCCGAGCCAGCTCATTCCGCTCTTTCCTCGTTACGAAGGGATGATCTCGCAGCTGACCTCGCTCACGTCTCGCTTGTGGAATACGGTCCCGGTCGCGTGGAAGTCGCAGGAGTCCCGTCCGTGACCACCCTTGAACCGATCCCTACCCGGTCCCCCGCGAAGGTCATCGCGCCCAGCCCCGCCGTACAACGTGTCGCCCGCGTACACGCCAAGCAGCACGTCGCCCCCCTCGCCACCGATCAGGAGGTCGCCAGACGGGCCACCGCGCATGTGATCGCCCCCTGGTCCCCCCGAGATGCTGTCGCGCCCGGCTTTCCCACCCAGGGTGTCCCTTCCGTCGCCGCCGCATATCAGATCTGCGCCCCCCATGCCGTGAATTGTGTCGTTGCCTCCCTTGGCCCGGATCACGTCTGGGCCGTCGGTTCCGTCAAGGTCATCAGGGCCGCTCGTGCCGAGGATCGTGGGCGCCTCGCCGAGACACGTGTGTGATTCACCCCCCTGCGCAATCGGGGCCGTCACCAGCACCAACGAGGCCATGATCAGGACGGCAAAGCCGGCTCGCGTCCAGGACATGTCCGCCTCCCCCAAGGTCGGGCTCTATGCATCCTGAACCCGACCTCGCAGGCCTGCAACTCCGAGCCTTACACGCCAGGGATTCCGTCAGGTTTCACACAACGTGCTGGGATGAGGCGACCACTTCGCCGACGCGATTGAGGTAGGGAGCCGGAATCCCCCGTTCGGCCCACGAGGGGGGCCAGGACGGGAGGCTAGGGTTGGATTGGGGTCTCTGGAGGGAGCGCCTTAGGAGCGGGGAGCGATCCCCTCGGCCTATCAAGGGAGGGACGATGAGCGCACGCCAGGACAGCCGCGAAGTGTTCAAGGCAGCCCAGGAGCGTGGAACGCTCCGCTACATCGAGAATCCCCAGAGAGGACTTATCGGGCTGGTCCCAAGCGAGCAGCTCGGCGAGTGGGGGGATGTCGTCGCCAAGGCCGCTGCCTTCGACCGACTGAACGATCCCAACCAGTTCCTAATAATCCCTAGGGGGGAGTTCGACCTCCATCGCGGCTAGACGGTCTCTCCCTCTAGAGTGGTCCTCAGCGGCTCCCTAAACGCGGGGCCGAGCTAGTGGGGAACACCTTCCTGCCGCTTCCGCGTCTCACTGGCCTCCTGAGCGAACCCACGCCATGCTTGACCACCCGGCCACACCAGCACCCCAGAACCTCGGCCTAGCCTTCCGCATCGACCCGCCGGCCGCCGACGCTAGTCCCGGTTCAGTTGCGGTCGTCCAACGTTCCGTTCCGGTAGGCGATCGTGCTGACGTCGACGCCGAGCTCCCGTGCCACGGCCGCGGGTTCTGTCGATCTCCGCGACGGCTTGGATGAGGCGGCGGCGGTTATTCGTGACGGCCTGCTGGCTCGCCTTCACCTTCTTGTAGGCGACCTTCAGCCGCGCAGCTTCCTGGGGGCTCAGCTCCTGCCTCGGACGTCCTAGCATGCCCGGAGCCTAGCCCACCGACGTCCCCCGCTTGGACGTTCATTCGTACCTTTCGGGGGGAAACATACCGAGGAGGATTCCCCCGAACCGGACCCGGCGCTGTCCCAGGTGCCAGGTGTCGCAGTTCAAACTGTGGTGACGACGGGTAGGCCGTCGCCGTCGGACGAGAGAACGGAGGAGCACATGCTTCGGACACGAGCCATCGCAGCACTGGCGGCATTGACCGTCCTCATGGCAGCGTGCGGGGACGAGAACGGAGAGGGAAGCGGCGGGTCGCTATTCAGCGGCTTCTCGCTGGTCATCGTCATCATCGTCGTGCTGGTGGTGTTGTTCCTGATCCTTCGCAACCGACGGTCGTGAAGGACAAAGTGCTGTATCACCTGGTGGTGCTCGGACCCGCTACCCGTACGTGGCGATGCGGTTCGCCGGACTTGAGAGGGCGACGGCCGGCTCAGGTGACCGTGTGTCATTCGGCCCTCGGTGGATCCAGGACCGGTTACCGACGGAGCGCATGAACTCCTCGATCGAGAACCACCTCTCGGTCGGCCCAACCTCGTTGGCTCTGACCGATAACTGTTAGGCGTGGTGCATCGCTCAAACCCTCGACAGTCCGCGGGCTGTCCCAGTTCTTCGGAGATCGCCCTCACATCCTGGGCGCTGACATTGCTCTTGAACACGATCAGCATCCAATCCGATTGGTCGTACCAGAGTTCGAACTTCGAACGACCCGTTTCGTCCGAGCACGCCATTGCGTACTGGTCTTCCGCGTACAGGGCGTTTCCTTCGACGAGGTCTAGTGACGGCGCATTCAATCTTTTCCCCGCCGAGCATACGGTCACGCCGGCATCGCCTGTGGGCCCGCACTTGAAGCTTGCCGCCTTTGCTGCCTGGACCAGGTCACGGTGGGACGGTCCCTGAGCCTGAGATGGGATGTCGAACGGGTCCTCGACACCTCCCCCCGAATCGCTTTCGTCTCCACAGGCGGGGAGTGCGAGGATCGCGAAGAGTAGAAGCACCCGTCTCAGAACGCTCTTTAGCGTAGACCTGCAGCGGCCCACCTTACTAGTCCATCAGATGTTCTGGTGTTACGAGCTTGCTGACTGATGGAACATGGGCCCCTAGGGGAACTCGCCTGTACCCGTAGCCTGTGAAGCGTGAGCCGCTGAGGAGGCACCGACTCTGGGCGGATCGCTTGGTGGCCTATCGCGGCCCGGCCAATCTGAAGGAATAAGCTCTTGGGACCTCGCTGAGAGAAGCAGACGGGTAGAGGCTGGGTGCGCACGATCTCCACAAGGCGTCGCCAACTTCGGCGGACCAAGTTCCCCTGCCCCGGTTGTCCGTCCACCTCGGGATCCTTCAACAGGAACTCGAAGAAACCGAATCTGACGACCTCGTCCGACACCTCGTCCACGCCCGCGCGAGGTCGACGCGAGAGACCGCTCTCAGCGGTATCGTCCCCATCGGCTCGACCCGCCGAATGTCGCTCCAGGTACACACGGCGTTGAGACCGTTCGGTTGTCGGAGGTGCCTTGGGCGTGGCGCGCGAGGCTGCCCATCGACATCTCGAACGGGTCAGGCCGGTCATTGGCTGAGCCATGCCGCCGGTTGACCCGTGTGTCGCTCGATGGCCTGGATGGTCGTGACGTTGTTGTCTAGCACCGGTGCCGTGAAGTCAGCCCGCGTCGCGGCTAGCTTCGCGCTTCGAAGCTTGCTCCGAATCGTCGACATCCCTACCGGCATTGGCTGGGATACGGGCCGCGAAGGTGCCATAGTCCGTACCCCCTTCCTTGCGGAGAAACTCGACTGTATGGCATGCTGAACATTCCCCCGAGCTGGTCGGATCGAGGAGGAAGCCATGCCGATAGCCGTCGTGTACCGCCCGCCAGCATTGACCGTTGAGGACTATCAGGCCAGTTGGGCCAACGGGTCACCGATGCCGGACCCGCAAGGTCTCCTCTTCCACGCAGGCGTGGGTGAAGGTGACGATTTCTTCACCGTCTCGGTGTGGGAGAACCGTGAGGCATACGATGCCTTCGCATCGAGATTCAAGCAGGCGTTGGGCGCTGAAGGCTTTGAGGGAGGGGCGCCCCAGATACTTCCAGTGCACCACACGATCGACCATGGGGTCAGCGCTTAGCTCGTTGGAGATGTGGCTTAGCGCTGTGACGCGTTCTTCCAGCTGGCATTCCCACCCTGGGTGAAGCGCTGGCCACCATGGCTCTCCTGTGAGAGCCATCCTCAGGATCATTCGCTTACCCGGATACCCAGGATCAGTTCCGTTTCGGGGAAGAAGGTGACTCCCTCCGGCGAGACATCGTCTTGCTTGGCGCTCGACTCTCTCTGCGGTTGACTGTGTGTCGGTTGATGTTCATCCATGCTGTTCGCGGCGAAGCCAAGCTGCCCGAACTGAGTGTGGAGCGTCATGTCGGTCACGTCGACGTCCACCACGCTGAACGTCCCGGTCGCGAGCTCGGCGGCGAACGGCTATCGGAGCGTGACGGCGACGTCCGCCGACGCGGGGATCCTCCCGAAGGGGAAGGCATTCCGGGTGAAGTGACGGAGTCCGGGGTTGCGGATGTGAGGACGGGGTGCGGCGTGCCTCTGTCCACGTCGAGATCTGTGCCCGAAGTCCGGCACCAGTTGGTCTGTATGCGACCGGTGGCGCAAGTGCTGGACGTAAGAACTCGACGTAACAAATCGACGTAGCTTGCGTGATGCGGCGCGCTCGAACAGCTCCTAGGCTCAATCGTTACATGGCGTTGGGTGCCCCAAGGAGGCCTCAAGATGCGCAGCACGCATCCCCACAGCTGGCGGCACTCAGCGTTCGATGCTGGCCGCCGGCGAGCTCGGGCGTGCGACGACGACCGGACTTGTCGTTGTCGTTAGGCCGAGCGGTAATGCGAAAGCCCGAGGTCATTCACGGTGACATAACCGGATCGGATCACAACGGAGCGAGGGATGGCCTCGCACCGGTCAAACCGAAAACCACGAAGGGGACGTGAAGCCGGGGACGGCCTGTCGTGACTGTGCATTCCCATCGCTTGCCTTCGCGCGCGGCCCGTGGCTGGTCGAAGCCTCGCGCCCCGCCGGAGCCACGAACCGCAACGATGCCCGCGTCACTCACCTGACTCTAGGAGGGATTGATCATGCGAAGGCTGATGTCGATCGTCGCCACGTTGCTCCTCGCCGCCGTCGTCGTCGGCACGACCTCGTTCGCCGGAGGTGCGGAAAGCGGAGGAGAATCGTTCACCGTCGTCGCAAGGGTCTTGCAGGCCGAGGACATCGATGTCGGAGCACCTGGTGGCAGCCCCGGAGACTACTTCGTCGAGAAGGATGCGCTATGGAATGAGGCTGAGACGGAACGCATCGGGTGGGATGTGTTGAAGTGCACATTCGACTTCGGAACGTCGGCGCTCTGCACCGTCGGCCTCCGATTCTACGGTCGCGGTCAGCTGACCGGCACCGGCGTGGTCAACGCTTCGTCGCAGAGCTTCACGTTCCCCGTCACGGGAGGCACAGGTGACTTCCGGGACACCACCGGCTACGTGCGCGCCACCCAGATCGAGGGTGGAGAGATCCTCGAGTTCCACCTCTCCGGCACGGCCTGAGACCACGCAGCGAGGAAGGGGGCCCAAGCAAGGGGCCCCCCTTCCTTTCGGCGTACGGCATCTGGCTGAGCGGGAGGAAGACAAAGCTCAGCTTGCCGAATGTCGCGTGGAGTCGTTCCTCCGCTCGGCCCGCCGAGGGCTATGCTTCATGACTGCGGCGATCGTCCCTTCGTTCCGCTCCTGATGGACCTGGCCGAGATGCACGACAAAGCGTGCATCCTCTTCCCCTCGGGTGGAATCGGAGGTGCCACGACCGGAACCGACTTCGCTGCCACTCGGCGCGGCGGGGGCAGGTCAACTATGGGCAGTTAGACAGTGCCTCGCCCTCGCAGTTGTCGCTGCCCAGCGGCGGTTCGTTCGAAGGAGCGGGGGGAACCGCTTCTGGCGGAGATAGCAGCTCCTCGGACGAGGTAGTCGCATGAGATGCAAGTCACAACGCGAGTACCTCTGGCCGCGATTTCGGGTTGATCCGACACGACTCGCCGGTTGACTGTGTGTCGCACTGGAGCAAAGCCTCCTCGCTCGCGGCGTCAACTTGCGGACGAGCCAAAGCGGAGCGCTCGGTCGGACAGCCAGACGCAACGGTGGTCGTCACGTCTGGCGGCCGAGCAGCCGCCCGGCTGGAGCGTGCAGCCTCTGGAGTCGCCTAGGACTCCCGAGGAGTGATCGTTATGGGACGAACAGGACGATGCCGTCGAGCGCGTAGACGTACGAGCGATTGAATCGATTCACCGTGATCATCAACGCTGAGATCTGAGTTGGGAGATCGGCAGAGAGCCCAGCCTGTCGCGCGCCCTCTATCCTGTTGACGAGCGTCGTCGGTGTGCCGTCGCACAGAATGTCCTCGCCCAAAGGCGCACCGAGATTCAGATAGCTCCCGGTTGACGGATCGCCTTGGGAGATGCTGAGTTCAGCCCAGTCGCTGTCGTCTTCGACGTCGACGAACCATCCCTTCGGGCACCGATAGGTCATCGTGACGACGAGCGCTCCCCGCTCGTTCATTCGGACTCGGTTGATGTGGATGTCGCCAGGACGCGTCGCCTCTTCGAGACCATGCAGGCGGAACGTGTCGACCTCCATCCCCTGGAGTGTGCTCACCGGGTCATCGTTGACTCGCACGACGAGGTTCATCTCGACCACCGTGAAGAGCGTCGGGTCCCATGGTCGTCCCTCCAGCGGAGGAAACTTCCTGACCACGGTCTGGGTGTTCCCATCGCAGACGATCGAGTCTCCGAAGGTCTGGTCAAACTGCCCCTCCCCGGCGCCAACTTGCTGCATGACGTAGAACCACGATTCGCCTGGCTCCTGGTAACCCTCGGGACAGCTGTACTCGAGGGCGACGCGGATCGAACCGTTGGGAGTAAGACGCACGCTGTCGAAGCGGGCATCGATCAGCGTGTCCAACGCGACCGCGGGGGTTGCCATGGCGAGGAAGAGACCGACGGACATCACGGCAAGGATTCGTCTCACGGTCTACCTCCGTCCGGTGGTTGCTTCGCAGGGTAGGGCTATCTCCGGCGCTGCCAGTGGCTCGCTACGCAGGGAGAGGATGCGCCCACCGTCGCCATCAGCTTCCACCTTGAGAGAACTCGATGGTCTCGGGTCGTCCGGGAACCGTGCTTCGCCTCCACACTGGGCCGCCTAGCGGCGGGCGCCTCATGTTCTTCCCTCACGCTCGGTTGTCTTCCCATCCAACGCCTGATAGGAGAGCGTGTCAAACGCTCAGACGCTGTCGCGTCGCGCTGAGCGGGGTGCTGCATCGAGCTAGCGTTGATCGAGAAATGATCGCAGCCGGTGACACGAGATGATGGGGTCGACTTCAAATCGTCCCGCAGATCGTCGAGGGTGAGAGACGCGAAGCGCGATACTGCCGGGATCTCGCATCGCCGTTCTCTCCGGTTGGTGCGCCAGATGGTGACGCTCGGCCGGGCCTCCCGCGCGTCGCTCAGCGACGTCCGCGGAGGAACGGCTATTCTGGTTTCGGTTGGCTCGATTGACGCCCGCAAGGAGGTGGTGGGAATGAGGACCGCGACCAGACTTGCGGGGGGAGTCATCGCCCTCCTATCGGCGACTGCGCTGTGGGCACAGCCCGCCGCGGCGAACACGACGGTAAGGACCGCCTTCCAGGTCGACGAGACGGCGGTCGATCGGGAGACCTGCGGCTTCCGCCTCCACTTCCACTTCGTCGGATCGGTCACGGTCACCGACTACTTCGACAACAGCGGTTTCCTCTACAAGACGATCGCGAAGGGCCGCCCGGGCCCGTTCACGGTCACGGTGACCGGGAAGGGAACCACGCTCACTCAACAGAACAGTAGCTTCTCCACGCAGATCACCTACAACCCCGACGGGTCGCCGAAGACCATCATCGACAATGGGCCGTACAACAAGTTCACCGTCCCCGGGGGAGGCGTCGTCCTGCTGGACACCGGCCACATCGTGTTCGACAGCGATTTCAACATCGTCTTCGAGTCAGGTCCGCGGCAGGGGACGCACGGCGATCTCGACGCGTTCTGCGCCGCGTTCGGCTAGAGGCGAGACCGCCTCGACTCGAGGCTATCGAGTCCCGCGACACCTGCGTCGAGACCGCCGTCGACCGCCACGCTGGCTCCTGTGATGTACGCGCCTGTCTCCGACGCGCTCGCCTCTTGCCTCCTCCACGTCCCGTCGTCCTCTGTGCTCCCAGCACAAGCCACGCTGACTGGAGTGCGGGTGACGTAATTCTTCTCGCGAATTGTTGCAGGTGTTCGATTCCCAGCTCATCACGGGCACGTCGATCGGCCTCAAGATCGCGGCTCGGATCGCGGGCTTCACCTGGAGCGTCGACGATCCCAGCGGAGGGGAGTCGATGCTCAAGTACGACCAAGCGGTCGGAGCGATGTCACCTCGAGAGCGGGCAGGAGGCTCGCGACTGGCTCCTCCAGTACAACCGCGACGACGTCGAAGCGACGCGTGAGATGCGTGCATGGATGGCGGAGGCGGATATCCCGCTCGTCGAGTTGCTTGAGAGGCACGAGGGCGCTGCCGATGAGTCTGGATCCGCGGTCTGACAACACCGTGTGTTGATCCCGCGCCGCCGAGCGGATCATCGCGGTCGCTCTGAGCTGTTCGACGGACGAAGGAATAGGCCCCGAGGTGGATCCGGGGTGGAAGGCTCATCGGCCGTCCATGGGCGAGTCAGCTCAGATGAGCGGCGGCTTGAGGGCATCAGGGTCTCGGCCCTTATCTGCACTCCAGCGGAACGAGCAAGGCGTTCGGTCAGCGCCCGAGCTTGGCCCAGAGGCGATCGCGGGCCTCGATCCCATCGACCAGCTCCTGCCGCCGTGCCTCGTCTGCGCAGGTCCCCGAGGTGATATCTCGTGGCCGGTAGGAATGACCGGTAACGAGCTGCTGGTAGGAAGTCGCCGGAGGGGGTAGCGTCATGGACGACGACAGCGGAGGCGGGTGGCCCATGAGTAAGGATGCAAGCACACGACCAGAGGGACCCTTGCCACACGAAGCTCTCGACACGCCTGAGATGCGAGCCAAGATCGCGAAGGCGAAGGAACGTGTGCGGTCAGGTGAGTTTTCCCCTGGCAAGACGTCTGATGACCTGCTAGACCTCGCCCGTGGCAAACGGGTGGACACTCGAACCTAACGCCGAACGAGAGGTACTGCTGCCTTGGCTGGAGCGGCAGGACGACCGGACAAGTAGAGCCGTCTGGCACTACCTAGCGGAACTCGTAGCGAACCCGTGGCGTCCTCATCTGGAGGACGACGAGACGGGTGTCTTCTCAGCCCAGAACGTCGCAGGAACCGGGGTGTCGATCGTCTGGGTGTTGGACGACGAGAGGCATCAGGTCGTTCTCGCCTCAATCGATTGATGCGTGGGATGACCGTACATGCTCTGGGTGTGGTGACCGGCAGGGGCAAGTGGCGTCGGCCTTCGGTCCGAATCGCTCCTGAACCTGTCCGAATGGGTTGACGCGGAGGGTGGGCCCAGGACGAGGATGACTCCTGACTGCTGAGCCTCGGGGCCGGTTGGCCGTGTGTCGTGACTGAGGACGTGGTGAACGGGCCGGATGACCTTGCCATGTCCCTGGTGAAGGGCAGAAGTCCCTGATCTCGGCGGCGGCGTGCGCCCCGGCGCAGGCAGCCCGCGCAACTAGGCCGGCCGACGCCGCGCGCCGAGCTGCTCCATGTCCTCATGCTGCCGCCGACTACGACCGCGCGGCAGGATCGACCTCGAGGAGTCCGGCGCTCGAAAGCAGTGCTCGTCGCGAATCTGCGCGAGGGCATAGACCGCTGACGGTTGCGTTCATGTCTCGTCCGGCAGTAGCGTCGGGCCCTGTCCACAGGAGGAAAGGGAGGGGCCATGGGTGATCATCCGAACGCCGAGGCGCTGCGGAAGGGATACGAGGCGTTCGCGGCCGGGGACATGGAGACGGTCGCGGCGCTTTTCGCCGACGACATCGCCTGGCATCAAGCGGGCAGCGGCCCACTCTCGGGAGACTTCGCTGGTAAGGACGCGGTCTTCGGGAACTTCGCGAAGCTCGTCGAGCTCACGGCGGGAACGTTCGGCCAGGAGATCCACGACCTGCTCGCCAACGACGAGCATTCGGTCGTTATGGTCGAGAGCTGGTGGGAGAAGCCGCATCCGTTCCGGGGCAAGGGCGTCCACGTCTGGCACGTGACGGACGGCATCGCCACCGAGGCGTGGCTCATGGGACAGGACCAAACAGCCGCTGATGCTGCGTTGACCCCCTAGAGCAGCTCCCGACGCCTGACGCTGCACAGAGTCCTCCGCAACCGTCAGCAAGCTGCCGCATCGTAGGTGGCTCGCCTCTAAGGGTCGATAACGTCCTCGCGCCCCGGCGCGGCCCCCGAACCGAGGTCCGCCCGACCGAGCGCTGAGGTTGCACCGTTGATCCGGCTGGGTCGAGACTGCCCGCATGGGCGACCCCGACTTCGTCGTGGTGGGCGGCGGCATCGCCGGCGGCACGTTCGCGACGGTGATGGCGCGGGCAGGTGCGAACGTCCTCGTGCTGGAGCGACAGGCCGAGTATCGCGACCGCGTGCGTGGGGAGCTGATGTGGCCGTGGGGGGTGGCCGAGGTGCAGCGGCTCGGCCTCGAGGACATCCTTCGCCGCGCAGGCGCGAACGTCGCGGATCGTTTCGAGAGCCACGACGAGGGCGATGGCGCGGACGCCCCCGTCGTTCGCGAGGATCTCTCGGCCCAGGTGGCGGGCGCGCCGGGTTCGATCAACCTGTTTCATCCCACCGCCACGCGCGCCCTCGCTGACGCCGCCAGGGCCGCCGGTGGACGGGTCGTGGTCGGCGTGCACGTGGTGACGATCGCGACGGCCCCGCCGACGGTCGCATGGACCGACGGCGAGGGCCGGCACGAGGTCCGGTGCGGCCTGATCGTCGGCGCCGACGGCCGGAGTTCGACGGTGCGCACGCAGGCCGGCATCGAGCTGCACAAGGACCCGCCCGCGCACCTCGCCACCGGGCTGCTGGTCGAGGGCATCGATGCCCAGGACGACCGTACCGATCTCGTCGCCCGAGGCAACGACCTGCTGTTCCTCAGCTTCCCGCAGGGCGGCGGTCGCGCGCGCGTGTACTTCTGCATGCCGACCGGACAACGCGACCGGTTCGCCGGCGCCGATGCCGCCGAGCGGTTCCTGAAGGCCGCCACGCTCGTTCCGTCGCTGCCCGGTCCCGAGCGATGGGCCGCCGCGACGCCGGCCGGGCCGTGCGCCACCTTCACGTGCGAGGACACCTGGGTCGACCGGCCGTACGCGGACGGCGTCGTGCTGATCGGCGACGCGGGCGGTTACAACAACCCCCTGATCGGACAGGGACTCTCGCTGGCGGTTCGGGACGCGGGTGTGTTGGCCGACCTCCTGCGCACGGAGGACAGCCGGACGCCGGGCGTCCTCGAGGCCTACGGCGTGGAACGGACCGAACGCCTCCGTCGCGCTCGCATCTCCTGCCTCGTCGACACCTGGGCGAACGACGGCTTCCACGTGCAGGATCCGCAAGAACGCAGCCGTCGGTACGAGCGGACCCAGGTCGACGAGGTCCTCGCCGCCCTGATGGACGCGCAATGGAAGGGATTCGACGCCGTGCCACGAACGCCGAGCGACGACGAGGCCCACGAGCGACTCTTCGCGAACGCGTGACGCACCGGCGACCGCTCTACCCCGGCCGGTCGGCGATCAGTGGCGGCTCGTCCGGGTCGGGCTCACCGGCCTCGCGCCACGCCACGCCAGCCCTCCTCCCCAGAAGGGTCTATCACGAACGTGACTGAGGTCATGTGCAACGCATCCGACGACGTGTACGTGGAGCGGAAGGGGCGGACCGCGAGCGGTTCAGGACGGCGGTTCCGAGGGGGAGCGCTTGCGACCCAGGGGCGTCGAAGGTCAGGATGCGTCCATGGAGATGCCCGAGACCCGCTACGCGGAGACCGCCGACGGCGTGTCCATCGCCTACCAGGTCCTGGGCGACGGCCCGGTGGATCTCGTGTGGATCCCCGGGTTCGTGTCTCACGTCGAGTTCGCCTGGACCCACCCTCCGCTCGCACGGTTGTATCGCCGGGTCGCATCGTTCTGCCGATTGATCCTGTTCGACAAGCGAGGCACGGGGATGTCCGATCGAGTCGCTCCCGACTACTACCCGGACTTCGAGACACGGATGATCGACGTGCAGGCCGTGATGGATGCGGCCGGGTCAGAGCGCGCCGTCATCCTCGGCCTCTCCGAGGGAGGCCCGATGGCGATGCTGTTCGCGGCGACGTACCCAGAGCGGACGGTTGCCCTGGTCGCCTACGGGGAGACGCCACGGTACGCGTGGGCACCCGACTTCCCGTGGGGAGAGACCGACGAACAGATGGAGGCGGTGATCGCCGACGATCGTGCCCGGTGGGGAACGAACTCGTGGGCCGCCGAAGCGCTGCGTTCTTGGGCGGCGCCGAGTCTGGCCGGCGACGAGCGCGAGGTCGCGTTCCTCGCGACGCTCGCCCGCCTGGGGGCGAGCCCCGGCGCTGGGGAAACACCCTCCCGGATGAACCACGAGATCGACGTTCGTGCGGTCCTCCCGACGATCCGGGTGCCGACCCTGGAGATCGCCCGACGAGGCGATCCCCTCCCGCCCCCCGACGGGTACACCGCGAAGCTGATCCCCGGCTGCACATACGTGGCGCTTCCCGGCGACGACCATCTCCCGTGGGCAGGCGACGCCGAGGCGCTCGTCGGATCGATCGAGAGGTTCGTCCGCTCGGTGCGGGACGAGGAGACCGAGTTCTCGCGCGTCCTGTGCACCGTGCTGTTCACCGACATCGTCGATTCGACGACACAGGCAGCCACGATGGGCGACCGACGCTGGCGCGAGGTCGTCGATGAACACGACCGGATCGTGCGAGGCCAGATCGCCCGCTACCAGGGGCGCGAGATCAAGACGATGGGCGACGGCTTCCTCGCCACGTTCGACGGGCCGGCCCGCGCGATCAGAGCGGCGACCTCCTCCGCCGACGCGGTCAAGCGCCTCGGGATCGAGATCCGCGCGGGGCTGCATACCGGCGAGTGCGAGATCCTCGGCGACGACGTCGGTGGGCTCGCGGTGGCGATCGGGGCGCGGGTCGGTGCGAAGGCGAGAGCCTCCGAGGTCCTCGTCTCCCGGACCGTCAAAGACCTGGTCGCCGGTTCGGGCCTCGCCTTCGAAGACACCGGTGAGCACGAGCTGAAGGGTGTCCCGGACCGCTGGCACCTGTACCGGGTGATGGGCGTGGCAGCCTGATCCGAACCCGCCCACGAGGCTCGCGTCTTGCTCTCGGCTAGCCCTCTGGGAAGAGAAGGGTCTTTCAGAACGTGACTGAGGTCGTGGACAACGGGCCGACGTCGTCTCGTGTTCCGGGCGGCGGACCGGGTCATGTCTCCCTGTTGGGCTCGACGAGTTCCAGGTGCTAGGTGATGAGGAGCGCGAGGCTTCGATTCACCGGAGAGTCGGTGTGCACACTAACGGCGTAGACGATTCCTGCGACCGCCCACTCGAGCATCACGTGTCCGCTGTCCTGAGGCGGAGCGCGATGCGACCCGGCTCGGATATCAAGCGCCCAAGCGGGCGACCGCCGCCAGGTTCCCCTTGGCTCGAAGCGTCGCGATGGCTTCGCTTCGAGCCGTGGCGGCCTCGTCGTGAAGATCGCGGGCGTCGAGGACATCGGCGAGGGTGAGGAGTGCATCGGCTTGGTCAAGCACCAAGTCGCAGGTCCGCGCGAGCTCGAGTCCATGCCTCGCGGCAACCTCCGCGTCGGCCGCGGATCCGCGGATGAGGTGAGCTCGCGCACGCACGAGTTGACGCCGGATCGAGATATCGCGATCGAGGAACGTGACGGATGCATCGAACGTGTCGGCGAGGCGAAGGAACTCACGGGGACGATCTTGAGCCGCGACCGCCGCACAGAGCGAACCATCGAGCGAGTCCATCCACCAGATGAATCCGAGGGGAGCTAGGATCTCGCGCGCGTCGCGTAGACGCAGCTCAGCCGATCGGGGATCGCCAGCCCACAGCTCGGCGATCGCGAGCTCGAGAGCTAGAGTCGCCCCCAGTCCGCTCAGACCGTTCCGATCGATCACCTCCCGCCACGCTCGATCGTGTTCGCGGAACACGTCATCGTCTCCGACGCATAGGGCTGCTGCTGCCAGCAACGCGTGGCGCGTGCTCCCCGAGATCGGATCGTCCTGAGCCGACAGCTCCTCCGCCGTTCCGGCGAAGCGATCCACGGGAAGCGGCCCTTCGACCACCGATGCCAGCAGATTCCCGGCAGCTTCGCTGGCTTCGTGAGGACGCCCAGCCGCCAACGCATGTCGGAGGGCTTGGAAGCACCACTGCAGCGTCTCCTCCAGCCGCCCTCGCATCATCTCGATCTCCACGAGAGCCAATCCGGTCTCGGCCATGCCGACGTCGTCCCCCATCGACTCGAAGGATCCGAGGGCCGACCGTACTTCGACGGCCGCGGACTCGATCTCTGCGTCCGTTGGGGAGCGGTAGATCCGATTAGCCAGGAGCCTGACCGTCGTACGGAGCGCGTCGCGGTTGGATCCCGCGGATCGCGCCTGGTCGACACCCTCCGACAGCACGACCTCGGCCTCCTCGGGCAGGCCGGTGGCCGCGAGAGCCCGCCCGAGGTGGGGAACGAGCTCGAGACGACGAGGGGATCCCGTCGACATGAGCGCTGCCGCGCGGCCGAGGAGATCACGGGCCGTGATGTAGTCGACCGAAGCGAAGGCTCGCGATCCTGCGCCGGCGAACATCTCGCCGGCTCGCTCGGAGAGGGCATCAGACCGTTCGTCCCGCGCGCCGAGCTCCTCGCGCAGATGCAGCGCACGCTCGAGGTGTCGCGCTGCCGACTCTTCGACGTCGGCCTGGTCGGCGTCCTCCTCGAGTATCCAGTCGGCGAGCCGCACGTGCAGATCGGCTCGCAGCTCTTTCGACAGCCCTCGGTACGCGGCCTCGAGGACGAGCGCGTGGGCGAAACGCCACCGACCGCGGGCCTCGTCCTCCGGCTGCACGAGACCCTTCCGTTCGAGTGAGGCGATCGCACTCTCGACCTCGCCCATGCCCACGTCCGGGGCCAAGGCGCGGAGCGCCGCGATCCGGAACCGGCGGCCTTCGACGGAGGCCCGTTCAAGGATCGAGCGGGGCACGGGATCGAGGCGATCGAGCCTCGCTGCGAGGAGCGACTGTAGGGTGGCGGGGATCTCCACCTCGGCGTCCTCTGAACCCACCCACCGCCCGTCGACGAGGAGTCCCTGATCGGCGAGCATCGCCGTGAGCTGCTCCAGGTACAGGGGGTTCCCCTCGGCCGTATGGCACACCCGGTCGACGACGGACGCTGGGGTTTGCGGCCCGAGCAGGAGACCCGCCATCCGCCGGGCGTCCTCAGGTGAGAGCGCGGGAAGGGTCGTGGTGAGCACCCGTGGCTTGCCGGCGGCCCAGGTGGGACGCTGCTCGAGGAGCTCGGGCCTCGCGAGGCACAGGAAGAGCACGGGACCATGCACACGCTCGATGACGGCATCTGCCAGGTCGAGCATCGGGGCTTCTGCCCAGTGGACGTCTTCGAGCACCACGACGAGCGGCTGCTCCGCGGCGAGGACCTCGAACAAGCGCCTGACCGCCCAGGAGGCGTCGGAAGCGAGCGCTTCACCGACCCCGAGAACCTGCGCGAGCCGGTCGCCCACGGCCGGCCCGTCGGGCTGAGCGGCCAGCCGTTCGCGGAGCGCCGCCGCGACCCCCTCGGCCTCTCCTGATGCTTGCCCGGCTGCCTGCGAGAGCAGTTCGACGAGCGGCGCGAACGTGACGCCGTCGCCGTAGGAAGGGGTCTGTCCAACGAGGACCGTCGCACGGTCTCGAACGGCGTCCGCGAACGTTACCGCCAGGCGGGACTTCCCCACGCCGGGCGGGGCCAGGACGGTGACGAGCACACACGCGTGATCCTCGATCGCCTCCTCCAGGGCCTGGCGGAGCACGGTCAAGTGGCGGTCGCGGCCTACCAGCGGGGTCTCGATCCGGGCCGGCACCGCACGAACTGCCACGACCCTGTGGGCATGGACCGGCTCGGCCTTGCCCTTCAGTTCGATCGGGGCGAGCGGTGCCAGTTCAACGCGTCCACGCAGCATCCGTTCAGCCGCCGCGGATACGAGCACATCACCGGGCTCCGCGGCCGACTCCAGGCGAGCAGCCGTGTTGAACACGTCCCCGACGACCCTTCCCTGTGTGGCCGCGGCCTCGTCGGCGAACGCCTCGCCGCAGTCGATCGCGATCCGCACCAGGATCCGGACCTCGGGATCCTCGATCTCTCGGTCGAGTTCGGCAGCGGCCTCTCGCATCTCGAGCGCGGCACGCACCGCGCGGAGCGCGTCGTCCTCGTGGGCTTCCGGCACGCCGAAGGTGCCCACGACGGCGTCCCCGATGAACTTCTCGACCGTCCCTCCGTGCCGCTGGATCGCTGCGCGCATCGCGTGGTAGTAGCGGTCGAGCACCTTGCGCAGGAGCTCAGCGTCCAGGCGCTCACCGAGCTCGGTCGAGCCGACCAGGTCGCAGAAGAGCGCCGTGACTAGGCGACGACGGGTTTCACCCGGTGCCGCCAGCGCGCTGCCGCATTCGTGGCAGAACTTCACTCCTTTGGGATTCTCGGTGCCGCATGAAGCACAAAGCATGCGCGGAGCGTATCCCTCATCCTGCGAGCGTGATCAAGGGACCCTCTTCACCCTCGCTCTTCGGGGTGCTAGGCCCCCGCCAGGAGGCAACCGAGGATCCGCGCCGGGTCGCGTTTGACTTTCGATTGGCCTCTAGACGCTCGGCCCAAAAACCGGCGTCCGTCGAGAAGGGCTATTTGCGCAGCGGTTCGATCGGGGTGCGTCGCCGCGAACAGGATCGCAAGCGGGCCCATCGAATCAGTGCTCATCAGGGCCGCCCGCTCGGACCCGACGGCCTCCATCACAGCCAGCGTGTCAGCCATACGGGTCTCCAGTGTCGGCAGACGTTCGATGGTCAGCGGATCGGATAGTCCCATCCCTCGTGGATCGAACACATGATCCTCGCGAACAACGCAAGCCGGCGAAGGAAGCGAGCGACAGCAGGCAGATGCCAAAGGAACTCGATGTTCGAGTAGCTGAAGCAGGTGATCATGATGTCGGTCGGTCCTTCGCCGACAACCTGGTACGCGATATGCACGCCTTCCGATGTCTTCGCGTACCAGGTCTCAGG
Organism: uncultured Actinomycetes bacterium; assembly: GCA_963832225.1. GTDB lineage: Bacteria > Actinomycetota > UBA4738 > UBA4738 > HRBIN12 > JALYMB01. Next base: position 835,485 of record CAWHTI010000012.1, read on the forward strand.
TATGTCCACGCTCGCATCCTTCCCCGGACGGGACCGCGCCGCAACCGGCGCCCCGGACCAAGAAGGGGCGTCGCCACCACCGAGGTCACATCTCCAAGGTGACCTAGTTCACCCGGTGCAGGTGCCAGCGGTCGGGGACACCCTTCAGCTCGTGCTCGCCGGCGTCTTCGAACGTGAGGCCCGATCCCGCGACCAGGTCCTTTACCGTGGATGGCCCCGTGGTGCGCTCCCTACCAGACGAGGGTCAGGTGACCGTGTGTCTCTTCTGCGATCCGCATAGTGGGGACCGCCCGACTCCGATCCGAGGTCTGCTGCTTCTCGTCACGCGTGGCCGGGGCGGAGCGCGCTCGTCCAGCGATCACCAATCGATCGCTTCCCTGTCCATACCGACGAACGCCTCCCCCGGCGACTCGGCATGGGCCACGGCACTCCGTGTGTGCAACTACAGGCCGCCTCGCGGTTTCAAGGTGTGCGACGGTCCTCTCTGGCAGTTCCTCGTGACTCGTGTGCGATGCTCGCTACGGACGCAGCTCGATCCGAGTCACCGACTCCTGCTCGTTGGCCACCCACACAGTGCGGCCCGTGGGGTCGAGCGCGGCGTCCGCTGGAGGCGTCTGGAGAACGACGGACGCATCCACGGATCCGTCCCCGCGCAGCCGCGAGACGACCACACCGTTCCCTGACTCTTCGGCTCCGTAGAACCACACCCCTGCTTCATCGGTGGCGAACGGTGCGAAGCCAGTGTTCAACTGCACTGGATCACCCACGACGTCCCCGGTCTGCGGGTCCAGGCGAACGGCGACGACCCGATCTGCCGATCCAGTTCCGCTCTCCGAGGAGTTCGAAAGCCAGCTCTGCATCCACACACCCGTAGGACCCGCGCTCAGGCGGCTTCCCGACGCAGATGCCCTCGTCGTTCCGAGAACGTCACCGGTCGTACCGTCGACGCGGATGACGTCCCCCTCGCCAAGGAGCCAGAGCACACCGTCAGACATCTGCATATCGAGGACTGCCTCGGGAAGTGTCGCACGTGCACTGATCGAATCGGTATTCGGGTCGATCCTCGCCAGGGAGTTCGAGCCGTCCTTCCCATCCACCACCGCGACCCAGACAGCCTCGCCATCGGCCGCGATGTCCTGCACATAGTCTCCACCGCCGATCGGGACGGTTGCCACCACCTCGGCCCCAAACGGATCGATCCGGATGACGGAGCCTCCTGCACCTTCGACGGTGCCCCAGAGGGCGCCGGCGCCGAACGCCAGGTGATCGGGCGCCACCGGAACGGAGATCGTCGCGTTCGGCTCGTTCGTCCCGGGATCGAGGCGCAAGATCGAGGAGTCGTGCGCGCCCTGAACACTGACCCAGACCCCCCCTTCACCCGCCGCAACGGCCCGCGGGAAGGCACCGACAGGGATCGTCGCGTCGACGAACGCCTCGACCTCCTCGATGGGGTGAGCCGAGTCGGCGGGTTGCCGGACGTCAGGATCCGCACGGAACGCCGACCAGAGGACGCCGAAAGACAGAGCGGAGACGAGCATCGCGACCGTCGCGGCGACCAACCGACCGCTCACGGCGTGGTGCGTTGCTCGGCGGTCGATCGCTGACCAGGCATCCTCGGACGGACGGACGTGGCCTGCCTGGCGGGACAATGTCTCTCTGAGGCGTTCCTCAATCTTCATCGCCGATCTCCCTTCTGAGTCGAGCGACGGCGCGACTCGTATGGCTCTTGACGGTCCCCGTGGAGCAACCCAGGACCTGGGCAACCTCCGCCACTGGCAGGTCCTCCCAGTATCGAAGGACGATGCAGGCTCGCTGCCGGTCCGGCAGACTCTTCACGGCCTCCCACAGCACGTCTCGTCCGCCCGGGTCTTCGACGTCCGGATGCACGGAGGGCTCCTCATGCCGCGTCCACGATCGAGCCTCGACCGCCAGCCTGCGGAGTCGGTTTTTCCACAGATTCACGGCGACGCGTCGGAGGTAGGGACCGACCGCTTCCCGCTCCAAACTCCCAATCCGAGGGATGCTCCGCACGAACGCGTCCTGCACGAGATCTTCTGCCAGCTCACGGCGCCCCGACAGCAGGAAACAGAGCCGCAGAAGCGGTGCATAGTGGCGCTCGAAGGCGTCCCTCACCGCCTCCTCGGCCCCCGCGGCGTCAATGCTCATTGATCGGCTCATCGGGCTCTCACATATATAAGACACGCTGGTCGGGTGAGTGGTTGTCACGATGCCCACGCGGGGCGACGCCTTCAGGCCCTCGCCGACCTCAATCGAAGCAAAACGCCCGTCCATAGGGTCATCGGCGGTCGACATCGCCAGAGCCGAACTCCGGCCGGAATTGGCCGCTGGATGGCCGACCTACGGCGAACCTGTCGCCGACAGATCGGTCTGACGCTTCGACGCTGGCTATCTCAGCAAGCTAGACCTACGCCTGCACCTCAGCGAACGATTCCACGACACTGGATGCCAGTTCCTGGGCGGCGGCGAGGTCGGACTCCGCGATGACCGACACTTCGACGCCATACTTCGCCTGGTTCAACCAGGAGGCGGGATGGGAATGGAATAGGGCAGATGGGACGGTCGGCGGGAGGGAGGCGAATCGTGCCGAAGAAGAAGGCCACGGCGAAGAAGGCCACGGCGAAGAAGGCCACGGCGAGTCATGGCCGTGCCGAGATGCCGGTCAGGCGCACGGCAACGGGAGCGATCCAAGCTCGGCGAGGCGATCGCATCGTCATCGACTCGCCTCAGGTCGGCTCACCGCCCCGGGAGGGAGAAGTCCTAAGAGTCATTCACCGCGCAATTGGCGCAAGCTACCGGGTCAAATGGGCAGACGGGCATGAGACGCTCATCTCACCCGTTGCCGGCACTGCCACCATCGTTCGGCCCTAGCATTGCCCGCGGCACCGAGAGATAGTCAGGTTAGGGACACGAAGACTCGTCGCAACGCTGGTCGTGCTGATCGGTGCGTGCGCGTCCGGGGAGCAGAGGACGTGCCAGGCTTGGCTCCGTAGGTACTGTCTGGCCGAAGGATCCTGCAGTCACGATCTGTCGCAACGCCGCCTCCGACCAAGATCGTCCCTCCCCTAGGTACAAGTTCAGCTTCCATTACTCCTTCTCCCCCATGCAGCGACCATCCTAGGAGGGAGCTGGAGCTGGAGCTGAAGCTGAAGCTGAAGGCGCGCCTGATGCCAGGATTCGGTGGAGCGCCGGCTCGAGCTTCGGATCGTCGAACGCGAACCCGGCCTCGGTGAGTGCTTCCGGCACGACCTTGGCGCTCGAGAGCAGCGCCTCACGAGCACGCTCTGCCCCGGCGATCAGCCCGAGCACGGGAGCCGGCGCCCACCACGGCGCAGGACGGTGCAGCACGCGTCCGAGGGTGTTCGTGAACGACGCGTTCGTCACCGCGTGGGGGGCTGCCGCGTTGACCGGCCCTTCGAGTCCGGCGGCGTCGATCGCGAACCGGATGATGGCGACCTCGTCGTCGAGGGTGATCCACGGGAACCACTGCCTCCCGCTGCCGAATCGAGCGCCCAGCCCGAGCTTGAACGGGATGAGCAGGAACGGCAGCAAGCCACCGTCGGGCGTGAGCACGTTCGCGGTCCGAAGCAGCACGGTTCGGATTCCAGCCCCAGCCGCGCCCTGCGTGGCGGCTTCCCAGGCTTGGACGACGTCGGCACGGAACCCGATCCCGGAAGGCGAGGTCTCGGTGAGATCGCGGTCGCCGCCATCACCGTAGAAGCCGGTCGCCGAGCCGCTGACGAAGACCGAAGGTGGACGCTGCAAGCCGGCAAGGGTCGAGGCCAGCAAGGTCGTGCCTTCTATGCGCGATCGAAGGATGTCCCGCTTGTGCCCCTGGGTCCACCGCTTGTCTCCGATCCCGACGCCCGCGAGGTGCACGAGGGCGTCCACGCCTTCCAGCCCCTTGGCTTCGATGGTCCGTGCGGTCGGGTCCCACCGGATCGCATCGCCAGCCCGGGTCCGGGTTTGCGGACGGACGAGCCGTGCCACCCGATGGCCGTCACGCTCCAGAGCCCGAGCCAGCGCACCACCGATCAGACCGCTCGCGCCCGAGATCGCGACGTCCATGGGCGTCACCGATCTCCACGCAAGCGGTCGTCTTCACCGAGCTCCTCGAACCGTGCGTAGGCCAGGCTGAGCGCCGCGGTGAACACGGCGATGAAGACGACGCTGCCGATCACGAAGATGGCGCCCTGTCCGATGCCGAGCAGGTAGATCACCGTATCCCTCCTCGGGGGCTGAGCAGCGCGCCGAGCGCCAGGATCGAAGGCACCCACAGCCCGACGAACAGTCCGGCCCCGCGGTCGGTATCGCCGAACAAGCCGAACCACAGACTGACCGACAGCAGGAACGAGAGGAACGCCGCCGCGATGACGATCAGGATCGATGCCTTGGGATCGAGCTTCATGTCGTTCTCCTTCCCTCGGGGGATGATTTCGGAACCCATGCGCCTTCAGACCGGCCTGCGGGCGACGTGCATGGGTTCAGGCGAGGAGCGCCCCCGTGTCCGTTTAGGCCCGGGGCCTCGTACCTCGCACTCGGCACCTCGCTGGCAGTGGGCTTTCAGCCCGGACAGGGCGAGACGCCTAACGGCTACGTCGACGATCTGTGGCGGATCGTGCGCGAGACGACCCCAGAACTCGGCCTTCGGAACCTGGGCTGCCCCGGCGAGACGGCTCGCTCGATGATCACGGGGAACCGTTCGCTGTGCCGTTACGCGGCCGGGTCGCAGCTCGACGCGGCGGGCTCCTTCCTGAAGGCGCATCCGGGGGAGGTCGCCTTCATCACGGGCCGCGGCTGCAAACGAGGGTGACACACATCGTCGACACCTTGGCGCCGCGGCGGGGTCGGGCGTGCCCATCACGAACTGGCGCGCGCCGACCAGCGGGCCTGGGCGGTGCTGAAGGAGTCGCTCGCGACCCCCTACGCGGACGCCGGCGCCACGGTTGCGGACGTGGCGGCGACCTTCCAAATCGACGACTTCATGCACACCATCGTGGTCCCCGGCGAAGGTCGGATGCCTGTTGAACGTCACCCTCGCCTGCAGGTGGACGTGGTTCTGCTCGAGGAGGTTCTTCACGGACCCGCACGCGAACCGGACGGGCTACCAGAGGATCGCGGGTTCCTTCTACCGGGAGCTCCGGGACCTGCTGTGATCGAGGTAGACCGTGAATCGGCGAGTCGGACCTCGTCGTGCTGGCCCATTGACTACATCGGATCCAAGCCGGGGGAGCGGACCTCGAGCCCGGCCGTCGTCGCCGCTTCGGCGAGCCGAACGTCGTACGTGACGAGGGCGGCGATATCGCCCTCCAGGCTGAGCGCGGTCGCCAGGTGGATCGCGTCGAGTGTCCGGAGACCGACCGGCGACAAGCGTGAGGCTCTGCGGATGACCCCGTCGTCGATGGGCACGAGGGCGATCCGTTCGAGCACTGCCTCCGCCCGCACGGCCCGCCCGCCCGAGCGACGAACGGCACGGATGACCTCGGTCCACGCGAGCGCGCTCGAGACGATCTCCGAGTCGGCACGGACCTCCTCGACGAGCTCCGGGGTGCCAGGCTCGCGTGCGACCAGCTTCACGATCGCGGACGAGTCGAGGTACTGCACGGTCTACAGGCGCTCGGCGCGCTCATCGAGCAGCGCCTCGCTCACGCGCGTCGAGGGTCGACCCTTGGGGGGCAGGAGATCCAGCAGATCTCCGGCCGGGGGCAGAGACACGCCCGGCTGCAACGAGCCGTTCGAGTGGGCCAGTGGATCCGCCGATCGGCCCGAGGACCGCCACCGGACGGCCGTGCTCCGTCACCTCGAGCCGTTCGCCGCGTTGGACACGCCGCAGGTACACGCTCAGGTTCTGACGCAGCTCACGCACGCCGACTCTCCGCTCATCCATGTAGCACATGGTAGCACATCACGTCGAGAGGGTGGAGCTAACGGCGAGGTAGACCGTGTGCACCTCAGCGTAAGACCCCTCACCGAGGGACGACGCGGAAGTCCAGCAGCGGCTGGCGGGCTAGGCTGACGCGGTGGAGGGCGACCTCGATTTCTGGCTCGGCTCGTGGACCTGCACTTGGGACGGTGGATCGGGCACGAACCGCGTCACTCGCGAGTTCGGCGAGCGCGTGATCGTCGAACGCTTCGAGGCGATCTCGCCGGAGCCCTTCAGAGGCATGAGCGTCTCGGTGTTCGATCCGCACTCCGGCTGGCGACAGACGTGGGTCGATGCGAATGGTAGCTACTGGCATTTCCTCGGTGGAGTCGCCGATGACGGGTTCGTCTTCGCGACGTCCGGACCCGTCGACACGGAGCAGGTGTACAAGCGGATGGTCTTCTCTGACATCGCCGATGACCGGTTCCACTGGCGGTGGGAGGCATCGCCGGATGGCGCCGCGTGGACCGCGCGATGGTCGATCGACTACCGACGCACCGAACCGGCCGCCGATTGATGTCGTCGGTGTTCGAGCCGGCGGCGCGTGCGATGCTCCTCGGAACCGAGATAACCCAGTTCGTGAGCTTCGGTCGTGAGAGCGAGGAGCAGATCGTGCCGAACATGGATCCGCTGGATCGTGAGGATCACCCCGAGCTCGAGCGTCTGTTTCGCCACTACGACGACACGTTGAGCTTCGTTCCGAACAGCCTCTACACCATGGCCAGGCGGCCCGAGATCCTGCGGGCCTTCAGCGAGCTGATCACGCAGGTCTGGAACACGGGAACGCTCCCGAAACCGCTGAAGCCTCTGATCGGGATCGTGTCGAGCATCGCCGCGGGGTGCAGATACTGTCAGGCGCACGAGGCGGTCGACGCTCGCGAGCGGGGCGTCGCCGATCGGAAGATCGCTGAGATCTGGAACTTCGAGCGCTCAGACCTGTATGACGAAGCCGAACGCGCAGCTCTGAGGTTCGCGAGGGATGCATCGCTGGTCCCGAACGAAGTGACGGCGAAGCATTTCGAGGCGCTTCGGGCCTACTGGGACGATGGTCAGATCGTCGAGATGCTCGCCGTCATCGGCCTGTTCGGCTTCCTCAACCGCTGGAACGATACGATGGCGACACCCCTCGAAGAAGAGCCGATGACCTTCGCTCACGATCGTTACGGGGCCCACTGGGAGCCAGGCAAGCACGCTGGATGATCCACCAGCTCCTATGGTTCGCCACCATGGATCTTCGAGGGCTCGTTTCGACTCGGAGATCATGTGACCGTGTGTCATCAGCGATGTTCCGATCTGATCGCTGACGCGACCGTGACCAGCTCGCCTCCGTTCGAAAAGCGTCGGTGGGACGCTATTGAGCGCTCTCGGAGATCGACCGAGACGGTTGTGGGTCGAAGGTGGCCCGGGCTCCCAAAGGAGCCCGGGCCACCGACGGTCAGTCTGGGGTCACGACACAGCGGCGAGGGCGTCGACGATGCCGTCGCCGTACCAGCTGTTGAAGTCAGCGTTCCCGATGCAGACCTGGTCCTCGAACGGCACGTTCAGATCGAGGCCGATCAGGTCCGGATAGAGGTCGGCTGAACTGACCGACGGGCAGGCGTGATCCGTCGCCGTATCCCGCAGGATCTGCTCGACCATCGTGGGCGGGAGGCCGAAGTCGGCCCCGCTGCCCGATCCGAATTCACTCACGATCAACGCTGCGACGCCGGTAGCGTGCGGCGACGCCATCGAAGTGCCCTGCAGGTACACGTAGACGGCGCAGTTGCCCTTGGTGCTGCGCTTTCCGACGCAGTCCACGACCGTAAGAGGGTCCTTGGACTTGAGAGTTCCCGTTGATCAGGCCCTCCTCCTTCGCCAGCTCCGCCGGGTAGGAGGAGAGGATCCGCGTTCCGGGGCTGTCGTAGAGCTCCGACCCGAAGAATTCTCTCCGGTCCCCACCGGGTGCGGCGACGGTGGACGCGCTGTATCCGTAGTTCGAGTAGTACGCCTTGCGCCCGCTCGGACCGACGGCGTTGACCGTCATCACGTGCGCACCCTCGGTGGGGATGTCGAGGCAGTCGTTCGTGAGGTTGTCACGGATGTACTCGTTCCCCGGCGGGAAGTCTGGACTGAAGGCATCGTAGGTCGGGTTGTCCAGGTCGGTGTGCGAGTTCCCCGACGACGAGACCAGAGGAGACCCCGTGCTCCCAGGCATAGGTGAGCGCCCGGTTGGAGCGAATCGATGACCGTGGCCTGCTCCGCCTGTGCCGCCGGCGAGTCGAGCGGGGTTGTTGGGGCAGTTGACACTCCCAGGGGTCGGTATAGAAGCTCATGTTGACGACGTCGATGCCAGCGTCGCCGCATACGTGTAGGCGGCAAGCGTCTCGAACAAGAAGAAGTATCCGGAGTCTTGGCCTGCGCGAAGGTTCACGAGCGTCACGTTCGGTGCGACGCCGGAGATCCCCACGCCGTTGAGCGGCGGCCGCGACCGTGCCGGCCACGTGCGTGCCGTGACCCCCTTCGTCGACGGTCGCCGGGTCCGCGCACGAGCGGTCGGGCTCCTGGTTGCACGGCCCGTCGATCAGCGGGATGTCGGTGGTGAAGTTCCGGCTGAGCGACGTATCGAAGTTGTCGTCGAGGTCCGGATGTGTGGAGTCGATACCGGTATCGATGATCCCGACGCAGCACCTCGGGGTCGCCCGGCTGAACCACGTAGGAGCCCGTCGGTGGTTGCGTGGATCATCTCCATGTCCCACTGGAGGTTCGCGAGCGGGTCGGCGTCCTCGGCAACGGCGACCCGCACGCTGCCGGCCCTCCGGTCGCGGTGCCGAGCGCCTCGACCTCATCCACGCCCTTGCTCTTCGTAGGGCCGGGTCCGAATAGCCGACAACCCGGTTGCGTGAGACGCCGGCGATCTCCGCGGCGCCGGTCGCCTCGCTGATGAACCGCGAGTTCCGGGTCGTGACGCGTGCGACGCCGATCGTGGCAATCTCGTCCACGCACACTCCCACCTGCGGCTCTGACCGCTGGTGCGTCCCTCTGCAGAAGAGGCGCCCCTCTCGTACATCACGACGTACTCTCGGAGCTTCCCCTCACTGTCTGCGGTGGCCGTGGGTACCGGCCCGATCAGCGCTCCGGCGGCCAGTGCCACCACGATGCCGGTGATGATGCGTCGACGCATGCGTCCTCCGTTCGATCTCGGGGCACGTCGGCAGGCGGCCCCTCGTACGCGGCAGCTCTATCCCTCCGCTTGGGCTTGCCCCCGATCGTTGAGGATGAAACCTGCTCCTGACTTGACCTGGCTCGGAGCCGCCGGCTCAAGCCGAGCGCCGGCGTTCTTGAACATGCACGCGCACCCGAGAAACGCCCGCCCCCCTCGCAGGAACGCTTCTAGCGACGCACGATCGGGCGGTCAGTTGCGTGTCGCCTGTTGGTCCTTGGTAACGGACCTCGTGAGTTGTCGACTGCGGAGAGGTAGACCGTGCATCGTGACTGAGGTCAACTCTGCAAAGCGACCTACTTCACGACTCGGTAGAGGTGCCAGCGGTCGGGTACGCCTTTCAGCTCATGTTCGCCTGCGTCTTCGAAGGTGAGGCCGCTGCCGGCAACCAGGTCCTTCACGGTCTGGGAGACGAGGACCTCGTTCGCATCCGCCTTCGCTCCGACCCTCGCACCGATCACCACGCCGAGGCCCGCGACGTCATCGCCCTCGATCGAGACCTCGCCCGTGTGCAATCCCGCCCTAATCTCGATCCCGAGGGGGCCGACGGCGTCGGCGATCGCCTTCGCGCAGCGGACCCCGCGAGCCGGTCCGTCGAAGGTCGCCAGGAACCCGTCGCCCATCGTCTTGATTTCCCGTCCGCGGTAGCGGGCGATCTGCGAGCGAACGATCTGATCGTGACGAGCACGCACATCGCGCCAGCCGGCGTCACCGAGCGCCGCCGCCTGCACGGTGGAGTCGACCACGTCCGTGAACAGCACAGTCGCGAGCACGCGGTCGAAGTCCGCCTGCTCGACGCGGAGCGACTCGACGAACGCTGCGATGGGGGGAACGAGATCGTCGAGCGGATACAGGTGATCGATGCCCGGCAGTTCCACCATGCGCGCCCCCGGCGTGTGCGCCGCTGTCCACCGGCCCTCCTCGATCCTCGTCAACTCGTCGCCCGTCCGATGCAGGACGAGGGTCGGGGCTTGCACGGATGGAAGAAGGTGGCGGACATCCGTCTCCATCACGGCTCGGTCGCGGGCTACGACGTCGCCCGGGCTGGCGGACAGTCGGAGCAGCTTCCCGTAGGCCCGGATCATGACCTCGTCGTCGAGGTAGGAGGGCGACAGGTTCCCCACCACCTCCCGGGTGAACGCGTCCGTGCCCCACGTCCGCTCGGCCCTCTCGAAATAGCCCTCGTACGTTGCCCTGTCCCAGCTGCCGGGGTAGTCGTGCCGCGGCGTTCCGCACACCATCGGGGCGTGAACGATCACCCCCGACGTGCGGTCGGGATGGGTCGCCGCGAACGTGAAGCAGAGGGCCGCGCCGCTCTCGACGCCGAACACGAACGCGCGGTCCGATGTCGCCGCATCCATCACCGCGCGGATGTCGTCCATCTGCGCTTCGATCGTGGCCGCTTCCCGGTCCACGAACGGTCCGACGTGCCGCTGCCACGCCGGTCGAAGACCAACACGCGGCCGATCGAGGCCAAGCCCCGGACGAACGAAACGAATGGAGGGAAGTCCCAGGCGGCCTCGATGTTCGAGTAGTCGTAGGGAACGAAGACGAGGTCCACAGAACCGGCTCCCACAACCTGGTAGCCCACGTGGATCCCGTCCGCCGCGCGCGCGTACCGTGTCTCTGGGGCTTGCGTCATGACGTCACCCGGAAGAGCCGCCAAAGGTCCGGGACGCCCTTAAGCTCGTGCTCGCTGGCGTCTTCGAACATGAGGCCGCTGCCGGCGGTCAGGTCCTTGACGGTCTGCGAGACGAGCACCTCGGACGCGCCGGGAAGCGCCGGCACCTTGGCCGATAGCGCGGCGAGCGATCCGCCCGGAGGCCAGACCGCCGTCATGGGAGCCATGCCAAGCTTGGCCCCGCATCCCCAGGAACGGGACGCGCAAGAAGGCTTTCGATCGTTAGTGCGGACACGAAGCCAACGAGGTTGGCACCACTGCGCCTCCAGTCCGACCATGGCGGTTCCTCCCTCGGATGATCGCGAATGGACATCGAGACCATGTCCTGAGATCGCCAGGGGTCGATCCAGGGCTATCCAGCTTCAGCCGGCGCGCAAGGTTGTGTCAAGACGAGGTCGTCCAAGTCGCGCGATCGGCGAACCGTCCTGGCTCCGTCTGCCGGAGCGCGATGCGTCCACCCAATCCCTGTGGAGGTAGGCTTCGAGTAGTCGTCTGGCGGCCCGCGTCTACGCCTCCACCTACGGTCCGACATCGCCCTACGTGGTAGAACCGCGGCGCCGGGCTGACTGTGTGTCGTCCACTTCAGAGAGGTAGTCCGTGTGTCGCCGCGCACACGGCCGATGTAGTCGGCTTCGATGGAGCTGTGGTTGGCCCTGGGGATGCACGATGGGCGGGGGAAGGTCTACTGGAACGTCATCCAGCTTGGGGATGGGGATAGAGCACCTGTCCACCGTTCGCATGACGTCGAGCGTGCGCTCCGGCTTCGCTCGCCGCCTCGTGACGGCCGTCAGACGAACGGACCGATCCGGCGCCACTCGCGGTCTCACATGGGCCGCGTTATCGAGACTGTGCCGGGTTTGCCCTATCGGATCATGGAGCAGTCGCACCTAGTCGGCGCGCATCACGGCGTCGAGCGCCGGGTACGGTGGACCCTCGCGTAGGGCGTTGAGGAGTTCTCGCGCAGCTCGTTGCCCGTTCGGGAATTGGTCGCCTGGATCCCAGCGCCACGCTGCGACCATCGCAAGAACGAGGACCCGGCACTCGCGGAGCAGTTCTTGATCAGCGTCCGGATAGCGCTCGCTGACCTCTTCGGGCACATGGGCGAGGTCGAACTCGACAGGCCCACGGCAACACGTCTCGAGGTCGATGAACAGCGGCCCGTTCTTCGTGCTGAGCACGTTGCCCGGGTGCGGCTCGCCGTGCAGCAGCTGCTCGGCGGCGCCGCGGTCGCCGATCGCTCGTCTCAGGCTTCGCAACGTGTTGCTGAGAAGCTCCCGGTCCGCGTCGGCGAGCGCCGGAGTGCGGTCGCGGCTCGCAACGAGTTGTTGAGCCTCCGCGACTCGATCCGTGAAGTGCGGCGTCGTGACATCGATCTTCCGCATGCCGGCATGCAGCCGCTCGAGCGCATTGCGCGTAGTCGGCTGGTGAGACCTCTCGAGGTGACACAGGTTCGTAGTAGGTCCACAGCGTGACCACGAAGCCGTCACGCTCGTAGACGCGCGGCTCCACTCGAGGCTCAAGAGCAGCCACAGGGCTCTCGGTTTCGGCGAGCCGTTGAGCAAGGTCGACTTCGAACTGCGCGACCTGGTGCGCTACATGTGCGACTCGGGCAAGGACGTCACAGGGCAGCAGGCGCAGAGCGAGCTTGTTCGAGTCGTGAAGAACGATCGCGTCGTCGACTGTCAGGTCAAGCGCTGAGGCGGTCGACATGGCCGCAGCCACCGCACGCGGAACCTCTGATGCCTGCATCTTCGCCTTACCCTCGCCGCTTTGCGCCAGGAGATCTCGAAAGCGTGCAACCTGCGCACGATACCGAACTGTTCAATCCTCTCTCGACCCACCGATCGGCGCAGACGAGTGTCGAGTGTCGGTTCGGCTATCGTGACCTAGGTGACGTTCACAGCGGACCCGCGCGTCGACGCGTACATCTGGACCCTCCCTGATTGGCAGCAGGCGATCTGCCGCAAGGTGCGCGCTCTGGTTCACGCCGCCGATCCAGAGGTCGTGGAGACCATCAAGCGCACCGACCGCCCATATTTCGTTCTGGATGGCAACATCTGCGCCCTATTCGCGGCCAAGGACCACGTCAACGTCTTTATCTACGATCCGATCGCGCCCGATCCGGACGGCATCATTACCGCAGGCCACGAGAACAAGACGGCACGAACCGTGGCTATCGGTCAGGGCGAGAGGATCAACGAGAAGGCGCTCACCAACATGTTCCGGGCCGTGATCGCGAACAACCGCGCCGGAGGGTGGCGGAAGCTTCAGCGTGAGCACTGAGATCGACGTCAGTTGCCGTGATGGCATCGTCCTCGGTCGCGAGCATCAGGCGACCGCAAGTTGTTGCTACCGAGGCCTGTGTCGACGAGTTGTCCACGATCCACGAACTGACAACACAGTGCGTATCGGTCGGCGCACGACGAGGTAGATCGTGTCTCAACGCCCCCCAAGCCGACGATGGGCGTCTGATCCGAGCTTGCGGGCGGCCACGCGTGAGCCGACACCCCGTGGTGATCGATTCAGGCCGCGACTTTCATGCCCCGGACGGTCTCTGTCCCTCGCTGTGCCAAACGGTAGCCAAGGGCAAAGATGAACAAAGCGTTGAGCACGTGGAGCGACCGAAGCCAACGCGGGTCAAACTCTGGGTCGACGAAGAGCGGCTGTACGAACACGAGCAGGAAGAGCACCGCTGTCAGGGCGAGGACGGTCCGCCCCATACGGCCGACGATCGCGGCGATGAGCATCAGGATCGGCATGAGGTGAAGGACTATGAAGCCCCACTGCCGGTGTGCCTCGACGCTTTCGCCGCCCAGGACACCAAGGCCGGCGAGAAAGAACTGGATCGCAACAGCGAGAACAAACAACCAGGCAAGCCCGACGAAAATCTTGCGCCCCACGTCCATCAACGCCTCCGCAGATTGAACGAAGCTGAACCCCCCGTTCGCCAGGATGACAGCCCCGCCCAGCATCCTCAAGGCTATGGCCCCAAGGGGTATCGCCATTGCGAGGTGGAACTTCCGAGGATCAAGCCCCGGCTTCACCCGAAGCAGCATGACGGACGGCGCGGTCGACCGTGTGTCGACGGGCCGCGGCATCCAGGCCTCCCACGTCAAAGCGGCGACCTGAGATGCGGGAACACGCGTGTGGTCGGCAACCGCGTGCGACCCTCGGCAAGGTGTGAAGGCCTGCGGTTCGGCCGAAGACCCCTTTTCGAGGGCCGTCCCGCGCCTGACCACCGCGATCTGGTCGATGGACGCCGACGATCGAACCCGCAGCGGCTCGCGCCCGGGCGGCCGCGCGCCGGCGGTCTCGACATCTCCCCGGACGGTGAGCATGTGGTGTTGACCACAGGTCAGTTATCGGCACGCGCGGGTGCGGGCCAAGACCCCCCACGCTACCCGCCGTACCACCACCTTTCCGCAGTTCCGCACCGGTGGAGTACCGCGCTCAGGGTGCGGTGCGACGCAGGACGTCCTCCTCGATGCCGCCGTCCGCGAGCCGGCGTTCCACGACGCTGAACCCAGCCTTTTCGAGTGCCCGTCGCGACGCAACGTTCTGCACCGCAACGTATGCCGTCAACGGGCGGGTGCGATCCACCTGGAGGAAGGCTCGGAGCGCCTCGGTGGCGTATCCCCGGCCCCAGTGGTTCCGGCCGAGCCAATACCCCACGGCCCGGTCGTCGTCCGCGTTCCAGCTGCCGATCGAGCCGACCACCACGCCGTCGGCCTCGATCACGCGGAACACGTTGGTCGAGTCGGCCAGGACCTTCACCTGGTGCGCCTCGAACGCCTCGGGATCACGCGAGGCGAAGGCGGCCATCGCGCTGCCCTCGGGCTCCGCCTGGAACGCGTACAGCGTCTCGGTGTCCGCATCGGATGCCGCGCGCAGGGTGACCGTCACCTGGCCACTGTACGGGCGTTCGTACGCTCCAGCCCTCCATCTCCCATGGATCCGTGCCTGCTCGGCGGCCCGCTGTAGACGTCCCAGCCATGAAAGAACAACCCGATCCTCAGCCGATGGCTAGCAGCTTGATCGCGGCTTATCGATCGGAGTCCTAGAGAGTCCGACCTGCCAGTTCGCCGGGACGTTTGGCGACTAGCCACAGGGACTGGAGCCCGACAGCAAGGTGATGTCCCACTCCCGGGCTGACAACACCGTGTGTCCCGCGCCGCCGAGCGGATCATCGCGGTCGCTCTGAGCTGTTCGACGGACGAAGGAATGGGCCCCGAGGTTGATCCGGGGTGGAAGGCTCATCGGCCGTCCATGGGCGAGTCAGCTCAGATGAGCGGCTTGAGGGCATCAGGGTCTCGACCCTTACCTGCACTCCAGCGGAACGAGCAAGGCGTTCGGACAGCGCCCGAGCTTGGCCCAGAGGCGATCGCGGGCCTCGATCCCATCAACAGCTCCTGCCGCCGTGCCTCGTCTGCGCAGGTCGCCCGAGGTGATATCTCGTGGCTGGTAGAAGGGACCGGTAACGAGCTGCTGGTAGGAAGTCGCCGGAGGGGGTAGCGTCATGGACGACGACAGCGGAGGCGGATGGCCCATGGGTAAGGAAAGCACACGACGAGAGGGACCCTTGCCACACGAAGCTCTAGACACGCCTGAGATGCGAGCCAAGATCGGGAAGGCGAAGGAACGTGTGCGGTCAGGTGAGTTTTCCCCTGGCAAGACATCTGATGACCTGCTAGACCTCGCCCGTGGCAAACGGGTGGACACTCGAACCTAACGCCGAACGAGAGGTACTGCTGCCTTGGCTGGAGCGGCAGGACGACCGGACAAGTAGAGCCGTCTGGCACTACCTGTCAACGCCGGTCGAAAACTGGCAGGAATCGCCGGTCGAAAACTGAGCACCTCAGGGAGCTCGTTCTGACGGCAGCACCTCCTTGCCCTTGCCCTTGAGCCGGTAGCTGTCGCCGCGGAGCACGATGACCTCGGCGTGGTGGACCAGGCGATCGACCATGGCGGCGACGGCCACGGGATCGCCGAAGATCTCCGCCCAGGCGCTGAAGGTCTTGTTCGAGTTCACGACGAGCGATCGCCGCTCGTAGCGCGAGCTGATGAGGGCGAAGAACAGCGCCCCGGCCTCCGGATCGAACGGGATGTAGCCGACCTCGTCGACGATCAGCAACGGGATGCGACCGAGGCGCTCGAGCTCGGCCTCGAGCTTGCCCGCTCGCTTGGCGGCGCCCAGACGCAGTACCCACTGGTGGGCGGTGGCGAAGGCCACGCGGTGGCCGCGACGCGCGGCCTGGACCCCCAGGGCGATCGACAGGTGGGTCTTGCCGGTGCCCGGCGGCCCCAGGAACACGACGTTGTGGGCCTCGGCGAGGAAGTCCAGCTGCGCGAGGTGGGCGATCTGGGTGCGCTTGACCGAGCGCTGGAAGCCGAAGTCGAAGTCGTCGAGCGTCTTGGTCTGGGGGAACCGAGCGGCCTTGACGCGGCTGGTGCCGCCATGGTCTTCGCGGGAGGCGACCTCCTCGGATAGCACCGCGGTGAGGTAGGCCTCGTAGTCCCACCCCTCCTCACGGGCCCTGGCCGCGAGGGTCGAGGCCACGGCTCGGATCCGCGGAGCCTTGAGCGCGCGCGACAAGAACGCGACGTCGGAGGCGACCCCGCTCACGACACGACCCCTGCGAGCTCGTCGTAGCGCGACAGGTCGACCGCAGGGACCTCGATGCTGGAGGTCTCCAGACGTCCTCGAGCCTCGCGGGCGAGCCGCAGGGCACGGGCATGCGCGGGCGCGAGCACGACGTCGGCAGGCACGTAGCTGCGGCGGTGCCGTGCGATCTGGCGGCCCTCGTGGAAGACCACGACCTCGGTGAGCGAGCTCCGAAGCTGGACGCGCCGGCCCACCAGGCCCGGCGGCACCGAGTAGTCGACGTCACCGACCCGGCAGAAGCCGTCGCGCGTCGATCCGGGCCTCACCGAGGCGGTCGGTGCTGGGGAGCGGATCGGGCAGCGCGTGCAGGAACCCCCGCTCCACGTTCCACGCCTCGGCAACGGTCGACCCGACGCGGCGGTGGTGCCGGCGGTAGGCGGTCTGCCGGCCCAGGTGTCGTGCTGGGCCTGCAGGTCGGCGATGTCGCCGAAGCGTGCGCAGCGGCAGGAAGGACCGGTCCAGGTAGCCGTTCGTGCGCTCCACCTGCCCTTTGGACTGCGGTCGCCTCGGCTGCAGCACCACCACACCGATCGCCAGCGCCCCGAAGAAGGCGGCGACCTCCTCGTGCAGGATCGCTCGCCCCGCATGTCGTTCACGCACGATCGAGGCGTCGTTGTCGCACACGACCTTCTCCGGAGACCCGCCGAGGCGCTGCGAGGCAGCCGAGCACCGCCGGCAACAGGTCGGCGATCGTGCGAGACAGCGTGAACACCGCGGCGTGGGCAGCCGAGTGCGGCAGCGTGGCGACCAGTCCGAACGCCTCGCGGGTGGCGCCCTTGCCGACCGGGATCTGGACGCCGGTGTGCCACCAGTCGATCTGAGAGATCTCGCCCGGCAGGTAGCTCGTGCGCTGGTAGGTCTTGGCCGCCAGGAACGCCGGACGGACCTTCGCCAGGTGATCCTTGAGGATCGTGATGCCGCCCGTGTAGCCCTGCGCGGCGCAGGCGCTCGAGCACCACCGTGGCGGCGCACCTTCGGGTCGTGGTCGAGCATGGAGGCGATCTCGTCGGTGAACGGGTCGAGCAGCGAGGTCGCGGCGGGGCGTTCGTAGCGGGGCGGCTCGCTCAGGCCGCGAGCCGGTCGACCGTGGTGCGGCTCATCCCCAGCCGCTCGGCGATCGCGGACTTGGACAACCCCTCGCGGTGGAGCCGGTGGACCTCAGCCCAATCGTGCACTCGATACACCTCTTCCTCCTCGGGTCGCTGTGACCCGAGCATCGGTGGAGAACCGCTTCCCTCGATGGAGGGGTGGACAGTTTTCGACCGGCGAGAGGTGATCAGTATTCAGGCGGCGTCGACAGACGTGGACCCGGAAGATGAAGTAGCGAGGATCCGACAGCTCGCAACCTTGACAAGCCCTCCGCGAGGCAACGAGCAAAGCGTGAGGCAGCGGATCCTCTATCCGGAAGCCTGCATAACATCTGCATAACAACTCAGCGACACTCAGGCGTACTGAGAGGTACTTAGAGGAACTCGATTCCTGCAGCTCAACGCCCTGACCTGCGGTTTCACGTCT